>NZ_CP050902.1:1358884-2717768 GCF_012272695.1 Nocardioides sp. JQ2195
CAGGTCGTCGGGGAGGGAGTATCCGGCGAAGCCCTCCAGGATGCCCAGGAGGATCAGCATGCCGCCGATCACCCAGTTGATCTCACGCGGCTTGCGGAACGCACCGGTGAGGAAGACGCGCATCATGTGCACGAGCATCGAGGCGATGAACAGCATCGCTGCCCAGTGGTGCATCTGACGGACCATCAGGCCGCCGCGGACGTCGAACGAGATGTCCAGCGTCGACGCGAAGGCCTCCGACATGTGCATTCCGTTGAGCTCGGCGTAGGAGCCGAAGTACTGGACCTCGGCCATCGACGGCTTGAACCAGAAGGTCAGGAAGACGCCGGTGATCAGGAGCACGACGAAGGACCACAGTGCGATCTCGCCGAGCATGAAGGACCAGTGGTCGGGGAAGACCTTGCGGAGGTTCTTCTTGGCCGCCGTGGCCAGGCCGAGGCGCTCGTCTGCCCAACCGACGACCTTGGCACCACGCCCCTGCTTCTTGGCCGAGGCGGCGGTCTTGCCGTTGGTGGTGGCCACGGAGCTCGCGACGTTGCTGGATGAACTCATTCGGAGTCACGCTCCCAATAGCTAGGACCGACTGGTTCCACGAAGTCGCTCCGGGCGACCAGGTAGCCGTCCTTCACGGTGAGCGGCAACTGGGGGAGTGCGCGGGCGGCGGGGCCGAAGACCACGCGGCCGCCGTCGGCCAGGTCGAAGGTGGACTGGTGGCACGGGCAGAGCAGGTGGTGGGTCTGCTGCTCGTTGAGCGAGATCGGGCACCCGACGTGGGTGCAGATCTTGGAGAACGCGACGATGCCGTTGACCGACCAGTTCTCGGGGGAACGCTCCGAGAACGTCTGATCCTTGGGCTCCATGCGCAGCAGGATCACCGACGACTTCGACTTCTCGACCTGGAGGTCGACGCCCTCGAGGTACTTCACGCCGCGGCTGTGGCCCTCCTGCTCCACCTCCTCGGAGTGAGGAATGACCAGACCCTCGGGCTGGGCGTTCATCAGGTCGCCGACCTCGAGCTGCTCCGGACGCACCGGGGTGCCGGTCACGTCCCGGACGATGCGGGTGCCGGACTTCCAGATGGTGCGCTCGAGCTTCTTGCCGGGCAGCGGACCGAGGTCGCGCAGACCCACGATCAGCGGGAGGCCGACGAAGCCGAGGGCCCCGATCATCGTGTTGCGAATCAGCGGGCGACGGGCGATGCCCGACTCCTCGAGACCCGCGGAGAGTGCGGCGAGAGTGGCCTCGCGGTCCTCCTCGGAGGAGGACGCCGGGTGCCGCAGCTCGGAGATCTCGACGTCACCCATGAGCTTGCGGGCCCAATGGATGATGCCGATGCCGATGAACATCAGCGCGAGGCCGAGGGTGGTGCCGAGGGCGATGTTGGAGGCGCCCAGGCCGATGAACGTGTCGGTCTCGTCCTTGATGTCGAGCGTGAAGTAGGCGACACAGAAGAGCACAGCCATGAGCATCGAGGCGACGAAGAAGCCCGCCACCTGGCGCTCGGCGCGGCGCTCGGCCTTCTCGTCGACGTCGGTGGGACGCGGCCGGTGGGCTGGCAGGCCCGGGTTGACGATGGGCTCCTCGATGGGGGCCGGCAGGTTGTTCGACGACCCTGCGTCGTGGTGGTCGCTCACGCGTTCGTCTCCTCACTGCTGGACTCGGTCTTCTCGGAGCGCGCGGAGTGGGCCGCGATCCAGTAGGCGAAGCCCACCAGGCCACCGATGCCCAGGATCCACGCGAACATGCCCTCACTCACCGGGCCGAGGCCGCCGAGGCCGAAGCCGCCGTAGCCCGGGTTGTCCTCGATGGCGTTGAGGTAGGCGATGATCGCTGCCTTGTCCTCGGGCGCGATGTTGCCGTTGGAGAAGACGTCCATCTGGGACGGACCGGTCAGCATGGCCTCGTAGATGTGCTTGTCGGAGGTCTCGCGCAGGCTCGGCGCCTCCTTGCCCCAGGGCATGGCTCCGCCAGAGCCCTCGAAGTTGTGGCAGGCCGAGCAGTTGGCGAGGAACAGCTGGCCACCGCGCACGATGGCCTCGCTCTTCTGCTCGCCGGTCAGGTGGTCGAGGCTGTACTCGTCCGACGTCGGGATCGACGGCCCGGGGCCGAGCGAGGCGACGTACGCAGCGAGCTGCTCGATCTCCTCGTCGCTGTAGAGCTTGTCCTTCACCGCGGCCTGCTGGCCCGGCTGGGACATCGGCATCCGGCCGGTGCCGACCTGGAAGTCGACGGCGGCAGCGCCGACACCGATCAGCGAGGGGCCGTACTGGCCGTTCTGGCTGTTGATGCCCTCGCCGTTCTGGCCGTGGCAGAAGGCGCAGCCGACCAGGAAGAGCTCGCGGCCGGCCGCGATCTGCTCATCCTGGTTGTCCGAGCCCTTCTCAGCGTTGGCCGGAGCGAAGGCGGCGTACATGGTGCCGGTGAACAGCAGGCCAAGGAGCATGACCAGGAGCCCGGCAAGCGGCCGCCGGCGGTGCCGTGAGACACGGCCGGCCAAGCGGTTGAGAGGGCGATTCAGAAGACGCACGTTCAGTCCCTATGTCCTAGATCTTTGTCCGGTGCTACTTGATCAGATAGATGGTCGCGAAGAGACCGATCCACACAACGTCGACGAAGTGCCAGTAGTAGGACACGACGATCGCGCTCACAGCCTGCTCATGGGTGAAGCGGCGGGCCAGGTAGGTGCGTCCGAGGACGAACAGGAACGCAATCAGACCACCGGTCACGTGGATGCCGTGGAAGCCAGTGGTGAGGTAGAAGACCGTCCCGTAGGAGTTCGCCGGGATGGTGAGCCCGTGGTGGATGAGCTCGGCGTACTCGGTGGCCTGGCCGCCGATGAAGACGGCACCCATCACGAAGGTGAGGATGAACCACTCACGAAGGCCCCATCCGGGCACGTTGAAGATGGAGCCCTTTCGGCCCACCTGCCCGCGCTCGGCGGCGAAGACGCCCAGCTGGCAGGTCACCGACGACAACACCAGGATCGTGGTGTTGGTCGAGGCAAACGGAAGGTTCAACAGCTCCGTCTGGCTCGCCCACAGGGACTCGCTCTGAGCCCTGATGGTGAAGTAGCACGCAAACAGCGCGGCAAAGAACATCAGCTCGCTCGAGAGCCAGATGATCGTGCCTACGCTGACCATGCTGGGACGGTCATGATGCCCGTGTAGACGGGACGCCGGAATCGCAGTTGCAGTCGCCACGGGCCTCATTATGTCGGAGGTTCGTCCGGAGGGCACCCCGACCCCCTGAAGTTGGGCGTCATAAAGTTCACACCGTGGAGTTTCCCCGTGCATTTGTCCCGTTCGATGCGGGTTCCAACCTGTCTCGATTCACTTTCAGCAGCGTCTTCACCGACTGGGCGCTGGACCCGTTGCTGTTCATCGGCGCCGTCTGGGCGGTCGGGTTGTACGTCATCGGGGTGATCGTCCTCCACCGCCGGGGCGATCGCTGGCCCGTGGGCCGGTCGATCGCGTTCATCGGGGCCGGCATGGGTGGGTTCATCTTCGCCACCGCCTCGGGAGTGTCGACCTATGACACGACCCTGTTGAGCGTGCACATGGTCCAGCACATGATCCTGTCGATGTGGGTGCCGCTCTTCCTGGCCCTCGGTGCCCCGGTCACGCTCGCCCTGCGGGTCCTGCCGGGCACGTCGCGACGCGGCCCGCGCAGCTGGTTGTTGAAGCTCCTGCACTCCCGGGTGGCCACGGTGCTCTCCTTCCCCCCGTTGGCGTTCGCGTTCTACGTGCTCTCCCCTTGGGCGCTCTACTTCACGAGCTGGTACGACGCCTCGCTCGCGTCGACCTACGTCCACGAGGTGATGCACGTCCACCTGGTGGCGGTCGGGGCCCTGTTCTTCTGGCCTCTGCTGGGCATCGACCCGGTGCCCGGGCGCGTGGGATATCCGTTCCGGCTCCTGCTGATCGTCCTGACCCTGCCGTTCCACGCCTTCCTCGGGATCACGATCATGGACCAGGACTCCCTGATCGGTGAGAGCCACTACGCGCAGCTTCGTGAGGGGCCGATGGGGGACTGGCTCCCGTCGATGGCCGGCGACCAGCACCTGGCCGGGGGGATTCTCTGGGGGTCGGGTGACCTGATCGCGCTGGTCTTCTTCGGTGTGCTGTTCGTGCAGTGGGTGCGGTCCTCGATGGCCGAGGCCAAGCGCGTGGACCGCCAGCTCGACCGCGAGGAAGCCCGCGCCGCCCGTCCTGGCGGTGGTTGAGCCGCCCGTCCTGGCGGTGGTTGAGCCGCCCGTCCTGGCGGTGGTTGAGGAGCGAGGAACGAGCGTCTCGAAACCACCTCACGAGACCCATGCCCACCACGACGGCTAGCATCGACTCCGTGACCGACACCACTGCCCCGCTCCAGATCCTGGTCTACAGCGACGACGTCAACACGCGCGAACAGGTGATCCTCGCGCTCGGTCGCCGTCCGCACCCGGACCTGCCCGAGTTCGAGTACGTCGAGGTGGCCACCGAGCCGGTCGTGATCCAGCACATGGATTCCGGCAGGATCGACCTCGCGATCCTCGACGGTGAAGCCGTGCCCGCGGGAGGCATGGGCATCGCCAAGCAGCTGAAGGACGAGATCTTCGAGTGCCCGCCGCTGATGGTCCTGACCGGACGACCCCACGACGCGTGGCTGGCGACCTGGTCGCGAGCCGACGGAGCGGTGCCCCACCCGATCGACCCGATCGCGTTGTCCACCGCCGTGGTGAACCTGCTCCGTCCGCAGGTGCCGGCGACGTGACCGCGTTGACCTGGCCCGACGTCCTCACCTCGGTCGTCGGTCGCAACGACCTGTCCTCGGAGCAGACCCGTTGGGCCATGGGCCAGATCCTCACCGGGCAGGCGACGCCGTCCCAGATCGCCGGCTTCGCGACCGCGCTCCAGTCGAAGGGAGTGACGGTCGAGGAGGTCAACGGACTGGTCGACGCGATGTTCGCCCAGGCGACGCCGCTGTCGGTCCCGGGGCGCAGTCTCGACATCGTCGGGACCGGGGGCGACCGATCGTTCTCGGTGAACATCTCCTCGATGGCCTCGATCGTGGCTGCCGGAGCCGGCGCCCAGGTCGTCAAGCACGGCAACCGCTCGGCCTCGTCGAAGTCGGGATCCGCAGACGTGCTCGAGGCGATGGGCGTGCGGCTCGACCTCGACCCTGCCGGTGTGGCCAAGGTGGCAGCCCAGGCGGGCATCACGTTCTGCTTCGCCCCGATCTTCCACTCCGCGCTGCGTCATGCCGGTGTGCCCCGACGTGAGTTGGGCATCGCGACGTTCTTCAACATCCTCGGTCCGCTGACCAATCCTGCCCGCCCGTCAGCGGCCGCCATCGGGTGCGCGTTCCCCGGCATGTCCGAGGTGATCGCCGGTGTGTTCGCCAAGCGCAGCGTGGACGCACTGGTGTTCCGGGGTGACGACGGGCTCGACGAGCTCACCACGACCACCACCTCGCAGGTCTGGTCGGTGCACGACGGCGAGGTCAGCAGGTCGACGCTCGACCCGCGAGAGCTGGGGCTCCCGCTGGCCACCGCAGAAGACCTGCGTGGCGGCGACACCCAGCACAACGCGGACGTGATCCGTCGGATCCTGGCCGGCGAGACCGGTCCGGTGCGCGACGCGGTCGTGCTCAACGCCGGCGCGGCGCTGGCCGTCTTCGACGGCGACCTCGGTGACGTCAATGCCGCGGTGGCCGCGGGCATGTCGCGGGCGGCCGAGGCGATCGACTCGGGAGCTGCACGGGGAACCCTCGAGCGCTGGGTCACCGCCTGCGCGAGCGCCTGACCCGGTCGCTCACAGCTCCAGGACGAAGGCGCCGTCCTCCGGCCGGAACCCGAGCTTCGCGTAGTAGGGCGCAACCATCGCGGGAGAGGTGACCACGCGGCGTACGCCGGCCTCCCGGAGCGTGCCCAATCTCCTCCACACGAAGCGGCCGGGGGAGAAGTCCCGGAAGCGCGGGGTCACGTAATCGAGGCGGACGCGTGCAGTGCCGTCGGAGATGGCGAGCACGACCACGCCCACGGTCTCCTGGCCCTTCTGCACCAGGTAGACGGTGTCGTCCGGCCCGGGCGCGTCGAAGTCCGGCTGGAACTTCGCGATGTCTGCGCTGCTCCCCACGAGCACGTGGAACAGGTAGGCGTCGTCGGGCCGCACCTCGAGCACCTCGAAGACCGTGTCGTCGTCCCGGGTGCCGACCAGCTTCACGATGAACCAGATGTTGATCGCGCACAGCACGACGTTCATGGCCACCATCGGCCAGATCTCGAGCAGGCCGTTGAAGGCGGTCAGCACGAGGCAGGCGATCAGGTTCAGCACCCGGAACCGCAGGACCCGGGCCTGCATCAGTGAGAAGACCAGGAGCGCGCTGCCGCCCCACCCGAGGATGTCGAGCCAGTGGTCGGTCAGCCAGTCCATCGTCGAAGGCTAGCGTGTGTGGCCCGGCTCAACGGACCGTGAACTTCCACGTCGCCGCCACCAGTGCGTTCCCGTTCAGGTCCTTGATGCCCGTGGTCACCTTGACCTTGTAGGTCTTCCCCCGCTCCAGTCGTCGCTTCGGGTTGAGGACTGCGACGGTGCCCGCGCTCTTCATCCTGATCGTTCCGCGCAGCTTCTTCGTGCTCCCGGCGCGGACCACGAAGAAGGTCTTCGTCGAGACACCCTTCACGGGTTCGCTGAAGGTCACCTTGACGTTGGACTTGCGCTCGGCCGAGTAGGTCGGCGACGTCGCACTCACCACCGGCCTCGAACCGTCGACCCGGAACGTGCGCCACGCCGAGGTCCCCAAGGCATTGCGGCCGGAGTCGAGGGCAGAGACCCGCCACTTGTACGACCCGTCGGGAACCTGGTCCGTCGTGGCCCAGGCGTTGCCGGCGGTCGTGATGGTCTTCCAGTTGTAGGACTGGGCGGTGTTGCGCACCTCGAGCTTGTAGGACGTGGCGCCCGGCACCTCGCCCCAGGCGAAGAGCGGACCGTTCGCAGCAACCCGGATCCCGGACGTCGGAGCCGTGAGGGCCGGGACCGCGCCCACGGAGGTGAACGCCCGTGCGGGCGACCACTGGCCGGGGTTGCGGCTGGAGTCGGTGCGCCGGACCCTCCACAGGTACGCGGAACCCGACGGCGGAAGGGGCTGGTCCCACGCGTACGCCGACGTCAGGACGTCCTTGGAGAGGACCCGGTTGGCGGGCGAGAGGGTGGTGTCGTTGTTCTTGTAGACCTCGATGCGGTAGGAGCCCGTGAACGGTTGCGACTGCCACTGGAAGGCAGAGGTTCCGGCCACCGCTTGGTTGGTTTGGGGCAGGGTGAGCGTCACGGTGGGGCTCTCCTTCACCAGCTTGCGGGGCTCGGACCAGGTGAGCCCGTTGCCCTCGGCGTCGATGGCCTGCACCCGCCAGTGGAGGGTGCCCTCGGGATAGAGCTTCCCCACGGCGGTGTAGGTGGTCTGGTCGACCTTCTGCTCGTCGATCACGCTCGAGGTGGAGAAGCTCTCGGAGGTGGCCACCTGGATGCGGTACTGCATCGCGGCCTGTGGGCTCGTCTCCCCGGTGTCCGCGAAGGTGGCTGCCCGGTTGGTCGCGAGATAGTCCCGCCACTCGAAGGTGATCTCATTGGTGGCCAGGCTGGAGGCAGCCGGGTCGTCGGCGTCGGCGGGCGCGAGCAGGTCGACCGGAGGCGACTGCTTACGGAAGGCATGCGTCTCCTCGTCGATGCTGGACACGGGATCCGGGGCGCAGACGGTGAGGGAACGGCACGGCCGGACGTGCCAGTAGTAGGCACTACCGGCCTGGCTCTCGGGCAGGGCAGCGCGGAAGTTGCTCAGCGTGAAGGCATAGCGGGAGTTCGCGGTTGCCGGGATCGAGGTCTCCACCAGGTTCGTGAAGCTGGCGTCCTCGGAGATGTAGATCATGTAGAAGGCGATGTCGGGCTGGGCCTCCCACGAGAGCACAGGCGTGGCCGGCACTTGGTTGCAGAGCTCGGGGAGCTCGACGGCGCAGGTGTCTCCCGCGTCGAGGGCCTGCCCGTCGAGCGCCAGCTGTTGACCGGCGACCTGAGCGAACGGGGCGATCCGGAAGGTGTGGACGGGGCCACGGTCGACCTCGGCGTCTGTGGCGTCGTAGGCGACCACCTGCCAGTCGTAGCTGCCCGCCGCGAAGAAGCGCGTCGAGGTGTCCGTGACCGCCGGGTAGGGCAGGTCCTTGTCGAGCACGTCGGCGCTGGTGCCGGTGAAGAAGACTCCGGTGCCGGCGACGCCGACGCGCACCCGGTAGTGGTCGGCCCCGGGAAGCGGTTCCCAGGTCAGCGCCGGCGCACGGGTGGTGGCCTGGTCGGTGACGCGTCCGGTGAGCGCAGTCAACGGTGCGGCGCCGGAGCCGGGCACGTCGCCGCTGACGTCGAAGGTCCGCTGCTCGATCACGGAGGGCACGTCGGTGGCGTCAATGGCCTTCAGGGTCCAGGTGAAGGGGCCGTCGGCGGGGTTGAGCGCGTTGGTGGCGACCGGCGTGTAGGACGTCGAGTGGGTGGTCGCGGACTTGATCGTGCCGCCGTTCGCCCGCTTGATCACGATCTCGTACTTGAGGGCGCCCTTGACCGGGTCCCAGCTGAAGGTCGGGATGTCGACGGTGGCGCCGTTGGCCGGCTCGACCCCGGAGAAGTAGGCGGGGTTGTAGAGGAACGACTGAGTGGCTGAGTAGATTCCCTGCACCCCTTGCACCCCGGACTTCGAGAACGGCCGGTCGAGCGGACGGACCCGCCAGTACATCACCGACCCCGGTGACATGACGCAGTCCTCGTCAGTCCGCACCGACGCCGACGACCCGTTGACGACGAAGTTGCCGGGCGTGTAGGTGGTGCCCGCGATCTGGCACGACTCGTAGGTGTCCGGTGAGAAGTTCTGGTTGGTGCCCACGTCGAGCTGGTACTGCGTGGCGTGCGGCACCGGGGTCCACTGGAAGTACGGCGCACCCGTCACCTGCTGCACGCCGTCGCCGGCCGGGAACACGGCCTCCGGACGGTTGGGCCAGACCCGGTTGAAGTTGTAGACGGTCTCGGTCCAAGCAGTGGGCTGACCCGCGAGGTCGACTGCCCGCACCCGCCAGTAGTACTGGTTGTTGTCGTAGGTCGTGGCAGGGGAGTACTTCGTGCCGTAGATCTTGGCGTTGCCCTTGTCATCGACGATGGTGTTGAAGTCGCTGTCGGTGGCCACCTGGAGCTGGTAGTACTGCGCACCATCCACCGGCTTCCAGTCGAGCACGACGTCAGTGACGCGCGTCTCCGGGTCATCGACGGGGCCGACGATCTCGACCTCTCGGATGGAGCTCACCGTGAAGCTCACTGCCGCCGACGGCTGGGAGACCACCCCCGACCCCCTGACCGCCTGCACCCGCCAGAAGTACGTGCCTGCTTCGAGGGGGTTCGGGATCACCAGTGACGTGGTGGCGGTCGTGTAGGAGGAAGCGCCGACGAAGTCGTCCTCGGTGTCGACTTCGACGACGTACGACGTTGCGCCCTGCGTGCCGGTCCAGGAGAGCAGCGGTGGGTCCTCGGGCTGGTGGAGGTCCACCCCGACCGGCGAGATCGGGGAGGGAGCCGAGACGGCTGAGACGTCGAGGGACGACGTCGCCCATCCGGAGGAAGATCCGGCAGAGTTGAAGGCGCGCACCCGCCAGTTGTGCTCGCCCGTGGTCAGCAGCGACGTCGGGACAGTCTTGGTGTTGGTGGTGGTCTGGGTGAATCCCGGCGAGCTGAAGTCAGAGTCGTTGTCGACCTCCACCTCGAACTTCACCGCCCCCTTGGGGCGGCTCCACGACAACGTCGGGGTGTTGCTGGAGGTGTCACCGTTCGGTGCCAGGTTCGTGGGGCGTGCGACGGCTGCGTTCGCGGTCGGTGCGGCCGTGAGACCAGCCAGCATCAGGGCTGCAAGTGCGGCAGACGTGACGAGGCCGTGGCGGCGGGTCGAAGACGTGCTGGACACACGGGCCCCCTGGTGAGCGACGACAGATGCGCGTCACGCTAGGGATGCACGAGGGCTTCGGGGGGGTGAACTCGGAAAGGTGGCCCGTTCGGACTACCCGGAATGACCGATCAGGCTCGGGAGTCAGTCCAGCCCGAGCGAGAACGCGGACTCCAGGTCGTGCTGGGAGTACGCCCGGAACGCGATGTGCGTCTCTGTGGAGAGCACACCCTCGACCTTGTTGAGCTCGTCGGCGACGACGTCGGCGATGTCGTCGTGCTTCGCGACCCGCACCAGGGCGATCAGGTCGATCTGACCGGTCACCGAATAGACCTCACTGACACCCTCGATGGCAGCGATCGCCTCGGCGACCTCGGGGATCCGGTCGACCTCGGCGTTGACGAAAACGATGGCAGTGATCACCCAGCCAACGTTAGCGGGTGACGGATCGGGGTGCAGGGTGCGTCACCGGGCGGGTTGGTGGACGGTGGAGGTGTCGCGCCGGTCGTCGAACGGCACCAGGCTCTGCCGGGACTCGTTGACGGCGTCGTGGAGGGTCAGGTGGCGTCGGGCGCCGCCGATCGGGCAGGTCCACTCACCGTCGATGTCGACAAGACGGATGCCGTCGGACTCGAGCCAGTTGAGCACCTTCTCCATCTCCTCGGCACTGGCGGAGGGAATCGGGCCGGGAGCCGCCGCGACGGCCTCGGCGGATGCCTTCAGGCTTCGGACGAACTGGTGGGCGTCCATCCCCGAGGGGATGACGCCGGCTGCGGCGAGACGACCGTGGCGGACGACGTGCACCGACCAACGGCCGTCGTCCTCGCGTCGTGCGGCCACCACCTCCGGGCAGCGGGCCAGGGCGGAGAGTCGTTGGGTGCGGGCCGCTGCGCGGAGGAAGGCGGCGAGACGATCCCGGTGGACACCGGCCTCCTCGAAGCGCTCGTCGGCAGCCAGCGAGTCCATCCGCCGGTTGATGGTGTCGACGACCTCGTCGGGTCGGGACACCAGGCTGTCACGCAGCTGGCGGACCAGTGCGGCGTACGTCGCCTCGTCGGTGCTGCCGTCGCACGGCGCCAGGCAGCGCTCCATCTCGGCCAGCACACACGGTGACCTCGTGGGCTTCGCGCCGAACCTGTCGGTGCACTGGCGGATCGGGAAGGTCTCGTGCAGCGCGGCCAGGCACCGCTCAGCGGCGGGGCGGGAGGAGAACGGACCCAGGTAGTCGGCGTCGTCGTCCATCACCCGGCGCACCAACGACAATCTCGGCCACGGCTCCCGCGTCAGCTTGATGAAGTGCACCTTCTCCGGGAACCGGGATCGGCGGTTGTAGGGCGGCTTGTGCTCGGCGATCAGCCGCAGCTCGCGGACCTGAGCCTCGAGCGTGGTGGCGCACTCGATGCCGGTGACCTCGGCGGCGAGCCGCACCATCTCACCCATCCGGGAGCGGGTCTCGGAGGCGGTGAAGTAGTTGCGGACCCGGACCCGCAGGTCGCGCGAGGTGCCGATGTAGAGGACCCGCTCGCTGTCGTCACGGAACAGGTAGACGCCGGGAGCGTGGGGAAGCCGCTCGGCGAGGTGTCGCTTCTTGCGCTGGGCCGCGGTGACCCGGGAGGAGAAGGTCTGCAGCTCCTCGAGGGTGTGCACCCCGTGGTTGCCGAGACGCTCCATCAGGCCGTGCAGCACGTCGACGGTGGCCCGGGCGTCGGAGAGCGCACGGTGGTTGGGGGTGGTCTGTGCGTTGAACAGCACGGCCAGCGACGAGAGCTTGCAGTTGGGGGCGTCGTCACGGGTGATCACCCGACGGGCCAGCTTAGCGGTGTCGAGGACCTCGAACTTCGGCCACGGACGCCCCTGCTGCTCGGCGAAGTGCTTGAGGAACCCGACGTCGAAGGGAGCATTGTGGGCGACCAGCACGCACCCGGCGGCGAACTCGAGGAAGGCGGGCAGTGCGGCGTCGATCGACGGGGCGTCGGCGACCATCGAGTTGGTGATGCCGGTGAGCACCGCGATGAACGGCGGAATCTGGTCGTGGGGGTTCACCAGCGTCTGGAACTCGCCCAGGATCTCTCCGCCGCGCACCTTGACGGCACCGATCTCGGTGATCATCGAACCACCGGCGGCCGAGCCCCCGGTGGTCTCCAGGTCGACCACGCAGAACGTCGTCTCGTGGAGGCGGCGACCGAGCTCGTCGAAACTGCGTTGCACCTCCCAACGAGAGGGCGCACCCTGAACCGCATTGCTCATGTCACCAGACGCTAGATGTGGGCACCGACAATCGAGTGCCGCCGCGCCCCATAGGCTGGGGATGTTCGCAACACCACGACGAAGGAGCCTCCGTGACCGCACAGATTCCCGACACGACCAACCGCTGGCGTTGTGGAGGGTGCGGCAACCTGACCAGGTTCGACGTGACGCGAACCCGTCGCACCGACGAGTACTGGCACTTCGACCTCTCCGGTGAACCGGTCGTCGAGGACACTGAGGTCAAGGCCGAGACCGTCGAGTCGGTCACGTGCCGTTGGTGTGGCCGCTCCGACGCGATCGAGCTGATCGACCGCAACGAGGCAGCAGTGGCCGAGGACCCGGCCAAGGACTGATCGACCGTGACCGCGGACGTCGAGCGAACCGGCGGGCAGATGCCCGAACCGGTGCGTGTCCGCGTGCTCGCACTGGCGGCCGACGCGCTGCCGAAGGTGAGCGACCTGCCCGCGTCGCTGCGCAAGGTCGCCTCGTTCGCACCGAACCGCCGAGCCAAGCTGGGCGGCACCCAGATCGCGACGGCCCTCGAGACCGACGACGACCTCCGTGGTCACGTCGCCACACAGGTGGCGGCGGTGCTGCCGGAGCTCGCGAGTGCCGTCAACGACGGGGCTGTGCCCGAGGCCGCGGACCCGGTCGAGGTCGCCGCGCTGCTGTGGCTGTTGCGCCCGGAAGGTTGGGAGGCGCCGTACGCCGCCGCGGGGGAGGCGATCAGCGCGGAGAGGCCGAGCGTCGACCCGTCCCAGGTGGAGCGGCTGCAGGGCCGGCTCGACCAGGTCGAGGCCCGAGCCCGCGAGGCCCGCGCCGAGCACAAGACCCAGGTCCAGGAGCTCAAGGCCGAGAACTCCAGCCTCCGCCGCAAGCTGGGCGAGGCTCGAGTCGCCGCCCGGTCGACCACCAGTGACGCCGAGCAGGCGCTCGTCGCCGCCGAGGAGCTGCGGGCGAAGGCGGAAGCAGCAACGGCCAGCGCCGAGGCGGAGACACGACGCCTGCGCGCCCAGATCGAGGAGCTGCAGTCCGCGGTCTCGGCGGCCCGGCGTGAGACCCGTTCCGAGCGTGACGAGACCACCGTGCGCGCTCGCGTCCTGCTCGACACCCTCCTCGAGGCCGGCCAGGGCCTGCGCCGAGAACTCGCCCTGCCGACCGTCACCGGCTCGCCGGGCGACCGGGTGGAGGCCGAGCTCGCCGTCGCGGGCACGCGTGTGCCGACCGGTGCCGCCTCGCTCGGTCCTTCCAGCCCTGCTCTGCTGGAGCAGTTCCTGACCATGCCGCGAGCCAGGCTCATCATCGACGGCTACAACGTCAGCAAGACGGCCTGGCCCGACTCCAGCCTCGAGGCCCAACGCATCCGGTTGCTCAACGGCCTCGCACCGCTGATCGCCCGCACCGGCGCAGAGACCACCGTGGTCTTCGACGCCGCGTCACAGACGCAGCGGGGGGTGGTCAACGCGCCTCGTGGCGTGAAGGTGCTGTTCAGCCCCGAGGGCGTGATCGCCGACGACGTGATCCGCGACCTGGTCGCTGCCGAACCACAGGGCCGGGTGGTCGTGGTGGTGACCACCGACCAGGCGATTGTCACCGACGTGCGCCGAGCGGGCGCCCGGCCGATGGCCTCGGCCGCCCTGGTCAGCCTGCTGGCTCGCTGAACCTCTCCGGAGCTGGTCCGCCGGTCGCTGCGCATCAGTGTCGGTGCTCCCTGCGAGGGTGCCTCTCAACCGGGAACTTCCCCTCCCGGCTCCCAGAGAGACGAGGACATGACATGACCTTGCACATCGACTGTGACACCTGCGAAGTCCGAGGCCTGGCCTGCCACGACTGCGTGGTGACCGTGCTGCTCGGGCCGCCACCGGAGCTGGCCTTCGACGACGACGAGCAGCGCGCGCTCGGCGTGCTTGCCGAGTCCGGTCTGGTCCCTCCGCTGCGGATGGTGACACCGGTGGCCGGACCCGAGGTGGAATCCGCCTGACCTCCCGCACGGTGGGACTCGTGTGGCATGTGTGACGCATGACACGTCTCCCCGTGGTTCGTGGCGCGAAACACCCCGCGACATGTGGACGAAGGGTTTGCTGCTGGGGGAGAGCACGTCTAATCTTGACGCTTCAGGTGCCCGTACCAGTTGATCAACCAGGATCGGCTCGGGCACCGCGCCGAGTCTGGAACCGAGGGCGGGGAAGTCCGAGGCAACGGAACCGGGGAACCACGTTTCCCTGGGGTGAATCACACGCAAGGCGGGAACCTCCGTGGAGCGTGTGTAGGGCTTCTTTGTGCCCGAACCCGTCAGCTCACCCGGTAGGCGTCGAACAAAGAGGGAGTACGTCCGCTAGATGCAGCACGGACGGAAGCGCGTCATGGCTGGCCTGACCAGCGTGATCGCCATCATCGGAATCAGCACTCTTCCCGCAGCGCCGAGCAACGCGGAGCCTGACATCGATGATGTCAAGGCACGCGTCGACAAGCTCTACCACCAGGCGGAGCAGGCATCGGAGCGTTACAACGACGCGAAGATCAAGTACGACGACCTGCAGGACGACCTCACGGCTCTCAAGGCCGACGAGAAGAAGCAGCAGCAGAAGGTCGACACGCTGACCAGTGCGGTCAACGAGTCCCTGGCTGCCCAGTATGAGGGCAGTGGCGTCTCCGCCACCAGCCAGCTGGTGGTCTCCGACAGCCCGGACCAGTTCCTCTCCGAGCTGACCACGCTCTCGGCCTTCAACGACGTCCAGGCCACTGCCATGGACGACTACACGCGTGAGGTCGCCGCCCTCGACATTCGCCGTGAGGCCACCCAGGAGCGCGTCGACGAGCTGGCCGAGACCAAGGGCGAGCTGGCCGACAACAAGGCCGAGGCCGACGACAAGCTGGCCGAGGCCAAGGAGCTGCTCGGCGACCTCGAGGCCAAGGAGCGGGCCGCGCTCGCCGAGGAGTCGAGCCGTGGAGACAGCACCCGTCTTCCCACCAACGTTCCCGTCTCCGGCCGCGCGGCCGCTGCGGTCAACTACGCGCTCGCCCAGGTGGGGGACTCCTACGTCTACGGCGCCGCTGGCCCCAGCGCGTTCGACTGCTCGGGCCTGACCATGATGGCTTGGGCCCAGGCCGGTGTCGGCCTGCCGCACTCCTCGAGCGCCCAGATGGGCTCCGGTGCGCGCGTCTCCTCGGGTGATCTCCAGCCCGGCGACCTGGTCTTCTACTACAGCCCGGTCAGCCACGTCGGCATCTACATCGGCGGCGGACGCATCGTCCACGCGGCCAACCCCGGCTCCGGTGTCACCATCGCCGGCGTCTTCTCGATGCCCTTCTCCGGCGCCGTCCGGCCGGGCTGATCGGCAGTCCGCTGAGCAAGGACTCGAAAGCGTTGGCCGGTCGCCCACTCTGGTGGGTGGCCGGCCTTTCGCTTGTCCTCCTCGCGGCCCTGGTGGTCACCTGGCTGGGCAAGGACGACCCGCAGCCGCCGCAACCCCACCTCACGTCCCCGACTGCGAGACAGGACCTGGCGGCCGAGGCGTTGCTGGACCTCCAGGCTGCCGTCCGTTCCCGTGACGCCGCTGACCTCGGCCCGGACGCCTCGGACGCCGCGGGCGCCGCGGTCGCGAACGCGGCAGCGCTGCGCATCGCCGACTTCACGCTGCGCTACGTCGACGAGGACGCAGCGCTCAGCACGAAGCTGCCGGACGGCCAGTGGGCGGCGGCTGTCGACGCCTCGTGGCGCTTCGCGGGCTTCGACGCACGACCCGCGCACGCCGAGGTCACCTTCGTCTTCGAGGTCGGGGCCGAGCGCGCCTCGATCGTGTCGGTGGGGGACGGCGATCGGCGTACGCCCTTGTGGCTGGCCGGTCGGGTGCAGGTGCGCCGGGGCCCGGCGAGCCTGGTCGTCGCCGCCGAGGGACAACTCGTCGACGCCTTCGCCAAGCGCGCCCGAGCTGCGGTGGCGCAGGTGCACAAGGTGATCCCGACGTGGAAGCAGGAGCTCGTCGTGGAGGTGCCCGCATCCGATGAACAGCTCGACAGCGTGCTCAACGCGGAGCCCGGTGACTACGCCAACATCGCAGCCGTCACCACCACCGTCGACGGCACCTTGTCGCCCTCGGCGCCGGTGCACGTCTTCGTGAACCCGGAGGTGTACTCCGGGCTCAAGCGCGACGGGGCCCAGGTGGTGATGACCCACGAGCTGGTGCACGTGGCCACCGGTGCCGCGACGGCGACCACCACGCCCCTGTGGCTGCTGGAGGGGTTCGCCGACTTCGTCGCGTTGCGCGACAGCGAGCTCCCGCTGTCGGTCACGGCGGGCCAGATCCTGCAGAAGGTGAGGTCGGGCGGGGCCCCCCGGGCACTTCCCGCAGGCAACGAGTTCGACACCCGCACCACGCACCTCGGGGCTTCCTACGAGGCCGCGTGGTTGGCCTGCCGCCTGTTGGCGCAGACTGGGAGCGAGCAGGACCTGGTGCGTCTCTATCGTCAGGTCTCGAACGGCGGGGAGCTCGACGCGGCGCTGCGTCAGCACTTTGGCTTCGGTGAGAAGGAATTGGTGGCGCGATGGCGAGCGGAGCTCCGGCGACTGGCCGGGTGAGCCCTGCCGACGGGCCGATGAACGCCACGACCCGCTGTCAGCTGTGGCTCATGGTCGGGGGAGGGGCACTCGTCTTCGCGGTGATCGCCTGGTTGGTGGTCCCGTGGCACCCGGTGCCGGGGGGAACGCCCGAGCCTGCTTCGGCCTCCGAGATCTTCACGCCGGCCCAGATCCGACGCGGTGACGCATATGCCCACTGGACCCGGCTGCTGAGCTGGGCCTCGCTCGCGGTCTCCCTGGTGGTCGCGTGCCTGTTCGGCTTCACGACGTGGGGCAGCCGACTGCTGGGCACCAAGTCGCGACCTTGGCCGATCACCGTCATCGGGCTCACCGCGGTGCTGCTGCTCGTCCGGGAGCTGGTGACCCTGCCGTTCGGCCTGGTGCTGCGCCAGCGCCGCGTCGCCTACGGGCTGACCGACCAGGGCCTCGGCGCGTGGTTCGTCGACCAGGCCAAGGGACTCGGCCTGGGCATCGTGTTCACCTCGATCGGACTGCTCGTGCTGCTCGCCTGCGTGCGTCGGTGGCGGACGTGGTGGCCGGTCGTCGTCTCCGGAGTCTTCGTGGCACTCGTGATGGCCGGCTCATTCCTCTACCCGGTGGTCGTGGAGCCGGTCTTCAACAACTTCGAGTCGATGCCCCAGGGCACGCTGCGCACCGAGATCCTGGCCCTCGCCGACGAGGAAGGGGTCGCCGTCGACGACGTCCTGGTGGCCGACGCCTCACGACGTACGACGACCCTCAACGCCTACGTCTCGGGCTTCGGTGGCACCCGGCGCGTGGTGGTCTACGACAACCTGGTCAACGACCAGCCCGACGACCGGGTGCTCTCGGTCGTGGCCCACGAGCTGGCCCATGCCAAGCACGACGACGTCCTCACCGGGACCGGTCTCGGCGCCTTCGGGTCGGTGGTCGGCATCGGCCTGCTCGGCCTGGTGATGGCCCGCCCCGGCCTTCGCCGACGGGCCGGCGTCGACGGCTTGTCGGATCCGCGGGCCGTGGCCGTGGTGCTGGCGCTGCTGGCCCTGGCCACGGTGGTCACCAGCCCGGTGGAGAACACGATCAGTCGACAGATCGAGACCCGCGCCGACGTGGATGCGTTGGCGGTGACCCCGGCCTCGGCGATGGTGGAGCTGCAGCGCGAGCTCTGCGTGCGCTCGGTGTGTGACCCGGAAGGTCCAGCCTGGTCACAGTTCTGGTTCGGCAGTCACCCGACCGTGCTGGAGCGGGTCGCGATCGCCGAGCAGCTGGCTGATCAGCCCTGACGGCAGGACTGGCCGCCGGGTCGTCCGGGCAGCCGACGGGCCGGCCGGCACGTGGAGCTCAGCGCTCGTAGAGTGCTGCCACGTCGGCCCGGTGCTCGCGCATGACCGCGTTGCGCTTGAGCTTCAACGACGGGGTCAGCTGACCGTCCTCCTCGGTCCAGTCGATCGGCAGCACGTTGAACTTGCGGATCGACTCGGCCTTCGAGACCGCCTTGTTGGCGTCGTCGACCGCGCTCTGGACGGCAGCCACCAGGTCGGCGTCGTCGACGTTGTCGGCGATGGAGCCGGACTTGTCGTTCTCCTGGGCCCAGTGAGGGAAGTACTCCGGGTCGATGGTGACCAGGGCCGCGATGAACGGCTGGCCGTCACCGACGACGATGCACTGGCTGACGAGCGGGTGCGCACGGATGCGGTCCTCGAGCACGGCCGGGGCGACGTTCTTCCCGCCGGCGGTCACCAGGATCTCCTTCTTGCGGCCGGTGATCTTCACGAAGCCCTCGTCGTCGAGCTCGCCGACGTCGCCGGTGTGGAACCAACCGTCGGTCAGGGCCTCGTTGGTGGCCTCCTCGTTGTCCCAGTAGCCCGCGAAGACCTGGCCGCCCTTGAAGAGCAGCTCGCCGTCATCGGCGATGCGGGCCGTGGTGCCGGCCAGCGGACGGCCGACGGTCCCGATCTTCTGGGCGTCGGGGAGGTTGACCGTGAGGGCGGCGGTGGTCTCGGTCAGCCCGTAGCCCTCGAGGATGTTCAGGCCGATGCCGCGGTAGAAGTGGCCGAGCCGGTCGCCGAGGGGCGCACCGCCGGAGACGGCGTACTGGCAGCTGCCGCCCAGGGTGTTGCGCAGCTTGACGTAGACCAGCCGGTCGAAGAGGGCGTGCTGGGCCTTGATCCGCAGCGGGATCCGGCCGCGGTCCTTGGCCTGGCTCCACGCGATCGCGGTGTCCGCGGCGCGCTGGAAGATCTTGCCCTTGCCGTCGGCCGCAGCCCGCTGCGAGGCGGTGTTGAAGACCTTCTCGAAGACACGCGGCACGGCGAGGATGAACGTCGGCTTGAACTCTCCGAGGTCGTCCACGAGGTTCTTGATGTCGGCCGAGTGGCCCAGGCGCACCCGGGCCTTGATGCAGCCGACCTGGATGATCCGGGCGAACACGTGCGCCAGCGGGAGGAAGAGCAGCGTGGAGCCCTCGTCGTCGAGGAACAGCTCGTCGAGCTCGTGCACCGCGACACCCAGCTCGAACATGAAGTTGCCGTGGGTGAGCATGCAGCCCTTGGGGCGCCCGGTCGTGCCGGAGGTGTAGATCAGCGTGGCCAGGTCGAGCGGGGTGGTCGCGCTGCGCCGCTTCTCCAGGGTCTCGTCGTCGATGTCGGCACCGAGGTTCGTCAGGACCTGCACGGCGTTGTCGTCGATGGTCCAGACGTGGTTGAGATCGGGGAGGTTGCCGCGCAGCGCGGTGATCTTGGCCAGGTGGTCGGCGCCCTCGGCGACGATCGCCTTGGCGCCGGAGTTCTCCAGGATCCAGCTGAGCTGGTCGGCCGACGAGGTCTCGTAGATCGGCACGGTCGCGGCGCCGGCGAACCAGATCGCGTAGTCGAGCAGGGTCCACTCGTAGCGGGTCTTGGACAGGAGCGCGACGCGATCACCGGCCTCGATGCCAGCAGCGATCAGGCCCTTGGCGACAGCGGCCACCTCGTCGTGGAACGACGCGGCGGTGATGTCGACCCAGCCGTCGGCGGTGTTCCTGCTGAACACCACGGTGTCGGCGAAGTCGCGTGCATTGGTGACGACGTCGTCGGTCAGGTTGCCAGTGGCGGGAATCTCCACGGTCATCGGCGTGGCGAACTCACGCATGCCGGCCTCCTTGTCGAGCTGTTCGAAGCGATGTAGGTCGCACGTTACCGGCCGATTGCGTACCCCCGGTATCCGGTACGCTCGCTGGACTCACCGTCGAACTGATCCAGGGGCACTCATGGCCGAGCAGACCACCTCTTCCATCGTCATCGACGCTCCTGCCGCGTCGGTGATGGGGGTGATCGCCGACTTTCCTGCCTACCCCGTCTGGGCGAAGGGCGTGAAGACCGCTGACGTGCTCGGCACCTACGACGACGGCCGTGCCACCGAGGTGTTCTTCGAGCTCGACGTGTCACCGATCAAGGACGAGTACACCCTCGCCTACCAGTGGGACGGCGACCGCGAGGTCACCTGGACCCTCACCGAGGGCAAGATGCTGCGCGCCCTCGACGGTGCCTACACCCTGCGCGAGCTGGGCAGCGGCTCCACCGAGGTGACCTACCGCCTCGCCCTCGACGTGTCCATCCCGCTCATCGGCATGCTGAAGCGCAAGGGTGAGAAGATCCTCATCGACACCGCGCTGAAGGGCCTGAAGAAGCGCGTCGAGTCGCTGTGAGCGACACCTGAGTCGTGCGAATCCTCCTGTTCACCGGCAAGGGCGGCGTCGGCAAGTCGACGGTCGCAGCCGGTACGTCGGCTCTCGCCGCCGCACGCGGCCTGCGGACGCTGGTCCTCTCCACGGATGCAGCCCACTCGTTGGCCGACGCGTTCGGCAGCCCGGTCGGCAGCGAGCCCACCGAGGTGGCCGAGAACCTGTTCGTCCAGCAGGTTGACGCGCAACGCCGCTTCGAGCAGTCCTGGGCCGACATCCAGGGCTACCTGCTCCAGGTGCTCGACGTGGTCGGTGTCGACCCGGTGGCCGCCGAGGAGCTGACCGTCATCCCCGGCGCCGAGGAGGTCTTGGCCCTGCTCGAGCTGCGCCTCCATGCCCTCTCCGGCAGGTGGGACGTGATCGTCGTCGACTGCGCTCCCACGGCCGAGACCCTGCGGTTGCTGGCCCTGCCCGAGGCGCTGGGGTGGTACATGCAGCGGGTGTTCCCGTTCGAGCGCCGCATCGTGAAGGCGCTCAAGCCGGTGCTGACCCGGGCTGCCGGCGTACCCATGCCGGGTGACTCCGTCTTCGACGCCGTCGAGCGGTTGCACGCCGAGCTCGACGAGGTCCGCGACCTCCTGGCCGGCCCCGACTCCAGCGTCCGGTTGGTGATGACCCCCGAGGCGGTGGTCCTCGCCGAGGCCCGCCGCTCGTTCACCACCCTGTCGCTCTTCGGCTATCGCGTCGACGGGGTCGTGGCCAACCGGGTCTTCCCCGAGGCAGAGGCCGATGCCTGGCGCACCGGGTGGGTCGAGGCGCAGGCGAAGGTGCTCGACGAGACGGAGGAGTCGTTCGCCGGGCTGCCGATCCTCCGCTCCGTCTACCGCACCGGGGAGCCCGTCGGAGTCGAGGCCCTGCGCGACCTCGCCGAGGAGGTCTACGGCGACGTCGACCCGCTGGCCCCGCCCGCCGGCGAGGGCCCGCTCAAGGTCACGCGCACCGACACCGGCGCCACCCTCGAGCTGCAGCTCCCGTTCGTCAGCAAGGCAGAGGTCGATCTCGCCCGGCATGGCGATGAGCTCGTCGTGACCGTGGGGTCGTATCGTCGTCTTCTCTCGTTGCCCGCAGGACTTGCCCGCCACAAGGTCAAGGGTGCCCGGGTCGAGGGAGGCGCACTGCAGGTCAAGTTCGAGGAGAGGACACCGTGACCGACGGAGACGACACCGGGACCGGCAGCACGCCCGGACCCGACGACGTGGGGTCCGTCTCCGAAGAGGCGGCCAAGCTCCTCGGGGCCTTCTCGGGGTGGGCCAGGAGCCAGGGCCACGACCTGGGCAACGGCCTCGGTGACCTGGCGGCCGGCGCCCAGCGCGCGGCACACGACGTCAACGAACACCTCGCCACTGGTGCCAGTGAGTGCACGATGTGCCCGATCTGCCGCACCGTGCACGTCGTGCGTGAGCTCAGCCCGGAGGTCAAGCAGCACCTGGCCACGGCCAGTGCGTCACTGATGCAGGCAGCCGCTGCCCTGATGGCCACCGCAGTGCCCGACGAGACGAGGAAGCCGAGCTCCGACGACGTGGAGCACATCGACCTCGACAACGACTGGCCGGAGGACTGAGCACCATGAGCCTGACCATTGGCGTGGACGTGGGCGGCACCAAGATCGCGGGCGGTCTGGTCGACGCCGACGGCACCGTGCTCGAGACCACGAAGGTCGAGTCCCCGGCGGAGGACGCGTCGGCGATCGTCGACTCGATCACCAGGATGGTCGAGGACCTGCGGGGCGACCACGACATCGAGGGCATCGGCATCTCGGCGGCCGGTTTCATCGATGCAGCCCGGGCGACCGTGCTCTTCGCCCCCAACCTGGCGTGGCGCGACGAAGAGCTCAAGCAACGCCTCGAGTCGTCCTGCGGCACCCCCGTGGTCGTCGAGAACGACGGCAACTCGGCCGCGTGGGGCGAGTTCACCCACGGTGCCGCGGTTGACGCCGACGATCTGTTGATGGTGGCGGTCGGCACTGGGGTCGGCGGCGGCATCGTCGTCGACGGCCAGCTCTATCGCGGCGGCTTCGGGATCGCCGGCGAGATCGGCCACATCCGGGTCGAGCGCCAGGGCCGTCAGTGCGGGTGTGGCCAGCTCGGGTGCCTCGAGCAGTACGGCTCCGGCACTGCCCTCGAGGAACAGGCCCGCCTCGCGGCCGCAGCCGATCCGGGCGCCGCGGCCGCGGTGATCGACGCCGGCGGTGGGAGCGTCGAGGGCATCGAGGGCCCGATGATCACCGCGGCCGCACAGGCTGGGGACCCGTTCTCGATCGCCCAGCTGGCCGCACTCGGCGGGTGGCTCGGTGAGGGTTGCGCCCAGCTGGCGGCGATCGTCGACCCCGGCGTGATCGTGCTGGGGGGCGGCGTCGGC
The DNA here is from genome assembly GCF_012272695.1 of Nocardioides sp. JQ2195. Classification (NCBI taxonomy): domain Bacteria; kingdom Bacillati; phylum Actinomycetota; class Actinomycetes; order Propionibacteriales; family Nocardioidaceae; genus Nocardioides; species Nocardioides sp. JQ2195. Next base: position 1,381,711 of record NZ_CP050902.1, read on the forward strand.
GCTGCCGGCGACCTGCTCCTCGAGCCGATGCGGGAGGCGTACGTCGCGAACCTCACCGGCAGCGGGCACCGCCCGGTCGCCGAGCTGCGCCTGGCAACGCTGGGCAACACCGCTGGACTGATCGGTGCGGCCGACCTGGCCCGTCGCTGACGGCGCGGCTCCCTGTCAGGATGTCCGGCATGGCTGAGGACGTGTATGTCGGCATCGACGTCGGTGGCACCAAGGTGCTGGCCGGGGTGGTCGACAACCGAGGGCGCATCCTGCGGACGGTGCACCGCGCCACGCCGGGGCGACGGGTCGACGTCTCGATCGTCGAGGACGCTCTCACCGAGGCCCTGGGCGAGCTGGTGGGTGACGGTGTCGTCCGAGGTGTGGGTCTGGCCGCCGCCGGTTTCGTGGACGTCACCGGTGAACGCGTCATGTTCGCCCCCCACCTGCCCTGGGTGGACTCCCCGGTCCGTGCCCGCCTCGAGGAGCGCTGGCAGGTGCCGGTGGCCCTGGAGAACGACGCGACCGCGACCGCCCACGCCGAGGCGACGTACGGCGCCGCGTCCGGTGTCGAGGATGCCGTGGTGGTGACGTTGGGCACCGGCATCGGTGGCGGCATCATCCTCGGTCGCCAGGTGCACCGTGGAGCCAACGGGATGGCCGGCGAGTTCGGACACATTCAGGTCGTGCCCGGCGGCGCTGCCTGTGAGTGTGGCGGCCACGGGTGCTGGGAGCAGTACGCCAGCGGCAACGCGCTGGTGCGCTTCGCCCGCGAGGGCCTGGGCACCCGCCCGTCGATCCTGGAAGAGCTGTGCGAGGGCAACCCGTCCGCCCTCACCGGTCCGATGGTGACCCGTGCCGCCGAGGAGGGTGACCTGCTGGCCCACGAGGCGTTCGGTCAGGTCGGGGACTGGCTGGGCGTCGGTCTGGCCAACCTGGTGGCCGCCCTCGATCCCGGCATCCTGGTGGTCGGCGGAGGTGTCTCCGCTGCCGGGGACCGATTGCTCGAGCCGGCGCGCACGGCGCTGCTCAGCTCACTGGTGGGCGCCGGGCACCGCACCGTGCCGCCGCTGGTCGTCGCACGGTTCGGGGCGCAGGCGGGGCTCGTCGGCGCCGCGGACCTGGCCCGCCAACGCGTCGCGCGGCTGGCACTGCAACCTCCGCGCGGAGGCCCGGGCTAGATGCGGGACCCGTCGTCCCACGGGTCACGTGGCTCCGCATTCATGCTGCGGATCAGATAGATGAACCCGCCCGCGAACCACGCCACGAGGAGCACCGCGAGGATGCCGCGAAACGGGTGGCCGAGGACCAGCGCGACGAGGGCGATCAACGGTGCGCCGAAGACACCGAGCCAGCCGAGCATCCGCGGGGGCTCGGCCAGTGGGATGGGCTCCGGGTCGGCCGGCACGAACCGGCCCTCGTCCTCCCAGGACTGCAGCTCCTGCGGGACCACGGGCTCCGGCTCGGGGATGACGTAGAGCTCCGGTTGCGGGTCGAGGGCGGGCTCGTCCTCGGTGTCCGCGGCGGCCTCCTCGACCGATGCCGTCTCACCGTAGTTGTCGACGATCTCCTGCCAGAGAGCGTCCTCGTCCCGTGTCACACCACCAGCCTACGAGCCGTCGTGAAGTGATGCGAGACGGCGGCAGCGGACGGCTTCTGGTCCTGCGATCGCGGTGCCGTGACCGGTGGTGCCGACGCCTCGGCGGCGTCCCCGAACTTGGGCACGCCGGGTCCCCACGGGATTCGGTTTGGGGCTAGGGTTCACTTGGTCACTCATGACGGGCGGCCCAGATCGTCACGAGGAGGACAACCAGGTGTTCTACTGGTTTCTTAAGTTCATCGCCCTCGGGCCCTTGCTGCGCGTGATCTTCCGACCGCAGGCCCAGGGCCTCGACCATGTCCCGGAGACCGGTCCTGCGATCCTCGCCAGCAATCACCTGTCCTACGCCGACTGGCTGTTCATGCCGCTGACCCTGTCACGGCGCGTGTCCTTCGTCGCGAAGGCCGAGTACTTCACCAGCCCCGGCATCAAGGGGTTCTTCCAGAAGCACTTCTTCCGCGGATCGGGCCAGATCCCGATCGATCGCTCCGGTGCCAACGCTGCCGAGGGAGCGCTGCTGTCGGCGAAGGAGGTTCTCGGTCGGGGTGAGCTCTTCGGCATCTACCCGGAGGGCACCCGCTCCCACGACGGCAAGCTCTACCGGGGCAAGACCGGAGTCGCCCGGCTCGCGCTCGAGACCGGTGTCCCGGTGATCCCGGTGGCGGTGGTGGGCACCGACGTGGTGGCGCCTCCCGGCAAGAAGTTCGGCAAGTTCGCCCGGCCGGTGGTGCGCTTCGGCAAACCGTTGGACTTCTCGCGGTACGAGGGGCTGGAGAACGACCGCTACATCCTGCGCTCGATCACCGACGAGATCATGTACGAGATCATGAACCTCTCCGGCCAGGAGTACGTCGACACCTACGCCAGCCGCGCCAAGGAGGAGTCCAAGCGGCTCGAGAAGGAAGCCTCCGCGGCCGCTGCGGAGGCGAAGAAGGCAGCGGCTGCTGCCGAGGACAAGAAGCAGGCGTCCTGACCCGGTCGCCCGGCCCCGCGGGCCCGGCCGTTCCCCTCGGGCGCACCCCGTCCGTGACCGATGCCGGACCGCTCGATGCCGCGCTCGCCGTCGAGAACCGGATGTTCCGTGCCCTGGCCGTGCTGCGCCTCGTCCTGCTGGCGAACACGGTGGGGATGACGCTCTACCGCCTGGACAACTTCACCCACCGCGAGGTCGGGCTCGCCCTGACGGTGCTGATGGTGGTCTGGACCGCGGTGGCCATTTGGGCGTACGACGCCCCGCACCGCCGCCTCCCGGCGCTGCTGGTGGCCGACCTGGCCATCGCCTTCGCGACCCTGCTCTCGTCGCCGTTCGTCAAGGGGGACGGCTTCAACGCGACCGTGCCGGGCTTCTGGATCACGGGTGCCCTGATGGCCTGGGCGATCCACTGGCGCTGGGTGGGCGCCCTGGTCGCCGCGACGCTGCTCTGTGCGACGGACCTGCTCATCCGCGACGGGATCAGCCAGACCAACTACGGGCACGTCTTCCTGCTGATGATCGCCGGACCGATCGTCGGCTACATGTGCGGTTCCCTGCAGCAGATGGCGGCCGAGCGCGACCGTGCCGAGCGGGAGGCCGCGATCGCGGGCGAACGGGCCCGCCTGGCGCGCGCCGTGCACGACGGTGTGCTCCAGGTGCTGGCCCTGGTGCAGCGCAAGGGGCCCGAGCTCGGTGGCGACGGCACGCGTCTCGGCCAGCTGGCCGGTGAGCAGGAGCAGGCGCTGCGCTCCCTGATCCGCCAGCAGGACACCTTGCAGACGCCGGGCGCGTCACCGGTGGAGGATCTCGGCGGTGTCCTGGAGCGTCTCGGCAACCGGCGTCCGCCGGTGACCAGCGTGGTGACTCCGGGGGCTCCGGTCGAGCTCCCGATGGTCGTTGCGACGGAGGTGGCTGCCGTGGTCGGAGCGTGCCTCGACAACGTCGCCGCGCACGTGGGGGAGGACGCCCCCGCCTGGGTGCTGCTGGAGGACCTCGGTGACCGGATCGTGGTCAGTGTGCGCGACGAGGGGCCGGGGATCCCCTCGGGACGCCTGCACGCGGCCGTCGAGGCCGGTCGTCTCGGTGTCTCCGAGTCGATCCGTGGACGCATCCGGGACCTCGGTGGCACGGCCGAGCTCTTCTCCTCGCCGGGCACCGGCACCGAGTGGGAGCTCACCGTTCCGCGCCCCGTCGTGTGACTGGACCCGGGGGCACCTCGTCTAGGCTCGGTGGGTGACCATTCATCGTGAGAACCCCTTCCTCGAGCCGCCCGGTGAGCGGGACCCGGTCCGTCGGCTGCGGGGTCGCCTCGGCGGGCAGGTGACGCTGTGGACCTCGGGCGCCTCGGATGATCGCGCGGGGTTGACCGTCTCGTCCCTGATGGTGGCCGCGGGGGAGCCCGGCCGGGTCCTCGGGCTGATCGACCCGGACTCCGACCTGATGGACACCCTGGCCTCGACCGACCTCGCCGTCGTGTCGCTGCTGCACTACCGCCACCACAACCTGGCTGATGTCTTCGCCGGCACGGTTCCGGCTCCGGGCGGGCAGTTCAGGCAGCTGCGCGAAGGCGTGGACTGGCTGGAGACGTCATGGGGGCCGTTGCTGTCCGACGTCACCACGTGGGTCGGCGTACGCCTCGAGACGGTGGTGGAGACAGGCTGGTCGAACCTGGTGACCGCGACCATCGAGAAGGCCGAGATCGGTGACGACGGGGAGCCCCTGGTGCACCGACGGGGCCGCTACCAGCACGCTCGCTAGTCTCGGCACGGACGAGTCGTCCGGGTCGGGAAGACCGCCCCGACATGCGGCGACGGGCTCACTGGCCGCTCGGTGGGCGCGGTCATGTCCTAGTGTTCCGCATGACAGAGGAGGACGCGGATGAGTGGGGACCAGCCGATCCGGGTGATGGTCGTCGACGACCACCCGATGTGGCGCGACGCGGTCGAGCGTGACCTGGTCGCAGCGGGACTGGATGTCGTGGCCGTCGCTGCCAACGGGTCCGAGGCGTTGGCGCGCTTCCCGGCAGCCAGGCCGCAGGTGCTCGTGCTCGACCTGCAGATCCCGGCCCCCAACGGGGTCGAGGTGACCGCCGAGGTGGTTCGCCAGGACCCCGCCACGCGGGTGCTGATCCTCTCCGCGTCGGGCGAGCAGAGCGACGTCCTCGACGCCGTGAAGGCCGGGGCGACGGGCTACCTGGTCAAGTCCGCCTCGCGTGAGGAGCTGCTCGACGCCGTACGCCGGGTGGCGCTCGGCGACACGGTGTTCACGCCGGGCCTGGCCGGACTGGTGCTGGGGGAGTACCGCCGTCTGCTCGACGAGCCCGCCACCGACGACGGCGCCCCGAAGCTGACCGAGCGCGAGACCGAAGTGCTCCGGTTGGTCGCCAAGGGCCTGTCCTACAAGCAGATCGCGGATCGTCTCGTGCTGTCGCACCGCACCGTGCAGAACCACGTGCAGAACACGCTGCGCAAGCTGCAGCTGCACAACCGGGTGGAGCTCACCCGCTATGCGATCGAGCAGGGGCTGGACGACGAATGACCCGGTCGTCGCTGTGGCGCCCCGCGTCCCAGCACGAGGGGCTTGCGTTGACCGGGCTGGAGCGCGACGCCAACCTGGCGGGGCCGGGGCACGTCTTCGCCGCCCCGTTCCCCGAGGACGACGTGCTGGCCAGGTGGTCGATCGTGCTCGCGGACCCCGATGTGCGTGTCGATGTGGTCGACGGTCCGGACGGACTGCGGGCGGTGGCGGCGTACGACGCCGCATCGCTGCGGCAACTGTTCGTCCGGCCGGAGTCGTGGGGCCGAGGTCTCGGGTCGGCCGGTGTGCGGCGCGCTGTCGATGCCATCGGCACGGGCGCCACGCTGTGGGTGCTGGGGGACAACGAGCGGGCTCGCCGGCTCTACGAGCACCTCGGCTGGGTGCCGACCGGCGAGAGCCAGGACAGCGTCTGGCCACCCCACCCGGTCGAGCTCGCCTACCACTGGACCGGCACGACGATGCGCTTCCTCTCGACCTGACGCACCGCGACGCACGTGTCGCGTTCGAGGCGGAGAACCGGGGAGTGGTTCAGCAGGACCATCCCGGATCGCGAGCGGGGTGCGCCTGGCCGCCGGCAGGGGAGTCATCGACCAGGTCGTGGTGAACCCCATACCTGGAACGCAGCCGCTCCTCCTGCTTGACGCGGTAGCGCTCGCCCATCCGGGTCCGGACGCCCATGGTCCCCGGGACGCGGTCGATGAGCCCGTTCAGCAGGCACAGGAAGGGGCCCAGCACCCGGACGACGTACGTCATCCGCGACGCCGGGACGCCGAGCTCGTCGGCGATGCCGTCGCCCAGGAAGATGCGCTCGAGTGCGTGCACCGTGGGCGGTGCCACCGGGTGCAGCCGGTGGGGAAGGAGCTCCTCGATCTCCGGGACCAGGAACTCGTCGTTGATCGCTCCCACCAGACGGTGACAGTAGTCGTCGACCTCGGGGCGGGTGAGCAGGTAGAGGTCCTCGAGCCGCTGCTGGTCGGCCTCGTCGACCGGCAGCAGGTCCTCACGGATGCCGAGCAGGTGCCCGATGTAGCGCCACATGGCATAGAAGGTGTCGACCTCGCGGGGAAGGTAGGGCGCCCCGATGGCCCGCATCCCGCGCAACGGGATCAGGCAGAACTCGATGAGCGTGTAGGCCAGGAACGCCTGCGGGATCGCCACCCCCCACGCCGCGTCGTCCCACTCCGGGGACTGCCGCAGGTGCTGGCGCACCAACGCATGGATGATGCGCACCCGCACCGTCAGCTCGAAGCCCTCGGAGAACCGGTCGAGCCCGCCCTGCTGGTTGATCGCGAGCAACCAGGAGCCCACCTCGATGGTGCGCATGCCGGCGTTCTCGACATACCTGCCGGTGAGCTCGAGCGGACGTGAGGCCGCCGAGTTGGCATAGCCGCTGACCAGCGACGCCGCGCCGAGGACGATCCCCGACTGCCGGGTGTAGCGGGCGAAGTGGCGTGACCCCCGATAGATGCTCGGCAGGTCGACCCAGTCGGGAACGTCGTCGAGCCCTGCGAACAGGGCCGTCAGCGACTCGGGGGCCTCGGGGACGGCATCGATGCCCTCGCGACAGGCCGTGCGCAGCATCCGCATGCCCTTGCCGTGCCCGATTGAGGCGAAGTCGGCGACGAAGGCGTCGGCGAGGGGATCGCCCTCCCACATGGAGTCGAAGTACGTCGTCGCGTGGTCGCCGAACCGGCGCACCGCCTCGTCGTGGTTCCGGACCGTGGTCGGGAGGTCGCGCTCACCTGTCGTGGCTGCCATGCTGAACAGGATAAAAGTGGGAATCCCTCATCTTCCATTCACTTTTCAAACGCGCACTCACCCAAGGGACGGAGCGGCAGGACATGGCTCAACGGCAGCGGATTCGCCCCACCCAGCAGCGAGCTGTGCAGATGCGTCGCGACCTTCTCGATGCGACTGTTCACCTTTTGGAGGAGATCGGCTCGGAGAGGCTGACCACCACCGCCATCGTGGAGCGTGCACATGTCAGCAGCGGAACGTTCTATCGCTACTTCGACGACAAGGCCGACATCCTGGAGGCACTGCGCAGCGAGGCGGTGGCCGAGATCAGCTCCGACCTGATGGGTGGGGTGGCGCGAGCCCTCGACCGCGACCTGCGCGACGCCGTCCGCGAGATCCTCACGACCCTGACGGAGGCGCTGGAGCGGCACGCTCCGGTCATCCTGGCCATGGTCGACGCGGTCCCCTCGGGGACCCAGTCCAACGTGATGCCGGAGATCGAGGCCGGCTTGGTGCAGCTGGCGCGAGTCATCCCGGCGCGCCACCTCCCTGATCTCGACCCGCAACGACTCGAGGCGGTGGTCTTCATGGTGATGGGGGTGACCCAGGCGACCTGCTTGCGGGTCGCCCTGCAGCGGCCCGAGGGGAGCTCGCGCGACGAGCTCATCGAGATCGCCACGGACATGCTCACTGCGGGCCTGGTGGGTGCGCGCTGAGCTCTGTGCTCGCCGGCTCACTAGGATCACCTGCGTGACCACGCTCCTCGAGGCAGCAGACCGGCTCTATGGCTTGGCGCTGCCCGAGTTCACCCCAGCCCGCGACGCGATGGTGAAGGCCCTGCGCAAGGAGGACCGCGAGCTCTCCGACCAGGTCAAGGCCCTCAAGAAGCCCTCCACGGCCGCCTGGGTGGTCAACCTGCTGGTGCGCCGTGATCCCGAGCAGGTCGACCAGGTGCTGGCCGTCGGGGAGGCGCTGCGCGAGGCGCAGGCATCACTCGACGGGGACGAGCTGCGGGCACTCACCCGTCAACGACGTCAGCTCACCTCGGCGATCACCCAACAGGCACGCGCGCTCGCGCTCGAGCACGGCCAGAAGGTGACCGGTGCGGTCTCCGACCAGGTCGAGGCCACCCTCACGGCGGCCATGGTCGACGCGAACGCGGGTGCCGCCGTACGCACCGGGTTGTTGGTCAGCACGCTGGCCGCGACCGGTGTGGAGGCGGTCGACGCGTCGACCTTCGTCGCGGTCCCCGACGCGGCCGACTTCGCGCCGAGCCCGATCGAGGCGCCGGCATCTCGTCCGCCCGAGCTGCACGTCGTGCCCGACCCGGACGAGGCCGAGAAGAAGCTCGCCGCCGCCCGGGAGGAGCTGGAGGACGCCGAACGGGTCGCCGAGGAGGCCAACCACTCCTTGACGGCGGCGAACGACGACGTGGCCGGGCTGGAGGCGCGCAGCCTCCAGGTGCAGGCCGAGATCGACGAGCTGCGTCGTCGGCTCAGCGAGCACGAGGAGGAGCAGGACGAGATCGACGACCAGCTCTCCGACGCCCGCCAGGTCGTGGAGTCAGCACGTGATGACGTCCGTGCGGCCGACGCCGAACGCCAGCGCCTGGCTGCCCGGGTCGCCCGTCTGACCCGCTGATCGAGCAACATCCACCGGGGCCGTGCCATGGCCGGAGCGTGGACCCGCGTCCCGCTCGACCAGCGGTGGTTGCTCTCCTGATCGATTCAGGCCCAGGCCTTCGAGCGGTTGACCGCATCGGTCCACTTGGCGTGGGCAGCATCCGCCCGGTCACGGACACCTTCGGTCGGCTCGAACCGGCGGTCCAGCTGCCAGGTCGCGCGCAGGTCGTCGGTGGAGTCCCACACCCCGACGCCCAGGCCGGCCAGGAAGGCCGCGCCCAGCGCCGTGGTGTCGACGATCTTCGGACGCTCGACGGGGACCCCGAGCTGGTCGGCCTGGATCTGGCAGAGCAGGTCGTTGGCCGACGCGCCACCGTCGACGCGCAGGGTGCCCTCACGTCCCGGTTGCACCATGCCCTGGGTCTCGAGCACGTCGCGCACCTCGAAGGCGATCGCCTCCAGGGTGGCGCGCACGACGTGGGCACGTGTGGTGCCGCGGGTGAGGCCGATGATCATGCCGCGCGCATGTGGATCCCAGTGCGGGGCACCGAGGCCGGTGAGGGCGGGCACGAAGACCACCCCCTGCGAGTCAGGCACGGTGCGCGCGATCGCCTCGGTCTCGGGGGCGGAGCCGACGATCTGGAGGCCGTCGCGCAGCCACTGCACGGCTGCGCCGGTGACGAAGATGGCACCCTCCAGGGCGTGGGTGAGGACACCGTCGGGTGAGCGCCATGCGGCGGTGGTGAGCAGGCCGGCGTCACTGCGGACCAGCTCGGTGCCGGTGTTGGCGAGGATGAACGAGCCGGTGCCGTAGGTGCACTTGGAGTCTCCGGTCTCGAAGCAGGTCTGCCCGAAGAGCGCCGACTGCTGGTCACCGGCGATCCCGGCGATCGGCAACGACAAGCCACAGAACACCTTGGGGTCGGAGACCGCGACCTCGCCCCAGTTCGGCACCAGGTCCGGCAATGCGTCGCGGGGCACGCCGAAGAGCTCGCACAGCTCGTCGGACCAGTCACCCGTGGTCAGGTCGAAGAGCAGCGTGCGCGAGGCGTTGGAGACATCCGTGACGTGCCACGTGCCCCGGGTCATCCGGGCGATCAGGTAGGAGTCGACGGTGCCGATCGCATAGCGCCCGGACCGGACCAATGCCCAGGTGTTGGGCTCGTTCTCGGCGAGCCACATCAGCTTGGTGCCCGAGAAGTAGGGGTCGAGCCGCAACCCGGTCAGCTCGCTGACCCGTTCCTCGTGCCCGTCCTCGCGGAGCCGGTTGCAGATGTCGGCGGTCCGCCGGTCCTGCCACACGATGGCGCGCCGGGGTGAGCCGAGTGTCTCGCGGTCCCACAGCATGATCGTCTCGCGCTGGTTGGTGATGCCGATCCCGCGCAGCTCCCCGTCGTACGACGTGAGCACCTCGCGGGTGGCTTCGAGCGTCGCCTGCCAGATCTCCTCGGGGGTGTGCTCGACCCACCCGGGCCTCGGGAAGTGCTGCCCGAACTCCTGGTAGCCCCGCGCGGCGATGGTTCCCTCGGCGGTGACGACGAGTGCGGTGACGCCGGTGGTGCCGGCATCGATCGCCAGGATGCTCATGCCTGCTCCGAGGTGGCGCGCAGGATCGCCAGCACCCGCTTGTCGATCCAGGCACCGGTGGGCGCGACCCGCATCTCGTAGTTCTCCGTGCCGGCCCACTCGAGCAGGTCGTCGTGGCCCAGGGCCCGCACCAGGCCGGTGATCTCGGCATCGAGCTCCGGGGTGACCGGGACCTTGTCGTCCTCGGTGGTGGCGGTCAGGAACAGGTCGTTGAGCTCGAGCAGCCGGGTCAGCTCGGCGACGGGCGTGGCGTGGTCGTCGACCCGCAGGTCGACGGCGACGTCGTCGTGGCCGCCGTACCCGGCGCCCTCCTTGACCACGAGCAGAGCCGCTGACTGACGGCCGCGCTTGTCGCCGCCCGCCTCGTCGCCTGCTCGGAGCGCGGCCAGCAGGCGGTCGGCGAAGGGGAGGCCGCCCCCGTCGAGCCAGGCGGCCTCCATCGACTCGACCACCTCGGAGCCGGTCAGGATGTTGCCCTGGATCGCATAACCCTCGCCGGTGAGGCTTCCCGCCCAGTCGTAGCAGGCGCTGCCGGTGTGGGAGGCCGAGGTGCCGTCGACGTCCACGATGCCGACCTGGCGGTGGTCACGGTCGGGATCCTCCTCGAGCAGCCGCTGCAACGCCACCGAGGCCGTGGCACCCTCGTCGAGGTGGGCCAGGGCGAGCCCCTTGTAGGACACGTTGGCATTGGCCTGGGTGGCGATGGCGCCGATCCCGGCCACGGCGGCAGGGACGGCGTTGCCGACGGCCAGGAACTTGGAGGCGACGGCGACGCCCCATGACTCGCCGTCGGTGGATCGGGCAACGATCGAGAAGGTCATGCCCGCAGGCTAGCGGTGAGCGCTGCCCCTGTCCCCGGCCCTCGCCACGTGGCAGGGTTGGGGTCTCCCGAGACGGAGGAGTTCAGATGCGCGTAGGCGTTCTCACCGGGGGAGGGGACTGCCCGGGGCTCAACGCGGTGATCCGTGCCGTCGTACGACGGGGCGTGGACGAGCACGACTTCGAGGTCGTCGGCTTCCGTGACGGTTGGCGCGGACCCCTCGAGGGTCTGACGATGCCCCTGGGCATCGAGGACTGCCGAGGCATCCTGCCCAAGGGCGGCACGATCCTCGGCTCCTCCCGGACCAACCCGTTCGCGGTCGACGGCGGTGTCGAGCGCGTGCGCGAGAACCTGGCTGCGGCCGGCATCGACGCGCTGGTCGCGATCGGTGGTGAGGACACGCTCGGCGTGGCCACTCGCCTCGCCGAGGTCGGGGTCGCGGTGGTCGGCGTGCCGAAGACGATCGACAACGACCTCTCAGGGACGGACTTCACGTTCGGCTTCGACACCGCGGTCAACATCGCCACCGAGGCGATCGACCGCCTGCACACCACGGCCGAGTCCCACCACCGGGTGCTGGTCGTCGAGGTGATGGGACGTCACGCGGGCTGGATCGCCCTGCACTCCGGGATCGCCGGCGGCGCGAGCATCGTCCTGATCCCCGAGCAGCCCTACGACATCGACGAGGTGTGTCGTCTCGTCGAGCGCCGCTTCCAGAGCGAGTACGCACCGATCATCGTGGTCTCCGAGGGGGCCACTGCCCGCGAGGGCGACCCGTCGCTGCAGGAGGCCGACCTCGACGACTTCGGCCACGTGCGACTCGGTGGCATCGGCGATCGCCTGGCCCGCCAGATCGAGGAGCGCACGGGGAAGGAGGCGCGCTCGGTCGTGCTCGGCCACATCCAGCGAGGTGGCACGCCCTCGGCGTTCGACCGGTGGTTGGCCACCCGGATGGGGTTGCAGGCAGCCGATGCCGTCGCCGAGGGTGACTTCGGCACGATGATGGCCCTGCGCGGCTCCGCCATCGTGCGGATCCCACTGGCGGACGCCACCGGAGAGCTCAAGCTGGTCAGTCCTGAGGAGTACGCCGAAGCCGAGGTCTTCTTCGGATGAGTGGGCACCGGGTCGCCTGCCCCCTGGCGAGGAGGGTCGTGCCGGACAGAACCCCACGGCGGTCAGGCGCCCCCTTCGACCCCCTTCGACACTCCGGTACGTCGCCGGAGGATGCGGTCGCGCAGGGATCGCGGCATGATGAAGCGACGCGCAAGTCTTGGGAGGCACCGTGAGCACCAGCCAGGATGAACTCTTCGACGCAGCACCAGAGGGGGAGGAGACCCAGCTCAACCGGGTCCTCGGCCCGAAGCTGCTCCTGCTCTTCATCGTCGGGGACATCCTCGGCGCCGGCATCTATGCCGTCACCGGCACGATGGCGGCCGGCGTCGGTGGCATCGTCTGGCTGCCGTTCCTGCTGGCCTTCCTGGTGGCGGCGCTGACGGCCCTGTCCTATCTCGAGATGGTCACCAAGTATCCGCAGGCCGCTGGTGCCGCCCTCTACACGCACAAGGCCTTCGGCATCCACCTGGTGACCTTCATCGTCGCCTTCGCGGTCATCTGCTCCGGCATCACCAGCGCTTCGACGTCGGCCGTGACCCTGGCCCAGAACTTCTTCGGTGGCATGGCAGTCAACGGTGTCTGGGACGAGACGGTCGACGGCACGGTGATGACCACGGTGCCCGACGGGATGGTCACCCTGGTGGCCATCGGGTTCATGGTGCTGCTGGCCCTGATCAACCTCCGCGGTGTCGGCGAGAGCGTCAAGTTCAACGTGTTCCTCACCCTGGTGGAGATGACGGCCCTGGCCATCGTCATCGGCGTCGGCTTCTACGCCATGTCCAAGAGCAGCACCGGTGTCGGAGAGCTGGTCGCATTCAGCGACTACCACGACAAGGGCATGTTCATGGCGGTGACCGTGGCGACGTCCGTGGCCTTCTTCGCCATGGTCGGCTTCGAGGACTCCGTCAACATGGTGGAGGAGACCCAGGATCCCGAACGGATCTTCCCCCGCACCATGCTCACCGGTCTGGGTCTCGCGGTCATCATCTACATGCTGGTGGCGGTGTCGGTGGTGATGGTGATTCCACCGGGTGAGCTCAGGGCCATCGGCGACGCTGAAGGACGGGCCCTGCTCGACGTGGTGAGCCGTGGGGCACCGGACTTCCCGATCGACAGGATCTTCCCGTTCCTGGCCTGCTTCGCCGTGGCCAACACCGCGCTGATCAACATGCTGATGGCCAGTCGACTCCTCTACGGGATGTCGAGGCAGGGCGTGCTCCCGAGCCCGTTGGGCAAGGTGCTGCCCGGCGCGCGTACGCCGTGGGTCGGCATCCTGTTCTCGACCCTGATGGCCCTGGGACTGCTCTGGTGGGTCAGCAGTGACCCCGACAGCAACGTGGTCAAGAACCTCTCCGGCACCACGGCCCTGCTCCTGCTGTGTGTCTTCGCCGTGGTCAACGTGGCGTGCATGATCCTGCGCAACGACCCTCCGGCTCCGGGTCGCCATCCGTTCCGGTCGCCGGGTGTGACGCCGCTGGTGGCAGCATTCCTGTGCCTGTTCCTGGTGATCGTCCCGGCCGCGGAGCGGGACTCGATCCAGTACCAGATCGCGGGCGGGATGCTGCTCGTCGGTGTGGTGCTGTGGGCGGTGACGCTGCTCGCCAACAAGATGGACCACCGCGAACCCGTCGACTACACCGGCGAGGAATGAGCCACGGCTCGAGCGCCGAGGCGTCCCGACGGGCCGCGGGCTGGACGTCGTAGGCTTGGGGCGTGATCCCCGACCTTGCTGCCCTGCACGCCCAGGGCGCTGCCCAGCAGCCGACGTACCCCGACACCGATGCTGTCGACGCCGCGGTCGCCCGGTTGCGGCACATGCCGCCGCTGGTGTTCGCGGGGGAGTGTGACGAGCTGAAGTCGAAGCTCGCCGCGGTCAGCCGTGGCGAGGCCTTCCTGCTCCAGGGTGGCGACTGCGCCGAGACATTCGCCGGCGTCACCGCCGACAACGTGCGCAACAAGCTGCGAGTGCTCCTCCAGATGGCGGTCGTGCTGACCTACGCCGGCTCGGTTCCCGTGGTGAAGCTGGGCCGCCTGGCCGGCCAGTACGCCAAGCCCCGCTCCTCGGACACGGAGACCCGCGAGGGCGTCACCCTGCCGGCCTACCGTGGAGACGCGGTGAACGGCTTCGACTTCACCGAGGCCGCGCGCACCCCCGACCCGCAGCGGCTCGTCGACGTCTACAACGCATCCGCCTCGACGCTGAACCTGATCCGTGCGTTCGTGAACGGCGGGTACGCCGACCTGCGCCAGGTCCACACCTGGAACAACGACTTCGTCCGTGAGTCGCCCCACGCACAGCGCTACGAGCAGATGGCCAACGAGATCGAGCGGGCGCTGACCTTCATGAAGGCCATCGGCGCTGAGCCCGACCAGTTCCACCGGGTCGACTTCCACTCCAGCCACGAGGCCCTGGTGCTGGAGTACGAGCACGCCATGACCCGCATCGACTCGCGCACCGAGCTGCCGTACGACGTCTCGAGCCACTTCGTGTGGATCGGTGAGCGGACGCGCCAGATCGATGGCGCCCACGTCGAGCTGCTCAGCCGGATCCAGAACCCGATCGGCGTGAAGCTCGGGCCGACCACCACCGCTGACGACGCGCTGGCCCTGGCCGCCAAGCTGAACCCGTCCAACGAGGCAGGTCGGCTCACCTTCATCACCCGATTCGGTGCCTCGAAGATCCGCGACGGCCTTCCGTCCCTGGTCGAGAAGGTCACCGCCGCCGGGGTCAGGGTGGCGTGGGTGTGCGACCCCATGCACGGAAACACCTTCGAGGCATCCTCCGGCTACAAGACACGCCGCTTCGACGACGTGATCGAGGAGGTCCAGGGCTTCTTCGATGTGCACCGCTCGCTCGGCACCTGGCCGGGCGGTGTCCACGTCGAGCTCACCGGTGACGACGTCACTGAGTGTGTCGGTGGCGGTGAGGCGCTGGCCGAGATGGACCTGGGCAACCGCTACGAGTCGGTCTGCGACCCACGGCTCAACCGGGTCCAGTCGCTGGAGCTGTCCTTCCTCGTGGCAGAAATGTTGCGCAAGGCCTGATCGACGCCCGGCACCGCCGGACACCGATCGCCGGTGAGGCTGCGTCGGAGTGCAAGGATGACGGCATGAGTGGAATGGTCGACCTGCGCAGCGACACCCTGACGCGTCCCACCGAGGCGATGCGTGAGGCGATGGCCCGGGCCGACGTGGGCGACGACGTCTACGGCGAGGATCCGACGGTCCGTGTCCTCGAGGAGCGCGTCGCTGATCTCTTCGGCCACGAGGCTGCCCTGTTCACCCCCACCGGGTCGATGGCCAACGTGCTCGCCGTACGCACGGTGGCCGGTGTCGGGCAGGAAGTGCTCTGCGAGTCACGGGCCCACATCGCCCGAGCAGAGCTGGGCGCTCACGCGGCCTACACAGGCATCACCATGCGGACCTGGAGCCACCCCGACGGCGGCGTGGACCTGGCTGCCGTCCAGCAGATGTTCGCGCCAGACATGGGGCCGTTCTTCGTGCCGACGGCTGCGATCGCCGTCGAGAACACCCACAACTTCGCCGGCGGCACCGTCGTGCCGATCGACGACCTCCGGGCGCTGAGGGCCTACGCCGACTCGGTCGGCGCGGCAGTCCACCTCGACGGTGCGCGCCTGTGGAACGCCCACGTGGCCACCGGCGTGGCGTTGGCCGACTACGGCCGGATCGCAGACGTGATGGCGGTGTGCCTGTCCAAGGGGCTCGGTGCACCGATCGGGTCGCTCGTGGTCGGCAGTCAGGAGTCCGTCGACGAGAGCCGCATCTGGCGCAAGCGGATGGGGGGCGGCATGCGTCAGGTCGGCATCCTTGCCGCCGCCGGACTCCACGCTCTCGACCACCACGTCGAGCGCCTGGCTGACGACCACGCCAACGCGAGGGTGCTCGCCGAGGCAGTCGGTGTCGACCCGGCCGGGGTGGCCACCAACATCGTGGTGGTCGAGCGGGCGGATGCTCCCGGGCTCGTCGCAGCAGCGGCGGAGCAGGGCGTGCGCATCTCGGCTGTCGGGCCCACGACGCTGAGGCTGGTCACCCACCTCGACGTCACGCGGGACGACGCCGAGCGAGCAGCGCGCGTGCTCTCGCGCTTGACGCGCCACTGACCTCAGGGCCGGTGGACGTGACCCGGCTGGGTCGGTGGCTCGTGGTCGGGCCACCGGGCCGGCTGATCCACGCCCGACCGATCCACGCCCGAGTGGTCCGCGCCCGAGGGATTCGCGCCTGAGGGGTTCATGCCTGAGGGGTTCGCGCCTGAGGGGTTCATGCCTGAGGGGTGCGTCCAGCTGCCGGGCGTCACCGGCGGCACCCGGTCTGGGTGGGGCGTGGTGCCGGGACTCTGCTGCATCGAGGCGGCAATCCTGCGCACATCGAGGGCCCCGGTGACGGCGGCAAGGACCAACGCCACCAGCACGGCGATCAACGGCAGCAGCAGGGTGTCGGCCGGTTTGAGCCCGAAGTAGCCCTCCGCGGAGAGCTCCGACGTCGCATCGTCGCCGTCGACGGCTCCATGCGCCGACGCAAGCCGGGCGATGACGGGGTAGGCGACGAACATCGAGCCCGCCCAGATCATCACGTTGGCGAACGCGTGTCCGGATGCGCGTGCCCGACGGATCACGACGTACGCCGCGACGGCGAGCACGACGAACAGCGTCGGGATCGCGAACCACAGGCCCCATGCGTCGGTCTCGTCGACGGCCCAGCTGAGACGGTGCCACTCGGCACCACGGTCGGAGTCGAATTCGCGGGCGTCCCAGGAGTTGCCGATCGGCCCGCCGGATCCGGCGCCGAGGAAGCCGACACCGATGTTGCCCAGCGAGCCGATGATGATGGCTGCCGTCTGCAGGAAGTCGAGCTCGTCGTCGGCACCGTGGTCGTCCTTGACGGTGAGCCAGAAGGCGAGGTTGGCGACCACCCCGGCCACCGGCAGCATCAGCAGGAAGGTGGCGATGCCGCTGATCGGGGCGGCGACGAAGGCGTGCACCTTCAGCATGCGCGCCCCGAGCCAGTCGCGGCGCATGACGCAGGCGAGCGCAAGGACCGAGAACATGACGAGGAGAGCGAGGAAGAAGGTCGTCGGGATCGAGGCACCGAACGACGCGGTCTCGGACTCGTCGCCGAAACCTCCGTCCGACTTGTAGACCCTGCTGTCCTCGTCGCCTCGGAGTGCGATGACCACTGCCATCATCAGCAGCGCGTAGACCAGAGCAGCCCGCAACGCATCGCCGATGGCGTGCTTCACCTGGGGATACCCGCGGGTGAAGCGACGGAAGAGCCAACCGGCCACGCCGAGGCTCAGGAGCGCAACGGTGAAGGGAACGAACCCGCCCGCGGCTGCCAGGCTGAAGTCCTCCTGGCCGGCGCCCTCGTAGGCCACGTAGTCACCATCGATGGAGCCGACCGCATCGGCGCTCACGGTCGAAGCGGTGGCGATGGCGGAGAAGACGAGTCGGTCGTGGGTGCTGGTGTGGTCAGGGTCTCCCATCCAGATCAGGGCAGCGGACGAGCCGAAGGCGAGCACGAGCGCGACGAGGGCGACCACGAGTGCGGCGACCCAGTTCCCGCGCAGCAGCCCAGTGAGGTCGACCGGCCGGCGCGGCGGTGTCGCCGACGGCGCCACGGGCGGCACGCCCGGCACGGCGCTCCAGGGTCGGGGTGAACCCTGCCCGGCGATCGAGGTGGACGGCGAGGACTGGACGACCCGTTGCCCGCACGACGCACAGAAGAGGTGATCGGGCCGGAGGCGGGCGCCACAGTGGGGGCAGAAGTTCATCAACTCTCCTGGATCAGTTCGTGATCGTGCGGCCCGACTGTAGTGCCGAGCCCGGACACACCGAGGCGTTTCGCAGGATCGGTCATCCCTCAACGCACGACCGCCGGCCCGGATGTCTCCGGACCGGCGGTCGTGGTGGTCGTGGTGCCTACTGCGTGGGCGGCTGCCAGCCACCCTGCTGCGGTGGCTGCTGGCCGTACGGCGGCTGCTGCGGCGGCTGGGGCTGGCCCCACTGGCCGCCCTGCTGCGGCTGCTGCGGGCCGGTGCCGGGCTGCTGGCCCCACTGCTGGCCGCCCTGCTGCGGCGGCTGGGGCTGGCCCCACTGACCGCCCTGCTGCGGCTGCTGCGGGCCGGTGCCGGGCTGCTGGCCCCACTGCTGGCCACCCTGCTGCGGCGGCTGGGGCTGGCCCCACTGGCCGCCCTGCTGCGGCTGCTGCGGGCCGGTGCCGGGCTGCTGGCCCCACTGCTGCTGCCCGGGCTGGGCACCGGGCTGCGACTGGAAGCTCGATGCCTTGGCCTTGATCGCGTTGACATCGAGGTTGCCGGTGACCAGCAGGACCACCGCGGCGACCACGATCGAGAACAGGAAGAAGAACATCGTCGTCTGGAATCCGTCGACGCCCATCCACAAGTCGAAGTCGGAGGAGTCGCCGTCGAACTCCTGCTCGGCGCCGATGTGTGCGTTCGAGAACCGCACCAAGAAAGGCATCGCGATGAGCAACAGGCCGAGGTAGACCAGCGTGTGACGCATGATCTTCGTCTTGTCGAGCGACTTCATCACGACGGCGTAGACACCAGCGGCCATGACGGCCAGCGCGATGAGGGGAGCGATCCAGAACAGCACGCCGTTGTCGTCGGCGAAACCACCCAGGCGGTCGAACTTCTCCTCGTCCTCCCCGTCGCCACTGCCGGCCCATCCCACGTTGGAGAAGACGCCGAGGGAGACCAGGCGCAGGCCCAGGGCCGGGGTCACGGCGATCAGTCGCATGATCTCGCCGAAGCCGCGGGCGTCGTCGTTGCCGACGATGATCGCGATCAGGTAGATGACCCCGGCAAGGGCCGTCACCGCTGCCACGGCCGCAATGCCGATCATCGGGACCCGCAGCCAGTCGTTGACCAGCTGCGCCTTCTCCGAGAGCCAGTCGCGGCGGACGAAGCAAGTGATCGCCAGGACGGTCAGCGTGAGGAGCAAGGTGACGAAGATGGCGCCGCCGATGTGGTTGTAGAGCGAGTCGCCACTCAGGAATCCCAGTCCGGAGGGACCCGTGTCGATGTCGGACGACTCGTCGTCGATGTACCCGGTGATCTCGGGGGACCAGATCCGCATGACGATCGCAAGGATCGTGACCCCCAGCGTCAGGATCAGCGCTGCCCGCGCGGCGTCGAGGAGCCCGTCGACGACGTTGCGGTGAGCGGCCGTCATCCGACGGAACATCCACACCGCGGCCGCGAACGCCAGGACTGTCACCAGGAGCGGGAACTGGCCCAGGTTCTGCGTCGCTTCGAAGGAGAAGTCACCATCACCTCCCTCGTTGTGCACGACGCTGTTCGCGCCGAACACGGAGACGGTGGTGATGATCGTCATGGCCAGGGCCTCGACGAAGTCGAACTTCTCCATCGTCGTGAAGGCGAACAGGGCGCTGCCGATGAAGGCAACTGCCAGGGCAGCACCGGCCACGCCTGCGGCACCCACCCAGTTGCCGGCCAGCATCCTCGAGAAGTCGAATCCCACGCCCTTGCCGCCACCCTGCGGGCCGGCGTACTGGCCCTGGGGTGCGGGGTACTGCTGGCCCTGCGGGCCGGCGTACTGCTGCTGGCCCTGGGGGGCGTAGTGGCCCTGCGGAGCCTGAGGCTGGCCCCACTGCGGCTGGCCCGGCGGCTGGTGCTGCGGCTGGTGCTGCGGAGCCGGGGGCTGCTGCCCCCACTGCTGCTGGGGCGGGCTCTGCGGAGCGGGCTGCTGGGGAGCGGCGGGCTGGCCCCACTGTCCCTGGCCGGGCTGTTGAGCCGACGGCCGCTGCTCACGGATCTGGGTCTTCCCCGCGTCCGGGTCGGGGGCCGGCGTCTGCGTCGCGAGGGTTGCCCCGCATGCGCCGCAGAAGGGCTGGCCTTCCGTGGTCGCCGTACCGCATTGCGGGCACTGGCTCATGGTGTGGCTCCGATCATGTGTCAAGGGCGACAACTATTTCAGTGACGACACCCTAGTGCTCCGGGCAGGGAACTCCCGGGAGGCGACGCCATGGGCTCGGCAGTACCCGGCGGGAACCACGCTCAAACCTGACCGGGTCAGGAGGTCGTGCCGCGCAGGGCCACCGTGCTGATGGCCGTGACGTTCTTGCCCAGCGGCCCGGAGCCCGGGGCGCTGACCGAGACGATGCGCAAGCTGATCGTGCGCGTCGTGGCGGCGTCGACACGGATGACCTGCAGGTCGGTCGAGTCGCGCAGCTCCTGGGTGACCGTGGTGCCGTCGTCGAAGCTCCACTCGACCTCGGTGATGCGCCGGTTCTTGGGGTACCAGTCGACCGTGCGGTTGCCGGTGGTGTCCGTCTTGGCGTAGCCGTTGACCAGGCCGACCTCGTGGATGGTTGCCTCGTCGGGCAGCTCGAGGGTGATCGTGCGTCCGGAGGCATCACCCGGAAGGCGGTAGGCCGTACTCGGCGAGCCGTCGAGCATGTTGGCCGGCGGGTAGGTGACCCTGTTGCCGGACAGGTCGGTCCCGGGCTTGATCGGGGCGGGACCCGAAGCCTTCACCTGATCGGTGAGATCGACCGCCTCGGCGGGGTCGGCCGGGTCGTCGCCGGGACCCGGGTCATCCGGAGCAGCGGTGTCGTCGTCCCGGGTGGTGCCGGTCCCCTGGGAGCTGTCCTCGGAGGCCGCCGTGCCGTCGTCGGAGTCCCGACTGCCCAGCCAGGTCCCGATGCCCACGCCCAGGAGCAGGACCAGCAGCAGGGGCAGCAGCCACAGCAGGGGCGAGCGTCTCCCGGGCTCGTCGGAGCGGTGCGAGCCGCTCGGGGGCGCGGGGGACGCCGGGGGTTGCCACACCGGGATCTCGTCAGCATGCGAGGGCTGCGCAGGGCCCGGAGGCACGGCCGCGGAGCGCTGTTCCGGTGAGCGGGTCGGCACTTCGTCGGCGAACAACGGGGGAGGCGCCTGCTGCGGCTGTTGGGCCGGTGGGGCGGCATACAAGGGAAAGCGGGGGCCCGTGGAGGCGTCAGGTTGCACGGCCGGCAGCCGGACCGAGGTCTTCTCCGCCGCAGCTTCCTCGGTGCCCTGCGGCTGGGACGTGCGCGGCTGGTCCACGGGCATGCCACAGTTCGTGCAGAAGCGGCCCGGCCCCAGCCCGGCGCCGCAGTTCTTGCAGAATTCCATGGGTTCCCCTCGCCTCTCGCGCCCCGAAGCCTAGGCGACCCGGCGAGTCGGGCGAAACCTGAGTCCGCTCAGGCCTCGCTCCGGGCCAGGTCCTGCTTCCACTCCCGGAAGCCCTCCTCGGTACGTCCGCGACGCCAGTACCCCGAGATCGAGACCGCGTCTCGAGGCAGCCCCTTCTCCTTGAACAGGAAGGGACGGACCCCGTGCATGACCGCTGCGGCCTCCCCGTGGACGAAGACCTGGACCGTCCCCGGCAGCCACTCGAGGTCGCGGATCGCCTGAACCAGCGGGGCATGCCGCCCCGCCCGGTCGTCCGGTACGTCGTGCGACGCGGCCCCGCGCAGGAGCCACGTGACCTCCACGTTCTCGCCCTCGCCGAGCTCGATGACGTCGTCCTCGTCGGCCACCTCGACCAGGACCCGTGCCACGGCGCCAGCGGGGAGTGACTCGATCGCGGCAGCCACCGCGGGCAGGCCGGCCTCGTCGCTGCCCAGCAGGTGCCAGTCGACGTCGGGTCGGGGGGCGTAGCCACCGCCGGGGCCGTTGGCGAGGATCACGTCGCCGGGCTGGGCCGCGGCAGCCCATGGGCCGGCGACACCCTCGTCGCCGTGCACCACGAAGTCGATCGCCAGCGTGCCTGCTGGGACGTCGAGGCTGCGGACGGTGTAGGTGCGCAGGATCGGCATCTGTTCAGGTGGGAGGGTGCCCCGCAGCGCATTCAGGTCCAACGGGTCGGGGTGGTCGACTCCGGGTTGCTGGAAGATCAGCTTCACGTAGCGGTCGGTGTCGACACTGTCGGCGAAGCCGGCCAGGTCTCCGGAGAAGTGGACCCGCACCAGGTGCGGCGTCAGCTGCTCGGTGGAGCGGACGGTGAGCTGGGTGGGCAAGGAGGCTCCTCGGTCGGGTCGGGTGCCCCCAGTTGTATCCGAACGCTCCCAACGTGCCACGGGCCACGACCCGCGCGACCCGGGTCAGCGGGTGAGCGTCGAGGCGTCCACGCGGCCGACCACTCCGGGGAGTCGACGGACGGCTTGGGCCAGCTCGCGCAGCTCGGTGCCCAGCAGGGCCTGCGGCCCGTCGCACAGCGCGGTCTCCGGCTTGGGATGCACGTCGACGATGACGCCGTCAGCACCGACTGCGATCGCCGCCCGCGAGAGGGGGACGACAAGATCCTTGCGTCCGGCGGCGTGGGACGGATCCACGATGATCGGCAGGTGGCTGGTCGCCTGGACGACCGGGACTGCCGAGATGTCGAGGGTGTTGCGGGTGGCCGGTTCGAAGGTGCGGATGCCCCGCTCGCACAGCACGATGTCGAGGTTGCCGCGCTGGGCGACGTACTCCGCGGCCATCAGCCACTCCTCGATGGTGGCCGTCATGCCGCGCTTGAGCAGGACCGGCTTGCCGACGTCACCCACGGCCTGGAGCAGCGCGAAGTTGGCAGCGTTCCTGGTGCCGATCTGGAGCATGTCGGCGTACTCCGCGACCACGGCGACGTCCCGGGCGTCGATGACCTCGGTGACCACCGGCATCCCGGTGGCTGCCCGGACGTCGGCGAGGATCTCCAGACCCTTCACCCCCAGGCCCTGGAAGGCGTACGGCGATGTGCGGGGCTTGAACGCACCACCACGCAGGATCGTGGCGCCGGCCGACTGCGCCATGCGCGCGGCCTCGACGGTCTGCTCGGCGCTCTCCACGGCGCACGGCCCGGCGAGGAAGGTGAACGACTCCGGGCCGATCGGCACCTGCTTGCCCTCGGGGCCGACCCAGACGGTGGACCGCTCGGAGTGGTGCTGGCGACTGACCAGCTTGTAGGGGTCGGAGATGCGGTGGACGTCGGCGACGCCCCGGAGCGTCCGGAGGTTCAGGTGGTGGAACGACTCGATGTTGCCGACCAGGCCGATGATGGTGCGGACCACGCCCTTGGACACGAACGCCTCGCCGCCGACACCCTCGACTCGCGAGACGACGCGGGCGATGTCCTCATCGGTCGCCTCGGGCGACATCACCACAACCATGGAGCGAGAATAGTGCCGCCGGTGACGGGCGACGCGCGGAATTCAGGATGCGGGATCTCCGGCCCGGTGACGGCCCCGCCGGTGCGGCTTCAGACGACGCGGGCCTCGGCCTCGGACTTGATGTCCTCCAGGTCGTGGTTGAGCATCCGGCGGGTCGCGCTGAAGCCCCACCCGCCCCAGATGTGCCACATCATGTCCTCGGCCTTGTTGCGCTCGGAGGTGTCGATGTTGGCGGTCACCAGGAGCTTGGTGCGACCACCGGCGTGCGACTGCAGCGAGAAGGCGGTGCGGATGCGGTCGTGGCCGAGCCTGGTCTCGTGCATCGTGCGATGGGGCTTGACCGACTCGACGACGTGCATCTCCTCCTCACCGTGGTGGCCGAACATCGCCCGGGTCTCGCGCCACGTCGTCCCGACGTCGTAGCCGGGGGCACCGAGCGGCTCGACCTGCTTGACGCTGCGCAGGATGTGGTCGGCATGCGGCAGGTCGGTGAGCACCTGCCAGACGATCTCAGGGGGTGCCTCGATCTCGATGTCGAGGTGGATCACGTGTCCGGTCATGGGTGGAACCTCCTCAAGCCTCCATCGTCCGCCTGAGTCGGATCGCTGTCGACACCCCGTTCTCGCTCTCACGGCTCAGACGGCGATGTGCGTGACCTCGCCCTCGATCTTGCGGCGCGGCATCAGCTCCACGACGAGCATCGCGCCGAAGACCAGCAGCCCGCCGGTGAGAAGTCGCGCAGTGAGGTCCTCGCCGCCGGCCAGGACCGCGAAGAACGCCGCGAACACCGGCTCCATGCTCATGACGATCGCGCTGCGGGTCGGCGTCAGGTGGGCCTGCGCCCAGGTCTGGCCAGCCATGGCGAGGGCCCCTGCCCCGACCGCCATGTAGACGATGCTGATCCAGTCGCCGCCGTTGTCCGGGATGGTGATGCCGTTGGGGGCCGCCCCGACGAAGCACACGACGGAGATCACCGCCAGCTGCACGATCGCCATGCCCATCGCCTCGTCCCTGCGCGACCAGGCACCCAGCCCGACGATGTGGAGTGCATAGATCACCGCGCTGAGCAGCGTGAGGCCCTCGCCGTACCCGAAGGCCAGGCCACTGGGCTGCAGGGTGAGGACGGTGATCCCGACGATCGCCATGGCCACGGCGAGCCAGGTCAACCGGCCGATGCGTGAGCGGAGGAGCAGGGCGGCGAGCAACGGCGTGCACACGACGTAGAGGCCGGTGATGAAGCCCGAGACGGATGCTGCGGTGTGCGCCAGGCCGACCGTCTGGGCCACCTGGGCGCCGGCATAGAGCACCCCGAGGACGACCGCCTGGCGCCGTGACTGCGACGACAGGCGCCCCAGGGCCCGGGGGAAGAGCAGGACCAGGGCCACGGTCGCGATCGGGAAGCGGACCGCCAGGAAGTCGAGCGCACTGATCCGGTCGGAGAGGTCCTTGATGAGGTAGAACGTCGAACCCCACATGGCCGCCATGCCGAGAAGAGCCAGGGTGGCAAGGCGGGTGGTCGTGCTCTCCCTCACTCGCGGGCCTGCTCGCGCAACTTCTTGAGCAGGTCGAGGTCGGGACTCCCGACCTCGCGCGAGCCCGGTGTCTCGAGGACGAACGGCACCCCGTCGGTGGCGGGGTGGGCGAACAGGTCGCGGAAGGCGTCCTGACCGATGTGGCCGGCGCCGATGTTCTGGTGCCGGTCCTTGAACGCGCCACGCACGTCCATGGAGTCGTTGGCGTGGATCAGGCGCAGGCGGCCGGGGCCGCCGATCTCGACGATCCGGTCGACGGTCGCCTTCGTGCCACCCGTCTCGTCGAGAGGGGCACCGGCCGCGAAGACGTGGCAGGTGTCCAGGCAGATGCCCGCCTTGGGGTGGAAGTCGAGCGCCGAGAGGTAGGGATGCAGGTCCTCCACCCCGGCGCAGAGGGATCGACCCTGCCCGGCGGTCGGCTCCAGCAGCAGCCACGGGGCGGCGTCGTCCTCGACTGCCTCGAGGAGGGGGAGGAGGCCCTCGCGCACCTGGCGCATCGCGGCGGCGTACTTCTCCTCGGATCCGGTGGGGTCGACGAACGAGCCGGTGTGCACCACGACACCCTCGGCGCCGATCTCGGCGGCCCGCCTGAGGTTGTGGGCGACGGTCTCCACGGACTTCTCGTAGGTCGCCGGCGTGGGGGAACCGAGGTTCACCAGGTACGGCGCGTGGATGAACGCGCGAGTGCCGTCCTCGCGGGCCTCGCGGAACGCCCTGTCCTCCGCGGGGTTGCCCTTGCTCGCGGCCCAACCGCGCGGATTGCCGACGAAGACCTGGAGCGTCTCGTAGCCGATCTCGCGAGCCTTGGCGAGGGCGCCGGAGGCCAATCCCTTGCCGACCGGGACGTGGGAACCGATGGGGTTGCGCAGGGCCATGTCAGTCACGTGGACAAGGCTAGGTGGTGGTCGAGAAGCGCGAGGAACGAGGCGGTCTGCCGAGACCGTGAGCCGTGAGCCGTCAGACGATGGTGATCGTGACCGTGCTGCCCTTGGGGGCCATGGTGCCGCGGCCCGGGTCGGAGGTCAGCACGTAGCCGAGGCCGATGTAGTTCGGGTGCTTCTCGACCTCCACCCGGAACCCCGCAGCCTCCAACGTGTCGGTGGCGGCGTCCTGGCCCATGCCGACCACACGTGGCACCTCGATCAGCTGAGGGCCCTTCGAGACCACGAGGTCGACCGTGTCGCCCTTGAAGAGCTGGCCGCTGCTCGGGCTCTGCGAGATGACGTTGCCCTCGGGGACGTCGTCGTCGAACTCCTCGGTGACGTCGACCTCGAGATCCTGTTGCTCGATCCATTCCTCGGCACGGTCGGCATCCTTGCCGGTCCAGTCCTTGACCTTGATCGGCCTGGGGCCCCGGCTCAGGATCAGGTCGACGCTCGCACCGGGGCGTTGGGAGGTGCCGGCCGCGGGGTTGCTCCTGATGACCCGGCCGGCCGGGACCGACGGGTGGTAGCGGGGGATCGAGCGGCCGAAGTCGAGGTGGGCATCCAGGATCGCCTGCTGGGCCTCGTCCTCGGACCTGCCCTTCAGCTTCGGCACGTCGTAGCGCTCCTTGCCGAGCGAGATCGTGACCGTGACCCTCCCGGCGTCGAGCACCCGGTCGCCCGGGCCCGGGTCGGTGCTGATGACCAGGCCCTTCCGGATGTCCTCGGAGTACTCCGGGTCGGCCTCCGCGAACTCGAGGCCGGCGGCCTCGATCTTCTGCTGCGCGGCCGCGGCGGTGAGCTCGATGACGCTGGGAGTGGTCGTGTAGCGGGCAACCCCGAACCAGTAGGCGCCGCCACCGACGGCCAGGGCCGCCAGCAGTGCCAGAACCAGGAGCAGCGCCCCGCGCCGCCGCCGCCTCGGCTCGGCGTCGACCGGGGACCAGGGGGGTACGCCGTCCGGTGCGGGATCGTCGTGAAGTGGTCGGGCGACGGGGCCGGCCAGCGCTGCACCGCGGTCGATGTGGCTCGTGCGGGGGAAGTCCTGGACGCCGCCGGCGGTGAGCTCCCCGGTGGCTTCGCCCTGGTCGAACGGGTCTTGGGCGGTGTCCTCGCGGAACTGCTCCTCCTCGTGCTCGCGGGCCGCCGGTGGTGCGAGGTCGGCGACCAGCTCGGGGTCGTCGACCACCCCCTCGGCGAGAGCCTGGGCAACCCGGTGCACCTGGTGCAGGAACACCCGCGCGTCGGCCGGCCGGTGTCCGCGATCACGAGCGGTGGCGCGCGCGACCAGCGCGTCGACGTACGCCGGGATGTCGGGCACGGTCTCCGACGGAGGAGGTACGTCCTCGTGGACGTGCTTGTAGGCGATCTGGATCGGCGACTCGCCCTCGTGGGGCTTGCGGCCGGTGAGCAGCTCATAGAGCACCACGCCGGCGGCATAGACGTCGGCGCGGGCATCAGCCCGTCCGTCGACGACGAGCTCGGGTGCCAGGTAGGAGACGGTCCCGATGAGCACGCCGCCCGTCGCGGTGTGCTGCGTGTCGGCGCTGATCGCCTTGGCCAACCCGAAGTCGGCGACCTTGACCCGACTCGTTCCCGAGTCGTCGTCAGGGGAGATCAGGACGTTCTCGGGCTTGATGTCCCGATGGATCAGCTTCGCCTGGTGGGCGGCGGCCAGCGCGGAGAGCACCGGGTCGATCAGCGCCAGGGCCTTGCGGGGAGGCATCGGGGCCTCCTTGCGGATCACGTCGCGCAAGGTGTGGCCGGGGACGTACTCCATCGCCAGGTAGATCGTGCCGCGGTCGCGCCCCTGGTCGTAGACACCGACCACGTGGGGGTGGGAGAGCTTGGCGGCGTGGCGGGCCTCGCGCACGAACCGGCTCGCGAACTCCTCGTCGTCGCCCATGCCGGGGTGCATCACCTTCAGCGCGATGACCCGGTCCAGCCGGTCGTCGTGAGCCTCGTAGACCGAGGCCATTCCGCCGCTGGCGATCCGGCGTCCGACGCGGTAGCGGTTGTCGAGGAGCCGACCGATCAATGGGTCGCTGAGGTCCCGCTCGTTGCCTGGCTCCACTTCTCGACCTCCGTGCGCGGCTGGATGGGGAAGGATCCGCCGGGCTCAATCCTACGGAACCCCGCATGGTTCACCCGCCCACGGTGGTCTCCGGCGTGGCGACCCACCCGGCTCGCTACGGCGTACCGCCGGACTCGAGACGCCGCTTGATGGCCATCACGTTGCGGACATAGGAATGCGTCTCGTCGAAGAGCCCGTGCTCGCGCACGGCGCCGAGCCCTTGGTAGTAGGCGCCGACCTGGTGCCTGCGCGAGCTGGTCTGGTCCCCGAGCAGGTCCAGCAGGAGCACGCCGGCGAGCACGTTGTCCTGCGTGTTGCGCAGCGCCAGCGAGCGGCCGGCGTAGAGCGACATCCACTCACCGGTGGTGGGCAGCACCTGCATGGCGCCGATGGCGCGGGCGCTGGAGACGTGGTGCATCTGCCAGCCGGACTCCTGCCAGGCAACGGCCAGGGCGAGGTGCGGGTTGACGCCGTGTCGGCGGGCGGTGTCGGTGATGACGTTGCGGACCTGTTCGCGGCTCGGGTCCGTGTGGTGCCCGGTCTTCCGGGGCTTCTTCGACGCAGGCTTCGTCGGTGTGGAGTCATCCGACGCGGCCGAGCGCACGACCGGGATCCGGATCCGGTCTCCGACGGTGAGGGCAGCGGTCGACCCGAGATGGTTCAGGCTGATCAGCTCGTTGGTCCACGCGTGGTACTTCACGGCCAGCTCGGTCGCGGTGTCACCCGGCCGCACGGTGTGAACGATGATCTTGCGACCCGGTGGCACCTCGTCGGCCAGGGCGGGAGAGGCGGTCGCGACCAGCCCGGCGGACAGCAGTCCCGCGCTGAGCAGGGCGCCGGTGACCCGACCGGTACGTCGTCGGAGGTGGCCGGTGGACAGGGGAGTGGGGAAGTTCATTGACGGAGTGTCCCTTCGCCAGTTCTCCGGCACCCGGGACTCCGAGGGTCCCGTGGGTGGCGACCGGACAACCCCACGACGGTAACCGCTGCTCTCCAAGATGCTCAAGTGACGCATGTGACTGGAGTGTCGTTCTGGGCCGAGGGATTTCCTTGCACCTGTCGGTGATGGAAGAGTTGCCACCATGAACGATGCCGCTGCTCGCGAACCCGACCTGGCCACGCTCGTCGATGAGTGGCTCGACTGGGCCCAGACCGCCGAGGCACTCGGGGTCAGCGTGAACCAGGTCCGCACGATGATCCGTGAGCACACCCTTGCGGCCGCCGTCCCCGTCGAGGGCGCGGGCCAGCAGGTGCCAGCCGGATTCGTCCACGACGGCCAGGTCGTCAAGGGGCTTCCCGGCCTGCTGACGCTCTTCCACGACGGCGGATGGTCCGACCGCGAGTGCATCGCGTGGATCTACTCCGACGCAGACCTCCCGGGGCGTCCGATCGACGCGCTGCGTGAGAACCGCGGTTCCGAGGTCAAGCGCCGCGCCCAGGTCGAAGCCTTCTGAGGTCCGGCACCATGGGCATCTCCGCGAGCCAGCGCAAGTTCCTCTCGTTGGTCGCGGCTGTCCTGGTCGCGGTGGGTGCCTGGTGGTTCCAGCAGGGGACCGGCGACGGCAACAACCCGGCGGACCGTCGTCCCCAGCAGAGCCGGTCGTCCGCACCGAGCCCCTCGTCCGGGTCGGCGAGCACGCCGGCAGGGTCGGCGAGCCCGTCCGGCTCGAGCTCCTCGTCCGACGACGGTGTCGAGGACCCGGAGTCCGGGCTGACCTGGGTCGATGAGGACGAGCTGCCGACGGAGGCCCGGCAGACGCTCGACCTCATCGACGAGGGTGGGCCCTATCCCTACGACCGTGACGGGGTGACCTTCGAGAACCGCGAGGGCATCCTTCCGAGTCAGCAGCGGGGCCACTACCACGAGTACACCGTCCCCACCCCGGGTGAGGACGATCGCGGTGCCCGGCGCATCGTCACCGGCGACGAGGACGAGTTCTTCTGGACCGCCGACCACTATGCGTCCTTCGAGAGGATCCGTCGATGAGTGGGCTCGCTGCCGTCCTGGCCGGCCGTGTCGCCGGCAACCTGCACCAGTGGCACGGCAACTTCGAGGTGGCCGACGTGGCGAACGCGGTCGAGCACGCCGGGTGGGCGTTCGCCCACGTCGACGGGTGGCGGGCCACCACCAAGCCGGAGGTGCTCGCAGCCTTCGGCGACGCGTTGGCGTTCCCCGAGTGGTACGGCGCCAACTTCGACGCCCTCAACGACTGCTTGTCCGACCTCACCGTCGACACGCTGCTGCTGTGGGACGGGTGGGGGACCCTTGCCCGCGGCGACGAGCACGCGTTCACGGTCATGCTGGACCTGCTCGCCGAGCCGACCCGTGGCGCCGGACGGTTCGTCGTGCTCCTGCGTGGTGACGGCCCGGAGCTGCCCGGGTCAGTGACCTCGCTCGACTGACTCGCCCGGGGTCAGAGTGTGCGTTGGGTGGCGGCGGAAGCCAGATCGGTGAGCGCGACCTTGGCCCCGGGCAACAGGTCAGCCGCTGCCAGGGCGTCGAGCGAGCGCCGGGCCAGCTCGGTGATCATCGCCTCGACTCGCTGGTCGGCACCGGACTCGATGATCAGGGCACGGAGCTCCTCCACCTGATCGGTGTCCAGGTCGGTGCCCAACGCGCGATCGAGGACGGCGGCACGTTCGGTGGAGACACCGTCGAGGGCCATCGCGACCAGGACCGTGCGCTTGCCCTCGACGAGGTCGTCCCCGGCGGGCTTGCCGGTGACTGCGGGGTCACCGAAGACTCCGAGCTGGTCGTCGCGCAGCTGGAAGGCCTCACCCAGCGGCAGGCCGAATTCCGTGAGGGTCGCCAGCACCTCGGGTCCGGCGCCCGCGAGCGCCGCACCCACGTGGAGCGGCCGCTCGATCGAGTACTTGGCCGACTTGAAGCGCAGCACCGTCATCGCGGTGTCGACGTCGGCTCGGCCGCGGGCCTGCACCGACACGTCGAGGAACTGCCCGGCCACCACCTCGGAGCGGCAGATGTCGAAGACGTCCATCGCGGAGGAGACCCGGTCGAGTGGGAGGCCGCAACGACGCAACAGCTCGTCCGCCCAGGTCAGCAGCAGGTCACCGAGCAGGATCGCGGCCGCGGCGCCGTACTGCTCGGGGTCGCCGGTCCAGCCGCGCGTCCGGTGGTCGGCCTCGAAGGCGCGGTGCGTCGCAGGTCGCCCCCGCCGGGTGTCGGAGGCGTCCATGAAGTCGTCGTGCACGAGGGCACTGGCGTGCAGCAGCTCGAGCCCGGCGCAGGCACGCAGCAGCGCCTGCTCCTCCTCGGGGGTCGGTGTGCTGATCGCGTGGTAGCCCCAGTAGCAGAAGGCCGCCCGGAAGCGCTTGCCTCCGCTGACCGCGAGACGCGCCTCGGCGATGAGCCGTGCGGCGTCGTCGCCCAACGGCTCCAGCCGTCTCGACTGCTCGTCGAGGAAGCCGTCGATCACGGACTGGAGACTGGCCCGGAAGGCCGCTGGGTCGCTCACGACGACGAGCCTAGCCATCGGGTTCTGCAGGGTGGACGGCACCCGTGCGGTGGCGGTGCGGTCACTAGACTCCCGGTATGGACCACCAGACGCCGCGCAGCATCGGGCAGCTCATCCGCAGCGGTGAGCGCTCGTTCTCGTTCGAGTTCTTCCCGCCCAAGGATGCTGCCGGGGAAGAGCAGCTGTGGCAGGCGATCCGCGAGCTCGAGCCCTACCAGCCCACCTTCGTGTCGGTGACCTACGGCGCGGGCGGCACCACCCGGGACACCACCGTGGCGATCACCGGACGCATCGCCAAGGAGACCTCGCTGCTTCCGGTGGCCCACCTGACCTGCGTCGGGCACACGGTCGACGAGGTCCGCGACGTCCTGGGCTCCCTGGCCGCAAGCGGGGTGCACAACGTGCTCGCCCTGCGTGGCGACCCGCCCGGTGGCCCGGGCACCCCATGGGAGCCGACGAACGGTGGTGTCAACTACGCCTCCGAGCTGGTCCGGGTGATCAAGGACGCCGCAGACGTCAGCGTGGGTGTCGCCGCCTTCCCCGAGGGGCACGTCGATGCAGCCAGCCTGGACGACGACGTCGCGGTGCTGAAGGCCAAGCAGGACGCGGGCGCGGAGTTCGCGATCACGGAGATGGTGCTGCGGGCCTCCGACTACTTCGCTCTGGTCGAGCGGGCTGCGGCAGCCGGCGTCGACATCCCGATCATCCCCGGGGTCATGCCGATCCTGAACATCAACTCGATGCGCCGCATGGTCGAGCTGTCCCGTCGTGAGCTGCCCACGGAGGTGGTGCAGCGGCTGTACCCCTTCGAGGACGACAAGGCGGGACTGCGTGCCGAGGGCATCGCGATCGCCACCGAGCTGTGTGACGCCATGCTCGACGGCGGGGCGCCGGGCCTGCACTTCTACACGCTGAACCGGTCGAAGGCGACCCGCGAGATCTTCGAGGCCCTGCGGATCACCGTCTGATCCGAGGACCCGGTGGCAGCACGGCGACCTGCCTCTGCTCCCACCTAGGCCGGGCCGACCTCCTGGGCGACCAGGGCAGCCGAGAGCCCGACATGGGGGATGCCGGCGCCGGGGGCGGCGTGCGCTCCGGCGGCGTACACCCCGGGCACGGGCGTGGTGGTCGAGAGGCGATCCCTCAACGTGTTGCGGCCCTGCCACAGCACGCCCATCGGCGAGCCGCCCCACTGCTCGACCTGGGTCCGTGGTGAGCGGTCGACGCGCACCTCGACGTGCGGCCTGAGGTTGAGACCCTTGCGCACCAGGCCGAGCACGATGTCTTCTGCGAGCAGGCCGCGCGCCAGGACGGTCACGGCCTTCCCACCTTCCGGAGCGGTGCCGCCCGTGCGCACGACGAGCATGGGGTCACCGTGGAAGACGGACTCGGGAGGCAGGACCGGGACGTCCCCGGTCAGTCCGAGGTGGCACACGACCGGAGGAATGGCCGGCATGGTGCGACGCACGTGGGGCGCGAGGACCGGCAGCCCGCGCGGGTCGATCGCGCACACCACCACGTCGGCGTCGATCTCGCCGCTGTCGGTCGCGACCGCGACTGCGCGCCCGCCGCGGACCACGATGTCATCGACCCGGGTGTCGAGCAGCACGGTGACCTTGCGCGTCGCCAGTCGCTGGGCCAGCACGTCGCAGAGCCGCCCGAAACCACCCTCGACCGTCCAAGCGCCGAACCGCTGCTCCACGTAGGAGACCATGCCCATCCAGGCCGGCACGTCCCGCGGGTCGTGGCCCTCGAAGACGAAGGGGTGGGCAGCGAGCATCCTCAACCTGTCGTCCTTGAAGGACTTCTTCAGGCGCTTGGCGAGCATCTCGCGGGTGAAGATCCGTGCCGTGGTCTCCTTGCTGGCGAACTCGGGTATCCACGGGCGCTCGAGGTAGTCACGGCGGATCGCCTCCCAGTCGTCCGCGAACGCCCCGACGTAGGACGCCCACTGGTCACCGAGTCCCGGCGCCAGGTCGTCGAGCGCCTCGACCTGCGCGGCGCGCGACCCACCGGGCAGGGCGACGCGGGTGTCGTCCTCGAAGTGGTGGGTGCGGATGATCTCCTGCGGGACCAGGTCGATCTCGCGCTCGAGGGGCCGTCCCGACTTGCGGAACAGGTCGCGCACGACGGCGGGCAGCAACGTGGCCGAAGGACCGGCGTCCCAGGTGAACCCGTCCTTCTCCACGGTGCCCATCGCCCCGCCCAGGTGGGGGAGACGTTCCACGAGGGTGACGTCGTGGCCGAGCTTGGCCAGCCGCGCGGCCGACGCCATGCCACCGAAGCCTCCACCGATCACCACCACGCGCGCCATGCGGTGAACCCTAGAGGAATGGTCGGCGCTGCTGGTGACCAGTTCGTCGCGTCAACGAGCCGTGCGCAGGAATTCCGCTCGAAGGATGCTGCGAACCCTGCGGTGGGGTTCAGGCGTACGCCGGGGGGTGGCGGTCCCGGCCCTTCCAGCGCCGCCAGAACTTCCGGATCAGCCTGGCCGCGAAGTAGAGCACGACGAGCCCGGTGACCAGAAGGACCCCGGCGATGCCCGCGGCCGCCACCGGGTGCTCGATGGCGAACCACACGACCCCCAGCACAGCGAAGTCCTCGACGACGCTGGCGGTGATGTTGGTGACCGGCTCGGGCGAGGAGTTGATCGCCATCCGTCCCCCCATCTTGACCAGGTGGGAGGCCAACGCGCTGCCACCCCCGACGACACCGGCGAGCGCGGCGCTGAGCGAGTCGGACTCGCCCGCGACCAGGACGCCGAGGACGGCGCCGATGGTGGGCCGGATGGCGGTCGAGATGGTGTCCCAGGTGGAGTCGATGAGCGGGATCTTGTCGGCGACGAACTCCATCGCATACATGAACCCGGCGAGGGCGAGCACCGGCCAGCTGCCCAGCACGTCGGGGATCTCGCTGACCCCGAGCCGTTCGGCAATGCCCATGACGAGGACGACCAGGTAGGCGTTGACACCACTGGCCCAGCCGTTGGAGAACACCAGTGCAAGCGATTCCACGCAAGGGACTCTAGGCCATCGCCAGCCCGAGGCCGGGCCACGACGCGAACGGTTGCGGAGAAGCTCTTTGGGGCGGAGGTCGCCAACGCTCTCCCGCCCGTGGAGCAGGCGGGGTCGCCACGTGAGCTGCTACGTGCCGATGATGCGGGCCAGTGTCTCGTCGTCGCGCGCGACCACGGCGGTGCCGTCATCGAGGGTGATGATCGGACGCTGGATGAGCTTGGGGTGCTCCGCCAGGGCGGCCACCCAGTCGGCGCGGTGGGCGTCGTCCTTGGGCACGTCCTTCAGGGAGATCTCCTTGGCGATCGGCTCATTCATCCGAGCGATGTGCCACGGGTCGAGCCGGAGCCTGGCCAGCACGTCCTCGATCTCGGCGACGGTCGGCGGGTCGTCGAGGTAGCGGCGCTGGGTGTACTCGTTGCCGGCCTCGTCGAGCGTGCTCGCCGCAGTGCGGCACTTCGAGCAGGCCGGGTTGATCCAGATCTCCACGGTCTATTCCACCTCGAGCTCGGTTGCGCCGGTCATCGCGACCAGCTCGTCGAAGGTCGTGCTGAACACCGCCGCGGGATGGCCCGCGGCGGCCCAGACCACGTCGTACCTGCGCAGCCACGGGTCGATGAACGTCGGCACCGGCGTCGGGTGGGCGATGGGGGAGACCCCGCCGATCACCTGGCCGGTGTGGTGCCTGACGAAGTCAGGCCTGGCCCGCTTGAGCGGCCCGGTGGTCGCCTCGACCTTCGCGGTGTCGACGCGGTGCGCGCCGCTGGTCAGGACCAGCACCGGTTTGTCGTCGGAGTCGAAGAGCAGGCTGTTCGCGATCGCACCGACCTCGCAGCCCAACGCGTCCGCGGCGAGGGCCGCGGTGTGCACGGAGTCGGGCAGCACGACGATCTCGCCGGAGCCGCCCTTCTCGGCCAGGGCGGCCCGGAACTTCTCGATGGAGGCGTGTTCAGCCATGCGGCAGACTCTAGCGGTGCGCCGGACGGTCATGGTGTGTCAGGAGGTTTGCAGCTCGCGAGGCCGGGAAGACCACTCGGCGAGACGAAGGGGACCCATGGGATTCGAAGTAGTCGTTGCCGACATCAACGCTGCGGCCACGAAGCTGCGGGAAGCCGCGAGGGGCGTCAAGGACGCCGACCCGAGCGCCGACATCGACGACATCGCCACGGCACTCCCCGGAAGCAGGAGCGGGCCCAAGGCCACCGCGCTGGGCACAGCGTGGAAGTCCCGGTTCAAGAAGTGGCACGACGACGCGGTGGCCGAGGCCCGGGAGCAGGAGAAGAGCGCCGATTCCTACGACGCCTCCGACTACGCCTCCGACCTGCGGATCCGCCAGCACGGGCTGTACCACCGGAGGGGGATCGAGTAGGGATGGTGTCCATCGACAACCTCATCGACTGGAAGCCCGGGGATCTCGACACGGTGGCCGATGTGCTGATCAAGCAGCGCAAGGCGTTGGTCGACCTGCAGGACGAGATCGACGACTCCGATCCGCCGCTGAGCTGGGCCAGCCAGGCAGGGGACAACGCGCGCACGTCGCACGAGAAGCTGCGGCTCCGGCTCAACGACATGGTGGCCGAGGTCTCCGACATCTCCGTCTCCCTCGTCGAGTCCGAGCGGCTGATGAAGGCAGCCAGGACCAAGCTGACCGACGCGCTCGCCCTCGCCCGGACCAAGGGCTACACCGTGGACCACGCCACCGGCTCGGTCACCGATCCCGCCACGTACGTGCACGAGGTCGACGTGTCGCACGCGCAGCGCTCGTTGCAGGTGATCGCCGATGACATCGGCTCGGCGCTCACCGATGCCGACGACGCCGACGCCGCCTTGGCCAAGGCGCTCGACGCCGCGGCCAAGGGCAAGGTGGACGGTGGTGACGAGACGCTCTCCGAGGCGGCGATCCAGCTGCCGCCGTCGATGGACGACCTCACCCAGGAGGAGCTCGTCGAGCTTCTCGGCGGAGACATCGCGATCAGCACGATCAGCGCGTTCCTCGACGCCGAGCTCGAGTTCGCCACGTGGGAGCTCGAGGGGAAGGCCGAGGCCCAGTACGTCGTGATGGCGGACGGGACCGTCAGGATGTCCCTCTCCCTGGAGGCCGGTCTCGGGCGCGAGATCGAGGTGGCCGGCACGGAGGCCGACGTCTCGGCCGGGGGCACGACCTCCTTGGAGCTGTCGTTCGACTCGCCGGAGGAGGCCAAGAAGTTCCTCGACGGCCTCGACGACGCGACCCTGGAGTTCGACGGCCTCGGCGACTTCATGAGTCCCGGCGCGACGGTGGTGTCGAACGTCGCGGACTACGTGATGAAGCAGGACATCACCAGCTTCAAGGTCGGCGTCTACGGCCAGGGTGAGGTCGAGACGGACTCGCCCCTCGGACAGGCCACGATGTCCGGACGGCTGGATGCCTACTACGACGTGGTCAAGGAGGAGATGGGCATCAAGGTGACCGGAAAGCTGGATGTTGACAACGTGGCCGGTCACCAGGACGTCAGCGGGGCTGTCGAGCTCTCCGGAGAGCTCACCGCGAAGAAGAACGGCGACTTCAACGACTTCACGCTCTCGGGGAAGATCGAGGCCAGTGCCCTCAACCAGAAGCTCGGCCTCGACCTGCCTCCCGGCACCAGCACCGGCCAGGGGTTGGACGTCGAGCTGAAGGTCACCGCCGACAACCCTGCGGCGGAGGCCATCAAGTCGGCCGTGGCCCGCGGCGACATGGACGAAGCCACCGAGCTGGCCATGGAGAACGGCAGGGTCGTCATCCGCCAGACCACCATCGAGTCGTTGGCCAGCGAGGAGATCGAGTTCGATGCCGGGGTCGGCGGGGCGGAGATCGAGTACGGCGCATCCGTCGAGACGGCCAACGTGGTCTTCGTGCGCCCGGAAGGGTCGCACGACCTGGTCCAGCTGGACCTCTCGCAGCTGCCTGCAGGAAAGTGATCCGACGTGTTGACACCCCTCACCTCTGCGCACCTTGGCCCGATGACCCTGCCCGTCCCGGCCGTTGCGCCCAGCCACTTCAGTGGCAGGCACGGCGAGATGTGGCAGTGGCTCGGCGACGGTCGGGAGCTGATCAGCCTCTCCCTGGCCGTGCGCGAGACCAGGCTGGGCACCCCGCAAGGCGTGGCCGACCACCTCAGCTGGGAGATCGACCGGATCCGCAAGCAGCTCGATGCAGGCGCTGACTCCCGGGTGCATGCCGGAGTCGACGTACGCGTCCGCGGCGCCGTGGGATCCGCAGCCGCGGACGTCGACGGCACGCAGCGCTCCTTGGAGGTGCGCAACCGGCTGGTCGTGACCACCGACGGCGCCCACATGCACCTGGTGCAGGTGATGGTGCGCGACCACGAGGCCGGCAGGGAGCTCGCCTCGGAGATCTCGTCAGGACTCGTCGTCGAGCCGTGGAACCTGCCCGGATGAAGGCCGCGATCGGGTGCTTGGCGGTGGTCGGGCTGGGCTTCGTCCTCCTGCTCGGCCTGGCCTTCTTCCTCATCGCCGACACCGAGGACCAGGGCGACCTGACGAAAGAGGTCGAGGTCACCGTCACCAAGTCCGAGAAGTGGCGCAAGAACAGCAGCGGCCACAACGTCGACTACACCTATCGCTTCCGTGGCCAGCGTTTCGTCAACGAGACGTGGATCTCCAACGTGGGCTGGATGCCCGGTGAACCGCTGAGTGCCTGCATCAGTCCCGACGAACCGGAGCGGCACGCGCTGCGGACGAACGGCACCGAGGTCTGCGGCGACGACTTCATCGACTTCACCGTGGAGACGGCCGAGCCGGCTCCGTGAGCCTGGCCCGTGCGCCTGGCCCTGCGAGCCTGCCCCGTGGCGCATCTTCCCGAATCACGTCTCCGATCATCTTCCGGTCAGGTTTCTCCGGTCAGGATTCTCCGGACAGGTTTCTCCGGACAGGGGTTGAGTCCTGTCCGTGTGCCGGTGTACCTTTGAGGTGTTCGAACAAATGTTCGATCGCTCCCCGGTGGGGGCGACCTCGACCCCCGCCTCCACCGGGCTCACGCCAGCAGCACGGGCCGCAGCAGCACAGCCGCGGCACAGACCGGCGTGAGGTCGCAGCACCGGGGTCGGAGGGGTCGAGAAGAGACAGGGGTCGAAACCGTCTGAAGCTCTGGGGAAGGAGCGGAAATGCGTCGGTACGACGATCCCGTGGAAGTGCGCAGGGGAATGGTGGGACAGCCCGGCCGTCAGGTCGAGGCGCCCGAGCAGTTCCTCTGGCGCGGCAAGCTGTGGAAGGTGCGCGAGGTCGTCGCGCACTGGGTCGAGACCGGGCCGTGGTGGCAGTCCGCCGACGCCCGTGCCTTGGTCGGGACCGACGGGGAAGAGGTGCCCCGCCGATCGGCGGGCAGGTCGCCCGGCAGGTCGCCCGGCAGGGGACTGTCGGTGGCCAGTGCTGGACTGCTCTCAGAACGGGAGATGTGGCGGGTCGAGGCCGGCTGCGGAATGAGCGGGGGCCTGGGCACCACGGGGGTCTTCGACCTCTCCTTCTCCTGGACTGACGGCAACTGGCAGCTCCTCGGCTGCGCGGACTGAAGGGCGGACGACCCATGACCACGATGAACCCCTACTGCCTCCCGGCAACGACCCACTCCTACCTCGAGCGGGCCGCCGAGTCCCTGCGTGAGGCCATCACCGCGACCGAGGTTCCTGCTCGTTATGCCTGCGCCCATGTCGCAGCACTGCGGGCTGCTGCTGCCCTGATCGCGGCCAGGGCCGTGCCCGTGGCGGCGACCAGCCGACGACGTGCCCAGAAGAATGCCTGGGTGCTGCTCGCCGAGGTGGCCCCCGAGCTCGCCGAGTGGGCGACGTTCTTCGCCTCCGGCGCTGCCAAGCGAGCTGCCGCCGAGGCCGGCTCGACCCGAGCCGTCACCGAGCGCGAGGCCGACGACCTGGTCCGTGAGTCCGATCGGTTCCTGGCCGTCATCGAGCAGTCGCTCGGCCTGTCTCCCCACGTGTCCCACGACGGTCAACTGGCACTGCGGGCCGGAGGCGCACGCTGGGTGGAGGGCGCCGGCGTCCTCGACGAGCAAGCCGGGAGAAGTGCCTGACCCGTTCGTCCATCTCCACGTGGCCTCGGGCTACTCGCTCCAGCACGGCGCAAGCCATCCCCACGTGCTGGTCGAGCGCGCCCTCGAGCAGGAGATGGACACGCTTGCGCTGACCGATCGCAACGGCACCTACGGTGCGGTGCGGTTCGTCAAGGCCTGCCAGCAGGCCGGGATCCGACCGGTGCTGGGGGTGGACCTGGCGTATGCGGGGTCTCCGTGGCGTGGTGTCGAGACGGCTCGTTCCTCGCCTCCTCAACCACCGTCGGGGGCAGGGCGCCCCCGCACGCCGGTGCGCGGCGGTGCATTTCGCGAGCAGGGGCTCCCGCGGGCGGTGTTCCTGGCCTCGGGCAAGGCCGGATGGGCGGCGATCTGCCGACTCGTCTCGGCCACCCACCTGGCCGGCGAGCGAGGTCGGCCGGTGACCACGCCCGAGCTGATCGCCGAGCACCTCGGAGACGACGTGCTCGTGCTGCTCGGGCCGACCTCGACGCTGGGCGACGCCGCCACGGCGCGTCGCGACGACCATGCCCGCGCGGTCCTCGACCGCTGGCGCGAGATCGTGCCGCCCGGCAACCTGGTGGTCGAGGTGACCTCCCACCGGCTCCCGGGCCACGGCCCGGGGTCATCACCCCACGCCGCCCGGATGGTCGGGGTGGCTCGCAGCGCCGGCCTCCCGGTGGTGCTGTCCAATGCCGTCCGGTACGCCGATCGGCTCGACGCCCCGACCATCGACGTGCTCGACGCAGCCCGCACCCTGGTCCCGCTGGGCTCGGCCGGGTTGTCCCGTGTCGGGCCGGGCGGCTTCCGGGGCAACGCCGAGGGCTTCCTCAAGTCCGGCAAGCAGATGCACGACGTGGCCGAGGAGATCTGCCGCCATGCCGGGCTCGGGAACGACACCGCCCACGCCGGCCAGGAGCTGCTGGCCCAGACCCGGAAGATCGCGGATCGATGTGTGATCGACCCGAAGGCTGACCTGGGCCTGGGGGAGATCCACTTCCCGGAGTTCGAGTTCGCGCGAGGCACGAGCTCGCTCGCTCCTCGCGATCACGAACGAAGGTTGAGGAGCGTCGGTCCGAACCGACGCGGTAGCGGCGGGACGGACGACGCGTCTCGGAACCAGGCCGCCGATGCGGCGCTGCGCCAGCGGTGCGAGGGGGCGATCGGGTGGCGCTACGGAAACGCTCCTCGACAACGCATCTGGAAGCGGCTCGACGACGAGCTGGAGGTGATCCGCGAGCTCGGCTACGCGTCGTACTTCCTCACCGTGGGCGACGTGGTCGACCTGATCCGGGAGATGAAGGTCCGGGTGGCCGCGCGAGGTTCGGGCGCCGGCAGCCTGGTCAACTACCTGCTCGGCGTCTCCGGCGTCGACCCGATCCGACACGGCCTGCTGATGGAGCGGTTCCTCTCACCGCTGCGCCAGGACCTGCCCGACATCGACGTCGACGTGGAGTCCGCGCGACGGCTCGAGGTCTACGACGCCATCCTCGACACCTATGGCGGGGAGCGGTGCGTGGCGGTCTCGATGATGGAGACCTATCGGGTGCGCCACGCGGTGCGCGACGTCGGGGCCGCCCTCGGCATGCCGCCCGGCGAGACCGATGCGATCGCCAAGGCCTTCCCCCACATCCGCGCAAGGGACGCCCGGATGGCGCTGCGCGACCTGCCCGAGCTCCGCGCCAGTGGCCTGGGCGAGCAGAGGCTCGACATGTTCTTCGGCCTGGTCGAGCGGCTCGACGGGCTGCCCCGACACATCGCCATGCACCCCTGCGGCGTGCTGCTCTCCGACACGACCCTGCTCGACCGTACCCCGGTGGAGGCCAGCTGGGCCGGCTACCCGATGAGCCAGTTCGACAAGGACGACGTCGAAGACCTCGGCCTGCTCAAGCTCGACGTGCTCGGCATCCGCATGCAGTCGGCGATGGCCCACGCACTCACCGAGATCAAGCGGGTCGACGACGTCGACATCGACCTCGACAGCGAGGCCGAGGTGCCCTTCGACGACGCCACCACCTTCGAGATGATCAGTGACTCCAAGACGCTGGGGGTCTTCCAGATCGAGTCGCCCGGCCAACGGGAGCTGGTCGGCAAGTCCGGCATCGACAGCTTCTCCGACATCATCACCGACATCTCGCTGTTCCGGCCCGGGCCGGTCAAGAGCGACATGATCACGCCGTACCTCAATGCCAAGCAGGGCTGGAAGATGCCCTCCTACCTGCACGACGACCTCAAGCCGATCCTCGGGCAGACCCACGGCGTCGTGGTCTTCCACGAGCAGGTCATCGAGATCATCGCCCAGTTCGCCGGGGTGACCTACGCCGAGGCCGACGAGAAGCGGCGGGCGCTGGGCGACACCGAGGGCATGGCCGACACGAAGACCTGGTTCTTCCCGCGGTGCTTGGGGCTGGGCTACAGCACGCGGGTCGCCGAACAGATCTGGAAGATCCTCGAGGCCTTCGCCTCGTTCGGGTTCTGCAAGGCCCACGCCGCCGCGTTCGCGCTGCCGACCTACCAGTCCGCCTGGCTCAAGGCGCACTGGCCGGCGCACTTCCTCTCCGGTGTGCTCACCCACGACCCCGGCATGTACCCCAAGCGGCTGATCCTCGACGACGCCCGCCAGTTCGGCATCACCGTGCTCGGGCTCGACGTGAACCACAGCGAGAAGGCATTCACCGTCGAACGCGTCGATGATGGCTACGGCATCCGCCTCGCGCTCTCCGAGGTCAAGGGCATCAACGAGGGTGAGGTCGAGCGCATCGTCAGCGCGCGTCCGTTCCATTCCCTGAGCGACCTCTGGCACCGCGCCCATGTCTCCCGGCCGGTGTGCGAGCGCCTGGTGCTGACCGGTGCCTTCGACTCCGTCTATCGGATCGGGTCCCCCCACGACGTACGCCGTCGGGGTTCGGTGACTCGGCGCGACCTGCTGCTGCAGGTCGCCGAGCTCGATCGGCTGGCCCGGTCGGTGGCGCGCTCGTCGACGCGGGGACGTGGCCTGGCCTCCAAGGGACTGGCCCCGTCCGCGAGGACCCCAGCCCAGGAACGCGCCGAGCAGGCGGCCGAGCGCAGCAGCAGCGATCCGCTGGTGCGGGAGGAGTCGCCGGTCGCGGAGCGTCATGCACTCGCCTCGGCCGGGGTGTGGGCCAAGGCCGCCGCCCAGTCCCGGGCGACCAGGGCGCCGCGTCCGGTCACCAGCGTCCAGCTCACCCTCGACCTCGGTGACGAGCCGGGTGACGGGGAGGCCAGTGGGTTGCCCGAGATGGACGTGCACGAGCGGATGCGGGCCGAGCTGGAGATCCTCGGGCTCGACGTCACTGCCCACGTGGTCGACAACTACGCCGACTTCCTCGACGACCTCGGCGTGGTGCGCAGCAAGGACCTCCTCACCCAACGCAGTCGCTCCGAGCTGCTGGTCGCCGGGGTCAAGGTGGCCACCCAGACGCCGCCGATCCGTTCCGGCCGTCGGGTCATCTTCCTGACCCTCGACGACTCCACCGGGCCGGTCGACGCCACCTTCTTCGAAGACGCCCAGGGGCCCTACGCGGCCACCGTCTTCCACTCCTGGTTGCTGGTGGTGCGTGGGGAGCTGCGACGCACCGGCCGTCGAGGAGTGTCCGTGCGCGCCACCGGCTGCTGGGAGCTCCCCGAGCTGTACGCCGTGTGGCGGGCCGGGGGAGTCGAGGCAGTGCGTGAGCTGATGGCCGAGGTGCCCGGTGGCTTCGAGAGCTCCGCGCCCAAACGGGTGCTGGTGCACACCAGTGGGTTCCGGATGTCGCCGTACGCCGACATCAAGCCAGCCGGAGGACCGACGTCGCGTGGCTCCGACATCGTGGCTGCCCGGACGTTGTGGCACCGCAGTCCCGGGAGCGCCGGATGAGATCGACCGCCAACACGCCACGGTTGTCACAGCCTGTGCCGGGCTCGCGGGCCCGGCCACTAGTCTGGGTGCCATGTCTGCCAGTGAACGCCGGGGCGCTGCCCGCACCGCTGTCGTCTGGGACTCCCTGCGTGACGTCCTCGCGGAGCCCAGTGACGTGCTCGACATCGGCGGTGGCACCGGCGGCTTCGCCGTGCGCGTCGCCGAGCAGGGCCACCGGGTCTCCGTGGTCGACCCCAGTCCTGACGCCCTTGCTGCCCTCGGTCGTCGGGCCCAGGAGTTCGGCGTCGCCGACCGGGTCACCGGTCAGCAGGGAGAGCTGTCCAGCCTGCTCGATGCCGTCGACGAGGCCAGCTTCGACGTGGTCCTGTGCCACGGGGTCCTCGAGGTCGTCGATGACCCCGCTGACGCGTTGGCCACGCTGGCTCGGGTGCTCCGCCCCGGCGGATCCCTCAGCCTCCTGGTCGCCCAGCGGCATGCAGCCGTGGTGGCCCGGGCGATGGCCGGTCACTTCGGACAGGCCAAGGCCATCCTCTCCGGTGAGGCCGTCGGCAAGGCGGGTCACCGATTCACCAGCGACGAGATCACCGGGTTGCTCGACGGGGCCGGCTTCAGCACCGTGTCGGTGCACGGCATCCGGGTCTTCGCCGACCTGGTGCCCGGGTCCCTGCTCGACCTCGAGCCGGGTGCCACCCAGGCGCTGGTCGAGCTCGAGCAGGCAGTGGCCTCCCGACCCGAGTACCTGCCGCTCGCGACCCAGGTCCACGTGCTCGCCACTCGCTGAGCCCCACTCCACCTCTCCCTCGGCCGCCACGCGGGGGCTCCTGGCCCAGGCCCGGTGGTTCCGATGAGGGACCCGGCGCGTGGTTGTCACCTGCTCCACGTCGACATGGACGCGTTCTACGCGTCGGTGATGATCCGCGACCGACCGGACCTGGCCGAGGTGCCGGTCATCGTCGGTGGTGGCCACCGTGGCGTGGTGCTGTCAGCGAACTACCCGGCCCGAGAACACGGCGTACGTTCGGCGATGCCGATGACCCGTGCCAGGCGTGCCTGTCCGCAGGCGACGGTGATCACCCCCGACTTCGATGCGTTCAGCACGGTGTCCTCCTCGGTGATGGAGACCTTTCGGCAGATCACCCCGATGGTCGAGGCGATGTCGCTCGACGAGGCCTTCCTCGACGTCAGTGGGGCCACCAGGCGCCTCGGGTCGCCGGTGGAGATCGCCGAGATGCTCCGCGCCCGGATCCACGACGAGCAACGCATCACGTGCTCGGTCGGGGTCGCGGCCTCCGTCTCGGTGGCCAAGCTGGCCAGCCGACGGGCCAAGCCGGACGGGATCGTCGTGGTGCCACCGCACAAGGTCACCTCCTTCCTGCACCCACTCGATGTGGGGGAGCTGTGGGGCGTGGGGGAGAAGACCGCGGAGATGCTGCATCGCCTCGGCCTGCACTCGGTCGGCGACGTCGCCAACACCCCGTTGCGGACCTTGCAACGGGCAGTCGGTGTTGCACTGGGCAGCCAGCTGCACGAGCTCGCCTGGGGCAGTGACCGCCGCACGCTCACCCCGCGGCGACACACCCAGGAACCCGACAAGAGCATGGGCGCCGACGAGACCTTCGCGCAGGACACCGACGACCGGGAGGTGATCCTGCGCGAGGTGCTGCGGCT
Organism: Nocardioides sp. JQ2195; assembly: GCF_012272695.1. Classification (NCBI taxonomy): domain Bacteria; kingdom Bacillati; phylum Actinomycetota; class Actinomycetes; order Propionibacteriales; family Nocardioidaceae; genus Nocardioides; species Nocardioides sp. JQ2195. Next base: position 1,426,487 of record NZ_CP050902.1, read on the forward strand.
CGCGGCCAGGGTGAGCGGCCGGATGCGCAGTGCCCAGGTCGCCGGACGGACGGTCACCCTGCGGGTGCGCTTTGCCGACTTCACCACCATCACCCGTTCGAAGACACTGCCCGAGGCGACCGACGTGACCCAGGAGATCCACCGCACCGCCACCCGGTTGTACGACGCGCTCGGTCTGCAGCGCGCCAGGGTCCGTCTGGTCGGCGTACGTGTCGAGGGCCTGGTTCCCCGCCGCACCGTGCACCGGCAGCTGCTGCTCGGTGAGCGCGAGCAGGGTTGGGCCGAGGCGGACCGCGCGGTCGACCGGGCAACCCGGCGGTTCGGGACGGCGGCGGTGCGACCGGCCAGCCTGCTCAAATGATGTCAAGCAATTTTGGTCACCGACTACCACCTTGGGCCGGGGCTGCCTAGACTTGAGCCAGGACCATCGGTCCGTGCCGCGACCCAAGGGAGGAAACGTGCCACTCTCGGAAGAGGAACTTCGTCTGCTCGAGCAGATGGAGCGTGCCCTCGTCGAAGAGGACCCCAAGTTTGCCTCGACCTTGCGGGGCACGTCCTTCAAGCAGGCGGCTCGACGTCGTGCCATCCTTGCCGGAGTGGTCTTCGTCATCGGCATCGCGGTGCTGATGTCGGGTGCGGTCTTCCGCATGATCCCGGTGGGCGTGATCGGTTTCGTGATCATGCTCGTGTCCGCCACCTATGGCCTGTCCACGGTGCGCGGTCGCGCCAAGCCGGTCCAGGAGGGCGACGTCAAGGAGACCCGCCACCACGGCCTCGGCGTCGTCGACGGTGGCAGGGTCCACCGCCCCAAGATGCGTCGATCGACTTCCTCGGCTCCCTTCATGGAGCGTCTCGAGGAGCGTTGGCGCAACCGTCGCGACAACGGCGGCTTCTGACCTTCACCCGGTCCTGACGCCACGGATCACCGATTCGTGGTGCGCCGGTGACGTGTGCCCCGGCCCGCAGCAGCCCTGGCCGTCCTCCCGGCCGAAAGGTCCACGTCCCGGCCGGGATCTCGGTCGGGGAGCTCCACCTTCCCCGGGTGCCCGGAAGAGCTGAAGGCTCCTGCGGTCAGCTCAGGAGATCTGGTCCAGTGGGTCCCCGGCCGAGGCGCGTCGTGCGCCACCTGAGGCCCGGGCCGCGGTGCGTGAGCCCGCCGACAGCACCGACCGTGGCCACCACGTGGCACGCCGACGACCCTGCGCGGTCGCTCCGCCACGAAGCGCCGCAACGCAGCTGTCCACGAGCTGGCGGATCTCTCCCTCGCGTGAGGGATCGGCGGAATCGGAGTAGCGGGAGCGCTCCAGGATGCCGACCAACGTGTGCAGCGCTGCTGTTGCCTCGGGGTTCACCTCGGGGCCGGTGCGAGGCCGTTGCGACGACTCGGTGCCAGCCGCTGGGCCGAAGAACTCCAGCAGTCGCTGACCAGTGGCGCGTGGTGAGCGTCCCGCGGGCCACGCCCGGCCGAGGTCGACGGTCACGTCACGCAGCTCCGCCCATGCGGCCTCCGCCGGGTCCCCGACGCGCCAGCGACGGTTGGTGCGCGCGCGTCGCAGCGACCTCGGCGTGAGGACCAGCGCCACCACCACGAGCAGCGCGCCACCACCCCACAGGAACGGCACCAACGAGAAGTCGTCGTCCTGGTCCTTGTCGGCGGTGGCCTGCTCCTCCGGTGCCTGCGTCGCCCGGGGCTTGGTCGGTCGGTCCTGGGGAGACGCCGAGGTCTGCGGGGCCGTCGGCTGCGCGTCGGGACCGTCGTCCTCGACCTGGTCGTTGGTGTAGCCGGGTACGCCGGGGATGTGCGTGGACGGGGTGGGCTCGAAGATCACCCAGCCGGCCCCTTCGAAGTAGAGCTCGGGCCAGGCATGCAGGTCGTGGGAGGTGAACTCGTATCCGTCGGTGGCGTCGGAGTCGTCGTCGGAGTAGTGGAGTCCGACGGCGACCCGTGCCGGGATGCCGAGGATGCGTGCCATCACGGCCATCGCCGAGGAGAACTGCTCGCAGTAGCCCTCCTTGTCCTGCAGGAACTCCACGAGGGCGTTGTTGCCGTTGCCCGGGTCGGGGGTGAGGGAGTACTCGAACTCCGGACCACGGAAGTAGTCCTGGAGGGCTTGGGCCTTCTCGTAGTCGGAGGCCTGTCCACCCGTCACCTCCCTGGCGATGTCGACCACCTCCTGCGGCATGTCGGGAAGCGCGGTGTAGTCGTCGGCAATGACGGAGGGCGGCGGAGGGGCGCTGGCGAGGCCGTCCCCGTTCAGCTGGGGGATCAGCTCGGTGAGTGAGTAGTCCATGCCCGCGGTGTTCACGTCGTCGTCGGCCGAGTGGAAGTCGAGCGTGTTGATGTCGTAGCGCCAGTCGGAGCTGGCGTTCACCGACGTGACCCTCATGGGGGTCGGCAGCCACAGCGAGTCAAGCTCGTCGGTGATCGAGATCTTCCAGTCCCGGGTCGTCGTGGGGTAGGCCCCGGTGAGGCCGATCGGGTTGGGAATGGCTCCGTCGGCAGCCTGGCTCTCGGGCAGCTTCCGCTTCCCGGGGCTCCACGCGGCGTCGGTGAACTTGGTGAGCACCGTCAACCGGACGTACTCAGGGGCGGGGCCGTCGGTGCTGACCTCGAGCAGGGGGACGTCCTCACCGCGTATGAGGTCGCGGCGCAGGTCGGTCATCGGGTTGGTGATCTTGACCTCTCGGTCGCCGGGCCCACCTGAGCCCTCGCCACCCAGCACGCCGAGGTCGAGGGTCGGGATGAGCAACGGGATAAACAGGGCCAGGGTGACCGCGGTCGCGCCGACCGCGACCGGATGCCGTCGTGCGTCGGTGAGCTTCATCGTCGACTTGAACGGGCCGGTGTCGGTGGCACCGAACTGCCGGCCCCAGCGAGAGATCCGGCTGTTCTCCTGGAGCACCAGCATGAGCAGGAAACCGCTCACCCCCAGGACGAACGGAGCCCAGTGCACGGGGCGATCGAGGATGCTGACCGGAAGCGTGTAGACGATCAACAGGGGCAGGCCGGCCACCGGGACCCGGTTGAGGGTGACGGCGATCAGGTCCACGAAGAGGTGGCACAGCAGCCCGCCGAAGACCAGGAGGGGGGCCACCTCCTTGACCTCCGTGGGGATCGGCGCGGCATAGCGCGTCGAAACCTCGAGCGCATCCACGAACGCCTGCGTGGTCGCAGTGATCGACGACGGCGTCGGGAGCGGGGAGTTGCCGTGGAGGAAGTTGAGGAAGAGGAACGCCGTGAGCAGCTGCGCGGCGGCGATGACGACGACGTGGAAGCGCGCCCACCTGCTGAGCTGGCCGACCAGGCTCACGCACAGGATCCCGGACAGCAACGGCACCATGTAGATCGCGTTGGTCTCCACGAAGCCGCCCCACGACGACAGCGTGAACCACGAGGTCATCGCCGTGGCCAGGACCAGGAGGATCGGTCCGGGACCGTTCCTGTGCCCGGTCATGCGGTCCCACCGTGCTCGGTCAAGGGGCCCATGCCGGGGAACGCCTCGAGGCGGAGACCGCCGCCGTTGGCCGAGAGCCGGCCCAGCTCCTGCCAGAGAGGGGCCAGCTGCGCGTTGGGTTGACCCGTCACGGCGCGCCACCCGAGAGCGCTGAGCCACGCTGCGGCGCCGCCCGACGGCTCCTGGCGCTGGGATCCGCGCGCCCACGCATCGACGTCGAGGGCGATCGCCATCGGGTTCGAGTCGTGGAGCCGCATACGACGCAGCACCGCCTGGTCGTGGTCGCTGAGGGCACCCAGCACGCAGACCAACAGACTGTTGTGGCCGTGCTCACCGAGCCAGTCGGTGGCCAGGTGGGCACGGTGGATCGGTTCGATCACGGCCAGTGCCTCCAGCAACGGGCCGGCGTTCTGGGCCGAGCTGCGGTCGTGCCACGCGGTGTTCGGGTCCTCGCCCTCGGCTGTGACCAGACGCACGGTGAATCCGCGCTGGGTGAGGTGGATCGCGATCGAGGCGGCGATCGACACGGCAGTCTCGAGCGAGGAGGCCACGCCCTGGCCGCGGTGCGCGAGGATCCGGTTGTCGACGAAGACGGTGGCCCTCGACTGCCACGGTTGCTCCTCACGGCGCACCATCAGCTCGCCGACGCGCGCGCTGCTGCGCCAGTGCACCCTGCGCAGGTCGTCACCGCGGCGGTACTCACGAACCGTCACGTCTTCGGCGCTGCCGCTGGCAAAGGCGCGCGGACGGTTGTCACCGGACCCGGTCCAGGCGCCCGTCAACGGGATCGCCGGGAGCGGCACGGTGCGTGGGGTCACGGTCACCGGGACCGTGGCCTGGAAGGCTCGACCGAGCTCGACCAGCCCGAAGGGATCGCTGACCCGCACGGACATCGGACCGATGTCGAAGCGCCCGCGGATGTCGGAGCGGATCTGGTAGGTGACGTGGCGCTGCGCACCCGGCCTGAGCCCGTCGAGCACGAAGCGTGGTCGGGTGCCCAGCACGAAGGGGACGTGGTCCTCGAGGAGGAGCATTCCGGTCGGCGTGCGGCCCTCGTTGGTCAGGTCGAGGGTCACCTGCGCCGTTTGCCCGGCCACGACCAGCTGTGGGGCGACCGAACGAACCAAGGAGAGCTGGTAGCGGCTGCGCCCCACCAACCAGGCGGTGACCAGTGGGAGAGTGACCAACAGGATGCCGACCCGGGTCAACGACTGCTGGCCGATCACCACGGCACACACGACCGCGGTCACCCCGGCTGCCAAGAAGGCCCGCCCCCTGCTGGTCAGGCCAGCCATTCCCTTGCGCATGTGCTGCTCCCGGCTGCCGGCTTCTCAGGCGTTCGGAACGGGCACGCTGTTGACGATCGCATCGAGCACCGCGGCCGTCGAACGGCTGCTCATGGCGGCCTCGGCGCTCGGCAGCAGCCGATGGGCGAGCACGGGGCGGCTGATCGACAGCACGTCGTCGGGCAGGACGTAGTTGCGCCCGTTGATGGCGGCGTACGCCTTGGCCGCGCGAACCAGGTGGAGGGAGGCCCTCGGCGAGGCGCCGAGATTGAGGTCGGCGGTGTTGCGGGTGGCGGTGGTGAGGGCCACGGCGTAGCGGAGCACCGCGTCCGCGGTGTGCACCCGGTTGACGATGGAGATCAAGCTCCGGACCTCGGCGGCGTCGGTGACCGGTTTGAGGTCGTCGAGGGGATTCTGCGCGGAGTGGGAGGCGAGCATGGCGATCTCGGCAGAGGTGACGGGGTAGCCCATCGAGACCCTGGCCATGAAGCGGTCGCGCTGGGCCTCGGGCAGCGCGTAGGTGCCCTCCATCTCGATCGGGTTCTGGGTGGCGATCACCATGAAGGGTGACTCCAGCCGCCAGGTGTTGCCGTCGACGGTGACCTGGTGCTCCTCCATGCACTCCAGGAGCGCGGACTGGGTCTTGGGGGAGGCGCGGTTGATCTCGTCGCCGACCACGATGTTGGCGAAGACGCCACCGGGCCGGAACTCGAACTCACGCGTGTTCTGGTTGAAGATGCTGACGCCGGTCACGTCGGACGGCAACAGGTCGGGCGTGAACTGGATGCGCTTGACGGTGGAGTCGATCGAGCGGGCGAGCGCCTTGCTGAGCATGGTCTTGCCGACTCCGGGGATGTCCTCGATGAGCAGGTGACCCTCGGCGAGCATGACGGTGATGGCGGTGGTGACCACCTCTGTCTTGCCCTCGATGACGGCATTGATGTTGTCGCGCACCCGCGCGGCAACCCTCGCCACGTCCTGCACATCGGCCACTTCCACCGCCACGGCGTGCCTCCACGTCCTCATTCCTGTAGGTGCGCTCGGACTGGGCGCCCCCGTCCACGCGCTCAGTCAACCGCATGGGTGGTTGCGAGGGGAGAACCGGCGCGCCATCGGAACTCGTTCGTGACCTGGCGCCCGCGCGGAGCTGCTCGAAGGACGGTGGGCCCCCTGTCCGGCCGGAGAGGCCCCACCTTCTGCACCACTTTCCTCCACCACGGCGTGGAGTCGTCCCCACCAGCGCTCCACCGCCCCAGCTCCTGCGGTTGCCAAATGCGGGCTGACCTGCGCAAACAAGAGCGCGAGCGGGTGCAGCGGCACGACGCCACCCGGCGGCACCACCGGACGAGAGCCGTGAGATCCCGCCGAGAAACGCGCTCAGGATGGTTGACGGTGGATGAGAGTGGAGTAGAGTGGTGCGAAGTGGAGGATAGTTGGACCTGACAGGGGTGGTGCCGGATGTTTTTCGGCACCTACACGCCCAAGCTCGACGAGAAGGGCCGCCTGTTCCTCCCGGCAAAGTTCAGAGAGGACCTGGCCGAAGGCCTCGTGGTCACCCGTGGGCAGGAGCGCTGCCTCACCGTGTGGTCGATGGAGGACTTCGGACGCTTGACCGACCGGCTCCGCGAGGCGCCTGTCACCAACAAGGGAGCTCGTGACTACGTCCGCATGTTGTTCGCGGCGGCGTCACAGGAACTGCCTGACAAGCAGGGGCGGATCAGCATTCCGTCGGTGTTGAGGGACTACGCGTCCCTCACCAAGGACGTGATGGTGATCGGCGCGATGAACCGGATCGAGATCTGGGACCCGGCGTCGTGGCAGACCTACTCCGAGGAACAGGAACAGAAGTTCTCCGAGCTCAGCGACGAGGTCTTCCCGGGCATCTGACGGTGTCGACCGGAACCGGTGCCACAGCACAGCAGCACAGCAGCACAGCAGCACAGAACAGAACAGTTGATTCGCAGGACGAGGTCTCGAGCCCGCTCCCTGACTGTCATCTGGGGTCACTTCCCCGATTCCAGACGGCAACTTCCCCCTTCGAGGGGAGCGGGCAGGGACCTGGTCCGGCGAATCCGTCCAACGGAGGGCGGCCCAGTGGCTCCTCTCCGTGACAGCAGTCCACAGTCCATGAGCAGGGGTCGAGAGCATGAGCATGAGTGTCAGCGGCAGTCCGCACACGACACCGCGCGTGCGTGAGCAGGCTCGCGACGCAGTCGCCGTCATGGTCTTCTCTGCGGGCGCCTCCGTGGCCACCACCGTGGTGCTCCTCCTCCTGATGGCACTCGGTCGGTAGGTCAGGATCCAGATGAGCAGCCCACGCCACGTCCCGGTCCTCCTCGACCGGGTCGTTGCTCTCATGGCGCCTTCCCTCGACCGGTCCGGCGCCGTCGCCATCGACGCCACGCTCGGCCTCGGTGGTCACAGCGAAGCCGTGCTCCGGGCCTGCCCGCAGGCCCGGGTGATCGGCATCGACCGCGACCCCAACGCCCTGCGGATGGCGGGGGAGCGGTTGGCGACGTACGGCGACCGGTTCCTCGGGGTGCACGCCGTCTACGACGAGATCCCTGCGGTGCTCGAGGACCAGGGCGTTGCCTCCGTCGACGCGGTGCTCTTCGACCTCGGCGTCTCGTCGATGCAGCTCGACGTGCGTGAGCGCGGATTCGCCTATGCCCAGGATGCCCCGCTCGACATGCGGATGGACGACACCACGGGGCCGACCGCGGCCGACGTGCTGAACAGCTACTCGGTGGCGGAGCTGACGCGGGTCCTCCGGGACTACGGCGAGGAGAAGTTCGCCCGCCGGATCGCCCAGTTCATCGTGAAGGAGCGCGAGAGCGAGCCGTTCACCAGCTCCGGCCGCCTGGTCGAGCTCCTGTACGCCGCCATCCCGGCGCCTGCGCGTCGCACTGGTGGGCACCCGGCCAAGCGCACCTTCCAGGCACTGCGCATGGAGGTTAACGACGAGCTCGCCGTGCTCCGCCGGGCCATCCCGGCGGCGATCGAGGCGATCGGGGTCGGCGGCAGGGTCGTCGTCGAGTCCTACCACTCGCTCGAGGACCGGTTGGTCAAGCAGGCCTTCACCGCCGCGACCCGCACCGATGTGCCCGCCGACATGCCGTTCATCCCCGAGGGGCACGAGCCGAAGTTCCGCACCGTCACCCGTGGCGCGGAGAAGGCGGTCGAGCCCGAGCTCACCGACAACCCGCGGGCCGCATCGGTCCGCCTGCGAGCCATCGAACGCCTTCGACCCACAGGAGCCTCCGCATGAGCACCCCTCTTCCCCAGAGCCGTGTCCGGGTCCAGCGCATCGCCGAGGCTGCGGTCGAGCGGGCCCGGCTCCGGGTGGTCCCGCGGCTGAGCCCCAGTGCCCCGCGGGTCCCCTTCGTGACCCTGGTCAGTGCCCTGCTGCTCGCCGGTGTCGTCGGGCTCCTGATGTTCAACACCCACATGCAGCAGAACTCGTTCGCCGCCACCGAGCTCGAGCAGCGGGCCAGCGAGCTCACCTCGCGGCAGCAGACCCTGCAGATGGAGCTGGAGGAGCTGCGCAACCCGCAGCGGGTGGCCGAGCAGGCGCAGTCGCTCGGCATGGTGCCGTCCGCGCACCCGGCCTTCCTGCGGATCACCGACGGCAAGGTGCTCGGCGCGGCGACCCCGGCCACGCCCGCGGATCGCACCGACGTCCGTCCGCCGGCGGCCGAACGACCCAAGTCGCTGACGCCGGAGCAGATCCCGGTCCGGATCCCGGCCGGGACCAGGTCCGAGCGGCGCGCCGAGGCAAAGAAGCAGAACGGCTCGGGTAGGAATGAGTCGTCCACGAACAACCAGGGAGACCGGAGCCCCCGTTGAGCCTCAGGAACCAGTCCCGTGGAGTCCGTGCGACTCGTGGATCGGCGCTCTTCCGGCTGCGCTTCGGCTTCATCGTGATCGCGATGGTGCTCTCCGTCTTCGGGGTGCGCCTGGTGCAGCTGCAGGGACTCGACCCCAACGCGTACGCCGCCCGGGCGGCCAAGGAGGGCACCGACACGGTCGAGCTGCCCGCCGAGCGCGGCGCCATCGTGGACCGCAACGGTGTCGAGCTGGCCAGCTCGGTGGACGGCCTGATGATCGTGGCCGACCCGCAGATGACCAAGGACGACTCCAGTGAGATCGCGACCTTCCTGGCCGAGGAGCTCGACCTCGACTACTTCGCGACCCTCGACCGCCTGCGTCGCGACGACACCCGGTTCCAGTACATCGCCCGTCGTGTCCCCTCCACCGTGGCCAACAGGGTGCTCGATGCCCTCGAGGAGCAGGGCTACAGCGGCTTGAGCACACGGCGCGACCCGATGCGTGACTACCCGGCCGACGACGTCGCGGCCAACCTGATCGGGTTCGTGGGGGAGGACGCACCGCTGGCCGGGTTCGAGCGCACCTTCGACGAGCAGCTCGCGGGCGTCGACGGTGAGACCACCTACGAGGTGGGTGGTGGGAACCGGATCCCGCTCGGCACCAACAACACGGTCAAGCCGGTCAACGGCAAGGACCTGCAGCTGACCATCGAGCGCGACGTCCAGTGGTATGCGCAGCGGGTGCTGCGTGCCGGCGTACGTGCCGCCCAGGGCGACTCCGGCACGGCGATCGTGGTGAACACCGAGACCGGCGAGATCCTGGCGGATGCCGAGTATCCGAGCTTCAACGCCAACGAGCCGCTGCGTTCGCCCAAGGAGGACCTCGGGTCGCGTGCGACCAGCGACCCCTACGAGCCCGGCTCCGTCGAGAAGGTGCTCACCTTCGCCTCGTTGATCGACGCCGGCAAGATCACCCCGCGGACCCGGTTGAAGGTGCCCGGTGTCATCGACAGCCAGGGCATGCCGATCCACGACTACTGGGACCACGGCGACATCCACCTCACCGCAGCCGGGGCACTGGCCAAGTCGTCCAACGTCGGCACCGTCCTGGCCACGCGCGAGTTCCGGTCCACCGAGCTCGGTGCCTATCTCCAGGCGTTCGGCCTCGGCCGGCGCACCAACATCGGGGTGCGTGGTGAGAGCGCCGGAAAGCTCCCCGACCCCGCCACGTGGTCGCAGCTGACCCAGGACAACATCGCCTTCGGCCAGGGGCTCAGCGTCAACGCGGTGCAGATGGCCGCGGCGATCAACACGATCGCCAACGGCGGTGTCCGGGTCGACCCCAGCATCATCAAGGGCGAGGCAGTCACCGACGGCGGTCAGGAGGTCGGCTCCGCGACCACCACCAGTCGCCGCGTGGTCAGTGAGTCGGCAGCGCGCCAGACCGCGGAGATGATGGAGCTGGTCACCGACCCGGTCGACGGCATCGCCCCGGGTGCCGCGATCGAGGGCTACCGGGTCGCCGGCAAGACCGGGACCGCCCAGCGAGTCGGCAGTGAGTGTGGGTGCTACGACGGCACCTTCACCGTCTCGTTCGCCGGCTTCGCCCCCGCCGACAACCCGAAGTTCACGGTCTACGTGGTCATCCAGAACCCGAAGAACGGCATGGGCGGTGGCGCCGCCGGTGGGCCGGTCTTCCGCAAGATCATGACCTACCTGCTCCGCAAGTACGGCGTGCCGCCCACCGGCGCACCGGCCACCACGTTGCCGGTCGAGTGGTGACCTGCGGCGGTGACGTCGCGATCCCCGTGCACCTGCGCGATAGCCTCGCGCCGTGGTGAGTGACAAGCAGCTGCGCGCGACGCGTCCCGTGCGACCTCGGTCGACCCGGCTCTCGGTGGTGGCCGACTGGCTGGGCGTCGAGAGTCCTGCCGGGGACCCCGAGGTCACCGGCATCACCCTGAGCTCCCACCGCGTGCTGCCGGGGGACCTGTACGTCGGGTTGGCGGGCGCGCGTGCCCACGGGGCGTCGTACGCCCTCGCGGCCGTCGAGGCCGGTGCCGTCGCCGTGCTCACGGACTCCGCCGGCGGGGGCCTGACGGCGGGCCTGGGCATCCCGGTAATGGTCGTCGACGACCTGCGTCCCCGCCTGGGCCGACTCGCGGCGCGGCTGCACGGCCACCCCACCGAGCACATGCGGATGATCGCGGTGACCGGCACCCAGGGGAAGACGACCACCACGCGGCTGGCCGAGGAGGCGCTGGCCGGGGCCAGGGTGCACGCGGCCGTGATCGGCACGGTCGGCACCCGTGTGGACGGCGAGGACATCCCGACAACGCTCACCACGCCCGAGGCACCCGACCTGCACGGCCTGTTCGCGATGATGTTGGAGCGTGGCGTGCAAGCCTGTGCGATGGAGGTGTCGAGCCACGCGTTGGTGATGGGCCGCGTCGACGGGGTGGTCTTCGACGTGGCGGTCTTCACCAACCTCGGCCGGGACCACCTCGACTTCCACAAGGACGTGGAGCACTACTTCGCCGCGAAGGCGTCGCTGTTCACGCCCGAGCGGGCCCGCCTCGGACTGGTCAACGTCGACGACGAGTTCGGTCGCCGACTGCTCGCCGAGGCGTCGATCCCGATGCGCACCTTCGCGCTCCACGACTCCACGGCCGACTGGCACGTGACGGACGTCGACCTGGCTCCCGACGGGTCCGCGTTCACCGTGGTCGGCCCGGGGGGAGTGCAGGTGCGCACCTCCGTCCCGATCCCCGGTGACTTCAACGTGGCCAACGCACTCTCGGCGATCGCGGCGTGCGCGGAGGCCGGCTACGACGTCGAGGCCGTCGCCGGGTCGCTGGCCCGCGGATCCGGCGTGCCCGGACGCCTGGAGCAGGTGCCCGTGCCCGGCGGCTTCAGCGTCGTGGTCGACTATGCCCACAAGCCCGACGCCGTCGAGGCCGCACTCACCACGCTGCGACCACTCACTGACGGCCGACTGGTCGTCGTGATCGGCGCCGGTGGAGACCGTGACACCGGCAAGCGCCCGGTGATGGGCGAGATCGCGGCCCGGCTTGCCGACCTGGTGATCGTCACCGACGACAACCCGCGCACCGAGGACCCCGGGGCGATCCGGGCCGAGGTGCTGGCCGGTGCCCGCGGTGGTCACGCCGAGGTGATCGAGGTGGGCAACCGACGCGACGCGATCCGCGAGGCGCTGGCGCGGGCATCGTTCGGTGACATCGTGCTGGTTGCCGGCAAGGGACACGAGACCGGGCAGGAGGTCGACGGCGTGGTCCACCCCTTCGACGACCGCGTGGTGGTGCGCGAGGAGGCTGCTCGGTGATCGCGATGTCCCTGGCCGAGATCGCGGCCGCAGTGGGTGGCAGCGTCGACGGTGACCCGGAGGTCCTGGTCACCGGTCCGGCCTTCGTCGACAGCCGCGCCGTCGAGCCATCCGGGCTCTTCGTCGCGATCCCCGGCGATCGTGTGGACGGACACGACTACGCCTCCGGTGCCGTGGCCGGTGGCGCGGCAGGAGTGCTGGGTTCCCGACCCACCGGGGTGCCGACCGTCGTGGTCGACGACCCCGTCGCCGCGCTGGGCCGCCTGTCCCGTCACGTCGTCGACAGGCTGCCCGACCTGTCCCTGCTGGCGCTGACCGGAAGCCAGGGCAAGACCGGCACCAAGGACTACCTCGCCCAGGTGTTGTCGGCAGCAGGGCCGACCGTTGCCACTGCGGCGAACCTGAACAACGAGATCGGCGTCCCGCTCACCGTCCTGCGCGCCACCGTCGACACCCGTTTCCTGGTCGTCGAGATGGGAGCACGGGGCATCGGCCACATTGCCTACCTGTGCGAGATCGCACCGCCCCTGGTCGCCTCCGTGCTGAACGTCGGAACCGCCCACATCGGTGAGTTCGGTTCACGAGAGGCCATCGCTGCTGCCAAGGGCGAGATCCTCGAGGCACTGCCGGAGCACGGGGTGGCGGTGATCAATGCCGACGACGACTTCGCGGCGCTGATGGACCGACGCACCCGCGCCAGGGTGCTGCGCTTCGGGCTCGCCCCGGGGTCGGACGTGACGTGGAGCGACGTGACCTACGACGACCTGGACCGCGCCTCGGCCAGGTTCCACATCGCCGGGGAGTCGCACCAGGTCACCCTCGTGCAGTCCGGTCAGCACCAGCTCCTCAACGCCGCCGCTGCTGCGGCGCTGGCCGTGGGCGTGGGCCTGCCCGCGGACACGATCGCCCGAGCACTCGCGTCGGCCACCAGCCTGTCCCGCTGGCGGATGGAGCTCGACGAGCTGAGCGACGGCACGGTCGTGGTCAACGACGCCTACAACGCCAACCCGGAGTCGATGCGCGCTGCGATCAGCGCCCTGCTCGCCATCAGTGGCAAGCGTGCGGCCCGGTCGATCGCGGTCCTGGGCGTGATGAAGGAGCTCGGTCCCGAGTCCGACGCCGACCACCGTGCCCTCGGCGAACATGCGCTGGCCTCCGGGGTCGACGTACTCCTCGTGGTCGGTGACGATGCCCGGGAGATCGCGGAGGGCGCGGCGAACATCACAGTTGGGCGCGGCACGGCCGTGTGCGTCGCCGATCGGGCGGAGGCTCTGGCATGGTTGCGCGAGAACATCCGCTCGGGTGACGTCGTGCTGGTCAAGGCATCACGGGCCGCCGGCCTCGAGCGTGTGGCGCAGGAGTTGATCAGTTCCGGGCGGCAGCCCGATCACGCGGAGGAGACCCAGGGATGAGAGCGATCCTGCTCAGCGGCGGGTTGTCGTTGTTGCTGTCCCTGCTCGGCACCCGCTACGCGATCAGGCTGCTCTCCGCGAAGGGCTACGGCCAGGAGATCCGCGAGGACGGACCCACCACCCACCACACCAAGCGTGGCACGCCGACCATGGGTGGCACGGTGATCATCCTGGCCAGCGTGGTCGGCTATGCCTTCGCCAAGCTGGTCACCCAGGACCTGCCCACCGCCTCGGCGCTGCTGCTGCTGTTCCTGTTCGTGGGAATCGGCCTGGTCGGGTTCCTGGACGACTTCATCAAGATCTACAAGCAGCGCAACCTCGGGCTGCGCAGCAAGGCAAAGATCATCGGCCAGACGGTGATCGCGGTCGTGTTCGGTGTGCTCGCGCTGTCCCCGTGGCTCGAGGACGAGCGCGGCCGCACCCCCGCCTCCAACCACATCTCCTTCATCCGTGACCTCGACTCGTGGGTGTTGCCCAGCGTCCTCGTCGTGCTGTTGATCTGGGTGATCGTCACCGGCACCAGCAACGCGGTGAACCTCACTGACGGCCTGGACGGGCTCGCCGCGGGCGCCTCGATGATGGTCTTCGGTGCCTACACGCTGGTGAACATCTGGCAGAACAACCAGTGGTGCGGTCAGGCCGACATCACCTACGGTCGCTGCTACGAGGTCCGCGACCCCTACGACCTGGCCATCGTCGCCTCAGCCATCACCGGGGCCTGCTTCGGGTTCCTGTGGTGGAATGCCTCCCCGGCCCAGATCTTCATGGGCGACACCGGCTCCCTCGCGCTGGGAGCCGGGCTGGCGGGGCTCGCCATCCTCACGCGCACCGAGCTGTTGCTGGTGATCCTCGGCGGGCTCTTCGTCATGGTGACGCTCTCGGTGATGATGCAGGTGACCTACTTCAAGGCCACCCGAAGATTCACCGGCACCGGCAAACGGATCTTCCGGATGACACCGCTGCACCACCACTTCGAGATGCTCGGCTGGGAGCAGGTGACCGTGGTGATCCGGTTCTGGATCATCACCGGTCTGTGCGTGGCCACCGGACTGGGCATCTTCTACGCCGAATGGGTGGCCGGGACGTGAATCTCGACGACCTCGGTCGCCACACCTCGTGGGACGGCGTCCACGCCGTGGTCGCCGGGTTCGGCGTCTCCGGCTTCGCGGCCGCCGACAACCTGCTCTTCCTCGGCGCGTCCGTGATCGCGTTGGACGAGACGTCCGACGGCAAGGAGGAGAAGGCTGAGCTGCTGCGCAGCCTGGGTGGCGACATCCGGCTCGGACCCGGCAGCACCGCCACGCTCCCCGGCGGCACCGACGTCCTGATCACCTCGCCCGGCTGGCGCCCCGACGCGCCGCTGCTCGCCCAGGCCCGGGAGCGCGGCGTACCGATCTGGGGGGAGGTCGAGCTGGCCTGGCGCCTGCGCGACCCCGAGAAGGCAGCGCCCTGGCTGGCCGTCACCGGCACCAACGGCAAGACCACGACCGTCCAGATGCTCGACTCGATCCTGCGTGCTGCCGGGCTGCGAAGCGTCGCTGTCGGCAACGTCGGCCTGCCCATCGTCGAGGCAGTGATGGATCCCGAGCCGTACGACGTGTTCGCGGTCGAGCTGTCCAGCTTCCAGCTCCACTACACCTCGACCATGAGCGCGGAGTCGGCCGTCGTGCTCAACCTCGCCGAGGACCACCTCGACTGGTACTCCGGCGAGACCGCGATGGCTGACTACGCCGCGGACAAGGGCCGGATCTACGAGAACGTCCAGCGGGCCTGCGTCTACAACGCGGCCGACCCCGCCACCGAAGAGCTGGTCCGCGAGGCCGAGGTGGAGGAGGGCGCCCGTGCCATCGGGTTCACCCTCGGCATGCCCAGCGTGGGCATGGTCGGGGTCGTCGAGGACATGCTGGTCGACCGTGCCTTCATCGAGCAGCGCGAGAGCAGTGCCGCTGAGCTGTGCACGATCGCCGACCTCGCCTCCCCGGCACCACACTTCGTCGCCAACGCCCTGGCCGCCGCCGCGCTGGCCCGCGCCCACGGAGTCTCGCAGGCGGCCGTCCGCGACGGCCTGCGCGCCTTCCGCCCCGACGGGCACCGCATCGCCGAGGTCGCCGTGCACGAGGGCGTGACCTGGATCGATGACTCCAAGGCCACGAACCCGCACGCCGCGACGTCCTCGCTGAGGGCCTTCGATCCCGTCGTGTGGATCGCCGGGGGACTGGCCAAGGGGGCTCGCTTCGACGAGCTGGTCCAGCTGGTCACCGGCCGCCTGCGCGGCGTCGTGCTCATCGGCGCCGACCGACATGTGATCGCCGACGCGCTTTCGCGACACGCACCGGATGTGCCCCTCATCGACATAGGTGCCGGGGAGACTGGTGCGCAGGCCTCACCGATGGACGAGGTGGTGGCAGCTGCCAGTCGTCTGGCCCGGCCGGGCGACACGGTGCTGCTGGCGCCGGGCTGTGCGTCCATGGACATGTTCGCCAACTACGGCGAACGAGGTGACAGATTCGCCGAGGCGGTTCACCGCCACATCGCAGACCAGGATTGAGCCCAGTCAGTGAGGGGAGGGCACGTGGCCAGTACGACCGCCGAGCGGGAATCGGGAGCCGGTGCGCCGAGCCGCTCCCGGGTGCCCGTCCGGCTGGCCCGGGTGAGCGATCGCCTGGCCGCCCTGCGCGGCGCCCTCGACCGGCCGTTGACCTCCTACTACCTCCTTCTCGGTGCGTCGGCACTGTTGTTGACCATCGGGCTGATCATGGTGCTGTCGGCATCGAGCGTCTACTCCTACGAGGAGAACGGCGACTCCTACTCGATCGTCAAGCGCCAGCTGATGTGGGTGGTGATCGGCCTTCCGCTGGCCTTCCTCGCCTCACGGTTGCCCCAGCGCCTGATCCGTCGCCTGGTGTGGCCGGCCCTGCTCGTCTCCATGGCGCTGCTGGCCCTGACCCGCACCCCCCTCGGCCTGACCCGCAACGGCCAGACCAACTGGTTGGCGGTGGGGCCGATCGCGATCCAGCCCTCCGAGATCGCCAAGCTGGCCGTGATCCTGTGGGCTGCCCACGTCTATGCCAACAAGCAGCGCCGCCTCGACGAGCTGCACCACGTCCTGGTGCCGGTGGTGCCAGGGATGGCGATCGTGGCCGGGCTGGTCCTCCTGCAGAGGGACCTCGGCACCGCCCTGGTGCTCTTCGCCATCGGGCTGGCCATGCTCTGGGTGGTCGGTGCCCCCGGCAAGCTCTTCGCGCTCGCGATGTCGGTCATCGGCGTGGGCGCCTTCTACCTGGCCACCACCAACGAGGAACGCCGTGGCCGGCTGCTCAGCTTCGTCGACCCGTTCAAGGAGTACCACGACGCCGGGTGGCAACCCGCCCACGGGCTCTACGCCCTGGCCACGGGCGGTTGGTTCGGCCAGGGCATCGGCGCCAGCCAGCAGAAGTGGGGTGACCTGCCCGAGGCCCACACCGACTTCATCTTCGCCGTCCTCGGCGAGGAGCTCGGGCTGGTGGGCACCCTCCTGGTGCTGGCCCTGTTCCTGACCATCGCCTACGCCGCGATCCGGGTCGCCACCAACACCGCCGACCCGTTCGTGCGCTACACGTCGTTCGGCATCACCGTGTGGCTCCTGGGACAGATGATCATCAACGTGGGCATGGTGCTGGCGATGCTGCCCGTGGTCGGCATCCCGCTGCCACTCGTCTCCTATGGTGGGTCTGCGCTGTTGCCGTCCCTGATGGCCCTGGGCCTGTTGATCGGGTTCGCCCGCTCCGAGCCGGAGGCCGCCAAGGCCTTGGCGGCGCGCAAACGTAGCCGTTCTGCCGGGCTGTCGGCCGGCACAACTCGTCGAGGAAAATGATGCGCGTCCTTCTTGCCGGCGGTGGATCTGCCGGTCACACGTCACCCATGCTCGCGACCGCTGACGCGTTGCGACGGCTCGACCCCGCCACCGAGATCACCTGCTTGGGCACGCGTGAGGGGCTCGAGGCGAGGCTGGTCCCGGAGGCGGGACTTCCCCTCGAGTTCGTGCCGCGGGTCCCCCTGCCGCGCCGGCCCTCCGCGGAGCTGCTCCGCACGCCGGGCAAGCTGCGGGGCGCTCGCGCTGCCGCACTGGACGTGGTCGACCGTGTGCACCCCGACGTCGTGGTCGGCTTCGGTGGCTACGTCTCGGTGCCCGCCTATCTCGCGGCGCGCACGAGGCACGTCCCGATCGTGGTGCACGAGGGCAACGCCCTGCCCGGCATCGCCAACCGGCTCGGCGCCCGGATGACCAGGCACGTGGCCACCTCGTTCCCCGACACCGACCTGCGCAACGCGACGTACGTCGGCCTGCCGATCCGCCGGATGATCTCCACGCTCGACCGCGCCTCCCTGCGCGCCGAGGCGCGGGCCACCTTCGGCCTCGACCCCGAGCGACCCACGCTGATGGTCACCGGTGGGTCGCAGGGCGCTGCCTCCCTCAACGACTCGGTTGCCGCCGCGGCGGGCGCCTTCGAGGCCGCCGGCGTGCAGGTGCTGCACATCGTCGGGCCCAAGCACTCCCTGGCGGCGCCGAGCACGTCGGTGCCCTACGTGGTGCTCAACTACGTCGACCGCATGGACCTCGCGTACGCCGCCGTCGACGCGGTGCTGTGCCGGGCCGGCAGCAACACGGTCACCGAGGTCTCCGGTGTCGGCCTGCCGGCGATCTTCGTGCCGCTGCCGATCGGCAACGGCGAGCAGGCACTCAACGCCCGGCCGGTGGTCGAGGCCGGCGGAGGCCTGCTGGTCAGTGACCGGGCGCTGACCCCCGAGTGGATCGCGACGATGGTGCCGGACCTGCTCACCGACCCGGATCGACTGGCAGCGATGGGTTCAGCGGCGGAGTCGATCATCCCGCTCGATGCCGACGAGAGGCTGGCGCGGATGATCCTGGAGGCAGCCCGGTGAAGATCCCGATCCCCGACACCCTCCTGCCGGCCGACCAGCTCGGCCGTGTGCACTTCATCGGCATCGGTGGCGCTGCGTTGTCCGCGATCGCCAAGATCATGGCCCAACGCGGTCTGGTCGTCACCGGTAGTGACGACAACGACACGCCCTTCCTGCCGGCGCTCCGGGCACTCGGGGTCACCTGCAACCTCGGCTACGCCGCAGAACACGTCGGCGATGCCGACACCGTGGTGGTCACCACGGCAGCCCGCGAGGACAACCCCGAGGTGCTCGAAGCCCGCCGACGTGGCCTCCGGATGCTGCCCCGCTCGGCCGGCCTGGCCGCGGTGATGGCGGACAAGAAGGTGCTCGCGGTCGCGGGCACCCACGGCAAGACCACCACCACCTCACTGCTGACCATGGCCCTGCTCGAGGCCGCCGCTGACCCGACGTACGCCATCGGTGCGGTGCTGGTGCAGACCGGCAGCAACGCCCACGACGGCGCCGGTGACCTGTTCGTCGCCGAGGCCGACGAGAGCGACGGCGCGTTCCTGGTCTACTCGCCCCACGCCGGCATCGTCACCAACGTCGAGGCCGACCATCTCGACGTGTGGGGGACCGAGGAGGCCTACCGGGCCGCGTTCGTCGAGTTCGTGGACACCCTCGATCCCGACGGCTTCCTGGTGTGTGTGGTCGACGATCCCGGCGCGGCGGAGCTGGCCGCAGCCGCTCGCGCGACGAGTCGCGCGGTGATCGGGGTGGGGGAGTCACCCACCGCTGACCTGCGTGCCACCGACCTCGTCTTCGAGGGCGCCACCTCCCGCTTCACGGTGGTGCAGGGGGACGAGGTGCTCGGTGACGTCACGTTGCAGATTCCCGGCCGCCACTACGTCCTCGACGCGCTGGCGGCGCTGGCACTCGGACTGCGACTGGGGTTCCGTTTCGAGGCACTGGCAGCCGGGCTGGCCGGGTTCACCGGCTCGCGTCGGCGCATGGAGGCCAAGGGCGAGGCGGGCGGCGTACGCGTCTACGACAGCTATGCCCACCACCCGGTGGAGATCGCCGGAGACCTCCAGGCCGCCCGCGCGGTGGCCGGCGAGGGACGCCTGGTCGTCTGCTACCAACCCCACCTGGTCTCGCGCACCCGGATCTTCGGCACCGCGATGGGGGAGGCGCTCGGCGCAGCCGACGAGGTCGCCGTGCTCGACGTCTACGTCGCGCGCGAGGACCCGGATCCAAGCGTGACGGGTCGCCTCGTGGCCGACGCCGTGCCTCTTCCTGCCGACCGGGTCCACTTCGTTGCCGACCGTGCTGACGCTCCCGAGCTTCTCGCCGGTGTCGCCCGCCCCGGTGACCTCGTGCTCACGCTCGGTGCCGGCGACGTCACCGAGGTGGGTCCCGCCCTCCTGGCCCTGCTCGCGGCCCGGGAGGAGTCCGCAGGTGCTTGAGCGTTTGCGACGCACGGAGTTCGACGAGGAGGAGCGGAGCCGCCGGCGCTTCGTGCGCCGGCAGTGGGCGCGACGGTGGCTGCAGCTGCGCGTCGTCGTGATCGTGGTGGTGCTGCTGGTCGCCGCCGTCGTCGGCGGGTGGCTCGTCTACTTCTCCTCGGCGCTGTCGGTGAAGGGGGTCGACGTCGAGGGCACGTCGCTGCTCAGCGAGCAGCGTGTGGTCGACGCCGCCGACGTGCCGGCTGAACCGTTGGCCAGGGCAGACGTCGCGGCCATTCGCGAGCGGGTCGAGAGCCTGCCCGAGGTGAAGTCCGCAGACGTGTCGCGTGAGTGGCCCGACCGGATCCTGGTGAAGGTCGAGGAACGGGTGGCCGTGGCCGTGGTCGAGCGAGGCGGCACGTGGCGTGGCATCGACTCGACCGGGTTCTCGTTCCGCAGCTATCGATCGCTGCCGACCAACCTGCCGTTGATCAAGATCGACGACGACACCGAGGACGAGGCGGTCACCGAGGGGGCCAACGTGGTGGCGAGCCTGCCACCGGCGATCGCCCGCAAGGTCGAGCACGTCGAGCTGCGCACCATCGACCAGATCTCCCTGGTGCTCCGCGACGGGCGCAGGATCCTGTGGGGGAGCGCGGAGCGCTCCGACGACAAGTCCGCCGTGATCGCGCAGCTGATCAAGCGCAAGGCTCGGATCTACGACGTCTCGGTGCCTAACCAGCCCACCACGCGCTGAACCTGCCGCCCAGGTTCTGCCCCAGCGTCCCGCCCAGCGTCGGGCCAGCGCCGGGCCCAGCGTCGGGCCCAGCGCATCTCGCCTCCATCCGGATAGTCCCCAACGCCTCGCCTGTCGAATCGGCTCCGCAGCATGCGAGGCGTTTGGGACTATCGAATTTCTGGCGTGTCGGGGCGTGTCTGGCGTGAATCTTCGCTTCGGCCTGTCTAGTGTCTTCGACAACGAGAGGTTGACATAACTATAACCCTCCACTTCAGGGTTAAGGTTTCGGTCGGCTGATCGGACTTCCCCCACGCAGCACCCGCAGCACCGTCGGCCCTTGCGGGCCGGTGTCGCAGCTCCAGCAATTCGCAGCACCAGCAATACGCAGCACCATTTCGCACAGACAGGCTCGACATCCTTCCCGGGGTGCGGGCGACACCGATCAGGGAGAGGCACAGCCGCCGTGGCAGCAGCACAGAACTACCTGGCCATCATCAAGGTCGTAGGTATCGGTGGGGGTGGCGTCAACGCCGTCAACCGGATGATCGAGGTCGGACTCAAGGGCGTCGAGTTCATCGCGATCAACACCGATGCCCAAGCGCTCCTGATGAGCGACGCAGACGTCAAGCTCGACATCGGGCGCGAGCTCACTCGCGGCCTCGGTGCCGGCGCCAACCCCGAGGTTGGGGGCAAGGCAGCCGAGGACCACGCCGACGAGATCGAAGAGGTCCTCAAGGGTGCCGACATGGTGTTCGTCACCGCCGGCGAAGGTGGTGGCACCGGCACCGGTGGTGCTCCCGTCGTGGCCCGCATCGCGCGCTCGCTCGGCGCGCTGACCATCGGTGTGGTCACCCGCCCGTTCGCCTTCGAGGGGCGCCGTCGCGCCAACTCCGCCGAAGAGGGCATCGCGCAGCTGCGCGAAGAGGTCGACACCCTCATCGTCATCCCGAACGACCGGTTGCTCTCGATCAGTGACCGCAACGTCTCCATGCTCGACGCCTTCAAGCAGGCCGACCAGGTCCTGCTGCAGGGCGTCTCGGGCATCACCGACCTGATCACCACGCCGGGCCTGATCAACCTCGACTTCGCCGACGTGAAGTCCGTGATGTCCAACGCCGGGTCCGCCCTGATGGGCATCGGCTCCGCCCGTGGCGAGGACCGCTCCGTGGCCGCCGCCGAGATGGCGGTCTCGAGCCCGCTCCTCGAAGCGAGCATCGACGGTGCCCACGGCGTCCTGCTCTCGATCGCCGGCGGTTCCGACCTCGGCCTCTTCGAGATCAACGAAGCGGCCGCCCTGGTCGCCGAGTCCGTGCACGCCGAGGCCAACATCATCTTCGGTGCCACCATCGACGACGCGCTCGGTGACGAGGTGCGGGTCACCGTCATCGCGGCTGGCTTCGACGGAGGCATGCCGAAGCGCCGCGACGAGGGCACCGTGTTGCGTCGTCAGGAGCCGCAGCAGACGCAGGCCGAGACCCGCAACGCCGCTCAGGCGCTGGCCAACCAGCGTGCGTCCGCTCCGCAGCAGTCGCAGCAGGCCCCGGCCCAGCAGACGCCGTCGCAGCGTCCGCCGGCCCAGCCCGTCGGCCAGCCGCGCCAGCAGTCCGCCCCGCAGCAGGGTGGCCAGCAGCAGGGTGGCCCGCAGCAGGGTGGCCAGCAGCAGGGCCACTCGCAGGGTGGTCAGGGTCAGCAGGCGCAGCAGCCGTCGACCCCGCAGCGCCAGCCGCGTCAGGTCCAGTTCGACGACGACGACCTGGACATCCCCGACTTCTTGAAGTGACGGGAGCGGTTTCCCAACGTGTTCGCGTTCCGCGACGTCCGCGAGGGTGATGTCGAAGGCCAGCCGGCCCTCGACATCGCCTTCACCGATCGCCACGCTCCGGCCGGGGAGCTGGATCTCTCCTTGGCCGGGCCGGTGCGTGGCGATGCCACCGCCGACGATGTCCTGGCCCTGCTGGCCCGTGAGTTCACTCCCGAGGCCCCGGATGCACTGCCGATCGGCATGCGTCAGGTGCACGGCGCGCAGGTGTGCGTGGTCGACGAGACCGATGGCGCGGAGATCGTGGCCGACGGCGTGGTGACGCGCCGGACCGGGGTGACCCTCCTGGTGCGGGTGGCCGACTGTGTCCCGGTGCTGCTGGCAGCCACGGACCACTCCGTGATCGCCGCGGTCCACGCCGGTCGGCCGGGGCTGGTCGCAGGCGTCGTACCGGCGGCCATCGCCACCATGCGCGACCTCGGAGCCGGTGACCTGCAGGCCTGGGTCGGGCCGCACGTGTGTGGTTCCTGCTACGAGGTGCCGGAGCAGATGCGCGAGGAGGTCTCCGCGGAGGTTCCCGAGGCCTTCGCCGTGACCTCGTGGGGGACTCCCGCTGTCGACATCGGTGCCGGTGTCCGTGCGCAGCTGCGGGCCGCCGGAGTCAGTGTCGACGAGATCCGACGATGCACGCTCGAGGACGACGACCTCTGGTCCCATCGCCGTGAGGGGTCGTCCGCGGGTCGGCTCGGTGGCCTGATCAGGATCTCGCCATGAGTGCGGAGCGCCGGGCAGAGGTCGCCGCCAATCTCGAGCACGTCCGCGCACGCATCGCGGAGGCCTGTCGGGCCAGCGGCCGTCCTGAGGACGACGTCACCCTCACCGTGGTCACCAAGTTCTTCCCCGCCTCCGACGTGCGCATCCTCGCCGGGCTGGGCGTCACCGAGGTCGGCGAGAACCGACACCAGGAGGCGCTCGAGAAGAGTGCTGAGTGTGCCGACCTCGACGTCCGCTGGCACTACATCGGGGGCCTGCAGTCCAACAAGGCGGCCGCGGTCGCAGCCTATGCCGACATGGTCGAATCGGTCGACCGGCCCAAGCTGGTCAATGGCCTGGCCCGCGGGGCAGCGCAGCGCGGACGCCCGCTCGACGTACTCCTGCAAGTGAGCCTCGACCCGCCCGAGCAGGCCGAGGGGAGGTCGGGAGTCCACCCCGACGACCTCGGGTCACTGGCCCAGAAGGTGGCCGGCACCGACGACCTGGTGCTGCGCGGACTGATGGCGGTGGCGCCCTTGGGGGCCGACCCGAACGACGCCTTCGAACGACTGACCGGAATCGCCGAGCGATTCCGGGACGACCACCCCGACGCCGGGGTGATCTCCGCGGGGATGAGTGGTGATCTCGAAGCCGCGATTCTCCACGGCGCGACACACGTTCGCGTCGGTCGTGGGGTGCTCGGTGAGCGCCCCACGATCAAGTAGTGTCCACAACAACAACAAGAAGTGCTCCGCCTCGGAGTGCTGAAGTTTCCGGAGGAAATACTCATGAGCGGCTCGATGCGCAAGATCGGTGAGTACCTCGGCCTGCTCGAGGACACTGGCCGGTACCCCGACGACGGCTACGACGAGTACGCCGACGAACCGACCCGGCCCGCACGCGAGGCGCGGGAGGTGTCCCGTCCTGCCCCGGTCGCCAGCATCTCCGATCGCCGGCGCCCCCAGCCGGTTCCGACCCAGGAAGTTGTCGCAGAGTTGTCCCGCATCACGACCCTCCACCCGCGCACCTACAACGAGGCGCGCACCATCGGCGAGAACTTCCGTGACGGAGTTCCGGTGATCATGAACCTCTCCGAGATGGACGACAACGACGCCAAGCGGCTGGTCGACTTCGCTGCGGGCCTGGTGTTCGCCACCCGCGGCAGCATCGAGCGCGTGACCAGCAAGGTGTTCCTTCTCTCGCCCCCCAACGTCACCGTTGCCGCTGAGGACAAGGAGCGCATCGCTGAGGGCGGCTTCTTCAACCAGAGCTGACCTGTCACGTGCACATTGTCGGTCTCGTCATCCATGGGATCCTGTGGTTCTTCCTGGCCCTCCTGTGGATTCGCTTCGTCTTCGACTGGGTTCAGGTCTTCGCCCGCTCGTGGTCGCCCCGTGGCCCGCTCCTGGTCTTCCTCGAACTGGTCTACTCCGTGACTGATCCGCCGATCAAGGCGCTGCGACGGGTCATCCCGCCACTGCGGCTGGGCAGCATCGCCCTGGATCTCAGTTTCCTGATCGTGCTGGTCGGCACGTACCTTCTACTTCGTCTGAACTCGATGGTGCTTCTCTCCGCCTGAGGGTCACGGACGTGACGGGGACCAATGTTGGTCGCCTAACTGAACTTGCGCTGCAAGCGCTATTGTTCGAAAGAAAGAACTTCCGCTGTCTACAACGAATGGGTGAGTTCATGCCGCTGACGCCTGAGGACGTGAGCAACAAGCGCTTTACTCCTGTCCGGCTCCGTGAGGGCTACGACATGAATGAGGTCGACCAGTTCCTCGACGAGGTGGAGGCCGAGCTCGCACGGCTCACCAAGGAGAACGAAGACCTTCGGTCCAAGCTCTCCGCAGCCCAGTCCGGCGCGCCCGTCGCCGCTGCTGCTCCCATCGAGGAGAAGAAGCCGACGCCCGAGCCGACCCCGGCTCCGGCCCCGACTCCGGCCCCCGCGCCGGTCGCCGCTGCCCCGGCCGCGGCCCCCGAGACCCTGCGTGTCGAGACGGTCGCCCAGGCGTCCAACGCTGCCGCGCGCCTGCTGGAGATCGCCACTCGCAACGCCGACGAGCTCGTCGACGATGCCAAGAACGAGGCCGACAAGATCGTGGGCGAGGCCCGGACGAAGGCCGAGCGCCTGGAGTCCGAGTCGAAGGTCAAGGCCGACCGGCTCGAGTCCGACGCCCGCAGCCGTTCGCAGATGCTCGACTCCGAGACGGCCGAGCGTCGCCAGCAGATGTTCGGTGACCTCGAGAAGGAGCGCGACAAGCTCAACGGCGAGGTGGAGAACCTCCGCTCGTTCGAGCGCGAGTACCGCTCCCGGCTCAAGAGCTACTTCACCCAGCAGCTCGAGTCCCTGGACTCGACGCCCGAAGCGGGTCAGGTCACCGGTGAGTCGGCGACCCAGCCGCCGAAGCGCCTGCGCTCGATCCTCGGCGAGGACGAGGGCTGAGCTGCCCTCATGAACGACGGTCACCGGCCGGATCCCACAGGGGATCCGGCCGGTGTTCATTTATCGCCGATCCCCGTCGTGCGTGCCGGTTTGAGTAGTGCCTGAGAGTCGACTAGCCTCCGACCACTTGAATGTGGCGACCGCCACAAGTGGTTCGGCCACGAGGAGGCCTGTTTTCCATGGCACGCAGCACGAAGAGGTCGTTGGCTGGAGCTGCGGCAGTCGCGAAGAAGGTCATGTCGCGAAAGTCGAGGACGGCCCCTGACGCCAAGGCCGGGTCCGACGGGCCGAAGAAGACAGCCCCCAAGACGGCCACCAAGGCTGCCCCTGCGCAGAAGGCAACGGCGAAGAAGTCTGCTGCGAGGAAGTCCGCCCCCGAGGGGGCGGCGGCCACGAAGGCGCCCGCCAAGGCTGCTCCCGCGAAGAAGTCCGGCGCGAAGAAGGCGGCGCCCAAGGTGGCGGCCAAGAAGGCCCCCGCGAAGGCTGCGCCCGCGAAGGACGCTGCTGCCAAGAAGGCCGTTGCGAAGAAGGCACCCGTGAAGAAGGCTCCGGCCAAGAAGGCCCCCGCGAAGGCTGCGCCCGCGGAGAAGGCTGCTGCCAAGAAGACGGCTTCCGCGAAGAAGACCGCTCCCGCGAAGAAGACCGCCGCCAAGCAGGCTGCCACCAAGAAGACCGCGACCAAGAAGGCTGCAGCGGCCTCGTCCACGAAGGAGACGCCGGTGAAGTCGAGCGTGCCGGTGCCGAAGGCATCGAAGAAGGCGGCCAAGAAGGCGGCGACGAAGAAGGCCACCAAGAAGGCGGCGCCGTCCTCGCTGGCCGTGCGCGAGGACGAGTCCAAGTGGACCAAGGCCGAGCTCAACGAGGTCCTGACCGAGTTGAACGACCACGCCGACCGTCTGCGTCAGGAGCTCCTCGAGCAGGAGGAGGAGCTGGCCGGGCTGATGAAGGACGCAGGCGATGGAGCCGGCCACGACCAGGCCGACATGGGCGCCACCAGCTTCGAGCGTGACCAGGAGCTGATCGTGGTCAACAATGCCCGCGACATGCTGGCGCAGATCGAGCGTGCACTGGAGCGCATCGACGACGGCACCTACGGGGTGTGCGAGTCGTGCGGCAACCCCATCGGCAAGATGCGGTTGATGGCCTTCCCGCGTGCGACACTGTGCATGTCATGCAAGCAGCGCGAGGAACGTCGCTGAGCTCCAGCGATTCACCGGCCCAAGAGCCGGATGTGCCCACCCGTCGACCCCGCTGCCTCCAGATCTTCTGGGGCCTCGGTCTCACCGGTTTCCTGATCGACCTGTTCTCCAAGAACTGGGCTGTCGACTCGCTGGCCGACCGCGGTCGCGTGGATGTGCTCGGCACGTGGTTCGGGTTCCGGTTGACGTTCAACCCGGGCGCGGCGTTCAGCACGGGCACCGGATTCACGTGGGCGCTGACCCTCTTCGCGATCTTCGCGCTGTGCCTGGTCGTCGTCCTGTCGTTCCGACTGCGCAGTGTCGGCTGGGCGGTCGCCTTCGGCTTCCTGCTGGGCGGTGTCGGTGGCAACCTCGCGGACCGGCTGACCCGCGCTCCCGGACCGATGCACGGCCACGTGGTCGACTTCCTGGAGCTGCCCAACTGGCCGATCTTCAACGTCGCCGACATCCTGATCAACCTGGCTGCCGTCTCCATCATCGTGATGGTGATCCGTGGCCGGCGACTCGACGGAACCCTCCATGACTGACCAACGCACCGTGTTCGTCCCCGAGGGCCTCGCGGGTGAGCGCGTCGACACCGCCATCGCCCGGATGTTCGGCGTCTCCCGCACCCGGGCGGCGGAGCTGATCCTCGAGGGCCACGTCCAGCTGGACGGTGCCGGTGTCGGCAAGTCCGACCGCGTGCACCCCGGGGCGATGCTGGACGTGGTGTTCCCTCGCATGGCGGATCCACTCGAGGTGCGCGCCGAGATCGTCGAAGGCATCAAGATCATCCACGACGACGACGCCATCGTGGTGATCGACAAGCCCGTCGGAGTCGCCGTGCACCCCAGCCCCGGTTGGTCCGGTCCCACCGTCGTCGGCCACCTGGCCGGTGCGGGCTACCGCATCGCCACCAGTGGCGCCTCCGAGCGCCAGGGCATCGTGCAACGCCTCGATGTCGGGACCTCGGGCGTGATGGTCATCTGCAAGTCCGAGCACGCCTACTCGGTGCTCAAGAACGCCTTTCGTCAGCGCACGGTCGACAAGACCTACCACGCCCTGGTGCAGGGGCACCCCGACCCGTTGACCGGCACCATCGACGCGCCCATCGGGCGGCACCCGAAGTCGGACTGGAAGTTCGCCGTGATGGCCGACGGCAAGCACAGCGTCACCCACTACGAGCTCCTCGAGGCGCACCGGTTCGCCAGCCTGCTGGAGGTGCACCTGGAGACCGGCCGCACCCACCAGATCCGGGTGCACATGGCCGCGTTGAAGCACCCGTGCGTGGGCGACCTGACCTACGGTGCGGATCCGAGCCTGACCAAGCGGGTGGGCCTGGAGCGGCAGTGGCTGCACGCGGTGAAGCTCGGCTTCGAGCACCCCGAGTCCGGCGACTACGTCACCTACGAGTCGGAGTATCCCGACGACCTTGCTGCAGCCCTCGACACCATTCGCGGCGCCCACTGAGCCTCGGCCGGTCCGGTCCGTCCGGTGACCCGCGCGGGATGAGACAGGAGGAGCACGGCCGCGCTCTGGGTTGAGAGACTGGACGCATGTCGTCCGAGCTGAGCCTGCGTCCCGCCACCGATGATGACCTGCCGGCGATCGCCACCCTCTATGAACGTGCCCGGGGGGCCGCGGTTCCGCAGATGCCTCCGCCCGTGCACACCTCGGCGCAGATCCGAGCCTGGGTCGTCTCGTGGAACCTTGACGAGCGCGAGGTGTGGGTGGCCGAGGCCGACCGTCCCGTCGGATTTCTGGCGCTCACCGAGGGCTGGCTGGAATCCCTGTACGTCGAGCCGAGCGCCCAGCGCTCAGGTGTCGGGTCAGCGCTGCTCGAGGTGGCGCGCAGCCGACGCCCGCAGGGATTCGCGCTGTGGGTCTTCGAGACCAACGCCCCCGCCCGGGAGTTCTACCGCCGACACGGGCTCATCGAGCTCGAATGCACCGACGGCGCGGACAACGAGGAACGTTCTCCGGACATCCGGATGGCGTGGCCGGGGGAGGAGCCACTCGACTACCTGCGCGGCCAGATCGACCACGTCGACCACGACCTCGGCCTGCTGCTGGCCCGTCGGGCGGCTCTGACGGCCGCCGTGCAGGAACGCAAGCCCGTCGGTGGCACGGCCGGACGCGATGCCTCGCGCGAGCAGGAGATCGCCGAGCGGATGGCCCGTCTGGCGCCAGCCCTGGGCGTGGTGCGGATGGGTCGGATCGTCGATGTGATCATTGCCGAATCGTTGGCCGCTGCCGTCGAGGACGCTCCCTGAGCGGCCCTTGCGAACGACTGTCCGTGCGTCGTGTCAGGATCGACCGGACCGGTCACGTAGGCTGGCGCTCTTCCCCTTGATCGGCGCCAGGCCACTCGCCTCAGCACCGTCCAGCCTGCCCGCACCTAGCTCTTGGGAGACGCTTCACCGATGACGTCCGACTCCTTCGTGCACCTGCACGTGCACACCGAGTACTCCATGCTGGACGGAGCCGCACGACTCGGGGACATGGCGGAGCGGACGGCCGAGCTGGGCATGCCGGCGATCGCGATGACCGACCACGGCAACGTCTACGGGGCCTACGACTTCTACCGGAAGGCGAAGGCAGCCGGTGTCAAGCCGATCATCGGCATCGAGGCCTACTTCACGCCCAACATCTCCCGCTTCGAGCGCAAGGGCGTCAACTTCTACGACGGAGGCTCCGACGACGTCTCCGCACGGGGTGCCTACACCCACATGACGCTGCTCTCGGAGTCCACCGAGGGCATGCACAACCTGTTCCGGCTCACCACCGGCGCCTGGCGTGACGGCTTCTTCAAGCAACCTCGCATGGACCGCGAGCTGCTCGCCCAGCACGGCAAGGGCATCATCGGCACCACCGGGTGTCCCTCCGGTGAGATCCAGGTGCACCTGCGCTACGGCAAGTACGACGAGGCTCGCAAGGTGGCCGGCGACTTCCAAGACATCCTCGGCAAGGAGAACTACTTCCTCGAGCTGATGGACCACGGCCTGACCATCGAGAACCGGGTCCGCGACGGCCTGCTCAAGCTGGGCAAGGACCTCGGCATCCCGCCGATCGCGACCAACGACTCGCACTACGTCCGCCGGGAGGACGCCAAGTCGCAGGAGCACCTGCTCTGCATCAACTCCGGCTCGACGATGACCATTCCGGCCGGCGACGGGCCCGGCCAGCGGTTCGCGTTCAGCGGCGACGGCTACTACATCAAGTCGCCGGCCGAGATGCGCGAGCTGTGGGAGGGCAAGTACCAGCTCCGCGAAGCCTGCGACAACACGCTGCTGATCGCGGAGCGGTGCAACGTCGAGTTCACCGAGGGCAACGGCACCTTCATGCCGCGCTTCCCCTGTCCTCCCGGGGAGAACGAGGATTCCTGGCTGGTCAAGGAGGTCGAGACCGGCCTGAAGTTCCGCTACCCGAACGGGGTGCCCGACGACGTCCGCAAGCAGGCGGAGTTCGAGCTCGGCGTGATCACCCAGATGGGGTTCCCCGGCTACTTCCTCGTCGTCGCCGACTTCATCAACTGGGCCAAGGACAACGGCATCCGCGTCGGGCCGGGTCGCGGCTCGGGTGCCGGGTCGATGGTCGCCTACGCGATGCGCATCACCGACCTCGACCCGCTCCAGCACGGCCTGATCTTCGAGCGGTTCCTCAACCCCGACCGTGTCTCGATGCCCGACTTCGACATCGACTTCGACGAGCGTCGGCGCAGCGAGGTCATCAAGTACGTCACCGAGAAGTACGGCGACGACCGGGTCTCCTACATCATCACCTACGGCACGATCAAGGCGAAGCAGGCCGTCAAGGACTCGTCGCGCATCCTCGGCTACCCCTTCGCGATGGGTGACCGCATCACCAAGGCGATGCCGGCGGCCGTGATGGGCAAGGACGTCCCCCTCCAGGACATCTTCAAGCCCGACCACAAGCGCTACGGCGAGGGAGGCGAGTTCCGGGCCCTCTACGAGGGCGACCAGGACGTCAAGACCGTTGTCGACACCGCCATCGGCATCGAGGGCCTCAAGCGTCAGTGGGGAGTCCACGCGGCCGGCGTGATCATGTCCAGCGAGCCGCTGGTCGACATCATCCCGATGCTCAAGCGCCCTGCCGACGGCGCGATGATCACCCAGTTCGACTACCCGACGTGCGAGTCGCTGGGCCTGATCAAGATGGACTTCCTCGGCCTGCGCAACCTCACCGTCCTCGACGACGCGGTGAAGAACATCAAGGCCAACCGCGGCGAGGACCTGGTCCTCGAGGACCTCGAGCTCACCGACCCGAAGACCTACGAGCTCCTGCAGCGCGGTGACACGCTCGGCGTCTTCCAGCTCGATGGTGGCCCGATGCGCTCCCTGCTGCGTTCGATGCGGCCGGACACCTTCGAGGACATCTCGGCCGTCGGCGCCCTCTATCGCCCCGGCCCGATGGGGGCCGACTCCCACAACAAGTACGCACGCCGCAAGACCGGACGTGAGCCGGTGGAACCGATCCACGCCGAGCTCGCGGAGGCACTCGAGGACGTCCTCGGTGAGACCTACGGCCTGATCGTCTATCAGGAGCAGGTGATGGCGATCGCCCAGAAGCTGGCCGGCTACTCGCTCGGTCAGGCCGACATCCTGCGTCGGGCGATGGGCAAGAAGAAGAAGGAGGAGCTCGACAAGCAGTTCATCGGCTTCTCCGGCGGCATGAAGGAACGCGGCTACTCGATGGACGCGATCAACACGCTGTGGCAGATCCTGCTGCCGTTCTCCGACTACGCGTTCAACAAGGCGCACTCGGCAGCCTACGGCGTGGTGTCCTACTACACCGCCTACCTCAAGGCCAACTACCCGGCCGAGTACATGGCCGCGCTCCTCACGTCCGTCAAGGACGACAAGGACAAGATGGCGATCTATCTCAACGAGTGCCGTCGGATGAAGATCCAGGTCCTGCCTCCCGACGTCAACGAGTCGGCCTCCAACTTCACCCCGGTCGGCAACGACATCCGCTTCGGCCTGACCGCGGTCCGCAACGTCGGCGGCAATGTCGTCGACGGCATCGTCACAGCCCGTCAGGAGAAGGGCCGCTACACCGACTTCAACGACTTCATGGAGAAGGTGCCCGCGCTGGTCTGCAACAAGCGGGTCATCGAGTCGCTGGTGAAGGCCGGCGCCTTCGACGACATGAAGCACAAGCGTCGGGCCCTGGTGGCGATCCACGAGACCGCCGTCGACCAGTACGTCGACATCAAGCGCAACGAGGCGATCGGCCAGGACTCGCTGTTCGCCCAGATGGATGGCCTCGATGGCGCTGAATCCTCGGGATTCGGGATCTCGGTGACGATCCCCGACATCGACGACTGGGACAAGATGACGCTGCTCAGCCACGAGCGCGACATGCTCGGCCTCTATGTCTCGGACCACCCGCTGCTCGGCCTCGAGCATGTGCTCTCCCAGAGCGCTGACTGCTCGATCGGTGCGTTGATGCTCGACGAGGACCGCTCCGACGGCTCGCCCATCACGGTCTCCGGACTGGTCACCGCCGTGCAACGCAAGATCACGAAACGGGGTGACACGTGGGCGATGGTCACCCTGGAGGACCTCGACGGTGCGATCGACGTGCTCTTCTTCCCGAGCTCCTACCAGCTGGCCTCGACCTACCTGACCGAAGACGCGATCCTGACCGTGAAGGGCAGGCTCTCCCGGCAGAAGGACCAGCCCGAGATCCACGGGCAGGAAGTCAGCATGCCGGACCTCAACGACGGCCCCAGCGGGCCCGTGGTGATCAGCCTGCCGGCGACCCGCTGCACCGCGCCGGTCGTGGAGCAGCTCAAGGAAGTCCTGCGCACGCACCCGGGGATGTCCGAGGTGCAGCTGAAGCTGCTCGCCCGCGCCGGGACGACAGTGATGCGCCTCGACGACCGGCTGCGGGTCACCCCGAGCGGCGCGCTCTTCGCCGACCTCAAGCAGCTCCTGGGACCGGGTTGCCTTGGCCAGTGAGCGCACCACCGCCATTCTGCGCGACGTGCTGATCGTGATCGGCGCCTTCGTGCTGGCCGGGCTGTTCTGCGGCTGGCTGTGGCACCAGCTGTGGGCGCCGGCCCCCGAGGGCGTCGTCTACGGCCACGTGCCGCGCTTCGAGGACGACAAGGACTTCCGCGGCGTCGGTCTCTACTTCCTGGTCGCGGTGGTCGCCGGCGTGCTGATCAGCCTCGTCTCGACGTTCGTCTTCGAGAGGGACGAGGTCTGGACCCTGCTCGCCGTGGTGGTGGGTTCACTGGCGGCCGGGGGAGTGATGCTGGCCGTCGGCAAGGCCCTGGGACCGGACTCGGCAGCCGAGGCCGCCCGACGGGCTGACGACTTCGCGAAGGTCAAGGGCGACCTGCACGCCCCGTGGGTGACGGTGCTGACCTCGTTCCCCGGAGGAGCCGCCCTCGGCTCGGTGGTCGTGCTGACGTGCTTCACGCGTCGCCGGGATCGTCGACGTCCGCACACATCCGCAGCGACTTCCTCCGTGGAGAACGGCGAAGCGCAGTTTGACCCCCAGTCCAACGGGTAGCCTGAGCGCCACCAGACGTGAGCACGACCATCAAGACGGGGGAACCACGTGTCTTCTCAGAATCCACCACCGGGGGCCGGTGGCACTCCTGACCCCTACGGCCAGCCCGGCTTCGGCCAGGACAACTCTGGTGCACCCTGGCAGCAGCCCGGCGGCAGCCCTCAGCAGGGCCAGACCGGCCCCCATGGCCCGGGTCCCCAGGGCGCGGGTCCCTACGACCCGGGCCCGACCGGCCCGATCCAGGGACCGCCGTTCCAGGCACAGGGAGGGCCGGGCCAGTACGACCCCCGGTACGCCGCACATCACGGCTCGGCGCCGGTGTCCGAGCATCTCGGTGCCGGACCGGGTGGCGCGATGCCGAGCGAACCTCGCTCAGGGCGCGGTGGTCGACGCGGCCTCCTGATCGGGCTCCTGGCCGGTGGCGTGGTCCTGGTCGGCGGTGGCGTGTGGGCGTGGATGGCGTTCTTCAACCAGGGACCACAGCCGGCTGAGGCCCTCCCCGACGACACCCTGGCCTACCTCTCGGTCGACCTCGATCCGTCGGGTGAGCAGAAGATCGAGGCGCTCAGGACGCTGCGCAAGTTCCCGGCCTTCAAGGAGGGCACCGGCCTCGAGGCCGATGACGACGTACGCAAGAAGATCTTCGAGTCGATCCAGGACTCAGGTGCCTGCACCGAGCTCGACTACGACGACGACATCGAGCCGTGGCTCGGTGACCGAGCGGCGGTCGCCGTGATCGACCAGGGGAACGAGCACCCGGACCCGGTGCTGGTCGTGCAGGTCAAGAACCAGGACAAGGCCGAGGACGGACTGAACAAGATCGTCAACTGCGGCAACGATGCCACCGGTGAGAGCGAGGACATCGGTGGCTACGCGTTCAACGGTGACTGGGTGGTGCTGGCCGAGACCGAGGACATCGCCCAGACGGTCGTCGACGACGCGAAGGACGCCAGTCTCCAGGACGACGAGCAGTACCAGAAGTGGACCGACGCGGCCGGGGATCCGGGTGTCATCAGTGTCTACGCGTCGTCCGAGGCGGGCGACCAGCTGGCGGAGTTCTCGCCGCTGACCGATGCCGTGGACTCCGAGGTCGGTGGCGACAGTGACGAGCTGGTCAGCGCGCTCGAGGACTTCAAGGGCGGTGCCGGCACCGTCCGCTTCAACGATGGAAACCTCGAGATCGAGTTCGCCACCGGCCAGATGAACACCGCCAGCAGCAAGCTGATCAGTGGCGACCGCGGGGACGACACCTTGTCCACGTTGCCGGACAGCACCGCGGTCGCCCTCGGCGCAGGCATGGCCGACGGCTGGGGAGAAGCACTGTTCGAGCAGCTGCGACCGATCATCGAGGATCAGACCATGGAGTCCTTCGACGAGGCGATCGCCGATGCGGAGGCCGAGACGGGGCTGTCGCTGCCCGAGGACCTCGAGACCTTGTTCGGCGAGTCGTTCGTGCTGGCCCTCGACAGCAACTTCGACCCCGACCAGGTCGTCGAGGGCGGGCCCACCGAGCTTCCGGTGGCGTTCAAGGTCAAGGGAGACCCTGACGAGATCGAGGCAACCCTCGACAAGATGCGCGCCCGGATGAGCGAGGACCTCGGTTCCGACGTCGAGCTGCTGACCTCGGAGGAGCACGACGGCTATGTCCTCGTCTCGCCGAGCCAGGCCTACCTGGACCTGCTCGCCGACGGGGGTGACCTCGGCGGCGACGACACGTTCCAGTCCGTCGTCCCCGAGGCCGAGGACTCCTCTGCCATCCTCTTCGCGAACTTCGACGCCGGGGACTGGTTGCTCGAGGTCCTGCGCACGGCAGAGGCCCCGGCCGAGGTGCTCGACAACGCCGAGCCCCTCGAGGCCATGGGCATCAGCTCGTGGACCGACGGCGACGAGGTGCACGCGTTGATCAAGATCACCACCGAGTGAGCTCAGTGCTCGGGTCGAGCGATGCGCTCGACCCGAGCACCGACCAGCGCCACCAGGTCGGTCGGGGAGAGCTCGATGTCGAGGCCCCGGCGACCTCCCGAGACGAAGACACTCGGGTGGGCCAGGGCCGACTCGTCGAGCACCGTGGGATGGTCTCGCTTCTGGCCGATCGGTGAGATGCCACCGACCACGTAGCCGGTGGCACGCTCGGCGGTCGACTGCTCGGCCATGGCGGCTCTGCTCGCCCCCACACTGCGCGCCAGTGCCTTGAGGTCCAGCTGTCGGGTGACCGGCACGATGCCCACCACCAGGGTGCCCTGGGCGTCGGCGACCAACGTCTTGAAGACTCGGTCTGCCTCGACTCCCAGCGCCTCGGCGGCCTCGTGGCCGAAGCTGGTCGCCCGTGGGTCGTGCGCATAGGTGTGCAGCGTGAAGTCGACCCCGGCTCGGGTCAGGGCCACGGTTGCCGGCGTACCGCCGGGCTTCTTCCTCGCCATGGCGCGTCTCAGTTGGGTGACCAGCCGGTGCGCGACACCTCGGTCGCCGGCAGGGACGGCAGGACCACCATGGCCCGGATCTCCTCGCGCATCATCTCGGTCAGCATGGCCAGACGGATGACGGCGTCGTCGGCCTCGAGGAGCATCTGTCGATCACGCATGGTGAGCAGGCAGGTGGCCGACATCGTCCAGGACAGGAAGGTCGGGTCCTGGGGGAGGTCCCCGGTGAGCACGTCCTCACCCCGGATCCGGGACAGCACCGTGCGATAGGTCTCGAAGGTGCCCCGAGCGACCGTCGCCGTCTCGTCCGCCCGGGGGCCGGGCCCGGCGGGCTCGTCGACGAGGTCCACCTGGCCGGCCAGGAACTCACCGGTGGTCTCGAGCGACTCCAACCGCAGCCGCCCTCGTCCGACCGCGACGATGTCGAAGGTGCCGTCGGGGTGCGACTCGACCTCGGTCAGCTGCAGCACGCAGCCGACCCGGTGCAAGGACTGACCACCGCGCTCGCCGACCTCGAACCCCTCGCGGATGGCGCACGACCCGAACAACCGCTCGGCCGGGTCCTCGATCCGCATCAGCTCATGGACGAGCGCACGGTAGCGGTCCTCGAAGACCCGCAGCGGGACGGAGATGCCGGGAAAGAGCACCGTGTTGAGGGGGAACAGCGGCAGCCTCTCGGTCATTTCTCCACACTAGCGGCAGGAGGTGCGGCCAACCGAGGTCCTCCGAGGGGCGGTCGCGGGTCGTCCGTGCACGGCCCCAGGCTTCCGCCAACCGAAACCGGGTGAGGGCGCGCGCCGGCGACAACTAGACTCGGCGACATGATTCGTCGCATCGATCTCCGTGGCCGCGCTGGAGCGCCCGTCGAGCGGAGCGCGGTTCCGCGCGCCGACTTCGACGTGGAGGCCGCGTTGCACGTGGTCCGGCCGATCTGCGACGACGTCCGCGATCGCGGCCTCGATGCCATCGTCGAGTACACCGCGAAGTTCGACGGCGTGGAGCAGACTGACGTGACGGTGCCGAGGGAGGCGCTGCGCCACGCCTTGGCCGAGCTCGATCCACGCGTCCGCGCCGGGCTGGAGGAGTCGATCAGTCGGCTTCGCGCCACGTGCGAGGCCGAGCTCGAGGACGACGTGGTCACCTCGCTCGGCGACGGTGCGACGGTCACCCACCGCTACGTCCCCGTGCAACGCGTGGGGCTCTACGTGCCCGGTGGCGTGGCGCCGTTGGTCTCCTCGGTCGTGATGAACGTGGTGCCGGCCCAGGCGGCCGGGGTGTCCTCGATCGCGCTGACGTCGTCGCCGCAGAAGGAGTTCGGCGGTCTGCCGCACCCCACGATCCTGGCCGCCTGCGAGCTGCTCGGCATCGAGGAGGTGTACGCCGTCGGCGGCGCCCAGGCGATCGCCATGTTCGCCCACGGCGCGGGTCCCTGCCGGCGTGTCGACCTGGTCACCGGGCCCGGCAACATCTACACCGTCTCCGCCAAGCGCCTGCTCAAGGGAGTCGTCGGGATCGACTCCGAGGCCGGGCCGACCGAGATCGCCATCCTCGCCGATGACACAGCGGATGCGTCGTTCGTGGCAGCCGACCTGATCAGCCAGGCCGAGCACGACCCGCTCGCCGCCGCGGTCCTGGTCACGCCGTCGGAGCAGCTCGCTGTCGATGTGGAGTCCGAGCTCGACAAGCAGGTCTCGGTGACCCGCCACGTCGAGCGGATCCGCACCGCGCTCTCGAGCCAGCAGTCCGGCATCGTCCTGGTCGACGACCTCGAGCAGGGCCTGGCCGTGGTCAACGCCTACGCCGCCGAGCACCTCGAGATCCACACCACGGACGCCGCCACCTGGGCCTCCCGGGTGTTCAACGCCGGGGCGATCTTCGTCGGCTCCTACGCGCCCGTGTCGCTCGGGGACTACTGCGCCGGCTCCAACCACGTGCTGCCGACCGCCGGCTGTGCCTGCCACTCGTCGGGCCTGTCGGTCCGTGCGTTCCGCAAGGCAGTGCACGTCGTGGACTACTCCCGCGAGGCCTTGCAGGCAGTGGCCGACCACGTGGTCACCCTGGCCGAGGCCGAGGACCTGCCCGGCCACGGTGCCGCCGTACGTGTGAGGTTCGACCGACGATGACCGCCGAGAGGACCTCGCTCGAGGCGTCGGCCTGGCCACCCCTGCGCGAGGAGCTGCGAGGGATTGCGCCCTACGGCGCCCCGCAGCTCGACGTACCCGTCCAGCTCAACGTCAACGAGAACCCCTACGGCCCCTCGGCCGAGGTGGTCGCAGACATCGCCGCATCGGTGGCGGAGGCGGCGGTCGACCTCAACCGCTACCCGGACCGCGAGTTCACCGACCTGAGAACCGCCCTGGCCGACTACCTGAACACCGACGGTGGACTCGGACTCACCGCGGATCAGCTGTGGGCCGCCAACGGTTCCAACGAGGTGATGCTGCAGCTGCTCCAGGCCTTCGGGGGTCCCGGACGCACTGCGTTGAGCTTCGCACCGACGTACTCGATGTATCCCGAGTACGCCCGTGACGCGATGACCAACTGGGTCGTGGGTCGGCGGGAGACCGACTTCTCGCTCGACCTCGATGCCGCGCGCGAGCTGATTCGCGAGCACCGACCCCACGTGGTGCTCCTCCCGTCGCCGAACAACCCGACCGGCACCGCGTTGCCTCCGGAGGCCGTGTCGATGCTGTGCGAGGCGGCGGCCACCGATGACCACTCCGGCATCGTCGTGGTCGACGAGGCGTACGGCGAGTTCCGTCGCGCCGGCACTCCCAGCGCGCTGGAGCTGCTCCCGCAGCACCGCAACCTGGTGGTCTCGCGCACGATGAGCAAGGCGTTCGCGCTCGCCGGTGCTCGACTCGGCTACTTCGCCGCGTCACCCGAGATCTGCAATGCCGTGCGCGTCGTGCGGCTGCCCTACCACCTGTCCGCCGTCACCCAGGCGACCGCGCTGGCTGCCCTGCGCCACGCGCCGGAGCTGCTCGGCCGGGTCGACGACCTGCGCCGGGAGCGGGACGAGACCGTAGGCTGGCTCCGCGAGCAGGGACTCCGGGTTGCCGAGACCGACGCGAACTTCGCGTTGTTCGGCACCTTCGAGGACCGGCACGCCGTCTGGCAGGGCCTGCTCGATCGCGGCGTACTCATCCGCGAGACGGGCCCCGACGGATGGCTGCGGGTGTCGATCGGCACCCCGGGCGAGATGACGACTTTCAAGAACGCACTGACCGAGGTCATGAAGGCCGGGTCATGAGGGAGGGGCAGGGATGAGCAGGACCGCACGGATCGATCGCGAGACCAAGGAGTCCAAGATCCACGTCGAGCTCGACCTCGACGGCACCGGCGAGACGCAGATCTCCACCGGGATCGGGTTCTACGACCACATGCTCACGGCGTTCGCCCGCCACTCGCTGGTCGACCTCGTCGTGCACGCCAGCGGCGACACCCACATCGACTCGCACCACACCGTCGAGGACACCGCGATCGTGCTCGGCCAGGCGATCCGTGAGGCACTCGGCGACAAGGTCGGCATCCGTCGCTTCGGTGACGCCACCGTGCCCCTCGACGAGGCGCTGGTGCAGGCCGTCGTCGACGTCTCGGGGCGTCCCTACTGCGTGCACACCGGTGAGCCCGAGGGCCAGGAGCACGTGCTGATCGGCAACCCGGCCGGCAACTTCTTCCTCGGCTCACTCACCCGCCACGTGTTCGAGTCGATCTCGTTCCACGCTCACATCGCGCTGCACGTGCGGGTGCTGGCCGGGCGCGAGCCGCACCACATCGTCGAGACCCAGTTCAAGGCCTTCGCCCGCGCCTTCCGTGACGCGATCGCCATCGACCCCCGTGAGACCGGGGTTCCCTCCACCAAGGGCGCTCTCTGAATCATGGTGCCGCCGACTGTTGCCGTGCTCGACTACGGGTCCGGGAATCTCCGCTCCGTCGTGCGGGCCGTCGAGCGCGCCGGGGCCTCGGTGACGTTGACCTCCGACCGTGCTGCGGCGCAGGACGCCGACGGGCTCCTGGTCCCCGGCGTCGGTGCCTTCGCGGCCTGCATGGCCGGGCTGCGCGCGGTCAAGGGGCACGAGGTCATCGGCCGCCGGTTGGCCGGTGGTCGACCTGTGCTCGGAATCTGTGTCGGCATGCAGATCCTGTTCTCCCGCGGTGTGGAGCACGGCGTCGAGAGCGAGGGCTGCGACGAGTGGCCGGGCGTCGTCGAGCGACTCCGGGCGCCCGTCGTGCCCCACATGGGGTGGAACACCGTGGAAGCCCCCGAGGGCACCTCGCTGTTTGCCGGAGTCGAAGGTGAGCGGTTCTACTTCGTGCACTCCTACGGGGTGCGTGAGTGGACCCTGGAGACCAACAACCGCACTCGTGCCCCGTTGGTCACCTGGGCCGAGCACGGTGGCGACCGGTTCGTCGCCGCCGTCGAGAACGGACCGTTGACCGCGACCCAGTTCCACCCGGAGAAGTCCGGCGACGCCGGTGCGGCTCTGCTGCGCAACTGGGTGCTGTCACTCTGAGTCCTTGGCCCGCAACGTCATACGGCCCGGTCGCCCGGGCGACCGCAACGTATGACGTTGCCCACGACCACGGGGCAGGACGCTGCCGAGGTGGCGTGCCTCGACCCCTAGGATCGTGGCCATGAGCGACTACCTCGAACTCCTGCCCGCCGTGGACGTCAAGGGCGGCCAGGCCGTCCAGCTGGTGCAGGGCGTCGACGGCTCCGAGAAGCGCTTCGGCGACCCGGTCGAGGCCGCCCTCCGCTGGCAGAGCGCGGGCGCCGAGTGGATCCACCTCGTCGACCTCGATGCCGCCTTCGGACACGGCCACAACCGTGACCTGCTCGCCACGATCGTCGGCACGCTCGACATCGACGTCGAGATGAGCGGCGGCATGCGCGATGACGAGTCACTCAAGGCGGCGATGGACGCCGGGTGTCGCCGGGTCAACATCGGCACCGCTGCGCTCGAGAGCCCGGAGTGGTGTGCCCGCGCCATCGGGGAGTACGGCGACCGCGTCGCCATCGGGCTCGACGTCCGCGGCACCACCCTCGCTGCCCGGGGATGGACCCGCGAGGGAGGCGACCTCCACGAGACGCTGACCCGCCTCGACGCGGAAGGATGCGCGCGCTACGTGGTCACCGACGTCAACAAGGACGGCATGCTCCAGGGGCCCAACCTGGACCTGCTCCGCGACGTCTGCTCCCGCACCGACCGACCGGTGATCGCCTCCGGTGGCGTGACCACCCTCGACGACATCCGGGCGTTGATGGACCTGGTGCCCCTCGGGGTCGAGGGCGCCATCGCCGGTACGGCGCTCTACGAGGGGCGGTTCACGATCGAGGAGGCCCTCGCCCTCACCAAGGGCGCCTCGTGACCCTCGCCGTACGCGTCATTCCGTGCCTCGACGTCGACGCGGGGCGCGTGGTGAAGGGCATCAACTTCAAGGAGCTGCGCGACGCCGGTGACCCGGTGGAGCTGGCACGCACCTATGACGCCGAGGGTGCCGACGAGCTGACCTTCCTCGACATCTCCGCCTCCCACGAGGGTCGGGCGACCACGATGGAGATCGTCTCTCGCACGGCCGAGGAGGTGTTCATCCCGCTCACCGTCGGTGGGGGCGTCTCCAGCGTCGAGGACGTCGACCGGCTGCTGCGCGCCGGTGCGGACAAGGTCGCGATGAACACCGCTGCCATCCACCGTCCTGAGCTGATCGCCGAGGTCGCCGACCGGTTCGGCAACCAGGTCCTGGTCCTGTCGGTGGACGCTCGCCGGGCAGCGGGAACCGACTCAGGCTTCGAGGTGACCACCCACGGTGGCCGCAAGTCCGCCGGCCTCGACGCGATCGAGTGGGCGGCCCGGGGAGCCGAGCTGGGGGCCGGTGAGATCCTCCTCAACGCGATGGATGCCGACGGAACCCAGGACGGCTTCGACCTCGAGCTGATCCGCGCCGTACGCCGTGAGGTCAGCATCCCGGTGATCGCCTCGGGCGGAGCCGGCGCGGTCGAGCACTTCCCGCCGGCGGTGGATGCCGGTGCCGACGCCGTCCTCGCGGCCACCGTGTTCCACTTCGGCACCCTGCGCATCTCCGACGTGAAGGGCTCCCTGGCCGAGGCCGGCCACCCCGTCCGCTGACCCCGACGTCTCCCGGTGATCGTGGTCGAGGTCCTCTCGCCCGGCACCCGCACGGAGGACACGGTGCGCAAGTCTCACGAGTACGCCGTTGCTGGCCTCGCGCACCAGTGGACCGTCGTCCGTGACAACCGCAGCTTCACCGTGCTCGAGAACACCGGTGACAGTTGGGACATCGCGATGGAGCTGGATGAACGTCGAGGCACCGGACATGTGGTGGTCGGTGAGCACGGTTGCGTCGAGATCGACCTGGGGTCGTTCTTCGCTCGCTGATGCGGGCAGGTCGCCGCCCAGGTCCCGCCTCAACCCGCGTTGTCGGTGGTCCCTGCTTGACTGATTTCCATGCAGCTGACGACCGCTCCTCTCCTCACACCCGTCGCCCCGGGCGTCGTCGGTGTGAGCGAGCACGCGGCCATCGCGATGCTGCAGCAGACCGTCGAGCTGCTCGCTCAGATCGACGGTGACCCCACCCTCCTCGAGATTCCCGGCAACGACGCCGCTCGGGTCGACCAGCTCACCCTGCTCGAGCGGGTCAAGTCCGCCGCCGCAGCGGCGCAGACACGCATCACCGACGTGTTCGAGCGCTCGCAGCTCTCCCAGCAGGATGCCGCGATCGAAGAAGCACGGGCCGCGGGCCGCGAGGGTCGTGCCGCGCGGCTGTCGAGGAGCAGGGGCAAGGGCATCAGTGACCAGGTCGCCCTGGCGCGTGGATGCCCGATCTCCCAGGGCCAGCGACAGCTCGCCCAAGCCCGCGCCCTGCGCGAGATGCCCCACGCCAACGACCTCTTCCGCGCCGGCCGCATCTGCGAGTGGATGGTCGACGAGCTGGTTCGTGAGACCGCGATCCTGTCCGCCGAAGACCGGGGCGAGGTCGACCGCCGACTCTGCGCGATGACGGTCGACACGAAGACAGGGCAGATCCACGACCCAGAGGTGCTCGGGCTGACCCCGCACCGCGCTGCCGGCCGCGCCCGGGCCCTCGCCCAGGAGCTCGACGCCGAGGCCGCGGTGCGCAGGGCGGCCAAGGCCGCCCAGCAGCGCCGGGTCACCATCCGGCCCACGCCGACCACGATGTCCTACGTCACCGGCCTGCTGCCCGTCCGCGACGGCGTCGCGGTGATCGCGAGCCTGAACAGCGCCGCAGAGAGCGCCAAGGCACGTGGTGACGAGCGCACGGTCTCCCAACTGATGGCCGACCTGTTCGTGCAGCGCATCACCGGCCACCCCGCTCGCGGTGACGACGAGGCCGGCCGGCCCGACGAGACTGGCCGGCCCGACGAGGCTGGCCGGCCCGACGAGGCTGGCCGAGCTGAGGATGGGCGCGTCGCTGATCCGCACGTCCCGGTGCAGGTCAACCTGGTGATGTCGGCGGAGACCTTCGCCGGCGACTCCGACCAGTCAGCGCGCACCGACGACGGCACCCCGATCCCTGCGGGGCTGGCCCGCGACTGGGTCCACGACCCGAGGACGCCGGTGACCGTACGACGACTGCTCACCGACCCCGTGACCGGCCAGGTCAGCGAACTCGATCCGAGACGGCGCAAGCACTCCGCCATCGACAAGGAGTTCTTCCGGCTCCGAGACCAGACCTGTCGCATCCCCGGGTGTGACGGCCCGATTCAAGACATCGACCACCCGGAGCGCTACGCCGACGGCGGCACCTCGACACGTGGCA
Organism: Nocardioides sp. JQ2195; assembly: GCF_012272695.1. Classification (NCBI taxonomy): domain Bacteria; kingdom Bacillati; phylum Actinomycetota; class Actinomycetes; order Propionibacteriales; family Nocardioidaceae; genus Nocardioides; species Nocardioides sp. JQ2195. Next base: position 1,469,779 of record NZ_CP050902.1, read on the forward strand.
ACGGGCAGGGGCTCTGTGAGGCCCACAACCTGGTCAAGGAGGCGCCCGGATGGTCCACCCGGGTCAGTGACGCCCGCCCGGGGCACCACGAGGTCGAGATCACCACTCCGACAGGTCACGTCTATCGGTCGAAGGCTCCACCGGCGCTGTTCCGTGACAAGGAGAGGGCCGACCTGCCTCCGCCCGAGTGACCTGCAGCGTTCACTCCTCGGTGACGAGGAGCCGCTGCAGGCATACGTTGACCTGGCTGCTGACCGGACCGGGCGAAGGGCAACGCGGGCGGGTGACAGGTCGGCCGGCGGCTCGACGTGAAGGACTGCGGGAATGTCAGCACCACCTCCTAGTGTTGGCCTCGCTGTCAGGTGAATGGATGTGAGGAGACGTGAGCCGAGTGGGTGCACCGCGCGGGACCATGCGCGAGGGGTTCGCGGTCCTGGCTGTCGCCATCAGGCGCGAGCCCTGGATCTTCACGCTCTCGACCCTCGGCAGCATCCTCTTCGGGGCGTTGACGGTCGCCGACGCGTGGGTCCTCGGCTGGTCCACGGAGCACGCCATCATCCCCGCGTTCGAGAACGGCGAGATCGACGCCGGCATCCTGTGGGCGGTGCTGGCGCTGTTCGTGGGTGTCGCGATCCTGCGAGCGGTCGGCATCGTCGCCCGACGGCTGGGCGCCGGCATCATGCAATACCGGATGCAGGCCCACTCGCGGCGCGCGGTCACCCGGCAGTACCTCAAGCTCCCCATGGAGTGGCACCAGCGCCACCCGACCGGGCAGCTCCTCTCCAACGCCAACTCCGACGTCGAGGCGGCGTGGTTCCCGATCGCGCCGCTGCCGATGGCCGTCGGCACCCTCGCGATGATGGCGATCGCGATCGCCCAGATGCTCGCCGCCGACCTGGTCCTCGCCCTGGTGGGCCTCCTGGTGTTCCCGGTCGTGATCGTGGCCAACGTCGCCTACCAGCGCGCGTCGTCACCGTTGATGACGCGCGCACAACAGCTGCGCGCCGAGGTCAGCGAGATCGCCCACGAGTCGTTCGACGGCGCGATGGTGGTCAAGACCCTCGGGCGTGAGGGCGAGGAGACCGAGCGATTCGCCACCAAGGTGCGCGACCTGCGCGACGTGCTGGTCAGGGCAGGACGCATCCGCGCGATGTTCGACCCCACCATCTCGGCCCTGCCCAACATCGGGGTGCTCGTCGTCCTGGGCGTCGGGGTCTCCCGTGTCCTGAGCGGCGCCACCGAGCCGGGCTCGGTCGTCACCGTCGCCTACCTGCTCACCATCGTCTCCTTCCCGATCCGTTCGATCGGCTGGTTGCTGGGGGAGTTCCCACGCAGCGTGGTGGGCCACGGGCGGGTCGAGTCGGTGCTGCAGGCCACCGGCGAGATGGTCTACGGCGCGACGCCGCTGCCCGACGTACGCACCGGTGCCCACCTCGAGGTGGACTCCGTCGCCTACTCCTACGACGCCGAGCAGGCCCTGCTGAGAGACGTCACCTTCGACGTCTGGCCCGGACGCACCGTGGCCCTGGTCGGTCCCACGGCCTCGGGCAAGAGCACGTTGACCAACATCCTGACCCGACTCGTCGACCCGCACGGCGGTGCGGTGAGGGTCGACGGTGTCGACCTGCGCGATCTCCCGGCCGGTGAGCTGGCCGGAGCTGTCTCGGTCGTGCCACAGACCGCCTTCCTGTTCGACGACACCGTGCGTGGCAACGTCACTCTCGGCGCCGACCTCAGCGACGAGGAGGTGTGGGCTGCCCTGCGGATCGCCCAGGCCGACGGGTTCGTGGCTGCGCTCCCCGACGGCATCGACACCCGCCTCGGCGAGCGCGGCACCTCGCTGTCGGGCGGGCAGCGCCAGCGGCTCTCCCTTGCCCGCGCGCTCGTGCGCAAGCCTCGGTTGATGATTCTCGACGACGCCACGTCGGCGGTCGACCCCGAGGTCGAGGCCAGGATCCTCCGCGCACTGCGCGAGGGCGGCCAGGACACCACCTTGGTGGTGGTCGCGTACCGCAAGGCGACCATCGGCCTGGCAGACGAGGTGGTCCACCTCGACCGGGGACGAGTGGTCGACCGGGGCACCCACGCCGAGCTCCTCGACCGCAGTGCCGACTACGCCCGACTCGTCAACGCGTACGAGGCCGAGGTCGCTCCTGTCGCGACCGGAGGTGACGCATGAGCAGCACCGTCGACTCCGGTGAGTCCATCAAGGCGATGGCCACCATCCGGCGCGGCATGCAGATCTCGCCCGAGCTCAAGCAGGGCCTGGCCGGCACGCTCCTTCTCGCCGTCCTGTCCACCGTGGGCCAGCTGGTCGTGCCGATCGTGGTGCAGCAGACCCTCGACCGAGGACTCAACGGTCCCGACGGTCCTGACACCGGCTTCATGCTGCGGATGGGCCTGGTCGCAGCGGTGGCCATCGCGGTGACCAGCTACTGCTCCTACCTGATGACCACGCGGCTCTTCCGTTCCGCCGAAGGCGGCCTCGCCACCCTGCGGACCAAGGCGTTCCGCCACGTGCACGACCTGCCGTTGCTGACCCAGAACACGGAGCGTCGCGGATCGCTCGTCTCCCGGGTGACCGGTGACGTCGACACGGTGAGCCAGTTCCTGGTCTTCGGTGGCGTGATGATGATCGTCTCCCTCGGCCAGGTCTTCGTGGCCACGATCCTGATGGCCTACTACTCGTGGCAGCTGACCATCGTGGTGTGGGTCTGCTTCGCGCCGCTGCTGATGTCCCTGCGCTTCTTCCAGCAGAAGCTCTCCGACGCCTACGGCGTCGTACGCCGCCAGGTGGGCGTGATGCTCTCGGCGATCAGCGAGCCCGTCGTGGGTGCCGCCGTGGTGAAGTCCTACGCCATCGAGGACCGCACCCAGGAGCGCATCGACACGGCGATCAGGGTCAACCAGGAGGCGGCCACCAAGGCGCAGGGCTTCACCGCCTTCTCGTTCTCCCTCGGCGGGCTCTCGGGCGGGCTGGCCAACGCGGGCGTGATCATCGGCGGCATCTGGTTGGGCTTTGCCGGAGACATCACGGCCGGTGAGGTGGTTGCCTTCGCGTTCCTGGTCACGTTGTTCGTCTCGCCGATCCAGATGGGCACCCAGATCCTCACCGACGCCCAGAACGCCATTGCCGGCTGGCGACGGGTGATCGGCATCCTCGACACCCCCGCTGACCTGGTGGACCCGGGAGAGCAGGGTGACGTGCTCCCTCGCGGTCCCATCGACGCGGAGTTCCGCGCCGTCACGTTCGCCTACCCGGGTGGGCCCGACGTGCTGCATGCGGTCGACCTGCACATCGAGGCCGGCACCCGCATCGCGATCGTCGGCGAGACCGGCTCGGGCAAGTCCACCTTCGCCAAGCTGCTCACCCGGTTGATGGACCCGACCGGGGGAGAGGTCCTGCTCGACGGCATCGACCTGCGCTCGATTCGCCAGTCGTCCCTGCGCAGCTCGGTCGTGCTGGTTCCGCAGGAGGGGTTCCTCTTCGACGACACACTGCGGGCCAACGCGCGCTACGGCCGGCTCGACGCGACCGACGCCGAGATCCGGGCCTCGGCGTCCGAGCTGGGTCTCGTCGACTGGCTCGACGGCCTGCCCCACGGGCTCGACACACGGGTCGGTCAGCGCGGTGAGTCGCTGTCAGCGGGTGAGCGCCAACTCGTCGCGCTGCTCCGCGCGCACCTGGCCGACCCCGACCTGCTCGTGCTCGACGAAGCGACCAGTGCCGTGGACCCGCAGCTCGAGATGCAGATCGGTCGGGCTCTCGAGAGACTGATGTCGGGGCGCACCTCGGTCACGATCGCCCACCGCATGAGCACCGCAGAGAATGCGGATGAGGTGGTGGTCGTCGACGCCGGGCACATCGTCCAGCGGGGGCCCCACGCAGCCCTCCTGCTCGATCCCGACGGGGTGTACGCCGGCCTGCACGCCTCCTGGGTGGCCCAGCAGGGAAGTTGATGTAGGCGCCGAGGGTCGTCGCTCCCGGTGGCACCGTCGCGAGGGCCTCGACCACCGGGGCCCCGATCATCGGCTGGGTGCGGCTGTGCTCACGTCGCGGGGAGCCGACCGATGGCGAGGAACAGCGGGAACTCCTGCTCGCTCGAGCCGACCTCCTTGGTCACCGTGCCCGCGTCGATCACCGCCACGTCCGTGAGGCCGGCCTCCTCGAGCCACTGGAGGACGGACCCTCGGTCGAATCCGTCGTGTCCGTGGAAGTCGTGCACGCTCGCGTGGAAGTCACCCCTCGGGTCGTGGTCCAGGTCCACCAGGGCGACCCACCCCTCCGGGCGCAGCAGCTCGGCACACCGGCGTACGACGGTTGCCACGTCACCCATGTGGTGCAGTGCGAGCTGGCCCAGCACCAGGTCGAAGCGCTCGTCGGGCAGGGGGTCGTGCTCGATGTCGTAGACCCGTGCCTCCCACCCTGCGTACGCCGGGTCGTCGAGCGCCCCTCGTGCCGCTTCGACCATGCCCGGAGCAACGTCGGTGACCACGACGGTGCCGAGGTCATCGACGAGGGCACGGGCAAGCAGACCAGTGCCGCCGCCGATCTCGAGGGCATGGGTGTCCTCGCCGAGGGCGATCGTCTGCCGCACCAGACCCGCCACCGAACGTGCGCGCTCGACATGGTCCGGATCGTCGTCCCAGGTCGCCGCATCCTCGTTGAACCGATCGATGTCGTCCATGCACCGACCCTAGAGCAGCACGCCTGCCGGGGCCGGTCGTCGGGCCGGAAGGGGCAGGATGGGAGGCATGGGCCTGCCGACACCGACACTGAGCACGAGACGACTGACCCTGCGTCCCTTCGTCGACACGGATGCCGGCGCACTGTTCACGTTGCACAGCGATGCCTTGGTGCTGCGCTACTGGGACTCACCGCCGTGGACCGAGCCATCGCGGGCCGAGCACTTCATCGCGGTGTGCCGACGCATGGCGGACGAGGGCACGGGCGCACGGGTGGCCATCGAGGCAGCCGGTGACGGCACGTTCCTCGGGTGGTGCGGCCTGAGCAGCTGGAACCCTGAATTTCGCAGCGCTTCGCTCGGCTACTGCCTCAACCGGTCGGCGTGGGGCCACGGCCACGCCACTGAAGCAGCCTTTGCCCTGCTGCGCTGGGCGTTCGACACGCTTGACCTGAACCGGGTCCAGGCAGAGGCGGACACCCGGAACCTGGCGTCGCGACGGGTGCTCGAGAAGCTCGGGTTCGTTCAGGAAGGCACGTTGCGGGAGGACTGCGTCGTCGACGGCGACGTGTCGGACTCCTGGGTCTTCGGCCTCCTCAGGCGGGAGTGGCGACCGCTCGGGTCCGGCGACGTCGAACGGGCACCAGGTCGGCGAACCGACAGGGTCCGAGCCCACCGGGACGGATAGGCTCTTCTGTTGTGACCGACCTCGACCCTGCCATCGCTGCTCGTCTGAAGCGCACCGCCGACGGACTGGTGCCCGCCGTGGCCCAGCAGCACGACACCGGTGAGGTGTTGATGCTCGGGTGGATGGACGACGAGGCACTGGCCCGCACCCTTTCCACGGGCCGAGCGACCTACTGGAGCCGCTCCCGCCGGGAGTACTGGGTCAAGGGCGACACCTCGGGCCACACCCAGCAGGTGAAGGAGGTCCGCCTGGACTGCGACGGGGACACGCTGCTGGTGAAGGTCGACCAGGTGGGGGCCGCCTGCCACACCGGCGATCGCACCTGCTTCGACGCCGACCTGCTGGGAGCGTCGGATGACTGAGCCCGAAGGAGCCGTGAGCGGAGCGGGACCAGGGCGCGGGAAGCGCTCCACCTTCGGACCGGTCGTGCTGCTCGGCCTGGCCAGTGCGGCCCTCGCTGCGGTTTCCGGCGCCAAGGCCTGGTACGTCCTCCCCGACGCGGCCGAGGCCCTCGACATACCGATCGCCAGCAACGAGCAGTTCGCCCTCGACATGCCTCTGGCCGGAGCCTTGTCCCTCGTCCTGCTGGCCAGCTGGGGAGTCGTGCTGGTGACTCGCGGCTGGGTACGTCGGGCCGTGGCCGGGCTCGCCCTGGCGAGCTCGCTCGGACTGGCTGTCACGGTCGTCCAGGGCGCGCGGACGCTGCCCGACAGCCTGCAGGACCGTCTCAAGGAGGCGGGTGTGGCCACACCGGTCGACTCGCTCGACGCCGGTCTGACGGGTTGGTTCTGGGCCGCCGCCGTGGCCACGCTCCTGTCCGTGGTCGCCGCCGCGGTCGCCGTACGCGACGTGCCCTCGTGGCCGACCATGGGCAGCAGGTACGACGCCCCGGGGGCCGCGAAGTCCGGACCGGTCGATGTCGAGCGGGCGCGCGAATCCGATCTCTGGAAGGCGATCGACGAGGGCCACGACCCGACGCTCTGACCGAGTCCCTACACTGATCCTCGAGAACCCGGCACAAGAGGAGCATGCATGTCTGACAACCACGGCAACACCCCGGCAGCCTGGACTGCGGTGATCGTCGGCCTCGTGGGCTTCCTCGTCGGATCCATCGGCCTGATGATGTCCCCGGTGAACCTGGTGATCTTCTGGATTGGCCTCATCCTGCTTCCGATCGCGGCGGTGGTGTTCGTGGTGATGACGAAGATGGGCCTTGGCGACGCTCACTGAGCCCCGCGAGGCCGACCGCGCCTCCCGACTTCGCAGCCCCCTCCTGGTGGCTGCCGGAGTCACTGCAGCAACCCTCGCGCTGCACCTGCGCGATCCGCACGTCGGTGGCTCCTGGGGACTGTGCCCCTTCAACTACCTCTTCGGGCTCGAGTGCCCGGGGTGCGGCGGGTTGCGGGCCGTCAACGACCTCACCCACCTCGACGTCGTCGGTGCGTTGTCGAGCAACCTGATGGTGGTGCTCGCGATCCCGGTGGCCGTCGTGCTCTGGCTCCGCTGGGTGCGCGACGCGTGGACCGGCATCCCGGCCAGGGGGCGGGGACTGTCCCTCTCCGCGCCGGTGCTGGCCGTTGCCCTCGGTGCCATGCTGGTCTTCGTCGTGCTGCGCAACATTCCAGCAGGCTCCTGGCTCGCTCCCTGAGAGGCCCCTCCGGCCGCTGACCGCAGGGGTGACAAACTTGGGCCGTCCCTATCTGGAGGTGTGTTTGCATGTCCGTGCTCGATGACATCGTGGCCGGTGTCCGCATCGACCTTGCCGAGCGCGAGGAACGCACTCCCTTCGCCGCGGTGCGCAGCCTGGCCGAGCAGGCCCCGGCGCCGCGTGACCCGATGCCGGCCTTCCGGTCGGAGTCGATCAGCGTGATCTCAGAGGTCAAGCGCAAGAGCCCGAGCAAGGGCGACCTGGCCGACATCCCCGACCCGACGGTCCTCGCGGCCGCCTACCAGCGCGGAGGGGCCGCCGCGATCAGCGTGCTCACCGAGAAGCGCCGGTTCAACGGCAGTCTCGACGACCTGGTGGCCGTGCGTGCCGCGGTCGACACGCCGATCCTGCGCAAGGACTTCATCGTCACCAGCTACCAGCTGCACGAAGCCCGCGCTGCCGGCGCCGACCTGGCCCTGCTCATCGTGGCCGCCCTGCCACAGCCGGAGCTCGAGCGCCTGTACGCCGAGGCGCGCAGCCTCGGCCTGACCGTGCTGGTGGAGGTGCACGACGAGGAGGAGACCCGCCGCGCGGTCGACCTTGGCGCAGAGCTGATCGGTGTGAACGCGCGCAACCTCAAGACGCTCGAGGTCCACGACGACACCTTCGGCAAGCTGGCCGCCCTGATCCCGGACGACCGGGTGAAGGTCGCCGAGTCCGGCATCACCGGCGTCGCCGACGTCGAGCGATTCGCCAGCGAGGGGGCCCGAGTCGTGCTCGTCGGCGAGGCGCTGGTCAGGGACGGCGACCCGGAGGCCGCCGTCCGAACCATGTCAGCGGTCCGCACCACAACGCACACGTCGGGCACCGAGCCCGGGCAGGAAGCAGGAGTCTGATGTCATTCGAGGCCGACGAACGCGGCTTTTTCGGCAACTTCGGTGGGCGTTTCATGCCCGAGGCGCTGGTCGCCGCCCTGGACGAGCTGACCGTTGCCTGGCAGGACGCGATGGCCGACCCGCAGTTCACCAGCGACTTCGAGGCGATCCTGCGCGACTACGCCAACACGCCCAGCCCGCTCTACCACGCGGAACGGCTCTCGGAACAGGTCGGCGTACGCGTGCTGCTCAAGCGCGAGGACCTCAACCACACCGGGGCCCACAAGATCCGCAACGTGCTCGGCCAGGCGATGCTCACCAAACGGATGGGCAAGAGTCGGGTGATTGCCGAGACCGGCGCGGGCCAGCACGGTGTCGCCAGCGCGACGGCCGCGGCCTACTTCGGTCTCGACTGCACCGTCTACATGGGCGCCGTCGACACCCGTCGCCAGGCACTCAACGTCGCGCGCATGCAGCTGCTGGGGGCCAAGGTGATCCCGGTCGACTCCGGGTCGGCGACGCTCAAGGACGCCATCAACGAAGCCCTGCGCGACTGGGTGGCCAGCGTCGACGACACGGCGTACCTCTTCGGCACGGCGGCCGGTCCGCACCCGTTCCCGAGCATGGTCCGCGACTTCTGCCGCGGCATCGGCGACGAGGCCCGGCAGCAGAGCCTCGACCAGTTCGGCGTCCTCCCGGACGCGATTGCCGCGTGTGTCGGTGGTGGGTCCAACGCCATCGGCCTGTTCACCGCCTTCCTCGACGACGACGTGAAGATCTATGGGTTCGAGGCCGGGGGAGAAGGTGTCGAGACCGGCCGCCACGCGGCCACCATCGGCGCCGCCGACAGTGGCGTGCTCCACGGTGCCCGCACCTACGTGCTCCAGGACGAGGACGGTCAGACCATCGAGTCACACTCGATCTCGGCCGGGCTCGACTACCCGGGTGTCGGGCCGCAGCACTCCCACCTCGCGGAGGTCGGCCGGGCGTCCTACCTGCCGGTCACCGATGCGGAGGCGATGGACGCGTTGGCCCTGCTCTCCCGCACCGAGGGCATCATCCCCGCCGTCGAGTCCGCCCATGCCTTGGCCGGTGCGTTGATGGTGGCGGAGGAGCTCAAGGCCGAGAAGGGTCCCACGGCCACCATCCTGGTCAACCTGTCGGGTCGTGGTGACAAGGACATGGAGACCGCCGTCGAGTGGTTCCAGCTGGGTGCCGACGAAGGAGAAGACCAGTGAGCGTGGCATCCGCCTTCGAGAAGGCGCGCAGTGAGGACCGCGGAGCGTTGGTCGGCTACCTGCCGGCCGGGTTCCCCGATGTCGACGGCTCGATCGAGGCCCTCAAGGTCATGGTCGACGCTGGTTGCGACGTGATCGAGATCGGTTTCCCCTACACCGACCCGGTGATGGACGGTCCGACCGTGCAGGCCGCCGCCCAGCAGGCCCTCGAGCAGGGGGTGCGCGCCACCGACGTGCTGCGCGTGGTCGAGGCGGTCGCCGCCACCGGCGTGCCCACGCTGGTGATGACCTACTGGAACCCGGTCGAGCACTACGGTCGCGCCAATGCCCGGAGCGGCGGGTCCAGCGGGGTGGAGCGCTTCGCGGCCGACCTGGCCTCGGCCGGGGGCGCCGGGCTGATCACGCCCGACATCACGCCCGACTTCGGGCAGGAGTGGATCGCAGCGGCCGATGCCCACGACCTCGACAAGGTGTTCCTGGTCTCTCCGTCCTCCACCGACGAACGGATCGCGATGACGACGGCGGCCTGTCGCGGGTTCGTCTACGCCACCGCGGTGATGGGTGTCACGGGGGCACGAGCCAGCACCAGCGACCTGGCCGGCCCCCTCGTGGCGCGGACCAAGGCCACCACGGACCTCCCCGTCGGTGTGGGCCTCGGGGTCTCCAACGGTGACCAGGCCGCCGAGATCGCGAAGTACGCCGACGGTGTCATCGTCGGCTCGGCACTGGTCCGCACGCTCCTCGACGCCGGCGCCGACCGGGCTGCCGGCCTGGCTGCGCTGCGCGCACTCACCGAGGACCTCGCAGACGGCGTACGACGTGGCTAGGCGCGGGCGCTGGTGGGGCGCTGTCCTGCTGGCCGCCGTGCTGGCGGCGAGTGGCTGCTCGCAGGGAACCGGCAACCCGACCGGCGAGCTGGGAAGCACCGATGTCGGCGAGCCCTGGGCCCTGCCCGACACGGAGCTGGTCGACACCGGCGGTGCTGACTTCGCGCTGGCCGACGACGCGGACAAGCCGGTCACCCTGGTGTTCTTCGGCTACACCAACTGTCCGGACATCTGCCAGCTGGTGATGTCCAACATCGCCTCCGCCCTGACCCGACTCGACGACGACCAGCGTGACCGGGTCGAGGTGGTCTTCGTGACCACCGACCCCGCGCGCGACACCGAGAAGGCGTTGCGCCGCTATCTCGACCGGTTCGACCCGAGCTTCGTGGGGCTGACCGGGAGCATGAAGCGGATCAACGAGCTCGGTGACGCCTTCCACGTGGCGATCGACAAGGGGGAGAAGCTGGCCAGTGGCGGTTACGACGTCACCCACGGAACGCAGATCTTCCTGGTCGACGACCAGGAAGTGCCGATGTTCTGGCGGCAGGAGACGTCCTCGGCCGAGCTCGCCGACGACCTGGTGCTACTGCTGGAGGACGCATGACCATCCTGACCATCCCGAGCCCGGCCGAAGGGGTCTGGCACCTGGGGCCCTTCCCGATCCGGGCGTATGCCCTGTGCATCGTCGTCGGTGTCATCGCCGCGATCTGGATCGGCGAGAAGCGCTGGGTGGCTCGAGGTGGAAAGGCCGGGCAGATGTCCGACATCGCCCTGTGGGCGATTCCGTTCGGCCTCGTCGGCGCCCGGCTCTACCACGTGATCACCGACTACCACCTCTACTTCGGTGAGGGGCGGGAGCCCATCACCGCGCTCTACGTGTGGCGCGGCGGACTCGGCATCTGGGGCGCGATCGCGCTCGGTGCGGTCGGCGCGATGATCGGTGCCAGGGTGATGGGCATCAAGGTGCTGCCGATGATGGACTCCCTGGCCCCCGGCGTCATCGTGGCCCAGGCGTTCGGTCGCTGGGGCAACTGGTTCAACCAGGAGCTCTACGGCAAGCCGACCGACCTCCCGTGGGCCCTCGAGATCGATCCCGCGCACCGGTTGAGCGGTCACCTGGACGATGCGACGTACCACCCGACGTTCCTCTACGAGTCGTTGTGGTGCCTGGGCGTCTTCGCCCTGTTGGTCTGGGCCGACCGTCGCTTCACGCTCGGCTTCGGCCGCGTGCTCGCGCTCTACGTCATGGCCTACACCGTGGGCCGGGGCTGGATCGAGACGTTGCGCATCGACGACGTCCAGATGGACGACGTGTTCGGTCTGCGGCTCAACGTGTGGACCTCGATCGTGCTGTTCCTTGCGGCCCTGGCCTCCTTCGTCTGGTCCACCAAGCGTCACCCCGGTCGGGAGGACACCGTGTTCACCCGCCCGGAGGTCGACGCCGCCGATTCCGAGGCGAGCTCCGACACGGACTCCGCCGGCGCGCACGACGCGACGGCCGAGGTCGAGGACAGCAGCGACGACGGCACGGACGACTCGAAGGCCGGGGCCGAGGCCGACCGGGATGCCAAGGACTGACCCCGCGAGCTCGGAGTCGAGGGGTCGTGTGCCGTCGCGCGCTGTGCGAGGGACGGACGCACCCGGTCAGGGAGCCCGGTGGCAGGTGAGCCTCCCCTTCGGTGACGGGAGGCGGGAGCGTGGCTAGATTCAGGACCATGGAAGCACCTGACGCAACGGCCGAGATCGGCCACGAGCACGGTGACGTGAACGCCGGGTGGCTGCGCCCAGCGGTGTTCGGGGCCATGGACGGTCTCGTCTCCAACGCCGCGTTGATCGCCGGGGTCGCCGGCGGCACCAGGGATGCGAGCGGAACGTCCACCATCGTGCTCGCCGGCCTGGCCGGTCTCGCCGCCGGTGCCTTCTCGATGGCGGCGGGGGAGTATGCCTCCGTGGCCAGCCAGGCCGAGGCTGCCGAGTTCGAGATCGCCAAGGAACGCCGCGAGATCCTGGCCAATCCCGCCCTCGAGCAGGCCGAGCTCGCCGACATGCTCCAGGAACGTGGCCTCGACCCGGAGCTGGCGGCCGAGGTGGCCGAACAGGTCCACCGGGACGTCGACACCGCCGTGGCGGTCCACTCGATGGAGGAGTTCGGGGTCGATCCGGACGACCTGGCCTCGCCCGTGGTCGCGGCGGTCTCGTCCTTCGTCGCCTTCTCCCTGGGGGCGCTGGTGCCGGTGCTCCCGTTCCTGCTCGGAGTCTCCGTGCTGTGGCCCGCGATGGCCCTGACCCTGATGGCCCTGTTCGGGTGCGGAGCAGTCGTCACCCGCCTCACGAACAGGCCGTGGTGGTTCGGTGGAGGTCGCCAGGTGCTGCTCGGAGCAGCTGCCTTCGCGATCACCTACCTGATCGGGATCGGCGTGGGCGAGGGGATCTCCTGACGCGCGCACGGAGGCGTTGTCGTCGCTCCCTCGGACCTTTTCGGGCCCCCGTCCACGGGCTCCTTCTGGGCTGAGACACATCTCACGATTCGGCAATGAGGGGCATTTCATGGATTTTCCTGCGTTTTGGAGGGTGTAGTCTTACCCCTCGCCGCGGGCCAGTGTCGTCCCCCAGCTGTCAAGAAATTCTGCATTGCCAGTTCGCCCTCCCGGTCCGCCGGGTCGGCGCAGATGACGACGGGAGAATGCTCATGCACGCATTCCCGCCGCCTCAGGGGTTGTACGACGGAGCCAGCGAGCACGACGCGTGCGGCGTGGCCTTCGTGGCAACCCTGACGGGCGCAGCCAGCCATGACATCGTTGCGAAGGCGCTCCAGGCGCTGCGCAACCTCGAGCACCGCGGAGCCGCAGGTGCCGAACCCAACTCGGGTGACGGCGCCGGCATCCTGATGCAGGTGCCCGACGCGTTCCTGCGCGATGTCGTCGACTTCGACCTTCCGGTGAAGGGCTCGTACGCCGTGGGCACGGCGTTCCTTCCCGGTGACGCCGAGCAGGTGGGCCGCACCCGCGAACAGATCGAGCAGATCGCCGCGGAGGAGGGCCTGGCCGTCCTCGGATGGCGCGAGGTCCCCACCAATGACGCACCCCTCGGTGCGACCGCCCGCGACTGCATGCCTGCCTTCCAGCAGCTGTTCGTGGCCGGCGCGGACGCCCGCGTGTCCGGCATGGCCCTCGAGCGCAGGGCGTTCTGCCTGCGCAAGCGCGCCGAGCGCCAGACCGACGTCTACTTCCCCTCGCTGTCCGGTCGCACCATCGCCTACAAGGGCATGCTGACCACCGACCAGCTCGACCAGGTCTTCCCCGACCTCGTCGACGAGCGGGTCGCCTCGGCCGTCGCTGTGGTGCACTCGCGGTTCTCGACCAACACGTTCCCGAGCTGGCCGCTGTCGCACCCGTTCCGGTTCATCGCCCACAACGGTGAGATCAACACCGTCATGGGCAACCGGAACTGGATGCGGGCCCGCGAGGCACTGCTGTCCTCCGACCTCATCCAAGGTGACCTCGAGCGGCTCTACCCGATCTGTGCCCCGGGCGCCTCGGACTCGGCGTCCTTCGACGAGGTGCTCGAGCTGCTGCACATGGGTGGCCGTTCCCTGCCGCACTCGGTGCTGATGATGATCCCCGAGGCGTGGGAGAACCACACCGAGATGGACGACAAGCGCCGCGCGTTCTACGAGTTCCACTCCGCGATGATGGAGCCGTGGGACGGCCCCGCGTGCGTGGTGTTCACCGACGGCACCCAGGTCGGGGCGGTGCTCGACCGCAACGGCCTGCGCCCCTCGCGCTACTGGGTCACCGACGACGGCCTCGTCGTGCTCGCCTCCGAGGTCGGCGTGCTCGACCTCGACCCGGCCACGGTGGTCCGCAAGGGCCGCCTGCAGCCCGGCAAGATGTTCCTGGTCGACACCGAGGAGCACCGGATCGTCGAGGACGAGGAGATCAAGTCCGAGCTCGCCGCGGAGCACCCGTACGACGAGTGGCTGCACGCCGGACTGATCCACCTGAAGGACGTCCCGAACCGCGAGCACATCGTGCACACGCACGCCTCCGTGACGCGACGCCAGCAGATCTTCGGCTACACCGAGGAGGAGCTGCGGGTCCTGCTCACCCCGATGGCCAACACCGCGGCAGAACCGATCGGTTCGATGGGCACCGACTCGCCGATCGCTGCGCTGTCGGACAAGCCGCGCCTGTTGTTCGACTACTTCGTGCAGCTGTTCGCCCAGGTCACCAACCCGCCGCTCGACGCGATCCGCGAAGAGCTGGTCACCTCGCTGAACGGCACGATCGGCCCGGAGTCCAACCTGCTCGAGCCGACTCCGGCCTCGTGTCGTCAGGTCGTGCTCCCGTTCCCGGTGATCGACAACGACGACCTGGCCAAGATCCGCCACATCAACCGTGACGGTGACATGCCCGGCTTCATCACCCACGTCTCGCGCGGCCTCTACGAGGTCGAGGGTGGCGGGGCGGCGATGGCTCGGCGCATCGACGAGATCTGCCAGGAGGTGTCGGACGCGATCGCCGACGGTGCGCGCATCATCGTGCTCTCCGACCGGCACTCCACCGCCGAGCTGGCGCCGATCCCGTCGCTCCTGCTCACCGGTGCCGTGCACCACCACCTCGTCCGGGAGAAGACCCGCACCCAGGTCGGCCTGCTGATCGAGGCCGGTGACGTCCGCGAGGTCCACCACGTCGCACTGCTGGTGGGCTACGGCGCTGCCGCAGTCAACCCCTACCTCGCGATGGAGTCCGTCGAGGACCTCGCCCGTGAGGGGTACTTCGTCAAGATCGAGCCCGAGCAGGCCGTCCGCAACCTGGTGAAGTCACTGGGCAAGGGTGTCCTCAAGGTGATGAGCAAGATGGGCGTCTCGACCGTGGCGTCCTACACCGGTGCCCAGATCTTCGAGGCCGTCGGCCTGTCGCAGAGCGTCATCGACAAGTACTTCACCGGCACCCCCTCCAAGCTCGGCGGCATGGAGCTCGAGACCATCGCCGAGGAGGTCGCCAAGCGGCACGCCACGGCGTACCCCCGCGGGGGCATCTCGCCTTCCCACCGTGAGCTCGAGATCGGTGGTGAGTACCAGTGGCGTCGCGAGGGCGAGCCGCACCTGTTCGACCCGGAGACCGTCTTCCGGCTCCAGCACGCCACGCGTGCCGGACGCTACGACGTCTTCAAGCAGTACACCCAGCGGGTCGACGAGCAGTCCGAGCGCCTGATGACCCTGCGTGGGTTGTTCAAGTTCAAGAACGGGGCCCGCCCGTCGATTCCGATCGACGAGGTCGAGCCGGTCTCCGAGATCGTGAAGCGGTTCTCCACCGGTGCCATGTCCTACGGCTCGATCAGCATGGAGGCGCACGAGACGCTGGCCATCGCGATGAACCGCCTGGGCGGCAAGTCCAACACCGGTGAAGGTGGCGAGGATCCCGAGCGGCTCTACGACCCGGAGCGTCGCTCGTCGATCAAGCAGGTGGCATCGGGACGCTTCGGCGTCACCAGCGAGTACCTCACGAACGCCGATGACATCCAGATCAAGATGGCGCAGGGCGCCAAGCCCGGCGAGGGCGGTCAGCTGCCCGGGCACAAGGTCTACCCGTGGGTGGCCAAGACCCGGCACAGCACGCCCGGCGTGGGGTTGATCTCCCCGCCGCCGCACCACGACATCTACTCGATCGAGGACCTCGCCCAGCTGATCCACGACCTGAAGAACGCGAACCCCGCGGCCCGGGTGCACGTGAAGCTGGTCGCCGAGGTGGGTGTGGGCACGGTGGCCGCTGGTGTCTCCAAGGCCCACGCGGACGTCGTCCTCATCTCCGGGCACGACGGGGGCACCGGCGCCTCGCCGCTGACCTCGCTCAAGCACGCCGGCGGGCCGTGGGAGCTCGGCCTGGCCGAGACCCAGCAGACGCTGCTTCTCAACGGTCTGCGCGACCGCATCGTCGTGCAGACCGACGGGCAGCTGAAGACCGGTCGTGACGTGGTCATCGCCGCGCTCCTCGGGGCCGAGGAGTTCGGCTTCGCCACCGCACCGCTGGTGGTCTCCGGCTGCATCATGATGCGGGTCTGCCACCTCGACACCTGCCCCGTGGGTGTCGCCACGCAGAACCCCGTGCTGCGCGAGCGCTACTCCGGCAAGGCCGAGTACGTCGTGAACTTCTTCGAGTACATCGCCGAAGAGGTCCGCGAGCTCCTGGCCGAGCTCGGCTTCCGCACCATCGAGGAAGCCGTGGGCCACGTCGAGAGCCTCGACGTGGAGCCAGCCGTGCACCACTGGAAGGCAGCCGGCCTCGATCTGTCGCCGGTCCTGCACCTGCCCGCCCTCGCGGAGGGCGCGGCGCGCCACAACACCACGGGTCAGGACCATGGCCTCGACAAGGCGCTCGACAACGAGCTGGTGCGTATCGCCGCCCCGGCGTTGGAGAGTGGTGAGCCGGTCCGCGCCCAGATCGAGGTGCGCAACGTCAATCGCACCGTCGGCACGATCCTCGGTCACGAGGTCACCAAGCGCTACAAGGGAGAGGGGCTGCCCGACGGCACGATCGACATCACGTTCACGGGCTCGGCCGGGCAGTCGTTCGGTGCCTTCGTGCCGTGCGGCATCACGCTCCGGCTCGAGGGCGACGCCAACGACTATGTCGGCAAGGGCCTCTCGGGTGGTCGGATCGTGGTCCGCCCGGACCGCGGCGCGACCTTCGACGCCTCGCAGCAGATCATCGCCGGCAACACCATCGGCTACGGCGCCACCTCGGGGGAGATCTTCCTCCGCGGCCAGGCGGGCGAGCGCTTCTGCGTCCGCAACTCCGGCGCCTCCGCCGTCGTCGAGGGCGTGGGCGACCACGGGTGCGAGTACATGACCGGCGGCAAGGTCGTCGTCCTCGGGCCGACGGGACGCAACTTCGCGGCCGGCATGTCCGGTGGCTACGCCTTCGTGCTCGACCTCGACGAGGGCCGGGTCAACCCCGAGCTGGTCGAGCTGGGCGCCGTCGAGGGCAAGGCGGCCGAGGAGCTCAAGGCGCTGGTCGAGCGACACCTCGAGGAGACCGGGTCCACGGTCGCCGAGGAGCTGCTCGCCGATTGGCAGGCCAACCTGGCCCGGTTCACCGAGGTCATGCCCAGTGACTTCAAGCGAGTCCTCGAAGCACGTGCGGAAGCACTCGAGGACGGGCTCGACGAGGAGCAGGCCGCGGCCCGGATCATGGAGGTGCTCCATGGCTGAGACCACACGACGACCCAGCACTGCTGGAACGAACGCGAAAGAGGTGCGCAATGGCTGACCCGAAGGGATTTCTGAAGGACGGCCGTGAGGTCGCCGTACGCCGCCCCGTCGAGGAACGCGTCAACGACTGGGACGAGGTCTACCCCGGCGGCATCGGCCGCGCCCTGCTGCCGATCATCACCAAGCAGGCCGGTCGTTGCATGGACTGCGGCATTCCGTTCTGCCACCAGGGCTGCCCCTTGGGGAACATCATCCCCGAGTGGAACGACCTGGTCTGGCGCGACGACTGGGAGGGCGCCATCGAGCGCCTGCACGCGACCAACAACTTCCCGGAGTTCACCGGTCGCCTCTGCCCGGCCCCGTGCGAGACGGCCTGTGTCCTGGGCATCAACCAGGACCCGGTGACGATCAAGAACGTCGAGGTCTCGATCATCGACAAGGCGTGGGAGTCGGGCTTCGTCCGCCCCCAGCCGCCGGAATGGCTGTCGGGCAGGACCGTCGCCATCATCGGCTCGGGCCCGGCCGGCCTGGCTGCCGCCCAGCAGCTGACCCGGGCCGGACACACCGTTGCGGTCTACGAGCGGGCCGACAAGATCGGTGGCCTGCTTCGCTACGGCATCCCCGAGTTCAAGATGGAGAAGAAGCACCTCAACAAGCGCCTGGACCAGATGCGCCGCGAGGGAACGGTGTTCCGCGCCGGGATCGACGTCGGTCACGAGATCACCGCCGACGAACTGCGTGAGCGCTACGACGCCGTCGTGCTGGCCATGGGCTCGACGACGGCGCGCGACCTGCCGGTGCCGGGGCGCGAGCTCGGTGGCATCCACCAGGCGATGGAGTTCCTGCCGCAGTCCAACCGTGCCTCCCTGGGTGAGCCGGCGACGACCGATGGCTCGGACCAGATCCGTGCCGACGGGAAGAACGTCGTGATCATCGGCGGCGGTGACACCGGTGCGGACTGCCTCGGCACCTCCATCCGCCAGGGAGCGGCCTCGATCACGCAGCTCGAGATCATGCCGATGCCGAGCACGGAGCGTCCGGCCAACCAGCCGTGGCCGACCTACCCGATGACCTTCAAGGTCTCCTCCGCCCACGAGGAGGGCGCGGGGATGAACGTGCAGAGTCGGGTGTACGCCGTGTCGACCAAGGAGTTCCTCGGCGACGAGAACGGCAACGTGCGCGCGCTCCGCATCGTCGAGGTCGCCTTCGAGGCGGGCAAGCTGACCGAGGTCGAGGGCACCGAGCGGGAGATCCCGGCCGAGCTGGTGCTGTTCGCGATGGGCTTCACCGGTCCGGAGAAGGACGGGCTGGTGGACCAGCTGGGTGTCGAGCTCGACGAGCGCAGCAACGTGGCTCGCGACCTCAAGTACGCCTCCTCGGTCGAGGGCGTGTTCGTGGCCGGTGACGCCGGTCGTGGACAGTCCCTGATCGTGTGGGCGATCGCCGAGGGCCGGGCGGCTGCTGCCGCTGTGGACGAGTTCCTGACCGGTTCGACGACGTTGCCGGCGCCGATCCCGCCGACGGCCCGGCCCCTCGTCGTCTGACCGCCGACCCGGCACGAGTTCACGGGTGTGACCGCCGACCCGGCACGAGTTGACGCGGAAAGCGTCAACTCGTGCCGGGTCGGCTGTGCTATGTCGCCGTTCGTGGTGATGTCGCGCACCTGTGGCGCGGTGGACACCCTCTCCCGGTAGGTTGGGTGCGTGCGTAGAGCAAAGATCGTGTGCACCCTCGGGCCAGCCACGTCAACGGCCGAATCCATCCGTCAGCTCGTCGATGCAGGCATGGACGTGGCTCGGATGAACATGAGCCACGGCACCTACGACGACCACCGACGCAGCTACCAGCTGGTGCGCGAGGCGTCCGACGCCAGCGGGCACGGAGTCGGCATCTTCGCTGACCTGCAGGGGCCGAAGATCCGTCTCGGCCCGATCGAGAACGGTCCGGTCAAGCTCAAGAAGGGCCAGGCGTGGGCGATCACCACGCGGACCGTGCCCGGCGACAACAAGATCGCCTCCACGACGTACGCCGGCCTGCCGGGCGACGTCAGCGAGGGCGACCCGATCCTGATCGATGACGGCAAGGTGCGCCTGAGGGTCACCCGGGTGGAGGCGGACACCGTCCACACCGAGGTGGTCGTGGCCGGCAAGGTGAGTGACCACAAGGGGATCAACCTCCCGGGGGTCGCCGTCTCCGTCCCGGCGCTGTCGGAGAAGGACATCGAGGACCTGCGCTTCGCGCTCTCCCTGAGCGTCGACTTCATCGCGCTCTCCTTCGTGCGCAGTGCCGCTGACGTCGACGACGTGCGGAAGGTGATGCGCGAGGTCGGTGTGCTGGTTCCGGTGATCGCGAAGATCGAGAAGCCACAGGCCATCGACAACCTCGACGAGATCGTCAAGGCATTCGACGGACTGATGGTGGCGCGCGGCGACCTGGGTGTGGAGTGCCCGCTGGAGGACGTGCCGTTCCTCCAGAAGCGGGTGATCGACAAGGCGCGGCGCAATGCGAAGCCGGTGATCGTGGCCACCCAGATGCTCGAGTCGATGATCGCTGCCCCGGCACCCACGCGTGCGGAGGCCTCCGATGTCGCGAACGCGGTGCTCGACGGCACCGACGCGGTGATGCTCTCCGGCGAGACCAGCGTCGGGGAGTACCCCATCGTCACGGTGCAGACGATGGAGCGGATCCTCGGCTCGGCCGAGCACCACGGGCTGCACCACATGACCGCCATCGACTGGAACCCGAAGACCCGGGGCGGTGTCATCGCGAAGGCTGCCGCGGAGGTGGGGGAGCGGGTCGGCGCGAAGTACCTGGTGGCGTTCACCCAGAGCGGAGACTCGGCGCGACGCCTGGCCCGCTACCGCGGACACATCCCGATCCTGGCCTTCACCCCCGAGGCGAAGGTCCGCTCCCAGCTGTCGATGACCTGGGGTGTGGAGACCTTCAAGACCGCGCCGGTCGAGCACACCGACGAGATGGTGCGCCAGGTCGACGAGGCGTTGTTGTCCATCGGCCGCGTGGAGATGGGGGACCTGGTGGTCATCATTGCAGGCTCCCCGCCCGGGATCCCGGGCTCCACGAACGCGTTGCGCATCCACCGGATCGGCGACGCGATCAACGAGGTGGCGCCGGCCTACCACCGGCCGACCTGATCAGGCCGCGGGCCCGAGCGCTTCCACGCAATCCCGAGCAGGTCGAGCGCATGGCGGCACAGCGCATGGATGCCGTCGGAGCGATTGCTGAACGCCACCGCGGACAACGTGGACCATGACGTCACCATGCCGTGACCCACCGACAAAGGTCGGCGGGCCGAGTCGGTCGACTCGGCCCGCCTGGTGTGCCGAGTGTGGGATTCGAACCCACATGTCCTTTCGGACAATGGTGTTTGAGACCATCGCGTATCCCGTTCCGCCAACCCGGCTGGGCCTGTCGAAGAGTACATGACATCGGTCGTCGACCGAAGGTTGGGATACGGCCAGTTTGCCGACGGTTCGCCATGGACCGGGGCGCAGCCTTACTCTTGGCGGCGTGAGCGAACAACCCACCGCCAGCCGGCCTCGCCGCGTCGTCATCGCCGAGGACGAGGCGCTCATCCGCATGGACCTCGCCGAGATGCTCGGCGAGGAGGGTTACGACGTCGTGGGGCAGGCAGCCGACGGCGAGCAGGTGGTCGCGCTCGCCGAGCAGCTTCGGCCCGACCTGGTCATCCTCGACGTCAAGATGCCCCGGCTCGACGGGATCTCCGCGGCCGAGAGAATCGCCGAGCAGCGGATCGCGCCGGTGGTCATGCTGACCGCGTTCTCCCAGCGGGACCTGGTCGAGCGGGCCCGGGACGCCGGCGCGATGGCCTACTTGGTCAAGCCGTTCTCCCGCAACGACCTGGTTCCCGCCATCGAGATGGCGGTCAGTCGTTTCACCGAGCTCTCGGCCCTCGAGTCAGAGGTGGCCGATCTCTCGGAGCGCCTCGAGACCCGCAAGGCCGTGGAGCGGGCCAAGGGTGTGCTCCAGAAGGATCTCGGCATCAGTGAGCCCGATGCCTTCCGCTGGATCCAGAAGACGGCCATGGACCTGCGCCTGTCCATGCGCCAGGTGGCAGACGGCGTCGTCGAGCACGGAGTGAGCGGGGTCCGGGAGACCCCAGCGGCCGAATCCTAAGATCACGAGTTGGCAACGGCCGCGACTTCAGGCGCTTTCCCGAGGGTGCTTGGCGTTAGGTTGCTCACATCAGGCCGTGCCGTGTGCACGGCGGAACCGTGAAACAACGGAGGGTCAATGAACCGCCCCACGAAGAAACTGCGTCTCGGGACCGCAATTGCGGTTGGCGCCGTACTGGCCCTCGGGGCCTCCTGCGGCTCGGACAACGATGATTCCGCGTCCGGCGACAACGACAACAAGAAGTCGAGCAGCGAGGACTGCAAGGTCAAGGACTTCCCGGACGTCAAGGGCGATGGCACCTTCACGGTCGGCACCCTCCTCCCGCAGACGGGTTCGCTGGCGTTCCTCGGCCCGCCGGAGTTCGCGGCCGTCGAGCTGGCGGTCAACGACATGAACGCCGCGGGTGGTGTCCTCGACAAGAAGGTCAAGCTGGTCAACTCCGACTCCGGTGACGCCCAGAACCCGATCGCGTCGCAGTCGGTGGACAGCCTGATCAACAAGAAGGCCGACGTCGTCCTCGGCGCCGCCTCCTCGAGCGTGTCCCTGCTGGTCATCGACAAGATCACCAGCGAAGGCATGGTGGAGATGTCGCCGGCCAACACGTCCGACCAGTTCAGCACCTACTGCGACAGCGGACTCTACTTCCGCACCGCTCCGCCGGACACCCTGCAGGGACGCGTCCTGGCCGACACCATCATCGAGGACGGCAACGCCACCGTCGGCATCATGGCCCTCCAGGACGCCTACGGCACCGGGCTCGCCGACCACGTCGAGGAGAACGTCACGGCCGCCAACGCCGAGGTCGTCGAGAAGGTCATCTACGACCCCAAGGCACCCAGCTACTCGACCGAGGTCTCCACGATCAAGGCGAAGGACCCTGAGGCCATCGTGCTGATCGGCTTCGACGAGACGAAGAAGATCATCCCCGAGCTGGTCAAGCAGGGCATCGGTCCCGACACCAAGAAGATCTACCTGGTGGACGGCAACCTGAGCGACTTCTCGAAGGACTTCGAGGCCGGCACCATGGGCCCGAACGTCAAGGGATCGCTGCCCGGTGTTGCGGCCACGGGCGAGCTCAAGAAGAAGCTCGCGACGGTCAACCCGAAGCTCAAGGACTGGAGCTACGCGGCCGAGTCCTACGACGGCACCGTCCTGATGGGGCTGGCGGCCATTGCTGCCGAGTCCGACGCCGGCCCGGCGCTGGCCAAGGAGCTCGTCGGCGTGTCCCGTGACGGCACGAAGTGCACCACCTTCAAGGAGTGCAAGGACCTGCTCGCCGACGGCGAGGACATCGACTACGACGGCTTCAGCGGCCCGGTCGACTTCCTCCCCAACGGTGACCCGGGGACTGCCTACATCGGCATCTACCAGTACAAGCCGGACGGCACCTACGAGTTCGTCAAGGCAAGCCAGGGTGAGATCTCCGCTGACGACGTCAGCTGAGCGCTGAACCACGGCACAATCGGCGGGGCCGGCACGGGAAACCATGCCGGCCCCGCCTGCGTGTGCGCCTTGGGTCCCTGGGGCTCGTCACGACAGTCCCTTGGGCCCGAGGGCGTCGGCAGCCACGCGACGTCGTACGCCGGAAGCCGGGGTCGGCCGGTCACCTGACGTGGTCGTCGTACGCCGGAAGCCGGCGTCGGCCGGGCCGTGTCATCCGGGCTGGAGCGCGGGGCCATGAAGAAGGTAACGGTGGCAGGAGCCCCGAGGCCGCCGGGGAGCCACCGAGGACGAGGGGTACGCGGAAGGGGCGTCACGGCGAGAACCGTGACGCCCCTGCTGCGTGGGTGGAGATCAGGCCTTGGCCAACGTGCCCAGGTAGAGACCGATGACGTGCGGGTCGTTCATCAGGTCCGTGCCGGCACCCGTGTAGGCGTTGCGTCCTTGGTCGAGGACGTAGCCCCGGTCGCAGATCTGCAGACAACGGCGAGCGTTCTGCTCGACCATGATCACGCTGACCCCGGTGCGGTTGATCCGCTTGGTGAGGATGAAGACCTCGTCCTGCAGGACGGGGGACAGCCCCGCCGACGGCTCGTCGAGCAGCAGCACGGACGGCTCCATCATCAGCGCCCGGCCCATGGCCACCATCTGGCGCTCGCCACCCGAGAGCGAACCTGCGCGCTGCTTGCGGCGGTCCGCCAGGCGCGGGAAGAGGTCGGTGACGTAGTCCCAGCGCTCACGGAAGAGCTTCGGTCGCAGGAAGAGACCCATCTGCATGTTCTCCTCGACGGTGAGCGTCGAGAAGACGTTCTCGGTCTGGGGCACGAAGCCGACGCCCATGTCGACGAGCTGGTTGGCCTTCTTGCCACGCAAGGACTCCCCACGGAGGGTGATGTCGCCCTCGCGGATGTTCACCAGTCCGAAGAGTGCCTTCAGCAGGGTCGACTTGCCGGCACCGTTGGGGCCGATGATGGCGACCAGCTCTCCCTCGTTCACGTGGAAGTCGCAGTGGTTGAGGATGTTGACCTCGGGGATGTATCCGGCGGTGAGGTCGTCGGCGCGCAGCAGGGCGCCCTCGGCGGCCTTCAGGTGCTCCTCGCGGTCGATGGCGCCGACGCCGTCCTGACCGCTCTCATAGGCGTTGGCCCCGGTCTTCCTGCTCATGCCGTGCCCTCCTCATCTTCCTTGGCGAGCTGTGTCGCCACGGCGTCCAGCTGGGCCTCTTCCTCGGCCTCGGTCAACGGAGCGTCGTGGTGTGCGCCGAGATAGGCGTCGATGACCGCCTGCTGGGCCATGACTTCCTCGGGTGGGCCCTCCGCGACGATCTGGCCCTGGGCCATCACCACGACCCAGTCGGAGACGTCGCGGACGACATCCATGTCGTGCTCGACGAAGACCACGGTCATGCCGGTCTCGCGCAGACCCCGAATGTGTTCGTTGAGGCTCTGGCGCAGGCGGGGGTTCACTCCGGCCATCGGCTCGTCGAGCATCACCATCTCGGGACCGACCATGAGCGCCCGAGCCATCTCGAGGAGCTTTCGCTGGCCGCCGGAGAGGCTGCCCGCATAGTCGTCACGGACCCGCACCAGGTTGAAGTGCTCGAGCAGCTCGTCGGCACGGTCGGTCACCTCCTTCTCCTGGTCACGCCACATGAAGGGCAGGATGGAGGCCCAGAGGCGTTCGCCCTTCTGGTCCTTGGCGCCCAGGCGCAGGTTCTCCAGGACGGTCATCCGTGCCAGGGACTTGGTCAGCTGGAAGGTCCGCACCATGCCCCGGCGAGCCACGCGGTGGGGTGCCAGCTTGGAGATCTCGTCACCGTTGAACTGCCAGGTTCCGGTGTCCGGCTTGTCGAAGCCGGTGAGCAGGTTGAAGCAGGTGGTCTTGCCGGCTCCGTTGGGGCCGATCAGGGCGGTGATCGATCCACGCTGGATCTCCAGGTGGTCGACGTCGACAGCCTTGAGCCCGCCGAAGGTCCGCACCACCTTGTCGGCGACCAGGATCGGATCGGGCTTGCTCCCACCGGGGACCTGCTCGGCCGTGGCCAGGGCAGCGGCCGCGGCCTTGGCGCGCTCGCCGGGCTCGGTCTTGGTGGCTTCGTTGTCAGCGGGCATCGAGCTGCAGCTCCTTCTTGTCGCCGAAGATTCCCTGCGGCCGGAAGATCATCAGCAGCATCAGCACGAGGCCGATGAGGATGAACCGGACCTGGCCGACCTGGTCGCCGTCCATGAGCCACTCGGGGATGATTCCGTCGCTCAGCATTCCCTTGAGGACTGCGTCGACGAAGACCAGCACGCCCACGAAGATGACCGCGCCGACCACCGGGCCGAACACCCTGGCCGCCCCGCCGAGGAGAAGCACGGTGTAGGCGAAGAAGGTGTACTGCGGTGCGAAGTTGTCGGGGTTGGCCGACGATGCCGCGAGGGCGATGATCATGCCGGCCGCGGCGCCGAAGAGGCCACCGATGATGAGGCTCTGCATCTTGTAGGCGAACACGTTCTTGCCGAGGCTGCGGACAGCCTCCTCGTCTTCTCGGATTCCCTTGATCACGCGGCCCCACGGGCTGCGCATCAGCAACCATGTCACCAGGACGCCGAGCGCGATCAGGACCCAGCCGACGGTGACGGTCCAGAGGATGTGTTGGGTCAGGAAGAGCGGTCCGATGTCGAGCGGGCCGGTGTAGGGGTTCATGTCCTTGAACTGCTGGGTGAACAGCGGATTGCCCTGGAGGCCGTCGGAACCACCGGTCCACTCGCTCAGGGTCGCCGAGCGGAAGAAGAGCCGCAGGATCTCACCGGTGGCGATGGTGACGATCGCCAGGTAGTCGGCCCGCAGACGGAGCGTCGGGATGCCGAGCAGCAACGCCAGCAGGACAGTGAAGGCGATCGCGAACAGCACCGCCACGAACAGGCTCATGCCGAAGGTGGACACGCCCATGGCGACGCCGTAGGCGCCCACGGCCATGAAGCCAGCCTGGCCGAAGTTGAGCAGCCCGGTGTAGCCGAAGTGGATGTTCAGGCCCATGGCCGCGAGGCTGTAGGCGACGACTTCCCAGCCGATGAGGGCCGAGAGTGTCTGCGAGATGATTGATCCCCAGTCCATGATTCCTCCTCAACCCACTCGCTCGGATCGGCCCAGGATGCCCTGTGGCCGTGTCAACAGAATCAGGATCATCACGGTGAAGGCCGCCACGTTCTTGAGCTCCGGCGGGATCCACAGTGTCGAGACCGTGACGAACAGCCCGACGACCAGGCTGCCGACCAACGCACCGAAGGCGGTGCCGAGACCTCCGAGGACCACGCCTGCGAAGACGAGGAGCAGGAGGTCGAAGCCCATGTCGAACTTCACCTGCTGCGAGAGGCCCAGGAGGATCCCCGACAGGGCAGCGAGCCCGCCACCCATCACCCACACGAACAGGATCACCCGGTTGACGTCGATGCCGGAGGCGGCGGCGAGGGCCGGGTTGTCGGCCACGGCACGCATGGCCTTGCCCATCCGGCTGTAGATCACGAACAGCCCCACCAGGACCAGGATCACCAGGGCGATCGCCATGCTCCAGATGTCACGCGGCGCCAACGAGATGGGGCCGAGGTTGACGCCGTCCTGGATGACGTAGTCGTCGTACGACTCGTTGCCGCCGCCGATGAAGTACTGGAACATGAAGCGCGCGAAGATCGACAGGCCGATGGTGACGATCATCATCGCGATCAAGCCGGTCTTCCGTTTTCGCAGAGGTCGCCACAGTCCGACCTCCTGGAGCCCGCCAGCCACGGCACAGACCACGATCGACAGCAGGGCGGCGACGAGGAACGGCACGCCGTTGGTGTTGAGCGCCCAGGCGATGATCGCGCCGAGCGCGATCATCTCGCCGTGGGCGAAGTTGACCAGCCCGGTGGTGCCGAAGATCAGCGAGAGTCCGAGGGCAGCGAGGGCCAGGAGGAGTCCGAACCGGATGCCTTCGACGACGAGCTGGAGTGCCTTGTCACCCGTGCCGAGCACCTGGCGGTCGTCCTTGCCCATCGGGAACAACAGGGCTCGCTGGATGCCCTCACCCACTGTGACGGTGATGTCGGAGTTGGTGCCCTCACGCACCTTCACGCCTTCGGGCAGCGCGTCCTCGTCGACGCTGACCTCGTAGGCGCCGGGCTCCGGCAGGAAGACGGTCCAGTTGCCCTCGCCGTCGGACGTGGCGGTTTCGGAGAACGACCCGTCGGCCGACTCCACGTTGATCTGCACGCCCTCGACGGGCGTCTTCTCCGAGCCGTCCTGGTTGAGGATCGTGCCGTGCACGGACTCGCTCAGCTGGAGCTGGATCTGGACGATGTCGTCGGAGGGGAGGGTGACGGTCTTGCCCTGCTTCGACTTCTCCGGAACCTGGACGCCCGGAGGAAGGTTCTTCACGTCGACCTTTGCGGTGTAGTCACCGGGACCCGGCGTGTCGACCGTGAAGGTGCCCTGGGCGTCGCTGGTCGCCTTCTTCCTGAACTTGCCGTCCGCCGACGTGACGATCACCGGCACCTCACCAACTGCTGCACCGTTGGTGTCCACGATGGTGCCGATCAACGTGTTGTCCGCTGCCGAAGCCGGAACACTGGCACCAACGACGGCAAAGAGGGCGAACACCCCCATCAAGAGGCAGAAGGATCTGATGAGTCGCCGTTGCACGTAAGTGGCTCCTGTCGGGGTTTCAGGCCGGAGAACCGCTCCGAGACGCGGCCGTGGACTGTCCGGGACTATATACACGGCGTGATCCGCGTCATAGTCGAAGGCGTCAGTTGTCACTGTCTTGTTAGCAAAACTCGGCTCACGCGAGAACGGCGACCAGGCTCACCAGGGCCGGGGCCACCAGCAGGGCCGGGAGCATGTCGGCGACCGCCAGCTCACGGATCCTGAGCAGTCTGAGGGCCACCCCGACCAGGAGGAGTCCCCCGGTCGCGGTGATCGCGGCGAGGTGCGGCTCGGGCAGCAGATCGCCCATGGCGAGGCCGAGCGCGGTGAGGGATCCCTGAACGACGACCACGGTGAGCACGCTGGCCGCCACACCCCACCCGAAGGCAGCAGCGAAGGCGATGGCTGCGAACCCGTCGAGCGTCGACTTCAGGTACAGCTGGTCCGCGCCGTTCCCGAGCCCGTCGTTGAGGGCACCCAGAATCGTCAGCGGGCCGGTGCAGAAGATCAGGGACGCGGTCACGAACCCCTCGATGAAGCGGTGCCGCTCGGCCGACGAGCTTCCGCCCTGCAGCCGGCTCTGCAGCCGTCCGCCGAGGCCCTCCACCCGGCTCTCGAGCCGCAGCAGCGAGCCGATGATGCCGCCGATGAGCAGGGAACCGAGCACGATCAACATCGGGGCGCTGCTGCCGACGTGCTCGGAGAGCGCCGGTGAGAAGACCGCTCGTGCTCCGTCTGCGGCGATCAACAACGTGACGAGGCCCAAGACGTCGGTGATCAGCTCGCGCGTGCGCTGCGGCAACCGGTTGCCCACCAGCACGCCGACGCCGGATCCGACGAGCACCGCGAGCACGTTGACGACGGTGCCCGTACCCGGGCCGAAACCAGACAAGGGGGACTCCTATGACAGGGGCGGGGCACTGAGCGTAGTCTCCAGATGTTCGGGGGCAGATGCAGGGAGGCACAACCAGATGATGCGGTCACAGATAGTGCTGCGTGACGCCACGGTGGACGACTCCGCCGCACTTGCGGACCTCTGGTCCGAACTCATGAGGCGCCCGGTCTCCGGCACCCACACGGACGAGATGGCCCAGATCATCGAGAGCGCCGCCGCGAGCGACGAGGACCGCATCGTCGTGGCCGAGATCGACGGCGAGGTGGCGGGTGGCGTCTTCCTGCGTGTCTCCGTGCTCTCGCCGATCAACCTTGATCCGGTCGTCCAGGCGATCTCGCCGCACGTCGACCCCCGCTTCCGACGCCGTGGCATAGGGCGCGCGCTGATGGAGTGCGCCGTCCAGTACGCCGAGGAGCACGGCGTCGCCCACGTCGCGGGTGCCTCGTTGAGCAACTCCCGCGATGCCCACCGCTTCCTGGCCCGGATGGCGCTGGCGCCCCAGGCCGTGCTGCGGGTGGCCCCGACCCACGTCGTCCGCGCCAAGCTGACCGGACGTCGCCCCGCGAGCCGGGCTCGGCAGCCCCTCGGCCAGGTCCTGGCCCAGCGACGCTCGATGCGCCACCAACGCGAGAGCGTCTGACCCGGCCCCGGCGGTCCGTCCTGTCGTCGGGCGGGCCCGGGGGCCTCGGGCTCAGCCGCGATCGGCGGGGATCAGGGCGCAGGTGATGCGCGAGGTGCACACCCGCTTGCCACGCTCGTCGCTGATCACGATCTCCCAGGCACAGCTGGTGCGTCCCTTGTGGATCGCCGTGGCGACCCCGGTGACGATGCCGGACGTGGCCGCGCGGTGGTGGGTGGCGTTGATGTCGACACCGACCGCGATCTTGTCGGGGTGGGCGTGGATCGCCGAACCGATGGACCCGAGTGTCTCCGCCAGGACGACCGATGCACCTCCGTGGAGCAGGCCGTAGGGCTGGGTGTTGCCCTCCACCGGCATCGTGCCGACGATGCGGTCGCGGGTCACCTCGGTGATCGTGACCCCCATCTTGTCGTTGAGCCTGCCGTTGCCGTCAGGCATCTGGCCCAGCAGCTGTTCGATGTCGATGTTCTCGGTCGAGTCCTGGGTCATGGGGTCATTGTGCCCAACGCCGACAACGGCGGGGTCGGCGGATGTCGCAGGGGGTCGATAGAGTCGCGACGTGTCCGAGAATCCTGCTCAGAGCCCTGACCGTGCGCGTCTGCTTCTCCTCGACGGCCACTCCTTGGCCTATCGGGCCTTCTTCGCGCTGCCGGTGGAGAACTTTGCGACCGCGACCGGCCAACACACCAATGCCGTCTACGGCTTCACCTCGATGCTGGTCAACGTGCTGCGTGACGAGCGGCCCACCCACGTGGCGGTGGCGTTCGACAAGTCCCGTCAGACGTTCCGACTGGCCGAGTACTCGGAATACAAGGCCAAGCGCAACAAGACCCCCGACGAGTTCCGCAGCCAGCTCCCGCTGATCCAGCGCGTGCTCGACAGCCTGCGCATCGTGCACATGGAGCTCGACGGATTCGAGGCCGACGACATCATCGCCACCCTGACCACCCAGGGCGTGGCCGAGGGCATGGAGGTGCTGATCCTCACCGGAGACCGTGACTCGATCCAGCTGGTCACCGACGACTCGACCGTCCTCTACCCGATGCGCGGGGTCAGTGACCTCGCCAGGCTCACCCCGGCCTCCGTCGAGGAGAAGTACGGCGTCCCGCCGCACCGTTATCCCGAGCTGGCCGCGATCGTGGGTGAGACCTCCGACAACCTGCCCGGGGTCCCGGGCGTGGGCCCGGGCTTCGCGGCCAAGTGGATCAACACCTATGACGGTCTCGACAACGTGATCGCCCGAGCCGACGAGATCGGCGGCAAGAAGGGCGAGGCGTTGCGTGCGCACCTGGGCGACGTGATCCGCAACCGTCACCTCAACGCGCTGGTCTGTGACCTGACCCTGCCCGCGAGGCCGGGGGAGCTGGTCCGCCAGGAGTGGGACCGCACGACCGGTCTCGAGCTGCTCGACGAGCTCGAGTTCCGTGGCGAGCTGCGCACCCGGCTGATCGACACGATCGACCCCGACCGCGACGAGGAGATCTCCGAAGAAGGCTTCGACCTCGACGGCGAGCGACTCGCCCCCGGCACCGTGAGGGCGTGGCTCGACGAGCACGCCACCGAGCACGACCGCGTGGGTGTGGCGGTGCAGGGGTCGTGGCGAGCGGGCACCGGCGACGTCCTCTCGCTGGCCCTGGCCACCCCGGCCGGCAAGGCGGCGTGGGTGGACGTCACCGAGATCGACCCCGACGACGACGCCGCCCTGACGGCCTGGCTCGGCGACGACACCAGGGCCAAGGTGCTCCACGACGCGAAGGGCCCGATCCTGGCCCTGGTCGCTCGTGGCTGGGAGCTGCGTGGACTGGCCGTCGACACGGCTCTGGCGGCCTATCTCGTGCAGCCCGACCAACGCTCCTACGACCTGGCCGACCTGACCCTGCGCTACCTCAAGCGTGAGCTCCGCCAGGACACCGGTGACGCCGACCAGCTCACCCTCGACACGGGTGACCAAGGAGCCGGAGACGTCGCGATGCTCACCGCGCTGGCCATCCTCGACCTGGCCGACGCGCTCGACACCGCCGTCGAGGAGCACGGAGGGACCGCCCTGCTGGCCGAGGTCGAGCTGCCGCTGGTGAGCACCCTGGCCCGCATGGAGCAGACCGGCATCGCGGTCGACGTCGACCACCTCGAGGGGTTGCAGTCCGACTTCGGTGACCAGGTCCGTGCGGCGGCCGACGACGCCTACGAGGTGATCGGCAAGGAGATCAACCTCGGTTCACCGAAGCAGCTGCAGGTGGTGCTCTTCGACGAGCTCGACATGCCGAAGACCAAGCGCACCAAGACCGGGTACACGACGGACGCCGACGCCCTGCAGTCGCTCTACGAGAAGACCGAGCACCCGTTCCTGCAGCACCTGCTGCGTCACCGAGACGTGATCCGGTTGCGCCAGACCGTCGAGGGGCTGCTCAAGACGGTGGCGGGCGACGCCCGCATCCACACGACGTACAACCAGATCATTGCGGCCACCGGCCGGCTGTCCAGCACCGATCCCAACCTGCAGAACATCCCGATCCGCACCGAGGCCGGGCGTCGGATCCGCGAGGCATTCGTCGTCGGCGACGGCTTCGAGTCGTTGATGACCGCCGACTACAGCCAGATCGAGATGCGGATCATGGCGCACCTCTCCGAGGACGACCAGCTGATCGAGGCCTTCCGTTCGGGCCGTGACTTCCACTCGATCACCGCGGCGAAGGTGTTCGACCTCCCCGCCGATGACGTCGGGGTGGAGCAGCGCGCGAAGATCAAGGCGATGAACTATGGCCTCGCCTACGGTCTCTCGGCGTTCGGCCTGTCCCAGCAGCTGCGCATCGAGCCCGCCGAGGCCCGGGTCCTGATGGACGAGTACTTCGAGACCTTCGGTGGCATCCGTGACTACCTCGGCGGCGTCGTCGACGAGGCGCGCCGCAGCGGTTTCACCGAGACGATCATGGGTCGTCGCCGCTATCTGCCCGACCTCACCAGTGACAACCGCCAGCGTCGCGAGATGGCTGAGCGGATGGCGCTCAATGCGCCGATCCAGGGCTCCGCCGCCGACATCATCAAGGTGGCCATGCTCAACGTCGACCGGGCGATCGCCGAGGCCGGCCTCGCCTCACGCGTGCTGCTGCAGGTGCACGACGAGCTCGTCCTCGAGGTCGCCCAGGGTGAGAGCAAGGCCCTGGAAGAGCTGGTACGCCGAGAGATGGGGTCGGCTGCCGACCTCACCGTTCCGTTGGACGTGTCGGTCGGCACCGGCCGCAGCTGGCACGAGGCCGCTCACTGATCGTGCGGAGCCGGGATCAGTCCTTCTGCACGACCGGCTCGCGCACGAGATAGAGGCTCAGTGCGAACAGCACGACGAGCAGGGCGGCATCGATGGAGACCACCACCGCGAGGAGTCCCGCCAGGCTGGTGACCGTCATGCCGAGGAGCACCAGTGCGACCAGGGCCGCCCAGACCAGGTAGATCGAGCGTTGTCCCTGGCGGGCGAGGACCGAGTAGACGAGCAGCTGCAGCATCGACAACGCGGTGCCCAGGACGGCGAACAACCACAGCTGGTCCTGGATCTCTGAGTAGTCGTTGCCGCCGACGAAGACCATGGCCAGGCCCGAGAGGACCAGTGCACCGAGAATGGCGACAGCACCGAGTCCCGCCACCAGCGAGAGGCTTCGGGTCAGCGCTCGTCGTCGGTCACCGGCCGACGCCATCGCCGGGAACGCGAGCACGACCACGAACTGGGGGAGGAACAGCACGGCCTTGGTCAGGATGAGGCCGCCTGCGTAGAGCCCGGCGTCGTGGGAGTCGAGCACGTTGCGGGCGACCACGATGTCGACGTTGGACAACGCGAAGAAGGCGAAGAGTGCCTGCGAGTTGTGGAACGCCTCGCGGACCATCGGTCGTGCGGCGTGGTGGTCGCTGACCGCACCGGGGTGCCGGACGTGTCGCAGGGCGAACCAGCCGACGACGGCGGGTGCGAACTGCCCGACCACCACACCGATCATGGCGTTGAGCTCGGTGGGCTGCCACGCGATCAGCGCGACTCCGATGATCAGCTTGGGCACGCCGTTCGCGATGTAGATCATCGCCAGCGAGGACCACCGGCGCTCTCCCTGCAGGATGCCGGCCTGTCCGCCCATCACGGTCATCGGGACCGCCGCGACCGAGACCAGGGCCGCGACCACGAGGTTGTCCAGCCGCAGCACCCTGTCGATCACGGGTGTGAGCAGGAGCAGCAGGACGCCGATGGCCAGGGCCGCGCGGTAGCTCACGCGCAGGACCGTGTGCTCGATCTGGCCGACGTGGTCAGGTTCCGCGGAGATGCGTCGGGCGGCGGTGGCCTGCAGGCCGAGCTGGAGGACGCTGATGATCATCAGCAGGGCCATCACGCTGGCCAGCGCGCCGTAGGGCTGGGGGCCGAGGATCCGAGCCGCGAGCATGGTGAAGCCGTAGGTGGCCACGTTCATGATGCCCATCGCGACAGCGATGGAACTTCCACCCACGAGCCAGCGGGGCAGGCTGCGCTTGGTCTTCGACACGTGTTGCACCCTAAAGGGTGCGAGGCAATCGCGGTGAAACCACAAGCTCGTCGGGCCTCGCGCCAGACGGCGGCCCGGCGCGGGAACGACATCGCCTATGTTTGGCGCGTGTCGAACAGCGGCGGTTCCCGGGACCAGGTGGCGGCACTGCTGCCGTGGGCCTGGTCGCTGGTGCTGGCCGTCGTGGTCCTCGGGCCCGCTCTTGCCCCCGGCTACCTGCTTACCTACGACATGGTCTGGGTGCCGGACCTGGCGTTGCGACCCGACTTCGTGGGAACCGGTACGGCGCTCCCACGCGCCGTGCCCTCCGACGCGGTCGTGGCCGTGATCGACGAGGTCATCCCCGGCATGCTCCTGCAGAAGCTGGTCCTGCTCGGCAGCCTCACCGCTGCCGGCGCTGGAGCCGCGACTCTCGTCCCGGGGCCGGTGCTGGCGCGGTTGACCGTGTCCAGCCTCGTCGTCTGGAACCCCTTCGTGGTGGAACGTCTGGTGCTGGGTCATTGGCCGGTGCTGCTGGGCTACGCGGCGCTGCCGTGGCTGGTGTCTGCTGGCCGGCGAGCGCGGACCAACGGGCCGGGTGCGGCCATGTACCTGCTGGTTCCCCTGGGAAGCCTGAGCGCCGGCGCGGGCCTCGCGACCGCTCTCGTCGTGCTTGCCTTCGGTTGGTCCGGTCGGTCACGCCAGGATGCCAAGCTCCTCGCCATCCTGATCGCCGGCAATGCGCCCTGGCTCGTCTCAGGAGTCCTGCACGTGGGAGACGCGACGTCGGACGCGCGGGCTGCGGAGCTGTTCGCGCTCCACGGAGAGGGGCACCTGGCCGCGCCCCTGGCCGCGCTCGGTCTCGGCGGCATCTGGAACGCGGAAGTGGTCCCGACGACCCGCACGGGGTCCCTGGGCGTGGTGATGACCCTGGTTGTCGTGCTCCTCGCCGCTGCCGGGCTCCGACGGTGGCTCCGCCATGAAACCGGCCGGGACCGCACCGCCCAGGTGTGCCTCTGGATCCTGGGCTGGGGCTGGGCGGTGACCACCTGGGCTGCTCCGGGCCTCACAGGGTGGCTGGTCGCCCACGTCCCGGGTGGCGGACTCCTTCGTGACGGTTCACGGCTCCTCGTCCTGTGCCTGCCACTCTTCGTCGCACTGTCGGCCCACGGAGCCACGGCGATCCGCTGCTGGATCCACGATCGAGCAGCGGCCCTCGTGACCGCCGTCGGGCTCGTGCTGGTGCCCCTGGCGCTGATGCCCGACGCAGCCTGGGGGATGTCGGGGGAGCTTGGTGCCGTCGAGTACCCGGACGGGTACGAGGGGGCGCGGTCGGCCATGGAGGACCAGACGTCCGAGGTCGGCGTACGTGGTGATGTCGTCGTGCTCCCGTTCGCGGCGTACCGCGCGCCGGGCTGGAACGACGGTCACAAGGTGTTGGACCCGTTGCCGCGGTTCCTGGACGTGGACTACGTGAGCAACGACGAGCTCATGGTGGACGACGTGGTGATCCAGGGGGAGGACCCGCGGGTGCCGGAGGTCCAGCGTGCGCTGGGTCGCGCGACTCCCGACGCACGCGCGCGGGCGCTGGCCGACCTGGGAATCGGCTTCGTGGTGCGCGACGGCTCAGGCCCTGAGGCCGGTCCCGCGGTTGCCGGTCGGACCGTCGTCGATGACGACCCGGTGCAGGTCGTGGTCCTCGACGACGTGAGTCCTCGGAGAGCTCCGCGCGGGTGGTCGGTGGCCATGGGACTGGCGTGGGCGGGCTTCTGCGGGTCGGTCGTGTTTGGAGCCGTGGCCTGCGTGGTACGACGCAGGAAGAAGCGGCTGTGACTTCCGCAATTCGATGTGCCGGACTGACGAGTGCGCTGCTATCGTTTGCCCGGATAACCAGGGAGGGTTACTGAATGAATGGGATCATCGGCGGCATTGCCGCGCTCATCGTGGGAGGCGGACTCGCGTCTGCGACAGTCTTCGGTGTGGTTTCTTCGCAGACGGGCACCAGTGGTGACTCGCCGGCGAATGTCAACCAGCCTGTGATTCCCTACGGAAGCACCGACTGACCACAGTGCTCGCAGCAGCTGCTGCGCACACCCCCAGGGCCCCGACCGGTCACACGACCTCGTCGGGGTCCTGCTTGTTCATGTGCTCACCGGCCATCGCGCGGGTGAGGACCTGGGCGAACGAGCCGTGGGCGTGCTCCCACGTGAAACGACGGCTGACGTCCCGCGCCCCCTCGGCCAGGGCCTCGCGGATGCCGGAGTCGGCCAGCACGCGGCGAAGGGCGCTGACGAAGTCGTCCTCGTCGTCGACCAGCAGTCCGGAGACCCCGTCGACGATGGATTCGCGGGTGCCACCGGCCGAGGAGTACGCCACGCACGGCGTCCCGTGGCTCCCGGCCTCGCCGACGACCAGGCCCCATCCCTCCTTGAGGGAAGGCAGGGCCAGCACCCAGGACGATGCGTAGATCTCGTGCTTGCGGATCTCGGTCACGTGGCCCTCGAACGCGATCTCGTTGCCGTCGTGGACCGTGGCCGCATGGGCCCTCAGGTCATCGGCCCACCAGCCGTCGCCGACGATGACCAGTCGGAGCCCCGGAACCTCGTCGCGGAGGATCGCCCACGCGTCGATCGCGTGCTCGACCTGTTTGTGGGGCACCAGACGACCGACCACACACATGGTCGGCGACGCGGAGCGCTGTGCGTCCACGACAGGTGGGGGACTGGTGCCGTTGTGCACGACGGCGATGCGCTGGCCGTCGACGCCCAGCTCGATCAGCTCCTCGCGGGTGGCCTGCGAGACGGCGACGTACTGGCTGTGCCGGTAGAGCCTGGGGGCGAGGACTCGCTCGATCCACCACCCGACCTTCCCGAAGAGACCGGGATAGACCACGGGCCACTGCTCGCGGTGGACGTGGTGCACCAGCACGACGACGGTGCGACGCGTCACGAGGCGGCTGAAGAACGGCAAGCCGTTCTGCACGTCGACGACGACGTCGACGTGTCCGAATCGGCGCAGCGCGACTCCCAGCATGCCGCGCAGGTAGACGCTGAGCTTGGAGCCGCGGCGTACGTAGCGAATGCCGGCGCGCATCTCGTCGGGTGGCGCCTGGTCGTGTGCGGCACTGAAGATCGTCACCCGGGCGCCGCGCTCGACGAGGCCCTGGGCGATCTCCTCGAGATAGAGCTCCGCGCCACCACCCTCCGGGTTGGCGGTGTCCCGCCAGCTCAGGAAGACCACGTGTCGGCCGTCGAGACGATGCTCCGTCGTTGTGTGCTGCACCGGAGAACCCTACGTCGAGTGAGCACGGCGCACGGCATCTCGTCGATGTGCCGTTGCCGCCGGGGGCCTCGGGTAGGGTCTGCGCGTGCCACAGAATGACGTCGTCGCGACCAGGAGCCGCAAACCGTGGCGCGCCACGCTGCGACGCTCGTTCCGACTCCTCAACGAGTTCCGCTTCGAGCAACCTGACCCGGAGCGCTTCTACACCGCCATTGCCGAGGACTCGGTCGGCCAGCTCGCGACGTACGTCGACGCCGACGGTGGCCTCATGTTGGACGTGGGCGGCGGACCGGGCTACTTCCGTGACGCCTTCGAGGCTTCCGGGCTCACCTACTTCTCCCTCGATGCAGATGCTGGTGAGCTGGCCGGCATGGGTGGAGACATCGCCGAGCGCACGGTCCTGGGCAGCGGCATGCAGCTGCCGTTCCGTGACGCCTGCCTCGACGTGACCTACTCGTCGAACGTGCTGGAGCATGTTCCGCAGCCCTGGACGATGGCCGACGAGATGGTCCGGGTGACCAAGCCGGGTGGACTCGTGTTCATCAGCTACACGGTCTGGTTCGGGCCCTGGGGCGGGCACGAGACCTCGCCCTGGCACTACCTCGGTGGGGCGCGGGCGGCTCGCCGCTATCGACGCAAGCACGGCAAGCAGCCCAAGAACCTCTTCGGGACGTCCATGTTCCCGGTCACCGTCAAGGCGGGACTGGACTGGGCCGCGAACCAGTCCTCGGCGGAGGTGCTGGACGTCATCCCGCGCTACAACCCGTGGTGGAGCCACTGGCTGTTGAGAGTCCCGGTCCTGCGTGAATTCGTGACATGGAACCTGGTCATCGTCCTTCGGAAGCGGTGATGGTGAAGCAGGCCGGCGCCGCGGCGCCGGCGTACGACACAGCGTCCGAGACCAGGACCCGGTTGCGGCTGGCCGCCGGCTGCCTGCTGCTGATCGGGCTCGCCTTCATCCAGGCGCCCGGCCTCCAGGTGGCGGACACGAAGTTCGACCTCGTCGCGGACCCGGCCTCCTTCCTTGCCCGGGCAGCCCACCTGTGGGATCCCGACGGGGCCATGGGGCAGCTCCAGAACCAGGCCTACGGCTACTTCTGGCCGATGGGCCCCTTCTTCCTGCTCGGCGACCTCCTGGGACTCGACGGGTGGGTGGTCCAACGCCTGTGGATGGCCGTGGTGCTGTGCGTCGCCTTCGTCGGTGCTGCGCGCCTGGCGCGGGCCCTGGGCATCCGCTCGGACGCAGCGGCGATCATCGCAGCCTTCGCCTATGCGACCTCCCCCCGCATGCTGTCCACCATCGGTCCGATCTCGATCGAGGCGTGGCCGAGTGCCGTCGCACCCTGGGTGCTGGTGGCCCTGGTGATCGGCTCCCACCGCGGATCACCGCGACGGGCCGCTGCCCTGGCCGGACTGGGCGTCGCGATGGTGGGCGGTGTCAATGCCGCCGCCACCTTCGCGGTGATCCCACTGGGAGTCGTGTGGCTGTTGACGCGCACCGCGGGGCCGCGCAGGCGGTCGATGATGCTGTGGTGGCCGATCTTCACGCTTGTCGGCACGCTGTGGTGGCTGGTCCCGTTGTTCGTGATGGGCGCCTACAGCCCGCCCTTCCTGGGCTTCATCGAGAGCGCGTCGGTGACCACGTTCCCGACCACCGTGTTCGACGCGCTCCGGGGCACGTCGGACTGGGTCCCCTACGTGGACCCCTCGTGGCAGGGTGGCTACGAAGCCATCACCAGGAACTACGTGGCTCTCAACTCGGGGCTGGTCCTGCTGCTCGGGACGGTGGGCATCGCGATGCGTCGCAACCCGCACCGCCAGTTCCTCTTCCTGTCCATGGTGCTCGGACTCTTCATGGTGACCATGGGACACCAGGGAGCCGTTCAGGGCTGGTTCGCCGAGTCCGTCCGCGGCTCCCTTGACGGTGCGCTGGCGCCGATCCGCAACGTCCACAAGTTCGATCCCGTGGTGCGCCTGCCGATGATCCTCGGTCTGGCCTGGGCGCTGGAGGTGGTCAGCGCCGAGTCCGTGCGGCGGCGGATCGACCCGGGACTGCGTGGCTTCTCGTATGCGAGTCGTACCCCGGTGCTGGCGCTCGCGGTCATTGCCGTGCTCGGTGCCGCGATGCCGGCCCTGGCGGGCCGGCTTGCTCCGACTCCCGGGGTGGCGGCGACCCCGGGCTACTGGGCGCAGGCGGCTGCCTGGCTCGAGGAGCAGCCGGGCGACCACGTGGCACTGCTGGCGCCGGGCTCCTCGTTCGGTGAGTATCTCTGGGGGACGCCGAGGGACGAGCCGATGCAGTACCTGGGCACGTCGCGTTGGGCCGTGCGCAACGCGATCCCGTTGACACCGCCCGGGAACATCCGCATGCTCGACGCGATCGAGGAGCGCTTCAACGAAGGCGTCGGGTCGGAGGGGCTCAGCCGCTACCTGGCCCGCAGCGGCATTCGCTACGTCGTCGTTCGCAACGATCTCAGGCCCTCCGGTGACGTCCCGGACCCGGTGCTGGTCGCACGCGCCCTGAAGGACTCGCCCGGGATCGAGCTCGTCCAGGGACTCGGCCCGCGGGTCGGCGGGGAGCCCTACGTCGAGGCTGACAGTCGACGCGTGCTGGTGAACTCCGGGTGGGAGTCCGAGCGTTGGGCCATTGAGATCTACGAGGTCACGGAGCCGGTCGACGAGACGGTCGCCACCTCGCTGGTCCCCACAGTCGTGGGCGGCCCCGAGGACGTCCTCCGCCTGTTGGACCACCAGCTCGTCGGTGACGGGCCGACCGAGCTCGCTGCTGACCGTGCGGAGCAGCCGGAGAGCAACGGTTCCGGGGGCCCCGTGGTGCTGACCGACGGGATGGCGGACCGCGAACGATTCTTCGGTCGCGTGCACGACGGAGCGTCTGCGGTCCGCGGCCCCGGTGACGTACGCCGGTCGGGCAACCCGGTGCTCGACTACGAGCTTCCTGGCGGAGCGCGCTGGCGCACGACTGCCCGCCTCACGGGCGCCACCGGCATCTCGGCATCCAGCTCGATGTCGGACGCCGATGCAGCAGGTGGTGCGGAGCACGGGGCGCTGCCGTTCGCGGCTGTCGACGGGGACCCGGAGACGTCGTGGACGTCGGGTCGTGATGACTCCGACCCGGACTGGTGGCGGGTGGACCTGACTGAGCCCACTCGACTGGGGACCGTGGTGATCACCCCGGGGGCCTCGGTGCCCCAAGGGACCGAGCTGAGTGTGCGGACGGAGCAGGGAACGAGCACGGTGAGGGTGACCGGGCCGGAGCCCATCGAGGTTGCGGTCGGCGAGGGGACGACCTCGTGGTTGCGCGTGTCGGAGACCACCGCCTCCGGCTCGCGGCTGGAGCTCTCCGACGTGGCGTGGGACGGGCGTGACGTCCACCGGCAGCTGGTCACGCCGAGCATCCCGGCGCAGTGGGGGCCACCGGACGCTGTGCTGCTGAGCGCCCTGCGTGACCGGAGGACCGGGTGTGTCGTCATCGAGGGGCGAGTGCCCTGCACGCGCGACCAGGTGGGCTCCTCCGAGGAGCTCGGCAGCATGGAGCGTGTGGTCACCAGCCCCGATGCCAGGAGCTACACGAGCACGCTCACGGCGGTGCCTCGCGCCGGCGCGGCGCTGAATGCGCTGATCCAGCAACGCAATGTGGTGGCGGTGACCGGTTCCACCACGGGGGTCCCGGATGCCCGCGCCTCCGGGATCGCGGCGTTCGACGGTGACCTCGGCACCACCTGGGTGGCCGACGTCGACGACCTGCGTCCGACGCTGTCCGTGAACCTCGCCCGCGGGCGAACGCTGCGGGGGATCACGGTCGCCGTGGCCTCTGCGGCACCGGTCAGGCGCCCGACATCCGTGACACTGGTCTGGCCGGGCGGCCGTCAGGAGCTCGAGCTCGACGAGGACGGCCACGCCGACTTCGCGCCGATCCGGACCCGGGAGGTGCAGATCCGCGTGACGGACACGGTTGACGCGATCTCGATCGATCGTGCGGGGCTCGGTTCCGCGCTCCCGGTCGGCGTCAGCGAGCTGCGGCTCGACGGTGTCGCGGCCGGTGCGGCCCAGCCATCGAGGACGGTCGAGTCGTTCGACTGTGGCAGCGGGCCTACCCTGGCCGTGAACGGCTCGCTGCGGACGACCAGGCTCGTCGCCTCCCCGGCCCAGCTCTTCTCGATGCAACCGGTCGAGGTGGCGCCCTGCGGCGTGGGCAGGGCACGCGACCTGGACCTGGTCGCGGGCGAGAACGTCGTCACGGTCGCGGGAACCGATGCCCTGGCCCCGGACGCCTTGGTCCTGCGCTCCGCCGGGTCGAGCGTCGGCGCCGCCGAGCCCGCTGCTGCCGATGCAGTGACGTCGCCCGATTCGGCGACCTTCCTCCCGGACTCCGGCAGCAGCGTGCTCGCGTGGCGGCAGAACGTCAACGACGGGTGGCGGGCCTGGCAGGGGGACGAGGAGCTGGAGCCCGTGGTCGTGGACGGCTGGCAACAGGGATGGCGCCTCGACGGCGACCATGCGGTGGATGCCATCTTTGCCCCCGACTCGTCCTATCGCATCGGCCTTGGCATCGGGGCCGGGCTGTTGCTCTGCCTCGTCGTGGGACTGGTCGTGTTGAGGCGGCGACCGACGTCGCTCCTGCCCACGATCGAGCCGCGTGACGTGTCGCCCCACCTGCTCGCCCTGATCGGCCTGCTGGGTGGCGGCTTGCTGGGCGGTTGGGGCGGTCTGGCCGCGGCAGTGATCGGTGCGGTGCTCGCCCTTGCCCTGCGTCGTCAC
Organism: Nocardioides sp. JQ2195; assembly: GCF_012272695.1. Classification (NCBI taxonomy): domain Bacteria; kingdom Bacillati; phylum Actinomycetota; class Actinomycetes; order Propionibacteriales; family Nocardioidaceae; genus Nocardioides; species Nocardioides sp. JQ2195. Next base: position 1,511,302 of record NZ_CP050902.1, read on the forward strand.
GATGCCCTGGCCTGGATGATCGGTGTCCTGCCGGCGTTGGCCGCGGGGGCCTACTACGTGCGTCCCTGGGGTTCTGGGTCAGGGTGGGCCGGTGACTGGTCCTGGCCCCACTACTTGGTCCTCATGGCCGTGGGTGCGCTCTCGGTCGTCGCCGGATCGACGATGCGCTTGGCCCTGCCGAGGTCCTTCAGCCGCATGAAGGGCATCTCGACGAAGCGGTAGAGCACCTCGGAGGCCGCCAGCGACAGGACCAGCGTCAGCAGGAAGATCTGCAGCAGGTGCCCGGCGAAGAGGTCATGACCGGTCAACCACATCACCAGGTGCAGCACCGGGAGATGGATGCAGAAGAGGCTGTAGGAGATGTGGCCGAGGTGGCGGGGGAGCGGATGACTCATCGCCCGTGCCCAACGATTGTCGGCGGTGAACACGCCGCTGAAGACCACGGCGCCGCCGATGCCGGCGTACAGCAGGTTCTTGGTGAGCGACTGGATCTCCGTCGGCGCGGTCAGCAAGGTGGGGCCGGCGAGGGGGCTCGTCGCGACCAGCAGCAGGCCGGCCGCGACGAGCCAGAGCGAGCCGGGCGTCGACGCCGCGGCCTCGAGCCTGGCGACGGTGTGGCGATCCAGGCGGCCCAGCGCGTGGAGCACCTGCAGGAGCCCGAGCCCGATGCCGATGGAGAACCAGATCAGGAAGGCCGGAAGCCACTCGTGGACTGCGCGGTGCTCGACCCCGGGGACCTGGGTGGACAGGCCGAGGTGCCACAGGACGGCGATGATGCACAGGACCGACAGGGTCACCAGCACCCGCGCCGGGCGGAGCTGCCGACCGATCGCCAGCCACATCACCAGGGGGAGGACGAGGTAGAAGGAGAGCTCGGTGGCCAGGCTCCACATCTGGGTGAGCCCCGCGGGCATCGACGGATGGACGTAGATGTCGGTGAGCGAGAGGGTCGTGAGCCATCCGAGGAGGTCGTGGCCGCGATTCTCCCGGATCAGGGCGAGGGCGATCACCGCGGTGACCAGGTAGACCGGCATGATCCGCAGCAGGCGCTTGACGTAGTAGCGGCCGAGCTCCGGAGCGGCGGCCCCTCGCGCGGCACGGAGGAACCACGGCCTCGACAGGAGGAAACCCGAGAGGACGAAGAAGATCGCGACACCGACGTCCATACGAGCCAGGGCGCGGCCCGCGACGCCGTGCTCGGTGTAGGCGCCCGCCCAGAAGGCGGTGTGCGTGGTCAGGACGGCGAGCGCTCCCACCGCACGCAAGGTGTCCAGCACCGGGAACGTCGTGCGCTCTGCGGCCCTTGCGCGCATCTCCTCGGTCGTCACAGTGGTCCTCCTGGCACAGGAGTGCCCACCTCGATGGTGTCCACGCACACTCCCGCGTCGTCCTCGAGCCCGCTGATGCGGACCTCGTCGAATGATCCTCGCACCTTCACGTAGAGACTTCCCAGTCCCTTGTTGAGGCTGCCTTGCACGGTGCTGTCCCCGGCCTCGACCGTGACGCCACTCGCTCCGGAGGCGACGTAGGCGATCCGCAGCCACCACTGGTAGTCGTAGGTCGAACCACCCAGCGGGATCACCGCAGTGGAAGGGCCGGTGGTGCCCGACATCGCCCAACCACATCCCTCAACGGGACCCTCGTCCGTGGTGATGCCTGTCTTGATCAGCGCTCTGCGCAGGTGGCCGCCGTCGTCCACCACGACGAGCTGATCGGTGGCTTGCGGGAATCGAAAGGCGTCGGACACGAGCGGCAGGAACCGTCGGGTCGAGTTGTAGGGGAACGAGAACCCCGGGATGACGGTGGTCGGCACGACCTGACCCGCCATGTCCAGCGTCCGGCCGGCGGGTAGGTCGTCCTCGATGGTCTCGACATAGGCCGCGCCCGGGTTGTCGTGGTGCCAGGTGTGCACGTAGGTGATGGTGTTCCACACGCCGGAGCCGATCACCGCCAGCGTCAACGTCGGTGCCACCCACCCGGGGATGCGGATCCGCGGAGGAGTGGCACGTGCGTGGCTGGACTCGCGCGCGCCCCGCAGCTCCAGCGTGGCCAGGCCCAGCGTCAGCACGACGACAGGGAGGACGTCGGTCAGGTAGCGGAGGTCGGTCCCGATCGAACCACCCGCCACGCGTGCCCGGCTGGTGAGCAGCAGCAGGTAGGCCAGCACCGCATAGCCCGCGAGGAGCAGGACCGCTCGTCCGGTGCGTCGGCGCAGGAGGAACAGCACGGCCACGGTGCCCAGCACCGTGAGCCACGCGAGGGCCACCACCCACTCGGGCGGGTCGGCGTACCCCACGGGTGGGTTGGAGTTGAGCCAGCGCCACGGGCCTCCGGTCATCCCTGTGACCAGTGAAGAGCCGAGCATGGTGCCTGCGAGGTCGTCGGCCACCGACACGGCGCTGTGCTGCATCTGGTCAGAGTCGGTGAAGACCTGTGGCACGGCGGTGACGTAGTAGAGGGCGAAGGAACCGGTCGCGACGGACAGCACCACGCCCGCTGGCCAGTAGCGGCGTACACAGTCGCGCAGCCGGTGCCACGGGCCGCCCGAGCTGAACCAGCCGAGCATCACGAGGGCCAGCACCGGGAGGATGAGCAACGTCTTGACGTAGCTGGCGAGGCCGAGCACGACGACGAGCGTCGTCGCTGCCAACCACCACCGCGATGACGTGCGCAGGTAGCCGACCCAGGCCGTGACGCCGAGGAAGAAGACCAGCTGCCACGGCACCTGGTTGATCGCGGCAGCCCACCACATGAAGGACGGCAGGGTGACCACGCTGGACAGGTAGATGCCCAACGGTGCGAGGATCCCCCAGCGTGGGCCGAACAGGGAGACCAGCATCCCGAGGCAGGCGAGGGAGGCCGCGGCCTGGAGCAATAGCGTGAAGGTGGCCGCGAGCGGCCAGCTCAGGTGGCCGTTGTAGGCCACGATCCAGGCAAGGAAGCGGCCCAAGGGCATGAACTGGCTGTCGAACGGTGTGATGAGGTAGGACCCGTCGAGCCGGTGATGGCCCGCGTCCCACAGCAGGCGGTAGTCGTCGGTGTAGAAGAAGCTGCCCTGCAGCGCCCATCCGCGGATCAACGCCTGCACCACCACCATCGCCGCGCCCACGATGACCACGGGGTGCTGGAGAGCTGCGAGCCGACCCGGTCGGCGCTCGGATGCGCTGGAAGTCACGCAGGGACTCTCTCACGCTGCTGAGTCAGTTCCGGTCCGTATCGCCGATCTGTCGGCGCGGTTCGGTCGTCATCCGACGGATCGGACGACAACGATGGCATCGCGAATGTGATCTTGATGCGTGGTCACCCGTTTTCACTGCTAACCTGCACCGAATTCGTCTGGGTTCCTGGGAGGGAAAACCGTGCAGAAGATCATCATTTGGGTCCTCATCGGACTGGGAGCGTTCCTGCTCGTCGCGGCGCTGATCGCGTCGCTGTGGGCGCCGGGCGTCGTCAAGAAGACGCCCATCGACACAGACAGCACCACGCATCTCAGCGGAACGGCGGCGAAGCTCAACCCGGGGACCGGCAAGGTCGAGGACCTGCAGGTGAAGGCCACCAGCTTCACCAAGGCAGACTCGGACGCGTCGGACGATGACGTCGTGGTGTTCACCAACGTCACGTGCCTTGTCGTGGACGGGCCCGACGTTCCGGACTGCATCGAGGACAAGAACGACCCGAACCTGATCAACATCCCGGAGCCGGATGCCTTCGCCACTGACCGCTATGACGCCGGAGCCGTCGAGAACGGCACGTACGTCCCGGAGGGCACCGAGCAGAAGGAGGGCTTGGTCAACAAGTTCCCCTTCGACACCGAGAAGAAGAGCTATGACTACTGGGACGGCATGATCGGCGAGCCGGTGAAGGTCGACTTCAAGGGCACGCACGACATCGAGGGTGTCGAGACCTACGAGTTCAACTACAACGTCTCCGACGTCGATGCTGAGGTCGTCGACGGGATCGACGGCAAGTACAGCATGGACAAGACCATGTGGATCGAGCCGAGGACTGGAGCGATCGTCAAGCAGGAGCAGCACGAGGTGCGCACGCTCGAGAACGGTGACCCGCTGCTGGACCTGAACCTGGCGTTCACCGACGACCAGGTCAAGACGAATGCCGAGGATGCCGAGGAGAACGTCTCGAGCCTGGAGCTGATCACCAGCACGGTGCCGCTGGTCGGCTTCATCGTCGGCCCGATCCTGTTGATCGTCGGCGGCGGGCTGCTGCTGCTCAGCAGGACCAAGGGGCGTCGTTCAGCCTGATCGGCCAATGATTCCGCGGTGTCCCACCTGAGCTGGTGGGACACCGCGATTCATTTGTCCTGTCTCGGCACCAGCTCGGCCACGAAGATCGCGGTTCCGGGCGTGATCAGCCCCCGCGTTCGTGACCAGCCACCCCAGACCCGGTCGTGGTCCTCGGGCCACTCCGGCTCCGCGATGTCGTGGAGCACGAACCCGTGCGTGGCCAGCAGCCGCACCCAGTCGCCGATGGTCCTGTGGTGCTCGACGTAGTTGACCATCCCGGTGGCGTCGTCGACCTCGACGTACGGCGTCCGGTCCCAGTAGGACTGGTTGGCGACCAGGCCCGCCTCGCTGGGATCGTCCTGGAACATCCAGCGGGTCGGATGGGTGACGGAGAACGCGAAGCGACCGCCGCAGCGCAGCACTCGGGCGGTCTCGCGCACGGCCCGGGCCGCGTCGGCGACGAACTGAAGCGCGCCGAAGGAGCAGAAGACGATGTCGAAGGAGTCGCTGCGGAACGGCACCTGGGTCGCGGTCGCGCACACGGAGGGCACCGGGACGCCGGTCTCGCCGTCGATGCGCCTGGCGTGCTGCAGCTGACGCATCGACAGGTCCAGCCCGATCGCGCGGCCGCCCTGGCTGTTGACCCAGCGGGAACACTGCCCAGCGCCCGATCCGAGCTCGAGGACGTCCTTGTCGCGAACGTCGCCGAGCAGCTGCAGGTCCGACTCCGACTGGCCCTCGGGGCCCCACACGAAACCCGCGTCGCCGAGGAAGGCGCCGTGCGTGGACTGGTACTCGTCGGCGTAGCGGTCCCAATCTGCTCGATTGGCACGACGGGAGTCATCCTCGCCCACCGGGACCCGCAGGGCACGCATGCTGCTCACCCCAGAACAGTAGATGACGAAGGGGCGCCGGGATCGACCCGGCGCCCCTTCGGACCGTTCAACGATGCTGCGCGGTCAGTGGCCGATCACAGCTTCGGGTTACTCGGACCGGACCGAGCGTCGCTCGGGTCGGCCTTCTTCTTGACCTCCTTGCCGTCCGAGACCCGACCGAAGTCGGTGTCCCAGTTGACGGGGTCGGACTTGTGGCGGTCGTGGCGCTTGTTCTTCGAACCGGTGCGCTCCTGGTTGTCCCTCAGACCGTCCTTGTCCGTGTCCTTCTTGGTCGGGTCACTCTTGACCTTGCCGATGCGGTAGCCCTTGATCGGCTCGCCTCGCTTGGAGGTGACCACCCGCTGCTTGATCTTGTAGCCCTTGACCTCCTTGCCGTCGTTGATGCCGTCGGCGTCGGTGTCCTTCTTGAGCGGGTTGGTCTGCACCTTGCCGATCCGCTTCGTCCTGCCCTGCATGCGGACCTTCTGCTTGATCTTGATGCCCTTGACCTCGGCTCCGTCCTTCAACTTGTCGTTGTCGGTGTCGGCGTCGTTCGGGTCGGTCGCGTGGCTCGCCTCGACGTTGTCGGCCAGGCCGTCGTTGTCGGTGTCGGCCTCGGTCGGGTCGGTGGGCATGCCGTCGAAGGCATTCTCCGTCCCGGCAACTTCGGCGCCGTCCGTGATGGTGTCGCCATCGGTGTCCGGGTCCAGCGGGTCGGTGCCGTGGTTGTTGACCTCGGCGCCGTCCTCGAGGCCGTCGCCGTCCGTGTCGGCGTTGTTGGGGTCGGTGCCGTTGGCAACCTCACCGGCATCCGTCAGGCCGTCGTTGTCGGTGTCCGGCAGCAGCGGATCGGTCGGCTCGCCGTCGTACGGGTTGCCGTCGCCGGAGACCTCGTCACCGTCGTTGATGGTGTCACCGTCGGTGTCGGCGAGCTCCGGGTCAGTGCCCAGCTCTTCTTCCTTGGGATCGGTGAGGCCGTCGCCGTCGGTGTCGGCCAGGTCGTCGGTGCCGTCGAGCGGGTCGGTGCCGTCGGTGTTGACCTCGTCGCCGTCCGTGCGTCCGCCGTCGTCGGTGTCGGTGTCGTTGGGGTCGGTGGCGTTGGTGTTCTCCTCGGCGTCGGTCAGGCCGTCGCCGTCGGTGTCGGCCTCGAGCGGGTTGGTCGGAGCGCCGTCGTAGGCGTTGCCGTCGCCGGAGACCTCGTCACCGTCGTTGATGGTGTCACCGTCGGTGTCGGGGTCGAGCGGGTCGGTGCCGGCGTCTGCTTCCTCGCCGTTGGTGAGGCCGTCGCCGTCGGGGTCGGCGGTGAGGTCGTCATCGCCGTCGAGGGGGTTGGTGCCGTCGGTGTTGACCTCGGTGCCGTCGTTGACGCCGCCGTCGTCGGTGTCGGTGTCGTTGGGGTCGGTGGCGTTGGTGTTCTCCTCGGCGTCGGTCAGGCCGTCGCCGTCGGTGTCGGCCTCGAGCGGGTTCGTCGGATCGCCGGCGTAGGCGTTGCCGTCGCCGGAGACCTCGTCACCGTCGTTGATGGTGTCACCGTCGGTGTCGGGGTCGAGCGGGTCGGTGCCGGCGTCTGCTTCCTCGCCGTTGGTGAGGCCGTCGCCGTCGGGGTCGGCGGTGAGGTCGTCATCGCCGTCGAGGGGGTTGGTGCCGTCGGTGTTGACCTCGGTGCCGTCGTTGACGCCGCCGTCGTCGGTGTCGGTGTCGTTGGGGTCGGTGGCGTTGGTGTTCTCCTCGGCGTCGGTCAGGCCGTCGCCGTCGGTGTCGGCCTCGAGCGGGTTCGTCGGATCGCCGTCGTAGGCGTTGCCGTTGCCGGAGACCTCGTCACCGTCGTTGATGGTGTCACCGTCGGTGTCGGGGTCGAGCGGGTCGGTGCCGGCGTCTGCTTCCTCGCCGTTGGTGAGGCCGTCGCCGTCGGGGTCCGCGTTCGGGTCGACCGGGCACTCGACCCCGCCGGAGGGCGCGGTCGCCGTCACGTGCAGCGGTACCAGGCTCAGGTCGACGTCGGCGACAGGCGGCGTCAACGGTGTCGACAGCACCTCGAGCTGGATCCGGAGCAGGGACTGGAGGTCAGCCTCACCGGTGGCCCCGTCCGAGTCGTCGGTTGGCGAGAAGCCGGTGATGTGAAGGTCGACCAGCGGCAGGAGCGGAAGCGGGACGTCAACGGCCTGGCCGTTGAGCGGAATCGGGATGTCGGTGCTGCCGACGTGGACGACGATCGTCGGGGGGTCCTGGAAGCCGGCGGTCCCGGTCGTGCCGTCGGAGTCCGCGGTGACCGTCACCGGTGACGTGACCTCGACCTGGACCTGGCCGCCGAGCAGCTGGATGTCGCCGACCGTCGCCTGGACGGTCGAGACCACGTCGGAGGCGCCGTCGGCGTCGTCGTCGACGAGTGCGGTGGTCGACTGGACGCTCGAGGCCCCGACCTCCACCAGGTTGCCGAGTCCCGAGACGCCGAGCACCGTCAGCCCGGCGAGGTCGGTCTTGGCGTCGGAGAGCACCCGCTGACCATCAGCCTCGGGGATGCAGGTGTCGGCGTCGACGTAGCTCGCCTCGGTGTCTCCGGTGATGACGCCGAGGCTCGCGACCGGAGCAAGGTTGAGCGGGATGAGCGGGGCGGCTGCAGGGTCGGACGACGGCGGCGCCGTGCTGGTCTGGGCGTCGACCGTGATCGGGAAGCCCGCAACTGCGAGCTCCGCGTTCTTGGACACGGCTGTCGCGTTGTCGCTCGCGGCGGTGCTGTCGACCGTCGCCTGGGCGTGGCCGACGGTCAGGCCGGCAAGGTCGCCGTCGAGCAGCTTCGCCGAGAGGGTGGCCACGTCGGCGTGCGCGTCGGCGGTGTAGGGCGCGGGCAGCGGGTCAGCATGAGCTGCTGGCTGCACCGCCAAGAGGGAGTAGAGCGATGCCGTCGACAGCGAGACGATCGCTGCGACGTGTGGACGGATGCGCATGAGTGGACTCCTGGGACCCTGAGAGTGGAGGGGGAGTGAGTGAACGGAAACTTGAGGTCTCCATCCCGTCTCCCGGATGGTAGGAGCGTCGGGGCCGTCCTGTACCCAGAATTGGTGAATTGGTGGAGTTCTCCGGCGGTGGTGCTGCCCAGGCGATGTCGCGGTCGGGGGAGCCCGGTTGGACGTGGCCACCCGCGGGCACGTAATCTTTAGGTTGCGCCTCAAGTCTGCCTGCGTCCCGGACGGAGTGGACCTTGGCTCGCTATCAGGCCGACGGGCCGCCCGGAATGTGCAGGGTGGCCGTGGGCCGTGCTTGATCGGTAGTGAAGACGGACCTGTCGCGTGCCCGCACGACCCCATCCATCCAAGGAATCACTTCCCTTATGACGAGCACCATCTCCACTCTTCCCGACAGTTTCGATCCCGCTGGGGACGCGCCCCAGGTTGCGGTCAACGACATCGGTTCCGAAGAGGACTTCCTCGCGGCCATCGACGCGACCATCAAGTACTTCAACGACGGAGACATCGTCGCCGGCACCATCGTCAAGGTGGACCGCGACGAGGTCCTGCTCGACATCGGCTACAAGACCGAGGGTGTCATTCCCTCCCGTGAGCTTTCCATCAAGCACGATGTCGACCCGTCCGAGGTCGTCGCCGTCGGCGATGAGGTCGAGGCCCTGGTCCTCCAGAAGGAGGACAAGGAAGGCCGCCTGATCCTGTCCAAGAAGCGCGCCCAGTACGAACGTGCCTGGGGCACCATCGAGCAGGTCAAGGAAGAGGACGGCGTCGTCGAAGGCACCGTCATCGAGGTCGTCAAGGGTGGACTCATCCTCGACATCGGCCTGCGCGGCTTCCTGCCCGCCTCGCTCGTCGAGATGCGTCGCGTCCGCGACCTGCAGCCCTATGTCGGCCAGACCCTCGAGGCCAAGATCATCGAGCTCGACAAGAACCGCAACAACGTGGTCCTGTCGCGTCGTGCGTGGCTCGAGCAGACCCAGTCCGAGGTGCGCCAGGGCTTCCTGACGCAGCTGCAGAAGGGTCAGATCCGCAAGGGCGTCGTCTCCTCGATCGTCAACTTCGGTGCGTTCGTGGACCTCGGCGGCGTCGATGGACTGGTCCACGTGTCCGAGCTGTCCTGGAAGCACATCGACCACCCGTCCGAGGTCGTCACCGTGGGCGACGAGGTCACCGTCGAGGTGCTCGACGTGGACATGGACCGCGAGCGCGTCTCCCTGTCGCTCAAGGCCACGCAGGAAGACCCGTGGCAGCACTTCGCCCGGACCCACCAGATCGGCCAGATCGTGCCCGGCAAGGTCACCAAGCTGGTTCCGTTCGGTTCCTTCGTCCGCGTCGAAGAGGGCATCGAGGGCCTGGTCCACATCTCCGAGCTGGCCGAGCGCCACGTGGAGATCCCCGAGCAGGTCGTCCAGGTCAACGACGACGTCATGGTCAAGATCATCGACATCGACCTCGAGCGTCGCCGCATCTCGCTGTCCCTCAAGCAGGCCAACGAGACCGCGACGGCCTCCGAGGCCGAAGAGTTCGACCCGACGCTCTACGGCATGGAAGCCACCTACGACGAGCAGGGCAACTACATCTACCCCGAGGGCTTCGACCCGGAGACGGGCGAGTGGCTCGACGGCTTCGACGAGCAGCGCGCGAAGTGGGAAGAGCAGTACGCCAAGGCTCACGCCCGCTGGGAGGCCCACGTCAAGCAGCAGGCCGACGCCAAGGTCGCCGAGGCCGAGGCTGGCGAGGCCACGTCGTACTCCTCCGGCGGCACCGAGACGTCCTCATCGTCCGCTGCCCCCGAGGCGGCCGAGACTGGCGGCTCGCTGGCTTCCGACGAGGCGCTCCAGGCGCTTCGCGAGAAGCTCACCGGCGGCGGTGCCTGAGCACCACGCATCAGCTCAGGCGCTGAGCGCCTGAGTGCAGGACACGCCCGACGGGCCCGGACACCAGCTGGTGTCCGGGCCCGTCGGCCGTTGTGGGTGGACCTGGAGCGTCGGCCCCGTTGCTCAGGACAGAAAGGCGTGACGCTCGAAGGCATCGGCGTGGTGGCTGCGGGGCGGGTTCCTCGGGGCCCGGTGGCCGAACCCGTCATTGTGGATGAGTGCCGCCAGGTAGGCGAGGTATCCGAGTGTGGCCAGGGCCAGGATGAGTGCGAAGGTGATGTTCATGGCAGATATTCTTCTCCGTGAAAGATCCTGCCACGAGTGGCAGTGATGCCATGTTTGCTTGATTTCCTGCCACTTGGGGTGCACAGTGGATGCGTGCACAAGGTTGTCGTGGTCGTCCAGGAAGGTGCCGAGCCGTTCGGTCTCGGCGCGATGTGCGAGGTGTGGGCTGAGCCCTACCATCCCGAGGACGACAATCCTGTCTTCGACTTCCACGTCGTCACCCCGCGCCCGGGCCGGGTGTCGGGAGCCTCGGGGTTCGACCTCCACGTCGACGAGGGCCTCGAGGTGGCCGAGGACGCGGACCTCATCTGTGTCGCCCCTCGACGAGACTTCCTGGCGCCGTCGCCCGAGGTGGCCGACCTGATCAGTCGGGCCCACGCCCGCGGCGCCTTCATCTTCGCGCACTGCACCGCCGCGTTCGTGCTGGGTGAGGCGGGTCTGCTCGACGGAAGGCGGTGCACGACTCACTGGCGTCACGTCCCCGAGCTGGTCGCGAAGTTCCCCGAGGCTGATGTCGACCCGGACGTGCTCTACGTCCAGGACGGGAACATCGTCACCGGGGCAGGGTCAGCGGCTGGCCTCGACGCTGCGCTGCACCTGATGCGCCAGCAGTTCGGAGCCAAGGTGGCGGCCAGTGCTGCCCGCCGCATGGTGGTCCCGCCGCACCGTGACGGCGGACAGGCGCAGTTCATCGCCCGGGCCGTGCCGGACTGTGCTGCCGAGACGCTGGGGCCACTGCTGACCTGGATCCTGGAGAACCTGGCCGAGGACCTGGGAGTCGAGGCGTTGGCCAGGCACAGTCACATGTCTCCGCGCACCTTCGCGCGCCGCTTCCGCGACGAGACCGGCACGACCCCACACGCGTGGGTGACCGCGCAGCGCGTGGTCGCGGCCGAGGAGCTGCTCGAGCAGACCGACCACCCCGTCGACTGGATCGCGGCCGAGGTGGGCTTCGGGAACGCCGCCACGCTGCGCCACCACTTCATCCGCTCGCGCGGAGTCAATCCACAGCAGTACCGACGGGTCTTCAACTCGGCGACCGCTTGAGGCCAGCGGCCAGGTCGAGACGGTGGACCTTGCCGGTCAGGGTGGGGGGAGGACCTCGAGGAAGTGGTACTCCTCCGGGCGCCTGGGTGCCATGTGTTCATCCTCGCAGGGTGATCAGGTGCCTCGCGTGCGCGCCCGGGAACTGGATTGAGGCAAGGTGTTCCCCGTGACTGACACCTGGGACTCGTTCTTGACGACCATCGGCAGCCTCTCGCCCGCGTCGTACCTGGCGCTGGTCGTCGTGCTCGCCGTGGCAGCCCAGTGGGCGGCCTGGCAGATCAAGCTGCCCTCGATCCTGCTGCTGCTGCTGACCGGCTTCGGCCTGGGCCGGCTCGTGAGCCCCGAGACGGTGCTCGGCCGGGACGTGCTGTTCGGCGGCGTCACCCTGGCCGTCGGCATCATCTTGTTCGAGGGAGCGCTGTCGTTGCGGCTCAAGCACGTCCAGGACCTCGGAAGGCCCGTGATCCGGCTCTGTTCGGTGACCGTGGTGGTGGCCTGGGCGCTGATCACGGCTGCGGCACTCCTGATCGGTTTCGACGTCGAGGTGGCCCTGTTGGTCGGGGCGATCCTGGTCGTCACGGGCCCGACCGTGATCAGCCCGATCCTGCGCTCACTGCGACCGACGCGGCGGGTGTCGTCGCTGTTGCGCTGGGAGGGGATCGTGGTCGACCCGATCGGTGCCGTGCTTGCGGTGCTGGTCTTCCAGGGCGTGCTGGCCGGCGGTGGCGGTGACGCCGTGCCCCAGCTGCTCGGCACCCTGCTGAAGACACTGTTGATCGCCTTCGGCATTGCGCTGGCGCTGGGGTGGGTCCTCGAGCGGCTGATGCGGCGTCACGCGATCCCTGACTTCCTGCACGGCGTGACCTTCCTCGGCGCGGCCATCGGATCCCTGGTGGTCTCCGACGCGCTGCAGCCGGAGAGCGGCCTGTTGACCGTGACCGTGCTCGGTGTCTATCTCGGCAACCGCCCGGACCTGCACCTCGAGCACATTGCGGCGTTCAAGGAGAACCTGCAGATCCTCTTCGTGGGAGCGCTGTTCATCGTGCTCGCCGGCCGGATCAGCCCGCAGCAGGTGGTCGACGTCGCCCCCCAGGCGCTGATCTTCCTGGCCCTGCTGGTCGTGGTGGTGCGTCCGCTGAGCGTCACGCTCGGGTTGATCGGGACCAAGGTCACCCGCGACGAGAGGAAGCTGCTCGCGTTCATGGCTCCGCGTGGCATCGTGGCGGCAGCGGTGACCAGCATCTTCGCGCTCGAGTTCGCACACTCGGCCGAGCTGGCGCACGCGGAGGCGGAGCGGGCGAGCGGCGCTCGCGCGGACGATCTGCTGGCCCGCTCGCACGACCTGGCCAGCCTGGCTGACCAGGCCAGCGACATGGTGCCCCTGGTGTTCATCGTCATCGTCTGCACGGTGGCGATCTACGGGCTCGGCGTCGGACGCCTCGCGGAGCGCCTGGGCCTGGCCAGCACGTCGCCCCAGGGGATCATCTTCGTCGGTGGGCAGCAGTGGGTCGTCGACGCAGCGAAGATCCTCGAGGAGTCGAAGGTAAGCACGATCATGGTGTCCCGCGAGTTCTCCAAGCTGCACAGGGCGCGGATGGCGGGGTTGACCACCGAGACTGCGAACATCCTGAGCGACTACGCGGTCAAGGACATGGACCTGGCGGGCATCGGGAGCCTGATCGCGTGCACGGATGGCGACGACGTGAACGCCACCGCCGCACGCGAGTTCGCCCATGTCCTGGGTCGTGCCAACGTCTACCAGCTCCGGCGTACTGATGAGGAGGACCGGACCAAGGACCAGCGACGCAAGGCGGCCTCCCACCTCACGGCCCGGTCCGTCTTCCAACCGCCACGCTCCCACGAGGAGATGGACGAGCTGGTGGCCAGTGGCATGACCGTCAAGCGGACCCGGCTGACCAAGGAGTTCACGCTCGACGACTTCCGGGGCAGGTACGGCGAGGAGACCGTGCTCATGTTCGCGTTGAAGGACGGCGAGGTGCACGTGCTGAGCGAGGAGTCCAAGGTTGCCCAAGTGGGGGTGAGCATCGTGGCTCTGGTCCGTGAGACCGACGGGCCGGCGAGGGAGCAGCCACAGCCGACACCGAGTCCTTGACGTGGCTGCCGGTACGAGCGCCGTGCCGGTGCCGCTCTACCTGGCCCTGGCGCGGAGCGCCACCGCGTCCTTGGGACGTCCGCCGGGCGAAGCGGCCGTGATCGTGAATCGCTTGAGGTCTCCGTTGCGTGCCGTGGCCGTGCGGGTCACCTTGAGCTTCAGGACCCAGTGCTCCCCGGGACGGACGGCCGGGGTGCGGAACGTCCCCGCGACGACCCTGCGGGTGACGGACCTGCCCTGAGCGAGGTACCTCATCCGGAACGTGCGGCTTCCCCGGGTGCCCTTGATCGAGAAGCGTTCGGTGACGTTGCCGTCGTTGCCGATCCGAACACGCACGATCCGGGAGCGCTTCGACTTCGTGATCTTGTAGGTCACGATCTGGTCCGGCTTCGACGGACCGTAGATGTCGCCGCCGGCGAACCGCTTGGAGCCCGACCTGCGGATGGTGGCGTCGGGGCGGTGGAGCACACCGACGGTGTAGGCCTTGGTGAGGGTGACGCTGTTCCCCGCTGCGTCGGTCGCGGACACGGAGACGGTGTGGTCGCCGGGTGTGGACGTGTCGAGCCGGTCGGCCGCCATGCCCGTGGTGGTGCACGACTGGAGGCTCGAGCCGCCGCGGTCGGTGCACGAGTAGGCCGGCCGCACGACCTCGTCGCGGTCGTACACCGCCCCGTCCGCCACGGGGAGGGTGACCTCCGGCGCGACGTGGTCCTCGACCCGGGTGCGATCGGCCCGGTAGGTGAACTGGCGCTGCTCGGACGGGCTCGGATCCTTCAGCTCCCAGGCGATCTCTCCGTCCGGGTTGATCTCGCTCACCACGGCGTCCCTGGAGGAAGCCCATCCGACGAGGGTGTTGCCGTTCGGGAGCCGCTCGGCAGAGCCGGCGAAGATGGCGAAGCGATCGACGTCGGTGTACTCCCAGACCAGGTGGGCCTCTCCGCTCACCGGGTCGATCGAGTACTCCGTGATCCGGGTGGGGAGCCGCGGGATCGTTGCTCCGGTGCGATCGGCCGGGTTGATGCACAGGGGGTGCGCGCCGTTCCAGCTCCACGAGCCGTTGTCGAACATCAGCAGGTTCCCGTTGTCGAGCTCGCTCGCGGTGTGCTGTGCACAGGGGCCGCCGTGCGGGTCGTCCGGGAAGGTGAAGTCACTGAACCGGCCGCCGAAGCGCCACACGATGTCTCCCTCGGCGAAGGCGCCGTGCGGGTGCCGCGCGATCTTGAGGACCGAGCTGAAGTGACGGAAGGAGGCGAGGATGTCGCCGTCGTCCATGATCTGGATCGAGTTGATGTGCGCGTAGTCGGGATTGCCCTCCGCGATGACGGTCTCGGTGACCGGGTCCAGGTGGTCCTGGGCGCTCCACTCGAAGAGAACAGCCCCCGAGGCATCGACGTGCTGGATCACGGCATCAGTCAGTCCGGTCTCCTCGTTGGGCTCGTAGGCCACGAAGTAGCGGCTCCCGTCGCCCAACAGGATCGAGTCGTGGCCATCGGTGTTGGTCAACCCGGTGGTCTCGTAGGAGTCCTGCGCGGCCAAGTCGTCGCCCAGCGTCACGACAGCACTTCCGTCACGATCCGGACCCGCGCCGGAGTGCCGCGACACGGACAGCTGGCCGTTCGGCTGGCGCTTGAAGTCCATGGATGAGGTGCTCTCCTCGTGCACCGTTGCGGGCACGCCGTGGGCATCCACGGCCACCTCGTAGAACGGCGTGCTGCCGCTCCACAGGCCGAGCGTGAGCAGGGTGTGCTCCTGTGGGCCGGTCTGCTCGCCGGTGCTCGTCAACGCGTGGAGGCCGGCCGGAAGGTAGATCGCCGAGTAGGCGGTCGTGCCCGTGGAGTCGCTGATGATCACCGACACCTCGTCGCTGGGCTCCAGTCCACTGACGCTGCGCTCGCCGTCCGGTGCGATGCGACCGTTGATGAGGACGGTTCCTGCTGCATCCGTCGTGCTCGCCGCCACGTGCACGGTGCCGGTGCTGGCATCCGTGGTGGTGATCCCGTAGCGCTTGGTGCTCGGCGTGAACGCCGGGTACGTCGCCACGCCGGTGCCGGAGATCGTGAGCGAGTGCGTGGGTGCATCTGCAGCCGCGGGGGAGGTGGAGGCTGCGGAGGCCGCGGGGTTCGCGACCGCTGCCGTCGGAAGCAGCAGCAGGGCCACGAGGAGGAGCTTCATGGGAGCACCGTAGGACGCTCCCGGTCCTGTGTCCGCGGAATCGTCGATGCCGTCCGCCCCGGCGCTGCAGTCCCCCAGATCCGGAGAGGCGCCGCACCTGGGACCGGGACCCGTGGCGCGGGTCAGGCGGCCACGGGGGGTACCGCTGGGGCGCCGCGCACCAGGGCGGCGTACCGTCCGCCGGCCAGCAGCAGCTCGTCATGGGTGCCGAGCTCGACCACGCGACCCCGGTCGAGGACGGCGATCTGGTCGGCATCGCGGATCGTCGAGAGCCGGTGCGCGATGGTGATGGTGGTGCGTCCGCGGCTCACCTCGTCGAGGGCGACCTGGACGGCCCGCTCGGTCTCGTTGTCGAGCGCGCTGGTTGCTTCGTCGAGCACGAGGACGCGCGGGTCGCGCAGCAGCGTGCGGGCGATCGCGAGACGTTGCTTCTCGCCGCCGGAGAACCGGTGTCCCCGTGCGCCGACGACCGTGTCGTAGCCCTGTGGCAGGTCGGCGATCACGTGGTGGATGCGGGCAGCCCGGCAGGCCTCCTCCATCTGCTCGTCGGTGGCATCGGGCTGGGCGTGCAGCAGGTTCTCCTTCACGGAAGCGTGCAGGAGGTAGGTCTCCTGGGTGACCACGCCGACGACCTCGGCCAGGTCGTCCAGTCGCAGGTCACGGAGATCGGTGCCGTCGATGGTGACGCGACCAGTGGTGGGGTCGTGCAGGCGTGCCACGAGTGACGCGAGCGTGCTCTTGCCGCTGCCGGTCTCCCCGACCAGTGCCAGCGTGGTGCCAGCAGGAACGTGCAGGTCGATGCCGTCGAGCACTGGCCCCGAGTCGTCGTACGAGAACCCGACCTGGGAGAAGTGCACGTCGCCGCGGACGTCGTACGCCGTGAGGTCGGCCGGTTGCGCGGGGTCGTCGATCTCGACGGGCAGGTCCTGGTACTCGAAGATCCGGCTGAACAGCGCGAGGGAGGCGGTGATGTCGACACCGACGTTGAGCAGGGCCATCAACGGGCGGAACAGGGTCCCCTGCAGGGCGGTGAAGGCGACCAGGGTGCCGATCGTCATGCCACCCGAGGTGGCCGGGAGCCCGGCAGCGAGGTAGATCACTGCGGGGATGGTCGCGAAGATGACGCTCATCGTGGCCATCCTCCAACGGCCGGCCAGGCGGGAGCGGATCTCGAGGCCGACCAGGTCGGTGGAGGTCTCCTCGAACCGACGCGTCATCGCGGGGGCCGCACCGAGTGTCTTGCTGAGCAGCACGCCGCTGACGGAGAGGCCCTCCTCGACCTGCACGTGGAGATCGGCCAGGCGGCGTTGCCGCTGCGCGGTGATGGTGTGGCGCATCTTCGCGACCTGGCGGGTCAGCCAGACCGCCGGTGGCAGCACGACGAGGGAGAGCAGGGCGAGGCGCCAGCTCAGGGCCGCCATGGCGGCCGCGGTGCCGATGACCACGGTGACGTTGGCGGCGATGGAGGTCGCCGTCGAGGTGACCACCGACTGCATGCCGCTGATGTCGTGGGTCAGCCGTGACTGGACCTCGCCGCCACGGGTGCGCGTGAAGAACCCCACCGACTGGCGCTGGAGATGGGCGAAGAGCTCGGTGCGCAGCCGGTGCATGACCTGCTGGCCGACCGCGGTCGACATCCACGTCTGGACGACGCCGATCGCCGCGCTGGTCACCGCGACCGCGATCATCCCGCCGACGAGCCACAGCAGCAGCTGCAGGTCCTGGCGGGGGAGTGCCACATCGATGGCGTGACGCACGAGGAACGGTTGGGCCAGACCGACCAGCGAGCTGGCCATGATCAGGGCCACGATGACGACGAGCCGGCCACGGTGGGGAGTGAAGAGCCGGGCGACGCGGCCGAGCGAGACGGGGGAGTGCTCGAGCTGGCGGCGGTCGGCCGGGTCGGGGCGGGTGGCGCGGCCACCCCTTCCGCGAGGCGAGTCGGAGAGTGTGGGGGTATCCATGTGGTGCCCCTTCCTGTGGGGTCAATTCATATGATGAGGGTACCTCACTATGAGGGATGGCTTCAATCCTCTAGGCTGTGACCATGGCTGACGACACCGGTGACCTCCTCCAGGCGGTGGCGCGTGCACTGCGTCGTCGATACGGCGCGGCGATGGCCGAGTGGGACATCGCCCCCGGGCAGGCTCGCGCCCTGCGCCTGGTCCACGAGCTCGAAGGTCCGAGGTTGTCCGTCATTGCGGAGAGACTCCGGATGGCGCCGCGCTCGGCGACGGAGGTGATCGACGCGTTGGAGTCGCGGGGCCTGGCGCAACGGACTCCCGACCCCACCGATCGTCGGGCCACGTGTGTGACGGTGACCGATGCCGGAGTGCTGATGTGTGCCCGCATCGACGAGGCCCGGGCGGTCGCGGCCGACGAGTTCCTCGGTGGCCTGACCGCACGTGACCGCGAGGAGCTCGACCGGATCCTCCGTCTGCTGGTCGACACCCGGTAGTCACGAGGACCGGCTCTCCGGCGGACCACTAGGGTGAACAGCCGAGAGCATCACCCGCGTGGGAAGGTTCCTGGCATGAAGGTCGGGCTGACCGGAGGCATAGCCTCGGGCAAGAGCACGGTGTCCGCACTGCTGGCCGAGCAGGGCGCGATGATCATCGACGCCGACGCGCTCGCGCGCGAGGTGGTCGCGAAGGGGACGCCGGGGCTGGCGGCGGTCGTCGCGGAGTTCGGGGACACCCTGCTCACGGCGGACGGCGACCTCGACCGTCCTGCCATGGGCGCCCTGGTCTTCAACGACGAACCGGCACGGCGACGACTCGAGGCGATCATCCACCCGTTGGTCTTCGAGCGCACCGTCGAGCTCGAGGCTGCAGCCGGGCCGGACGACGTGGTGGTGCACGACATCCCCCTGCTCGCCGAGAGCGGTCGCGCGGACACCTTCGACGCCGTGCTGGTGGTGCACGTCCCCGAAGACGTGCAGGTCGAGCGGATGGTGCGCGACCGAGGCTGGACCGAGGCGGAGGCCAGGTCCCGGATCGCGGCCCAGGCCTCGCCGCAGGAGCGGCTGGCGATCGCCACGCACGTCATCGACAACACCGGAACGCACGAGGACCTCCGCCATCGGGTGGCAGAGGTCCTCGCGGAGCTGGTCGGCTGAAGGTCAGCGCCCGGTCGTGGGTCAGGCGGCGAGATCGGGGTCGGCGAAGGTGCGCAGCTTCTGCAACGCCTCGCGCTCGAGCTGACGCACCCGCTCGGCGGAGATGCCGTGCTTGGAGCCGATGTCGGCCAGCTTGTGCTGGCGGCCGTCCACGAGCCCGTAGCGGCTCCGGATGATGTCGGCGGCACGCTCGTCGAGCTGACCCACCAACGCGTTGAGCCGGTCGCGGCTCTCGGTGTCGAGCACCTCGAGGTCCGGGCTGGGGGTGGTCTCCTGGGCCATCAGGTCACCGAGCGAGGTGTCGCCGTCCTCGTCGACCGGGGTGTCGAGGCTGACGTGGTCCCGACCCCAACGGATCAGGTCGAGGACACGGTCGAGGCTCATGTCGAGCTCGGTGGCGATCTCCTCGGGCTCCGGGTCGCGGCCGAGCTGGCGCTCCAGGGTGCGGCGGGCGCTGCCGACCTGGTTGAGCTCCTCGACGACGTGCACCGGGAGGCGTACGACGCGTGCCTGCTGGGCGATGCCGCGGGTGATCGCCTGGCGGACCCACCACGTCGCATAGGTGGAGAACTTGTAGCCCTTGGCGTAGTCGAACTTCTCGACCGCACGGATCAGGCCGGTGTTGCCCTCCTGGATCAGGTCGAGCATGGGCATCTGGGCGCGGCCGTACTTGCGAGCGATGGAGACGACCAGCCGCAGGTTGGCGTTGATGAAGGTCCGGACCGCCTTGCGCCCCTCCTCCGCGAGCCACTCGAGCTCTTCCTCGTTGGCACTCTTGGGGGCGCCGCCCTTGCGTCGACCGACCCGGCCCTCGGCGAGCAGGTGCTCGGCCATCAGGCCGGCCTCGATCGTCTTGGAGAGCTCGACCTCGGTTGCCGCGTCGAGCAGCGGGTTGCGCGCGATCTCGTCGAGGTAGAGCCCGACGCTGTCGCGGCCCTCGATCTCACGCATTGCAGTCCTGCTGGCCATCACACGCCCTCCTTCGTCGGTGGTGCCGCTGGGAGTCAGCCCCACACATCTGTTCCAACAAGCCCCGGGCCGGGGAGATTCCCGCCGGGGCGGGCTGCTCGGGGTTACATACAGATAGACGTGCGGGAGGTACCCGAAGTTGCCTGATCCAGCACTTCTCAGGGACTTCTCAGGGGAACGGGGAACCTCACAGGAACCACGTGCCACTCCCTCGGCGTGCGACGGGTCAGCGAGTGTCGGCGCCCCCTGCGAGGTGCATCCGGTCCAGGATCCAGGCCAGCGTGAACGCTCGGTCGGTCCACGCCTTGTAGCGGCCCGAGACGCCACCGTGGCCGGCCGACATCTCAGTGCGCAGCAGGAAGTCCCCGCGCTCGCTCCCCGGGTCGGTCGTGCACCCGGTCGCGGTGGCCCGCAGCCTGGCCACCCACTTGGCCGCCTCGACGTAGAGCACACGGGTGTCGTTGAGGGAGGTCTCGACCAGGATCGGCGGATAGGCCTGCGCCGCCACGTTGTCGTAGGGCGCGTAGGAGCGCATGTAGTCGTAGACGTCCGGATCCGCCTCGGGGTTGCCCCACTCGTCGTACTCCACGACGGTCAGCGGAAGGCTGGCGTCGAGCATGGAGGTCAGCGCGTCGACGAACGGCACCTCGGCCACGAGGCCGGCGAAGAGCTCCGGTGCCTGGTTGGCGACGGCCCCGATCAGGAGTCCTCCGGCGCTGCCCCCCTCGGCCACCAGGCGGTCGGCACCGGTCCACCCGTCGTCGATCAGGTGTCGAGCGCAGGCGATGAAGTCGCCGAAGGTGTTCTGCTTGTGCATCAGCTTGCCGTTGTCGTACCACGCGCGACCCATCTCGCCGCCCCCGCGCACGTGCGCGATCGCGAAGCCGGCACCGCGCTCGAGCATGCAGAGCCGGGCGATCGAGAAGTAGGGGTCGATCGACATCTCGTAGGCGCCGTACCCGTAGAGCAGGATCGGCACCGACCCGTCACGCGGAGCACCCGCCGGCAGGACCAGGGAGATCGGCACGTCGGCGCCGTCATCGGCCTTCGCCCAGAGCCGGTGCTCCTCGTAGGCCGCGGGGTCGTAGTTGCCCTGCACCGGCGCCTGCTTGAGGAGGCTCAGCTCGCGGGTGCGCACGTCGTAGTTGTAGATCGACGAGGGCGTCGCCATGGTGGTGTAGCCGACGCGTACGACGGGCTGGTGGAACTCCGGGTTGCCCCCGGAACCGATGGTGTAGACCTCGTCCTCGAAGCTGACCTGGTAGTCGTCGGCAACGCCCGCCTCGTCGAGCTCGAGGATGCGCAGCTGGGTGAGGCCGGCACTGCGCTGGTGCACGACGAGGTGCTCGGCGAACGCGTCGACGTCCTCGATGCGGGTGGCTGCGTCGTGGGGGATCAGCGGTCGCCACTGGTCCCGCGACGTGGGCGTCACCGGAGCCGTGGCCAGCTCGAAGTTCGGTCCGTTCCCGTTGTGGTGCACCAGGAAGACGTCCTCCCCGGCGATCACGGCATGCTCGAGGCCGTACTCCACGTCTTCCTCGCGTGGGCAGTAGACCTCGAACCGGCCGTCGGGAACGGTGGTGTCGAGGACCCGGAACTCGGAGGTGTTCTTGGCCCCGGAGACAATCATCAGGAACCGGTCGGTGCGCGACCTGCCGACGCCGACCCAGAAGCGACCGTCGGTCTCGTGGAAGATCAGCTCGTCGTCCGCCTGGGACGTGCCGAGCCGGTGCTTCCAGATCTTGTCGGCGCGCCAGCTCTCGTCGACGGTGCTGTAGTAGAACGACTCTCCCGAGGGGTCCCACGTCGCACCCCCGAGGGTCCCGGTGATCTCGTCCGGCAGCAGGTCGCGGGTGCGCAGGTCGAGCACCCGGATCGTGAAGCGCTCGTCGCCGACCACGTCGACGGCGTAGGCGAGCAGGTGCTCGTCCGGGGTGACCGAGGAGCCACCGAGGGAGAAGAAGTCGTGCCCGGCAGCGAGCTCGTTGAGGTCGAGCAGCACCTCCTCGCCCGGCAGGGCCGGCTGGTCGGTGCTGGCGTGCTCGGCGGGCTTCGGCGGTGTCCAGTCGTCCGGGTCCGTGACCGGGATGCGGCACGAGGCGCCGTACTCCTTGCCCTCGTAGGAGCGGGAGTAGTACCAGTGTCCGCGCATCCGCGACGGCACGGAGAGGTCGGTCTCCAGGGTCCGCGCCTTGATCTCGTCGAAGAGTGACTGGCGCAGGTCGGCGAGATGGGCGGTTCGCTCCTCCGTCCACGCATTCTCGGCCTCGAGGTGGGCGATCACCTCGGGGTTCTCCTTCTCCCGGAGCCACTCGTAGTCATCGACGACCGTGTGGCCGTGGATCGTGTGCTCGGAGGGGACGCGGGCAGCGACGGGGGGTTGCATGGCCGTGACTCTAGCCAGCGACTCCAGTGCCGACTGCCGGGCCCACGGCGTCGCTCACTGCTCCTCGTGGGTGACGACGTGCAGCGCCGGGTCGTCCATGCGGTAGCTGCGGACCGGGCCGGGCGCGGTCTCGGCGGTCTCGAAGCGAACCGTCACCACGCCGCTTCCCGACCCCCACACCCAGCCGGCTCCCATCTCGTCGTGGCGTACGTCGCTGCCCGGGGCCCACGTGCGCTGGCGGGCCGTCGGCACCTCCACCTCGGGCTCCGGTGCGTCGTCAGGTTCAGGGCCGAACAGGTCGTCCTGCACCCAGTCGGCCAGCCCCGAGACTCCGACGCCCAGCAGGCGCACGCCTCCGGAGACGTCGAGGTCGGCGAGCAGCGAGCGCGCGGTGCGGCCGATCACCTGGGCCGAGTCGGTGGGGGAGGCCAGGGTGCTCGAGCGGCTCAACGTCGTGAAATCGTGCAGCCGCACCTTGATGCTGACCGTGCGACCCGACATGCCGTCCTTGCGCAACCGCGCGGCCACGTTGGCACCCTGCCGGGTGAGCAGCCCGTCCATGAGTCGCTTGTCCGTGAGGTCGTCCTCGTAGGTGCCCTCGACACTGACCGACTTGGTCTCGCGCAACGGCTCGACGCTCCGGTCGTCGATCGCCCGGGCGAGGCGCCACAGGTTGTGGCCGTGGGCGTTGCCGACCAGCCGGACGAGCTCCGCCTCGCTGACCGCCTCCAGGTCCGCGACCGTGTGGACGCCGGCTCGGCGCAGCCGCTCGGCGGTGGCCGGCCCGACTCCGGGGATCACGGTCACCTTCATCGGACGGAGCAGGTCCTGCTCGGTGCCGGGGGCGACCACGAACAGGCCGTCGGGCTTCTCGAGGTCGCTGGCCACCTTGGCGATGAACTTCGAGCTGCCGATCCCGACGCTGGCGGTGAGCCCTCCGGTGACCTCGTGCACCCGGCGCCGCAGGTCCTCACCGAACGCGGTGACCGTGGAGACGTCGTACGACGCCAGGTCGCTCGCGGCCAGGTCGACGAACGCCTCGTCGATGGAGAGGGGCTCCACCAGGGGCGATGCCTCACGGAGCACCGCCATGACCTTGGCACTGGTCGCGCGGTAGGCGTGGAAGCGTCCCGACAGGAACGCCGCGTGCGGGCAGCGGGAGCGTGCCTCACGCGTCGACATGGCGGAGTGCACCCCGAAGGCACGAGCTTCGTAGGAGGCGGTGGCCACCACACCGCGGCCGCCGGTGCCGCCGACGATCACCGGCTTGCCGCGCAGGGACGGCTTGTCACGCTGCTCGACGCCGGCGAAGAACGCGTCGAGGTCGATGTGCAGCACCGATGCCTGCGTCCTCATGACTCCGCCTCCATGCCGGGAAACCTACCTGCCGCCGGACCGGTATTCGCGCACGGGACACCCGCCCGCACGCGTCCTGCACAGGGTGCCCATTGGTCCGCGGGTCAGGTGCCGGAACAGGTCGAACCTGTCTGTCATGACGACTCCACAGCACGCTCCGAAGACCCTGAGGGCACGCACCCCCGAAGACCTCCTGGCGATGGTGCCCTACATCCTCGGGTTCCGACCCGACCAGTCACTGGTGATGCTCACCTTCGGGTCCTCCGGGCCGTCGTTCCATGCCCGGGTGGACCTGCCGCGTGACCCGGCCGAGTTCGGTGAGGTGGTGGAGCTGTTGGTCGAGCCGGCGTGCCGACATCGGGTCGAACGGGTGGTGGTCCTCGGCTACAGCGACGATCCCGAGCCGTGCGACGAAGCCCTGGAGCTGATGGCCCTGGCGCTGCTCGCCGAAGGCATCGAGGTGGTCGAGCTGCTGCGCGTCACGGGCAGCAGGTGGTCGTCCCTGATGGATCGGGGCCATCCGTCAGGGCGTCGGCGTGCGGATGCCGGCACCGAGTTCGACGACCGTACCCACCCGTTCACCGTGCAGGGCGTGGTCGAGGGCCGCGTGACGCTCGACTCCCGTGAGGAGCTGGCCGACAGCCTCGTCGGCACCGACTTCGATGCCGTCGAGGCCGTGGCGGCGGCGGTCGAGGCCTGGAGCGCCAGCAGCCCGGACGGTCGGTCCATCGAGGCCCAGTGGGTCCAGGACGTGGTCGCCGGCCATGTGGCCGGCGGCACCACGCCCACGACCAGTGAGATCGGCCGCCTGCTGGTGGCGTGTCGCGACCTCGCGCTGCGGGACGTGGCCTGGGGGCTGATGTCGCGCGAGACGAGTGAGCAGCACGTCGAGCTGTGGCGCGAGGTGCTGCGGCGCACGCCGGCCGAGCTGCAGGCCGCGCCGGCATCGTTGCTGGGGTTCGCCGCGTGGTTGGCCGGGCACGGTGCCCTGGCGTGGTGTGCGGTGGACCGGGCTGTGCTCGCCGATCCCGACTACTCGATGGCCACGCTGCTCGGCGACGCGCTCGACCGGGCAGTGCCCCCGTCGTCCTGGGAGCCGATGACCGATCTCGCGGCCCTGCTCCGAGGACGGTGAGGACCGTGCCGGCACTCGATCGACGCTGGCGGGCCGATTCACGCCGAGGGGGTTGCCGGAGCAACTAGTCTGCTGCAATGGGTGAAGAAGTCGTCGCACAGGAGTTCTCCCGGGCCGACCGCACGCGCCACCGCGAGAAGGTGCGCCGATGCCTCGACGTGTTCGCCAGGATGCTGCGTGAGGCACGCTTCGACACAGACGACCCGATGACCGGGCTCGAGATCGAGCTGAACCTCGTCGACGAGTCGGGCGACCCGGCCCTGAAGAACGCGGAGGCGCTCGCGGAGATCGCTGACCCCGACTTCCAGACGGAGCTCGGGCAGTTCAACGTGGAGATCAACGTGCCGCCGCGCCACCTGCGTGGCGGTGGGCTCACGGCGTACGAGGAGAACCTGCGGGTCAGCCTCAACGACGCCGAGTCGAAGTCGTCGCCGGTCGGCGCCCACATGGTGATGATCGGCATCCTGCCCACGCTCGCCGAGGGGCACATGGGCCCCTCCTCGTTGAGCGGGAACCCGCGCTACCAGCTGCTCAGCGACCAGATCCTGGCCGCGCGCGGTGAAGACATCGTGATCGACATCAATGGTGTCGAGCAGCTCACCACGACCGCGGACTCCATCGTCCCCGAGGCAGCGTGCACCAGCACGCAGCTGCACGTGCAGACCACGCCTGACGAGTTCGCTGCCTATTGGAATGCCTCGCAGGCGATTGCCGCGATGCAGCTCGCGGTCGGCGCCAACTCGCCGTTCCTCCTGGGCAAGGAGCTGTGGCGCGAGACGCGCATCCCCTTGTTCGAGCAGGCCACCGACACCCGCAGCGAAGAGCTGAAGGCCCAGGGCGTGCGGCCCCGCGTGTGGTTCGGTGAGCGGTGGGTGAACTCGGTCTTCGACCTGTTCGAGGAGAACGTTCGCTACTTCCCGGCGTTGCTGCCGGTCACCGAGGACGAAGACCCGCTGGAGGTGCTCGAGGGGGGCGGCACCCCCGAGCTCGCCGAGCTGCGGCTGCACAACGGCACCATCTATCGCTGGAACCGGCCGGTCTACGACATCGCCGGCGGGGTGCCCCACCTCCGGGTGGAGAACCGGTTGCTGGCGGCAGGGCCGACGGTTGTCGACACCATGGCCAACGCCGCGTTCTACTTCGGACTCGTGCGCAGCCTCGCCCTGGCCGAACGACCGTTGTGGTCGCAGATGTCGTTCAGTGCGGCCGAGGAGAACTTCCACGTCGCGGCCCGGATGGGGATCGAGGCCCAGGTCTACTGGCCCGGCGTCGGGCAGGTCTCTGCCGCTGAGCTGGTGCTGCGGCGCCTGCTGCCGATGGCTCGGGAGGGTCTGACTGACTGGGGTTCCTCGCCCGAGGAGATCGACCGCTACCTCGGCATCATCGAGCAGCGGTGCCTGCTCGGGACGAACGGCGCGGAGTGGTTCGCCGGCCGCTTCCGCCGGCATGCGGTCGACCTGGATCGTGCCGAGGCGTTGCGGCACACCCTGGTGGACTATCGGGAGCTGATGCACACCAACGAGCCGGTGCACACCTGGGAGGCCTGAGCCCCCGTCACCGCGCGGACGGCACTGGTGTGCGCACTCGCAACCGGGCCCATGTCGCCCGGTCGTCGCCCAAGGGTTCGTACCAGCCGTTCTTGGTGACCACGACCAGGCCGCGGGGTCGGATCCCGGCCTCGGTGAACACGCGGCTCGCCACCGGCAGCCAGGCCAGATCCAGGTCGTGGGGCTCGGGGAACCCGACCCTGGTCAGCCAGGCAGCCGGACGGTCCTCGACGAGGAGGGCCCGGCTGAGCAGGGCCGCGACGATCTCGCCGGCGAGCCCGACATCGACCGGCTCGGCGTCGGTGGGTCGGATCGCGCCGATCTCGGCGAGTGGCCAGGTGATCGACTCACCGAACAGCGCCCCGACGTGGAGCGTCGGGGCGAACACCCGTTGCCGGGTGGTCCTGCGCAGTCGGTGCACGGCCAGGCGCAGCTCGGCGCGGAGCTCCGGATCCACCATGGCGACCACTGTGCCAAAACTCGGACCGAGCGGGGACGCTGTGTCCACAGGCCACAGCTCGTGGCCGTCCGATCAACGGCGACGGGCCTGTCGCGCGCGGGCCCTGCGCAGCCGGCGGCTCACCGGCCGATGCTGGCCCGCGTTCCTGACGACTGGATTGCGGGACGCCGCACCCAGCAAGTCTCGCTGCGCTGGTCCTCGCACGTCCTTGCGGTAGGCGCTGATGGACGTGGCGATCACCGCCACACTGAGCAGTCCCCCCAGCGCAAGGAGGGCCGCGCCCATGAAGAGGGCCTCGAACTCGTTGCTGATCTCGTCGACGTGGCTGTGCTTCTCCGGCACCCACCAGCCGATCACGTAGGCGGGATTCAACAGCGCCACCAGCCCCCACCCCGCGAGCATGAGCAGGAGTGCGGACATCGCCAGACGCAGGAGGAGCAACCACGCCGCGTTCGAACGCGGCAGGAGCAGGAACACCGGGGCACACGCTCCGGCCAGGGTCAGGACGCTGCAGGTCACGAACACGCCCCACGCGCCCCAGGAGAGGTACATGGCGCAGCCGCCGATCACCAGCAGGACCACGGAAGTGGCAACCACCCGAGGTCGTCGGCCAGGGCGCGTGCGGGGTTCCGCAGAGGTCTCGCTCGGGTTCACGCCTGTTCCACTCCACTGCTCGCTCATCACGGTGCCAGCACGGCAGTGAGCAGCATTCTCCCATCACGCCCACACGGGTGACGGTGCGGCCCGTCTCATCGCGCCCTCGTGGGCAAGCAGCTCGATGCATGCTTCCGCACGAAGGCGCGGACCACGACGTCGCCTTGATGGTCGTCGACCGGGCGCCTCCGACGGATCGGCCACCGGGCCTCGGCGGCGAGCCCGGTACAACTTCTCAGCGCGCGCCAGGCGGCGTTGGCGTGGACACGTGCGGGGCCGGTGAGGGGGAGGGGACGCCCGTCACCGTGGATCCGTGCCGGGGCCCAGGCGTCATCGACCACGTGTCCGTCACGGACGGTCAGCCGGAGGACGCCGGTCTCGGGCTGATGGTCGTGATACCAGAGGAAGTTGCCGAGCCCGTAGTTGACGTACGTCGTGCCGAACCATCCGGAGCCGAGCAGGACATGGGCGTGAGAGCCCACGATCACGTCCGCTCCGGCGTCGGCGAGGGCCCGCGCGGTGATCCGCTGCCGGGAGGTGGGACAGTGCCGGAGCTCCTCACCCCAGTGCATGTAGACGACCACGACGTCGCCGCGCCTCGATGCCTCCCGGACCGCGGTGGTGAGGGCCCGAGGGCGGTCGGCGTGAGCCGCCGCGATGCCAGGCGTCGTGGGGCCTGCCGCCCACACGTTGCTCGAGCCCTCCCGCATCGAGGCGTCGGCCGCGAGGAAGGCGAATGCGGTGCCTCCCACCGAGACCCGGTACGCCGCGAAGGCTGCCCGACGGTTCATCCCGACGCCGACCACGTGGATCGGGCTGCGACGGACGGCGCGCAGGGTGTCGCGCAGCCCGGTGCGTCCGTAGTCGGCGCCGTGGTTGTTGACCATCGAGACCACGTCGACCCCGGCTGCGTCGAGTAGCTCGAGCGCGGCAGGGGATGTCCGGAAGTGGAAACGTCGGCTCGGGTCTTCCAGCTCCTTCGCCGCAGGCGCGCGCCCCGCCTCGGCGATGGCGGACTCGAGATTCACCATCGCGAGGTCGGCCTCGGCGAGGGGCCGCGCGGCAGGTCCGAGCGCTCCACGGGGGTGGTCGAGCAGAGCGGCGAGCTGCAGCTGGAAGTGGAGGTCACCGGCGAAGGCGAGTTCCACGGTGCTGTGTGGTCCCGCCGGTGCACTCGGATCGTCGACCACTGGGCGGTCCTCACCCGGGTCCACCTGCGTCATCGGGCGCAGGGCGGGATGATGCGTGGTCGGGTCCAGCGAGACCGCGGAGGAGACACTGCCGAGCATGCACAGCCCGGCAGCGAGGCCGAGACCGGCCCTCCGTGTGGCGTCGCCGTTCAGCGTGGACAGAGCCATGGCGAGCTCACCGCGGATCGACGAACCGGGTCGAGGTCACCATGCGCGTCATCTCGTCGACCTGGCTTGCCGTCACGTCTCGGGTGGCGACCCACCCGAGGAGCACTCGCTCGCCTTCCACATCGAGAATCCACAGGGCGGCTCGTTCCCCGGTCTCCAACAGGGACCAGCCCGGGAAGATGTCCCAGGCTGCCTCCTGACACTTGTCGACGTCGGGGATCCGGTAGTCGAGGTACAAGCCGTCGTGCCCATCGATCGTCACCGGGGTCGGATCAGAGGTGATGGCCCCACGCTGTGCGACGAGAGCCTGGGCAAGGTCAGCCACTGTCTCACCGGCGTAGCGGATGGTGTCGGTCTTCGGACGCCCCTTCGAACCGCACGGGTCCCCGAGGACGACCTCGGTCGTGAGGTAGCCGATGCCGCGGAACGGTTGACCCGGGGTCTGCTCGCCCGAGATGAACGTCCAGTCGTCGTACCTCGCGAAACCCTCGGGCGCTTGGACGACAGCCAAGTGGTGCACCGAGGTGTAGGCAGTCAGCGCGTACGCGCCGGCCTCGAGGGTGCCCTGCTCGGGAGTGTCCCCGAGGAGGGTCCACGCAGGATCTTCTTCCGTGTCAGTCGGACTCACACGTGACGACGGTTCGTCCGAGCTGGCGGTGGTCGCGTCATCGCTGCAGGCGGTGAGCTGCAGGGAGAGGGCTGCCAACATCGGGAGAAGGCAGCGAGCGGGTTGGCTGATCATGATGGTCTCCTGGGAGTCGCGGATGGTTGCACGACTCCGTTCTGCATCCACCCGGTTCCGGTTCGCCTCCAGAGCGGTATCAGCCGGGTATCAGCCTCGTTGACGGAAGAGACGGACAGGCGGACAGTCGATTGCATGGGTGTCGCCGTGCTGGGTCCGCTCCAGGTCGACGGGCAGGCAGACGGCCTGGCCCCTCGGGACCGGGTCGTGCTGTCGGCTCTGATCGTGCGGGCCCACAGCACGATCTCCACGGAGACGCTCGCCGACGCACTGTGGGGTGAGGAGCTGCCGGTGTCGTGGGCGAAGGTGGTGCAGGGATGCGTGGTGCGACTGCGCAAGCGGCTCGGCAGTGCCGCGATCGAGTCCGCCGGCAACGCCTATCGACTGGTCCTCACCGACGACGAGATGGATCACCGCGTGTTCGCGCGGCTCCTGCAGCAGTCCCGGGACTCACTGGCGGGCGGCGATCCGGCCCGAGCTTCGTTCCTCGCACAGGAGTCGCTCGACCTCTGGCGCGGACCGGCGCTTCCTGACCTCGAGGAATGGTCGTCCGGTCAAGTGGAGGCAATGCGCCTCGAGGGACTGCGGATGGATGCCGAGGAGGTGCTGGTCGAGGCCGGGATCGAGGCCGGCCACGCCCCAGACGTGGTGGACCGAGCCCAGGTGCTGGTCGCGCAGGCCCCGGGTCGGGAGCGGCGGTGGGCCCTGCTGGCCCGTGGGCTGCACCTGTCGGGGCGCGAGCCCGAGGCCCTGGGTGCGATCCGGAGAGCTCGCGCGATGCTGGTCGATGACTTCGGCCTCGACCCGGGCGCCAACCTGGCTGACCTCGAGGCGATGATGCTGCGCCAGGATCCGTGTCTCCTGCCGACTCGGTCGCCGCGAGCCAGTGCGGTCTGTCCCTATCGGGGTCTGCTTCCCTACGACCTCGGTGACGCGGACACCTTCTTCGGGCGGCACGACGACATCTCCGCGTGCTTGCGACGGTTGCGCGACACGGGGGTGCTGACCGTGGTGGGCCCCTCCGGCGTGGGGAAGTCCTCGTTGGTCCGCGCCGGGGTGGTCGCGTCGCTCGTCCGGAGCGGAGCTCCGGTGCTGCTCACCACCCCTGCAGAGCACCCCGTGGACTCGCTCGCCGCACTGAAGCCCCGGGGGCGACAGACCTTGGTGGTCGACCAGGTCGAGCAGGTGGTCACGACGTGCGCCGACCTGGTCGAGCGGGCGCGCTACTTCGAGGCGCTGGCGATGCATGTCGGCGCTGGCGGGGCGCTGGTGCTGGTGGTTCGGGCCGATCACTTGGGCGAGCTGGCGGCGTACCCCGAGATCGCGCGAGTGGTGGAGGAGGGCCTCTACCTGCTCGGTCCGCTCGGGGGCGCCGGCTTGCGCAGCGCGATCGAGGGACCGGCCCATCGATCCGGCCTACGCCTGGAGCCGGGACTTGTCGACCTGCTGGTCCGCGACGTCGAGGGGGAACCGGCCGCGCTTCCGCTGCTCTCGCACGCGTTGCGCGAGACCTGGCAACGGCGCGAGGGACCCACCCTCACGGTGGCGGCCTATCGGGCCAGCGGCGGGATCCGGCAGGCAGTGGCCCAGTCTGCCGAGTCCCTCTATGACTCCATGGACTCCGAGCTGCGCCACCAGATGCGTGGTCTGCTGCTCCGTCTGGTCATGCCCACCGGGGACGGGGATCCGGTCCGCACCCGAGTCCCCCGAGCCAGGGTCGCCGCCGACGCCAGCCACGAACGACTCGTCGAGCTGCTGGTGGCCGCGCGGTTGGTCAGTGTCGACGGGGATGCCGTGCAGATCGCCCACGAGGCATTGGTGCGGGTCTGGCCGCGGCTTCGCGGTTGGCTCGACGACGACCTTGACGGTCATCGCCTGTTCCGGCACGTGGCCGGAGCTGCCGAGGCGTGGGACGCGATGGGAAGGCCCCAGTCGGAGCTCTACCGGGGAATCCGTCTGAGGCGGGCCCGCGAGTGGCATCAGCACGCGGCGCCGGACCTGAACGATGTCGAGAATGCCTTCCTGGATGCGTCCGTCGCACTCTCGGAGGCCGAGGAACGCGCCGCCGAGACCACGGCGGCTCGCGAACGTGGGTCGCGGCGACGGCTGCGGAGTGCCCTGGTCGGGGTGGGCCTCTTCCTCGTGGTCGCAGTGGTCGCCGGCCTTCTCGCCGTGCGCGCCGGGTACCGGGCGGACGAGAACCGGCGCGCCAGCGAGGCTGCGGGCAGGTTGGCCGAGGCCCGACGCGCCGAGGCTCAGGCACTGGGTCTGGAGAACCCGTCCACTGGACTTCTCCTCGCGCTCGAGGCGTTGAGCGTCGACCACTCCGCCCAGGCCCGGGACACGTTGGCCGGGCTGCTGACCGGAGCCGGCCTCGTGGAGAGGGTCCGCGATCTCGACGGCCTCCCGGTGTCCATGGCTGCGAGCCCGGACGGCTCGCTGCTGGCGGTCAGTCTCGCCCCGGATGCACCGGAGCCCGGTGTGCACCTGTTCGACAGCACGACCTTGGAGCCGGTCCGCTTCGCGCAGACCGCTCCCTCGAGCATCATCCGGTTCTCGCCCGACAGCAGCCAGCTCGCGATGGCGGTCAACGAGTGGGTCAGTGAAGGGCCATCGCGGATCGACGAGCAACCCATCCAGCTCTACGACCTCCGCACGGGCACCCTCGTCTCGCACCAGCTGGGCGGGATGGACCCCGCCAGCGGCGTGGAGTACGCCATGGAATACAGCGACGACGGGCGACGACTCGCGGCCGTGGTCCAGCACTACGACGTCAACGCCGGGCACTGGACGGGACGCGGCACGGCCACCGTCTGGGACGTGGCTCACCCCGCTCGCCCGATCTTCGAGCTGAGGGTCCCGGAGTTCGCCAGCGTGGCCCTCACTCCCGACGGTCGCACCCTGTACGTCGCGAGGAACGGGCGGGGGTCGGTGCGCGCCTTCGACGTCGATTCCGGTGCCCTGGCGGCCTCGGCCAAGCACCTGCATCTCACCATTGAGGCTCTTGGCGGTCTCGACGTCAGCCCCGACGGGTCCACGGTGGCCCTGGTCAGCGGTGACCGGATAGTCCGGCTGGACTCGCGGACCCTGCGCATGCGTTCTCCCGAGCTGCACGGGCCCGGCCTGGCCCAAGGTGGCCGCTACTCGCACCACGGGAACCTCCTGGCGACCGCGTCGAGCGACGACAGTGTGGTCGTGTGGGACGTGTCCACGGGCGAGCTGCTGCATCGATTCTCGGTGCCGGGCGGGGTGTGGGGATCGAGCATCGACTGGTCCGCGGACGACCGGACCCTCTTTGCGGCGGGGGAGCACCTGATGAAGTGGCGTCTCGACGGCCCTCCCGGGCTCCTGACCCTCGGGGAGGACACCCCCTCCGTCGCGGGTACCCCCTATGGCCTCTCGCTGGCGGCGCCAGACGGACACACCCTCGCCCGGGTCCGATCGGGACGACTCCGCTTCCTCGACCTCGAGACCGGCCGGGAGACACCACGCGCGGTGCTTCTGCGCGAGATCTGGGAACCGCAGTGGTCTTCCGACTCGCGGTGGTTCCTGACCACGGCCGGCGACGAGCGCCTGCGGATCTGGGATGCGGCGACCGGTCGCCAGGTCGCGGTCAGGCAGTTCCCGAGGGGAGTTGCGCTGCAGGCCGCGTTCAGCGCGGACGGCGACCGGGTCCATGTCGTCGATCGCAGCGGGGAGCTCGCGACGTACGACCGCACGACGCTGCGCCGGGTCGGCGTGCGGATCCGGGTCGGGTCGGGCGTGACCACGATGGGCGTCCGGAACGGCGTCGTCCTCCTCGTGAGGTTCGACGGGTCGTTCGTGCGGGTCCGACCCGAGACCGGGGAGATCCTCGGGAGTGCCCCCGCGGGCACCGTGATCGACCCCGCGGATGCCCCGGGCGACCTGTCGCCCGACGGCTCGCTGCTGGCCGCCCCGGACGGGGATCGGAGGATGAGCCTGCTCGACGTCGAGACCCTCGAGCGGGTCGGTTCCGACGCCGAGTCCGGGCCGCTCGCGGGGGCGGTCGGAGAGGTCGTCTTTGCCCCGGATGGCAGCCAGTTCGCCGTGCTGCAGCCCCAGGGAATCGGGCTCTGGGACGGGCACACCGCGGAGTACCAGGGCACCCTGCCGTTGCCGATGCTGACCACCGATGCATCCATCCGCTACCTGCCCGACAGCTCCGGCGTCCTGATCGCAGCTCGGGACGGACGGACCTGGGCCACCGACACGCGTACGGCCACGTGGCACGAGCGAGCCTGCAACATCGCCGGTCGGAATCTCACCAAGGCGGAGTGGCAGCGGTTCCTCCCCAGTCGGCCGTACCACGTCACCTGCCCGCAGTGGACCGGTGGTTCGTGAGGTCTGCGGCGGGGCGGTGGCAGGATGGGGCCATGGCCATCAACATCACCGGTGACCCGGCTGCCGACAAGGTGCTCTCCGACGATCCGTTCGCGTTGCTCGCGGGCATGCTGCTCGACCAGCAGTACCCGATGGAGCACGCGTTCCGCGGTCCGGCGAAGGTGCTGGACCGCTTCGGCAGTCTCGACCCCGCGAAGATCGCGTCGGCCGACCCGCAGGAGTTCGCCGACCTGTGCGCCACCACTCCGGCCGTGCACCGCTTCCCGGGCTCGATGGCCGGGCGTCTCCAGGCCCTGGCCGCGCTCGTCGTCGAGAAGTACGACGGCGACACGGCGCGCCTGTGGAACGAGGCGGCCACCGGCAAGGAGCTGCTCAAGCGGGTGCAGGAGTGCCCCGGCTTCGGCAGGCAGAAGGCCCAGATCTTCGTGGCGCTGCTGGCCAAGCAGCTCGGCGTACGCCCGGCGGGCTGGGAGGCCGCGGCCGGTGACTACGCGAAGCCGGGGCGCCGCTCCGTGGCGGACGTCGTGGACGAGCAGAGCCTGCAGGAAGTTCGCGACCACAAGAAGCAGATGAAGGCCGCCGCGAAGGCGGCGAAGGCGACCTGATGACGCGCCGTGAGGGCCGAGGCTTGGTTTGCGGCACCGCCGTGGCAGAATACGAGAGCGGCTCTTGACGTTACCGGGCCTTGCCGCGCCCCAAATGCTTTTTCCGAGAGGTGTTCGTGTCTTCGAGCTCGCGCAAGTTGCTCCCCGCCGAGGTTCTGGCCCACCCCGAGATCATCGGGCTGTTGGAGCAGGCGGCCCCCTCAGGCACCCTGACCCCCGACGCCGTCCGCCGTGCCAGTGAGGCAGCCGCGATCGAGCCACGCCACCTGCGCGCCCTGATGGTGCACCTGGCTGCCGAGGGCATCACGGTGGTCCTCAACAGCGATGACCACGCGCGGGCCGTGGCCGCCGCTGCGCCGCGCAAGAGCACCACCACGTCGAAGACGGCCGCCAAGAAGGCGCCGGCGAAGAAGGCTCCCGCCAAGAAGGCTGCGGCCGACGTCGAGGCCGAGGCACCCGCGAAGAAGACACCCGCGAAGAATGCTGCCGCCAAGGCCGCCACCGAGCTGGTCGAGGCCACGGTCATCGGCCCCGATGGCAAGAAGGTGCTGCCCGACGTGCCGGACGAGCAGTTCGAGAAGGACGTCAAGTCCGACCCGACCATCAAGGAGGACGAGAAGAAGGCCTTCACCGTCTCCGCGGCCGACGAGACCGACGAGCCCGAGCAGCAGGTCATGGTCGCCGGCGCCACCGCTGACCCGGTCAAGGACTACCTGAAGCAGATCGGCAAGGTGCCGCTCCTCAACGCCGAGATGGAGGTCGAGCTCGCCAAGCGGATCGAGGCTGGGCTCTTCTCGGAGGAGAAGATGGCGAAGGGCGGTCGCATCACGCCGAAGATCCTCGAGGAGCTCGAGTGGATCTCCGACGATGGTCGTCGTGCCAAGAACCACCTGCTCGAGGCCAACCTCCGTCTCGTGGTCTCGCTGGCCAAGCGCTACACCGGCCGCGGCATGCTCTTCCTCGACCTGATCCAGGAGGGAAACCTCGGCCTGATCCGTGCGGTCGAGAAGTTCGACTACACCAAGGGCTACAAGTTCTCCACCTACGCGACGTGGTGGATCCGCCAGGCGATCACCCGCGCCATGGCCGACCAGGCCCGGACCATCCGCATCCCCGTGCACATGGTCGAGGTCATCAACAAGCTCGCCCGCGTGCAGCGCCAGATGCTCCAGGACCTCGGTCGCGAGCCCACTCCGGAAGAGCTGGCCAAGGAGCTCGACATGACCCCGGAGAAGGTCATCGAGGTGCAGAAGTACGGCCGCGAGCCGATCTCGCTGCACACCCCGCTGGGTGAGGACGGTGACTCCGAGTTCGGTGACCTGATCGAGGACTCCGAGGCCATCGTCCCGGCCGACGCGGTCAGCTTCACGCTCCTCCAGGAACAGCTGCACGCCGTGCTCGACACGCTCTCCGAGCGCGAGGCCGGCGTCGTCTCGATGCGCTTCGGCCTCACGGACGGCCAGCCGAAGACGCTCGACGAGATCGGCAAGGTCTACGGCGTGACCCGAGAGCGGATCCGGCAGATCGAGTCGAAGACGATGAGCAAGCTGCGCCACCCCAGCCGCTCGCAGGTCCTCCGCGACTACCTGGACTGAGCTCTCCACGAACCGCACGCACCAGCCCCCGTCTCGAGACGGGGGCTGGTGTCATTTCGTCGGACATCGAGGCAGGTGGACCACAGGCTGCAGGACAGGCTCGGGAGCTCGAACGCATCGGTCAGCGGTGAGGCACCGGCTGGCCAGGGTCATGGCGCGCTGGCAGGAGGCCGGGGCGGCTCGTGCAACCAATCAGCGCGTGGGTGCATCTGACTGGGTGATCGGGCCTCCTGGACAGGTGAGACCGGACCCGCTACTCGAGGAGCAATCATGATGTCGAGCATGAACCGCATGGCCAGCACCATCGCCGCCGTCGCGACGGCCGGCGTCCTGCTGATGCCGATGGGCACCGCCCATGCGCAGACGACCAAGGTCGACGACCCGGCCGATGCCACGGGATCGCTCGCCGACATCCGCACGGTGCGGGTGCGTCACGGTGTGGACCAGGTGCGGGTGCGGGCCACCTTCACCGACCTGCGCAAGCACGGTGGGGGAGTCACCAGTGCCGCGGTGTTCATCGACACCAGGCCCGGCCGCAAGGGGCCCGAGCTCGCGCTGGTCACCGGGCTGGAGTACGGCACGGACTACACCCTGGTGAAGGTGCGCCGGTGGAAGTTCGTCGGTGAACCGATCACCTGCGACCACCGGCTCCGGCTGGACTACCGGCGCGACCTGATGACCTTCAGGGTGGCCCGGTCGTGCTTCGAGGACCCGCGCAGGGTGCGCGTGGCCATGCGGATGGACGACTTCACCGATCGTTCCCACCTCATCACCGACTGGATGACCGGCCGGCGACAGTTCACCGAGTGGTTGACCAGGGGCTGAGCCCCTTCACGTCACGACGACACCGACGGCAAAGGTGAGCGCGGCCAGCATGCCGGCGGCCAGCTCGATCAGGATCGAGACGCCAACCGCCTTGAGGGCCGTCATCGTCGTACGACGTGCCGCCACCTGCCCGACCCGGCGTACCTCGGCGGCGTACACGCCCACGACGAAGCCCACGACCAGCCCCAGCACGGGGATCACGAAGAAGCCGATCACACCCAGGACGGCGCCGAGGGCGAGGGTGGAGCCGGGCACGCCGGCACGTCTCATGCCCTTCCCGGGGACGGTGTACTTCACGATGCTTCCCGCCGCGAGCAGCGCCGTGATGACTGCGAAGACCACCCATCCGGCGCCCTGGTCCACCTGGACGGCCCAGACCAGTGCGGCGGCCAGGATCAGCAGCGACCCGGGAAGAGCCGGGAAGATGATGCCGACCAGGCCGATGGCGATGGCCAGGGCAGCGATCACGTCCACGAGAGTCACGGCGTCAGCCTCCCACACCACAGCACGCGAATGGCCCCGACCTGGTCAGGTCGGGGCCATTCATGAAGGTCGGGATCAGTCGGACTCGACTGTCGGCTTGTCCTGCAACTTGTGGGTCTCGTCGACGACGGTGACGGCCACTTCGCGCAACTTCTCGTCGTGCTCACGGGCGTGGTGAGCGCAGAAGAGAAGTTCGAGTCCGGAGGCAAGCTCCACGCGAAGGTAGGCCTGGGCGCCGCAACGGTCGCAACGGTCAAGCGCCGTCAGTGTGGCGGAACTGGGGGCAACTGCTGTAGTCACTTCGGCCTCTCTTTCTGTCGTTGTCGGGTTCAACGAGCCGGAGCCGGAATTGATTCCCGCTTCGCCGTGTCACCTGACACATCCATCCAACCATGATCTGGGTGTACCCGGATCACCGGACTCCCACACCGTGGACCTGCATCCGCTTCATCCTGCACTGCTTGGAACGCACGGTACCCACAAGTGTGACGCGGTACCGGTGTTCCTGGTTGCGGTTCCAGCCAAGTTCCACCAGATCGTGTCTGCTTCGTGACCGTGCTCACAGGCTCAACATAGGCCGGGGTCGCTCCTTCACGTGGCAGGCCGCAGCCGCGCAACGCCGCGTGTCGCCGTACGCCGGTGGGCGTGCCGGGCGTGCCCTTCGCGCGCCAGCGCACCGCCCGGGATAGATTCAGGGGGAGAAGCAACCGAGCAAGGAAACCGTCATCGACAACACGTACAACGCAGCACACCTGTTGGTGCTCGAGGGACTCGAAGCTGTCCGCAAGCGTCCGGGCATGTACATCGGCTCCACCGACACCCGTGGACTGATGCACTGCGTCTGGGAGATCATCGACAACGGTGTCGACGAGGCCTTGGCCGGCGTCGCGCAGCACATCGAGGTCACGCTCCACCCGGACGGTTCCGTCGAGGTCCACGACGACGGCCGCGGCATCCCGACCGACAAGGAGCCCAAGACCGGGCTCCCCGGCGTCGAGGTGGTGGCCACCAAGCTGCACGCCGGCGGCAAGTTCGGTGGTGGCTCCTACGTCGCCACCGGTGGACTGCACGGCGTCGGCCTCTCCGTGGTCAACGCCCTCTCCGCACGCATGGACATCGACGTGGAGAGGTCGCCGTCCGCCCAGGGCCTGTCGTTCCAGCGTGGGATCCCGGGTGTCTTCGACGGTGACGGTCCAACC
Organism: Nocardioides sp. JQ2195; assembly: GCF_012272695.1. NCBI lineage: Bacteria > Bacillati > Actinomycetota > Actinomycetes > Propionibacteriales > Nocardioidaceae > Nocardioides > Nocardioides sp. JQ2195. The sequence goes on from NZ_CP050902.1 coordinate 1,549,669, forward strand.
GACGCGTTCACCCCTCAGTCGGGGTTGACCCGCAAGGGGAAGCGCGTCGCCAAGGGGAAGTCCGGCACCCGCATCCGGTTCTGGCCCGACCGCCAGATCTTCACCAAGGACGCCGGCTACGTCTACGACGACCTGATCACCCGGGCCCGGCAGACCTCGTTCATCGTGCCCGGGCTGGAGCTCGTGATCCGTGACCAGCGTGGCCCGGACCCGGTGGAGGAGAAGTTCCGCCACGACGGCGGCATCGGCGAGTACGCCGAGTTCCTCTCCGAGGGCGATCCGGTCACTGACGTGTTGCGCCTGCAGGGCGCCGACACCTTCACCGAGACCGTGCCGATGCTCGATGACAACGGTCACATGACGCCCCAGGAGGTCGAGCGCGAGCTGACCGTCGACGTGGCGGTGCGGTGGAGCATGGGCTACGACACCACGCTTCGTTCCTACGTCAACGTGATCGCCACTCCCAAGGGCGGCACCCACGTCAGCGGCTTCGAGCAGGCCGTGACCAAGACCTTCAACGACGTCATGCGTTCCTCCAAGGCACTCAAGGTCAACGACGCGGACGTCATCAAGGACGACGTGCTCGAGGGCATGACCGCCGTGGTGACGGTGCGGCTGGCCGAGCCACAGTTCGAGGGCCAGACCAAGGAGATCCTCGGCACTTCCGCGGCGCGCAGCGTCGTCCGCAAGGTGGTCGCCGCGGAGCTGAAGTCGTTCCTCACCTCGACGAAGAGGGCTGAGAAGGCTCAGGCCAAGCTGGTCATGGAGAAGGTCGTGGGCGCCTCGAAGACGCGCATCGCGGCCCGCCAGCACAAGGAGACCCAGCGGCGCAAGAACGCGCTCGAGTCCTCCGCGTTGCCCTCGAAGCTGGCCGACTGCCGATCCAACGAGGTGGAGCGCAGCGAGCTGTTCATCGTCGAGGGTGACTCAGCGCTCGGCACCGCCAAGCTCGCGCGCAACTCCGAGTTCCAGGCGCTGCTGCCGATCCGAGGCAAGATCCTCAACGTGCAGAAGGCCTCGGTGGGCGACATGCTCAAGAACGCCGAGTGTGCCGCGATCATCCAGGTGGTGGGGGCCGGTTCCGGCCGCACGTTCGACATCGACGCGACGCGCTACGGCAAGATCATCTTCATGGCCGACGCCGACTCCGACGGCGCCCACATCCGCACACTCCTGGCCACACTGTTCTTCAAGTACATGCCTGAGCTCGTGATGCAGGGCCGGGTCTACTCGGCGGTGCCGCCCCTGCACCGCATCGAGATCAACCGTCCCAAGAAGGGGATGGACAAGTACGTCTACACCTATTCCGACGCCGAGCTGCAGCGCAAGCTCGCCGAGCTCAAGCGGAAGAACGTCACCTGGAAGGACCCGGTGCAGCGCTACAAGGGCCTCGGCGAGATGGATGCCGACCAGCTGGCCGAGACCACGATGGATCCGCGGCACCGCACGCTTCGGCGCATCACCGTCGACGATGCCGACGAGGCGTCGAAGGTGTTCGAGCTGCTGATGGGCTCCGAGGTGGCACCTCGCAAGGAGTTCATCGTCCAAGGTGCCTACGACATCGACGTCGAGGCGCTTGACGCGTGACCTGACCGGGGCCACCCCCGGTGTGTGGTTCTCCCGGCACTGGGTGCCGGAAGGACCACACAGAGGCGGGACCGGTCAGAACTTCTGGTCGATCAGGCCGGAGTCGACGTCATAGATGAACCCGCCGACCTTGACCGAGTCGGGGATCAACGGGTGGGAGACCACCTTGTGCACGTCGTCGCCGAGCGCGGCCTGCTGGTCGGGCACCATGCTGAACGTCTGCCAGGAGACGTCCTGGCCGGCGGAGGCGCCCACCTTCTCGCGGACCTGGTCGAGGGTCGAGGAGGCCATCGCACAGCGGGTGTGGGGGATGACCAGGATGCGGTTCACGTTGAGCAGGTGAACACCGAGGACCAGCGCCTCGAGGGCCTGGTCGGTGACACGACCACCGGGGTTGCGGAAGATCTTGGCGTCTCCAGCCTTGAGGCCGAGCATGTTGAGGGGGTCGATCCGCGAGTCCATGCACGTCACGATCGCGACGCCGGCATGGGCGACGCCGTCGAATCCACCGAGCTGGAAGTCGTCGGCGAAGGTGCGGTTGGCAGAGATCAGGTCGTCGAAGTCGCTCACGTTTTTCAACTTAGCGGACAGCCTGGAGGCCGCCGACCCAGGGTCGCTCCGTGGACAACAAGAAGTGCCTGTTCGCGCAGCAAGAGTTGCCCGTTCGCGCAGCAAGGAGCGGCGGTGGCGGTTCGTCAGCCGGCGGCGCGGAGGAGCTCGCGGGTCTCCAGACCACGCGTTGCCGCGCCGCGGAACAGCCACAGCGCCAGGACGGCAGCGACCAGGGCACAGACGGCGGCGCCGAAGAACACGGTGTGCTCCTGGGCAAGGGCGGCCTGGGTGCCACAGAAGGACGTCTTGCCGGGGTGGGTGTCGAGACAGTCCACGTTGGCCTGGTAGAACCACCGCACGCCGATCGTGGTCAGCGCCGAGATGCCGACCAGCATGCCGATCATCCGGGCCACCACCACCAGTGCGGCGGCGACACCGTGCACGGAGTCAGCAGTGCTGGCCAGCAGGGCGGCGTTGACCGGGGCCAGTGCGAGTCCGAATCCGAAGCCGGCCAGGACCAGGGCGATGGTGGAGCTCGGGTGCTCCAGCGCATGCTCGTCCCAGCGGGTCATCAGCACGAAGCCGGCCGCCGCCGCGAGCATGCCGAGTGCGGTCACCACACCCGAGGGCCAGCGGCGGGTGAGCAGGCCGCCGATCACGGCGCCGATCGGCAGCGCCACCAGGAACCTGAGCAGCACCAGGGCAGCGAGCAGCTGTGAGTCGCGGTGGACGGTCGTGCGCGCGAAGATCGGGATGTCGATCAGCGCGGCGATCAGGGCAGCACCGATGAAGAAGCTGACCAGCAGCGATCCCCAGGCCGGCTGCGCGTTGATCGCACCGCGCGGGATCAAGGGTCGCTCGGCGCGGCGCAGGTGCACGATGAAGGCGAACGTGGCCACGGCCGAGCCGAGCAGGAACCACGGTCCGCGCTCGGAGAAGACCTGCACCTCGGGGTCGGCCGTGGCGAAGGCCAGGATGACCCCGCCCAGCGCCACCGCGAGCAGCAGCGCACCGACCAGGTCCGCGTCGATGAGGTGACGCATCCACGCACGTAGGTCGACCCACGGCCTGCGCGCGAAGGTGCAGCGCAGCAGCAGGACCAGGCCGGCTCCCATCGCGATGACTCCGATCGGGGTCAGCCAACGCCCGTCGCCGGTGTAGGGGATGAAGAGCTGGCCCCACGTGAGGTCGCGCTGCAGCGCGCCGGGCCGCATCATCGTGACCACGGCTGCCCCGAGGGCGACCACCGCGGCGAGCATGCCGATCCAGTCCGGTCGACCCGGGGGAGCGGAGTCCTCCTGCGCGGGGTGGGCGCCGGCAGCGGCGCGGATGGCCAGGGCCAGCAGCACACCGGCAACCAGATTGATCCCGAAGATGAACTGCCAGGGGGCGAAGGCGAGCACGAGGGCACCGAACAGTGGCCCGAGGACGCTGCCGAGCTCCTGGACCCCGGACACCACGCCCAGGGGCAGACCACGTCGCTCCGCGGGGTAGATGTCGGCCACCAGGGCGAGGGTCGCCGGCACCAGGCCACCGCCTCCGACGCCCTGCAGGAATCGCCCGCTGACCATGCTGGGCAGGTCGTAGGCCAGGGCGGTGATCAGTGAGCCGATGGCGAAGACCACCAGCGACATCACCAGGACCGGCACCCTCCCGCGCAGGTCGGCGATGCGACCGATCAGCGGAAGCATCGCCACGTAGCCCAGCAGGAAGCCCGAGATGATCGGAGCAGCTCGTTGGAGCTCCGCGATGGGGATCTTGGCGGTCCCCATCATCTCCGGCAGCGCCAGCACGACGACATAGGTGTCGGCGGCGGCGAAGGCCACGGCGATCGAGGCAAGGACCAGCAGCAGACGAGCCCTGCCGGAGGCCACTGCGGGCATCGACACGAGGACCTCAGGGAGCCTGGACGTCGGACTCGTCGTAGTCGCCGTACCTGTCGAAGCTGATGGTGTAGGTCATCGAGTCGACGTCGGGGTAGAACTTGCCGCTGACCTCGACCTCGCGCAGCTCTTCGTCGGAGCTGACCTGGTAGGTCACGTCGAAGTCGCCGGAGGCGCTCGGGATGATCCGGGTGACCTGGTCGCCGGAGAGGGTGCCGGTGTACTCGGTCAGCACCTCGTCGTTGTTGGACCCGCCACGGACGTCCTTGCCCTGCTCGAGGTCCTCGGTCTCGAGCAGCAGGTCGGAGATGCCGCCCTCGGTGGCGATCAGCAGGGCCGGGTCGGGCGCGCCGTAGTCGGCGGGGTTCTCCTCCTCGAAGCCGGCACCGAGGATGTTCATCCAGACCTTGCCGTCGACAGCAACGACGTCGACGTCCACGGTCAGGCCGCTTCGGGATGCGGTGACCGTGCCGTCGAAGCCCGCCGGGTGGACGGCGATCCCCTCGGCGTCGGTGACCCCGGAGACACCGTCGGGCAAGCCCTCGGACCGCAGCTCCAGGTGGACACCGGACGTCTCGTCGAGGGTCTTCTTGGCAAGGGCAAGGGCCTCCTCGGGCGAGTTGTCCTTGCTGATCGGGTCACCGTTGTCGTCACCGGAGCAGCCAGCGAGGGCGAGCGTGGCGACGAGGGCGGTCGCGGTGAACGCGCGTCGGGTCTTCAGCATGGGCTCAGCCTTCCACAGGGGAGTCGGAGTCAAACCGCGCGGCAACAGGACCGGCACAGGCAGCGATGGGTTGCGCAGACGGTACGCCGGAGCCGTCGCGGCGCCCCGTGGCCTCGGGCAGGTCGACAGCGGCGCCACTTGCCGCGGCCGCTCGGGCCGGAGCAGGCCCGGCCCAGGCCAGGACCAGGGTGTCCTCGCCCCGGAGGAAGCGGTGGCACCGCACGCCGCCGGTGCCACGGCCCTTGGAGGGGTACTCGGTGAACGGGGTGACCTTCACGGCACCGGCCTCGGTGCCCGGGAGGGCGGTGCTCGAGCCGGAGGCCGTCACCACGACGGCATCTCCCGACACGATGCCGAACCACACGGCACGCTGGTCGTCGCTGATGCGGATGCCGGCCACGCCGCCGCCGGCACGGCCCTGGGGGCGGACCAGGTCGGCCGCGAAGTGGAGCAGCTGCCCGTCGCTGGTGATGAAGCACAGGTCGACGTCCTCGTCGGTGAGCTCGACGGCGCCGACCACCTCGTCGCCGTCCTTGAGCGAGATGAAGTCCCAGTCGTCCCGGTTCGGGACGTCGGGATTCACCCGCTTCACGATGCCGTCCCGGGTGCCCACGGCAAGGCCCGGGCCGTCTGCCCTCAGCGACGTGAGGCCGAGGACCTGTTCGCCGCTCTCGAGCTGGACGAACTCACTGAGCGGCAGGCCGCCGCTGAGGTGGGGGTGGTTCGCCGTGGGGGGCAGGGTCGGCAGCTCCAGCACGCCCAGACGGATGACCCGCCCGCGGCTGGTCAGGACGCCGACCTCGCCGCGTGCCGTGCTGTGGACGGCGGAGACGATGACGTCGTGCTTGGACCGGCCGCCACCGGTGCCCGGCGCGCTGGCGTCATTGGTGCGCGCCAGCAGGCCCGTCGAGGAGAGATAGACCAGGCACGGGTCGTCGGCGACCTCGAGGGGCTGGGTGGTCTTGGCGGTGACGCCGGACGACTCCAGCAGGACCGTGCGGCGAGGCGTGCCGTAGGTCTTGGCCACCTCGGCCAGCTCGTCGGAGACGACCTTGCGGAGCAGCTTCTCGTCGGCCAGGATCGCGTCGAGCTCCTCGATCGTCCGTCGCAGCTCGTCCTGCTCCTTCTCCAGCTCCAGCTTGCTGAACCTGGTCAGCCGGCGCAGGGGCATGTCGAGGATGTAGTCGGCCTGGATCTCGGAGAGCTCGAAGATCTCGATCAGGCGTTCCTTCGCTGCGGCAGCGTTGTCGGAGCCGCGGATCACCTGGATCACCTCGTCGATGTCGAGGATGGCGATCAGCAGGCCGTCGACGAGGTGCAGTCGGTCGGCCGCCTTGCCGCGGCGGAACACAGTGCGTCGGCGAACGACGTCGAAGCGGTGGCCGAGGAAGACCTCGAGCAGCTCCTTGAGCCCGAGGGTCCGCGGCTGTCCGTCGACGAGCGCGACGGTGTTGATGCCGAAGGAGTCCTCCATCGGGGTCTGGCGATAGAGCTGTTCGAGCAGGGCCTCGGGGTTGATGCCGTTCTTGACCTCGATGACGAGGTTGAGGCCCTTCTCGCGGTCGGTGAGGTCCTTGATGTCGGAGATCCCCTGGAGCTTCTTGGTCTGCACCAGGGTCTTGATCCGCTCGATGATCTTCTCGGTGCCGACGCCGTACGGCAGCTCCGTGACCACGATGCCCTTCTTGCGGGGCGTGACGTTCTCGATGCGGGCAGTGGCCCGCATCCTGAAGGTGCCGCGACCGGTCTCGTAGGCGTCGCGGATGCCGTCGAGGCCGACGATCTTGCCGCCGGTGGGCAGGTCGGGACCGGGGATGAACCGCATCAGGTCATCCACCGTGGCCTTCGGGTGCGTGATCAGGTGACGCAACGCCTGCACGACCTCGATGAGGTTGTGCGGTGCGATGTTGGTCGCCATGCCGACCGCGATGCCCGTGGTGCCGTTGACGATCAGGTTGGGGATGGCGGCCGGTAGCACCGACGGCTCCTGCTCGCGGGAGTCGTAGTTGGGCTTGAAGTCGACGGTGTCCTCGTCGATGGAGGTGGTCATCGCCAACGCGGCCGGCGCCATCCGGCACTCGGTGTAGCGCATGGCGGCGGGGGAGTCGTCGGGCGAACCGAAGTTGCCGTGCCCGTCGATGAACGGCAGGCGCATCGACCAGGGTTGTGCCATCCGGACCAGGGCGTCATAGATCGCCGAGTCACCGTGGGGGTGGAGGCGACCCATCACCTCACCCACCACCCGGGCGCTCTTGACGTGACCGCGGTCGGGGCGCAGGCCCATGTCGTTCATCGTGTGGAGGATGCGTCGCTGGACCGGCTTGAGGCCGTCCCGGGCGTCGGGCAGGGCCCGGGAGTAGATGACCGAGTAGGCGTACTCGAGGAACGAGGCGCGCATCTCGTCGCCGACATCGATGTCGAGGATGTGTTCCTCGAAGTCTTCGGGCAGGGGCGGTTGCGTCGTACGGCGAGCCATGGGGCGCATTGTTCCCCGTCGGCCCAAGGAAACGCGCGGGGGCTCGCCGCCTGTGCCCGGATCCACACATCGACCGTGGGAGCCTGGGCCGGACAACACTTCGGCGACAGGCTAGATTTCGGGGTGTGAGTCCAGCGAGCAACACCACGCCCGTGCCGCCCAGGCACTGGTCCGCCGACGTGCTGCTGATCGACGGGAGCACGGCCCACATCCGCCCGATCCGGCCCGACGACGCGGAGCTGCTCGTGGAGTTCTACTCCCGGGTCTCCGACCAGTCGAAGTACTACCGGTTCTTCTCACCGATGCCGACGTTGTCCAACAAGGACATCGAGCGGTTCACCAACGTCGACCACATCGCCCGGGTCGCGTTCGTGATGGTCCTGGCCGACCAGATGATCGCCGTCGGCCGCTTCGACCTGATCAAGCCCGGTGAGGCCGAGGTGGCCTTCCTCGTGGAGGACCGCCACCACGGCCGTGGGATCGCACAGGTGCTCCTCGAGCACCTCGCGCAGGCTGGTCGTGAGCTGGGCATCGAACGGTTCGTCGCCGAGGTGCTGCCCGACAACCGCCGGATGATCACCACCTTCAAGGACGCCGGCTACCACGTGGCCGGGGGCTTCGAGGACGGCGTGATGAGCCTCGCCTTCGACATCGACCCGACGACCACCGCGATCGGGGTCATGGAGAACCGCGAGCACCGGGCCGAGTCGGCCTCGATCGAGAAGTTCTTCAACGCACGGTCCGTCGCCGTGGTCGGCGCCAGTCGCCGCCAGGACACCATCGGGCAGGCGCTGGTGCGCAACCTGATCACGGCTGACTTCACCGGTGTCGTGCACGCAGTCAACCCCAACTCCGACCCGGTGTCCGGCCTACCGGCGTACTCCTCGGTGACGGAGATCCCCGGTGAGGTCGACGTGGCCATCGTCGCGGTGCCGGCCAACGCGGTGCAGGACGTCGTCCTCGACTGCGCGGCCAAGGGCGTCCACGGCATGATCGTGATCTCCTCGGGCTTTGCCGAGACCGGCGACGAGGGGCGTCGTCGGCAGCGCAAGCTGGTCGGGCTGGCCCGCTCCTACGGCCTGCGGCTGATCGGTCCCAACTGCCTCGGCGTGATCAACACCGACCCGGAGGTCTCCCTCAACGCCTCCTTGTCCGGCCTGATGCCCCCGCGTGGTCGAGCCGGGTTCTTCTGCCAGTCCGGTGCGCTCGGCTCGGCCATCCTCGAGAAGGTCGACAAGCGCGGACTGGGGCTGTCCACCTTCGTGAGCGCGGGCAACCGTGCCGACGTCTCGGGCAACGACCTCCTCCAGTACTGGGAGGAGGACGACACCACCGAGGTCGTCCTGCTCTACCTGGAGTCGATCGGAAATCCGCGCAAGTTCTCCCGCATCTCGCGTCGCGTCTCGCGGCGCAAGCCGATCGTCGCCGTCCGTTCCGGGCGCACGACCCAGGGCGTGCCGATGGGCCACTCCGTGCGCAGCATCGCCGCACCGCAGCAGGCAGTCGACGCCATGTTCCGCCAGGCCGGCATCATGCAGGTCGACACCCTCGAGGAGATGTTCGACGTCGCCCAGCTGCTGGCCCACCAGCAGCTGCCGAACGGGCGCCGGGTGGCCGTCGTGGGCAACTCCGACGCACTCGGGCTCCTCGCCACCGACGCGGCCGCCTCCGTGGGCCTGGTGGTGAGCAAGTCGGTGGCCCTCGGCGCCAACGCCACAGCCGAGGACTTCGAGGACGCCCTCGACGCCGCCATCGACGACCCCGACGTCGACTCCGTGGTCGCGGTCTACATCCCACCGCTCAACGTGAGCGGCGAGGAGGTCGCCAACGTCCTCGCGGCCGTGGGGGAGCAGTCCGACAAGCCACTGGTCTCGACGTTCCTCGGCTCCGAGGGCGTCCCCGAGCTGCTCCGGGTCCCGGACGTCGCCGGGTCGACCGCAGGACGAGGCTCCGTGCCCTCCTACCCGGCCGTGGAGTCTGCTGTCCGTGCCCTGGCCCACGTCGTGGAGTACGCGATGTGGTTGCGCACTCCCCAGTCGGGGAGTGACGAGCGCGGCGAGGTCGACGTCCTGAGCGCGAAGAAGCTGATCAACACGATCCTCATGCAGCACCCCGAGGGTCGTGACCTCGACTTCCACGAGCTGCACGCGCTCCTCGGTGCCTACGGCATCGACCTCTGGGAACCGCGAGCAGTGCGCAATGCCGACGAAGCGGTCGCGGCCGCGGTGGAGCTGGGATGGGACGTGATCCTGAAGGCCACCGCCGAGCACCTGCGCAACCGCCCCGACCTGGCCCACGTGTGGCGCAACATCGACGACGAAGAGGACATGCGCGAAGGCTTCGCGTCGTTGTCGGAGCTGATCACCGACCCTGAGAGCGCCGGCTTCGTCGTGCAGAAGTCTGCCCCGCCGGGGGTCCCGGTCGCCATCGCGGCCGTCGAGGACCCCCTGTTCGGCCCTGTGGTGTCCTTCGGGATCTCCGGCCCGCTGACCGAGCTGGTGGGCGACAAGGCCTACCGCATCCCGCCGCTGAGCGAGCACGATGCCCGGGCCATGACCCGCGAGATCAAGAGCTCGCCGATGCTGTTCGGCTACCGCGGCAGTGAAGTCGTCGACGTGGACCGGGTCGAGCAGCTGATCCAGCTCGTCGCCCGCCTCAAGAACGACTTCCCGCAGCTGCGATCGATCGACCTGTCGTTGGTGCTGGCCGGTGCCGCCGCGTCCACCGTGCTCTCGGCACACGCCCGCGTCGAGCCGGTGGCGGACCTGCGCTCGGACTGGTTCGTCCGCCGCCTCAACGCACAGGTCGAGGACACCATCCCCGACTGAGCAGGTGCTGCTGTGGATCACGATGCCGGTGCTTCGACGCGTCGTGACAGACTCGTGCCATGCGCAACCGAGGCCTGACCGACCCCTCCGACACGTTCGCTGCCCTGCGTGCCGCCATCGACCGGACCGGCTACTACCCCGACGTGGTCACCAGCGGTGTCTCCGACGCAGTGGCCGGGGAGTCGGTGACCGCCTTCTACGTGCACCATGAGCCGACCATCGAGCGGGACGAAGTGCGCCGGCACATCACGGTCGTGGTGCTGACGGCCAGCCGCCTGATCCTGGCCCACACCGATGAGCACGCTGGCGACGACCTGCTGCCCCAGCCCTACACCTCGACCTCCACCGAGGCGATCTCGCTCTCGTCGGTGCGGTCGGTCGTGGTGACCCGCATGGTCGCCAACCCGACGTCGGGTCCGCAGCCTGCCGCTGAGGCCGTGCTGACGGTCGGGTGGGGTGGCGTCGGTCGCATCGACCTCGAGCCCGCCGCCTGCGCCGACCCCCAGTGCGAGGCCGACCACGGCTACACCGGCATGTTGGCCTCGGACGACTTCTCGCTCCGGGTGTCTGCTGCGGCTGAGGGCCACGACGCGGTCACCTCGCTGCTGGAGTTCGCGGCCAGCCTCTCTGCGGCCACACACCCCAACGCGGCGTCGTGAACGCGGGGTTCGTCGAGCCCGCCTACGGAAGTCGCTCACTCGGCGACGTGGTTCCGGCGGTCGCCGCTGCCCTGGGTTCACCACTCGGCGCGCTGCCTTCCGCCCTCACCCTCCCGGAGGCCAGCGGCTACGTCGTCTTCCTCGTGGACGGGCTCGGGCAGCGACTCCTCGAGCGCTACGCCCACGCCGCGCCGTACCTCTCGGAGATCGCGGCGACCCCGGGCACGGCCGGGGTGCCGTCGACCACGGCCACGTCGCTCACGTCGCTGGGCACCGGGCTGACGCCCGGGCAGCACGGCCTGGTGGGGTTCACCGCTCGGGTCCCGGGCACCGACACGTTGCTCAACCACCTGTTCTGGGACCAGGACGTCGACCCCGTCGAGTGGCAACCCCACCCGACGGCGTTCGACCACCTGTCATCGGCCGGCGTGCACGTGACCGCGGTGAACCGACGCGCGTTCGTGAACTCGGGCCTGACCCGCTCCGGTCATCGTGGCGCGAACTTCGTGGGTGCGGACAACGTGGCGGAACGACTGGCCGGCGTGCTCGACGCGGCGGGCCGATCGCCCTCGCTGACCTATGTCTACGACGGCGACCTCGACCACACCGGCCACAAGCACGGCATCGCTTCGCGCGAGTGGCTGCAGGAGCTCTCCGCCATCGACGACGCGGCCGAGCGGATGCGGGAGGCGTTGCCCGGCTCCGTGCGCCTCGTGGTGGTCGCCGACCACGGCATGGTCGACAGTCCCCAGTCCTCGCGAGTGGACGTCGATGACCGCCTGCAGCTGCGTGACGGCCTCGCGCTGATGGGTGGCGAGGCCCGGTTCCGCCACCTCTACTGCCGCCCCGGAGCCGTGGCCGACGTGGTGACCACCTGGCAGGAGGTGCTCGGCGACCGGGCCAGCGTCCTCACCCGTGACGAGGTGATCGAGCGTGGCTGGCTCGGCCCGGTCGAGTCGCGGGTCCGCGCACGGCTCGGCGACGTCATGGTCGCCTGCCACGGTGACACCGCGGTGGTCTCGACCCGCGACTTCGCCTACGAGAACACCTTGGTCGGGTTGCACGGCTCCCTGACCCCCGACGAGATGACCATCCCGATCATCGTCGACTGATCCCGCCGTTCCTCGGGCCCTGCCCGTCTCCCCCGGGTGCCCGGGGCCGTTGGGACGGGCCCGGTCAGCCGAAGGGCAGCGGGTCGGGGGCGAGCGAGACGGCCTTGGCCCGGGCCGAGGTGAGCTTGCGGCGGTGGTGCTGACGGCACAACACCTCGTAGGACACCTCGGCAGGCTCGGCGTCCCGCTCCTCGACGTCGCCGACCACGACGACATCACCCTCGGTGACCATGGCGCCGTTCTCGGTGCGGGCGTTGTGGGTGGCTCGCTTGCCGCACCAGCAGAGCGCCTCGACCTGGAGCACGTTCATCCGGTCGGCCAGCTCCACCAGCCGGGCACTGCCGGGGAACAGTCGCGAGCGGAAGTCCGTGAGGATCCCGAAGGCGAACACGTCGATCTGGAGCTCGTCGGTGACCTTGGCGAGCTGGTCGATCTGCTCCGGTGTGTAGAACTGGGCCTCGTCGCAGATCAGGTAGTCGATGCGCCCACCCTGGGTGAGGGTGTCGACGACGTACTTCCAGAAGTCGAAGTCGGCGGTGACCTCGAGGGCCTGGTGGGTCAGCCCGAGGCGCGAGGACAACAGTGCCTCGCCGGCCCGGTCGTGGGTGGTGAAGATCCGGCCGATCCGGCCCCTCGCCGCGTGGTTGTGGTTCGTCTGGAGCGCCAAGGTGCTCTTGCCCGAGTCCATGGTCCCGGTGAAGAAGTGAAGTTCAGCCACGGGGCGCAATGATGCCACGCGAGCCGTGGCCGGGGACGCTGGGCACCGCGCGCCGCAGCGGGCACGATGGACCCATGACCGGCCCACTGATCTCCGTCCCAGAGCTGCAACGAGTCCTCGCTGACGTCACCGTGCTGGACGTCCGTTACCGCATGGGTGATCCGACGGGACGCACCCAGCACGAGGCCGGGCACATCCCGGGCGCGGCGTACGTCGACCTCGACCTGGACCTCGCCGCGCCCGCTGGCGAGGGCGGCCGGCACCCCTTGCCTGACGCCGACGTCTTCGTCGAGGCGATGCGACGGGCGGGGGTCAGCAACCGGCGTCCGGTCGTGGCGTACGACGACTGGTCCGGCCACGCTGCCGCCCGGGCCTGGTGGCTGCTCCGGCACCACGGGCACCAGGACGTGCGGGTCCTCGACGGCGGGTGGGCAGCCTGGGTTGCCGCCGGAGGCGAGCAGGAGAACGGCGGTGTCTCGTGCCAGCCCGGCGATTTCACCGGTGAGCCGGGCTCCATGCCCGTGGTCGATGCGGAGTCGGTGACCGGGGTGGACGTGCTGATCGACGCCCGGGCGCCCGAGCGCTACCGGGGCGAGCAGGAACCGGTCGATCCCGTCGCCGGTCACATCCCGGGAGCAGTGAACGTGCCGACCGACCGCAACCTCGACGACCACGGCCACTTCCGTGACCCGCACGAGCTGGGTGAGCTCTATGCCGGGGTCGGTGCGTCTCGGGACGCGACCGTGGCCGCCTACTGCGGCTCCGGGGTCACCGCAGCCCACGACGTGCTCGCCCTCGAGGTGATCGGCGTCCCGGCTGCGCTCTACCCGGGATCGTGGAGCGGGTGGATCACCGACCCGAACCGGCCGGTCGAGACCGGCTGAGGCGCAGCGGTCGGTCACCGTGCAGGTCCACGCGGGCCCTGCGTGGGACCCACGACATCGGGCTCAGGCGCCGCTCACCAGTGCACGCCCTTGAAGAGGCGGGCCAGGAGGATCTGCTCGCTCTCGCGCTTGCCGTCCTCGTCGCCCCGGGCGGCGGCGGAGTCGGGGAACACGTGGTAGGCCATGTTCAGCAACCGGAACGCCGCCTTCGGTGCCACGGTGTGGGCGACCGCGCCGGCGTTGCCGAGCGCGGTGTTGACCTCGTGCGGTCTCTCGACGAGTGCCTTGATCACCACGTCCGCGGCCTGGGCCGGTGAGATGGTGGGGAACTTGTCGTAGAGCTTGGTCGGGGCGATCATCGGCGTCTTCACCAGCGGCATGTGGATGCTGGTGAAGGTGATGCCGTCGCCGACGACCTCGGAGGCCACCACGTTGCTCCACGCGTCGAGCGCTGCCTTCGAGGCGACGTACGCCGAGAAGCGCGGGGGGTTGGTCTGGACGCCGATCGAGCTGATGTTGACGATGTGGGACCGCCTCTGCTCCCGCATCGTCGGGAACAGGCCCATGATCAGTCGGATGGCGCCGAAGTAGTTGAGCTGCATGGTGCGCTCGAAGTCGTGGAACCGGTCGTGGCTGAGCTTGATCGACCGACGGATGGAGCGTCCGGCGTTGTTGACCAGGAAGTCGATGCTGGGCAGCTCGGTGCTCAGCTGCTCGCACAACGTGTCGATGGCCTCGAGGTCGGACAGGTCGCAGGGGAACACATGGGCCGTTCCGCCGCGCATCTCGATGGTCAGGCGAAGGTCCTCCAGCTTCTCCTTGCCCCGCGCCACCAGCACCGGGATGCCGCCGGCCTGGGCCACCTTGAGGGCGGTGACCTGTCCGATGCCGGAGGAGGCGCCGGTGATCACGACGTGCTTGCCGGCCAGGGCCTTGCGAGTCTCCGGGTCGCGCCCCGTGGTCTGGTCGAGGTTCTCCTCCCAGTAGTTCCACAGCAACCGCGAGTAGGACTCCAGCACCGGGACCGAGATGCCCGAGCCGGCCAGGGCCTGCTCGGTGCGCCGGGAGTCGAAGGTCGGCTCGAACGAGGTGTGCGCCAACACCTCCGGAGGAATCCCGGCTCGCCCCACGGTCTGGCCGAGCACCAGCTGCATGGGCGTGCTGCGGATCGCGGCATTGGCCAGCGACATGGGCCGCAGCGACCGGGGGAGGCCACTGAACGGGCGCGACGTGACCGACCGGTCCAGGGGTTGGGCGAACTGGGGCGCGCCGGCCGCACTGCAGAAGGCGTTGAGCATCTCCACGACCGGCTGCGGCTCGGGGTTGACCAGGTGGAACGCTTTGTTGTCGTGGCCCGGCACGTGCGCCAGATGATCCATCGCCTTGGCGACGTAGTCGACCGGGACCACGTTGGTGTCCCCGAGGTCGATGCCCACCAACGGCAACCAGGACGGCAACGCGTCGCGCAGTCGCTTCAGGACGGGGAAGAGGTAGTAGGGGCCGTCCACCTTGTCCATCGCCCCGGTCTCGGAGTGCCCGACGACGATGGCAGGTCGATAGACGCGCCACGGCAGGCCGGACTCCCGGACCAGCTTCTCGGACTCGAACTTCGTGCGGTGGTAGGGCGAGGGCAGCGTCTGGCCCTCGTCGAACATGGTCTCGTCGAAGGCCCCGTGGTAGCTGCCGGCTGCCGCGACGGAGGAGACCTGGTGGAAGCACCCGACCTCCAGGGTGGCGGCCAGGGAGAGTGCGTAGCGGGTGCCCTCGACGTTCATCGCGTCGTTGGTCGAGTCGTCCGCGGTCATGTCATAGATCGCGGCGAGGTGGAAGAAGTGCTCGATGCTGCCCACGTGCTCGGCGATCCACTGCGGGTCGACCCCGAGGTCAGGTGAGCCGAGGTCACCGATGACGGGCTGCACACGGTCCGAGCCCCATCTCGCGATGAGCCGTTCCATGCGGGGCAGGGAGGAGGCACGGCACAGGACGAAGATGTCGCCCTCGCGGTTCTCGAGGAGCTCCTCGACGAAGAAGCGGCCGATGAAACCCGTGGCGCCGGTCACAAAATACGACATGGCGCGAGAGTAGTCGCAAACTGACGGATCCGGGTGGGGCCGTGGCTAAGTGTCTCAACCGCATCCGGGGATCAGGGCGCGGCTAGTCCTGCTTGCCGCCGCCGAACATGATCTCGTCCCAGCTCGGCACGGAGGCGCGGCCCTTCTTGCGAGCCGGCTTGCGGGCAGGCTTGGGCTCGGTCACCTCCTGCGCGGCGGCAGCGCGGTCGTCGTCGCTGTCCTTCGACGACGACGGTGCCTCGGCGTCGTCGGGGGTCTCGGCGAGCGGCTCGGGCGTGGGTGAGAGAGCCGGCTCCTCATCGGCTTCCGGGGCACGAACCCGCTCGGCGGTCTCGGTCAGGTCGACCGTCGACTCCTCGTCCGCCGTGTGCGAGCCGGCGTCGGCCGCAGTCGGGTCAGTCGCCGTCCGGTCGGTCGCGGCCCGGTCGCGCGGGACCTCGTGCTGGGGCGCTGCGGTCTCGTTGGCGATCTCGATCGCATCGTCACCCAGGGGCAGCTCGTCCTCCGGGACCGCGCTCAGCCGACGCTGGCGGGCCTGCTTCAGGTCGTCTCGTCGCTCGGGCTTGGCTGAACCGGAGACCTGCTCGCCGACCAACCACCGTGCGTCGTCGTTCTCGACGGTGACGTAGTTGCCCGGGGCGTCGAAGGCGAACTTCGCGGAGCCCTTGCGCTTGCCGACGGTGTAGTCGCCGGTCAGGGCCCAGCGGCCGTCCTCACGTCGCCAGGAGTCCCATTCGACCACCTCGGTGGAGACTCCCAACGGGCTCAGCTGGGCGGCCACGGCCTCACCGAGGGTGCGGGCACCCTGGTCGCCGGCCTTGCGGCGCACGGAGGCACGTTGGGCGCGCTGGGCGATGTGGGCGCGTTCGGCCAGCACCGGATTGGCGAACGGCAGGATCTTCTCGACGGTTGTCTGCGCCGCCTGTGCCACGGACTCCGGCGACTCCCCAGCGCGGATGCGGGTCTGGATGTCGCGCGGACGGAGGGTGCTTTCCATCTGAATCTCCAACTGGCCGAGTCGAGCATGCTCGCCGCGCAGGGCGGCCCGGAGGTGTCGGTCGATGGTGAGGCTGTATTCCTCACCGGTGTCGCTGACCAGGAGCAGGCGTTTGTTGTCCGCGCTCAACCCTGCGAGCGTGAGGTGCAACATCGGTGGTCCTGTCATCTGTGTTCGTCCGTGTCCGGTTTCGCGCTGAGCCTACGCCAGCATCGGCTGCTGGACCCGCACTACACTCCGCCCCATGTCGTCGATGCCGCTTCTCGTCACGTTCGACCTGCTCGGCATCTTCGTGTTCGCGATCTCGGGAGCCCTGGTCGCCGTCCGCAAGGAGTTGGACCTCTTCGGCGTCCTCGTGCTGGCGGGCACCACCGGGCTCGGCGGAGGCTTCCTGCGCGACGTGCTGATCGATGCGACCCCTCCGGCCGCGCTGACGGACTGGCGCTACCTCCTGGTCCCGGTCGGTGCGGGGCTGATCACCTTCGTGTTCCACCCGGCTCTGGGTCGGATGGAGTCCTACGTGCACGTCTTCGACGCGTTCGGGTTGGCCCTCTTCTGCGTCACGGGTGCGACCAAGGCGATGGAGTACGGCGTGGGGCCGGCGCCGGCCGCGCTGATGGGCATGGTCACCGGCATCGGTGGCGGCATGGCCCGTGACCTGCTGGCCGGCCGGGTGCCGG
This sequence comes from Nocardioides sp. JQ2195, assembly GCF_012272695.1. Taxonomy (NCBI): domain Bacteria; kingdom Bacillati; phylum Actinomycetota; class Actinomycetes; order Propionibacteriales; family Nocardioidaceae; genus Nocardioides; species Nocardioides sp. JQ2195. The sequence continues at coordinate 1,566,841 of NZ_CP050902.1, forward strand.
TGGTCTTCCGCGGGGAGCTCTACGCGACCCCGGCCCTGGCGGGGGCCGCCGTGGTGGCGACGCTGCACTGGTTCGAGCAGCCGATCTGGTTGGTGGCCGTCGCCGGGGGCGGCCTCTGCCTGGTCTGGCGGCTCGTGGCGCTCCGGCGCAACTGGCAGGCGCCGATGCCGACGGGCTCCTCCAGCGTCTGATCGCCCTTCCATCGATCAACCGGCACGTGCTGCTGCCGGGGTCGGCGACGCGACGGGATCAGTTGCCGAGCACGCGCTCCAGGTAGGAGTTGGCGAAGAGCCGGTTCGGGTCGAGCCGGTCACGCAGGTCGAGGAACTCCTGCCAACGCGGGTACGTCGGGGCGAGGTCGGCGGCGGTTCGGGTGTGCACCTTGCCCCAGTGCGGGCGGCCGTCGTAGGACGTCAGGATCTCCTCGACCCCACGGAAGTACGCCGTGTGGTCGGTGTGCTGGTTGACGTGGAAGGCGAGGTAGATCGATTCGCGTCCGGTGGAAGTGCCGAGCGTGAGGTCGTCGGCCGGCGTCATCCGGATCTCGACCGGGAAGCTGATCCGCCAGTCGGAGGCCTCGATCAGCCTGCGCACCTCGCGCAGCGCGGCCAGTCCGACCTCGCGTGGGACGGCGTACTCCATCTCGCGGAAGACCACGCGACGCGGTGAGGTGAACACCTTGTAGGGGATGTCGCTGTAGCTGCGCTCCGACAGCAGCCGGCCCGACATCTCGTTGAACCGCGGCACCAGGGATGGCACCCGGTTGCCGATGGCGTTGATCGCGCCGAAGGCGGTGTTGGCCAGGAAGTCGTCGTCGAGCCACGCCCTGAAGCGGGAGAGCGGCTCCGCATCAGCGGGTGCCAGGTCCTGGCGGTAGTTGCGCTTGACCTGCATCCGGTCGGTGTGCGGGAACCAGTACATGTCGCAGTGGTGGCTCTCCGCGACGAACTCGCCGTAGCGCTCGAGTGCCTCGTCCCACAGCATCGGCTGCTCGTGGGCGAGGAGCACCCCGAGGGGTTCGACGTCGAAGGTGAGCTGGGTGAGGATGCCGAGTGCCCCGAGGCCGAGTCGTGCGGCCGCGAAGACATCGGGGTTCTGGGTCGCCGAGGCATTGATCACGGAACCGTCGCCGGTCACCAGCTCGAGCCCGGACACCTGGGCGGAGAGCGATGCCTTGAGCCCGCCGGTGCCGTGCGTGCCGGTGCTGGTCGCCCCAGCGAGGGTCTGCTCGTGGATGTCGCCCATGTTGTGCAGCGACAGCCCGAGGCGGGCCAGCTCGGTGTTGAGCACGTGGAGGGGAGTGCCGGCCAGCGCGGTCACCGTCATCGCGTCACGGTCGACGTCGAGGATGCCGGCGAGGGCGTCCGGGCGCAGCATGACGCCCTCGGGCGCGGAGATCGACGTGAAGCTGTGGCCGGTGCCGACCATCTTCACCGGGCTGCCTCGTTCCGCTGCCTCGGTGACCGCGTCGACCACGTCGGCAGGGGTCGTCGGCGTCAGGACGTCGCTGGGCGTCGCGGACTCGAGGCCAGACCAGTTGCGCCATTGCGTCATGTCGAGGAGGTTACTGGCCGTCGGCTCGACGCTGCAGCGGCGGCGCCCAGGAGACCGGCTGCCAGCGGCACGAGGTAGGCCGGTGAGGCGCCGTGTGCGTCGATCACCAGCCCGGCGATGGCCGCACCGGGCGCGATGCCGATGCCCATGCCCGTCTGCAGGATCGACATGCCCTCCGTGACCCGCGAGGCCGGAACGGCCTCCTCGGTCGCTGACATGGTGGCGATCAGGGTGGGGGCGATGGCCATGCCGCTGAGCAGCAGGAGTCCGGCCATCACCCACATCGAGTCGACGAACGGCAGTGGCGCCATGGTCAGCGCCAGGGCCACGGTGCCCCACATGGCGCGGGTGGCGGGAGGTGTGCGCCAGGGCACGACACCGCTGGCCACGCCCGCGGTCAGGCTGCCCAGGGCCCAGGCGGTGAGCAACGGGCCGGCCCACTGCTTGGCGCCCTGCTCCTCGGCGAAGGCCACGGTGATCACCTCGGCCGCACCGAAGATGGTCCCGAGGGCCAGGCACAGGATGGCCAGCGGGATGACCGTCGCCCACGGCATGCGCGCGCGGTGGGTCTCGACCGGCCGCTGTCTCCGGGCAGGGGGCTGGGTGCCGCGTTGGAGGGCCAGGACCAGCGTGCCGATGAGTCCGCAGGTGATCGCGGTGACCAGGCCGGCGACGGGGTGCCAGGCGGTGGCGAGAAAGGTGGCCAGCGTCGGCCCGGTGACGAACACTCCTTCGTCGACCACGGCCTCCAGGGCGAAGGCCGTCTGGACCGAGCGCTTGTCGGGCAGCACGTGGGCCCACCGGGCACGTACGCAGGCACCCACCTGGGGGAGTGCGGCGCCGGAGACAGCGGCGAGCAGGTGGACGAGCCAGTGGGAGGCCTCCACCTGCACCGCCCAGATCATCAGCGACAGCGACACCGTGAACAGCAGCTGGGCCGCCGGCAGAGCGAGGTGCTGGCCGAATCGGTCCGCCAACCGGCCGTGGATGACGGCGAAGACCGCGTTGGCGAGCAGGTACGCCGACGCGACGGTCCCGGCGAGACCGTAGGAGCCGGTGTGGGCCGAGACGAGCAGCACGATGCCGAGGCTGACCATCGAGACCGGGAGCCGGCCGGCGAACCCGGCGAGGCTGAACTGCCAACCGCCCGGGGTGGCGAGCACACGGCGGTAGGAGGACAACACCAGGACAGTCTGCCGTCCCTCCTTGGCCGGTTCCTAGGATGGGTGCCATGCACCCCGATCCGCTTCCCTACGACGCACTCCTCCTGGTCTCGTTCGGGGGGCCGGAGAAGGCCGACGACGTCGTCCCGTTCCTCGAGAACGTCACCCGAGGCCGGGGCATCCCCCGCGAGCGACTGGTCGAGGTGGGGGAGCACTACTTCGGCTTCGGTGGCCGCTCTCCGATCAACGACCAGAATCGTGAGCTCCTGGCCGCCATCCGCGAGGACCTCGCCGGCGCCGGCATCGACCTGCCGGTCTACTGGGGCAACCGCAACTGGGATCCCTACCTGACCGACGCGCTCGAGGAGATGAAGGCGGACGGCGTGACCCGCGCCGCCTGCTTCGTCACGTCGGCGTACTCGTCGTACTCCGGGTGCCGCCAGTACCGCGAGAACCTGGCCGAGGCCGCCGCCGCGGTCGAGGGGGCTCCGCGACTGGACCGGTTGCGCCACTACTTCAACCACCCGGGCTTCCTCACCGCGATGGTCGACTCGACGCTGACCGCCCTGTCGGAGCTGCCGGACGCGGAGCGCGAGGACGCCCACCTCGTCTTCGTCACCCACTCGATCCCCATCTCGATGGACGACGCGAGCGGCCCGGAGGGAGGGGCGTACGTCGCCCAGCACCGCAGCGTGATGCAGGAGATCGTCGAGCGGGTGCGCCTCGAGACCGGCCACCGCCACCGGCACGAGCTGGTCTACTGCTCGCGGTCCGGCGCCCCGCACATCCCGTGGCTCGAGCCCGACGTCAACGACCACCTCGCCACGCTCGCCGCGGAGGACGGGCCTCCGGTCGTGGTGATTCCGATCGGCTTCATCTCCGACCACATGGAGGTGGTCTACGACCTCGACACCGAGGCCGCGGCCACCGCCGAGAAGCTCGGGCTGACCTTCGTCCGCGCGGCCACGGCCGGCATCGACCCCCGGTTCGTGGCGATGGTCCGCGACCTGCTGCTGGAGCGTGCCGCCACCGAACGTGGCGAGGAGGTGGTCCGCGCCAGTGAGGGCGGTCTCGCGCCCTGCTGGGACGTCTGCGCGGCCGGTTGCTGCGCCAACCCCCGCGGACCGTTGCCAGCCCTCGGCGGGCTGGACTAGCGGGTGACGGGGCAGGATTCGGCGCCGGCGCTGCTCGAGCTGGCCCGGAGCGTGGCCGTGGAGGCTGCCGGCTTCGTGGCGGAGCGGCGTACCCACGGCGTGTCCGTGGCAGCCACCAAGTCCAGCATCGTCGACGTGGTCACCGAGGTCGACCGCGACTGCGAGGCACTGGTCCGTGAGCGCCTGCTCACGGCCCGTCCGCACGACGCCTTCCTCGGGGAGGAGGGCGGCAGCCAGGGCGGTGGCTCGGGGGTGCGTTGGATCGTCGACCCCATCGACGGCACGGTGAACTTCCTCTACGGCATCCCGCAGTACGCCGTCTCCATCGCCGCCGAGCACGACGGCACGGTGGTTGCGGGAGTGGTGGCGAACGCAGCGACCGGAGTGGTGCACCACGCGGCTCTCGGCTCCGGAGCCTGGCGCGACGAGACCCGGCTCGAGGTCCGTCGGCCGGCGCCGCTGGCGGAGAGCCTGGTGCTGACCGGGTTCAACTACCAGGAGCACACCCGTCGGGTGCAGGCCGCGGCGGTCGCCGAGCTGCTCCCACGGGTGCGTGACATCCGTCGCCTCGGATCCTGCGCCCTCGACCTGTGCCACGTGGCCGAGGGAACCGCCGACGCCTATGTCGAGGAGGGGGTCGCCGAGTGGGACCACGCGGCAGGAGCCCTGATCGCACGCGAGGCGGGTGCCACCACCGAGGTGACGGTCGGCCGCTCGGGCAAGGAGGCCCTGGTCTGTGCTCCCTCCGCGACGTTCCGGCGGTTCCGTCTCGCGGTCGAGGAATGTGGCTTTTTGGCGTCGGGGCGGGAATAGAGCACCCCCGGTGTCGGTTGGGTCGGACACGTCGTGTCCAATGTGCGTGCAGAATCCCGTCAGATGGTGCACAATCTGGCGCCGGGCTGACGCAGCATCAGACGACGACGCGACCGCAGTTGATTGACTGGAGAAGTTGATGGCGACCGATTACGACGCACCACGCAAGAACGAAGAAGACCAGGGCGAAGCGAGCATTGAAGAGCTCAAGGCTCGCCGCCACGACAAGAACTCGGGCAAGGTCGACGAGGACGAGGCCGAGGCGGCCGAGTCCTTCGAGCTGCCCGGCGCGGACCTGTCCCACGAGGAGCTCGCCGTGGAGGTGAAGCCTCGTCAGGACGACGAGTTCACCTGCATGAGCTGCTTCCTGGTGCACCACCGGTCCCAGCTTGCCGACGCCAAGAAGTTGATCTGCAAGGATTGCGCCTGATCCCGGGCGCACCGAACGCAACGAGAGCCGCAACCCATCGGGTTGCGGCTCTCGTTCGTTCGAGTCGGGTTCGACTCCGGTTCGGCCTGGTTCGGCTCCGGTTCGACTCCGAGTCGTGGACGGATCAGCCAGTGACGCTCGCACCGGCGACGTCACCTGCGTCGGAAGCGGGTGACGGCGAGGTCCGGCCGTCGGCCTGCAGGCCGGGTGGCAGGTGCCCGGTGGACTTGGCGAAGTAGTTCGCAGCCTTGCGGGTGGCCAACATCTTCACGATGGCGACCGAGGTGCCGCTGACCGCGGCCCACATGACTGCCTCCCACAGGTCGATGTCGGGGTCGGCCGGGTTGGCCGGGGGCTCCTTGCCCGTGGCCGCCTTCCAACCACCGTTGAGCGCCTTCTTGGCCATCGTGGCACTGCCGAGCGCCGCGACCAGCGACATGGCGGTCCATGCCTTGGAACCGTCTGACATCAGAACCTCCTGGGGTGGGATGCAGCTTTCACACTAGAGGACACCATTGGCCGGGCGGGAGCTGACTTCGTTGAGGGCTGCCGCCAGGCGATCGGGGTGGCGGGTGGAGACCAACCAGTACGGCGTGGGGTCGTTGCGGTCCTCGATCGTGACGCGGACCGACCGCTTGAGGTAGGGGCGCAGCACGAGGTGTGCGCGGGCGTCCGCGTCGACACCGGCGACACGGCGGGTGCTCTCCTGGTCGAGCGCCTGGCAGTGACCGACGTAGCCGAGCTCGATGTGGGCCTTGCCGACGCGCAGCTCGTGCTCGTCGACGGTGATCCGGGTTCCGCCGTACGCCAGGAAGCCGAAGGCCACCAGGGCACCGAATCCGGCGCTGACCAGCGCAGCTGCCAGGACGGACGGAACGGCCACCGCGATCGCGAACCAGAAGGACGCGACGAGCATGGTTCCTTGCACCCACCAACGGAGGGGCACGGTGAGTCGTTCGGCGTACTGCACAGGGAAAGACTGTCATCCCCGCACTCGGGCAGCGCAGGTAGGGTCGGGATCATGGCAGTTCCCCCCGTGTCGGTGCGCATCGTGCGACTGGACCCTGACCTCCCGCTCCCGTCCTACGCCCACCCCGGTGACGCCGGCGCCGACCTGATGACCACCCAGGACGTGGCCCTGCAACCGGGGGAGCGGAAGCTGGTGCCGACCGGGGTCGCCCTGGCCCTTCCTGAGGGCCACGTCGGCCTGGTGCACCCGCGCTCCGGACTGGCGGCACGCCACGGACTGTCCATCGTCAACGCCCCCGGCACCATCGACGCGGGCTACCGAGGCGAGGTGAAGGTGATGCTGATCAATCTCGATCCGCACACGGAGGTCCGTCTCTCGCGCGGGGACCGCATCGCCCAGCTGGTGGTGCAGAGGTTCGAGCGCGTGGAGTTCGTCGAGACCGACGCACTCGATGAGACCCCGCGTGGAGCAGGGGGCTACGGTTCCACGGGTGGCTTTGCCACCGCTGATGCCCAGAGGAGTTTCCAGTGAAGTTCGGACGCAAGTCCCAGACCAAGACCGACACGACACCCACCGATGCCACCACGAGCGACGTCGACACCGGCTCCGACGCGACCGAGACCGCGGAGGCCGAGACGCAGTCCGGTCCCTTCGACCTGTCCGACGTGGACATCGAGAACGACGGTGTCGAGCGGGTCGACCTCGGATCCCTCCTGATCGCACCGGCCGAGGGGCTCGAGCTCCGGCTGCAGGTCGACGAGGCGTCGCGCGAGGTGCAGAGCGTGCTGATCGCCGGGCCGAACGGCGCGGTCGAGGTCAAGGCGTTCGCCGCACAGCGCAACGGTGACCTGTGGTCCGACGTACGTCGTCAGATCGCCTCGGAGACGGCGCGCCAGGGCGGCACGGCGACCGAGGTCGAGGGCGACCACGGCACCGAGCTGGTCTGCCAGCGCACGGTCCGCACCGCCGAGGGCACCACCGGCCAGCAGCCGTCGCGCATCGTCGGCTTCAACGGGCCGCGATGGTTCCTGCGGGCCACCTACCTCGGTCGTCCCGCGGTCGCCCCGGATGAAGCCGGCCCCTGGGAAGAGGCCGTCGCATCCATGGTGATCCGACGCGGAGACGGTCCGATGGCGCCCGGTGAGCAGTTGCCCCTGAGTCTGCCCCCGCAGGCGCGTCGAGTCGACTAGCCTGCCGTCATGGGAGAGGGGAAGGGACGGAGCCGGCTCCGCAGGGCGATCAGCAGCTGGGCCAACAGCACCGACCAGCATGCGCGGGACCTGCGCGAGACCGTGGCCACGTCGGGTCTGGCCACGATCGACTCCGCACCAGACCGGGAACGGATCCGGCTGACCGGGAGCCTGCGCACCGTGACGCTCCGTCCGCGTGGCGGGGTCCCGGCGCTCGAGGCAGAGCTGTACGACGGGACCGGCGTGATCACCCTCGTCTGGCTCGGGCGTCGTCGCATCACCGGCATCGACCCCGGACGGGCCCTGACCGTCGAGGGGTGCATCGGAATCCAGGAGCACACCCGCATCATGTTCAACCCTCGTTATGAACTCGTCCCGTGAAGGCAGCTGAGTCCGTGGACCCCGAGACCGGACAGGCCGCAGCGCCGCCCACCAGCGACTCGGTCGAGGCCGTCGTCCGGCAGCAGCTCTCCAAGGCCCTCGGCGGTCGCCGGGGGATGCTCGAGGCTGCCCTTCCCACCATCATCTTCACGGTCACCTTTCTGACCACGAAGGACCTCAAGCTGGCGCTGGTGCTGAGCGTGGGCGCCGCCCTCGTGGCGCTGGTGGCCAGGCTCATCCAGCGATCCTCGGTCCAGTTCGTGGTCAACGCGCTCATCGGCATCGGCATCGGCGCGCTGTTCGCGCTGCGCGCCGCCAAGGCCGGTGGTGACGCGAACGACCAGGCGCTGGCCTACTTCCTGCCGGGGCTGCTCTACAACACCGGTTATGCAGTGGTGCTCTCCCTGTCCTGCCTGACCCGCTGGCCCCTGGTCGGCTTCATGGTCGGTTCCGTCACCGGCGACCCGACGGCGTGGCGACAGGACCCCCAGATCGTGAAGCTCTGCTCGCGCCTGACCTGGGTGCTGGTCGCTCCGTGCGTGTTGCGTGTGTTGGTGCAGGCTCCGGTGTACCTGGCCGGGAGAAGTGGTTCGATGGATCCGGACGCGGCGGTCGCCGCGCTCGGCATCGCGAAGATCGTCATGGGCTGGCCGCTCCAGCTGGCGTCGCTGGCGCTGATGGTGTGGTTGCTGGCCCGGAACTCGACGCCTGTGGCCGACGGCCCGGGGCCGGAACCGGAGACTGCGCCAGAAGCGGGGACCTGAGGCGCCAGAAGCGGGGACCTGAGGCGCCAGAAGCGGGGACCTGAGGCGCCGGAAGCGGGGACCTGACCCGAGCGGCGCACGTCGGCGGGTTTCGAGCTCGTCCATCGAGACGACCTGCACGCGTTGGCTGCACGCTTTGGCTGCACGCGTGGCGGCACGCGGGGCGGCGCGCGGGCGGCACGCGGGCGGCACGGCGTGGCAGTGGCCCAGTCACCGGGTTCCTGGTGCGGATGGTCCCTGGTGTGGGCCTGCTGTCGTGGTGCTGCGTGTTCGGCCGGTGCTTCTTGTCGGGTTCCCGAACCGCCTCGGTTTCGCGGGCGGTTCAGGGATTGTCGGTGAGCTCGATGGTCCCGGTGTCGGTGACCAACCAGCTCCGGCCGTGCTGGTTGGTCCAGGTATAGGTGCCGTCCCGGTTGCGTTGGTAGCGCCACCCGCCGTGCGTCTTCAACACGTGGTGCCCACGGCACAACGGGGCCAGGTTCCCCGGGTTGGTCTGCCCGGGTGGCCCGGTGTCGTCGAACGCGACGATGTGGTCCAGGTCGCACGAGGTCGATGCCCGGGCGCAGTAGGGATGCACGCAGTGCGGGTCCCGGGCAACCACCTGCTCCCGCATCGCCGTCGGTGGGTCATGCGCATCGACCGCCCAGGTGCGGGTGGTGTCGATGACCGGGGTCACCCGGGCATCGGCACCGAGCTGCTTGAGGTACCCGCCGATCAAGGTGGTGGTCGCCGGACCGAACAGGTTCGTCGCCACCACCCCGGCTGCACCCGGTGGCACGGTGGCAGCGCTGGCGCACAGGGTGGCCAGGTCCGCCAACGACAGGTGCACGAACAACCGGGCCTTCAGGTACGACCTGCGCCGGGCCACGGCCTTGCCCGTGTCGGGGTGGACGGGCGGGTCCTGGTCGAGGAGGCCGAGCAGGTCCAAGGTGGCCTGACGGTCCGCGATCACCGCCAAGGCCTTGGCCTTGCGCTGCCCCAGGCTGTCGCCGTCGCCCAACCGGCCCAACGTGGTGGCCTCGTCGCAGACCAGGTCGTGGAACTTCGCCAGGTCCAACGAGGACCCGATGGCCTCCAGGGTGCTGGTGCCCTCCGCACCGGCCTCGTGGTCGACGGTGACGTCCCAGTCATCTCGGCCCCGCAGGCCGTTGCCGTCCTCCAGCCTGTCGGGGTGGAACTTCGCCACCCCGTGCTTGACGGCCTTCGCCATCGCGGCACAGGAGTACCGCCCGGTCTCGTGGAGGAAGGCGTCGATCCAGCGGGCGCACGCCAGGGACAGGTCGTGGGTGTCCTCCGCCAACCGCAGCGCCTTCCACGACTCCAGCTCCAACCCCTCGACCCTCGCGTGGGTGCGGGGCAGGCGGTGGTGCAGGTCGAGGGTGTTGGCCAGGAACTGCTGCGCCGCGGCACGAGAGACACCACACGCAGCGGCCCAGTCCTCGACCACGAACCGGGCCACCAACGGGGTCCCCTCCCCGCCCAGGGTGGCGTCGTAGTCACCCGCCATCCCCGGCAGCCCGTCACCCCACGTGGCCGGGTCGATCCCCGGCCCGGCAGGGTTCGTCACGCAGAGCTGGTAGGCCAGCCGCAGCTTGCGCCGCCCCGCCCGCCACTCCGCATGACGAGCATCCGTCACGAGGTCGAGCAGCGCCTCACCACCGAGGTCACTGACCTCGAACGGGTGGAGTGCCGCATCAACTTCCAACATGAGCTCAGTCAAGCAGGCGCCACCGACAGCCGACCCCCGAGAACAGCCCATTTCGGGGGTCTGGGGAAAACCACTTCCAGAATCTTTTCCGGGCCACCCGGGCCCACCCCACTCGCGCGTGCGCTCAGCGCTTGTTGTTCGGCGCCAGCAGCTTCTCGAGCTCCCGCTCGACCTCGGCCGACACCACGAACAACAGCTCGTCACCCGACTCGAGGGGCTGCTCGGCGTCGGGGGTGTAGACCTGCCCGTCGCGCAGGATGGAGACCAGGGCGCAGTTCTCCGGCCAGGGAACCAGCCCGGTCGGCTGGCCGACGTACGGCGAGTCGTCCGGGAGGGTCATCTCCACCAGGTTCGCGTTGCCCTTGCGGAAGGTGAACAGTCGCACGAGGTCGCCCACGGAGACGGCTTCCTCGACCAGTGCCGACATGATGCGTGGCGTCGACACGCTGACGTCGACGCCCCAGGCCTCGGTGAAGAGCCACTCGTTGTTGGGGTGGTTGACCCGACCGACCGTGCGCGGGACGCCGAACTCGGTCTTCGCCAGCAGTGAGGTGACCAGGTTGGCCTTGTCGTCACCGGTGGCGGCGATGACCACGTCGCACTGCTGGAGCCGCGCCTCCTCCAGGGAGCTGAGCTCGCAGGAGTCGGCGAGCAGCCACTCGGCGTCCGCGACGCTCTCCGGCTTGATCGAGGCGGCGTTCTTGTCGATCAACAGGACCTCGTGGCCGTTGTCGATGAGTTCTCGGGCGATGGAGCGACCCACGGCTCCTGCTCCGGCAATGGCGACGCGCATCAGTTGGTGTCCTCCGGACCGTTCTCGATCACGACATAGGCGTCGGCGGCGTTCTCCTCGCGCATGACCACGTGGAGCAGGTCGCCCTCCTGGAGGACGGTCTCCCGCCCCGGCAGCATGCCCTCCCCGAGCCGGTCGATCCAGGCGATGCGGACCTTGACCTGCTGCTGGAAGTCGACGCTGCGGTGGCCGATCCACGGCTCGGTGATCGGGATCTGGTCCACCCGGACCGTGCCGGAGGGGTCGCGGAAGTCTGGCTCGGCGCCGGCCGGCTGGATCCGCCGCAGCACCTGGTCGGCGGTCCACTTGACCGTGGCGACCGTGGTGATGCCGAGTCGCTGGTAGACCTCGGCCCGACCGGGGTCGTAGATCCGCGCGACCACCTGCTGGATCCCGAAGCTCTCGCGGGCGACGCGCGCGGCGATGATGTTGGAGTTGTCACCGCTGGAGACGGCGGCGAAGGCGTCGGCCCGGCCGATGCCGGCCTTGGTCAGGACCGCCTGGTCGAAGCCGTACCCGGTGATCTTGTCGCCGTTGAACGACGGTCCCAGGCGTCGGAAGGCATCGGGATTGTTGTCAATGATGGACACAGTGTGGTTGCGGTCCTCGAGGCTCCGGGCAAGCGTCGAGCCCACCCGGCCACAACCCATGATCACGACATGCACAAGCCAGACGCTACCGCAGGGGGAGTCCTCGGGTGCGTCGGTGCTGCAGGTTGGTCCGGCGAGGGCTAGCCTGTTCGCTCGTGGGTGTCGGTGACGTTTCCAAACGGATCCTGCTGGGGCGCAAGCTCCGCAGCTCGCAGTTGGGTGAGACCCTGCTGCCCAAGCGCGTTGCGCTGCCGGTGTTCGCCAGCGACGCGCTCTCCTCGGTGGCCTACGCGCCCGACGAGATCTTCATCATGCTGTCGTTGGCCGGCGCCTCGGCGTACACCTGGTCCTGGAAGATCGGTCTGGCCGTCGCGCTGGTGATGATCGCCGTGGTCGCGTCGTACCGCCAGACCGTGCACGCCTATCCCAGCGGCGGTGGTGACTACGAGGTCGCCACCGAGAACCTCGGCCGCACGGCCGGGGTCACGGTGGCTGCTGCCCTGCTGGTCGACTACGTCCTCACCGTGGCGGTGTCGATCTCCTCGGGCGCGCAGTACGCCGCCTCCGCGCTGCCGTTCCTGTCAGGGCACGAGGCCAGCTTCGCGGTCGGTCTCGTCATCGTGCTGGCTGCGCTGAACCTGCGCGGGATCCGGGAGTCCGGGACGCTCTTCGCGATCCCGACCTATGCGTTCATGCTCGCCATCCTGGGCATGTGCGCGATCGGCCTCGTTCGTTTCTTCGCCGGTGACCTTCCGAGCGTGGAGAGCGCCGACCTGCAGATCACCCCTGCCTCCGGCTACGAAGACACGCTGACCAACGTCGCCCTGGTGTTCCTCCTGGCCCGCGCGTTCTCCTCGGGCTGCGCGGCGCTGACCGGCGTCGAGGCCATCTCGAACGGAGTGCCGGCCTTCCGGCGTCCGAAGTCGAAGAACGCGGCCACCACGCTCCTGCTGCTCGGCCTGATCGCGATCACGATGATGCTGAGTGTCATCATGCTGGCCCGCGAGATGGGCTTGAAGTACGTCGACCCGCACCACCTCGAGAGACTGCGCACGGCCGACGGGGACGCGCTCCCCGGGGACTACGACCAGCACACCGTGATCGCGCAGATCGCCCGGGCCGTCTTCGACAACTTCTCGCCGGGCTTCTACTTCGTGGTGACGATGACCGGCATCGTGCTGGTGCTGGCCGCCAACACCGCGTTCAACGGATTCCCGGTGCTCGGCTCGATCCTGGCCAGGGACGGCCTGGCTCCGCGGGCGCTCGGCTCACGAGGTGACCGGTTGGCCTACAGCAACGGGATCCTGTTCCTGGCGGCGGTGGCGATCGTGCTGATCCTCGCCTTCGACGCCGAGGTCACCCGACTGATCCAGCTCTACATCGTCGGCGTCTTCGTCTCGTTCACGCTCAGCCAGCTGGGCATGATCCGGCACTGGACCCGCAACCTGGCCACCGAGCGGGATCCGGCAACGCGGCACAGGATGCAGCGGTCGCGGGTGATCAACACGATCGGGCTGGCGATGACCGGGGCGGTCCTGGTCGTCGTCCTCGTCACCAAGTTCCTCGAGGGCGCATGGATCACCATCCTGGCCATGGTGGTCTTCTTCACGCTGATGAAGGCGATCCGGCGGCACTACGACCTCGTGGAGGCGGAGCTGGCCATCGACGACCAGGACAAGGTCCTGCCGACCCGGGTGCACGCCATCGTCCTGGTCTCGAAGCTGCACAAGCCCACCCTGCGAGCCCTGGCCTTCGCCAAGGCCAGCCGCCCCAACGCGTTGGAGGCTGTCTACGTCGGCACCGACACCAAGTCGACCGACAAGTTGTTGGCGGAGTGGGACGAGCGCGGCATCGACGTGCCCCTCAAGGTGCTCTACTCGCCGTACCGCGAGCTGGTCAAGCCGATCGTCGACTACGCGATCGAGATTCGCCGGGCCAGCCCGCGCGGCGTGGTCGCGGTCTACATCCCTGAGTACGTCGTGGGCCGCTGGTGGGAGCAGGCCCTGCACAACCAGACCGCCCTGCGGCTCAAGGGACGCCTGCTGTTCACCCCCGGGGTGATGGTGACCTCGGTTCCCTACCAGCTGCGTTCCTCGCAAGTCGCTCTCGAGCGAGAAGAACGTGACCTCACCCGCACCCGCGCCGGCGACGTACGCCGCGGCAACATGGCGGGCCAGACCCGCTATCGGAAGCGAGACCAGCGATGACCCGCCACACCCGTCAGCGACACCCCAAGGGTGCCTCCCACGTGGGGGAGCGGCACACGGTCGTCGTCGGTCCGATCGCTCACGGTGGCCACTGCGTCGCCCGCATTCCCGTGGAGGGCAGCGACGGAGAGACGCGCGTCGTCTTCGTCCGCCATGCGTTGCCCGACGAGGAAGTGGTCATCGAGATCACCGAGGGAACGGAGGGCGACAGGTTCTGGCGTGGCGATGCGGTCTCCGTCACGAGGTCATCGGAAGCCCGCGTCGAGGCGCCGTGTCCCTACGCCGGCCCCGGCGCCTGCGGTGGGTGCGACTTCCAGCACGTCTCGATCGCGGGGCAGCGTGACCTGAAGACCGTCGTGGTCCGTGAACAGTTCCGACGGTTGGCCAAGATGGACGTGGACGTCGAGGTGGAGGCGGTTCCCGGCGACGTCGACGGACTGGCCTGGCGCACCCGGGTCGACTACGTGCACACCGAGGACGGCGGGCTCGCGATGCGACGACACCGCTCGCGTTCCGTGGTCCCGATCGACGAGTGCCTGATCGCCGCACCCGACGCGATCGACACGTCGGTCTCCGGCAGTGCCCCGCGCCTCGAGTCGGTCCACGGACGCGAGTTCCAGGTGGCGGCGGATGGCTTCTGGCAGGTGCACCCCGGTGCGCCGACGACCTTGGTCGACACCGTGCTGGACTTCCTCGATCCACAGCCGGGGGAGAAGGCGCTGGACCTCTATGCAGGGGTCGGCCTCTTCGCCCGCTTCCTCGCCGAGCGGGTGGGGGAGTCCGGTCGCGTGGTGGCGATCGAGGGAAACTCCCTGGCCTGCGCTCACGCGCGCGAGAACCTCACCGAGCACCGGCGCGCGGTGGTCGGAGTCGGCACGGTCGACCGGGTGCTGGCCAAGTCCTTCGACGAACCCTTCGATCTCGTGGTCCTCGACCCGCCTCGTGAGGGGGCGCGTCGCAAGGTGGTGCTGCAGATCGTGGACCGCGCTCCGCGTGCCGTGGCGTACGTCGCGTGCGACCCGGCCTCGCTTGCGCGTGACGTCGCCACGTTCGCGGAGGCGGGTTATCGGCTGGAGCGGCTCCGGGCCTTCGACCTGTTCCCGATGACCAGCCACGTGGAGTGCGTTGCCCTGCTGGTGAAGCATGACTCTGACCTGCGGTAATGCTCTTTTCGTCACCGGGTCGCTCTGGGGGATGCCGACCGAGGTCACGATGACACCCCGATGATGTGATCCCGTGCCCCCCGCGTGCCGGCCCGCGATCGTATTCGGGCAGCCGAGTTGACCGACAGGATGGGCGCGGGTTGCAGGTCAGCCCGGCCGGCCGTCCTCGAAGCCGTGGCTTCGCGTCTGATGCGCGTCGAGTGCGTCGGAGAACGCGTGCTGGTCACCGTCGAGGGCGGCCGTCATCAGAGTGCGGTGCTCGGCGATGACGAGGGCCGGGTCACCTGCGATGCGTGGTGCACTCTGGTTGATGGAGAACAGCTGGCGATCCTGGAGTCGGTCGTAGGCCACCAGCATCAGCTGGTTCTGGGCCAGCTCGACGAACCCCCGATGGAACTGCAACGCCAAGGGAGCGAAGCCGTCGAAGGCGCCCGAGGCCAGCACCGACTCCTGCTGGGCCAGGTTCTCGGTGAGCGTCGCACGCGCTCGGCTCCGAGTGTGTTCGGTGGAGCGGTGGACGCCGCAGGTTTCGAGCGCGTGCCGCATCTGTGCGGACTCCTGCAGTTCTCCGAGCTCGATGGAGCGCACGAGCGCGCCGCGCTGGGGATAGATGGTGACCCAGCCTTCTTGCTGCAGGCGGACCAGGGCAGCGCGGACCGGGGTGCGGCTCATGGACAGTCGGGCGGCCAGCTCGTTCTCGCTGAGCATCGTTCCGCCGGTCAGTTCGCCGCGCATGATCGCTCCGCGAAGGTATTCGTGGGCGCGATCTGCTGCGGTCTCGGTGCCGACTGACATGACCGTCCTAGGGGAGTGGGCGTTGCGAGGTGCTGTCCATATTTCTACCACCTGACTTGTCTCCAACTGGGATACAACTAGGCTACAAGACATGGAATCAGTGAAACCCTCCTCGGCCACGACAGTCCCAACGGCCGAAGTGGCCGTCGATGAGTGAGTTGGCTCGCCTCGAGGTCGAGCGAACGGCGGTCCAGCGACGGACCCTCCGTGTCGTCATGGCCAGTCAGGTGCTCGGTGGTGCGGGACTGGCCGCTGGAGTGACGGTGGGCGCCCTGCTCGCCGAGGACATGTTGGGCACCGAGTCCCTCGCCGGGCTGCCCACAGGTCTGTTCACCCTCGGATCGGCCTTGGCCGCCTATCTGGTCGGCGGTGTCAGCCAGCGTCACGGCCGGCGGATGGGCCTCGGGTTCGGCTTCATCGTCGGTGGTGCCGGCGCCGCCGGGGTGGTGCTCGCGGCTGCGATCGACAGCGTGCCGCTGCTGTTCGTCGCCCTGTTCATCTATGGAGCCGGCACGGCGACCAACCTGCAAGCCAGGTATGCCGGCACCGATCTCGCCGCTCCTGACCGACGCGGCTCGGCGGTGAGCATCGCGCTCGTCTCCACGACGATCGGTGCGGTTGCGGGTCCCAACCTCGTCGAGCCGCTCGGTGGGCTGGCGACCGGCCTCGGGCTCCCGGCACTGTCGGGCCCCTTCCTCCTCGCGGCTGTGGCCTACACCGCGGCCGGTGCCACGTTGGTCGCGATGCTGCGACCGGACCCGTTGCTCCTGGCGCGCAGCATCGAGTACGCGTCGGCGGCGACCAGCTCCGATTCCCCGGTGCTGGGTGGGCCGGAGGCCTCCCACGGGCCGGGTCGTGCGGCATACGTCGGCGCGACGATCATGGTACTGACCCAGATCACGATGGTCGCCATCATGACGATGACGCCGGTCCACATGCGGGAACACCAGCACGGGCTCGGCGACGTGGGCCTGGTCATCGGCCTGCACATCGCGGCGATGTATCTGCCCTCGCCGATCACGGGCCTGATGGTCGACCGGTTCGGCCGGACTGCTGTGGCTGTTGCCTCGGGGGCGGTGCTCATCGCCTCGGGCGTGACGGCGGCGGCATCGCCGGGGGACTCGTTGACGCTGACCATCGTCGCCCTGATGCTGTTGGGTCTCGGATGGAACTTCGGCCTGATCTCCGGCACCGCGCTGGTCGTCGATGGCACGTCGCCGAGCAACCGGGCACGTACCCAGGGCGCCATCGACGTCCTTGTCGCACTGGCCGGAGCCAGTGGCGGGGTGCTCTCCGGTGTGGTTGTCGCTGCCTCGAGCTATGCCACCTTGGGCATCGTCTGCGCGGCCCTGACCATCATCGTGCTGCCGGTCGCGGTCCTCTCGCGTGGCCGATCCATGGCCGGCGACGCTGGGCCATCCCAGTCGAGCGAGGCCGCAGTCCCTGCCAACGTCGACAACCAGTGAGGAAGGCCTGAGTGGAGCCCAGCGTGACGTCGAACGACGACGGCAGCTTGCTGGTCGACGGCGGAGACCTCGGTTGCGCGCGCCTGCTCGTGTTGCTGCGCAACGTGGCGCGAGGCTTGCACGACGGCGCCGTTGTCCACCTGCTCACCACCGACCCGGTGGCGCCGATCGACCTGCCTGCGTGGTGTCGCATGACCGGGCACTCCTATCTCGGGCCAGTGGCCCGCCACGACCGTCCCTGCTACGGGATCGCTGTCTCGGCGCGGGCCACCCCGACCCGGTCGGACTCGGTGTGGCGGGTGGCTTCCACGTCGCCTGCCGATGAAGAGGGCGTGGCGTCATGAATCGAAGCGCGGCAGTGCGCGAGGCAGGCGGTCGGGTGAGCATCGTGGAGTTGCCCTTTGCCACATCGGTTCGGGCCAAGTGCGTGTGAAGGTCGAGGCGAGCGGCATCTGTCGCGCCGACCTCGGCACCGCGGGCGCGGCCAGGTCGGCACACGACTTTCCGGTAGTCCCGGGCCATGAGGTCGCCGGGGTCGTCGACGACCTGGGGCCCGGGAGTGCCGACTGGTCGGTGGGTGATCGAGTCGCAGCCGGTGTCGGCGAACTGCGCAGCGTCGTCCTCACCCATCGCGCGCGCAAGGCCAATGACGAGACCCAGAACTCCGACCAGTGAGCACCGTCGGTGCGAGCGGGCGAGTGGTCAGACCAGGTCGGGATGGTGGAGCTGCGCGACGTCGGGGTGGGCCCGCAATCGTGCCTTGAGGAGGTTCTCGCCGTAACGCACGCCCAGCACGTTGGTGGCCTCCTGCTCCACACCGCGGGCATCGGCGGCGAGCTCCGCGGGCAGGTGGATGCGGGGCACCTCGGCGTCGAGGCTGGGGTTGAAGAAGAACGGGATCGAGAGACGCTCGGTGCCCGGCTCGGGCGAGACCACGCGATGCTTGGTGGCGCGCAGATAGCGGTCGGTGGCGACTTCCAGCAATTCGCCGATGTTGACCACGAAGACGCCCTCGGCCGGAGGCACGTCGATCCACTCACCTTCGCTCTGCACCTGCAGTCCGGCCTTGCTCGGCTCGACGAGCAGCAGGGTGAGGATGCCCGGGTCCTTGTGTGCACCGACGCCCTGTCCGGCATCGGCCTGTCCCGGGTAGCGCACCAGCTTCATCAGGATCGACGGCAGGTCGAACGTCGCATCGAAGTGGTTGCGCGAGGCTCCCAGCGAGACCGCCCACTCCTGCACGAGTCGCCGTCCGATTGCGGTCAACCGGTCGGGATCCGGTGGCGCAGATGGAAGAACCCGACCGTGTGGGTCGCCTCCCGCAGGTGCTCTCGGAAGGAGGCCAGCGCCGCGGGGTCGCGGTCGAGGTCGGCAATGTCGAGCAAGGGAAGGGCACGTGTGGTCACGCGAACAGCCTATTGATCGAAGTCGAGTTGATCCCTTCCGGAGGCTTCTGGACCTGAGGAGATGACTGGGAGATGGGGGCCGACGTGTCATCGCATCCAGCAGCTGACCTCCACGGGACCAGCACGCTCCTCACGGCATCGATCGACAACCGCCGGCCCGCGTGAAAGTCTCGGAGAAGATGACAGCACCACACAGCGTCTGGCCATCGCGGCCGTCCAGGTGCTCGGGCTTGCCGTGTGGTTCTCGATGTCGGCGGTCGTTCCGAGCGTGCAGGCCGACTGGGGCATCTCGAGCGCTCAAGCGGTGTGGCTCACCGGCACCGTGCAGCTCGGCTTCGTCACCGGCGCTCTGGCATCCACCGTGCTCAACCTCGCCGACCGGTGTCCACCGCACATCCTCATGGCGGCGAGCGCGGCCCTTGCGGCCGGCTGCACCTTCGCGCTGGCCGCCTTGGCTGACGGGCTGCTGCTGGCGCTGGCGCTGCGGTTCCTGACCGGGGTCTTCCTTGCCGGTGTCTACCCCGTCGGCATCAAACTGATGGCGTCGTGGGCTCCCACCGCCAACCGTGGGCTCGCCATGGGCCTGCTCATCGGTGCGCTCACCATCGGTTCGACGTTGCCGCACCTGGTCGGTGGGCTCGTGACGCTGCCGTGGCGCGAGGTGCTGCAGGTGACGGCGGCCATCGGTCTCGCCGGCGCTGTCGTCGCTCTGCTGGTCGTCCGAGCCGGACCGCACCTGTCGACGGGTGCGGTGGCGCTGCACCCGCGCTACGCGCTGGCGATGTTCGCCGAGGCCGGGCCTCGCCGGGTGAACCTCGGCTACTTCGGCCACATGTGGGAGCTGTACGCGCTGTGGACGTGGGTCTCGGTGTTCGTGTTGCACTCACACGCCTCTGCAGAGCTGGGCACCCGCAGGGCGATCCTGGTGTTCGTCACGATGGGTCTGTTCGGGCTCGCCGGGTGCCTGATCGGTGGGTGGGCCGCGGACCGCTACGGCCGCTCGGCGGCGGCGGTCACCGCGCTGAGCATCAGCGGTGCCTGCTGTCTGTTGTCGCCACTCGCGTTCCTTGCCCCGCTTCCGGTCCTCGCGATCTTCTTCGCGACCTGGGGCGCCGCTGTCATCGCCGACTCCGGCGTGTTCTCCACTGCCCTGTCCGAGGTCGCCGACCAGAGGTTCGTCGGCACCGCGCTCAGTGCCCAGACCGCCATCGGGTTCGCGCTCACCGTGGCCAGCATCCAGCTCGTCCCGCTGCTCGCCGGCGCGGTCGGTTGGCAGTACGCGTTCCTCGTCCTCGCACTGGGGCCCGCCATTGGGGCTCCCGCGATGCGCCGTGCCGCGGCCGGGTTGCACGCCACGAGCAGCTCAACGCGCTGATCGCGACCGCGCGTTCCTCGTGCACTGCCCCGACGAGTCGCTGCAGTGCAGGGTCGCCACCACACTGGCCCCAGCGGAGCCAGGCTCCGGCCACGGCAGGCCCGTGCGAGTGCTCAGACGCGGGGGATGGCGAGCAGGCCGACCGTGCCACCGTCCACGGGCACCGTGATGCCGTTGACGTACGCCGAGTAGTCGCTGGCCAGGAAGCAGGCGACCTTGGCGATGTCCTCGGCGACGCCGAGGCGTCCCGACGGGATCTGCTCGAAGTAGTCCTGGTCGGTTCCCGGCAGGGAGTCGAGCCAGCCGCGGAATCCTGCGGTGTCCATCGACCCGGGGGAGATGACGTTGGCCCGGATGCCGTGCTCGCCGTACTCGGCGGCGATGCTCTTGGTCAGCGCGATCATGCCGGCCTTGGCCGCACCGTAGATCGCGAGGCCGCGCACGGCACCGAGTCCGGCCCCCGAGGTGGTGGAGACGATCGTGCCGCCACCCTGCTCGATCATGATCGGCAACGCTGCCTGCACTCCGAAGAACATCGAGCCGAGGTTGAGATCGACGATGTGGTGGAAGTCCTCGACCGTCACCTCGTGCAGGGGCCCCTGGGGTGATCCACCCGCGTGGTTGAAGAGGATGTCGAGCCGCCCGAAGGTGTCCTTGGCGGCCTGGACGAGAGCACCGACCTGCTCGGCTGACGTGACGTCACACTGCATGGCCACTGCCCGGCCGCCGGCAGCCTCGACCTCGGCGGCGACGGCCTTCACGGTGTCGCCGTTCAGGTCGCCCAGGACCACCGTCGCACCGGCCGCGGCGAACTCGAGGGCGCTGGCTCGCCCGATGCCGTGCCCCGCCGCGGTGATGACGGCGATCTTGTCTTCCAGCGTAATCGTCATGTCCGGAACTCTAGGGCCGCGGTTCGGAGTCCCGGAGAGGATCCTGATCACCGGGACCCCGAAGGGCGCCGATCAGATCTTGATCACCCTGCAGGTCGGAATGGGGTGCCGATCGGCCTTCACCCAACGCAGCAGTGCGGTGCCCTCCCGGTGGCCCGCCGTGCTGAGCCAGTTGCCGAAGCCAGGGTCCTTGGCCGCAACCACGATGGTGAGCGTGCCGTCGACGTTCGGCTTCGCCGTGAAGTTGTTCAGGTGGGTGTTGGTCCGGTCGTAGTCGAGCGACTCCATCCACCAGTTCTGCAGCACGAAGTTCCAGTACTCGCAGTCGGGCACCTCGGTCTCGATCACCCAGGCCTCGTCGTCGGCGAGGTTCCAGTAACCGTGCAGGTAGCAGATGTTCGGGTCGCCGCCCGCGTTGAGGAAACGCTCCTGGCCCCAGTCAGGGAGCTCGTGGGGCCGCGTCATGAACAGCCGTGTCCACTCGGCGAAGATCCCGGCGATGCCTCTCACCTGGAGGGTGGCGGCCCGCAGCTGGTCCGCGAACTGGTCGACGTCGAGAGGCTCGAAGGGGAACTGCTCGTCGAGCACCTCGATGGTGATCTGGGCCGGAACGTTGTTGGGGTGATCGACGAAGCTCTGTCGCCCGGTCAGCTTGTCGGTTCCTTCGGGGATCGGCAGCCAGGCGCCCGAGTCGGGTCGCTCCTTGCTGGCCACGAAGCTGAAGCGCCCGTTCTCGTCGAGGGGGAGCGAGTGGACGTCGATCTCGCCGTGGGAGACCTGGGTCTCAGCACTCCAGTCACGCTTGCTCTTCGACCCGATGCTGAAGACGGTCGAGTTGCCGGGGGTTCCGCTGACGCGGTAGCGGTGCTCGGGTGAGACCTTGGCACTCATGTAGATGTTGTCGGGGTTGTCCGCGCCGATCTTGCAGCGCAGGTTCGGGTCGAGGATGTTGGTGAAGACCGGATACCGCGGATCGTTGTGCTCGAGGCTGGTGAGCGTCCCGTTGCGGAGCAGCCGGATCAGGTAGCGGACTCCCTCGGCCTGGTCCAGCGGGTTCTGCGGCGCCGACTCGGTCTGCAGTGCCTGGCCTGCATCGCGGAGCTGGTCACAGAAGTCGTCCCACATCTTGTTCGTCGTCATTGCCACTCCCTTGTCGTTTCCCGCTGTCTATCGGTTCGTCTGACCGGTCCCGTGAGCGATCCCGTCCATCGGGATCGCGGCTCCCTCACGCCCTCGGTGAATCAAGTCGTACGACGGCCGCCGGTAGGCTGCGGTTCGCAGCGTGACGTCAGTGCGCTGCGCCGATCTCGCTGGCCAGCTGCACCGCACCGGCATGCAGCAGGGGAACGGCTCGCGCGATGACCTCGTCGCTCATCCTGGTCAACGGACCGGAGATCGAGACGGCCATCCGGGTGGGCAGGTCTCCGGGCACGCCCACTGCCACGCACCGGACCCCCAGCTCCTGCTCCTGCTCGTCCATGGCATGGCCGCGCTCGCGGACCCATGTGATGGCCTCCTGGAGCGACTGCCGATCGGTGATCGTGTGCTCGGTGCGTGCGGCGAGCCCCGCCCGCCGCACGATGCCGTCGATCTGCGAGTCGTCGAGCTGGGCGAGCATGGCCTTGCCGACGCCGGTGCTGTGCAGCTCGACCTGACGGCCCACCTCGGTGAACAGGCGCATCGAGTGTGCGGAGGGCACCTGGGCGACGTACTCCGCCCGGTCCCCGGAGAGCACGGCGACGTTTGCCGACTCACCGAGGGCCCGGACCAAGCCGGTGAGGACCGCCTCGGCGTCGGTGCCGACCAGGGCCGCGGTGGTGGTGCCCAGCGGGACGAACCGGAAGCCCAGTGCGTACTGCCGGCTGGCCAGCTGGCGCATGTAGCCGCGGTCGACAAGAGTGCGCAGGAGGCGGTGGACCGTCGGGACCGGGAGGCCCGACCCGGTCGCGACCTCGCCGATCGACAGCCGTCCTCCGGCCGCGGCGACGATCTCGACCAGGTCCAGCGCGCGGTGCACCGACTGCACCCCTCCGGTCGCGGGTCGAGGTGCTGGCGGGCCGCTGGGACGGACGGTTGACGGTCGGTCGAGGGCCCGCCTAGATTCCATGTGACGAAAATAAACTTCCACGATACGAAATTGCAAGGGGTCGCATGACCACGCCAGCCCGGGTCCGGATCGGGACTCTCCAGATTGATGCGTCGCTCCACCGGTTCATCGAGGAGGACGCCCTGCCGGGCTCCGGGGTCTCCTCCGAGTCCTTCTGGGCAGGACTGGACGCCGCCGTCCACGAGCTCGCGCCACGCAACCGGGAGCTCCTGCTGCGACGGGCAGAGCTGCAGGCGGCCATCGACGACCACCACAGGGCACCGGGCCAGTCCGGCACCGTGACGACCGACCCGTCTGCCCACGAGGCGTTCCTGCGCGAGATCGGCTACCTCGAGGACGAGCCGGACCCCTTCGAGATCACCACCGGAGGTGTCGACCCGGAGGTCGCCCTCCAGGCTGGCCCCCAGCTGGTCGTGCCGATGCTCAACGCACGCTTCGCCACCAATGCCGCGAACGCCCGCTGGGGCTCGCTCTACGACGCGCTCTACGGCACCGACGTGATCCCCGAGACCGAGGGGCGCGAACGTGGCGCGGGCTACAACGTCCGTCGCGGCGCCGAGGTGATCAGTCGCTCCCGTGCGTTCCTCGACGCACACTTCCCGTTGGCGGATGGACTGTCGCACGTGGACGTGACGGCGTATGCGGCGGACGCCGACGGACTGCGGATCTCGGTCGGCGACCGGGTCGGACGGCTCGCGGAACCGGAGCAGTTCGTGGGGCACCGTGGCGCAGAGGAGTCGCCGACCGCGATCGTGCTCGTCCACCACGGCCTGCACGTCGAGATCCAGGTCGACCGGACGGACCCCATCGGTGCCACGGACCCAGCCGGGGTGAAGGACCTGCTGCTCGAGGCTGCCGTCAGCGCGATCATGGACCTGGAGGACTCCGTGGCCGCCGTGGACTCGGGCGACAAGGTGCTCGGCTACCGCAACTGGCTGCTGCTGATGCAGGGTCGCCTCGCGGAGGAGGTGACCAAGGACGGTCGCACCTTCACCCGGACGATGCACCCGGACCGGACCTGCACCACCCCGGCAGGAGAGACGCTGACCCTGCCAGGACGCGCGCTGCTGTTCGTCCGCCAGGTCGGCCTGCTGATGACCACCGACGCGGTCCTCGACCGCGACGGCAACGCGATTCCCGAGGGTATCCTCGACGCATTCGTCACCGGCCTCGGGAGCACCCATGACCTGCGCGGCCACTCCGACCTGCGCAACTCGCGTGCGGGATCGATGTACGTCGTCAAGCCCAAGCTGCACGGCCCGCACGAGGTCGCCTTCACCTGCGACCTGTTCGACCGGGTGGAGACGGCTCTGGGGCTTGCGGCACGAACGGTCAAGCTCGGCATCATGGACGAGGAGCGCCGTACATCGGTGAACCTCAGGGCCTGCATCAGGGCCGCGCAGGACCGGGTCGCCTTCATCAACACCGGCTTCCTGGACCGCACCGGCGACGAGATCCACACCTCGATGCTGGCCGGCCCGATGGTCCCCAAGGCGGAGATGAAGGCCCAGCCCTGGATCTCGGCCTACGAGGACGCCAATGTCGACGCGGGTCTCGCCTGCGGCTTCACCGGCCGCGCCCAGATCGGCAAGGGCATGTGGGCCGCGCCCGACAACCTGGCCGAGATGCTCGAGCAGAAGGTCGCGCACCCACTGTCAGGTGCGAGCACGGCCTGGGTGCCCTCGCCCACCGCCGCGACCCTTCATGCCCTGCACTACCACGAGGTCGACGTGTGGGCGCGGCAGCGCGAGCTCCGCCACCGTGACCGTGCTGCCCTGGCCGACCTGCTGACCATCCCTGTCGGCAGGCCGGGGGAGTGGTCGGCCGACCGGCGCCGCTCGGAGCTCGAGAACAATCTCCAGGGGACCCTCGGCTATGTCGTGCGCTGGGTCGACGCGGGCGTCGGCTGCTCCAAGGTGCCCGACATCCACGGCACACCGCTGATGGAGGATCGCGCCACCTGCCGGATCTCCTCGCAGCACGTCGCGAACTGGGTGCTCCACGGTGTGGTCTCCCTCGACGAGGTCGAGGAGGCTCTGGAGCGGATGGCCCGCGTCGTCGACGAGCAGAATGCCGATGACCCCGACTACGTGCCGATGGCGCCGTCGTTCGACGGGTCGGCCTATCTCGCCGCCCGCGACCTGGTGTTGCGCGGGACCGAGCATCCCAGTGGCTACACCGAACCCGTCCTGCACGCCAGCCGCGTGGCCCGCAAGCAGCAACTCGAGAGGACCGAAGCATGAGCATCACCCTGGAGACCGCGCGCACGATCATCGCTGGTGCACGCGCGGCCGGCGCCGACGCCGCCCTGAAGCCCCTCACCGTGGTGGTGCTCGACGCGGGTGGTCATGTCCTCGCCGTCGAGCGTGAGGACGGTGCGTCCAACAAGCGTTTTGAGATCGCGTTCGGCAAGGCACACGGGGCGCTCGCCCTGGGCGTCGGGTCGCGGGCCCTGATGGCACGGGCAGAGCAGCAGTCCTACTTCATCGCGGCCGCGGCGTCGTCCATCGGTGGCGCGCTCGTCCCGGTCCCCGGCGGAGTGCTCGTGCGTGACGACGAGGGGATCCTGCTGGGTGCGGTCGGCGTCACCGGCGACACCTCCGACAACGATGAGATGGCCGCAGTCGCCGGGATCGAACGGGCCGGTCTCGCCGCACAGGCTGACTGAGCCCTGGGGCACTCCCGCTGACCGGGATGCAGGGCTGGCCGAGCGCTGGTGTCGCTAGGTTCGCGAACACCGGCGCGGTGGGTTGCGGGTCCCCAGAGCGGAGACGTCACCCACCTCTCCCCGGTCACTGCCACGTCTCCCCGGTCACTGCCACGTCCCGGTGACCGACTCACGAAGGAGCATCCCGTTGTCACGTCCACACAACCTGCCCAGGACCAGAAGGTTCCGTGCTGCACTCGGCGCTGCTCTCGGGGTCGGCGCGCTCCTGCTCAGCGCCTGCGGGTCCGCTGGCAGCTCTCCCGCGAGTGGAGAGGCCGACCCGAACGCCACGTTGCGGCTCACGTACGCCGGGGTCCAGAGCCTCGACCCGGCGGCGACCCCAGGGTCGACGGCGATGCTCTCCAACACCTGGCCCGTCTATGACCGGCTGCTCCAGATCTCCGAGGACGGCGAATACCTTCCGATGCTGGCCACGAAGTGGGCCTTCTCCAAGGACGGCACCTCGTTGCGACTGAACCTGCGCGATGACGTGAAGTTCTCCGACGGGACTCCGTTCACCTCCGCGACCGTCAAGGCCAACATCGAGCGTTACCAGAAGGAGCCGGTGAGCAAGGACCTGGCCTCGACGATCAAGAGCGTCGAGGTGATCGACGATCACACCGTGGACCTGCAGCTCGCTGCGGCCAGCCGCGCGGTTCTCGGTGCCATCTCCGCTGCTGCGCCGGGGATCATGATCAGCGAGAAGGCACTCGACAACCCGGACCTGACCACCGTGCCGGTCGGCAGCGGTGCTTGGGTGATCGACAGCTTCCGGCCCGGCGAGCGGGTCACCTACAAGCGGCGTACGGACGAGGGTGGCATCTGGGATCCCCAGACCGGCAAGGTCGCCAAGATCGAGATTGCGGTGCGCGCGACGCCGGCTGCCTACGCCGCGATTCGCAGTGGTCAGGTCGACGTGGTGCTCTCCAACGGGGACATCAGGGAGCTGCAGTCGGGGATCGACCAGGGCACCCTCAAGGTCCGCCCGTTGAAGAACGCCTCCACGACCGCAGCGCTCCATCTCAACCAGACCGTCGAGCCGTTCGACGATGTGCGGGTGCGGCAGGCGGTCAACTACGCGATCAACCGCGAGCCCCTGGTCGAAGCGCTGGTGCCCACCACGACGGCCCGGGTGCAGCCGATGGCGTCGGTGGTAAAGGGCTTCGACGAGTCACTCGAGTCGACCTACGACTACGACCCCGAGAAGGCCAGGCAGCTGTTGGCCGCGGCGGGACACCCCAATGGCGTGGACGCGGGCACGTTCTACGTGGCCAACTACGAGCCGTTCCCCGACGCTGCGCAGATCATCCAGGCAGACCTGGCGGAGGTCGGAATCAAGATCGACCTGGAGCTGATGGACATTCGGCAGCTCTCGGCCGGCGGCTATTCCCAGAGCAAGCGACCCGGCGCGTTCATGTTCATGTCGTACCCCGGGCTCGAGCCGGGCGTGAACCTGAAGTGGTTCCTCGAGGGCGCGACGACATTGCCCGGCGGGGTGCCTGAGGACATCGCCACCAAGATCGCCGCGGTGGACGACTCGACCGCGACGGACCAGGAGCGGACGTCGCGCGCCGAGGCCGTGGTGAAGTGGGCGACGGAGAACGCGATGTACGCACCCATGTGGCAGGGCGTGCCCGGCTGGGTGATGACCGACAAGGTCCACGGGGTCGAGACCGGCAAGGCCTTCCTCGCGCCGCTGGGCGGGCAGGACTTCCGCTACGCCTGGATGAGCAAGTAGGTGAGCGTGGCATCAGAGGCGCCGAGCGTCGTCATCGTCCTGCTCGATGATGTCGGGTTCGGTGCCTCGATGCCCTTCGGCGGCCCGGTGGAGACGCCGGCGGTCGCGGAGCTGGCGGGCGAGGGGTTGCGCCACAACCGTTTCCACGCCACCGCGATCTGTTCGCCGACACGGGCTTCGTCGCAGTCGGTGATCACGACCTGGTCGGATCAGCCGACGGAAGTGGGGGAGTCCAGCAGGAGTGAGACCGCCTCGACCAACGCCGCGACGGTGAGGGTCGCGTCGTCGTCATCGGCGAGACCGTGCTCCAGCCGGTGCTCGAGGTCTGCGAGGGTGCGGATGGTCAGCACCTGGATCATCCGCAGACGCTCGTCTCGGACCGCGGTGCCGAGCCCGGTGAGCTGTGCGGACATCAGCCGGGCAACCTCACGGGATCCACTGCCGTGCTGGTCGTCGAACGGCTCGAACTCACGTCCACGACCGAGATAGCGGTCCAGGAAGCGCGCATACGCCCAAGAACCGCGTGAGTCGATGACGGCGTCCGACATCGGTATGACGTAGATGCGTGCGAGATCGGGCAGTGACGGATCGGGAGTCTGCTCGAGCATCGCGTGCCTGGCCCGGTTGAGCGGCACGAGGCGGAGGTCGTAGAGCGCTTGGATCAGGCCCTGCTTGTTGCCGAAGTGGTACTGCACGGCCGAGTTGTTGCGTTGTCCGGCCTGCTCGCCTATCTCGCGCAGCGAGACGTTGTCGACCCCCCGCTCCGCGAACAGACGCTCGGCTGCGATCAGCATCTTGGTGCGTACGTCAGTGGCCACGCGCGCCATTGTGCCGCACCGGGACACGACCCTTGACGCCGTCTCCGATGCGCGGCTACCGTGAGATTAAGACAGAGTGACTTATTCCCGTTCGCTTGGAGGAACCATGACCGAAGCCGCCCTGACGGTGACCCCGCTGACCCACTCGATCGGTGCGGAAGTGTCCGGAGTCGACCTTGCGGCAGGTCCCGATCCCGCCGTCGTGAAGGAGATCGTCGACCTCTTCCACCAGCACCAGGTGCTGTTCTTCCGCGACCAGGAGCTCGACGATGTCTCGCACCGGGACTTCGCGAAGAACTTCGGCCCACTGCAGCACTTCGCCTTCCTGCCGCCGGTCTCGGAGGATGTGCCCGAGGTGCACGCCATCGACATCGACGGGGCGAAGCCGAAGACGGCGAACGCCGACATCTGGCACTCTGACGCCACCTTCCTGGCAGCCCCTCCGCTCGGCTCCATGCTGCGGTCGGTGATCCTTCCGGACACCGGTGGGGACACGCTGTGGGCCTCGATGTACGCCGCCTACGACGCACTCTCGTCGCGGGTGCAGCGGCTGATCGAGGGCATGACCGCCATCCATGACTCGTCGAACTCGACGAGTCACGCCAAGAAGACTGCCAACGCCGACTACGACCCGGTCGCACATCCGGTGGTCCGCACGCACCCGGTGACCGGCCGGAAGGCTCTGTTCGTGAACAAGACCTTCACCACCCGGCTCGTGGACGTCACGGACCGCGAGAACGAGATCCTTCTGCCCATGCTGACCGACCACGTCCGCTCGCCAGACTTCCAGGTCCGGTTCCGGTGGACGCCGGGTTCCGTCGTGCTCTGGGACAACCGCTGCACGCAGCACTATGCGGTGGCGGACTACTCGGGTCGACGCCGGATGCACCGGGTGGTCATCGACGGCGACGTCCCGGCCTGAGCCATGACTCAGAGATCGGAGCACGGGTCGGGCTCGGGCCTCGAGGCACGCGAGCACGCGCTGGTCACGGGCGGCAGCAGTGGGATCGGGTGGGCCGTGGCCCAGCGGCTGATCGACCGGGGGCTGGAGGTGACCGTGCTGGATCTGCAGGGTCCTGTGGAACCGCACAGGACCGGATCGCGCGGGGTGCGGTACATCGAGGTTGACGTCACCGACGAGGTGGCAGTCGAGGAGGCGATCAAGGTTGCTTCGGCGACTGCCGGAGTCGCCAGTCGGCTCGTGACCTCGCACGGCATTCGGGGGGCGTTCGTGCCAGCCCTCGACCTGGACCTGGACATGATGCGCAGGGTCCTCGACGTCCATGTCGTCGGCACCTTGGTCGTGGCCCGCGCCATGGTCCGGGCGATGGCTGGGGCAGGAGGGCGGCCCGCGGAGGGCTCGATCGTGACCGTGTCCTCGACCACCGCCTTCGGCGGTTGGGCGAACCAGGCCGACTACGGCACCGCCAAGGCAGCGATCTCACAGCTCAGCAGGAATCTCGCTGTCGAGTGGGCGTCGCTCGGCATCCGGGTGAACAGCGTGGCCCCCGGACACACCCTCACGCCGATGGTGCAGCAGATGATCGACCAGGGCTACGACGTGGCCGCGACCGAGGCGCGCACTCCGTTGGGACGCTTGTGCACACCCGACGAGATGGCTGCCTCGATCGAGAACCTGCTGCTTGATGCAACGTTCGTGACCGGTGTGTGTCTCCCGGTCGACGGCGGGTGGACCACAGTCGGCAAGTGAGCCGACCCCGTTCGGTGCGACTTGACCCGGAGAGCCGGGCCGTGCCGAGGCAGGCAATGAAACCACTTTCAAGGACAGGATGAATTGTGTTGAACCGTCGAGTCCTACCGATTCCCGACCACACCGTGCAACCGGCTCCTGCGATGGACTACCGGGAGCAGAAGTCTCCGTTCGCGGCGCCGACCCCGGTCAGGCCTCCCGCAGGGGCTCCCAACGTGCTGGTGGTGCTGTTCGACGACATGGGCTTCGGTGCGTCCTCTGCCTACGGAGGGCCGTGCGAGATGCCCGTCGCTGATCGACTGGCGGCAGGTGGTCTGCGCTTCACCCGATTCCACACGACCGCCTTGTGTGCGCCGACCCGAGCGGCGTTGCTGACGGGCCGCAACCACCACAGTGTCGGGATGGGCGCCATACCGGAGCTCGCGACCTCCGCGCCGGGCTACGACTCGGTCCGCCCCGACTCGATGGCGCCAGTTGCCCGGATCCTCCAGGGCAACGGTTACGCGACTGCGGCATTCGGCAAGATGCACCAGACCCCGCCCTACGAGCTCTCGGAGCACGGCCCGTTCGACCGGTGGCCCACCGGTGACGGGTTCGACCGCTTCTACGGCTTCCTCGGCGCTGAGACCAACCAGTACGCGCCGAACCTGATCGACGGAACCACCCGCATCGACCCGCCGCGCACGGCGGCGGAGGGCTACCACTTCTCCGAGGACATCGTCGACCAGGCGATCGGCTGGGTGCAGACCCTGGACACCCTCGAGCCGGGCAAGCCCTGGTTCTGCCACCTGTCCTACGGGGCGGTCCACGACCCCCTCCAGGTGCCGCGACCTTGGGCCGAGAAGTACGCCGGCCGGTTCGACGAGGGCTGGAACCAGCATCGGCACGCGATCCTGGCCAACCAGAAGCAGCTGGGGATCGTGCCCGACGACGCCGAGCTCGCCGCATGGGGCGAGGGAGTTCCGCTCTGGGAGGACCTCACGGACAACCAGCGGATCGTCGCCTGCCGGTTGATGGAGACCTACGCCGGGATGGCGGAGCACGCCGACGCGCAGACAGGCCGCTTCCTGGACACGCTGCAGCAGCTCGGTCAGCTGGAGAACACGTTGATCTTCTACGTGCTCGGTGACAACGGTGCGTCAGCGGAGGGGGGACTGCACGGAACGCTCAACCAGGTGCTGCACATGAACCATCTGGTCGACGACTCCGACCGGATCCTCGAGCGGCTCGACGACATCGGCGGACCGGACTCCTACGCCCACTACCCGGCGGGGTGGGCCCTGGCGATGAATACGCCGTACCGGTTCGCCAAGCAGGTCGCCTCCCACTACGGCGGCACTCGCAACGGGATGATCGTGCACTGGCCGCGCGGGATCGAGGCGGGAGGAGGCCTTCGGCATCAGTGGCACCACTGCATCGACGTCGTGCCGACGATCCTCGAGGCGGCGGGGATCCCGGAGCCAGAGGTGGTCGACGGAGCCGCGCAGGTCCCGATCGAGGGCACCTCGATGTTCTACACGTTTGCCGAGCCGGACGCGCCGGACCGGCACGTTCGGCAGTACTTCGAGATCTTCGGCAACCGCG
The DNA here is from genome assembly GCF_012272695.1 of Nocardioides sp. JQ2195. Taxonomy (NCBI): domain Bacteria; kingdom Bacillati; phylum Actinomycetota; class Actinomycetes; order Propionibacteriales; family Nocardioidaceae; genus Nocardioides; species Nocardioides sp. JQ2195. The sequence continues at coordinate 1,598,318 of NZ_CP050902.1, forward strand.
GGATCTACCAGGACGGCTGGACCGCAGTCACCGTGCACAAGATCCCTTGGCGCCGCGGGGTCCAGCTGCCGATGTTCGTCGACGACGTCTGGGAGCTGTACGACACCCGCACCGACTGGACCCAGACCCGCGACATCGCGGCCGAGCACCCGGAGAGACTGGCCGAGCTGAAGGAGATCTTCGCGGGGGAGGCGGCCCGCTACCAGGTCTTCCCGCTCGATGACCGGCTCAACGAGCGCTTCGTGCCCTCGATCGCGGGCCGGCGGACGCTGCTGGGAGAGCGGACCCGGGTCGAGTTCCAGCGCTCGACCGGGCCGCTGGTCGAAGACATCGCTCCGGACGTCAAGAACACCTCGTTCGCGGTGACAGTCCTGGTCGACGTCCCGGACGGCGGTGCCGACGGGGTGCTCGTCGCGCAGGGCGGCCAGTTCGGTGGCTGGGCGCTGTATGTGCGCGACGGGCGGCCGACGTACTGCTACAACTACGCCGACATCGACCGGACCCACGTACGTGCTGCCGATGCGCTCGACGGCGGGGAGCATGCCATCCGTCTCGAGTTCGCCTACGAGGGCGGCGGCCTCGGCCTCGGTGGTGAGCTCCGGCTTCTCGTGGACGGGGCACTGGTCGCCTCCGACCGGCTGGAACGAACCCTGAAGTTCAACTTCTCCATCGACGAGATGCTGAGCATCGGGCTGGATCGCGGCACGCCGGTGACGCACGACTACCCGGCGGGCGCAGGGAGTCGGTACGCCGGGGAGGTCGGCCTGGTCCGCTTCGAGCTCGGTGACGATGCCCTACCGATCGATCCTGACGACCGCCGGAGTGCTCTGCTGACGACACACTGACCTGGTTGTCGGTGGCACGCATGCTTCGTCGCCGAGCAGTGAGGCACCTTGCCCGTCGTACGTGCTCAGGGTCTGCGTTGCGTCGGGCCGTCAGCGAATGCCGCGGGTGCTCTGCTGGTCGGCGTCGTGGACCAGGAGGACCTGACGGAACTCCGGATCCATGAAGTTGGCCTCGTCCTCCGCGATCGCCTGCTGGAGCGACGGATCCTCACGCGTCATCGCGAACATCGCAGCCATCGAGGCGTCGTCGGGGAAGACGATCTCAGTCACGACGTCGATGCGGCTCCCGCCACCCGGCTCGGTGTCGGGTGTGACGTAGTTGCGGGTGTAGCTGGCGAACAGGTGCCCGAAGTGTCGGACCGCGAAGGGTGCGTGCCGGGTCTCGTAGTAGTCGCGGAACTCTTCGAGCGAGGTCCCACTCTTCCTGCTGAAGAGGCCGATGAGCTTCGCCATGGCTCAGCGCTCCGGTCGAGGCGTTCGGGAGAGGGCGTCCTCGAGCCCACGGATCCGGTGGTTGATCCAGCCCGAGAGCCAGAAGTTCGCCTCGGTGGCGGGGTCCCGGAGCAGAGCGTGGTGCGAGCCCAGAAGTTGGTGGATCGCCTCGGGATGCTCGGGGGAGTGCGCGAGCACGGCCTCGGCGAGGGCGGTCGCCTCTGCGTGCCGGCCTTCCTGCGTGCGGGTGCGTGCGAGCTCCAGCACGCCGTCCACGCCGGCGACGTCGACCAGATCGGCGAGCACCTCGTCGCACCCCACCGCCAGCAGCTCGGATGTGCGTTCGTGGCGGAACCAGCCGAGGTAGGTCTCCCAGATGGTCCGCACGCCCCAGGCGACCCGACCGTAACCCTGGCCGACTCGCAGCTCGGGCGGCAGGGTGATGTCGCGGACCAGTGAGTCCAGGTCGACCCCACTGTTGATGCCCTCCAGGGTCCGGTCGCGAACATGGCAGACCGCGTCGTGCATGCGTTGCAGGCAGGCATCGATCAGGTCCGCGCCGACAATCGGATTCCCCCGGCCGGTCACGAGCAGCTCCGGGTGCAGGTCGCGCAGCCGCCGGATCGTGGCGAGGTAGGGCTCGACCTGGCGGTACTCGTGGCCGCGGATCGTGTTGAGGTTGGGGAAGTGGCAGAACAGTGGCCCGAGCAGGTTGCTGATCATCGCGATCCGATGTTGCGGCAACCAGACCATCGCGCCGTCGGTGGTCTCGCCGGTGCCGTGCAGCAGCTCCACGTCGAGACCACCGAGGCTGAACGCCATCCGGTCGTCGAAGGTGAGGTCGGGCACGGGGGTGTCCTGCTGGATGGGCAGGTCCGGGCGCTCTGCGGCGAACTGCTTGATCGTCGCGGTCGGGTCGAGGTCGAACCAGGCGGCGTTCCACTGCCGCATCCGGCCACGGATCCGGGCATCCTGCCACTGGGCGAACTGGTTGCGCTCCTGGGCGACGTACGTCGTCCCGGGCTCACGGAAGGTGGCGACCCCGCCGACGTGGTCAGTGTGACCTTGCGTGGTGATGATGTACGGCGTGGGGCCCGCGCACACCTGGTCGAAGAGGTGTCGGTGGTGCACCGACTCGTAGCCGATCCCGGTGTTGACGATGATCCGGCCGGCGTCGGTGACCAGCATGTAGGCGTAGGAGGAACCGCTCGAGCGATAGAGGAAGTCGGTGATCGGGACCGCCTTGTCGTCGTAGACGAAGTCGAGCAGCTCCTTGCCGGGGCGTTCGTCGATCACCTGGTCGACCCTGGCTGCCAGGCTGGTGGGGGCGGTGCTGGTGGAGAGGGCAGTGGTCATCGTTGGTTCATCCTTGGGCTAGGTAGCCGCCGTCGACGGCGATGGTCTGTCCGGTGAGGAAGGGGGCGGCGTTGCTCGCCAGGAACAGGGCGACCGGCGCAATGTCCGCCGGAGAGCCGACCCGACGCATGGGCGTGCGGGCGATCGTGGGGCCGATGGCGGCGTCGTCGGCAACCATCCCCGCCGTCATGTTGGTCTCGATCAGGCCGGGTGCGATCGCATTGACGCGGATGCCGTCCCGGGCCCAGGCCACGGCCAGGGACTTGGTCATCTGCACCACGCCGGCCTTGGCTGCGCCGTACGCCGGGACGACCTCGACCGCCTGATAGCTGGTCATCGAGGCCATGTTGACCACGGTGCCCCCGTCGGGTGCCGCAGCCAGCAGGGCGTGGCTGGCCTTCGAGAGCCGGAAGGCGCTGGCGAGGTTGATCCGCAACGCGTCCTCGAAGATGTCCGGATCCCACTCGTTGCGCCGGGCGAGGTTCTGGCCGCCGTTGTTGACCAGGACGTCGAGCTTGTCCAGGCCCGCCGCGAGGGCGGTGATCTGGTCGCGATCACCGAGCTCGCACTGGACGTAGTCGAACTCGGACAGGTCGGTGTCGTAGTCGGCGGCGCTCTGGCGCCGTCCGGTGACGGTGACGTCGGCACCGGCGCTGCGGAATGCCTGGGCGATGCCGAGGCCAATGCCGTTGGAGCCTCCGGTGACCAGCACCCGGCGGCCTCCGAAGTCGAAGGTCACACTCATCTTTGTCTCCCGTTCCTGGGGCCGTGGAGCCGTGAATCTAACAGGGTCTTGAACATTGTTCAAGAGGTCGATACGCTCGCCCCATGAGTCGCGACAGCACCCAGCCGGATACCGCGGACCAGCGGCGTCGCAGCATTCTGGACGCCGCTGCAGGCCTGCTGGCAGAAGGTGGCTACGGGGCGTTGTCCCTGCGTTCCCTCGCTGCGCGAGCCGGCATCAGCCTTGGCCTGAGCTACTACTACTTCGCGGACAAGCACACGGTGTTCGAGGCGCTGATGCAGGAACAGCAGCGCGTGATGATCGACTTCCTCGATGCCCAGCCGCGTGAGCCCGGAGTGGCTGCGTTGCTGCGGGCGATGGTGCCGGTGGCCGAGGTGCAGTGGCGGCAGGTGGGTCGGATGGTTGCCGTGTGGAGGGTGGAGAGGCCCGAGGATGCCGCCGACTCCGCGACAGCGGGCAACCAACGGCTGGCCATGGCCGCCGCGCAGTTCGCGGCGCTGGGACGCGCACTCGAGGAGTGCGCGGCCGCCGAGGGGCGTCGGTTGATCAGCGACCCCGAGGTGGTCCCCTTCGTCTGGGCCGGGCTGATGGGCCTCGCCGATCTGCATGCCCATGGCTGGACCGAGCCCATCGATGCCGACCGCCTCACCGACCTCACCCTCACCTCGTTGGTGAGCACCGTGCTCGTTCCCGAGTGATCAGACCCCCAACCACAAGGAGTCCACCATGTCCACAGCCGTACCGAGCCGCGAGGAGATCAGCCGCCTGTGCGACGCCTACCTGGACGCAGTCTCCGCGCACGACCCTGATGCCGTCGTCGCACTGTTCGCCGAGGATGCCCAGCAGCAGGAGCCGGTGGGTAGCCCGCCGCGGGTCGGTCATGCGGAGATCCGGGCGTTCTTCGAGGACAGCAACGACATTCCCTTCCGGTTGACCCGTTTCGGGCCGATCAACGTGGTCGGCAACCGGGCTGCGTTCCAGGTGCTGGTGGAGATCGACACACCGCAGGGCCAGGTGCGGATGACGACGATCGACACGATCGTCGTCAATGAGGAGTGCCTGATCTCGGAGCTCCTGGCCTTCCCCGACCGTGAGACTGATCCGACGGACTCACCGGGCGCGAGGCTGGTGCTGGCCTCGTGAAGCTGCGCATCGATGACCTGCGCAAGCCAGTTCTCACTGATCGCCAGCGCGCCGGCCTCACGTATGCCGACCAGCACCCCGCCACGCTGACGGTCGAAGCGGTGCTGGCCCGGGCGCGGGAGCTCACCGGCCTCGACGACTTCGGGCCCGACGACTTCATCGAGCGGATGCAGGTCTGGCTCGACGAGATCCGTACGGACCCGAATCGCACGGCCCTGGCCGGCAGGGTGATGTTCGATGTGTGCGTGAAGCACTCGGCGAACCGGCTGCGGATCGAAGCCCTGCTCGCGCGCCACCCGGAGATCGAGGACGAAGAGATCGTGGCGCCGTTGTTCGTCACCGGTCTGCCTCGCAGCGGCACCACCCACCTGGTCAATCTGCTCGCGGCCGACCGGCGGTTCCGGTCACTGCCGTTGTGGGAGGCGGACCAACCCGTGCCCGACCTCGGTGAGGCACCGGGTGTCGACGGGATCGACCCGCGGTTCAAGCGGTGTGACGCCGCCTGGCAGCAGATGCAGGCGAACAACCGGTTCCTGGCGGCCTGGCACACGATGGCGCCGGACTCGATCCATGAGGACATCGAGCTGTGGGCCAACGACTTCGCCGGTTACAACATCGAGTGGATCTTCCACATGGCTCCGGGCTGGCGGGACCACTACGTGACGGCCGACCAGACGCCGCACTATGAATACCTGGCGAAGGTCCTCAAGGTGCTCCAGTGGCAGCGGCCGGGGGAGCGGTGGCTCCTCAAGTGCCCCCAGCACCTGGAGAATCTCGGTGCGCTGACCGCGGTGTTTCCGGATGCGACCCTGGTGATGACCCAGCGCGACCCCGTCGGCGTGGTCCAGTCGGCTGCGACGTTGCGCGCCTACGGAGCACGCACGATGTACCACTCCTTCGACGTCGGGGAGATCCTGGAGTACTGGGCCGACCTGGTCGCACGGTTGCTGCGCCGAGCAGGCGAAGGGCGAGCGCTGCTCCCGCCCGATCGCGTGCTGGACGTGCCCTTCCACGACTACATGGCCGACACCATGGGCACGGTCGAGCAGGTGTACCGCCATGCCGGCATGGAGCTGACCGAGACCGCCCGGGCCCAGATCAAGGGCTACATCGACGACCATCCGCGCGACAAGCACGGCTCGATGACCTATGACCTACGCAGCGACTTCGGGGTCGACCCCGCCGAGCTCCGGCAGCGGTTCGACTTCCATCTCGAGCGGCACCCCGTCCCGGTCGAGGTGCGTTGAGCCTCCCGCCCCTCCACTCCAGCCGCTGACGAACCTCACCTCCAAGGAGAACGAATGTCCGACGTCGCCACCGAGCGCATCACCTACGCCCGCGCCACCCATGGGCAGGCGGAGGTCGATGCCGTGCTCGAAGTCCTCAACCGCGGCCACCAGGGCCTGCGCATCGGCAAGTCCGTCTTCGAGCTGGAGCGCCGGGTCCCCGCGCTGTCCGGCAAGCAGTACGGCGTGATGTGCAACTCCGGCTCGTCGGCCCTCTACCTGGCGGTGGAGCTGCTCGACCTTCCGAGAGGCAGTGAGGTGATCACGTCGCCCCTGACCTTCTCCACCGACGTGGCCCCGATCGTGCGCGCCGGCCTGGTGCCGGTCTTCGTCGACGTCCGACCGAACACGTTCAACATCGACGAGGACAAGATCGAGGCCATGGTCACCGACCGCACGGTGGCGATCCTGGTGCCCAACCTGGCGGGGAACTGTCCCGACTGGGACAAGATCCGCGACGTCGCCGACCGGCACGGTCTCAAGGTCATCGAGGACTCCTGTGATGCCCTCGGCCCCACCCTGCACGGCACCCCGACCGGCGCCCGCGCCGATCTCGTGGCGACCAGCTTCTCGATGGCGCACATCATCACCTGCGCCGGAACCGGCGGCATGGTGATGATGGACGACGTCGAGACCCGCGACCAGGCCCTTCTGCTGCGCCGCTGGGGCCGTCGCTCCGAGCCGAACCTCTTCGGCAACGGCATCGGCAGGGTGTTCCGCGAAGACCTCGACGGGGTCGACTACGACAACGACTTCATCTTCGACACTCTCTCGTGGAACTTCGAGCCGCAGGAGCTCGGTGCGGCGTACGGCGTCGTGCAGCTCGACAAGCTCGGCGAGAACTACAAGACCCGCAAGGCGACCTGGCAGGCCTTCACCGAGGTGTACGCCCGCTACCCGCAGTTCTTCACCACACCGGTGGAGACCGAGGGCCTCGACACCGCGTGGCTCTGCTACCCCGTGATGGTCAACGCGGACGCGCCCTTCACCCGCAGCGACCTGCAGGAGCACCTCGACGAGTGCGGCATCGACAGCCGAACGGTGTGGAGCGGGAACATCACCCGCCACCCGATGATGGCCGGCATCGAGCACCGCATCCCCGAGGACGGTCTGCCCGTGGCCGACGAGGTCTTCGAGCGCGGCATGACCTTGGGCATGAGTCACGGACTGCCGCCGGAGCACGTGCAGCGGATCGTCGACGCGATCGCGTCCATCGCGGAGAAGCACGCGTGAGCTGAGGAGTGCCCGCGGGGCAGCATGCTCTGGTGGACCTGTGCAGCGGACCTGCCTTGTCGCGCCCATCCACAGCTGACCGAGACCAGGACCGACGTCACCCAGCTACGGGGCCGACCAGCCGGAGGGCCCTTGTCCGAGCACGGCGTGATCGCCGAGGCTTCCGCGGTTGAGCTTGGTCCGGTGGGTCATCCGCCATCCGTCCGCTGTCCTGCGCCACCGGTCGTGGTAGTCGCCGAGGGTGCGGAAGGTCTGACTCTCGAGGGCACCGGTGCCGAGGTGCATGTCGGAGACATAGGCGCGGCTGCTGGCGGTGTCGCCCTCGATCTCGATCAGGACGTTGCCGATCAGGTGCTGAGTGGTGCCACAGTCGTCGAGGAAGCTGCGCATCAGCGCGATCACCTCGCCGCGGCTGCCCAGGGCGCCGGTGCCGAGGTCGGCGGTGAGATCCTCCACGGTGATCTTCTCGATCTCGGCCCAATCCCGATCGTCCATGGCGCGTGCGAACCGTATGATGCACCGGTTGATCTCGCGTTCGTCCTCGTAGGTGGTCTGCATGGGTGAACTCCTCGTCCTCTGCCGTCTGTTGTCGTCCGTTGCGTCTGCTGCGGATCCGGGAATGGGGCCTCAGGGCCCGGACACCTCGCGGGCGGCCTCGGCCGCGAGGGCTGCGGCCGCGATGGGCGTCATGGCGGCCAGCGCGTCCGACATCACCTCGACGCCCAGGGGCGCGTCGATGCCGGCGTCACGGAGGACACGCAGGGTGTTCGCGACTGCAGCATCCCCACGGCCGGGCAGGAGTCGATGATGTTGGGTCTCCACGAGCAGGTCGGACATGGGTGCAGTGGGGGCGTCGTTGACCTGGATGCCGATCACCAGGTCGAGCACCGCGGTGAGCTCGGCAACGCCGTGGCCAGCGCGGAACAGGTGCCACGTGTCGACGGTGAGACCCCCGTTCGGACGTCCCGCTGCGCGGACGATGTCGGCCGCACGGGCCAGATCCGGGATCCCGGTCCAGGGGAGGGGCTCCAACCCGACCAGGGTGCCCGAGTCCGCGGCCCGGTCACACAGGGAGGCGAACCCTTCGGCGTACGCCTCGACCGGCATCTGCGCCGTGCCCATCTCCATCACGTTGAGCGCGCGGACACCGACCTCCTCGACCACGGACCACATCGGATCGAACCGGCTCCTGTCCTCGTCGTGGTGCCCCGCCCAATCGGTGATCCCGTCGAGCTCGGCGATCTCGACGTCATGTTCGTCGAGCACGCGCAGCATCTCCGCCGCGCCCGACGCCAGCGCAGCTCCGCACTCGCCGACCCGCAGGGTGACGCCGCGGTAGCCGGTCGCCGCCGCGACCTCGACCCGCGTCAGGAAGTCGGTCCCGAGGACGGTTCCCGCGCACAGCACCAGGTCGTCGCGGCCGAGGGAGGAGCTCGATGTGAAGGTCAACTGCCAACTCCTCTGTGGAGGCTGCTCATTCGCGGGCGTCAGGACGGGTCGGGTCGACCGTCGCGGAGAGCAGCAGAGGGCCGGACGTTCGTCCCAGTGAACGGGAACGTCTCGGGGTCGTCGTCATCGGCTCCACAGACTGACGCCCTGCCGAACCGCTAGCGAAGGAAGTGGACGATGACCACCGACGATGTTGCCGACTCCTTCGACGGACTGCTGACGGCCGTCGCCGCTGCCGCCGGGGAGCTGCGTGGGCACGAGTTCTACGCCGACGAGCACAACCGGGCAGGTGCGCACACGTTCCTGCTGGGCATGCTGCTCGCCAGGCTCGAGGAACACGTCCTCTTCGACCCGCTGTTCCCCTTCTTCCGGGTGATGGACACCCGGATCCGTGAGGGCGCTGACAACCCCACCAGCGCTACCTCATCTCCCGCCTGGTGCCGGGAGAGACCTACCGGGTCTGGGGCACGATCGGTGACGCGCGCCGGCTGGAGTTCCAGGTGTATGCCGGCGACCCCTATCTCAACGGGCGGATGGCGTCCTACCTGGCCTTCGAGGACCTCGACGTCGAGGAAGACGGCACCTTCGAGGTGATCGCTTCACTGGATCCTCGACCGGGCAACTGGCTGGAGAACCCGGCCGATGCCACCCGCATGCTGGTGCGCCAGATCTACAGCGACTGGGGGGCTGCCCGGTCGCCGGGTGAGGTCCACATCGACCGGGTCGGCCACGAGGGAGACCTGCGTCCGCCGTTGGGTGCCGCCGAGCTGGCCGAGCGACTCCGGGCCGCTGCCGCCGATCTGGAGGTGCAGACGCGATGTTGGCCGGCCGTCACGACGCAGTCCTACGCACGGGCGGCGAACCGGCTCAATGATCCGTTCGACCCGGGAACCCGAGGGGGCGTTCCCGGTCGATGGATGGTTTCGGGCCGGTTCGACCTGGCCGACGACGAGGCCCTGGTCATCACGGCATGGCCGTGGGCAGGGCACTACCAGGGCATCCAGCTCACCGACCCGTGGTACTCGTCCCTGGAGTACGCGAACCGCCAGAGCAGCCTCTCCGGCGACCAGGCGCACCTGGACTCGGACGGCGTCTACCGGTTCGTGGTGTGCGGCCGTGACCCGGGTGTACCGAACTGGTTGGACACCGTGGGTCGCGCGGACGGGATGATCCTGATGCGTTTCGACGGCGCTGCGGTGGCGTCGTTCCCGACCTCGGAACGACCGCACGCGGTCGTGGTGAAGCTCGCCGAGCTCGACCAGGTCCTGCCCTCCGACACTCCGCGACTGGACGCGGAGCAGCGGACCGCCCAGATCGCCGTACGCCGCCGCCACGTGCAGCAGCGATTCGGCAACTGAGTCGGTCTCAGGACGTCGATCGGCGTCCTACCAGCTGCGGGATCACCTCGTCGGTGAGCAGGTGCAGGCTCTTCCACGCCTCGTCGATCGGCATCCCGCCGACCAGCGGGTGCAGGGTGACCGAGGCCTCTGAACCGTGCTGGGACAGATCGTCGAGCAGCTCGTCGGGCGTGAGCACCCGGTAGCGACCGGACGCGCGGACCTGCTCGATGTCGGTCACGCCGCGGACGTGCATCACCGACTTCATGTCGGAGGCTGCCCAGGCACCGTACTCGACCGCCTCCCACATCAGGTGCTTGCCCAGCACCGCCCAGGCCTTCTCCGGGTCCTCGTGCAGGATGACCATGCCCGGCCGGTGTGCGGCGACCATGTTGACGTCGGGCTCGATGCCCTCTTCGCGGCACAGGTCCTCGTAGTAGGACTTCAGCTCCGGGATGTGGTCGGGGATCTGAAGGGGCAGCCGGAACCTCACCGCTCGACGGGCGGTCGCCTTCGCGGACCCCCCGACCAGGATGTAGGGGTGCGGCTGGGTCAGGGGCCGGGGAGTGATCGCCACGGTGTCGCCGTTGTGTTCGAAGGGCTCACCGGTCCAAGCCTTCAGGAGGGTCTCCAGCATCTGGTCCATCAGCTTGCCTCGCTGGTGGTAGTCCCTGCCCAGGGCGGCGTACTCGACCGGGCGGTAGCCCAGGCCGAACGTGACCGACATCCGACCGCCGCTGACCTGGTCGACGACAGCGAGGTCCTCGGCGAGACGGATCGGGTCCCACAGGGGTCCGAGCGCTGCCGCGACTCCGACCCTGATCCGCTCGGTGTTCGAGAGCATCATGCCGCCGGTGAGGATCGGGTTGCTGCTCCAGCCGAAGCCGCTGGCGTGGTGCTCGTCGAGACTGATCATGTCGACGCCCTTGGCGTCCGCGAATCGGGCCATCTCGATGGCTGTGCGGAAGACCTGGGACTGCTGGACGGGGTCGGGCTCGGGAAGGGCGAAGGTGAAGCGAACTCCGGTGCGGGGCATGAATCCTCCTAGACGGTTACCGGGATCGTTGAGCATTGACCGGGCGTGCTGCGGCCCGGTCCCGTTGGCCGGGACCGGGGCTGCGCAGGCTGGGCCGGGTCCCTACGTTCGAGGCGACGAGGAGGCAACCGTGGCCGGATGGACCCATCAGTACGCCCGCATCAACGACCTGGACGTGCACTATGTCGAGCAGGGGTCAGGCCCGCTCGTGGTCCTCCTTCACGGCTTCCCACATCTCTGGTACAGCTGGCGCCACCAGATCGGGCCGATCGCCGAGGCGGGCCATCGGGTGGTGGCCCCGGACATGCGTGGGATGGGTCGTACCACCGCTCCGGCCGACTTCCGCGACTACGACCTGCCGGCGTTGACCGCGGACCTGACCGGGCTGCTCGAGCACCTCGGCGAGGAGAAGGCGGTCTTCAGTGGTCTGGACTTCGGGGTGACTGCGGCCTACGACCTGGCGCACCTGCATCCCGAGCGGGTTCGTGCGCTGATCGGGCTGCAGAACCCGTTCCTGAACTGGACCGACAAGCCACCCCTGGAGATGGCGGCTGCTGCGGGGCGGAAGCACTTCCAGCACATCGCCTACTTCACCGAGCCGGGTCCGTCCGATCGCGATCTCGATGCCGCTCCCCGGGAGTTCCTGACGAAGGTCTTCCACACCCTCTCGGGGTCGGGCAACTACCTGAACACTTGGCAGCACCCACCGGGCACCACCTACATCGACGCGATGGACGAGGCGCCGCCGCTGCCGTGGTCGTGGCTCAGTGAGGCCGAGCTGGAGCTCTACGTCGAGAACTACAGTGCGAGCGGGTTCACCGGTGGGCTGAACTGGTATCGCGTGGGCGACATCCGGTGGGAGCAGCGCAAGCAGTTCGAGGGCGAGCGGATCACGGTGCCCTACTACTTCGTCGGCAGTGAGAAGGACATCGACCTCGCGGTCTTCCACGGCAAGGACCCACTCGAGCGGTTCCAGCAGTACTACAGCGACGTGCGCGACGTACGGATCGTGCCCGGAGCCGGTCACCTGATGCAGATGGAGAGCCCGGCTGCGGTCAACGAGGCCATGCTGGCATTCCTCGCCGACATGGACTGAGACAACCAACCCAAGGAGCAGATGGATGAGTTCGACCCGAGAAGCCGTGATTGCTGCGTGCGATGCCTACATTGCGGCGATGTCGGTCGGAGATCCGACCGCGACCGTGGCACTGTTCGCGCCGGACGCGAGCCACGAGGAGCCGGCCGGCACGCCCGTACGACATGGCCACGACGAGATCTTCGGCTTCCTCGACCAGTACAAGGACATCGGCTTCAAGCTCACCCGCCTCGGACCGGTCACCGTGGTCGGCAACCGCGGCGCCTTCCAGATCGGGGTGGACGTCCCCACACCCGACGGCATTCGGTCGATCGCAGCCACGGACATCATCACGGTCAGTGACGACGGCCTGATCTCCGGGATCGTGGTGTTCCCCGACAGCCAGGCGGACCCCACGGAGGGTCGCTGACCGGTCCTCAGAGCGTGCGCAGGAAGTCCACCATGATCCGATTGACCTCGTCGGGCGCCTCCATCTGGAGGAAGTGACCGATCCCGGGGAGGAAGTGTGTCTCGCGCAGGCCGGGAACCGAGGCCCGCATGGCCTCCACGGAATCGCGTCCGGTGATCTGCTGCACCGGGTCGCGGTCACCGGTGACGAAGCAGACCGGCAGCGTGATCGGCTCGTCGGGTCGTTCCTGCTTCTCGCGCCAGATGTGGTCGGCTGCGCGGTACCAGTTGAGGCCGCCGGTGAAGCCGGTGCTGGTGAACGTCTCCACGTAGTGCCCGAGCTCCTCCTGGGTCAGCCAAGGCCAGGGCAGCTCAGGTGCCGACGGCAGAACGTCGAGGTAGCCGTTGCCCTCGCTGGGATGGGCGAAGATGTCGGTGTAGCGGTAACCACCACTCAGCGCCCAGAACACCCGTTGCAGGAAGCCGCCGGGGTCGGCGGTAAGTTCCGCATCGGCCACGCCGTACTGCTGGAAGTAGTGCATGTGGAAGAAGTGGTCGCGCGCGAGCGAGGCGAAGGCCGTGCTCGGCAGGATCGGCGAGGTCTTCGCCCGCGGCACGCTGAGCTGCACCAGTGCCCGGACCCGTCCGGGTGCCCATTGTGGGAGGTCCCAGACCAGGGCGGCGCCGAAGTCGTGGCCGACGAAGACGGCATCGTCCAGGCCGAGCGCGTCGAGGAGTCCCGTGAGGTCGCCCACCGTGCTGGCCCGGTCGTAGTCGATGGGGTTCTCGGGCCGGTCGGTGCCCCCGTAGCCACGCATGTCGACGGCAATCGCACGGAAGCCGGCCCGAGCCAGTGCCGGCAGCTGGTGGCGCCAGCTGTGGGCGAGGCCCGGGAAGCCATGGCACATCACCACGGCCGGGCCAGTGCCCTGCTCGACGTAGCGCATCCGGATCGCACCGACATCCACCACATCGCTGCGTAGGTTCATCGAGTCCAAACCGTCTCCTCGACCAGTTCACACGAACGCCAGCCGTCCGGCGTACGAATCATGCGGTGGTGGTAGTAGCCGCCGCAGTCGGTGAGCAGCTCCGAGCCGTCCTCACCGATGTGCACCATGGGGTTGCTGAAGTACGCGGTCACGGCCGCGGCGTCCGGTTCCAACGTCACGGCGAGCTGACCGATCACGTGCTGGCGTCGTACGTAGCGGGGCAGCACCCGGGCCAGCCACGCCTTCATCTCCGGGAAGGAGCCCTTGGTTCCTCCGGCCGAGGTGTAGTCGATGAGGGCGTCGGGAGTGAAGACGGTGTCGAGGCCGTCCCAGGTTCCGGTGTCGATCGCCCTGGTGTAGCGGGTGATGACGTCGGCGATCTCGATCCGGTCAGAGATGGTCTGGAGGTCGGCCATGCGTGCTCCTTCGATGGACGTTGCCGGCCATCATCGTCGGCTGGCAGGAGTCACCGCTCGGAAGTCCCGATGGACAGGACCAGGAGGCGCGATGCACCGCGTGCGGTGCACGCTGTCACGATGACGGACCACGTGACCTCCACCGAAGCACTGACCCGCACCGCTGCCGTCTTCGCCTCCGCAGCCGATGCGTTGGACCCGGCCCTGTATGCGCTGGCCAGGCCGCGGATGGCGCATCTGCTCGGCGTCGACGACGCCTGGCGCCCAGCGGAGCGGCACGACCGCCGGGCTCACCTGCCCGCCTGGCCGACCTCGGAGCTCTTCGACCGGGCCGACCGGGCAGTTCTGACGATGGCGGAGCAGTTCGTCCTCGACGTCTCGGAGGTCGATGACGAGCAGCGCGCGATGATCCGCGCGGCGATGGGCCCCGATGCGCCGGTCCTGGTCAACGTGCTCTACGCGATCGACGTCGAGCTGCGGCTGCGGGCTGCCTACGCCCAGCTCTTCGGGATCGATCCGTTCGAGCGGATCGATCCCGGTCCGCTCGCCCCGCTGCCCGACGCCCTCAACCTGATGACCCGCGACATCGCCCGGCTGGATGCGCTGGATCCGTTGACCACCGAGCTGGTTCGGCTGCGCGGTGCCCGGATCCACAACTGCCGGATGTGCCAGGCGCTGCGGCATGCCGATGCCTTGGCGGCGGGAGGCGACGAGGAGATGTTCGCCAGGATCGACGACCACGCCTCCGGTGGGTTCGACGAGCGGCACGAGCTGGCGCTGGCGCTGACCGACGCCGTGCTGATGTCCCCGGGAGAGTTCCCGTCCGGCCTCGCCAGCCGGCTGCACGAGCACTTCGGCGACGACGAGCTGGCCGAGATCGTCCTCGATGTCGAGCGCAACGCTCGCAACAAGATCGCGGTCGCCAATGCCACCGACGGTGACGGCGTGGGGGAGGGTCTGACCGTCTACGCCACTCCCGGTGGTGGTTTCGAGCTGGTCTCCACAGGACCGGGGGTCAGCGACCCGAGGGGGCGGTTCTGAAGGTGTCTCCGTCAGCCCTCGAGATCCTTGATCCGCTCGGCTGACGCATTCATCGCCGTGCGGTAGATGCCGCGCGCCTGGTAGGCGGTCTCGCCGGCCAGCCTGCGCTCGAAGACCTCGATGAAACAGCGGTGAGCGTCGATGCTGTCGGGATCCCCGAGCACCGCCCACTCGGCCAGCTGGCAGGCGAGGGGCAGGTCCTCACCAACAAGATCCCTCGCCCGCCGTACGAAGGCATCCGCACCCCCACCCAGCTTCACGACCTCACGTGCGTGGTCCTCCGTGCGAGGCGGCATCAGGTCGGCGGCGCGACCGTTCCACCACCCACCGTAGCGGCGGATCAGGTTGCGGATCACGAACTCGGGACGGTCGTGGACGGCTTGGAGGTAGGGCAACGACGCGAGTTCGCGGGGCGCTTCGAAGCCGGTCACGATCGCGTTGTGGTCGAGGCCCGCATTGAGGGCGTCGATCGTGTAGCTGGTGAGCAGCTCGAGATAGCGCGCCATGTTGGTGAACCGCTCCTGGATGCCGGCGCGATGGGTCAGCGGCATCCCGTGGCCGGGGATCACGACGGCCGGATCGTGCTCGGCGATCCTACGGGCGGACCAGGCCCACTCCTCGGCATAGCGCTGCACCTTCTGCGGGTTGCCGGCATTCGGGAAGCCGTCGATCCACAGGTCGCCGACACAGGCCAGTCGTCGCCCGGGAATCCACACCCAGGTGCCGTCGTCGGTCTCTCCCTGCGCGTGGTTGAGCACGATCGTCTCGCCACCGATCTCCAAGGTGAGTGAGTCGCGATAGGTGGTGTCTGGCCAGTGGAACTCGTCCTCCTGGCTCGGCCACCAGGTCGCGGGTCGCCCGGCACCGGGTCCGCCGGACTGCCGACTGTTCGCCGTCGCGTTGTACGGGGCGGTGCGAGCGTAGCGCTGGAACCGCCCGACCAGGTTCTCGTGGGCGATGATCCGCGGCCGGTTCTCGCCCGCCTCCTCGAGAAAGGCGCTGAGGCCGAAGGCGTGGTCGATGTGACCGTGCGTGTAGATCACCGTGTGCAGTGGCGCGGAGGTCACCGAGCGGACCAGCGCCAGCAGCTCGGGGCCGTCCTTCGGCAGGCCGCAGTCGACCAGGACCAGGCCCTCATCGGTCTCGATCACGCTCACGTTCGTGACATGGGCACACACCTGCCAGGTGCGGGGGGCGACTTCGATCGCCTTGCCGGCGGGCGCGGTCCAGGCGGCGAACGCGAGTCCCATCGAGTCCTGCATGGACGCCGGGATCTCGGCGGAGGTCGCATCGTTGCGGGTCATGGCTCTCACTCCTAGGGCTGGTGGACATCCTCAAAGTACTTGTTAGAAGTATGCCTAATCGGTACGATCCCGGTCACTGGTCACAGAGGATGGAGTGGGCCATGGCAGAGGTCGCGGACAAGGTGGTTCTCATGGCGAAGGGCGCCAAGGCCGCAGCCCAGGTGGGCGACACGGCGACCTTCCTGCCCCATGACGTGTCGTTGCAGGAGGACTGGCTGCCGAGTCCGCGCAGCTGGTCGAGGGCGCGGCGAACTTTCCCGGGACCGCGATGGAGCAAGTCGGTGCTGCTGATGAGATCGCGGGAGCGATCGTCTACCTGCTCTCCGACAAGGCCTCCTACACGACCGGAGCCGAGATCGCGGTCGACGGCGGCTGGACGGCCGGTGCTGCCGAAGGTCCTGCTCGGCGACTACGCCGACCAGATCCTCTGAACCCTCCGAACGCACACGAAGGAGCAACCCCATGAGCAGTTCCATGTTCGGCGCCGGAATCATCGATCGGCTGCACGAGACGGCCACCGCCCACACCGGACTCGAGGACTTCGGCGGCTCCTCCTACCTCGAGGCCCTGGAGGTGCTCACCACGGCCTACGACCAGGACGCGGACTTCACCGAGCTGGGTGCGGAGTACCACTTCGGCGCACTCGTCGGCGCACTCGCCGCCCGGCTGTTCAGCCAGTCCGCCTGGTCGCAGCACCCGGGCCACGCCGACGTACGGATCGAGCGACCGGTGATCATCACCGGTGTCGCCCGGACCGGTACCACGGCACTGAACCGACTGCTCTGCGCTCCCGCAGAGCACCAAGGACTCGACCTGTGGCTCGCGAACGTGCCGATGCCTCGGCCCCCTCGGGAGACCTGGCCACAGCACCCGGTCTTCCAGATGATCGACGCGAAGATCAAGGAGACTCCGTACAGCCGCCCCGAGTTCGCGCACATCCACTTCGTCGCGGCGGACGCGCCTGAGGAGTGCGACTTGCTGTCCCAGCAGTCGTTCATGGGCAACATGTGGGTGGCGACGGCCAACGTGCCGACCTATGCGAAGTGGCTGGCCGAGCAGGACTGGGTGCCGGCCCTCGAGCGCAACCGCAAGAACCTGCAGCTGATCGGCATGACCGTCCCCGACAAGCGGTGGGTGCTGAAGAACCCGGGCCACCTGCACAACCTCGACGAGCTGCTCCGCGTCTATCCGGACGCCTTGGTGATCTGGACCCACCGGGCCCCGGAGACCTGCATCCCCTCGATCTCGAGCGTGCTGGAGAAGCTGGTGCCCGGGCAGTCCCACACCTACGAGGGTGCGCTGATCGGTCAGGGGCAGCTCGACTACTACGCCACCGGGGTGGAGAAGGCGATGGCCGCTCGTGCCCGCCACGACGAGGCCCAGTTCCTCGACGTGTACTACGACGAGTTCGTCGCATCCCCCATGGCGACGGTCGAACGTGTCTACGACCGGCTCGGCGAGAGCCTGACCGATGACGCGCGTACGGCGGTCAGGGCCGCCGACGAGGCCAGCCACCTGGGCCATCGCGACCCGAACCACCACTACGAGCTGGCCGACTACGGGCTCAGCCAGGCTGCGATCGACGAACGGTTCGGTGCCTATCTCGAGGCCCACCCACAGGTCCGCTCAACCACGAGGTGAAACGTCCTTCGACGTCCTGATCAGTGGGATGCGATGGGCCTGTCCGGTGGTCCAGACGTGAGCATGGCCACATGACCGCTGACTCCCGTGGTGTCCCGGAGGGCCTTCCGCAGCAGAGCCGTGCGTATCTGGGCTTCGAGGGCAGCATCGGCCGCACGATCGCCGGCTCCGAGCCCTGGTGGCCACCGATGCCGAAGGCACAGCCGAAGGCGCCGAACGTGGTGGTCGTGCTCGTCGACGACATGGGGTTCTCCGACATCGGCTGCTTCGGGTCGGAGATCACCACCCCCCACCTCGACCGGATGGCCGAGGAGGGGGTTCGCTACACGAACTTCCACGTCAACCCGATGTGCTCGCCAACCCGGGCCGCGCTGCTGACCGGACGGAACTCGCACGCGGCGGGGGTCAGCTACGTGGCGCACGCCGACCCCGGCTTCCCGGGCCACGCGATGGAACTCGCGGACGACGTCAGCACGATCGCCGAGGTGCTGCGGGACAACGGCTACTCGACCCTGATGGTCGGCAAGTGGCACCTGTGCAAGGACAGTGACGTCACCGACACCGGATCGCGGAAGTCCTGGCCGCTGCAGCGGGGCTTCGACCGGTTCTACGGGATCATGGACGGGATGACGGACATGTTCCATCCGCATGCCCTCTACCGCGACAACAGTCGGATCACGCCCACCGACCACGCCGAGGACTACTACTTCACGGACGACCTCACCGACGAGGCGATCGCCATGATCAGGGCGGTCAAGGCCTCCGACCCGGCCAAGCCGGCCTTCCTCTACTTCGCCCATGGCGCCGTGCACGCGCCGCTGAACGCGCCGGCCGCGGACATCGAGCGACACCGGGGGGCGTACGAGGCCGGGTGGGACCGGATTCGTGAGCAACGTTTCGCGCGTCAGCAGGAGCTCGGGATCGTCGAGCCCGGCACTCCGCTCTCGCCACGCAACAGCGAGGAAGGGGACGAGGTTCCGGCGTGGGACGACCTGCCGCCCGCGCGCAAGGAGGTGTTCGCCCGCTACATGGAGGTGTACGCCGCCATGGTGCAGTCCGTGGACACCTCCGTCGGACGCCTCCGCGCCGCTCTGGAGGAGATCGACGAGTGGGACAACACCTTCCTCCTCTTCACCTCGGACAACGGCGCCTCCCGTGACGGAGAGACCCAGGGCAGCAGCCAGTACTTCGACGTCCTGCGCCACTATCACGGCGGCGGTGCTGGGATGGACGAGGAGTTCGAGCGGGATCTCGAGCACATCGACGAGATCGGCGGTCCGCGCACCCTGCCGCACTATCCGCGCGGGTGGGCGATGGCCTCGAACACGCCGTTCCGGCTCTACAAGACCAACACCCACGCTGGCGGGCACTCGGTGCCGACGATCGTGAGCTGGCCACGGAAGGTGGCTGACGCGCCCGGCGCTGCGGGGGGCCTTCGTCGCCAGTACGTGCACGTCACCGACTTCTTCCCGACAATCCTCGAGGTCACTGGGGCCACCGCTGCGGACCACCGCCACGGGGTGCCGTTGAAGCCGCTCGCAGGAAGCAGCTTCCTGGGGTCGCTCTCGGATGCCACGGCACCCGAGACGCACCAGGAGCAGTACTACGAGATGCAGGGCCACCGGGGCTACTACCGCGACGGCTGGGAGATCGTCACCCGCCACCGGGCACTGACTCCGTTCGGTGACCACGAGTGGCAGCTCTACGACCTGCGGAACGATCCGACCGAGACCCATGACCTGGCGGATGAGAATCCCGAGCTCGTGGCGGAGCTCGCTGCCCGCTGGGAGCGTGCGGCGTGGGAGAACCAGGTGTTTCCGATGAACGAGGGCTCCGGCCTGATGCGGACCCAGCGGCCCGAGCGGGAGGATGCCTTCGCGCGGCCAGTGCGGTTGGTGCCCGGGACGCCGACCCTGGAGCGCTACCGATCACTGATGCTCGTCTACCGGCGATCGTTCACCGTCACCGTCGATCTCGACTTCCGTCCCGGTGATCGAGGAGTGTTGTTCGCCCACGGCTGCCAGAGCGGTGGCTACTCGCTCTCGGTCGACCGCGACCGACTCTCCTACTTCCACAACCACTCCGGTCAGATGGACGTGCTCGACCTGGGCCGTCTCGATGCCGGCCGCCGAGAGATCGTGCTCGAGGCCACTGCGCTCGCCGGTGGCCTGCACGTGGACGCACGAGTCCTGGTCGACGGCACCGAGCGCGGACGCGCCGACGGGCTGGTGATGCCGATGGGGCAGGCGATGTTCCAGGGCATCGACATCGGCATCGACCGGGGATCACCCGTGTCGTGGGAACGGTACGACGCCGAGGGGAGCTTCGCCTGGAGCGGAGACCTGCACTCGGTGACCTGGACCCCGGGGGAGCAAGCGCCCGGCACGGGGCCCGAGACCCTGGCAAGACAACGAGAGATCGGGATGGCCTTCGAATGACGACAGCACAGACGCAGCAGACCTGGGACGACGAGTGCGATGTGCTCGTGGTGGGCTCCGGTGGTGGTGCCCTCGCGGGCGCCTACACCGCCGCCCGTGAGGACCTGTCGGTGATCCTCGTCGAGGCCTCCGACAGTTTTGGTGGCACCACTGCCTACTCAGGTGGCGGGATGTGGTTCCCCAACAACGCCGCGTTGCGGCGCGACGGCAGCACCGACACGCCCGAGGACGCCCGCACCTACTACCGCGCCGTGGTCGGTGACCGGACCCCGGTGGAGCTCCAGGATGCCTATCTGGCGACCGGGCCGGCGTTGGTCGACTATCTCGAGACCGACGACGACTTCGAGTTCATGGTGTGGCCGTGGCCGGACTACTTCGGGTCGGCCCCCAAGTCCAGCGCGACGGGTCGGCACATCATGATGAAGCCGCTGCAGGCCGAGGTGCTCGGCTCCCTGCGAGACTCGCTGCGCCCGACCCTGCCGGTCGAACGTGCGGGCGAGCCGCTGCCCGACATGATCATCGGTGGCCAGGCCCTCGTCGGCCGTTACCTGTTGGCGCTGTCCCGCAAGGACAACGCCGACCTGCGGTTGAACACCTGCTGCGACGAGCTGGTCCGCCAGGGCGACACCGTCGTCGGCGCGGTCGTGACGCAGGACGGCGTACGCCGCCGGATCCGTGCTCGTCGGGGCGTGCTCATCGCCGCTGGCGGCTTCGAGCAGAACGAGGAGATGCGGCAGAAGTACGGCGTGCCCGGGACCTCGCGCGACGCGATGGGTCCGAACACCAACCAGGGCAAGGCAATCCAGGCCGGTATCGATGTCGGCGCCGACGTCGACCTGATGTCGGAGGCGTGGTGGTCCCCGGGGCTCACCCACCCTGACGGAAGCTCGACGTTCTCGCTGTGGTTCACCGGAGGCATCTTCGTCGACGACAACGGCGAGCGGTTCGTGGACGAGTCGTGGGCCTATGACCGCCTCGGTCGGGTGGTCATCGACCGGATGGTCGACGGCACGGTCACGCTGCCGTTCTGGATGATCTATGACGACCGTGACGGTGAGCGCCCCCCGGTCCGCTCCACGAGCGTTCCGATGGGGGAGACGGCCGACTACCAGGACGCCGGGTTGTGGGTCAGCGCCGACACCATCGAGGAGCTGGCCGCCAAGATCGGCGTCCCTGCCGACCGGCTGAGTTCGACCGTGGCCCGCTTCAACACGTTCGCCGAGTCCGGTGTCGACGAGGACTTCCACCGGGGTGACGAGGCCTACGACCGCGCCTTCTCCGAAGGTGGATCGCCGCTCGTGCCGATCGAGAAGGGCCCGTTCCGCGCAGCCGCCTTCGGCATCTCCGACCTCGGCACCAAGGGCGGTCTCCGCACCGATGCCTCCGCCCGGGTGCTCGATGCGGAAGGGAAGGTCATCAAGGGCCTGTACGCAGCCGGCAACTCGATGGCCGCCGTCAGCGGCACGGTCTATCCCGGAGGCGGCAACCCGATCGGCTCGTGCATGGTCTTCAGTCATCTCGCCGCGCTCGACATGGCGGGATCCGCCGGTCCCGCTGCATGACCGGCCTGGACCTGCGCCCGGCCGCCGAACGCGTGGTCGTGGTCACCGGTGCGAGCCGGGGTGCAGGCAAGGGGATTGCGCTCGCCCTCGGCGAGACCGGTGCAACCGTCTATGTGACCGGGCGCTCCCGCAATGAGGGAGACGCACCACTTCCGGGCACGGTCGGTGCCACGGCGGAGGAGATCGATCGACGCGGCGGCAGGGGAGTGCCGGTGATCTGCGATCACTCGGACGATGTCCAGGTGGCTGCGCTCTTCGACCGGATCCGTCAGGAGCACGGCCTCGTCGACGTGCTGGTCAACAACGCATATGTCGTCCCCGACCACCTCGCTGACAAGGGCCCGTTCTGGGAGAAGCCGTTGGCGCTCCAGGACCAGTTCGACGTCGGGCTGCGATCGACTTACGTGGCCAGCCACCACGCCGCGCCGCTGCTGGTTGCCAGCGGCGCCGGGCTGGTGGTGAACACGTCCTCCTTCGGAGGCGGTTGCTACATGCACGGGCCGGCGTACGGCGCGGTGAAGGCCGGCGTCGACAAGATGGCCCACGACATGGCAGTCGACTTCCGGCCGCACGACGTGGCCGTGGTCTCGATCTGGATGGGCCTGCTCCGGACCGAGCGCACCGCGGCCGCCTTCGACGCGGATCCGGAGCGCTACGGGGCCATGACCGCGCTGGCGGAGTCGCCGGAGTTCACCGGGCGCGTGATTGCCGCCCTCGCCGACGCTCCGGAGCGAATGACCTGGTCCGGCCAGATCCTCGTCGGTGCAGAGATCGGGAGCGCCCTTGGCGTCACCGATGTGGACGGCTCGGTGCCGACCTCACCGCGAGGCTTCCTCGGCAACCCGACCACCTGGAACAGCGCCGTCGTCGACTGATCGCCCACCTCAACTCAATTCAACAGGAGTGTTCCCACGTGAACCGCAGAATCCTTCCCGTCCCCGAGCCGACCGCGACGATCACTCCGTCGGTCGACCGTGCCCACCAGAGCCCGGGCTATCCGGTGCGGGGGCGGATCTCGCCGCCCGCAGGTGCTCCCAACGTCCTTGTCGTGCTGGTCGACGACATGGGGTTCGGCGCGTCCTCCGCCTACGGCGGACCGTGTCGGATGCCGACCGCCGAGCGGCTGGCCGAGAACGGTCTGCGCTACACCCGGTTCCACACCACCGCGATCTGTGCGCCGACCCGGGTCTCCCTGCTCACGGGCCGCAACCACCACAGCGCGGGCATGGGCACGGTCCCGGAGATGGCGACCTCTTCTCCCGGCTATGACTGCATCCGACCTGACTCGATGGCGACGCTGCCGCGGATCCTCTCCGGCAACGGCTACCAGACCGGTGCCTTCGGGAAGATGCACCAGACACCGATGTGGGAGATGGGCGAGACCGGGCCGTTCGACAGGTGGCCGCTCAATGAGGGCTTCGACCGCTTCTACGGCTTCATCGGCGCCGAGACCAACCAGTACACGCCTGCGTTGATCGACGGGTTCACCCCGATCGATCCGCCACGGACGCCGGAGGAGGGGTACCACCTCTCGGAGGACATCGTCGACCAAGCGGCGACCTGGATCGAGAACGTCAGCTCGCTCGAACCCGATCGTCCCTGGTTCAGCTACGTGAGCTTCGGTGCCTGCCATGACCCGTTGCACGTCCCCGAGTCCTGGCGGGGTCGTGCACGCGGCGAGTTCGCGCACGGGTGGAATGCCCAACGAGAGCAGACGCTGGCTCGGCAGAAGGCGCTCGGCCTGGTGCCCGACGATGCCACGCTCCCGGACTTCGATCCGGACGTGCCGGACTGGGAGAGCCTGGGCGACGACGAGCGGCTCGTGTGCGAGCGGCTGATGGAGCTCTATGCGGAGTTCGCCGAGCACATGGACACCCAGGTCGGCCGGCTGCTCGACACCATCGAGGAGCTCGGACAGCTCGACAACACGTTGGTGGTCTACATCCTCGGCGACAACGGGGCGGCTGCCGAAGGTGGGCTGTACGGGTCAGCCAACCTCGTGCGTCCCCTGAACCGAATCCCCAGCTCGGTCGAGGACATCGTCGGCCAGCTCGACGAGCTGGGTGGACCGATGACCTACCCGCACTACCCGGTCGGCTGGGCACTCGCGATGAACACCCCCTACCAGCAGTCGAAGAAGTACGCCTCCCACTACGGTGGCACCCGCAACGGCATGATCGTGCACTGGCCGGAACGGATCGCCGGCGGCGGGGTCCGTCACCAGTGGCACCACTGCACCGACCTGGCTCCGACGGTGCTCGAGGCGGCTGGGATCCCGGTGCCCGACGTGGTCGACGGGGTGCCGCAGGCCCCGATGGAGGGCGCATCGTTCGGCTACACCTTCGACGACGCGGACGCGGCCGAGCGACACACGACGCAGTACTTCGAGATCCATGGAAGCCGCGGCATCTATGACCACGGCTGGACCGCGTCGACCCGGCACAACCAGATGCCGTGGGCAATGCCACGCCAGCCACAGGTCCCGTTCGCCGAGGACGTCTGGGAGCTCTACGACACTTCGTCGGACTGGACCCAGGCGGAGAACGTCGCCGACAAGTACCCCGAGAAGCTCGAGGAGCTGAAGGCGAAGTTCTTGGTGGAGGCTGCGCGCTACCAGGTGCTGCCGCTCGACGACCGGATGCAGGAGAGGTTCGACTCTGCCGCGGCGCCGCACCCGGACCTGCTCGGCGACCGACGCTCCATCACACTGCGACCGTCGATGCACGGACTGCGTGAGGGCGTGGCACCCAACGTCAAGAACACCTCGTTCGAGCTCAGCGCCGACGTGGTGGTGCCCGAGGCCGGTGCCGACGGTGTGCTCATCGCCCAGGGTGGGCGGTTCAGTGGGTGGTCGTTCTATGTCCGTGACGGACGACCGGTCTACTGCTACAACCGCGGTGGGGAGCGTACGTGGGTGCGTGGCGAGCGTGAGGTCCCCACGGGTGCCCACACAGTCGGCCTCTCGGTCTCCTACGACGGCGGAGGAGTCGGCAAGGGGGCCAGTGTCGTGGTGACCATCGATGGGGACCCGTGCGGATCGGGTCGACTGGAGAACACGATCGGATTCATGTTCTCCATGGACGAGACCATGGACGTGGGGTGCAATCGTGGCACTCCGGTCACCGAGGAGTACGCCGCGCTGCCGGCTGACAATGCCTATCGCGGCGTGCTCGAGCGGATCCGGATCGAGCTCGCCGATCGCGCCGATGCCCCGGATCCGATGGAGGCCCGCGATCTCGTGATGAAGGTGCACTGACCGGGTCCGCACACAAAGTGCCGCCCGTCGGGACCGGTGCGGATGTGATTCCAGCCACTGTGTCCCAGTGACCGGAATCACATCCGCCGGCGAGCTGGTCCGCTCCTATCGTCGCGGCAGTCGTTGGTCGATCGAGCCGACGTGAGAGAGGACTGAGATGGAGCCCATGAGAAGCGGAAGAAGGCGTCGAACCTTCCTCGTCACTTGTGCCGCGGTGGCGGTGGCGGCGCTGGTGGCCGCGTGTGGCGGTGCGACGAGCTCGGGGGCGAACTCTGACTCCGGCGAGGTTGACCGGAGCGCCCACCTGCGGATCGCCTATCCGGTGACCCAGTCGTTGGACCCGCACCTGGCGCCGGAGCCGGCCCAGCTGCTGATTGCGACCTGGCCGGTCTATGACCGCCTGATCCAGGTCAGTGCCCAGGCCACGTACGAGCCGATGTTGGCGACCGAGTGGGAGTTCTCGCCTGATGGCAAGTCGTTGACCCTGACCCTGCGGGAAGGGGTGACCTTCAGTGATGGGACGCCGTTCGACGCGGATGCGGTGAAGGCGAACCTGGACAACTACATCGGCGCCACGGGAACGGCGTTGGGTGCCAACGTGGCTGGCATTGCGAAGGTGGAGGTGGTGGACCCGAGCACGGTGAAGCTCGACCTCAAGTCGGCGAGCACGACGGTTCTCTCGGCGCTCTCGAGCGAGTTGGGTGGCGTGATGATCTCGCCGAAGGCGTTGGGTGGCAAGGATCTCTCCACGCACCCGGTGGGCACGGGTGCCTACGTGATCGATGAGTTCCAGCCGGGCCAGAAGGTGACCTACAAGCGGCGTACTGATGAGGGTGGCATCTGGGACCCGAAGACCGGTCAGTCGGCCACCGTCTCGATCAGCACCTTGGGTGACACTGAGGCGACGACGAATGCGCTCAAGGGTGGTCAGGCCGACCTGATCGTGTGGAGCAGCGGTGTCGACCGGTTCCAGACCGACATCGACAGCGGCAAGCTGAAGCACACCGTGATGGACGGGGTGCTGAACATGGTGGGGCTCAACTTCAACCACACCCGCAAGCCCTACAACGACCAGTTGGTGCGTCAGGCAGTCAACTACGCCATCGACCGTGAGGCACTGGTCGAGGCCTTCATGCCGGACTCGGCGGCTCGTGTCCAGCCCTGGCCGGACGGCCTTCCGGGCTTCGACGAGGCACGTGAGGACGACTATTCGTTCGATCCGGACAAGGCCAGGGAACTCCTCGAGGAGGCCGGCTACGGGGACGGCCTCGACGGGGGCGAGATCGCGGTCGCGAACGTGGGCGTCTTCACACTTGCCGCGCAGACGATCCAGTCGAACCTGAAGGACGTCGGGATCAACGTGACGTTGCGCAACGTCGACGTCTACACCCTCGTGACCGAGTGGGCCCAGGGCAAGGCGGACGCCGAGCTCATGTACATGAGCCTTCCGTCCATCGACGCCTACTCGTGGGTGCAGCGACTGTTCGTC
Source organism: Nocardioides sp. JQ2195 (assembly GCF_012272695.1). Lineage (NCBI taxonomy): Bacteria > Bacillati > Actinomycetota > Actinomycetes > Propionibacteriales > Nocardioidaceae > Nocardioides > Nocardioides sp. JQ2195. The sequence goes on from NZ_CP050902.1 coordinate 1,624,799, forward strand.
AACCCGGTCTGGAGCGTGGGGGCGGATCCTGAGATCGCCACGATGTCCACCGGTCTCGACGACTCGACGATGAGCGAGGATGACCGGGCTGCCCGGACCGCCGAGATCATCGACTACGCCTCGGAGAAGGCGCTCTACGCGCCGCTGTGGCAGGGCGTGGGGGGCTTCATGTCGACGCCCAACGTCCAGGGTCTCGACGACCTTGCGTCGGTGAACGGCGGCGTCGCGGACTTCCGCGAGGTCTACCTGACGAAGTAGGGAGACCTCACGGGAACAAGCGCGGGCCGTGGGCGAATGGGTGCTGGAATCCCCGTTCACCCACGGCCCCATTCACATCTCGAGGTGACCCGTGGAGAGCGACCGTGAGGCTCCCCGCAATCGGGAGCAGCGCCTCTGGATGCTTGACGGACAAGCGATCCCTCGATTGACACACCCACCTCTGCGAGTCGTCTTGGCGCTCGCCCCACTGAATCCGGAGCACTCATGAGTCAGGGCATCAACGTGTTTCCTCTCGGTCATCCGTTTCCCGCGCGGGGGCCGGACCCGGAATCGGACCTCCGATGAGCGCCACTTCATCGATGGACGGCAAGGTCGTCCTCGTGGCCGGTGGTGGCAGCGGAATCGGTGCACGGACAGCCCAGCTACTGGCCGAGCGTGGCGCCGCCGTCGCTGTCGCCGACGTGGCGATGGAGGCTGCAGAGCAGGTGGCCCGCTCGATCGCGAGTGAGGGCGGTACGGCGACGGCTCTGCATGTCGACCTGGGCGACGAGGAATCGGTGCGTGGGGCGTTCTCCCACGTGGAGGACACCTACGGTCAGTTGCACGGTCTGTTCAACGTTGCCGCCGACATGCGTGTCCTTCGGGAGGACACCGATCTGCTCGACCTCGACCTGGCGGTCTGGGACCGGACGATGGCGGTGGCGCTCCGTGGCTATGTGCTGACCATCAGAGAAGCCCTCCCGCGGCTGATCGACAGTGGCGGTGGCTCGATCGTCAACACAAGCTCGGGTGCTGCCTTCGTCGGAGAACCCCAGCGACCCGCCTACGCTGCGGCGAAGGCGGCGGTCGGTGCCCTCACCCGGCATGTCGCATCCCGCTGGGGGCGTCAGGGGATTCGGTGCAATGCGGTCGCACCCGGGCTGGTCAACACGCCCAGTGCGCGTACGAACTCGGAGAGCTTCTGGGATGCTGCGGTCACCGCCAACCCCAGCGGTCGGCTCGGGGAGCCGCTGGACATCGCCACTGCCGCGGCCTTCCTGCTCGGTGGAGAGTCGACCTGGGTCAACGGCCAAGTGATCGGTGTCGACGGCGGTAGCGTGATGCGCTAGTCGGCGAGCTCGGACACACGACATCCGGCCCGGACCAGGCGCTGACAGACCCCTTCAAGGCGCCTGCTGCTGCGAACTCGGCAGTGTGAGCGGGCTTGACCTGCCCCTGGCGAGAAGCGCACCGGCCCAGGTGGGAGTCACCGACCTTGCCACCGGAAGACACAGAGGAGAGGACTGCAATGGCGAATGTGCTTGAGGACATCAAGGCGATCGAACAGCTGAAGTACCGCTACTTCCGGGCCGGTGACACCCGGAACTGGGGCCTGCTCGAGGCGACGCTCGACCCGGACATCAGGGCCTCGTACGGCAACGGGCTGGAGTTCGACTCGGCGGCGGAGCTGGTGGAGACCGTCCGGAAGGCGATGGACAACTCCCGGCTCACAGTGCACTTCGCCCACCACCCCGAGATCGATGTCGACGGGGACGAGGCATCGGGAACATGGCTGCTGAGATTTCGCTCCGTCCAGAAGGCGAACCGGCAACTGGTCGAGGGAGCCGGCATCTACACCGACGAATACCGACGGGGTGCCGACGGCACCTGGCGAATCAGCCGGACGATGCTGGAGAGGCTCTACGAGTTCCAGACCTCGTTCGACGACACGCCCTCCTTCGAGTTGACGGCCGACCACCTTGCGGACTGACCACAGCCGCACGTCACCGGTGGACGGCCAGCGGTGCTCAATGGACAACCGACCAGAAGCATGGAGTTTTGGATGACTGCATTGGAGAACGGGCCGGTCGTGGCCCGGCCGGAGGTGCTTGCGGCCCGCACCGAATCGACCCTGGCTGCTGTCGCCGACGAGGTCACGGCACTCGGACGGCGAGCGGTTGCCGTGCCCACCGATGTCTCGGACGCCGACGCCCAGGACAACCTGGTCAACCTGACGATGGCCGAGTTCGGGAAGATCGACATCCTGATGAACAGCGCATTCGTGCAGCCGCCCCAGGTCCCGTTGCTCGACGTTGACCTCGACGACATGCGTCACTGGACCGACATCAACGTGCTTGCGTCCGTAGGCCTGGTCCAGAAGATGGCCGAGCATCTCGTCCGGGCGCGAGGGGCCGTCGTCCTGATCAACTCCGTCGTGCTGCGCAACCGTGCATTGAGGTTCGGTGCGTATCGGATGCACAAGTTCGCACTGCTCGCCGCGGCCCGAAGCCTGTCCATGGAGCTGGGGCCGAAGGGGGTGCGCATCAACTCGGTGGCTCCCGGATACATCTGGTCGGACAAGGTGCAGGGCTTCTTCCGGAAGAGGGCGGACCAGCTCGGCATCGCACCTGAGGAGGTCTTCGAGCAGGTCTCGCAGACCGTTGATCTCAGACGGTTCCCCACGCCGGAGGAGATCGCCGACGCCGCGGTGTTCCTGTCCTCGGACCTGGCCAGCGGTGTCACCGGACAGTGCCTCGACGTGACCTGCGGGGAAGTCCACCACTGAGCCCCAGCGACCGGAGTCACCCCTGCCGGGTGAACGAGCAGCCAACTTCAAGGACCCGATCTCACATACTCTAGGGCCACCGGGACGTTGGCGAAGACCATGGCGACGTTGGACCATCAGTCGGGGTGGCCGGGTGACCGGGTGGCCGGGTGGACTGGGGCGTGTGCGTCGGGTGGAGCACCGACGAGCTCTCGGACCACGGGTACGACGGCGCTGCACCGAGTGCTGTGTGTCGACCCGGGGAAGCACGGGCTTGAGTGCTGGCTGACCAGGCCGGGCCAGCCGAGGAACGTCCACGGTCCACACCACCGAGAGAATCGGCCGCAATTGCCTCGCGCTCTTGGTCCCGGGTGCCGAGTCCGCTCCGGCGGCGACGCGACCGACACGATCCCGGGCACTTCATGCATGTGGCCCAACGAGGACCTCGTCGCCGATGCCCCGGCGGTGGTTGGATGCCATCTGCGACCATGTGGGGAGTCCGGTGGACGGAGGCCACCCGCGAGGCAGCCCGGGTCGCCGACGAAGCGAGCAAGGTCAGCGATCGGCGGCCTGTCCACTGATACAGCCTTCAGGAGTTCGGTCTCACCGAGGCCGAGGTCGACAACGCATTCGCGGCCTACCTTGAGCGGGGCCTCGGCGCCCAGTGGGCCAGGACGCGACAGGGCGGGGAGGAGTTCCCAGCCCGTCCTGTTGCGCACACGTCTCAGAGGTCGGAGAGCTTGACGACCTTGCACTTGGGCAGGGGGTGGTGGTCCGCCTTCACCCAGCGCAGCATGGCGGTGCCCTCCTCGTGGGATGCGGTGGTGAGCCAGTTGCCGAAGCCCGGGTCCTCAGCGGCAACCACGATGGTGAGCGTGCCGTCGTCATTGAGCTTCGCGGTGTGGTTGTTGATGTAGGTGTTCATCCGATCGTGGTCGAGTGACTCCATCCAGTAGTTCTGGAGCACGAAGTTCCAGTACTCGCAGTCGGGCACCTCGGTCTCGAGCACCCACGCCTCGTCAGGAGCGAGTCTCCAGTAGGCCTGGCCGTAGAAGATGGTGGGGTCACCGCCGGTCGTCTGGAAGTAGTCCTGGCCCCAGTCGGGCATCTCGTTCGGGCGCTCGCTGAACCTCCGGGCCCACCCCGAGAAGAGCGAGGAAATGCCCTTGACCGTCGCCGTGGCCGTTCGCAGCTGTTCGATGAACACTGCTGGGTCCAAGGGGGCCGGTGTTGGCTGCTGGTCCAGCAACTCGATCTTCACGTCGGCCCGCACCTCGTTGGCCCGATCCTGGAAGGACTGGCGGCCGACGATGTTGGTGGTGTCGTCTTCCATGGGCAGCCACGCGCCCTCGGCTGGCTTCTCCTTGCTCACGATGAAGCTGAAGTGGCCGTTCTCGTCCACGGGGATGTCATCACTGTGCAGCTCGCCGGTCGACGCCAGTGTGCCGTCGGAGTCGAACTTGTGCACCTTCGAGCCGAAGGTCATCAGTGGCACCGTGCCGCGGGTGCCGCTGACCCTGTAGCGGTACTTCCCGGACACGTTCATCCGCATGTAGATGTTGTCGGGGTTGTCACCGCCGATCTTGCACTTCATGTTCGGGTCGAGGCATTCGCTGATCGACGGGTACATCGGGTCGGAGTTCTCGATCGAGTTGATCGTCGCGTAGCGGAGCATCCGGATGAGGGAGCGCATGCCCTCCGCCTGGCTGAAGTCATCCTGAGGGGCGCCCTCGGCCACCAGGGACGCTCCGGCATCCCGGAGCTGGTCGCAGAAGTCGTGCCATGCCTTGCTGGTCGTCGTCATGGGTCTGCCTGTCGTCTGGGAAGGGGTGTGCCTTGCGCACGATAGGAAAGTGCGTTTCGGCTTCCGTCACCGGTCCCGCTCACCAAGACTGTCCATTTGATATATGACTAATAGTTATGAAGTGACGCTCGCTTGACGGACCCTTCTGCCCACGAACCGGAGACCTCGGATGTCGAACAAGGCATGGTCGGACTTCTGCGATGACCTGAAGGCGGCGGGCGCGTTTCTCACCGACGATCTGGTTCCCCGGGACGCGTTCACCGAGGCCGAAGGGATTCGCTACCTGATTCGCCTTCTGCGATTCGGCACCGTCAACTTCCTGGAGAACTCGGACACCTCGCGTCCGAAGGTGCTCGACCCGTTCAACCCGAACATGAAGTGCAAGATCGGCGCGGACAACCCCGACAACATCTATCAGCGGATGAATGTCGCAGGGACCCGCCGCTACCGGATCAGCGGGACTCGCGGCACGGCGCCGTTGATGACCTTCGGCTCGAAGGCCAACAAGCTGCACATCGATGGCACGTTTGTCTCCACGGGTGAACTGGACATGGTTGACGTCCCTGTCGATGAGCACGGTCGGTTCAGTTTCGTGGTCAGCAAGGACAGGCCGGAGTCGGGTGCATGGCTTCCGATCTCGGAGGAGACCACCAACGTCCTGTGTCGCCAATCCTTCCAGGACCGGTCGAACGAGAAAGCGGCAGAGTTCCGGATCCAGGTGCTTGACGAGCCGTCGCGGCCTGCCCCACTCGACCCGGTCGCTTTCGCGGCCCAGCTACGGATGGCGACCTCATTCGTGAGTGGGACCGCCGAGAAGTTCGCCGACTGGACCAAGATGTTCATGAAACGGCCGAATGAAATCATCGACTGGGGCCAAGAACTGTTCCAGGACACTGGCGGGGATCCGACGATCTTCTACCTCCACGGCTACTGGCAGCTCGCCCCCGATGAGGCTTGGGTGATCGACAGCGAGGTGCCCGACTGCGAGTACTGGAACTTCGTGCTCCACAACTGGTGGATGGAGTCCCTGGACCACGAGCGGGCGAACACCTACATCAACAACCACACGGCCAAGCTCAATGCCGACGGCACGGTCACCATCGTGGTCTCTGCAACGGACCCGGGCGTCGGCAACTGGATTTCCACTGATTTCCACAACGAGGAAACTGCCCTCATCCGCTGGGTGAAGGCTGATCATCACCCGGTCCCCACGAGTCGGGTGGTGAAGATTTCTGACCTCTGAGCTTCTACTTCCCCCGAATCTGGCCGGCCGTTCGAGCCAGCCAACGTCTCATGAGAATCCTTTCAGAGAGGATGAGGCACTGGTCGAGGCCTTCATGCCGGACTCGACGGCTCGTGTCCAGCCCCGGCCAGACGGCCTTCCGTGCTTCGGCGAGGCAAGGTGCGCGAGGCGCCCGGCGTCCGGGTGCGACCGCTTCCCGGGGGTCCCGGTGACCGGGATCACACTCTGCCCATCGCGGACGTCCTTCTAGGTTGGCCGAAACGTGCTCGAGGAGGAAAGACATGCCTGGAAAAGAACTTCGATTCGATGACCTGCTCGATCCGGTCCTGAACCCTGCCCAACAGCAGATGGTCGACTTCGCCGATGCGAACCCGGTCGACTACAGCGTCGAAAGCGTGCTTGCCGGCGCCCGTGCGGCCACCGGTCTGACTGACGACGGGACCCCGGACTACAAGGAGCGGCTCCAGGTCTGGATCGACGTGGCACACGAGCCGATCCGGACGAACCTCACCCGGATGGCCATGCACGGTCTCTCGGTGAAGTATCTCGCCAACAGGATGCGGGTCCTCGACTTCGTCGCCCGTCACCCGGAGGTACGCGACATCGAGATCAAGGCGCCGGTGATGGTCGCGGGACTGCCCCGTTCGGGCACGTCCCACTTGGTCAATCTCCTCGCAGCCGATTCGCGCTTCCGCTCGGCGCCACTGTGGGAGCTCAACCAGATCGTCCCGGGGCGGGGGGACGGACCCGGACCCGACGGCGTCGACCCGCGGTTCACCGCCACGGCTGCCGTCTTCGAGCAGGCCCAGCTGTCCAACCCCTACATCAAGTCCTGGCACCCGATGGACCCCTGGCGCATCGAGGAGGACATCGAGCTGCACGCGGCCGACTTCTCCGGCTACTACCCGGAGCACCTGATGCAGCACGCTGCTGGCTGGCGGGACTACTACCTGGCCCACGACCAGACGCCGCACTACGAGTTCCAGAAGCTCTGCATGCAGGTGATGACCTGGTTCCGGCCACGGGAGCGCTGGGTCACGAAGTATCCCGCCCACATCGAGAACCTCCCGGCGCTGCTCCGGGTCTTCCCCGACGCCGTCGTCGTCGAGACCCACCGTGATCCGGTCGGGCCGGTGCTGTCCGCCGCGACGATGCACACGTACATGGCAAGGATGTGGCAGAAGGAGGTCAACCCCGGCCTCCACCTCGACTACTGGCGTGACGTCGGCGTGCGACTGCTGGAGGCAGGCATGCGTGACCGGGCTGCGGTCGAGGGTCAGGTCGTCGACGTCTATTACCACGAGATGATCGCCGACAACTGGAGCGCTGTGGAGAAGGTCTACGCGCGCAGTGGGATGGAGCTCACTGAGCAGGCCCGCGGTGAGATCAGTGCCTTCATCGAGCACAACCGACAGGGCAAGGACGGCCGGGTCGTCTATGACCTGCGCGGCCACTTCGGTGTGGAGCCGGAAGAGGTCCGCGAACCGTTCGGTGCGTACCTGGCCGCTCACGGCGTTCCGATCGAGATCAAGTGAGCACACCGACCGCCGAACGTGCTGCGGGTGCGCACCTTCTCGACGACAAGGTCGTCATGGTCTGCGGCGTCGGGCCCGGGCTCGGAAGGGCGCTCGCGTTGCGCTCGGCCCATGCCGGTGCGGACGTCGTGCTCGCCGCCCGCACCGAGTCGAATCTCCAGAGTGTGGCCCAGGAGGTCGAAGCCCTCGGGCGCAAGGCCCTGGTCGTGCCGAGCGACATCGCTGACGCCTCCTCGCGCAGCGAGCTCGTCGACGCAGCGGTCTCGCACTTCGGCCGCGTCGATGCGCTGATGAACAGTGCCTTTGTGCACCAACCTCAGCAGCGGCTCGTGGACGTGGACCTCGACCAGGCCCGGCGCTGGTCCGACGTGAACGTGCTGGCCTCGGTGGGCCTGGTGCAGAAGCTGATGCCGACCCTGGTCGAGTCGCGCGGTGCCGTCGTGCTGATCAACTCGATGGTGATCCGCAACCGGCTGCCTGGCTTCGGGGCCTACCGCATGGACAAGGCAGCGCTGCTGGCTGCGGCTCGCGGGCTCTCGGTGGATCTCGGTCCCGAAGGGGTCCGGGTCAACTCGGTGGCCCCCGGCTACATCATGGCCGACAAGGTGCGTGGCCACTTCGAGCGCGTTGCCGCCCAACGGGCGGTCAGCGCGCAGCAGGTCCATGACGAGATTGCCGCCGAGACCGATCTTCGTCGCCTGCCGACGCCTGAGGAGATCGCTGACGCGGCCGTCTTCCTCGCCTCGGACATGGCCAGCGGGATCACTGGTCAGTGCATCGACGTGACCTGCGGCCAGACCCACGACTGACACTTCCTGGAGGAATCACGATGACCACCACGACCGGCGCCAGAAGCGCTGGCAGCACCGCAGGGCTCGGGAGCGTTGATGAGCTGCACGAGGTCGCAACCGTGCGCACCGGACTCGACGACTTCGGCGGTACCGACTACTTGGAGGCACTCGAAGTACTGCTCGCCAGCTACCGCGACGACGCCGCACTGACCGAGGCAGGCATCGCCGGGATCAGATCGATGATCCTGGACATCCTGGGCGCCCGACTGACCACCCAGCAGTCCTGGCTGCAGAACCCCGGGTTCGCCGATGTCGCGATCGAGCGTCCCATCTTCGTCACCGGCCTGCCCCGGACCGGGACCACGGCGCTGCACCGGCTGCTGTGCGTGGACTCGGCGCACCAGGGCATCGAGCACTGGCTCGCCGACACCCCTCAGCCGCGCCCGCCCCGCGAGAGCTGGGACACGAACCCCGACTACCGGCGGCTCCAGGACTCGATCGACCGCCGACACGCAGCTGACCCCGGCTTCAAGGGGCTGCACTTCATGGCTGCCGACATGGTCGAGGAGTGCTGGCGGCTCGAACGGCAGTCCCTGCTGACGGTGGCCTTCCAGAACACCGCACACCTTCCGACGTACTCGGCCTGGCTGGCCGACCAGAACATGACTCCGGCCTATGACGTGCACCGTCGGGTGCTCCAGCTCGTGGGCATCAACGACCAACAGCGTCGCTGGGTGCTGAAGAGCCCGTCGCACATCTTCAACCTGGACACACTCATGGCGACCTACCCGGATGCCCTGATCGTGCAGACCCACCGCGACCCGCGCACGATCGTGGCCTCGGTGAGCAGCCTGAACCAGAAGGCCAGCACCGGTCGGTCGACGGTCTTCCACGGAGACGTGGTGGGTCGGGACTGCCTCGAGCTGTGGGCCCGTGGCGCCGAGGCGGCCATGGAGGCACGCACCCGCTACGACCCCGCGCAGTTCATCGACGTGCACTACGAGGACTTCGTCAAGGATGCGGTCGGCACGGTCGACTCGATCTATCGACGCTTCGGGCTGCCCTTCTCCGACGAAGCACGGGCAGCGGTCGACGCCAGCCATGCGGAGAGCAAGATCAGTGAGCGTCGTCCGGTCCACCGGTACGACCTCGCCGACTTCGGGCTGAGTTCGGCGGAGGTGGGCGAAAGGTTCACGGACTACCTCGAGACCTACTTTCCCGAGGCTCACAGGTGAGTGCGACGTCGGGGGACCGCCTCGAACGGCTCCTCGATGACGTCCGTGTCCTCAAGGACATCGAGGCGATCAAGAGGGTCAAGCACGCCTACTTCCGGTGCTTGGACACGGCGAACTGGGAGGAGCTCCGGGAGCTGTTGCACCCGCAGCTGCAGTCGAAGATGGTGGGTGGTCACTACCACCTCGAGTTCGACAACCGGGACGACTACCTCGAGATGCTGGCCAACTCGTTCAACTCGGAGTTCGTCGGACAGCACACCGGGCACCACCCCGAGATCGACATCCTCAGCGAGACCGAGGCGACCGGCAAGTGGTACCTCGCCGACATCGCGATGAGTCTTCGTCGCCAGTCCACCACTGTCGGCACCGCCATCTACACCGACAAGTACCTCAAGACGAACGGGGCCTGGCAGATCATCGACACCGGCTACTTCCGTATCTACGAGACCGTGACCGCCACCCCGGAACCTCCGGATCTGAGTGTGCACTACCTGGCCGAGCACGGTCGCAGGCTGCCCGTGAGCTGACGGCAGGTTCGATGGCGGCAGGTTCGTGACTGCACACGTCGGACCGACGATCGACCGAAGGCTCCGGGACAGGTTCCGGAGCCTTCGGTGCGTGATGATCAGGCAAAGGGTGAGGTGAGCACGAAGCGGCTGGTGGGCATCACCCCGGTCGCCTCACCCTCGAGGAATGTCGAGACGCTCCCGAACATCGAGCGCATTCGACGGGCCAGCTCGTCCGGATCGCCGCCGCTGCCGTAGAACGCGTGCTGGTCGGTGCACGCTTCGATGGGGAAGAGCTCCTCGACGATGCCGTCGACCGGGAACGCACCCGGAGTCAGGCTGCGGATCACCGTGTTCTGCACGTAGCCGAAAGTCGCCTGGGTCTCGATCGCCAGGGTCGTGTGGTGATTGTGCCAACGGTCGAGCCACTGGGCCGAAGTCATCGTCTCCGGGCGCCGGATGAACGCAATGTTGGAGAGGCCGGGCGTGCGGTCGCCCGGTGGAACCGCGGGCGGCGCAAGGGGAACGCTCTCCGTCACCAGCCAGCCGGCGATCTCGCCCGCTGCCGACCGCAACGCCTCCTCCATGGGGCATCGCACCGCGTCCCGTGAGCCGTCCGCCCACAGGCTCACGACTGCATCGGCCGGGCGCCCCCACGGGGCACGCTGCAGCGCCGCGTGGGAGACCGCCGCATCAGTGACATTGACCTGTACGCCGCGAGCACCGGCCGCGCACAAATCGTTCGCAACCGGGCCGAGCAGGCTGGAGTGCAGATCCTCGATCTCGCCACCTTCCGGTCGCCAGACCACGTAGACCAGCTTCTCCACGTCGACCCCTCAGAACGAAGCGCGCGCAGCGCCGTCGACCCGGAGCTCCGCGCCGTTCCAGTAGACCGCTTCCTTCGATGCCGCGAACGCGATGAAGCCGGCGAGGTCGGCTGCCTGGCCCGACTCCTCCTGGCCCCACGGGTGGATCAACCGGCTGAACCAGTCGCCCTCGTAGTCCTTGACCTGCTCCCAGATCTCCCACATCATCTTCGTCTGCACGCCGGAGGGCGAGATCGGGACAACCCGGATCCGCTTGGGGGCGAGCTCAATCGCCAGGGTGAACGACGCCGTGACCAGGGCAGCCTTCGAGCCGGCGTACGCGGCGAGGGTCGGGACCGCTTGGGTCGCCGAGGACGAGCAGATGTTGATGATCGATGCTCCGGCGTTGGCCGGCATGTGCGGGACGGCCGCGCTGATCAGCGAGAGCGGGCCGACGAAGTTGACCTGCACGATGTCGCGGGCGCGAGCGGGGTCGAACGCGTCGATGGGGGTGTTGAGGGTGACACCGGCAATGTTGCAGACCACGTCGAACCTGCCGTCCAGGTGCTCCGCCGCGGCCCGTACTGCCTCGACGATGGAGGCGTCCTCGAGCATGTCGACCTGGTGTGAGGCGAAGCGCGTCGGGTCCTCCACCATTGCCTCGGTCTCCTTGAGGCCCTCGCTGCTGCGGCCCAGGCCGAAGACGGTGGCCCCTTCGGCGATGAATCGGGCTGTGGCGGCTTGGCCGATGCCGGCAGAGGCACCGGTGATCAGGACGTTCTTGCCTTCGAAGCGGCTCATGGCACTCCATTTCGGTCGTGGTAGGCAGTGCCTTCCAACGGATACGTTGCGGCGACGCTAGGTGGCCTGGGTCACATCATGGACCGGGGTCCCGATCACCGGGATCGTGTGGCGTGGCTCACGAGCGCCGCACTAGCGTCCGGGGCACGAGCCCGCCGAGGACCTGACCGGCGGCTGAGAGGGGCTGAACATGGCTGAGCAGATCCGCATCGACGACCTGCACGCACCGGTGCTGACGGAGGCGCAGCAGGGCATCATGGCCTTCGCGGAGCAGAACCCGGTCGAGCTGAGGGTCGAGGTCGTCCTGGATGCCGCGTCCGCAGCCACCGGTCTGAGTGACTTCGGGCCGGACGACTTCAAGGAGCGGCTGGCAGTCTGGCTCGAGGAGATCGACGGCGACCCCAATCGCAGCGCCTACACGCGGATGCTCACCTTCATGCTCAGTGTGAAGTACGCCAGCAGCCGGCTCCGGATCCAGGACCTGCTGAGCCGGCATCCCGAGATCCACGACATCGAGATCACGGCACCCGTGGTCGTCACCGGGCTGCCGCGCACGGGCACCACGAACCTGGTCAACATGCTGGCTGCGGACGACAGGTTCCGGTCGATGCCGCTGTGGGAGGCCGACGAGCCGGTCCCGGTGCACGGCGAAGGGCCCGGGCCCGACGGTGTCGACCCCCGTTTCAAACGTTGCCAGGAAGCCTGGGAGACGTTCCAGGTCACCAACCCCTATCTGGCTGCCTGGCATCCGATGAGCCCGGAACACATCGACGAGGACATGTCGCTGATGCAGCTGGACTTCTCCAGCTACTACTTCGAGTCGCTGGTGCAGATGGCGCCCCAGTGGCGCGACCACTACCTGTCCCACGACCAGACTCCGCACTACGAATACCTGAAGACCGTGCTCAAGGTGCTGACGTGGTTCCGTGGGCCCCAGCGCTGGGTGCTCAAGTGCCCGCAGCACCTGGAGAACCTCGGTCCGCTGATGACAACCTTTCCTGACGCCACGGTCGTGGTCACCCACCGTGACCCGGTGGGTGTGGTGCAGTCCTTCGCCACCATGCTGGCCTACACCTCTCGGATGGGTTACGTGAAGCCGGACGTCGGCGCGATCTTCGAATACTGGTCGGAGCTCGTGGAGCGTTTCCTGCGCTCGGGGATCAAGGACGCCCACTTCGTCCCAGAGGGTCAGCGGGTCGACGTCTACTTCGACCGCTACATGGCCGATCCGATCGGGACCGTGGCGGAGGTCTACCGGACCGCGGGGATCGAGTTCTCCGATCAGGCGCGCGACCACATTCAGGACTACATCGACTCGCACCCGCGCGACAAGGGCGGCTCGATGAGCTACGACATCCGTGCCGACTTCGGGACCACGCCGGAGGAGCTCCGCAAGCGCTTCGACTTCTATCTCGCACGGTATCCGGTCGCCAGCGAGGTGAAGTAGTGCAACATGACTCGGGCACCCTCGCCCACAGGGTCGCCGTGCTCGAAGCGACCATTGCGATCACCGCACTGAAATATCGCTATTGGCGTGCCTGTGACGCCAAGGACGTCGCCGGCTTCCGGGGCTGCTTCATCCGGCACGGTGCAACCGTCGGTCTGGGAGCCATCGGCGAGTTCGAGGACGCGGATGACGCTGCAGCTGCCTTCGACGAGAAGGCGAGGTTGCTGGGGCCGGACGGAAGCTTCGCCGGCCAGGACATGCACCACGGGATGCACCCGGTGATAGCGGTCGCTGACGATCTGGTGTCAGCGACGGGCAGCTGGACGCTGAAGATGCGCCACGTCGACCTCGTCGGCAGGTTCGAGTCCGTGCTGACGGGCGAGTACGACGACCGGTACGTCGTCGAACAGGGGGAGTGGCGCATCGCGGGTTCCTCGTTCAGGACGCTGTGGACGATGCGTCGCCCGCTGTCGGCGGAGACCGAGGTGGGTGTGTTCAGCATCTTCTCCCCGACTGGAGAGCGACCGGTCGACTGAGGCTCCTGTCCCGCTCTGCGGGATCCCGTCCCGGCCGGCGCCCCCCTCGGCCTCACCCTGACACAAAGATCTATGCCTAGTAGGAATAGTGAAAGGCTTCAACCGATGACTACTCTTCAATCCGACTACCAGCTGAGTCAGCTCGACCAGTTGGAGGCGGAGTCGATCCACATCTTCCGAGAGGTTGCCTCGGAGTTCGAGAAGCCGGTGCTGATGTTCTCCGGCGGCAAGGACTCGATCGTCATGCTCCGTCTGGCGGAGAAGGCGTTCTTTCCCGCGAAGATCCCGTTCCCGATCATGCAGATCGACAACGGACAGGACTTCGACGAGGTGGCCGAGACCCGCGATCGTTGGGTCAGGCGCCTCGGCGTCAAGCTGATCGTGGCGAGCATCGATGACGCGATCGCGCGCGGCATCGTGGTCGACGACGGCAAGACCTCCCGCAACCGGTTGCAGACACCGACGTTGATCAACGCGATCGAGGAGAACGGCTTCACCGCCGCCTTCGGTGGTGGTCGTCGCGACGAGGAGAAGGCCCGCGCCAAGGAACGCGTCTACTCCCACCGTGACGAGTTCGGCCAGTGGGACCCCAAGATGCAGCGTCCCGAGCTGTGGAGCCTCTACAACGGTCGTATCCACCCGGGCGAGCACATGCGGATCTTCCCGATCTCCAACTGGACCGAGCTGGACATCTGGGACTACATCGGTCGCGAGGGCATCGAGATCCCCGAGATCTACTTCTCCCACAAGCGCCGGGTCTTCGAGCGCGACGGCATGCTGTTGTCGGAGACCCCGCTGAACCCCACCCGTGAGGGCGAGGTCGTCGAGGAACGCGTCGTCCGCTTCCGCACCTGTGGTGACATCACGCTCACCGGGTGCGTCGAGTCGACCGCCTCGACCATCGAGGAGATCATCGAGGAGGTCGCCATCGCCAAGGTCACCGAGCGTGGTGCCACCCGTGGCGACGACCGCTTCTCCGAAGCAGCCATGGAAGACCGCAAGAAGGAAGGCTATTTCTGATGGGAACCCAGATGGATCTGTTGCGCTTTGCGACGGCCGGTTCCGTCGACGACGGCAAGTCGACGCTGATCGGTCGCCTGCTGCTGGACTCGAAGTCGATCTTCGAGGACCAGCTCGAGGCCGTCGAGTCGACGTCGCAGTCCAGGGGCTACGACTACACCGACCTGGCGCTGCTGACCGATGGTCTGCGTTCGGAGCGGGAGCAGGGCATCACCATCGATGTCGCCTACCGCTACTTCGCGACGCCGAACCGCAAGTTCATCATCGCCGACACCCCGGGCCACGTTCAGTACACCCGCAACATGGTCACCGGTGCCTCCACCGCTGACCTGGGCCTGGTGCTGGTCGACGCCCGTCAGGGCCTGACCGAGCAGTCGCGCCGCCACGCGGTGATCCTGTCGCTGCTGCGGGTGCCGCACCTCGTGCTCGCGGTGAACAAGATGGACCTCGTCGACTTCGACGAGGACGTGTTCGAACGCATCCAGAAGGAGTTCTCCTCCTTCGCGACCAAGCTGAACATCCCCGACCTCGAGATCATCCCGATCTCGGCGTTGCAGGGCGACAACGTGGTCACCCGCTCCGAGAACATGGACTGGTACAAGGGTCCCACGCTCATGCACCACCTCGAGCACGTCCACGTCGCCTCCGACCGCGACCTGCACACCTCGCGCTTCCCCGTGCAGTACGTCGTCCGACCCAAGTCCGACGACTTCCACGACTACCGCGGCTACGCAGGCCAGCTCGCCGGTGGCGTGCTGAAGCCGGGAGACGAGGTCATCGTGCTGCCCAGTGGAATGACCTCGACCGTGGCCTCGATCGACCTGTTCGACAACGAGATCACCCAGGCGTTCCCGCCGATGTCGGTCACCGTGCGGCTCGAGGACGACATCGACGTCTCGCGGGGCGACATGATCGCGCGGGTGAACAACGCGCCGAAGCCGAGCCAGGACATCGACGCGATGGTCTGCTGGATGACCAACGAGCCGCTGCGCCCGCGCCAGAAGCTCGCCATCAAGCACACCACCCGCACCGGTCGTGCCCTGGTCAAGGACATCCAGTACCGCCTGGACATCAACACCCTGCACCGCGACCAGGAGACGAAGGAGCTCGGGGTCAACGAGATCGGCCGCGTCCAGCTGCGCACCACGGTGCCACTGCTGTGCGACCCCTACTCGAAGAACCGCACCACGGGCTCGTTCATCCTGATCGACGAGGCCACCGGCGTCACCGTCGGCGCCGGAATGATCAATGACGCCGACTGAACCAGGAACGGAGAGCATCATGGGAAGGCTTGACGGGCGAGTGGCGATCGTCACCGGCGGCGCTCGCGGAATGGGCGCCTCGCACGTGCGTGGACTGCTCAGCGAGGGAGCCCAGGTCGTCTTCGGCGACGTCCTGGAGGATGAGGGCCGGGCGCTGGAGAAGGAGCTCGGCGACGACTGCCGGTTCCTGCCGCACGACGCGACCTCGGAGGAGGGCTGGGTTGCGATCGTCGACCTGGCCGTGTCCACCTTCGGGCGGCTCGACATCCTCGTGAACAACGCAGGAATCCTCGGGTTCGGGTCGATGGAGGAGATGACGTCGGACGCGTTCCGGAAGATCATCGACGTCAACCTGGTGTCGCAGTGGTTGGGCATGAAGTACGCCAGCTCCGCGATGAAGGGTGGCTCGATCGTGAACATCTCCTCGCTCAATGGCGTGGTCGGCGGGATGAACCTGACCGCCTACACGGCGAGCAAGTTCGGGGTGACCGGGTTGACCAAGTCGGCTGCAATTGAGCTCGGGCCCAAGGGGATCCGGGTCAACTCGGTGCATCCGGCCGGCGTCGCGACACCCATGCTCGGGCGCGAGGCGGATGATGTCGATGCCTCGAGCGGTCCCATGTCCACGATCCCGATCCCGCGCCTCGCCCGGCCCCAGGAGGTCACCGAGATGGTGTTGTTCCTGGCCAGCGACGCATCGAGCTACTCCACGGGATCGCACTTCCTGATCGACGGTGGCATGTCCGCCGGCGCCGGATTCTGATCGAGCGGGGGAGCCACCCGATGATGTCCACGGCCGACTTCACGACACGTTGCGAGATCCGCGATGCACTGGCCCGCTACGTGCGTGGAGTCGACCGCCTGGATGCTGCGCTGATCCGGAGCTGCTACCACCCGGATGCCTACGAGGTGCACGGCATCTTCAATGGCAACGCCTACGAGTTCGCGGACTGGCGGGTCCGTCAGACCTTCAGGTCCCATCATGTGCTGTCCGAGAGCGCGATCCGGATCAACGACGAGCGGGCGTTCGTGGAGACCCCCTTCGCCGCGGTCACGCATGTCGACATCGCGACACCTGACCACGCCGGCATCATCGAGTCTCGCTCCGACGGGTGGTATCTGGACCTGTTCACCCGTGAAGAGGGGCGGTGGGCGATCAAGCATCGTCATGTCAACGTGTTCGCTCGATCGCAGGTCCTCATCGAAGCCGGGGGACAGCCCCAGCTCGGCGGAGAGTGCTCGGCTCTCGGCACTCGAGTTCGACCTGCCCAGCGCAGCACCGGCCGCTTCAGCTGTGGCGGACGTCGCCGAGACGATCCGCGAGCAGTTCCTCGCCAAGCGCCTCGGCGCACAGGTCTGAGCCCGGTGGTCGTTCCCACCGACCGGGACGCGCGCACTGCCCTGCCGACGTGATTCGGGTCACGATCCCGTTGATCAGGACGCCGAAGTTGGTCGCCGGGTCCGATGGCTAGATTCGCGGCATCGTGGAACCATCCCGGTCCGGCACGGTGTCGGACCCGGTCAGGAAGGCAGTGGTTGAAATGTCGGTTGTCGAAACCCCCTCCGACGAGGTGCGCAGCATCGAAGCTGCCGCTGTCGAGGAGCGCTTTGCCCGGGGCTGGCACTGCCTGGGACTGTCCCGGAACTTCAGGGACGGTGAGCCGCACTCGATCCAGGCATTCGGCCAGAAGCTGGTCGTGTTCATGGGCGAGGACGAGAAAGTCAACGTTCTCGACGCCTACTGCCGCCACATGGGCGGTGACCTGTCCCAGGGCACGGTGAAGGGCAACGAGGTCGCCTGCCCGTTCCACGACTGGCGCTGGGGTGGCGACGGTCGCTGCAAGGCCATTCCGTACGCCCGCCGGGTGCCGTTGCGTGCCCGCACCGCGACCTGGCCGACGATGGAGCAGGACGGCATGCTCTTCGTCTGGAACGACCCCGAGGGCAACCCGCCTCCCGAAGAGGTCGCCATCCCGCGCATCACAAAGTTCGATGACGGGGAGTGGACCGACTGGGTGTGGAACGAGATGGTCGTGCACACGAACGCGCGCGAGGTGATCGACAACGTTGTCGACATGGCGCACTTCTTCTACGTGCACAACGGCTTCCCGACGTACTTCAAGAACGTCTTCGAGGGCCACGTCGCCACCCAGTACTACGACGGCGTACAGCGTGAGGACGTCGTGCACCAGATGGACGAGGCGAAGAAGGCCGATGGGCCCAAGTTCATCGGGTCCGGCTCGGAGGCGGCCTACCACGGTCCGTCCTTCATGATCGACTACCTCGACCACAAGTTCGAGGATGGCGAGAACCCCTCGGTGCTGATCAACGCGCACTACCCGATCGACAACAACAGCTTCATGCTGCACTTCGGGCTGCGGGTCAAGCGCCGTCCCGGGATGAGCGCCGAGGCCGCAGAGGCCGGTGCCCAGGCCACCGGGCAAGGCATCCTGGCGGGTTTCATGCAGGACGTCGAGATCTGGCGCAGCAAGACCCGGATCGACAACCCCCTGCTCTGCGAGGAGGACGGCCCGGTCTACCAGTTGCGTCGGTGGTACCAGCAGTTCTACGTCGACGTCGCCGACGTGACCCCGGAGATGACCGACCGCTTCGAGTTCGAGATCGACACCACGATGGCAGTCAAGGCTTGGCGTGCCGAGGTCGCGGCGAACATCGCGCGGCGGGAGTCTGCGGGCTCTCCCGCGTGATCAGGGGCACTGACGGACCGGAAGTCCACGGCGACCGTTGGTGGGCCGTGCTCGACCGACGGTGAAGGTCACATCAGTGCGTCGTCATCGATCAGGGTGAGAATCCGCTCCATCATGCCGTCGGACCAGACGGTGGAGGGCATGTCCTCGGGTGAGCTGCGCGGGAACATCCGCCGTGATGCCCGACGTGCCACGTCGAGGACCAGTGGGGCGTATCGCTCGAGCGGCCCGGCGCCGGAATCGCCGCACAGGGAGATTCCGGCGACGACGCCTTCAGGTCCACGGATCGCGGCGCCGACACAGGAGATGCCCGGCACGTACTCGTCGCGTTCGAAGGCGAGGCCGTGGCGACCTCGGATCCGCCGCAGCTCTTCGTGCATCACCAACAGGTCGGTGATCGTGTTGCGGGTTCGGGCCTTCATGCCGTCCTCGAGCAGGGTGTCGGCCTCCTCCGGCGAGAGCCAGGCGAGCATCGCCTTGCCGAGGCCCACGGCGTGGGCAGGTGCCCGGCCGCCCACCCGTGACGGGAGCGAAGCGGCCGAGGCCCCACCGATCCGATCGAGATAGACCACGTCGGCGAAGTCGAGCACACCGAGGTGGACGATCCGGCCGGTCTGGGCATGCAGTTCCTCGAGCAGTGGCACCACCGCCGAACGGAGCTCGGAGTGGTCACTGACCACGCCACCCAGCTGAAGGGCGCGCTGACCGAGTGCGTAGCCGCCCTGGGTGTGCCGAAGCCAGCCCAGCCGGAGCAGTTGTTCGAGGATTCGATGGCAGGTGGATCGCGGAAGACCACTGCTGGCGGCGATCTCATCGAGCCGGAGGCGCACGCTGCGGTCGTCGAATGCATCGAGGATCAATGTCATCCGCTCCACCATCGAGGGTGGAGCCACGCTGGGATCGGCCGGCTGGTCCTGTTTCATCGGAGACTCTCCTTGGGGCGGGGGCGGCACGTCTAGACCAGGATGAGGCTGTCGTCGACGCCGAGCCCGTAGGCCCAACGTCCGTACAGGGACAGGCCTTGATCGACGTCGTTGACCAGGTGAGCCGCGCCTGTGTGCACGTCACGCCACGCGCGCTGGATCGGCGTGCTCGTGCGTACGGCGTGCCCGCCGGCGGCCTTGAACAGCAGGTCGACAGCCTCCACCGCACGTTCGGTACTCCGGACCTGGTCGCGACGCGAACGCAGCCGAAGCTCCATGGGGATCGGCTCGTTGCGCCTTGCGTGATCCATCTGCTCGCGAAGATCCCGGTCCACCTGCAACACCGAGGCGTCGATCTCAGCAGTTCCGCGAGCGACGGCGACATGGGCGAAGTCGTCCTCGGTGCCCTTGCGACCGCCGTGGCTGAGCCGGCTGCGGTCCCGCATCCGGGCCAGGTGATAGTCGTAGGCGCCCTCTGCCGCACCCAGGAGCGGCATGGTGATGGCGGTGCTGTGGATGGTCGCGAACGGCACCCGGTAGAGCGCGGGGGAGTCGGCCTGACGCTGGATTCCGGCGATTCTGGTCCGACCCGCCGAGCCGTAGACGCGATGCAGTGGGACGAACGCGTCGCGGACGACGACGTCCCGGCAGCCGGCGCCCCGCAGGCCGACCACGTTCCAGTCGTCGGTCAGGGTCAGGTCCTCACGAGGAACCAGGACCGCGGTGTAGTCGAGCGGGTCGCCAGCCGGACCGATCAGCAATGAGCCCAGCACTATCCACTGACAATGTGCGACGCCTGGGGCAGAACGCCACGACCCATTGAGGCGATAGCCACCCTCGATCGGCACCAGGCGCCCCATCGGTGCGTAGGAGGAGGTGACCAGTGCGTCGGCGTCCACGTCCCACACGTCATGGGAGGCCCGTGGCTCGAGCAGCGCGACATGCCAAGGCGTCGCCCCGATCAGGGAAGCAGCCCAGCCGGTCGAGCCACAACCCGAGGCGAGCACCCGGATCGCGGTGAAGAAGTCAGCCGGAGCGGACTCGGTCCCCCATGGGCGTGGCTGGAGCATGCGGAACAACCCGGAATCGATGAGTGCAGCCATGGTCTCATCGGCGATGGTGCGCTCCGACTCGGTCCGGGACGCCCGTTCCCGGAGGGTCGGCACGAGGGCACGCACCCGCTCGACGATCTCCATCGACACGTCGGGCTGCCTTTCTGTCGGGGACTGCGGCACGCTTCCTCCTCAGCCTAGCCTCGGTGCACGCGTCGGTGGGCTGGTGCGCGTCCCGCTCAACGGGATGTTGACCAGCCCCTGCAGCGCCGCTCACTAGCGTCCCGGGCATGGACGTGAATTGGGATCAGGACGTCGACTTCGTGGTTGTCGGAAGTGGGGGTGGCGGCATGACGGCGGCGCTCGCCGCTGCGGCCGAGGGACTCGACACCCTGGTTGTGGAGAAGGGGCGAACCTTCGGCGGCAGCACCGGGATCTCCGGCGGCAGCATCTGGATCCCGAACAGTCCGACGCTGCGCCGCAAGGGGCAGACCGTCACCCCGGACTCCGTGCGTGAGTACCTCACCACGATCACCGAGGGCAAGACGCCCGCGGCTCGGATCGATGCGTTCGTCGACAACGGTCCGGTGGCCATGGAGTTCCTCGAGAAGAGCCGCTGGATGCGCTTCTTCTGGGTCAAGGGCTACTCCGACTACCACCCCGAGCTGCCCGGTGGCCGCGCCTCCGGTCGTTCGATCGAGGCGCTGCCCTTCGACACCCGGAAGCTGGGTGCGGAGGAGAAGGCGCTGCCGTACAACGGAATGGCCGGCCCGCTCGGCCTCTGGGTGACCGCGAAGGACTACCACGACCTGGCCATGGTCAAACGAACGTGGCGCGGTCGCTGGATGTCACTGGTCGCTGCCTGGCGAGTCTCCTCCAACATGATCCGGCGCCGGCACATGGCCACCACCGGGCGCGCACTGGTGGCCCGGCTGCGGATGGCCCTGCGTGACGCCGGCGTGCCGCTGTGGCTCGAGTCTCCGATGAGGGAGCTGGTCCTCGAGAACGGGGTGGTCACCGGGATCGTCGTCGAGCGCGAAGGCAAGCTCGTACGGATCCGGGCGCGGCGAGGAGTGCTGCTGGCAACCGGCGGCTTCGACCACAACCCCGAGATGCGTGACAAGCACCTTCCTGAGGGCGGCAAGGAGAACTTCAGCATGGGATCGGCCGAGAATGTCGGCGACGGCATCCTCGCCGGCGTCGAGATCGGCGCTGCAACCGACCTGCTGGACGACGCGTGGTGGATGCCGGGAGTCCAGCACCCGGCCGGGGCGACCATCCCACTGGTCTCGGAGCGCTCGATCCCGCCGTCGGTGATCGTCTCCGGGAAGACCGGCGAGCGCTTCACCAACGAGTCCGCGCCCTACGTGGACTTCGTGCATGACCAGCTGGCCGGCGGGCACCTACCGGTCTGGTTCGTGATGGACGCCAAGGCCCGTTCGCGCTACCCGTTCGCTCGGGTGCTCCCGGGTGCCGAGTTCCCGAAGGCGTTCTACGAGTCGGGCACGGTGCACAAGGCTGACACCCTGCCCGCGCTGGCCGAGAGCATCGGCGTTCCCGCTGACGCGTTGGTCGAGACCGTGGAGCGATTCAACGGTTTCGCCCGCGCAGGCAAGGACGAGGACTTCGGCCGGGGTGACAGCGCCTATGACCGCTACTACGGTGACCCGACCCTGCCGAACCCCGCCATCGACACGCTCGACCGTGGGCCGTACGTCGCGATCCGGGTCGAGGCCGGCGACCTCGGCACCAAGGGCGGCCTGGTCTGCGACGAGCACTCACGGGTGCTGCGTGACGACGGTTCGGTGATCGACGGTCTGTACGCGACCGGGAACACCACTGCTTCGGTGATGGCCAACGACTACCCGGGCGCCGGAGGGACCATCGGCCCTTCGATCGTCTTCGGCTACGTTGCGGCTCGACACGCGGCAGACGGCTTCGTCAGGACCGACCCGACTGCCGACGCCGAACAGCACGTCTGAGCGCGGGCCGGCCATGTCACGACCACACACCTTCCAGCTCCGGGTGACGGAGGTGATCCACGAGACCGCGGATGCGCATTCTCTCGTGCTCCAGCCGCGTGACGAGGACGCCGGTCACTTCGACCATCGCCCCGGACAGTTCCTCACGCTGAGCATCCCCACCGACCGCGAAGGGGGCGCGGCTCGCTGCTACTCGCTGTCCAGTGCGCCGGTGCTCGGCGAGGGATTGAAGATCACGGTCAAGCGCACCGCGGACGGCTACGGGTCGAACTGGGTGTGCGACCACCTCGCGGCAGGCGACGAGATCGAGGTCCTGGCACCCTCGGGGACGTTCACCCCGCGTTCCCTGGATGGCGACTTCCTGCTCGTGGCCGGCGGCAGCGGGGTGACCCCGGTGATGTCGATTCTCAAGTCGGTGCTCCATGCGGGCAGCGGGCGGGTCGCGCTGATCTATGCCAACCGCGACGAGCAGTCGGTGATCTTCCGCGACGAGCTGATTGCTCTCGAGAAGCAGTACCGAGACCGGCTCCACGTGGTGCACCTGCTCGAGTCCGTGCAGGGCCTGCCGTCGCTCGAGTCACTGACCGAGCTCGCGACGCCGTACGCCGGCCGGCAGGTGTTCATCTGCGGTCCGACTCCGTTCATGGACGCCGTGACAGCGGCGGTCGAGGCCGCGGGGTGTGCACGAGAGCATGTGCACCACGAGAAGTTCCTCTCCCTGGGCAACGATCCCTTCGATGATGTCTCCGTCGAGCTGGACAGCACCGGTCCGGCCGGCATCGTCGAGGTCGAGCTGGACGGGAGGACCACCGAGCTTGCCTGGCCGCGCAGCAACAAGATGCTCGACGTCTTCCTCGAGGCCGGTCTCGACGCCCCCTTCTCCTGCAAGGAGGGCAACTGCAGCGCCTGCGCGTGCATCGTCCTCGAGGGCGAGGTGGAGATGGAGCACAACGAGGTGCTCGAGGCCGAGGACATCGCCGACGGCATTGTGCTCGCCTGCCAAGCGATCCCGCTCAGTGATCGGGTCCGGATCACCTATGACCAGTAGCGCGGTGCGGGTCGCCGGCCCACTCCCAGTCACCGGGAGAAGGCACCCCACCAGTACTGCCCGTTGTCACAGTGACAGCGGCTTCCCGCCGAGACGTACGAGAGAACGAGGACGAAGATGAGCAATCAGGTGCTGGACGCACTGATGGAGAGTGCCGAGGAGATCGCCGGCCTGGCGACCTCGAACGAATCCCTCGGACGTCTCGATGACCAGGCGGCGAAGATCCTCCGCGAGTCCGGTGTGATGCGGATGCTTCAGCCCGCCACGCACGGCGGCCTCGAGCTGCACCCCAAGGAGTTCGCCGAGACGGTGATGAAGATCGCCAGCCTCGACGGATCCACCGGCTGGGTCGCCGGCATTGTCGGGGTGCACCCCTGGGAGCTGGCGATGGCCGACCCCCGCGTCAAGGACGAGGTGTGGGGCACCGACCCGGACACCTGGATGGCCTCGCCGTACGCTCCCATGGGCGTGATCCGCCCCGTGGACGGCGGCTACGTCTTCAACGGCCGCTGGCAGTTCTCGTCGGGGACCGACCACTGCGAGTGGATCTTCCTGGGCGCCATGCTCGGTGACGCCGAGGGCAACGCGTTGATGCCGCCCGTGCAGTACCACGTGATCCTGCCCCGCTCCGACTACGAGATCGTCGAGGACTCCTGGGACGTCGTGGGGCTCAAGGGCACCGGCAGCAAGGACATCATCGTCAAGGATGCGTTCATCCCCGACTACCGGGCACTCCCGTTCACCGGGATCGCCGACGGCTCGGCGGCCAAGGAGGCCGGGCTGACCAACACGCTGTTCCACGTGCCGTTCTCCCAGGCGTTCCCGCTCGGCATCACCTCTGCCGTGATCGGCATCGCCGAGGGCGCGCTCGCCCACCACCTGGCGTACCAGAAGACCCGCACACAGATCACCGGCACGAAGGTCAAGGACGACCCCTACGTCCTCTACGCGGTGAGCGAGGCCGCCGCCGAGATCTCCGCTTCGCGCACCGCGCTGATCGAGAACATCTGCCGCTTCTACGACCAGGCCGATGCTGGCATCGCCTCGACGTTCGAGGAACGTGCAGTCGGTCGTCGGATCCAGGTCCAGGCGGCCTGGCGCGCAGTCCGCGCGGTCGATGAGATCGTGAGCCGCTCGGGTGGCAACGGGATGAGGATGAGCAATCCGATCCAGCGCTTCTGGCGTGACGCCCACATGGGCCTGGCGCACGCGATCCACGTGCCGGGCTCGGTCTTCCATGCGTCCGCGCTGACCAACATCGACGTCGAGCCACCTGCCGGGCCGATGCGTTCGATGATCTGACTCGACCCCGATCCAACGACTGCGAGAAGAGGACGATTCCCATGACAGATCTCCGTGCCCTTGGTTACCTGAAGGTCCAGTCCACCGACGTCGACCGCTGGCGTGAGCTGGCCGTGGGTGCCCTCGGCTTCGCCGAGGGCACCGGTCCTGTCGACGGCGGTCTCTACCTTAGGATGGACGAGCGTTCGTCGCGGCTGATCGTGCTGCCCGGTGAGACCGACCAGGTGCTCGCAGTCGGCTGGGAGGTGCGTGACCAGTTCGCTCTGGCTGCCGTCGGGCGTGCGGTCGAGGCAGCCGGGGTTGCCGTGAAGGTGCTCACCGCCGCCGACTGCACCGAGCGCAACGTCGAACAGGCGATCACCTTCGACGATCCTGCCGGTATTCCGGTCGAGGTGTTCTTCGGTCCGGTGCTCGACCACTCCCCGGTGCTGACCGGGTTCGGCCAGAAGTTCGTCACCGGGGCGATGGGTCTCGGCCACGTGGTGCTCCCGACCACGGAGATGGAGGAGACCGTCGCGTTCTACACCGAGGTGCTCGGGTTCCTGCCCCGCGGCGCGATGAAGGTCGGCCCAGCGGCTCCTGACGGCACCTCGGCCCGGATCCGCTTCATGGGGATCAACCAGCGCCACCACAGCCTGGCCGTCTGCCCGGCCCCGCACGGAGGCGCCCCCGGCCTGATCCACCTGATGGTCGAGGTGGACAGTCTGGACGCCGTCGGCCGTGCCCTGGACAACGTGAACAGGGAGGGCTTCCCGCTCTCCTCGACCCTGGGACGGCACACCAACGACAAGATGGTCTCGTTCTACGTGCGGGCACCCGGCGGCTGGGACGTCGAGTACGGCTGTGAGGGCATGCTCGTCGATGAGTCCTCCTACACCTCCGAGGAGATCACCGCCGACTCCTACTGGGGACATGAGTGGAACTCCGGTGGAGAGCCGCTCGCCGCCTTCATGCCTCGCTGACGATCAACCCCTCACCCATCCGCTGCGCCCCAAAGAAGTCGATGACCAGATGACGCAAACTGACGGCCCGTCCCTGCCCGAGTCGCCCGAGGGGGCACCCAACGTCGTACTTGTCCTCCTGGACGACGTCGGGTTCGGCGCCTCCGCGCCGTTCGGTGGGCTGATCCACACCCCGGCGATCGATGAGCTCGCGGCTGACGGGTTGCGCTACAACCGCTTCCACACCACCGCGATCTGCTCGCCGACCCGTGCCTCGCTGCTGACCGGTCGGGACGCGCACGTCGCGGGCGTGGGCACCGTGATGAACTCGGCGAACAAGTACCCCGGCTACCAGGGCCTGCTGCGGGACAGCAGCGCGACGATCGCAACCGTGCTGAAGCAGAACGGCTACAGCACGGCATGCTTCGGCAAGTGGCACCTCGCGCCGCCGTGGGAGTGCTCGCCGATCGGTCCGTTCGATCGGTGGCCGACCGGCCGCGGGTTCGACACGTTCTACGGCTTCCTCGGTGGTGAGACCCACCAGTACGAGCCGACACTCTACGAAGGCACCACACCGGTTCACCGACCTGACGGCGACGACTACCACCTCACCGAGGACCTGGTTGACCGGTCGATCCAGTGGATCCAGATGCAGGACGCGTTGGCTCCTGAACGGCCCTTCCTGCTCTATCTTGCGCCGGGTGCGACCCATGCTCCGCTGCACGTGCCGGGGGAGTGGAGTGAGAAGTATCGCGGCAGGTTCGCCCAAGGGTGGGATGTCGTCCGAGAAGAGATCCTCGCCTGCCAGAAGGATCTCGGCGTCGTCCCCGAGGACACCGAGCTGACCCCGCGACCCGAAGAGCTGCCGGCCTGGGACTCGATGAGTGCCGACCAGAAGCAGGTCGCCGAGCGCCTGATGGAGGTGTATGCCGGGTTCCTGGAGCACACCGACACCCAGATCGGTCGCCTGGTCGCCGAGCTCAAGCGCAGCGGCCAGTACGACAACACGATCTTCGTCTACGTCGTCGGTGACAACGGCAGCAGTGCCGAGGCGGGACTGGTCGGGAGCATCAACTACTTCGGTGCCCTCCAAGGCATGCAGGAGTCGGTGGAGACCCAGCTCGAGCGCCTCGACGAGATCGGCGGCAGGAAGTCCTACCCGCAGTACCCCGCGGGGTGGGCGTGGGCGATGACCTCGCCGTTCCAGTGGGTCAAGCAGGTGGCATCGCACTTCGGCGGAACTCGCAATCCGATGGTGGTGACCTGGCCGGCCGGCATCAAGGACGCCGGCGGACTGCGGAGCCAGTTCTCGCACGTCAACGACATCGTGCCGACCGTGCTGGAAGCGATCGGGATCGAGGCGCCGGCGGTGGTCAACGGTGTCGAGCAGACGCCGATGGACGGCACCAGCCTGCTCTACAGCTTCGCGGACGCGCAGGCACCCGAGCGGCACACGACGCAGTACTTCGAGGTCTTCGGGCACCGCTCGCTCTATCACGAGGGCTGGATCGCCTCCGCCTTCCACCGCGCCGGGATGCCTTGGAGCGTGGGACTGCCGCCGATCGACGCGCCCTTCGAGGACGACGTCTGGGAGCTCTACGACACGACCTGTGACTTCAGTCAGGCACACGACCTGGCCGCCGACGAGCCGGAGAAGCTCGTGGAGCTGCGACGAATCTTCCAGAGCGAGGCGGAGCGGGTGGAGATCACCCCACTGCGCGACGCCCGTGCCAACCGGACGATGATGCCGAACCTGTCGGCTGGCCGGACCGAGTTCAGCTATCGGCGCGGCTTCTTCGGCGTCCCGGAGACCGACGGCCCGCCCTTGCGAGGCCGGTCATGGACGATGCGCGCGCACATCGACGTGCCACCGGACGGTGCCCGGGGCGTGTTGGCGACGATGGGTGGGAACACCGCCGGCTGGGCAGTGTGGCTCACCGAGGACGGTCGTCCCGAGTTCCGGCTCCGTGCCTTCGAGGCGGGAACCGTGAGCATCGCCGGGGAAGCTGCGTTGACTCCCGGCGGACACGTGGTCGAGGTGGACCTCGACTATGACGGTGGTGGTGTGGGCAAGGGCGCCACCATCACCCTGCTTGTCGACGGGACGGCAATCGGCACTGGTAGGACCGAGCGCACCCCGCGCGGCTTCTACTCGATCGACGAGACCTTCGACATCGCGATGACCTCGGGCTCGCCCGTCGGCGACTACCCGCACGTCTTCCCGTTCGTGGGCGGGCTGGACCGGATCGACTTCAGCCTTCACTGATTGCACCGATCACAGCAGAGCGGGTTGGCCGACAGGAGGAGCAAACCATGGGAACGCTTGACGGCAAGGTCGCACTCATCACCGGCGCGGGTCAGGGGGTCGGCCAGGGGATCGCCCTCGCCCTGGCCGGACAGGGCGCGAACGTCGCGGTGGTCGGTAGGACGGTGGCGAAGCTCGAGGACACCTGTGCGCTGCTGCGCGAGATCGGCGTCCGGGCCGAGCCGTTCGGTTGCGACGTCATGGACACCGCGGCCCTCCCCGGCTTGGTGACACAGGTCGTCGAAACGTTCGGAGGTCTCGACATCCTGGTCAACAATGCCTACAGTGGGCGGCTCGGAGCGCTGCTGTCGCTGGACGATGAGGGCTTCCAGCAGGGTTTCCTGAGCGGACCGTTCGCGACCTTCGCCCTGATGAAGGCCGCACATCCGTTCCTCAAGCAGCGAGACGGGTCGAGCATCATCAACCTCGTCACGTCGGCGATGGTGCGATGGGACCAGAGTGGCTACGGTGCGTACGCCGCCTGCAAGGTCGCCGTCGAGTCGTTGACCCGCACGGCTGCCTCGGAGTGGGGGAGTGACGGGATCCGGGTCAACTGCATCGCGCCACTTGCTCTCTCGCCCGCCCTGGCCGGGTGGATCGAAGCCCGACCGAGGGAGGCCGAGGCGTTCCTGGACACCGTGCCGCTGGGCAGGGTCGGTGACTGTCACGACGACATCGGCCGCGGTGTGCTGATGCTGGTCGGGCCCGACGCGCGCTACCTGACCGGAGCCACGATTCCGCTCGACGGCGGACAGGCGAGGTTCTGATCATGTCCATGGTTGCGGATGGCCCGATCATCCAGATCGGCTGTGTGGTCGACGACCTCGACAAGGCCGAGCAGACCTATTCGGCGAGCTTCGGGATCACTCGCTGGTCCAGGTTCACCGGAGTCGCCTTCGCCCCGGAGCGGACCACCTATCGGGGAGCGCCAGCGGACCTGGAGATCGACGTGTCCCTGGGCTACTCCGGCACCCAGCAGGTCGAGCTGATCCAGCCGGTCCGCGGCAGGAGCATCTACACCGAGTTCCTCGAACGATCCGGACCCGGCGTACACCACCTTGCCTGGGCTGTGGACAACATGGCCGACGCGCTCGACCGGGCGCGGGCCACTGGACTCGTGGTGGTGCAGCAGGGCGAGATGAACGGCATGGAGTTCGCCTACCTGGAGACGCCCGGGATGGGCACGCACTTCGTCGAGTTGATGCGGCTCTCACCGCAGATGCGCGAGGGCTTCGCAGCGATGCAAGCGGCGGCAGCCGTTCCGGAGACGCTTGCCTGAGTGGCCGCGGGAAGATGAAGCCGTTCACCGGCACCATCATCGTCAGGGTGGTCAGCTCAGCCGAGGCCCCAAGGCCGGCCAGCTGACTCGACGCCAGCACTGTCCCTGACCGCCGCCCGAGCAGAGGCGGCATGGGTGGACCACGCGGCCGGTTCCTCGGGCGGTCGACAGCGCGACTCCGAAGGGACGATCGTGCGCGACTGCCGCTCCCGGTCACTGGGACGGAACGGGCGGATCATCCGACTGTGCCTAAGTTCAGTGAGTGTGGAATGTGACGGGGCTCACGTGAGAGGAACAAGATGAGAATTGGACGATTGGCGGTGCGCAGGGGTGCTGGGGCCCTGGCGGTTCTCCTTTCGCTGGCGACGGTGCTGGCTGGTTGCGGCAGCCCATCGAGCGGCGATGCGGACGGGGAGGCCGACCCGGACGCAACACTCCGGATCATGTACGGCATGACCGCATCACTGGACCCGGCGGATGCAGCCGAGCCGGCCCAGATGTCACTCGGCACCTGGCCGGTCTACGACACCCTCTTGCAGGTCGACAAGGACGCGAACTATCAGCCGATGTTGGCCACGAAGTGGGAGTTCACTCCCGACGGCAAGACCGTGAACCTGACCCTTCGGGACGGGGTCACCTTCAGCGACGGCACTCCGTTCAATGCTGAAGCGGTCAAGGCGAACCTCGACCACAGCATGGCTGCGGACGGCAGCGCGCTCCAGGCGAATCTGACGATGGTGGCCAGCGTGGAGGCAACCGGTGAGATGACGGTGGCAGTGCACCTCAAGCAGCCGACCACCGCGATCCTCTCGACACTGGCGAGCAACCTCGGCGGCATCATGATCTCTCCCAAGGCCCTGACCGACGGCAATCTGGCCAGTCATCCGGTGGGCACCGGTGCCTACGAGATCGAGTCGTTCAAGCCCGGTGAGCAGGCGGTCTACGTCCGGCGGTCGGACAAGGGCGGGATCTGGGATCCGGGGACAGGCAAGGTCGCCAAGGTCGTGATCGCGCGGATTGCCAGCCCCGACGCCAAGATCAACGCCCTCAAGAGTGGTCAGATCGACCTGACCACCTGGGAAGGCGATGACGCGACGTACGGCTCGGAGGTGTCCGCGGGCAGCATCCAGACTGCGCCCATGGACGGCGTGTTGAACCTGGTCGGGTTGTACTTCAACCTCAAGGTGAAGCCGCTGGACAACGTCAAGGTGCGCCAGGCGATCAACTATGCGATCGACCGAGACGCGATCGTCGAGGCATTCGCTCCGGTCAACCAGCCGAGGGTGCAGCCCTGGCCGGAGGGGCTGACGGGCTTCGAGACGTCGCGCGAGGACGCCTACTCATATGATCCAGCCAAGGCGAAGGAGCTTCTTGCCGAGGCGGGTTATCCCGACGGATTCTCCGTCCCGGGTGACTTCCTGGTCTCGAACTCATCCAACATCGACAAGACCGGCGAGGCCATCCAGGCGAATCTCTCCGAGGTCGGGATCGAGATCAACCTGCGCTCGACGGACATCCTGTCCCAGATCACCTCCTACTCCGGTGGCAAGGAGCCGGGCCAGGTGAACTATATGTCCTTGCCGTCGATCGATGCCTACGCGTGGCTGCAACGGCTGTTCGTCAACCCGGTCTGGAACCCGGGTGGCACCTCGCCGGAGCTCCTGGAACTGGTCAAGGGCGCCGACGACCCGACCATCTCGGAATCGGACCGCGCCACCATGGTGGGGGCTGCCGTCGACCACGTCACCGAGAACGCGCTGTTTGCCCCGTTGTGGCAGGGAGTGGGCGGGCTGGCCGCATCAAGCAAGGTCAAGGACCTCGACAAGATCGTCGGCACCTACATGGGTGTGGCGAACCTGCGCTACGTGAGCATGACCAAATAGCTCCACGCTTTCGAGACTGGCCGGCCCGCCCCTCGTGGGTCGGCCGGCCAGTCCGGCGCTGGGTCGGTACCTCGACGCTGGTGTCGCCGAGCAGGGTGGAGCCGGCGCTCGTCGTCGTGTGGCCGGATCACTCGCGCAGCCGGTCGTTCCACTCGTCGAGGTCGATGTCGGTCGACCAGGGAATCTCCACCACCAGCTCGGTGACGCCGCCCTCCGCCAAGGTGGGCAAGACGCGTGTCAGTGAGTCGAGTGGGGCGCCCGCGAGGTTGACCCGGACCACGTAGTCGAGACTGTCGGGCTCCCGTCCCCGCTCGCGCGCCAGGGCCTTGATCCGAGCGATCGGGTCCAGTGCCCCCTCCCGGAGGTTGGCCACGGACGCCGTGCCGATCCATCCGGTGCCGCAGCGCAGCACTCGCTCGTAGGCACGCGGCGAGGCACCGCCGATCAATATCGGCACGGAGCGTGTCGGGACCGGATGGAACTGGGCCCCGGAGGGAAGCGAGTACCACTTCCCCGAGAAGGCCTCGGGTGAGCCCTCCCAGCATCGCTTCACCACGGTGAGAAGCTCATCGAGTCGCCGGCCGCGGTCGTGGACATTCACGCCGACGATGTCGAACTCCTCGGTGAGCCACCCGGCACCCACGCCGAGCTCCACCCGGCCACCGCTGAGCACGTCGATCGTGGCGATCTGTTTGGCAAGGATCACCGGATTGCGCAGGGCGGCGACCATCACACCCGTACCAACTCGGATCGTCGAGGTCGCCTCGGCCATCGTCGCCAGTGCCACCACCGAATCGGCCCAGGGCTCGGTCGGCGACCAAGGCAGGTCCTGGGGCGCGCCGCTCGCCCGTTGAGCCCGTGGCCGACCTGCCGACGATGGGTGCCGCGACGTGGTCGTCAGTGGCATGGCGATGTGGTCGCCCACCCACGCGGACTCGAAGCCCGCTCGCTCCAGGTCTCGGGCCATGCTGCCGAAGCCTCTCGCGAGGACGTCGTGACCCCGTGCCGGAACGGAGCCGCCGATCCTCAAAGATTGACCACCTTGCACGTCGGCAGCGGGTGCCGGTCCGACTTGACCCAGCGCATCAGCGCGGTTCCCTCGTCATGGAAGCCGGTGGAGATCCAGTTGCCGTAGCCGGGGTCCTTGGCGGAGACCACGATCGTCAGGGTGCCGTCATCGTTGAGCTTGCCGTTGTGGTTGTTGATGTAGGTGTTCATCCGGTCATGGTCGAGGGATTCCATCCACCAGTTCTGGAGCACGAAGTTCCAGTACTCACAGTGGGGGACCTCGGTGTTGATCACCCATGCCTCGTCGGGGGCCAGCTTCCAGTAGCCGTGGAGGTAGAAGATCGTCGGATCACCTCCGGCGTTCTGGAAGAACTCCTGGCCCCA
This sequence comes from Nocardioides sp. JQ2195, assembly GCF_012272695.1. Classification (NCBI taxonomy): domain Bacteria; kingdom Bacillati; phylum Actinomycetota; class Actinomycetes; order Propionibacteriales; family Nocardioidaceae; genus Nocardioides; species Nocardioides sp. JQ2195. Next base: position 1,657,343 of record NZ_CP050902.1, read on the forward strand.
GTCGGGCAACTCGTTCGGCTTCTCCATGAACATCTTGGTCCACCGGGAAAAGGTTGTGGAGGTTCCCTTGACGAAGTCGGTCGCCATCCGGAGCTGGCGGGCGAACGCGTCCGGGTCGAGCGGTTCCGGGGTGGGCTTCTCATCGATCAGCTCGATGCTCACCTGCGCGGGTGTCTCGCTGGCCCGGTCCTGGAACGACTGCCGTCCGACGAGGTTCGTGGTGTCCTCCGCGAGAGGCAGCCAAGCACCTTCCGCCGGCTTGTTGGCACTGGCGATGAAGCTGAAGCGGCCCTGGTCGTCCACCGGGATCTCGTCGTTGCCGATCTCGCCTGTCGACGCCATCGTGCCGTCGATGTGGTAGCGGTTGGCCTTCGAGCCGAAGGTCATCAGCGGTACGGTGCCCCGGGTGCCGCTGATCCGGTAGCTGTGCTTGCCGGACACGTTGGCACGCATGTAGATGTTGTCCGGGTTGTCGGCGCCGATCTTGCACTTCAGGTTGGGGTCGAGTGCGTTGGTGATCGCCGGGTGGAGCGGATCGGAGTTCTCGATCGCGTTGATCGAGGCATAGCGCAACAACCGGATCAGGTAACGCACGCCCTCCGCCTGGTTCAGCGGGTCCTGGGGGGCCGCCTCGTCGAGCAAGCCCTGCCCGGCCTCCCGGAGCTGGTCGCAGAAGTCGTCCCACATCGGACTGGTCGCCATCTGGTCCTCCTGGTCGGGTCGGCAGATGCCTTGGAAGGTACGGGCGGATCGCGCGTGGCGATCCCGGAATCCCGCTGATCAGGACGTCCCGACCTCCGGGATCCCCGGGGTCACGCCGGTCGGGACTGGCTACCGTCGACGGGACGGCAAGGACGCCGAGGCATCCGACAGTGGGAGCGCACATGCGGCTCGGCATCAGCACGCCAGCGGTGGTCAGGGTCCCCGGCGTCACGGCGGCGTGGGAGGACACAGCGGGGGTCGGCGAGGTCACTCGCGTTGCCGAGCTCGCTGACCGGCTCGGCTTCCACTTCCTCACGTGCAGCGAACACATCGCCATGCCTCCGGGAATACCATCACCCCAGCTGCCGCAGGGACGCGGCACCCGCTACTGGGATCCGCTCGCGACGTTGTCCTGGTTGGCGGCGCGCACCACCCGGATCGGCTTGATGACGAACGTGCTGGTGCTGGGCTACCACCATCCGCTCGCGATCGCGAAGCGCTACGGAACCCTGGACATGATGAGCGGCGGCCGAGTCCGTCTCGGGGTCGGAGTGGGCACCGCAGAAGAGGAGTTCCGGACCCTGGGGGCGCACTTCGAGGACCGTGGCCCGCGGGCGGACGATGCGATCCGGGCGCTGCGGGCGGCGCTGTCGCGCAACGACCCAGAGTACCACGGCGAGTTCTTCGACTTCTCCGGCCTGGTCGTCGATCCGTGCGCCGTGCAGCAACGGGTCCCGATCTGGGTGGGCGGACACAGCAAGCGTGCACTGCGCCGAGCAGTGACGCTCGGTGACGGATGGGTTCCCGGCGCTCCCGATCCCGAGGTGCTGAGGACCATGCTTGCCAACCATCCCGACCGCCCGGAGGGCTTCGAAGTGGTCTCGGGCGTCGGCGGCGCGCTCGACCCTCTCGCCGACCCGGCCGGCGTGGAGGCAGCGTTCGAGCGAGCCTCCGCCGCGGGCGTGACGATGGTGCCCTTCCGGCCGGTGAACCGGTCGCTGGACCGCTACCTGGAACAGCTCGAGGCGGTTGCCGGCCTCGACCTCTTCGAGCCGCTGGTCACTGGCTGAGCAGGTCGGCCAGGATCCAGCCGTGGTCCCGGCCCGGGACTGCGAGGGGTGATCGCGGCAGTGATCCCGGTGATCGGGATCACCGGGCCGCGCCCGCAAGGGCGTCCCTAGCGTGTCGTCATCCAGCCCCCGCACACGAAAGAGGCCCCTATGTCCCGCAAGGTCGTCGTCACCGGAGCAGCCTCGGGGATCGGTGCGGCCACGGCTGCGATCCTCACCGCACAGGGCGATGAGGTGATCGGCGTCGACCTGCATGAGGCGGATGTCGTCGCCGACCTGTCGACCCGGGACGGACGGCAACAGGCCGTGGCCGCTGTCCTGGAGGTGAGTGGTGGCGTTGTCGATGCCGTGGTCGCATGCGCCGGAACCTCCTCACTTTCACCTCTCGACGTCAAGGTGAACTTCTTCGGCGTGGTCGAGTTCCTTGACGGCCTGCGACCGGCGCTCGCCAAGGCGTCGGCTCCGAGGGTGTCGGTCACCGCGTCGATCTCCTCGACGCAGACCACTGACCCAGAGGTGGTCGAAGCCTGCCTCGCCCTCGATGAGGACCATGCCGTGGCACTCGCGGAGAAGGTGCACGCCGACGGCCGTGGGAGTCTGCTGTATGCCAGCTCGAAGAATGCAGTGGCTCGCTGGCTGCGGCGTACGGCGATCACGGACGAGTGGGCCGGTGCCGGCATCGCCCTGAATGCCGTCGGACCCGGCGTGGTGGTCACCCCGATGACCGAGGCCCTGCGTGCTTCGGAGCAGGGCGTGGAGATGATCAACAAGGCGGTGCCCTCGAAGTTCGGCGGCTGGATGGGGCCGGAGGTGATCGCCGACGCGCTGGTGTGGCTGGTGCGTCCGGAGAACACCCACACCACCGCGCAGATCCTGTTCGTCGACGGCGGCGCCGAGGCCGTGGTCCGTGGCGAGGAGGCCTTCTGATGAAGTGGGCACTCTCCGGAGCGATGATCGGAGCCCGCGAGCTCCTCGAGCTCGCCCCCGCCGCAGAGGAGGCCGGCTTCGACGGCATCGGTCTGCCCGACTCGGTGTTCTATCCCGAGAAGGTCTCCGCGGACTACCCCTACACCCCTGACGGCAAGCGGATGTGGGCGGCGGAGGTGCCGATGCCGGACCCGTTCATCATCATGACGGCGATGGCCGCGGTCACCGAGCGCCTGCGGTTCTCCACGACCGTCCTCAAGCTGCCGCTGCGGGACCCGCTGCTGACGGCGAAGCAGGTCTCGACGATGGCGGTCCTGTCGGACAACCGGATCGGCATCGGTGTCGGACTCTCGTGGATCCCTGAGGAGTTCACGTTCACCGGGACCGAGATGCGCACGCGTGGCGCACGCACGGACGAGGCCATCGAGATCCTCAAGGCCGTCTGCGCCGGCAACGGGCCCGAGTGGGTGGAGTACCACGGCAAGCACTACGACTTCGATCGGTTGATGATCAGCCCTGCGCCCGACCGGCCCGTTCCCGTGTACGTCGGCGGGCACAGCGATGCGGGCCTCAAGCGGGCCGCTCGACTCGGTGACGGCTGGATCTCGGTGAACGTCCCGGCCGACCAGCTGAAGGTGGCCATCACCAGGCTGGACGAGCTGCGGGCGGAGTACGGGCGTTCCGACGTGCCCTTCGAGATCGACGTCTCACCCACCGACGTGCGCGACGTCGCCGGCTATCGCGACATCGAGGCGGCCGGAGCGACGATCTGCCGGGTCACGCCCTGGCGGATCTACGACGAGGGGCAGACCACCGCCGGCCGAATCGCGGCACTGCGTCGGTTCGCCGACGAGGTCATTGCCAAGTATTGAGGAGCGGTGACGCTCCCGCGCTCGGTGTGGGCGTCCCTCTTCGCACTCGTCGCAGCAACCATCGGCATGGGGCTGGTGGTGCCGATCCTGCGCCCGTTGAGCGTGGCCTTCGACGCGAGCCCGGCCCAGACCCTGCTGCTCGTCTCGGTCTACATGGTCTGCCTGGGGGCCGCCATGCCGTTCACCAGTGCGGTCTCGAGCAGACTGGGTGTCCGCCGCACCCTTGTCGGCGCACTGCTGCTCAACGTGGTCTGCGGGGTGGTCTCGAGCCTGGCCGGCGACATCGGCGTGGTCATCTGCGCTCGTGCCGGATGGGGGCTGGGCAACGCCCTCTTCCTGGCCACGGTCCTGGCCGTGGTCATCGAGGAGGCGGGAGCACTCTCAGGAAGGGCGATCCGCTACTTCGAGGCCGCGGTGGGCATCGGCATCTCCGCCGGTCCGCTGGCCGGTGGCGTCCTCGGTGCGATCTCCTGGCGTGCGGCCTTCCTCGGTTCGGCCACGATGATGCTCGTGGCCGCGGTCAGCCTGATGATCCTGCTCCCGAGGGCGGAGCGCGGGCCCCTTGCCACGGGGGTGTTCGCGCCGTTCCGTGCCCTGCTCCAGCCCGGGCTCCTCGTCCTGGGGCTGGCGTCGTTGCTCTACAACGTCGGCTTCCTGATGATGTTCACCTTCACGCCGTTCCCGCTCGCCCGCGGCCCGGAGTTCGTCGGTCTGGTCTACTGCGGCTGGGGTCTTGCCCTGGTGTTTTCCTCGACGTTCGTCGGTCCGCGAGTGCAACGCCGCATCGGCACCCTGGCCTCGTTCACCGTAGGCACCACGGGGTTCGCCGTGGTGCTCGTGGTGATGGCGGTGTTCGCTGACCGGGACGCCGTGCTCGTCGCAGGTGTGATCAGCTCCGGACTCGCGCTGGGAGTGAGCAACACGATGATGACCGAGGCGGCGATGGCCTCGTCGTCGACGGACCACACGACGACATCAGCCGCCTACAACCTGATGCGGAACGCCGGGCCGGCGGCGGCACCCTGGTTGGCCGGCACACTGGGGGAGTCGCTCAATGTGCACGCGCCTTTCCTGTTCGGAGCGATCTCGGCGATCGTGGCGGTGGTGCTGGTGCTCGCGCTGATGGGGCGCGAGGTCGTGGCCCCGGTGGTGTCCCGGGTCTGAGGAGAAGCATTCGGCCTCTCGATCTGCCCGGTGCGCAGGGGCGTCATGGCACCGGCAGCGCGGTGGGGGAGACCCCGGTCGGCCGGGATCAGCCCCAGTGGTCGCCCCAGCCCCAGAGATCCGGAGCCGGCTTCTCGGGCTCCTTGCTCTCGACGCCGAACTTGCCACGGAAGAAGATCATCGGCCGGGCGCGGTTCTCGGGAACCTCGACCGAGAGAACCCGCCCGATCACCACGTCGTGGTCACCAGCGACGTGCACGTCCTCGACGGCACAGTGCACCCGCAGCAGCACATCGCCCAGGACCGGGGTTCCCCACGGGGAGGGCTGCCACTCGAGTCCCTCGAACTTGCGTCCACGGCTGGAGCCGAATCGCGCGCACACCTCGCTCTGGTCCTCGGCGAGCACGCTCACGTTGAACAAGCCCGAGCGACGGATCCGCGGCCAGGCGCGACCACGGTGGTCTGCACAGAACAGGACCAACGGTGGCTCCAACGAGACGCTGGCGAAGGACTGACAGGCAAACCCCACCGGCTCGCCGTCGTCGACTCCCGACACGATCGTGACGCCACTGGCGAAGGAGCTCATTGCCTCCCGCATCTCCTGGGGGGTCGGCGCCGTGCCGGAGCCGTCACGCGGCAGGGGAGTGGTCTCGATGCTCATGGGCCACCTGTGCTCGTGTCGTGGTTGCCCGTCTCGGGAGGCTTCATTGTGGCAACGTAGGCGTGGTCGTGAGGGCGGACCGAGAGGATCCCGTTCACTGAAACGGAGGCCGAGGTGCCCGTGCCAGCTGTCCCGGTCGAAGGATCGCGGACATCCCGATGACCGGGATCCCATCGCTCCCCGGGAGTGTCGCTGACTAGCGTGCCGAGCATGGACAAACGCCGCGGATCTGCTCCTGCACACGTCGACGAGGTCGGCAGTTTCGACCACGAGGTCGATGTTCTGGTCGTCGGCTTCGGTTGTGCCGGCGCCGCTGCGGCCCTCGAAGCCGCTGCTGCGGGGTCGGAGGTGATCGTCCTGGAGCGTGCGAGCGGCCCCGGAGGTTCGTCGGCGATGTCCGGCGGAGAGCTCTACCTCGGAGGCGGCACCCCGGTCCAGCAGGCCTGCGGGTTCGAGGACAGCGCGGAGAACATGTACGCGTACCTGAGTGCCGCGCTGGGGCCGAACGCCGATGACGCGAAGATCAGGCTCTACTGCGAGGGCAGCGCGGAGCACTTCGACTGGTTCACGAAGCACGGGATCACCTTCAACCCGGGGATGTACGAGTCCCCGAGCTGGATGCCGCCGACTCGCGACGGGTTGATGTGGCTGGGCGAGAACGCCTGGCCCTACAACGAGGTCGCGCGTGCGGTCCCGCGTGGTCACCGCCCGGACGCCGAGTCCTTCGGTGGCTGGCTGATCATGGAGCGCCTCGTCGCGGCGGCTGGTGATGCCGGCGTGCAGACGCACACCGACACCCTGGCCAGCCGACTGGTGCTGGACGAGACCGGGGCGGTGATCGGCGTGATCGCGCGCAAGTTCGGCAAGCAGGTCAGCTACCGAGCGCGCAAGGCAGTGGTGCTGACCACTGGCGGTTTCGTGGACAACGAGGAGATGCTCCTTGCTCACGCTCCGGTGCTCTCCGGTCACGGCAAGGTGAGCGACGGCCTCGACGACGGCAGCGGCATCACGATGGGCCTGGCGATCGGGGCCGCTGTGCGTCGGATGTCGAACACCCAGATCGCCTTGTCCGTCGTTCCCGGGATGATCTGTCGCGGCATGCTGGTCAACACCCTCGGGCAGCGGTTCATCAACGAGGACGTCTATCCGGGCCTGGCCAGCGTTGCTGCTGTGCGGCACCAGGAGGGTCGCTGCTGGGTGATCATCGACCAGCAGGGATTCGAGGAGATGCCAGAGGCAGATCGTTGGGGCGTGCGACCGTCCCATGTCTGCGAGAGCGTGGCCGAGCTGGAGCAGGAGCTCGGCATGCCGGCCGGTGCGCTCGAGACCACGATTGCGACCTATAACGAGCACGCCGCCAACGGTGAGGATCCCTACTTCCACAAGAGCAGCACCTGGCTGCGTCCGCTCGAGGGGCCGTTCGCCGCGATGGACCCGTCCACGGCCTTTCCGGCGGTCGTCGGCGAGGGTGGCGGCAGCGGTCACGGAATCAGCGGCTTCACCCTCGGTGGACTGCACACCACCGTGGACGGCGAGGTCGTCGACCTCGCCGGCGATGTGATCCCGGGCCTCTATGCAGCTGGCCGCGCGAGTGCCGGCATGCACGGCGACGGCTACATCAGCGGCACATCGTTGGGCGACGGGACCTTCTTCGGTCGTCGGGCGGGCCGGGCGGCCGCAGCTCACTGAGCCTGACCTCGCGTGCCTGAACGCGACAGTGCACGAGACAGGCGGGCTGAAGACTTCCGATGAAGTCTTCAGCCCGCCTTTCCATGCGGATCCCCGGAGCGGACCAGATGGGTGTCTTCGGCGATCAGGCCATGGCTCAGATGCCGGCGTCGACGACGCTCAGGTCACCGGAGACGGCTGCCCGTGCGATCGAGTCGCGCAGGGCGGGGCAGGTGGGCAGCCCGGAGGACGACACCCGCTCAGGAATCGCGCTGCGCTCGGGGCACATCCGCACCGCGCGCTCGTTCCACTGGATGCTGGTCTGGTGCCAGCTGGCCTTGCGGACGTCGACCACAGCGCGACAGGTCTGGCACTCCACCGGGGTCATCGGCAGGTCGTCGAGGCGGACGTCGGGCCGGGTCGTGGGCGCCGCCATCAGACGAGCTCGTTGGCTGGCGCGGAACCGCGTGCGGCGAGATTCTCCGCGACTTCCTTCTTCCACACCTCGACCGGCTTCGTCGTGTCGAGCTCGAACTCGAACCGCTCTGTCATCTCCGGCTCGATGTCGGCGACGTCGACGTAGAACTGCTGGTACCACCGGCGCAGCTGGTAGACGGGGCCGTCCTCCTCGCACAGCAGTGGGTTGTCGATCCGGGTCTTGTTCTTCCAGATCTCCACGTCCTGCTCGAAGCCGGCCTTGACAAAACCGCCCTGCTCACGGGCGATCGCCAGGGCGGCCTCGTTGTCGAGTCCCTCCGGAATCCTGACGATGATGCCGTACTGCAGCATGAACGAGTTCTCGTCGATCGGGTAGTGACAGTTGATCAGGGTCGTCTTCATGTCCATGTCGTCGAAGTGATAGGTCAAGTCGTCGATCATGAAGGAAGGGCCGTAGTAGGCAGCCACCGAGGTGTTTCCGCGCATCTGGGGCCGGTCGTCAGCCGAGATGGACACGTCCTCGCGAGCCAGTCCGTTCATGTGCTGGGCCGCGACGTGCCCTTCGAAGATGTTCTTGAAGTACGTCGGGAAGCTCTTGTGGACGTAGAAGAAGTGGGCCATGTCGACGTTGTTGTCGATCACTTCCCGGGCGTTCGTCTGGACCAGGGTCTCGTACCAGACCCAGTCGGTCCACCCGTCCTCCAGGGCACCCTCGATGCGGGGTGGAGCCTGCTCTTCGATCGGCGGGTTGCCCTCCGGGTCGTTCCAGACGAAGAGCATGCCGTCCTGCTCCATCGTCGGCCAGGTCGCGGTGCGGGCACGCAACGGCACCCGGCGGGCGTACGGAATGGCCTTGCAGCGACCGTCGCCACCCCAGCGCCAGTCGTGGAAGGGGCAGGCGACCTCGTTGCCCTTCACCGTGCCCTGGGACAGGTCACCGCCCATGTGGCGGCAGTAGGCGTCGAGAACGTTGACCTTCTCGTCCTCGCCCATGAACACGACCAGCTTCTGGCCGAACGCTTGGATCGAGTGCGGCTCACCGTCCCTGAAGTTCCGGGCCAGTCCCAGGCAGTGCCAACCCCGCGCGAACCGGGTTGGGGCGGCCTCGGCCTCGATGGAACGGATTTCGTCCTCGGAGATGGTCATGCTCGGATCCCTTCGCAGTTCGTTGATTGGCACCTGGGTGCATCCTCAAAATAGGTAGGCAGTTGCACCGGTGTGACCTGGGTCCCACTGTCCGGGATCCCTCCAGTCATAATTCGGGAGGGGCCGGAAGATCGGATGTCGGTGATAGGCAAGGAAGTGGAGACCATGACGAACGAGATCCTTGAAGCGGTGCGACCGCTGCTGCCGGGCATCGCCGAGCGAGCGAGGGCGACGGACACCGACGGGGTCGTTTCCGACGCGACCATCGCAGAGCTCAAGACAGCCGGCGTGTTCCGGATGCTCCAACCCAAGCGCTTCGGTGGCCTGGAGTCGGACCCGGTCGACTTCTACGAGGTGGTTCGAGCGATCTCGGGTGTCTGTGGTTCCACCGGATGGGTCACTTCGGTGCTGGGCGTGCACCCCTGGCAGCTCGGCCTGTTCGATGAACGTGCGCAGGCGGAGGTCTGGGGGACTGATCCCGATGTCCTGGTCTCCTCCTCCTACGCACCCGTCGGCCGGATGAAGCTGGTCGACGGGGGCTACGAGCTCAGCGGACGCTGGAGCTTCTCGTCGGGCTGCGGCCACGCGTCCTGGGCTCTTCTGGGTGGCCTGGTGGTGGGTGCCGAGGGAAAGCCGGTCGACTTCATCACGCTCCTGGTACCGCGCTCCGACTACCGGATCGAGGACGTCTGGGACGTCATCGGGCTGCGCGGCACGGCGAGCAACGACATCGTGATCGAGAAGGCGTTCGTCCCCGAGCACCGGACGATGCGCAACTATGAGCAGGCCCAGCTGCGGGGTCCGGGCCAGAAGGTCAACACCGGCCCGCTCTACCGGATGCCGTTCGCGTCGATCTTCACTTCGACCATCACGGCTCCGGTGATCGGTGCAGTGTCCGGCTGCTATGCGGCGTACATCTCGGCGATGCGCAATCGCATCCGGCTCAGCATGGGAGGCGGGCGATTCTCCGAGGACCAGTACGCCCACGTCGCGGTGGCGCGTGCTGCCTCCGAGGTCGACGCAGCCATCCTCCAGATGGACCGCAACATCAGTGAGCTCTACGGCTACGCCAGCCGCGGTGAGGAGATCCCGATGGAGCTGCGACTGCGAACCCGCCGTGATCAGGTCCGTGGCACGGAACGTGCACTTGATGCGATCGACATCCTGTTCAAGACCGCGGGGGGCAACTCGCTCAAGCGGGGCAATCCGATCGAACGCTCGTGGCGCGACGCGCACGCGGGCAGCGTGCACGTCGCCAACGACGTGGAGCGGGCGCTGGCCATGTACGGCCGCCAGGAGTTCGGTTTCACGGTCGAGGACAACCTGATCTGAGGAAACGCGGAACCACCGGGTCGGGGACTGGCCAGCAGGTCCGTGGCCAGTTGACCAGGTGGTCCGATTCTGCACGCAGCCAACCCGATGGAGGACATCCGATGCCTGAACCAGTCATCGTTTCCGTAGAACGTGCGCCCATCCGTCGTGCCCGCGGCGGGCAGGGCAGTGCGCTGCCGACCGGACAGGTGAACCGGTGACCGGCCTGGCGGTCCGGATGATCGGCGACCGGGCCGTGTCCGGCATCGGTCTGGGCGCCATGACCCTCACGCAGGTCGAGGGGTACGACGAGGTGCGCAGCCTCCGTACCATCCATGCTGCCCTCGATGCCGGGGTGACCCTGGTCGACACCGCGGACGCCTACGGGCCGGGCGGCAGGCAGCACGTCAACGAGGAGTTCGTGGCCCGTGCCCTGGCGACCTGGAGCGGTGATGCTTCGGCGGTGCTGCTCGCCACCAAGGGAGGTCACGTCCAGAACCCCAACGGGACCTGGTGGGTGGACGGTTCTCCGGCGCATCTGCGGAAGGCCTGTGAGGGCTCCCTGCGACGGCTCGGGCTCGACGTTCTGCCGCTCTACCAGCATCACCGGCCTGACCCGAAGGTTCCCTACGAGGAGACCATGGGTGCGATGCGGCAGCTGCACGACGAGGGGCTGGTCGCTCGGGTCGGAATCTCGAACGCCGATGAGGCCCAGATCCGGGCCGCCCACGCCGCCCTCGGAGCGGCCCTCGTGTCGGTTCAGAACGAGCATTCCCCCGCCCATCGGGGTGACCGGGAGATCGACCTGTGCGCTGAGCTGGGCCTGGCCTACCTGGCCTACAGCCCATTCGGTGGCATGCGCGCGGCCAAGAACCTGGGTGCCGCGTTCGTGGGCTTCGCCAAGGTCGCCGAGCAGCGCGAGGTGAGTCCGCAGCAGGTCTGCCTGGCCTGGCAACTCCATCGTGCGCCGCACCTGGTGCCGATCCCCGGAGCCAGTCGGCCGGAGTCGATCCTCGACTCGATCGCGGCGTTGGAACTGCGACTCACGTCGGCCGAGTTGGCGGTCCTGGATCGTGACGGCGGCACTCCCCAGAACTGACGAAGGTTTCTCGTCAGTAGTGCTTCCGGGTCGGCGGATCTGCTGGTACGGTGCCGGAACCAAGCGCTTGCTACGTGAGTCATTTCGGACTCGCCGAACCTGAGGAGTGGCTCGTGATTGAACCGTTGGTGGAGCTGGACGACAAGGTTGTGCTGATCACCGGCGCCGCCGGCGGCCAGGGTGCCGAGCACGCTCGACTTTGCTCGCGGCTGGGCGCCACGGTGGTGCTGGCGGACCTCGGTCTCGAGGCCGTGGAGAAGGTCGCGTCCGACCTTCCGGGCCCGAGTCTGGCGGTCGCACTCGACGTCAGCCACGAGGCTGCTTGGGACGATGCCTTGGCCAGGGTCGGGGACAGGTTCGGGCGCGTCGACGTGCTGGTCAACAATGCCGGGCTCTACCGTCTGGGTGGTCTCGAGGACCTCGAACGTGGTCAGATCGAGGCAGCGATGGCCGTCAACGTGATCGGGCCGGTCCTCGGGATGCAACGGGTCGTCCCGTTGATGCGTGAGCGCGGCGGATCGATCATCAACGTCTCCTCCGTCGCCGGGCTCGGCGGTTATCCCGGGGCGATCTCCTACAGCGCCTCGAAGTGGGCGCTGCGCGGAGCGTCGCGCTCTGCGGCCAAGGAGCTGGGCGCCCACGGCATCCGTGTCAATTGTGTGTGTCCTGGAGCGATCGACACCCAGATGATCAGCGAGGAGACCCGCGCCGGGCGTGGCTCCGTCGCCAGCCAGCCGATCGCCCGAGCAGGCCGGCCGGAGGAGGTCTCGGCGCTGATCGCCTTCCTGGCCAGCGACGCGAGCAGCTACTGCACCGGTCAGGACTTCGTCATCGACGGCGGCCAATCGTCCTGAGAGGCGCGAACTGGTGGGCGACGACCCCGCCGACATCCCGCAACGGTCGAACCAACCGGTGAGGCCACCTGAAATGGAGAGCAATGTGAGCACCAGCGTGACGAGCACGACAGACGGCGACCTGGCATGGGACGTCGAGGTGGACGTAGTTGTTCTCGGGATGGGCGCGGCAGGAAGCGCTGCCGCCATCGAAGCCCACGAGGCCGGGTGCTCCGTGATCGTCCTGGAGAAGATGCCCCCTGGCCGGGAGGGTGGCAACACCCGGGTCTCCGGTGGCGCCTGGTGGCACAACGTCGACCCCGAGCGGGCCGCGGTCTACCTGCGCAGCCTGTGTGGTGACTATCCGGTCTCCGAGCCCGTGGTGAAGGCCTGGGCCGAGGAGACGAGTCACAACACCGAATGGGTCGAGAAGAAGCTGGGCGTCACCACCGACCAGGTCCGGGGGGCGTTCGAGGACGGCGCCGGGATGCCGGTCGAGTTCCCCGAGCTCGAGGGCAGCGATGTCTACGGCGGCCAGATCGCGGTGGACGGCAAGCTCGGCAACTCACGGCTCTTCAAGGCGCTGGCACGCGGTCTCGAGGAGCGCGGCATCGACGTCCGGATGGCGACTCCCGCGAAGACCCTCGTCCAGGATCCGCACACGAGCGAGGTCATCGGGGTCGAGGCGACCGCGAAGGACGGATCCCCGCTGCGGATCGCAGCGCGGCGCGGCGTCGTTCTCGCGACGGGTGGTTTCGAGGCGAACCCCCACATGGTTCGCGACTTCCTCCGCCTGCCGCACTCGGTCCAGTGGGGATCGCCGGGCAACACCGGCGACGGCCACAAGATGGCGATGAAGGCCGGTGCCGATCTGTGGCACATGGACAACATGATGGCGATCGAAGGCCTTCGTGTGCCCGGTCACGAGAGCGGCATGTATGCGCGCTTCTCCTTCCGTCAGGGTTTCATCCACGTCGACACCGACGGCAAGCGCTGCGTCGACGAGCTGCCCCGCACGGGTCACGGCACGGCTTGGGTCAACGGCCAGTACGAGCATGTCCCGCAACGCCGAGTGCATGTCGTCTTCGACGAGGCGACCCGGCTGTCCGGTCCGATCTCGCCGAACCCCGACATGCTTCCGGTGGGCTGGAGCCTGCTGGTCGACGGCTACGCCTGGAGTGCCGACAACAGTGTCGAGATCGACAACGGCTGGATCCACAGGGGGGAGACGCTCGAGGAGCTTGCGGAGAAGATCGAGGTGAATCCTGACGTGTTGGTCCGGACGGTCGCCCGCTGGAACGCGGCCTGTGCCAACGGCGAGGACGAGCAGTTCGGACGCCGTGCCGACACCTTGGAGGCGCTCGGCGAGGGCCCGTACTACGCCTTCACCTCAGGGCCGATGCTCGGCTGGACCAACGGAGGTCCGCGACGCGACGAGAACTGTCGGGTCCTGGACCCCTTCGGTGAGCCGATCCCGGGACTCTTCGCAGCAGGAAGCGTGAGCTCGACCTACAGCTGGGGGAAGGACGGCGGCTTCCACATCGGCGACGCGCTCGCCTTCGGTCGCATCGCGGGCAGGAACGCATCAACTCGAACGGCCATGACCGGACAAGCTGGTCAGCCGACTCACGCAGGAGGATCACGATGACCACACTCACCGTCGTTCCCGAAGAGGCGCCCGCTGCGCCCCAATCGATGCTTGACCGGATGACGCTGATCATGGAGTGCTTCGCGATGCGGGCAGAACGGCGCACTCTCGAGGACGTGTGCGCCGAGACCCAGCTGCCGCGCTCCACCACGCACCGGATCCTGGTCGACCTGGTCCGTCTCGGCTGGCTGGCGCAGACGCCTCATGGCTACTGCCTCGGCGGACGTTCCCTGGCCTTCGGTGGCGGGGACAGCGGGCACGGTCGGCTGCGCGAGGCGACCGCGGAGGCATTGCACGACCTGGCATTGCGGACGGGGATGGTGGTCCACCTCGCGGTGCTGGCCGATGCCGAGATCCTGTACCTCGACAAGGTCGGCGGCAGGTTCGCCACGCAGGTCCCCTCCCGGGTCGGCGGCCGGGCTCCGGCGCACTCCACGGCGCTGGGCAAGGCGATGCTGGCCTGGGTCGCGCCTGAGCAGGTCGACCTCCAGCTGGAGGGCACGATGGGACGGCTGACCAACCGCACGATCTGTCGGATCTCGACGTTGCACCAGGAGTTGGCTCGCATTCGTTCACGGAGCGGACTGGCGTTCGAGAGGGGCGAGTGCTTCCCGGATGTCGCCTGTGTCGCCGCGGCGATCCGTTCTCCGGAAGGCCCTGTCGGCAGCATCTCGCTGTGCGGCGACAGCGGGGTCCATCTGGAGCGGGTCGCACCGCTGGTGGCGCACGCGGCCAAGCAGGCTTCCCTCGACCTCTACCCCCAACGCGCCGGCCAACGTGCCCGACGGGCCGCCCCCACCCTGGTCCCCGAACAGGGCTGGTCTCCCGAAGCGATGGACTCGTTGCTGTCCGTCGGATCCGACTGGATCTGACCGTGCGCGATCCTCGCCGAGACCTGTGGTCCGGCCGCCCCGCGCACGGCTCCCGGTCAGTGAGATCGCGTGAAGTGGGCCACATCCGGCGAACTATGTTCGATCTGCGGCACGGGGGTTGGCCGCAGACATCCTGTCCGCACAGTGCCGTCACGAGTAGTACGGCCGACATCGATGGCGAGTTCTCATGATTCAGTTCATCGGCAAGCGTCTCCTGCTCGCCGTGCCCACCATCATCCTGGTGACCTTCTTCGTGTTCGCGCTGATGGAGCTCTCGCCGACCGACCCGGCGGCCGCACTGGCCGGGGACAATCCGACGCCCGAGCGTCTCGCTGAGCTGCACCACCAGCTCGGCCTCGACCGGCCGTTCCTGACTCGCTACCTGGAGTGGGGAGGAAATGCCCTGCAGGGCGACCTGGGCATCTCCCCGGTGACCCACCAGTCGGTGATCTCCGACCTGATGTTCCGGCTGCCGATCACGGCATCGCTGGTGCTGCTCGCGATGATCTTCGCGCTGGTCCTCGGGGTCGGTCTCGGCACGATCGCAGCGTTGAACAAGGGCGGTGTCCTTGACTGGTTGACCAACTCCTTCGCGAACCTGCTGCTCGCGGTCCCGCCGTTCGTGGCAGCGGTCCTGTTGGTCCTGTTCCTGGCGATCATGTCGCCGATGTTCCCGGCCACCGGATACGCGAACATGTCGGCCGGAATCGGACCATGGCTGCAATTCAGCACGCTGCCGGCGCTGTCCTTGGCGATCATTCCTGCCGCACTGCTGACCAGACAGGTGCGAGGTGCCCTGATCGACGCGCTCGAGGAGGACTACATCCGCACGGCCCGGGCCAAGGGCCTGCGACGTCGGATGGTGGTGGGCAAGCATGCGGCGAAGAACGCGGCCGTGCCCGTCGTGACCGTCCTGGGGCTCGTGTTCACCTCGATGTTCGGCGGCGCCGTGGTGGTGGAGCGGATCTTCGCGATCCCCGGACTGGGATCGGTCAGCGTGGAGTCGGTCCTCAACGGTGACCTGATCACGCTGCAGGGGCTGGTGCTGCTCGTGGCCGTGTTGGTCACCGTGGTGAACCTGGTCATCGATGCCTCCTACGGCTACTTCAACCCGAGATTGAGGATCCGATGACGATTCCCGAACCGATCGGCGCGCTGTCCCCGGACGACGAGGCCCTCACGCCGCGTGACCACGCGACTCCTCCCGACCGCGGGAGCAGGGTCCGTCCCTGGCAGCGCAGCCGCGTGCTGAAGCGGCTGCTGCGCAACAAGGTCGCGGTGACCTCGATGGTGGTGCTCGCCCTGCTGGTGCTGGTCGCCATCTTCGGTGATCTGCTCGCACCGCAAGATCCCAACAAGGTGTCGTTGTCGTTGCGCCTGATGGGTCCTTCCGGCGATCACTGGCTGGGCACCGACGAGTTGGGCCGCGACGTGTTGAGCCGGCTGATCGTGGCCACCCGGGTGGACCTGCTCGCCTCCTTGCAAGCCGTCGGCCTGGCCCTTGCCATTGGTGTCCCGCTCGGGGTGGCCGCAGGCTACTTCGCGGGGTGGGTCGATGCGGTGCTCAGCCGGGTCATCGACGCACTGATGACCCTGCCGCCGCTGATCCTCGCAGTGGTCATCGTTGCGATCCTGGGCCCGGGCCTGCGCAACGCGATGCTGGCGATCGCGGTTCTCATCGCGCCGAGCTTCTACCGCGTGGTCCGAGCCTCGACCCAGTCCGCGCGGAGTGAGCTCTACATCGAGAGCGCCCGGGCCAGTGGTTGCACGAGCTGGCGGATCCTGTGGCGCCACATCCTCCCGGCCGTCGCACCACCCCTGCTGGTGCAGGCGTCGTTCTCGGCCTCGGTCGTGATCGTCGCCGAGGCGAGCCTGTCGTTCCTGGGACTCGGCGCCCGCGCACCGCAGGCGACCTGGGGCCTGATGCTCAACGAGGCCTCCTCGAACCTGACCACCAGCAGCTATCTGATCTATCCGCCGACCGTGATGGTTGCAATCACCATCTTGGCCCTCTCGCTGCTGGGTGACGGCCTGCGAGACGCGCTCGGCCGGCAGACCACGGACGGGAGATGAGGATGACCTCCATGGACACGCGCAACGGGTCCGCCCCGCGCAACGAACCGCACGGCGATGACCGCGATGCCGACGACGCCCTGAGCAGTCCGGAAGGCGAAGTGGTCATGAGGGCCACTGACCTGACCGTCGAGGTGAGCACCGAGCACGGCTGGGTGACCATTGTCGATGGTGTGGACCTCAGTGTCTGCCGCAACGAGATCGTGGGGCTGGTCGGTGAGTCCGGTTCGGGCAAGACCGTCACCTCACTCTCGGTGATGGGACTCCTGCCGAAGAACGCCCGGGTGAAGCGGGGCAAGGTCGAGGTGATGGGCGAGACCATCTCCACGATGGACGAACGCCAGCTCAGCGACGTCCGAGGCGTGAAGGCCGCGATGATCTTCCAGGAGCCCAGGCGCTGTCTCAACCCCGCGTTCACGGTCGGGGACCAGGTGGCGGAGTCGCTGCGGCGGCATCGCGGTTGGTCCCGCAAACGGGCCAAGCAGCACACGATCGAGCTCTTCGAGCTCGTCGAGATCCCACAGGCGGCCCACCGCGTCACGCAGTACCCCCACGAGTTCAGCGGGGGCATGTGCCAGCGGGTGATGCTGGCCATGGCGTTGGCATGTGACCCGATGCTGCTGATCGCCGACGAACCGACCACGGCGCTCGACGTCACGGTGCAGCGGCAGGTGCTCGAGCTGATCCGGCGGCTCCAGGCCGAGCTGGGACTCGGCGTACTGCTGATCACCCACGACCTGGGTGTGGTTGCCGAGATGTGTGATCGGGTCTCGGTCATGTACGCCGGTCAGGTCGTGGAGGAGGCCGACGTCGACAGCCTGTTCCACCAACCACGCAATCCCTACACCAGTGCGCTGCTCCAGTCGATGCTGGAGCCGACTCGCCGTGGTGAGCCACTCGGCTTCATCCCGGGCATGGTGCCGGCCCCGCACCTCTTCCCAGCAACGTGCCGATTCCAGGAGCGTTGCGTCCATGCGGTGGATTCGGTGTGCACGAAGCCCATCGAGCTGCACCAGGTGTCACCCGTCCAGTCCAGTCGTTGCGCACGGATCGACGAGCTCGAGCTCCCGGGAGTGACCACATGACCACCACACCGCCGCCCGCACCGACCCTCTCGGTCCGCGGACTGACCAAGATCTACGGCCGCCGTGCCACGATCCTGCGACGGCACCCGCACCAGTTGCGGGCCGTCGACAACGTCGATCTCGACATCGCCCCCGGCAAGACGCTCGGGCTCGTGGGGGAGAGCGGCGCCGGCAAGTCCACCGTCGGGCGACTGGTGCTCAGGTTGATCGAACCCGATGCCGGGGAGATCAACCTGCTGGGCACCGACATCGGGAAGCTGTCCGGTTCCGCGCTGCGGCGAATGCGCTCGCGGGCCACCATGATCTTCCAGGACCCGTACACCTCGTTGGACCCACGGATGCTGATCAAGGACTCGGTCGCCGAGCCGCTTCTCGTGCACACCAACGACTCCCGTTCCGTCCGCCATGCCAAGGCCAAGGAGATGGTCCGTCGGGTGGGCTTGGACATCGCCCACATGGAGCGATTCCCGTACGAGATGTCCGGTGGGCAGCTGCAACGGGTCGCCATTGCTCGTGCGCTGATCACCGACCCGGCATTCATCGTGTGCGACGAGCCCGTCGCAGCCCTCGACGTCTCGACCCAGGCACAGGTGATCAACCTGCTCAACGATCTCCAGGCCGAGCGTGGCATCTCCTACCTGTTCATCTCCCACGACCTGCGGCTGGTCCGACTGATCGCGGACGAGGTCGCGGTGATGCGTCGCGGCCAGATCATGGAACGTGGCTCGGCAGTCCAGCTGTTCGAGGATCCCCGCCACGAGTACACCCAGGAGCTGCTCTCCGCGATCCCCGGGCGGAGCCCGCGCCAGCGCCGCTTCGACGGCGACACCACCTTGCGTTCCCCGGATCCGGTCGGCTGAGGCAGCCTCGCGGTCCCGGGACCGCTGTGCGCCCCGTCCGCGGCGCTGTCCACGACAAACCTCGATCGTTCGGCCCGTGCCGACCTCCGCGACGCGGTCGGCACGGGTCGTGCACGGCTGCACGAATGGTGCGGGGCGACGGAGACGCGACTCCTGCGGGTGCCGGCCCCGCGCCCGGCCCCACGCCCGCGGCCATCGACCGGCCATCGACCGGAGTCATCGACCGGGGAGCAGCCACCGGCAGCTCTCCGCGGGGGGAGTCACCAGGTGCTGCGGGCTCCGCCGTCGAGCCGGATCTCGGTGCCGTTGAGATAGCTGGCGTCAGCCGAGGCCGCGTAGGCAATCGTAGCTGCGATCTCCTCGGGCTCTCCCACTTGCCCCCAGGGGGGTGCCAGACGTGGGTACCAGTTCGTGTCGAGGGCCTTGATCTCGCCCTGCAACATCGCCGTGTTGACGCCTCCGGGCGAGATCGTGACCACCCGGATCCGGCGTGGGGCCAGCTCGATGGCCAGGCTCCCGGAATAGGCCAGCAGAGCGGCCTTCGACGCGGAGTATGCCGTCATGCCGGGAGCTGCCTGGGTGGCGGCTGTCGAGCTGACGTTGACGATCACGCCCGTGCCGTCGGCCAGGTGCGGCAGGGCCTCCCGACACACCAGCATCGGTCCGAAGGTGTTGGTCGCGAAGACATGACGGAGATGGCCGAGGTCGAGCTGGTCAGCCGGCATCGGTTCGGTGATGCCGGCAACGTTGACGACCACGTCGAGGCCTCCCAGGAGCTCCGCAGCCCCGGCGACGGCATCGACCACGGCCGTCTCCTCGCAGAGGTCGGCGGGCAGCCACCGGAACCGGCCGGTGTCCGGCACCAGCGTCGCGGTCCCCGCGAGCGCCTCCTCGTTACGACCCAGCCCGACGACCGACGCGCCCTCCCGGACCAGTCGGACGGCGGTCGCCCGGCCGATGCCGGACCCGGCGCCGGTCAGCAGCACTCGTTTGCCTTCGAAGCGCTCCATCGCATCTCCCTCTCGTCGAACTTCCAGGACGACCCTCGTTCCTCAGGGCCTTCGTCCTCGCTGGAGTCCCGATGGTCGGGACGGGGGTGGGGCACGAAGCTCCTGAGGCTCAGGCGGTTCGCGTGGTCTCCCGCAGTGCCCTCGCGGCCAGGGAGCGTGCCTGGTCCCCGAAGGACTCCGGAGTACGGTCCGTGGCGCCCATCGCTCCGCGCAGCATTCGGGAGTGGACGTCCTCGACGATGCAAGCGGTCTTCCACCAGTTGAAGGTGACGAAGAAGTCGACGTCCGAGGCGCTGGCGCCCGTGGCGGCCAGGTAGCGCTCCTTCAGCTGGTCGCGGGTCGCATACCCCGCAACGACGGTCGGGGGACTGTGCAGAGCGGTGAAGTCGTCGTCCGGCTCGGCCCAGTAGACGAGGAGCTGGCCGAGATCGGCCAGGGGGTCTCCGATCGTGGTCAGCTCCCAGTCGAGGATGCCGATCACCCGTCCGTCGTCCCCGAGGATGCAGTTGTCCACCCGGAAGTCGCCGTGCACGATGCTCGATCCGCGCTGCTCGGGGGCATGCGCGACCAGCCAGGTGTGGGTGCGTTCGAGGTCGGGCAGCTCACGCGTCCGGGTGCGCCTCCAGTTCTCGTCCCAGCGGCGCAGCTGGCGGCTGGCGTAGTCTCGGCGCGTGGCCAGGTCGCCAAGGCCCAGGCGCGCCGGGTCGACTGCGTGGAGCGAGACCATCGCATCGATCAGTGCGGGACCGACCGCAGCCCGACTCGCCTCGGGGAACGACTCGGCCGACTCAGGGTCGCGGAGCACCGTGCCGTCGAGGAACTCCACGACGATGAACGGTGCACCGGTCACGTCCGGGTCCGCACACTCCGCGAGTACCCGTGGCACGGGCACGCCGTCACCGACGGCCCGCAACAGGCGCCCCTCGCGGAGCACGTCGTGGGCGGTTCGGGGCAGGTTCCCGAGTGGGGGTCGACGCAGCACGATTCGACGCCCGGCGGCGTCGGTCACCAGGTAGGTGAGATTCGACCGGCCGCCGGCGAGGCGTTGCACGGACAAGGGGGTCACCAGGTCGAGACGCGGCGCCAGCCACTCGGTCACCCGGTCGAGGTCGATGCCGGGGACACCGGCGGGGTCGTGATCCACGGGGACTCCTGGGATGGGGGTTTGACGAATGCGGGAACCACGCTACTGTATCTCGGAATCAAGCGCTTGCTACATAGGAGAGATGATGGCGGACAAACGGATGACAGAGGCCGAGGTCGTCGGCCGACTGAGGTCGGGCATGACGATCGGGATCGGCGGCTGGGCCTCGCGCCGCAAGCCGATGTCACTGGTGCGAGAGATCCTGCGCTCGGACCTGAAGGACCTCACGGTGGTGGCGTACGGCGGTCCCGAGGTCGGCCTGCTGTGTGCAGCCGGCAAGGTCCGCAAGGTCGTCTTCGGATTCGTCACCCTGGACTCGATCCCGCTCGACCCACACTTCCGGGCCGCGCGACAGAGTGGCTCGATCGAGGTCGCGGAGTACGACGAGGGCATGCTCCAGTGGGGCCTTCAGGCCGCCGCCACCCGGCTGCCCTTCCTGCCCACCCGAGGGGGTCTGGGCACCTTGGTGATGGACACCAACCCGTCCCTGCGGACGATCGCGGACCCCTACGGCAGTGGCGACGAACTGGTCGCGATGCCGGCGATCCCTCTGGATGCGGCCCTGATCCACATGAACCGTGCCGATGCCGCGGGCAACGCCCAGTTCCTCGGACCTGACCCCTACTTCGACGAGCTGTTCGCGATGGCCGCCGAGCAGACGTTCGTCTCGTGCGAGAAGATCGTGCCGACCGAGCAGCTGACCGCCGAGCACCACCCCGTCACCGTCGCGATCCGGCGGCTCTACGTCGACGGGGTCGTGGAGGCGCCGAACGGGGCACACTTCACCTCGTGCGTTCCCGACTACGGGACCGACGAGTCGTTCCAACGTGAGTACGCGGCGGCCGCCAAGAGCCCCGAGGCCTGGACCAACTTCGTCGACACCTACCTGTCCGGCGACGAGGCCTCCTACCAGCAGGCCGTTGCGGCCCGTGAGACAGAGGAGAAGTCGGCATGAGCCAGTCATCGAATTCCGCCACCCGGGCTGAGGTCTGCGCGGTCGCGTGCGCCGAGGTGTTCCGCGACAACGGTGAGATCCTCGCCAGCGCGTTCGGCACGATCCCCAGCATCGGGCTGCGGCTGGCCCGGCACACCTTCTCGCCCGACCTGATGCTCACCGACGGCGAGTCGAGCTTCGTCAAGGGCACCTGGCCCGTGGGCAGCCCGGCCGACGGCGTTGTCGAGGCATGGTCGCCCTTCCGGAACGTCTTCGACGTGGTCTGGAGCGGCAAGAGGCACATCATCATGATCCCGGTCCAGATCGACCGCTTCGGCAACGTCAACATCTCCGCACTGGGAGACCACGAGAAGCCTTCGGTGCAGCTCGTCGGTGTCCGAGGTGCCCCGGGCAACACGGTCTACCACCCGACCAGCTACTGGGCGGCCAGTCACAGCCCCCGGACGTTCGTCCCCAAGGTCGACATGGTCGCGGGAGCCGGCACCGACTCGGCGGCCAAGGCCGGCACCGGGGCGAGCCGCCACCACGACCTCCGCAAGGTGGTCACCAACCTGGCAGTGCTCGACTTCGCCCCGGACTCCGGAGCCATGCGGCTGGTCTCCGTGCACCCGGGCGTGAGCATCGACGACGTGCGCGAGGCGACCGGCTTCGAGCTCGAGGTCGACGGCGACGTTCCCGAGACCAGGCTGCCCACCGATGAGGAGCTGGCCCTGATCCGCGACGTCATCGACCCGCGGGGGCTTCGCAACAAGGAGGTGCCGAATGAGTGATCTCGGACTGAATGAGCAGGTTCACCCGGCGCTGAGCACCCGTGCCACCGAGCTCTTCGGCGTGAAGTACCCGATCGTCCAGACCGGGATGGGCAATGTGTCCGACGCCAGGCTCACCGCCGCGACCGCCAACGCCGGCGGACTCGGCATCCTGGCTGCGGGACTGCTCTCCTACGACGAGATGGCGGCAGCCATCGACCAGATCCAGGCGAGCACCGACAAGCCGTTCGGGGTCAACGTCCGTGCCAACCAGCCGGACGTGGAGAGGCGCATCGACCTCATGATCAGCGCCGGCGTCCGGGTGGCGTCGTTCGCGCTGGCGCCGAAGCAGGCTCTCATCGCCAAGTGCAAGGACGCCGGGCTGGTCGTGATGCCCTCGATCGGCGCACGCCGGCACGCCGAGAAGGTGGCCTCCTGGGGAGCTGACGCGGTCATCGTCCAGGGCGGCGAGGGTGGTGGGCACACCGGTGAGGTGCCGACGAGCCTGCTGCTGCCACAGGTCGCTGACGCCACCGACATGGTGGTCATCGGCGCGGGTGGCTACTTCGACGGCCGTGGCCTCGTCTCCGCCCTGGCGTACGGGGCCGACGGGATCGCGATGGGAACCCGCTTCATGCTCACCGCGGAGTCACCGGTCGCCGAGTCCGTCAAGCAGGTCTACCTCACCAAGTCGGTCGACGACACCGTGCGGACCACCCAGGTCGACGGCGTGCCGCAACGGGTGGTGCGCACCGGCCCGGTCGCCGAGCTGGAGAAGAGTGGCAACGCGGGCCGTCTGCTGCGCGCCGGCCGCAACGCCCGGGAGTTCCGCAAGATCTCGGGTACCCGCTGGACCGCGATGGTCCGTGAAGGCGTGGCCATGCGCAAGCACGAGGATCTCACCTGGAGCCAGGTGGTGATGGCGGCAAACGCGCCGATGCTCTACCGGACCGCCTTGATTGACGGGAACGTCAACGCCGGAGTGATGGCGACCGGCCAGGTCGTGGGCATGATCCACGACATTCCCACCTGCGAGGAACTGGTCTCCCGCATCGTCGGTGAGGCCAACCAGGCGCTGGCGCGCCTCGGGGCCTGATTCCTGCACCTCCAATCCTTCAACGTACCTAGGAGTTCGTCATGTCTTCACTGGAGAATCGCGTAGTCGTCGTCACGGGAGCCGGCCGCGGCATCGGTCGCGAGCACGCCCTGCTGGCCGCAGCGGAGGGCGCCCGAGTCGTGGTCAACGACATCGGCGCCGGCCCCGACGGCCGGGGGAGCGACCCGTCGTTCGCGGCAGAGGTGGTCGAGCAGATCACCGCTGCCGGTGGCGCGGCCGTGGCGAGCACCGCCGACGTACGCACCATGTCCGGTGCCGAAGAGCTCCTCGCCCTTGCTCTGGACACGTATGGCCGCGTCGACGGCCTCGTCAACAATGCCGGCATCCTGCGCGACAAGATGTTCGCCAACATGAGCGAGGACGACTGGGACGCGGTGATCGAGGGCCAGCTCAAGGCGACCTTCGCGCCGAGTCGGGTCTTCGCCGCGCACTGGCGGGACGAGTCCAAGGCCGGTCGTCAGCCGAGCGCCTCGCTGGTCAACGTGCCGTCCACGTCCGGCCTGATCGGTGCGGTCGGGCAGAGCAACTACGGTGCCGCCAAGGCCGGCATCGCGGCACTGACAGGAATCCTCTCGCAGGAGCTGGTCCGCTACGGGGTCCGGGCGAACGCGGTCACTCCGGTGGCGCGGACCCGGATGACCGAGGACCTGCCGAAGATCGGTGAGATGGTCGCCGCTCCGAGTGACCCCGACGAGTTCGACGTCTACCACCCCGGCAACGTCTCGCCCCTGGTCGCGTGGCTGCTCACGGAGGACTGCCCGGAGAACGGATCGGTCTGGTACGCCAAGGGTGGTGAGATCCGGCGGTTCGCCGGGTGGAGCTACGAGTGGCAGATGGACAAGGGCGAGCGCTGGACGGTGGCCGAGCTGGACAAGGAGCTTCGCGCACGCGCCGAGGCCGCCGGGTCCGACTCCGACTCCAACCCGCACGGCTGAGCGGCACACGATGCGCGCACTGGTCTGCAACCAGCTGGGGACGCCCGATGTCCTCGAGCTGACCGAGCTGCCCGACCTGGAGCCGGGCCTCGGAGAGGTGGTCGTCGACGTCCGTGCTGCGGGGGTGAACTTCCCCGACGGGCTGATGGTCGCCGGCAACTATCAGACCAAGCCGGAGCTGCCGTTCGTGCCCGGCTCGGAGGTCGCCGGTGTGGTCCGTTCACTCGGTGCCGACGTGACTGCCCTGCACGTCGGTCAGCGGGTGACGGCGTTCTGCCGGATCGGGGGCTACGCCGAACAGGCCCGGGTGGCAGCAGCGCACGTCCACCCGATCCCGGACACCATGCCCTGGTCCGACGCAGCGGCCATGCCGGTCGCGTACGGCACGTCCTACCACGGGCTGGTCGACCGGGCCGGGCTCGCGGCAGGGGAGACCGTGCTCGTGCTCGGAGCCGCCGGAGGCGTCGGCCTCACCGCCGTCGAGATCGGGCGTGCGCTCGGTGCCCGGGTGATCGCGGCCGCCTCGAGCGCCGAGAAGCTTGCCCTGTGTGCCGCCCACGGCGCCGACGAGCTGATCGACTACCGCCGCGACGACCTCTCCGAGAGGATCAACGAGATCACCGGGGGCTCCGGTGTGGACGTCGTCTACGACCCCGTCGGCGGAGCGGCCGCGGAAGCCGCCGTACGCCGTCTGACCTGGGGAGGGCGCTACCTCACCGTCGGTTACGCCTCGGGCGACATCCCCCGGGTGGGGATGAACCGGCTGTTGCTCAACGAGGGCAACCTGATGGGAGTCCTGTGGGGCGCGTGGGCGCGACGGAACCCGGAGCGCGACGCCGCCAACATGGCGCAACTCTTCGACTGGCACCAGGAAGGACTGCTGCGTCCGCACATTGGCGGCACCCATGACCTCGCGGACGGGGTCAAGGCGCTCGACGTGGTGATGAACCGCGGAGCACTCGGCAAGCTCGTCCTGCTCACCTCGAACCAGAACGGAATCACGCAATGACCACCTCCAGCATGGATCTGGGACCCTCTCCGCGGGTCACCGAGCTCCTCGTGAAGCTGCAGCGTTTCATGGACGACTGCGTCTACCCGGCCGAGTCGGTGTACGCCGAGCAGCGCGCGGCCGCTGGCCCCGAAGGCCTGCACGTCTCGCCTCCGGTCGTCGAGGAGCTCAAGGAACAGGCGCGCGAGCGTGGTCTGTGGAACCTCTTCCTGCCTGACATCTCCGGCCTGTCGAACCTCGAGTACTCCTACATCGCAGAGCTGACCGGTCGCTCGCCCTACCTGGCGCCCGAGGCACTGAACTGTGCAGCGCCGGACACCGGCAACATGGAGCTGCTGCACCTGTTCGGCACCGACGAGCAGAAGAAGGAGTGGCTCGAGCCGCTCCTCGACGGCCGGATCAGGTCGGGGTTCTCGATGACGGAGCCCGAGGTCGCCTCCTCCGACGCCCGCAACATCAGTACCTCCATCACCCGCGACGGGGACGAGTACGTCATCAACGGTCGCAAGTGGTGGACCACCGGGGCGGCGGACCCGAACTGCAAGATCCTGATCCTGATGGGCAAGACCGACCCGGAGGCCGAGACCTATCGGCAGCAGTCGATGATCCTGGTCCCGCTGGACACCCCGGGTGTCACGGTCGTCAGGTCACTGCCGATCTACGGCTACCACGACCAGCACGGACACGGCGAGATCATCTTCGAGGACGTCCGCGTGCCGGTCGAGAACCTGCTCGGCGAGGAGGGCTCCGGCTTCGCGATCGCCCAGGCCAGGCTCGGTCCCGGCCGGATCCACCACGCGATGCGGTGCATCGGCATGGCGGAGCGGGGCCTGGAGATGATGGTTCGCCGGACGCTGTCCCGGGACGCCTTCGGTGGCCCGATCTCCGACCAGGGTGTGGTGCGGACCTGGATCGCCGAGTCGCGCATGGAGATCGAGCAGGCGCGGCTGCTGGTCCTCAAGACCGCCTGGCTGATCGACAAGATCGGGGTCAAGGGTGCGGCCACCGAGGTCGCCGCGATCAAGGTGATCGCTCCCCGGATCGCACGGTCGGTTCTCGATCGGTCGATCCAGAGCCACGGTGGCGGTGGCGTCACCGATGACTTCCCGATCGCGCGGATGTGGGCTACGGCGCGGATCCTCGGCATCGCCGACGGTCCGGACGAGGTGCACATTCGCAGCGTCGCCAGGGTGGAGATCAGGAAGCACCGCAGCCCGGTGGGTTGAGGCCGGACCGTGCCGGATCTGCTCACACGGCCCGGGTGAGGTGACGGTCCCGCTGCACGGGACGAGCGACCGGAGTGGCCGGTGGCACCGCCAGCATGGGGGTCACCGGCGCTCAGACGGGCGCCGGCGACCCGATTCGAGGTATCCGTGTTCTCCGAACGTGCGTTCTTCTCCTTCGTGGACCTGGCCCCCGAGAGCAGCCACCGCGCCTACAACGAGTGGCACCAGCTGGACCATCGCCCCGAGAACCTCCTGCTCGACGGCGTCGCCTGGGGTGACCGGTGGGCACGCACCGACAGGTGCGCACAGGTCGGCAGCGCGTCCGGTGGCCCTGACCGGGCCACCGAGGAGTTCGCCGGGACCGACTACGTGGCGATGTACTGGTTCCGGCCGCCGTACGAGGAGAGCGTCGCCGAGTGGACGGCCCTGGGTGAGGCCTCGCACCAGTGGGGCCGTGGGCCACGGTTGTCCGGCGTCCGTCGCCCCCTGACCGCCTTCTTCACACCGGTCAAGGGCTACGTCGCGCCGCGGGTGCTGGTCTCGCCTGACGCTCTGCCGTTCCGACCCAACCGTGGGCTGCACCTGACGCTGACCCGGTTCGCGGACCACCATGGTGCGGCTGCTCACGACCACTTCGCCCGCCAGGACCGGGTGACGATCCCGGAGCTGCTCGAGCTGGACGGTGTCGCCGGCGCCTGGACGTTCAGCTTCCTCGGTTCCCAGCGGCATCCGACCCTGGGCCTCAACGACCCCAGCGACCATGCGCCGGGCGAGCTGCGGATCCGGTTGCTCTACCTCGACGGCGACCCCGTGGAGACCGGTACGGCGATCGACAGCCACCTCGGTGACGAGGGGGCCGACGGAGTCGCGGAGGTGCTGCTCTCCACGCCGCTGAGCACGATCATCCCCTGGCAGGACTGGTGAGCTCACTCGCCTGAGTGAGCGCAACCCGACCGGCGCAACCCGACCGGCGTACCCCGTGCCCGCGAGCGCGCTGGGTCCGTCCTCGCGCGACGCGAACACGGATCAGTCGTCGTGCTGGCGCAGCTGGTCGGGGGAGAGGGGCGTCGGACTGGATTCGCGCCGACGCGAGCGTCGGGGACGCGCAAGGAGCGCATCGAGATCGGCCAGCATGGAGTCCGTGCGGTCGCGCTCAGAGGCGTAGTACTGCTCGGACCAGCGCAGCACCAGCTCCGGGAAGGCCCAACCGGGCTCGGCGGCTGCGCCCACGGCATCGGCTGCTGCCCGGACACGCATCTTCTCCGAGAGCTCCCGGTGCTCGGCGAGGGCTTCCCGCAGCGATGCCGGGTCACCGAGGTGCCCCAGCCACATCCGCAGCATCACGCCGTGCTTGAGCACCACTGGTTCGACGGGGGACTCAGCGACCCACCGGGCCATCGTCCGGGTGCCGGTCGCGGTGATCGAGTAGAGCCGTTTGCCGCGCACGTCGTCCTTGCTGACCACACGCGAAGTGGCGTAGCCGAGCTCCTCGAGCTTGCGCAGCTCGCTGTAGATCTGGCTGAAGGACGGCGCCCAGTAGAAGAATCGCAGGCTCCAGTCCGCCCACTTCTTCAGGTCGTAGCCCGAGAGTTCGGAGCCGAAGGAGAGCAGTCCGAGCACCGCCCAGCTGGTGGTCCTGAGGTTGGGCAAGTCCTCGTCGTCATTCGTCACTGCCATGGCGGCACGCTATCGCGTCAGCGAGCCCGGGCCGGCGAGGCTTGGCCCACCCGGAGCACATAGGGCTGTGGAGGCGTCATCGAGGAGAGCATGTCGGCCCGACGTGCGGCGATCTGGGTGAACGCCTCGGGATGGGTCATGATCCAGAAGGTGCCGTCGGCCGCCCCTTGCAGGATGGTCCGGGCCGCATCGTCGGAGGACATCCCGTCGTGCCGCAGGTGGCCACGCATCGCCTCGAGCATCGCCCCGGTGGCTACGTCCTCGTCCGCATCCGTGACCGCGTCCTCGAAGATCCGGGTGCTCACTGCGGCCGGGCACACCACGGAGACGGTCATCGAGGGGAACGACTCGAGAGCCTCGAGGTAGAGGCACTCCGTCATCGCCAGGACCGAGTGCTTGGACGCGAAGTAGGCGGCATTCATCGTGCCGTTGCTGATCGCAGCAACGGACGCGGTGTTCACCACGTAGGTGGGTCGGGGGTTCGCGCCCATCCGCGGAACGAAGGACCGGATGCCGTGGAAGACTCCGCCGGCGTTGATCCCCTGAACCCGGTGCCAGGTGTCCGGGTCCATCTCCCAGATCCGACCGATCGACTCGATCCCGGCGTTGTTGACCAGAAGCTCGACGCTGCCGAACTCCTGGTGGGCCCGCTCGGCGAGACGCTCGACCGCCTCGGGGTCCCGTACGTCGGTCGGCACGGCCAGGACCCGCCGGCCATCACCTGCC
This sequence comes from Nocardioides sp. JQ2195, assembly GCF_012272695.1. NCBI lineage: Bacteria > Bacillati > Actinomycetota > Actinomycetes > Propionibacteriales > Nocardioidaceae > Nocardioides > Nocardioides sp. JQ2195. The sequence continues at coordinate 1,686,320 of NZ_CP050902.1, forward strand.
AGGGCAGCGCGCACGCTCTCGAGCCGGTCCTCGTCGAGGTCGGCCAGCACCACGTTCATCCCGATGCTGGCCGCCAGTCGGGCCACCGCTTCGCCGATCCCACTCCCGGCACCTGTCACCACAGCCGTGCGCTCTCCGAAGCACTTCGCGAGGTCTGTCATGGCGTTCCTTTCATCTGTTCCGAGGCCGTCCCGACCATCAGGATCATTGTGAACGCGACTATACCGAATAGGTATAGTCGCGTCAGATTGCGAGTGGAAGGAAGTGGGACGATGTGGGACACCGAGGTGACTGACCTCCTCGACGCGCTGAACGCCGGCTTCCCCCGGGTGGAGGAGATGACGGGCGCCCAGGCACGCGAGTCCGTGGCAGCGCGCCGCGCACCGGTGACGAACCTCGACGACGTGGAGCGGGTGGAGGACGTGCAGATCCCGTCCGCCGCGGGTCCGGTCGGAGCGCGGATCTATCACCCGCACGGATCCGTGGACCACTCTCGACCGCTGGTTGTCTTCTTCCACGGCGGCGGGTTCGTCTTCTGCAGCGTCGAGACCCATGACGGGTTCGCTCGCGCGATGTCGCGTGCGACCGGCGCGGTGGTGATCTCCGTCGACTACCGCCTCGCTCCCGAGCACAAGGCCCCCGCTGCCGCGGAGGACGCCCTCGCGGCCACCGTCTGGGCGGCGGACAACGCGCTCGCTCTCGGTGCCGATCCCCGCCGCCTCGTGGTGATGGGGGACAGTGCCGGCGGCAACCTGGCTGCGGTGGTGCCGCTGATGGCGCGGGAGCGAGGAGGGCCCGCGATCGCGGCCCAGGTGCTGGCCTATCCGATGATCGATCCCGCATGTTCCTCGCCCAGCATGCAGCAGTACGCCACTGGGCACTTCAACACACTCGCCGCGACGCGCTGGTACTGGGAGCAGTACCTCCCCGACGGGACCGGGACACCCACGCACCACGTCGCTCCACTGGAGTCGACGAGCCTGGCCGGGCTGCCCCCGGCGATCGTGGTGACCGCCCAACGAGACCCGCTCGCCGGCGACGGGCGCCGGTACGCAGAGGCGCTGCGCGCCTCCGGGGTGCCGGTCGTGCACCGCGAGTACGCCGGACTGTTCCACGGCTTCCTGACCATCCTGGGGTTGGGCGCGGCGAAGTCCGCCCGCGACCTGCTCTGGCACGACCTCGCGACGCTCGTCGCCGCAGGTGAGACACCGACACGAGGAGAACGATGATGACCACCCAGAACCCGCCCCGTCCCCAGCCCGAGCCGGGCGCGATCCGCGACATCGTGGTGATCGGCGCCGGATTCGCCGGGCTCTATGCCGTGCACGCCTCTCGCCGCGCGGGCCGGGACGTGCTCTGCCTCGAGGCCGGCCAGGGGGTGGGAGGGACGTGGTACTTCAACCGTTACCCCGGCGCCCGTTGCGACGTGGAGAGCATCGACTACTCCTACTCGTTCGACGACGAGCTGCAGCAGGAGTGGAGGTGGACCGAACGCTACGCCACCCAGCCAGAGATCCTCGCCTACATCGAGCACGTCGCGGAGCGCTTCGACCTGCTTCGCGACGTCCGGCTGGGAACCCGGGTGGCCCAGGCGCACTTCGACGAGTCCGAGGTGCTCTGGCGACTCCGCACCGATGCCGGGGAAGACATCCTCGCCCGCCACCTGGTCCTCGCCACCGGGTCCCTGTCGATCCCGAACCTCCCTGACATCGCCGGGGTCTCGGACTTCGAGGGGGAGGTGCTGCACACCGCCCAGTGGCCGGAGGAGCCGCCGACGTTCGAGGGCAAGAGGGTGGGCGTGATCGGAACCGGTTCCTCGGGGATCCAGTCCGTGCCGGTGCTCGCGGAGCAGGCGGCACACCTCACCGTCTTCCAGCGCACCGCGAACTACAGCGTCCCGGCCCTGAACCGACCGCTGACGGATGCGGACCAGCTCCGGATCCAGGCCGAGTATCCCGAGCGCCGTCGCAAGTCACGAGGGAGCGGCGGCGGCTCGCCCCATGTCGCCCATCCCCGCAAGGCCGCGGACTGCGAACCCGAGGAGCGCCGCGCTGCTCTCGAGAGGGGCTGGACGACCGGAGGCGTGCTGTTCGGAAAGACCTTCCCCGACCAGTACACCGACATCGGGTCCAACGACTTCGCCCGCGAGTTCGCCGAGGAGAAGATCCGAGCCCGGGTCAAGGACCCCGCCGTCGCTGATCGGCTGATTCCCACCGGGCAGCCTCTCGGTGCGAAACGGATCTGCACCGACTCCGGTTACTACGAGACCTTCAACCGTGACAACGTCGAGCTCGTCGACCTGCGTACCGAGCCGATCACGACCTTCACGGGCTGGGGGATCAAGACGGCTGCGTCGTCCTACGAGCTCGACGTGGTGGTCTTCGCGACTGGTTTCGACGCGCTGACCGGTGCCCTGTCCCGGATCGACCTGCGCGGTACCGGTGGTGTGCGGATCCAGGACGCCTGGAAGGACGGACCCCACACCTACCTCGGCATCCAGGTGCCGGGCTTCCCGAACATGTACCTGGTCAACGGCGCCGGGTCACCCGGAGTGCTGGCGAACATGGTGATGCACGCGGAACTGCAGTTCGACTGGATCCTCGCGATGATCGAGGAGGCCACGGCCCGAGGTGCCGACCAGATCGAAGCGCGTGCGGATGCCGCGGACAAGTGGACCGCGCACGTCGACGAAGCGGCAGCGGGCACAGTCTTCGTCCGCGCCGACTCGTGGTACCTCGGCTCGAACATCGAGGGCAAGCCGCGCAAGTTCATGCTCTACACCGGCGGGATGGGTGCCTACCTGGGCATCTGTGCCGAGGTTGCCGAGAACGGCTACGAGGGGTTCGTGCTGACGAGCAGGTCATGAGCGTCGCGGGGCCAGCCCTGACCGACCCCGTGACAGCGACCGGTCAATGGGACGGGCTGGGACCCCGGGAACGTGGGGTGGTCGAATGGGGCGCATGGCAACGGCCCGGCCACCGGCGACCCTCGTCGACCTCTGCCTGCACCAGGCAGACCGTCACGGCCCTGCCGTCGCGATCGTCGACGACCACCGCGCGGTCTCCTACGCTCAGTTGGCTGCCGCAGCGCTCCGCGCGGCCCGGTCCCTGATCGCGCTCGGGGTCCGTCCCGGTGACCGGGTGCTGCTCAGCGCTCCGAACTCGGTGGACTGGGTGATCGCCTGCTTCAGCACGCTGCTCGCCGGCGCTGTGTGCGCCCCGGTCAACCACCGGGCCGGGCCGGACGAACGAGTGCGGGTGACCGGCACGCATGCACCAGCGGCGGTGATCGGTGACCCCACCGTCTGGTCGCACGCCGGGGTCCCGGTGATTGCGCCGGACCGGCTCGTCCCTGCCACCGAAGGCCCCGGGGTGAGCTTGCCGTCCGTCCTCCCGAGCGACACCGCGGTCGTGCTGCAGACCTCGGGAACCACCGGACAGGCGACGTCTGTGCCGATGCGACACGGCGCGCTGCTCGACCTCTACACCGCACTCACCCCCCGGCTCGGGCTCACCCCGGACGACGTCCTGCTCGGCGTGGCACCGCTGGCACACGGCTTCGGATTGTTCGGGGTGTTGCTCGATGCCTTGCTGGCCGGGGCATCGGTACGCCTCGTGGGCCGCTACGACCGGACCCTGATCGCACAGACCGTCCGGGACGAGGGCATCACCGCGCTGTTCGCGCCGCCGACGGTGTTCCACGACCTCCGGGTGGACGGCCGTCGGCTCGGACCGGTGTGCCGGATGGCGCTGACCGGTGGCGCCGAGGTCTCACTCGAGCGGTTCCACCAGACCTGCGACCTGCTCGGGGTGGAGCGTCGGTACGTCGGCTACGGAATGACGGAGGCCTACGGCACGATCGCGTTCGGCGACGTGACCGACGTCGTCGGCGCGACCCCGTTGATGACCCCGATGCCCGGCCTGGACCTGCGCATCGTCGACCACGACGGGGCCGACGTGCCGCCCGGCGGCCACGGCGAGGTCCTGGTCCGGGGTGCCAGTGTGGTGCCCGGCCCGGACGGCTGGCTGCACACGGGCGACCTCGGTCGATTGTCCGCCTCCGGCGAGCTGTGCATCCTTTCCCGGTTGAGCGACACCCTCATGGTGAGCGGGTTCAACATCCGTCCGGGTGAGGTCGAGGACGTCCTGCGGGAGGGCCTCGACGTGGAGGACGCGATCGTCGTGGGGCTGCCCGACGCGCGCAGCGGTGAGCGCCTGGTGGGATGCGTCGTTCCGGCCGGCGGTCGGGTCATCGATCCGGCGGCGCTCCGGGAGCACTGCCGCGACCGCTTGGCCGACTACAAGGTCCCGACCGTCCTGATGGCGGTCGATGCGTTGCCGACCACGTCAACCGGCAAGCTCTCACGCGCGGCCGCCCGCGAGCTCGTGCTCGCGCACCTGGAGCCACAAGGAGATCGGGCTGATCAGCCGTCCTGATCGGGTCGGGGTCGAGCCCCGGACTGGGGGAGCATCCGCTTCGACGCCTCGGCGGCGGCGATCAGCATCGGGGCGCGGTCGAGGTCATTGCGCTTGGCGAGGTTGCGGCCGTTGCCGTCGGCGAGACGGATCGGACCGTCCGCGAGATGGTCCAGGCCCTCCCGAGCGACGACCTCCGGATCGGAGACGTGCAGGCCGGGGATGTCGAAGTTGAGCCCTGCCCGTGCCATCGCCGGCGTACGGGTCGCGCCGAGGACCAGCTCGAGGACGTCCACGCCGTGCTCGCGCATCTCCAGCCACAGGCCTTCGGCGAAGATCCGGCCGAATGCCTTGGCGGCCGCGTAGATCCCGATCTGGGGAGCGCCCATGTAGCCCGACATCGATCCGACCAGCAGGATCCCGCCGCGGCCGCGGTCCTTCATGGCCGCGCCGAAGTGCTGCACCAGCACCAGCTGGGCGGTGATGTTCAGGTCGATCACCGCACCGAACGCCGCCAGGTCGCCGCTGACGAACTCGTGGCCGTAGGTGTTCGAGCCGGCGTTGTAGATCAGGAGGCCGACCTCGAGATCGTCGGTGATCGTCCGAATCCGTGCCAAGGCGTCCGGACTGATGAGGTCGACCGACAGGGTGCGGACCTCGACCCCCTTCGCGCGCGCGGCAGCCGCGGTCTCCTCCAAGGGCCCGGGCTTGCGAGCGAGCAGAACCAGGTTGATGCCGGCCTCGGCGAGCTGGGTCGCGAACGATGCGCCCACTCCCTCGGACCCGCCGGCGATGACGGCCCAGGGGCCGTAGGTGGTCAGGTCGGTCACGGGTGAGCTGCTTCGTCGTTGACGGGCAGGGGGTCGCCGGACTGGACCGGGAGGCTGCCGCTCACGGCTGCCTCCCGGATCGACTCTGCGAGGCTGGAGCAGCCTGCGAACCCGACGCCGTCCGAGGCCCCGGGGTTCTCCCGTCGCTCCTGGCAGGCGGTGATCGCCGCGGCACTCCACTGGATGGTGGTCTGCTCCCAGCTGCTCTTGCGGGCCTCGACCCTGGCGCTGCACCTCGTGCACGTCACCGGCTGCATCGGACTGTCGTCCAGTCGGACGTCCGGTCGGACCGCCACGGGCTCGCTCATGAGGACTCCTGGTGTCTTCGGGGGTGTCGGGGGCAGTCTTTCGCCAACGACCAGTCCTGTCCGTGTGACTCCCGCTGGCTGAGAGGCTCGAGTGCCGTGCGGGCCCGGCTTCCGGTCCGGCCGCCGGGGTCGGGCTGTCAGGCTCCCGCTGACTGGGATGCTTCAGGGTCGGACGGGTCCGCTCCCTAGGGTCGAACCGACCGTTCCCGCACTCGCGTGCGGCTGCTGAGAAGAGGTTCCCGTGCCCTCCCTGCCCGTAGATTCTCGGACCGCTCATGAAGGGCTCGACCGATGACCACCACGACGCCCGTGCTCGTCACCGGCGCCGCTTCTGGGATCGGTGAGGCCTGTGCGTCGGCACTGGCCGAGTCGGGCCGGCCGGTGGTCCTGTGGGACCTCGACCACGAGGCAGTCACCGCGGCTGCGGAGGCCTTGGGTGAGAAGTACGGCGTGACCACGTGCGGACAGGCGGTCGACGTCCGTCGGGTCGAGGGTTTCGACCAAGCACTGGCACAGGCCCGCTCCGTGGTCGGACCTCTCGGCGGCCTGGTGAACTGTGCCGGGGTCGTCGACTCGACGCCGATGACGGACCTGACCATCGAGGGTTGGCAGCGGGTGATCGACGTCAACCTGACGGCGTACGGATTCCTGGTGGCGGCCCTCGCCGACGACTTCCGGGCGCAGCCGGGGTCGGCAGTGGTGGCCATCGGCTCGATCAACGCCACGATCGGGCAGGGCGCGATCCCGGCGTACACGGCCTCCAAGGGCGGCGTGCTGAGCCTGACCAGATCGCTGGCGGCCCAGTTGGGCCCGGACGGGGTGCGTGTCAACACCGTCTGCCCCGGCTACATCGCCACCCCCATGCTCAAGCGCAGCCTCGCCGACGAACGTCGAGCCGCGAACATGTCCGCCCTGACCATGCTCAAGCAGGTGGGGCAGCCGCACGAGGTCGCCGCCGTGGTGCGCTTCCTCCTCAGCGACGAGGCGAGCTTCGTCACCGGCGCGACGATCAACGTCGACGGTGGCGTGCTGGCCAACGATGCGATGGCGGCGCTGGCATGACGCGTCCCAACGTGGTGATGATCGTCCTCGACGACACCGGCTTCGCCCAGCTGGGGTGCTTCGGCTCGGACATCAGCACCCCGAACATCGACCGCCTGGCCGGGGACGGCCTGCGCTACAACAGGTTCCACGTGACGGCCCTGTGCTCGCCGACCCGCGCGTCCCTGCTGACCGGTCGCAATCACCACCGGGTCGGCATGGGCTACCTGACGGACATCCCCACACCTGATCCGGGATACACCTGCGCCATCCCGCCTGCCGCGGGAACCCTGCCGGCGGTGCTCAAGCAGGCCGGCTACAGCACGTTCGCCGCGGGCAAGTGGCATCTCGCCCCGCGCTGGGAGGTCAATCCGGCCGGCCCCTACGACCGGTGGCCACTCGGCCTCGGCTTCGAGCGCTACTACGGGTTCCTCAGCGCCGAGACCAGCCAGCGCACCCCCACGCTCGTGCGGGACAACTCCTACGTCCCCCAGCCGCGGACCCCTGATGAGGGCTACCACCTCATGGAGGACCTCACCGATGAGGCGATCGGGTTCATCCGGGACCAGCAGCAGAACACCCCTGAGCGCCCCTTCTTCCTCTACTACGCCGCGAGTGCCATGCACGCGCCGATCCAGGCGCCCGAGGAGTGGGTACGCCGTTACGAGGGCGCCTTCGACCAGGGCTGGGACGAGTGGCGCGACGCGATCGTGACGCGCCAGAAGGAGCTCGGGGTCGTTCCCGAGGACGCCGATGCGACACCGCGACCTCCGTGGGTCCGTCCGTGGGAGGAGCTGAGTGAGGGGGAGCGTCGGGTCACGGCACGAAGCATGGAGATCTTCGCGGCGTACCTGAGCTACACGGACGCCCAGATCGGCCGGCTCATCGACCATCTCCGCGAGACCGACACGCTGGACAACACCATCGTGATGCTGATCTCGGACAACGGCACGAGTGCTGAAGGGGGCCCCGACGGCTCCTTCAACTACCACGGCCTGCACCGCGACCGGGCGGCCAACCGCGAGCTCACCTTCGCCAACCTCGACGAGATGGCCGGCGACCACTCCTACATGCAGTACGCCTGGCCCTGGGCCTGGGCGGGCAACACCCCGTTCTGGCTCTGGAAGCGATTCACAGCGCTGGGCGGCGTACGCACCCCGCTGATCGTGCACTGGCCCGACGGCGTGGGCACGCCGGGGGAGGTGCGCGACCAGTTCTGTCACGTCTCCGACCTGATGCCGACCGTGCTGGAGGCGGCAGGTGTGCCGGTGCCGGAGCGGCTCAACGGTGTCGAGCAGATGTCGCTCGACGGCGCCAGCATCCTCGACTCGTTCCTCGCTCCGGAGGTGGCCGCACCGCGCGAGACGCAGTACTTCGAGTGCGCCGGCTCACGGTCGCTCTATCACCGCGGTTGGAAGATCCGTACGGACCACGTCGGCCCGACGCCCCTTCTCGAGCGGGAGCTGATCCCGGGAAGCCATGAGTACGACGAGGACCACTGGGCGTTGTTCCACCTCGACACGGACTACGCGGAGACCACGGACCTGTCCGCGAGCCACCCCGAGCTGGTCCGCGAGATGGTCCAGATGTGGTGGACCGAGGCGGGTCGCAACCAGGTGCTGCCACTCAACGACGGCTACACCGGCCGACCCCAGATGGAGCGACCGGCCGGGCACCGTCAGCCGGCGCGGATGTCCTACCGCCCCGGCCCTGGTGCGGTGTCGGAGTTCATGCACCCCGTGCTCACCGAGGGGTTCACGATGACCGCGCACCTCGAGGTGCCCGACGAGCCGTCGAACGGCATCATTGCCGCCATCGGCGACTGGACCCAGGGCTTGGCGTGGTACCTGCGGGACGGGCACATGCTGGTCTCCGCCAACTACGCCGGAGTCGGCCACCGCACCCGGTCCGCCGTGCCGCTCGCCCCGGGGCGACAGGAGGTCCGGCTCACCTACCGGCTCCGTGAGGGTGGCGGCACGTTCGCACTCCACCAGCCGGGCGAGGACGCGGTCGAGCTGGACGTCGACGGACCCCTGCCCGTGCGTTGGCAGATCGGCGGTCCGGGCCTGCGCATCGGCTTCGACGCGGGGTTCCCGGTCGACGACGGCTACGCACCGCCGTACGCCATGGAGCCGGGGGTGCTGCAACGGGTGGACGTCGAGAGTGGTGCTGCCGGCCTCCTCGAGCCCGACGACTCCGACCTGGCACGAGTCCACGAATGACGAAGAACCTCACAGCTCAACCACGAAGGCAGGAACGATGAAACTGGGTGCGGCGATCGCCGAGATCCTCAGGGCCGAAGGCATCGAGATGGTGTGCGGCTACCCGCTGAACTACGTGTTCGAGTACGCCGCCGACGCCGACATCCGACCCGTCATTGCGCGGGCCGAGCGCACGGGTGGGCACATGGCCGACGCGATCTCGCGTGTGACCAGTGGCAAGCAGATCGGGGTGTACGCAACCCAGCACGGACCGGGCATCGAGAACGGCATGGGTGCCGTCGCACAGGCCTACGGGGAGTCGGTGCCGATCCTGGTGCTGCCGATGGGCTATCGCCGCGACGAGGCGCACATCGCGCCGAACTTCAACTCCACGATCAGCCTGCGCTCGATCGCCAAGTCGGTCGAGCCGCTCAACGACGCCAACCAGGTCGCCGCCGTCTTCCGGCGTGCGTTCAGCCGGCTGCGCAACGGCCGTGGGGGACCGGTGGTCGTCGAGATTCCGCGCGACATGTGGTTCGAGGACGTGACGGTGCCGCTGGACTACCGACCGGTGATCACCACCCGTTCGGGCCCCGATCCTGAGGCCGTACGACGCGCGGCGGAGCTGATCGTGGCTGCCGAGCGGCCCGTCATCTACGCCGGCCAGGGCGTGCACTACGCCGAGGCGTGGCCGCAGCTGAAGCAGCTGGCGGAGAAGCTTGCGATCCCGGTGACCACCAGCCTCCAGGGCAAGAGCGCGTTCCCCGAGGACCACCCGCTGTCGCTAGGATCGTGTGGCCGGGCCGTGCCGCGCACGGTGCACCACTTCCTCACGGAGTCGGACCTGATCCTCGGTGTCGGCTGCAGCTTCACGCCGTCCGACTTCGCCACCGCGATGCCCACCGGCAAGACCGTCATCCACGCCACCCTCGACCCGTCGCACCTCGACACCGTGGTGCAGGCTGACGTCGGGTTGATCGGCGACGCGGCACTCACGCTGGATGCGCTGCTGGCCGCCGTCGACGCGCTGGTCGAAGGTGAGAGGGACGCGACGTCCGTCGTGGCCGAGATCAAGGACGTGTACGACGACTGGATCGCCGAGTGGATGCCGATCCTGACCTCGGACGAGAACCCGATGACGGCGTACCGGGTGATCTGGGAGCTGATCGCGGCGACGGATCCGGCGAACACGATCATCACGCACGATGCCGGCTCGCCGCGGGACCAGCTCTCCCCGTTCTGGAAGAGCACCACGCCGCTGAGCTACCTCGGCTGGGGCAAGACCACCCAGCTCGGCTACGGACTCGGCCTGGTGATGGGTGCGAAGCTCGTGCACCCCGAGAAGTTGTGCGTGAACCTGTGGGGCGACGCGGCCATCGGATTCACCGGCCTCGAGCTCGAGACCTGTGTCCGCGAGCGGCTTCCGGTGCTCTCGATCCTGTTCAACAACTCCTACATGGCGATGGAGACCAACGCGATGGGGTTGTCGCAGTCGAAGTACCAGACCATGGAGATCTCGGGCGACTACACGGCGATGGCCAAGTCCCTGGGCCTGTACGCCGAGAAGGTCACCGACCCCGCCGACATCGCCGATGCGATCAAGCGGGGCATCGAGCAGACCGAGGCCGGTCGTCCCGTGCTCCTGGAGTTCATCACCTCCCGGGAGCTGCGGGTCTCCACCCACGGCGGCGACTCCTACATGTCGCCCGTGCCGGACAACTTCCGATGAGACAAGGACTCGACCACATGACGACCGCACCCATGGCAGGCCCCACCACAAGGCTGGACAGGGCCCGACCCACCTCCGTGCAGGATCTCCGGGTCCGCGCCGACTGGCTGCGGATCGAGGTGATCAACATGATCGACAAGGCCGGCCTGGGCCACTACTCCAGCACGTTCTCGTGCGCGGAGATCCTCTCCGTCCTCTACTACCGGTCGATGCGCCTGGACCCCTCTGCTCCTGACTGGGCGGACCGCGACCGCTTCCTGCTGGGCAAGGGGCATGCGGCAGTCGGCCTGTGGCCGATCCTGAGTGACCTCGGCTACTTCCCTCGTGAGGACCTGGACACCTTCGGCTACATCGGAAGCAACCTGGGTGATCACCCGGACATGCGCAAGGCGGCCGGCGTGGACTTCAGCTCCGGCTCTCTGGGTCACAACCTCTCCGTCGGCCTCGGCATGGCGATGGCGGCCCGGCTGCGCGGTTCCGACCACCGCACGTTCGTGCTGACCGGTGACGGCGAGATCAACGAGGGTCAGGTCTGGGAGGCGGCCATGGCCGCAAGTCACTACCAGCTGGGCAATCTGGTCGCGATCGTCGACGCCAACGGCTTCATCGGCAGCGGTCCGACCGCGGAGCTGATGAGCATCGAGCCACTGGCCGACCGGTTCGCCGCGTTCGGCTGGCACGTCATCGAGCTCGACGGCCACGACGTCGAGACGCTGGTGGCCACCTTCGACGACCTGCCAGCACCGGAGTCCGGGCGTCCGGTGTGCGTCGTGGCCCGCACGCAGAAGGGCAAGGGGGTCTCACTGATGGAAGAGGCTCCACGGGCATGGCACGTCGGTTGCCTGACCCCCGAACAGCGAGATGAAGCGATCGCCGAGATCAGCGCGAGGATGCAGGAGGTGTCCGCATGACCAGCACCACCACGGACCGGTCGGCCGCCATGGAGGACGTGTTCTCCGACGAGGGCCAGGCGTCATCACTGAACCTGCTCGGTCGGGCCATGGCCGAGCTCGCCGACCGCCACGACGACGTCGTGGTGATCTCCGCAGACCTGGGCTCCGCGCTGTCCGAGCTGCGCGAGCGCCACCCCAGCCGGTACGTCGAGCTGGGCATCGCCGAGACGAACACGATCTCGGTTGCGGCCGGCCTGGCCGCCTCCGGGTTCCGACCGTACGTCGTGGCCTTCGCGCCCTTCGGGATGATCAAGTGCGCCGAGCAGATCCGCACCGACCTGGCTGCCACGATGATGCCCGTCACGCTGGTGACCCGCCTGTCGGGGCTGGCCATGGGCTACTTCGGGGCCAGCCACCACGCCGTGGAAGATCTTGCCATTGCCCGCTCCATCACCAACCTGACGGTGATGACGCCGGCCGACAACCACGCCACGCTGGGTTTGCTCGAGGCCAGTCACGAGTCAGCGGGACCGGTGCTGCTCAGGGTGAGCGAGGCCACTGCGCCGGTCTACTCGTCGGTGCCGGACCTGACCCGTGGCAGGTTCGTGCAGGTGCGTGAGGGCACGGACCTGACCATCATCGGAACCGGTGCCGGCGTCGGGTGCGCACTGGGAGCCGCTGAGGCACTCCAGGAGCAGGGGATCAGTGTCGCAGTCCTCGACGCGGCGTACATCAAGCCGTTCGACGCGGCGGCCGTCCTGGAAGCGGCCGCATCGACCCGGGCGATCCTCACCGTCGAGGAGCACAGTGAGGTCGGCGGGCTCGGTGCCGCCGTCGCCGAGGTGCTCGGACGCAACGGCGTCGCGACTCGACTGGGCAGCATCGCACTGCCGGACGCCGATCTCGAGGTGGGGGTTCCGGCCGAGCTGCTGGACCACTACGGGATCACGGTCGAGGGCGTGACCCGGAAGGCGCAGGCGCTGCTCACGACGGGCGGGTAGTCGTTCCTTCGGAGGCGGATGGTTCGGGGGCGTCCTCGCTCGACGGAGCGAGGACACCCCGGCGTACGAGGGAGTAGACGGCCAGCGTCAGCTCCTCGTCGGACTGGTCGTCGAGGCCCGTGATGTCCTTGACGAATGATCCGAACAGGCCCCAGCCCAGTGCCGCGCTGGTCAGCGCCGCCACCTGCACCCGGGAGTCGACGTGTTCGTCCCCCGGGGCCACGACGTCGTCCGCGATCCGGCGGCTGAGCTCGGCCATGGCGGGGGAGCGGCCCAGGATCGCCGCCGGGTCACGGCCCTCGAGGATGCTGCGGGCCACCATTCGCACGTACTCCGAGCTCTTGGGGCGCATGAGGAGACCGATCGCGTCGTCGGTGCTCTCGGCCCGGCTGAACCGCTCGGCATAGTCCTCGGAGGACCTCTGGAGGACGAGCTTGAGGAGGTCGTCCTTCGTGCCGACGTACTGATAGATCAGGCCGTAGTTGACGTCGGCGGCCCGGGCCACCTCCCGCAGCGACACCGCGGCCGGGCCGCGACTGGCGAAGAGCGGTCGAGCTGCCTCGACGAGGCGCTGGACCACGCGTGCGCGCGCCTGCGACTCCTCGCCGGACGCAGCCTTGCCGGAGGGGGATTCAGCCATCCCACGAGCCTAGTGGAGGTGCCTGCCTCACACGGTGGCCCGTTGCTGCTTCGCGGTGACCTCTGCCATGTACTTCTCCGGCATCTCCATGAACGGCGTGCGGAACCTGGCCCACTGGGGCAGGTCGTCCATCGAGTAGACGTCCTGCTGGTTGGCCGGACGACGCGGCCACGACGGGATGTTCACCCACAACCGCATCAGGTGGCGACGCCGGTTGACGTCGCGGTGGTCCTCGTACGGCGTACGGCCGTGGACGATCAGTCGATTGTTGAGGAACTGGATGTCGCCCGGAGCGATGTCCATGTCGAGGTAGAACTCGGGAGAGGCCGAGAGCTCGCAGAACAGGTCCAGTGCGGCTTCCTGTTCGGGGGTGATGTCGAAGTGTCCGGCCCGGGCGGCGTCGCGGGTCTGGGCGACGTGGACGCACGAGCTGAACACGCCATCGGTCCTGGTGAACAGGGCGACGTTGTCCGACGTGACGATCTTGCCGTCGCCGCGCTCGGCGTCCATCTGCCCGCGCATCACCGGCATGCCGGTGTACAGCACCCGGGCCAGCTCGGGATGGGTCTCGACCATGCGGTCGTGGACCGCGGCGGCACTGGCGATCCGGCTGGCCCCGCCGGCCTTCGCCGCGCGCAGGCACAGCAGTGAGACGACGTCATGGCCGTCGCAGTGCATGTTCATCGACTGTGCCGACCGGTAGCCGCGGACCTGCTCGTCGAACAGGTCGGCCACGTTCAGCACGTGCCCGAGGATCTCGCCGTTGCCCGACTGGGGAATGACCTCACCCAGGTGGGCCCCGAGGCCGCAGTAGATCCTGGCCAGGTCGTCATCGCTGTACGCCTCGCGAGAGAGCCCGCGAATCAGGACGAAGCCGCGACCGGCCCGGAGCTCGTCGCGGAGGCGGGAGAGGAAGTCGCCGACCCGGGGCAACGGGAACCTGTCCGGGGTGATCTCGGTCAGGTCCAGCTCGCCGTGGCCCTTGAGGATCGTGAGGGCCGCGTCGATCTCGGCCAGCTCGTCCGTGGACAGTTGCCAGAGGCCGTCCGTGCGGTAGTCCAGCGTGCTGCCGAGCCAAGCAGAACGGCCGCCGACGGCCTTGAGCGTGTCAGTCATGGGTCTCTCCAGTCGTAGGTGGGTTCAGACGGGGACGTGGGAGGGCGCGGGTTGGGAACCTCGGACGAGGCGGCCCGGCAGGGCGCCGGTGTGCTGCCCGTTCCGCGTCACGACGGTCCCGCGGACGACAGTGGCGGTGTAGCCGCTCGCGTCCTGCATCAGGCGCCGGCCGCCGGCGGGCAGGTCGCGGACCACCCGTGGTCGTCCCAGGCCGACCCCGTCGTGGTCGATGACATTGAGGTCGGCCCGGTAGCCGGGCGCAATCACGCCTCGGTCGTGCAGCCCGAGCATCTCGGCGGAGCGCTTGGTCATCAGGTGGATCAGGTAGGGCAGCTCGAGCCGCTCGCCCTGGTGGCGGTCGCGGCCCCAGTGGGCGAGCAGGTGGGTGTAGATGCTGCCGTCGCAGATGACGCCGAGGTGGGCACCACCGTCGCCCAGGCCGGGGACGGCATGATCGTTGAGCAACATCTCCCGGCAGGGTTCGAGGGTGAAGTCAGCGAAGTTCGAGAAGGCCAGGTAGAGGATGTTGCTCCCGTCCTGGTCGAGCAGCTTGTCGTAGGCGAGACTCTCGCTGGAGACGCCGAGGCGCCGGGCCTGCGCGCCGATGCTGCTGTCCTTGGCCGGCTCGTAGTCGAAGTCCGCGCCCATCTCGTAGAGCTGGTCGAAGTCGCGCACGCGCATCCCGATCTCCATGTCGGGGTCGGGGTCGTTCACCTCGCCCAGGATGCGCTCCTTGATCTCGGGGCGACGGAGCTCGCGGACCCGCTCGGCCAACGGCAGGTCGGCAAGTCCGAGATAGGTGGGCGTCGAGTAGAAGGGGCTCAGGGTCAGCTCGAGGCCCAGCAGCACTCCCAACGGCCGCGGCAGGATCTGCATCGTGCCGGTGCCGCCGGAGGCGTTGTGCGCGTCGAACTTGTCCAGGATGGTGCGCCAGATCCGTGGGTTGCCGTGGCTCTGGACCAGCGACATGCTGAAGGGCCGGTTGTTCTCCTTGGCCTGGCGCAGGCCCATGTCGAGCACTTGTTCCCAGTCGTCGTCGTACTCGATGACGAACTGGATGAGGCCCGTGCCGGCTCGATCGAGCGCGGCGGCCAGCCCTGCGTACTCTTCCTCGGTCGCGGCCAGGGTCGGGGTGAGCTGGCCATCGCTGGAGCGGTGGAACATGGTCTGCGACGTGCCGAACCCGAAGGCGCCAGCGCGGATCGACTCCTCGAGGAGGTCGCCCATCTGCTGGATCTCATCGGCAGTGGCAGGAGCGCGGGAATAGGCTCGCTCGCCCATGACGTAGGTCCGCAGGGCAGCGTGCGGGACGTAGCTGCACACGTCGGCGTCGAACTCGCGCGTGTCGAGGAAGTCGAGATATTCGGGGTAGGTGGTCCACTGCCAGTCGACGCCCTCCTTGAGCACGACGTTGGGGATGTCCTCGACGCCCTCCATGAGCCTGATGAGGATGTCGCGGTCCTCGGGCCTGCACGGCGCGAACCCCACCCCGCAGTTGCCCATGACGACAGTGGTCACTCCATGGTTGGTCGACGGCACCAAGCGGTTCTCCCACGTCGTCTGACCGTCGTAGTGGGTGTGCACATCGACGAAGCCCGGCGTGACCAGCTGGCCGCGGGCGTCGATCTCCTCGCGGGCGGCGCCCACGACGGTGCCGACCTCGACGATGACGCCGTCGCGCACGGCGACATCCGCCGGTCGAGGGGGGTTGCCGGAGCCGTCGATGACGGTGCCGTTGCGGACCACCAGATCCCAGTCGGTCATGTCTGCCTCTCCTTCGACGATCCTGCGGTCGCAAGACCCGTCGAGCTGACTTTAGCCACTTGGCTAGAAAACGGCAAGCGTTTGCAACCCAGCATTTGCTCAATCAACGAAGGAGTATCGGCACATGTGCGATCAGCACCCAAGCGATCGCTACGCGACCTCGACCTCACCCCTCGTCCACGCCTGCACCCGCGCGGACGCGACGGCCGACCGGCGGTCACCCGGTGGGTGCGGGGGAGTTGCCGCGTTGCTGGATCTCCTTGGCCACGTTCGCCGTCGGTGGCGTGAGCTGGTTCAACATCGTCGCTCTCCTGGACGTGAGCTCCGCGAACCGCTCGGGGTGGGTGGGGATCCAGAACTGGCGGTCCGCGACACCCTGAAGGATCCGCTCGGCCGCAACCTCCGCGGTGATGCCGTCCTCGCGGAGGTGTCCGCGCATGGTGTCGAGGACCTCGTCGGTGGACGACGGGTCGGCCGTGTCGGTCAGTGCGTCCTCGAAGATGCGGGTCCGAACCGCCGCCGGGCACACTGCCGAGACGGTCATCCGTGGGAACTGTTCACCGGCCTCCAGGTAGAGGCACTCGGTCATCGCCAGGACGGCGTGCTTGGAGGCGTAGTAGGCCGCATTCATGGTTCCGCTGGTCACGGCGGCGACCGAGGCCACGTTCGCGACGTACGTCGGGTGCGGACTGGCGCCCATCCGGGGCACGAATGATCGGATGCCGTTGAAGACGCCGTCGGCGTTGACCCGCTGCATCCGCTGCCAGGTCTCGGGGGAGGTCTCCCAGATGCGGCCGACGGACTCGATGCCGGCGTTGTTGACCAGGAGCTCCACGGAGCCGAACGCGGCGTGTGCCGCCCCCGCCAGTGCGTCCACCGCATCGGCGTCGCGCACGTCGGTGGGCACGGCCAGCACGGTCGCACCGACGTCGGACAGCTCGCGGCGCACCTCCTCCAGTCGCGCGGCGTCCAGGTCTGCGATGACCACGCGCATGCCGAGGTCGGCCGCATGGAGGGAGAGGGCACGACCGATGCCTCCTCCGGCTCCGGTGATGACAGCGGTCCGGCCACCGAAGGCCTGCCGGGGGTCAGTCATCGCTGCTTCGCAGGACTGCGAAGTCATCGGAGGCAGCCTCGCTCCCGCAGTCCGGGGCGGTGGCGTGCTGTGGTTCGGCCGGGATGTCCGTTGATGGCGTCATGCAACGGTTCTAGTTCACCGATTGCACGGCGCCCCGAACGATCCCGCTCAACGGATGGGTCCGCGGGGCCGGGCCTGCTCGTCGTCCGTTCCCGGTCACTGGGACGCGTCGTCCTGACCGGCCACCGGAACCTACCTTCCTCTTACCCACATTCGGTGGCTCGGGGAACAGAGAGAGGACAGTCATGAGAGTCGGGAAGAAAACAACTCGCAGGGTGAAGGGAGCCCTTGTCGCGGTCGTGGCCGGAGCCATGCTCCTGGCCGGGTGCGGTGGGGTTGACAACGCAGCCGCCTCCGGCGAGGCCGACCCCGACGCCACGCTGCGAATCATGTACGGCATGGCCGCCTCCTTGGACCCGGTCGATGCGGCGGAGCCCGGGCAGTTGACCTTCTCGACCTGGCCGGTCTACGACACCTTGCTGACCGTCGGCGCGGAATCCACCTACGAGCCGATGCTGGCCACGAAGTGGGAGTTCTCCGCGGGCGGGAAGTCATTGGATCTCACCCTGCGTGACGGGGTGACCTTCAGCGACGGCACTCCCTTTGACGCGGAGGCCGTGAAGGCCAATCTCGACCGCTACCTGGCTGCTGACAAGTCAGGGGTGCAACTGGCGCTGGAGTCGGTGGCGGGCGTCGAGGTCACCGGGGACCTCGCGGTGAGGGTGAACCTGAAACGGCCAACGACCGCGATCCTCGCAGCACTCGCGAGCAACCTCGGCGGCATCATGATCTCACCGAAGGCGCTCTCCTCCGGCGATCTTGCCAGCAAGCCGGTGGGGACGGGCGCGTACAAGATCGAGTCCTTCAAGCCCGGTGAGCAGGCCGTCTACGTCCGGCGCACGGACGAGGGCGCGAAGTGGGACCCGAAGACCGGGAACGTGGCGAAGGTGGTCATCAACCGGATCGCCGGTGACGATGCCAAGATCAACGCGCTCAAGAGTGGTCAGATCGACCTCACCACGTTGACCGGTGACCCGACGGTCGTCAGCGAAGGACAGGCCCAGACCGTCGTCCTGGACACCGCGCTGAACCTGGTCGGCATGTACTTCAACCCGAAGGTCAAGCCGCTCGACGACGTGAAGGTGCGACAGGCGATCAACATGGCCATCGACCGTGAGGGAATCGTCGCGGCCTTCGGGCCGAACAACGCGACCCGCGTCCAGCCGTGGCCCAAGGGCCTGCCCGGCTTCGAGGAATCGCGTGAGGGCCAGTACGAGTTCGACCCGGAGGCTGCGAAGGACCTGCTGGCCTCGGCCGGCTATCCGGACGGGTTCACGATTCCCGGTGAGTTCCTGACCAACAACAGCGCCAACATCGACAAGATCGGTGAGGTCGTGCAGGCCAACCTGGCTGACATCGGGATCAAGATCGAGTTGCGCTCGATGGACATCCTGTCCCAGGTCACCGGGTACGCCCAGGGTGACTACGCCGGCCAGTTCATGTACATGTCGCTGCCGTCCATCGACAGCTCCTCATGGCTGCAGCGCCTGTTCGCCAACCCCATCTGGAGCCCGGCCGGAACCCCGCCGGAGCTGACGAAGCTGATGCAGGGTGTCGAGGACCCGAATCTCAGCGACGATGAGCGTGCAGCCAAGGTCTCCGAGGCCGTGCAGTATGCGACGGACAACGCGCTCTACGCACCGCTGTTGCAGGGCGTCGGTGGATTGGCTGCCTCGCACAAGGTCAAGGGGCTCGACGATCTCCCGGCTGCAGGTGGTGTGGCCAACCTGCGCTACCTCAGCATGACCAAGTAGCCGCAGATGAAGCACTGGCCGGTCCACCTGCGAAGGTGGACCGGCCAGCGGCACGTCAGGGGCTTCCTCGCGAGATCAGATGGTCTTCACGATGTAGACGTCACAGGGCGCATGGTGTGCCACCGCCGCCGCGACGCTGCCAAGGACCCGGGAAATTCCCTGGACGCGCCTGTTGCCGACCACGATCAGCGTCGCCCCGAGCCGTTCGGCCTCGTTGACCAGCGCTTCGCCGGGCTTGCCTGCAGCGGAGGTGCTGGTCACCTCCAGCCCTTCCACGGCCAGGGACTGGACCACGTCTCGCGCCGTGGTCGCGGCCTGGTCCGCCGTCGAGAGCAGCCAGTGGTCGGTTCCGTCGCCGACGACCTCGGCCACGCGGTCACGGTCGAATGCGCACACCACGTGCAGCCGGGAACCGGTGCTCGCGGCCAGGTCGGCCGCGGTCTGGGCCGCCTTGGTGGCGGTGGGACTGCCGTCGACTCCGACGACGATGAGACCTGACATGTGCTGCTCCTCGGATAGGTCGCTCGGAGCGGGGACGCTAGTCCTGCGGACCCTCCTCCGGCGGCGAAGTCCCATCCTGCAGGACTGGGCGATCACCCCGACGCCGGCCAGGATCACGCCTGCCGTGCTTGGTCCGGGGCAAGTTCCAGAAGTGCCGGCGCGTGGTCTGCGGCCGGCGTCAGGCGTTGTCCAGCTGACGCCTCAACCAGTCCAGTGCGCGAACCTGTGCCTGCACGACGCCCTCGGCGTCGATGCGCGGGCCGAGGATCTCGATCTCGTGGACGCCGGTGTAGCCGGCCTCCACCACGTCGCGGAGGAGTCGCTCGAGCGGGAGGTCCCCGTCACCGGGCACCCAGCGATTCGGCTGGTCGAGCGTGCCGTGCACGAAGTCGCCGTACTGGACGATCCTGATCACGTCGAGTGCGTCGGCCACGGTGGCAGCAAGGTGCGGCTCGGCCCAGCAGCAGTAGAGGTCGGCGCAGACACCCACCCCGAGATGGCGTGCGGCTTCCACGGCGTCGCGCAGGCTGTGCAGGAACGACACGTCACTGCGCAGCGAGTGGGTGTTCTCGACCGTCAGGGTGACGCCGGCGTCGACCGCCCGGGCGACCAGGGGAGCCAGTCGTGCGCCGACCGCGGCGAGCGCGTCCTCCCAGCTCAGCTGGCCCGCCGGCCCGGTGGTGAGGGTGACCACGGGAATGCCCATGCGGCACGCGAAGTCGATCGACTGCTCAGCCAGTTCCAACTGCGCCGTACCGGTGGCCGACTCAACGGAGGCCGGGGTGGTCAGGCCGCTCCCGATGGACCCCACCCGCAGCCCGGACGTGGCGAGGGCAACCTCGGCCTCGGACCAGCCGAATGCGGCGAGCTGCCTGGACCCGATCGACACCCGGTCCACCGGGAGGCGGGCCGAGCCGGCGAGCAGGTCGGGCAGGTCCCAGGTGCTCATCGCAATCGTGCTGATGCTGGTGAGGGCCATGGGATGAGAGTAGCAAGCGCTTGGTTGAGTTGCTACGGTGTACCCACCACGTCGACAGGAGTCATAGGGATGTCACAGGATTTCGCAACAGGGTCGGGGCGAGGCCTGCTCGCCGGCCGGTCGGTGCTCGTCACCGGTGCGGCTGGAACGGGTATCGGCTTCGCGACCGCACTGCGCTGCGCCGAGGAAGGCGCACGGCTCGCGATCAGTGCCCGCAACGCCGAGAAGTTGGAGTCTGCTGCTGATCAGCTGGAGAAGCTCGTCGGGGCCCGGCCGGTCACCGTCGGCTGTGACATCACGATCGAGGCCGAGGTCCAGGCCATGATCGCGGCGGCCGACGACCAGCTCGACGGACTCGATGTGCTCGTCAACAACGCGGCCGTCGGCGGCGTGGCACCCGTCGCGGAGATGACCGACGAGCAGTGGGACACGGTGCTGGACACGACACTCAAGGGCACCTTCCGCTGCACCCGCGCGGCGCTGCGACTCATGCTGCCGCGCAAGGGTGGCGTCATCGTCAACAATGCGTCGGTGGTGGGCTGGAAGGCCTCACCCGGCATGGCACACTATGCCGCCGCGAAGGCCGGCGTGATGGCGCTGACCCGTGCGTCGGCCTTGGAGGCCGCCAGTGCGGGTATCCGCATCAACGCCGTGGCACCGACCTTGGTTGCCCACGACGACCTCGCCGCGAAGATGCCCCCCGGTGTGATGGACCAGCTCGCTGCCCAGCAGCCGCTCGGCCGCGCCGGTGAACCTTCCGAGATCGCCAACGTGATCGTGTTCCTCGCCAGCGACTACTCGTCGTACCTGACCGGCGAGGTCATCTCCGTGAGCGCCCAGCACGCCTGACCTGTCGGACGTCGCTCGCGACGCCCGGCGATCGAAACCTTCCAGGAGAAACCATGGCCAACCCAGATGCAGTGGGGCGCTCCGGCTCCCCGTTCACCCTCGATGTCGAGCGCGGCAAGATCCGCGAGTTCGCCCGGGCCACCGGATCATCCGACCCGGCCTATCTCGAGGGCGACAAGCCGGTGTCGCCGCCGACCTTCCTGACCACGCAGTTCTTCTGGCAGGACGGAGACGCGAACGCCTGGCAGCTCGTCGAGCTGAACCAGCAGCGCGGTCTGCACGCCGAGCAGGAGTACACCTTCTTCGGGCCGCCGCCGAGCGCAGGCACCCGGCTCACCGCGCAGTCCACGATCACGAACATGTTCGAGAAGCAGGGCCGGCGTGGCGGGCCGATGACGTTCGTCGAGATGGTGACCGAGTTCCGTGACGAGTCCGGCGCGCTGGTCGCCGAGGCCAAGATGACCGGGGTCGAGACCGGTCGCGCACCCGAGGAGGACAAGTGAGTACGTCGATCGAGAGCTCCACGCTGGTGGCACCGGAACCACTGGTCTTCGGCCCGGTGACCCGCACCGACTTCGTGCGCTACCAGGGCGCCTCCGGTGACATGAACCCGATCCACCACGACGAGGAGTTCGCCACGGCCGCTGGTTTCCCGACTCCCTTCGCGGTCGGCATGTTCCAGGCCGGCCTGCTTGCCTCGTGGGCCACCGGATGGCTCGGCGCGGAGAACGTGCGCTCCTACCGGGTGCGATTCAAGGAGCAGGTCTGGCCGGGCGACGTGCTCACCTGCACCGGCGCCGTCACCAAGGAGTATGTCGAGGGTGACGAGCGCCGGGTCGACCTCGAGCTGACCTGCACCAGGCAGACCGGTGGTGTTGCGATCACCGCGTGGGCCACGTTCGTCGTACCGGTCTCGTCATGACGGCCTGGTCCATCGACGGGGTCAGCCCCGTCGTGCACGAGACCGCGTTCGTGCACCCGCAGGCCTGCCTGATCGGCGATGTCGTCATCGGGCCGGAGTGCTACATCGGCCCGTTCGCCAGCCTGCGGGGCGACTACGGCCGGATCGAGGTGCGCACCGGCTCCAACGTGCAGGACAGCTGCACCGTCCACGTCTTCCCCGGCCAGGACACGATCCTGGACGAGGGCAGTCACATCGGCCACGGCGCCGTGCTGCACGGCTGCCACCTCGAGCCGGGGGTTCTGGTCGGGATGAACTCGGTGGTCATGGACGGCACCCGCATCGGCGCCCGGTCGCTCGTCGCGGCGCACAGCTTCGTCCGCGCCGGCGGTGACTACGCGGAGGAGTCGCTGATCGCAGGGAGCCCGGCCAAGCTCATCCGTCGCCTCGACGAGGTGACCCTGGCGTGGAAGGCGAACGGTTCCCACGTCTACCGCGAGCTGGCCGCGCGCAGCCTTGCCACTCTCCACGAGGTCACTCCACTTCGCGAGGAGGAGCCTGACCGCAAACGGGTCAGCACGGGCCGGGACACGTCCACCCCGCTGCACGAGCTCCGGGCCGAGGGCGCCTAGTCAGCCAGGCGCTGGCGTCCTGCTGTCCGGGATCAGCCTCCGCTCCGTTCCGGGGTCGCGACAGGGTGGGCAGGACGGAAGCACGAACACCTCCCGAGAGACCCGGTGGACCGATGACCTGCAACGGAAGTGACGCGATCGCGGCCGCACTCGAAGCCGTGGGTGTGGACACGGTCTTCAGCGTGCCGAGTGCGCACAACCTGCCGATCCTCGACGCCATCGAACGCCGGGGCGGCATCCGGGTGATCGGCTGCCGCCACGAGCAGGGCGTCGCCCATGCAGCCGACGCCCACGCCCGCACGACGGGCGCCCTCGCCGTGGGCGTGGTCAGTGGAGGGCCCGGCACGGCCAACACCATGGGCGGTCTCTACGAAGCGCACTTCGCGTCCTCGCCCGTCCTCCTGATCACCAGTCAGGTCGAGAGCTCCCACCTCGGCAGGGGACGTGGTTACGTCCACGAGGCGGAGAGCCAGGCGGCGATGCTCTCCACGGTCTGCCGCGAGGTGGTCACCGCGACGTCCGCCGACGATCTCGCCGAGACGGTGCTGCGACTGCGTCGGGTGGCGTGCACCGGGCGACCCCGCCCGGTCGCGCTGGAGGTGCCGCTCGACCTCCAGACCGCGATCGTCCCTCCGCCCGACGCTGCCGCCCTGGTGGCGAGCGCACGCGTCCCGCTGCGACGTGGTGCGCCCGATGCCGGCCGGCTCGATGACGCGGCCCGGCTCCTCGCCTCCGCCGAGCGTCCGGTGATCTGGGCCGGCGGTGGTGTGATCCGCTCTGGCGCGGCCGATGAGCTGCTCGAACTCGCCCGGCGCTGGCACGCACCCGTGCTGACCAGTCGGGAGGGGCGTGGCGCGATCAACGAGCTCGACGGCCTGAGCATCGGCTCCTACGCCACGTTGCGGTCGATGCGCGACTTCCTCGCCACGTGTGACGTGATGCTCGCGGTCGGCACCCGGTTCCAGATGTACCCGACCGCGCAGTGGCAGCTGCCCATTCCCGAGGCACTCGTCCACCTCGACACCGATCCGACAGTCATCGGCCGGAGCTATCCCGCCGCCGTCAGCCTGTGTGCGGACGCGCGGCTCGGGCTGGCCGGCCTCACGGACCTGCTCAGCGAGCCCCCGCCGGAGGTCGCCACCAGTCGCAGTGGCCACCTCAAGGCCGGCCAGGAGACGGCGGGTGTCGCTCGCGACCTGGTCGCCCAGCAGGCTGGCCCGGACCACCTGCGCATCAGCGCAACGATCGCGCGACACCGACCCGCCGACGGCGTGCTCGTCTGCGACGCGACCGTGCCGGCGTACGTCTGGGGGGATCGGCTGGTGCCGATCGTCGAGCCGCGTACGTCGATCCGCTCCGCCGCCGCGGGCATAGGGCCGGGCATGGCGATGGCGCTCGGCGCGGCGACTGCGTCGTCCTCCCACACCGTGCTCCTCCAGGGCGACGGCGGGTTCATGCTCGGGATCGCGGAGCTGGCCAGCGCTGTGCAGTCGAACGCCCGGATCGTGGTGTGCCTCTTCGACGACGGCGGCTACGGCATGCTGCGCGACATCGACGCCCTGAACGGCGGTGGCTCGAACGGTGGGTTCGACCTGTCCACCCCTGACTTCTTCGCGGTCGCCACGGCCTTCGGGGCGCGCACCGCCCGCGTGGCAGGCCCTGACGAGTTCGAGTCGGAGTTCGTGGCCGCCCTCGCCCACGACGGCCCGACGCTGCTCCACGTCGACATGGGTGCGCTGGCCCCGCTTCGGCGGACGTGGGGGACATGACGCTCGCGACGGCGCCGGCCCTGCGCCAACGAGCGCTGTTGCCGACCCTCGTGCTGCTTGCCTCCTCGACCGCGGTGGTGGCCAGTCTCGGCGCGCCTCTGGTGCCGCGTATCGCGCAGGAGGAGGGCGTCTCGTTGTCGAGCGCACAGTGGGTCCTGACGGTCACCTTCCTCACCGCAGCCGTGATCTCGCCCCTGATCGGGCGACTCGGAGGGGGGCGCTACCGGCGGCCCGTCATCCTGTGCGGGCTTGCGGCCGTGTGCCTCGGTGCGGTGCTTGCCGCTCTACCACTCGGCTTCGGGGCTGTGGTGGTGGGCCGCGTGCTGCAAGGCGTCGGGCTGAGCCTCACCCCGTTGGCCATCGCGGTTGCCCGCGAGGTCATGGCCGAGGACAGGAGGCCCGCGGCCATCTCCACGTTGTCGGTCACGACCGTGGCCGGAGCGGGCATGGGGTATCCGCTGGCCTCCTTCATCGTCGAGCACCACGGGGTCTCGGCGGCGTACTGGGCAGGCGCCGGGCTCGCCGGACTGACCCTCATCGCGGCCGTGCTCGTGATCCCCGGCAACCCCACCACCGAGCGTCGGCCCACCGATCTCGTGGGGGCGGTGCTCCTGGGCGGTGGTGCCGGAGGTCTGCTGCTGAGCGTCAGCCAGGCCCACAACTGGACCGGCGCCGTTGCGCTCGGTGTCGGGCTCGCCTCACTGGTCTCCTGGGTCGCCTGGATCCGCTGGACCCTCTCGCGCACGGATCCTCTCGTGGACCTCCGCCTGGCGACCAGGCACGGCGTGCTCGGGGCCAACGTCACCGCGCTGCTGGCTGGCTGCGGAATGTACATGCTCATCACCATGGTGGTGCTGCTGGTGCAGGCCCCGGCTGCCACGGGCTACGGTCTCGGCCACTCGGTCACCGTTGCCGGACTGATGCTCGTGCCGTTCTCCCTCGCCAGTGTGCTCGGCAACAGGACCACCCGGGGGCTCGACCGACTCGTAGCCCCCGACATGTTGCTGCCCATCGGCTGCTCGCTGTTCCTCGTGGCCACCCTGGTCCTGGCCGGCTGGCGGGGGAGCCTGTGGGGATGCGTCCTGGCGATGGTGATCGGTGGCCTCGGCAGCGGCTGCGCGTTCGCTGCGATGCCGAGGTTGATCGTGCGGTTCACGCCGGCGGCCGAGACAGGCAGCGCCATGGCGTTCAACATGATCCTTCGCTACCTCGGGTTCTCGGCCGGCAGCGCCCTGGTGCTCGCGATCCTGGAGTTCCACGCGGACCCGGACGGCGCCCTGACGCCCACTGGCTTCACGGTTGCAGCGTTGGCGTCGTCTGCGGTGTCCGGCGTGGCTGCCGTGCTGGGGCTGGTGCTTGCGCGATCGGTGATTGCGCTCGAGCTCGCGGAGGCCGCGTGAGCAGCCCCGAGCTGGCCCTGAGCGCCGCAACCCGGCGTCACGCGCCCGCCACGTCGTCGGTTCCCAAGGATTTGCCCATCGCTCGGTACGCTACGTCGCAGCCGGAATCAACCCCCAGAGAAGGTCACACACGTGCCGCCCACTGATCGCAGATCCAGGATCCTGGAATCGGCCGCCACGCTGTTCGCGGAGAAGGGCATCAACGCCAGCACGGTCCGTGACATCGCCGACGGGGTCGGCATCCTGTCCGGCAGCCTCTACCACCACTTCGACTCGAAGGACGCGATGGTCGAGGCGATCGTCGTCGAGTACCTGGAAGCGCTGACGAAGCGCTACACCGCGGCGGTCCTGCCGCACTCCGACCCGAGGGCGCAGCTCCACGAGCTGGTGCTGGCCTCGCTCCAGGTGGTGCAGGAGCACGAGCACGCCAGTGAGATCTACCAGGCCAACCGCAAGTACTTCGAGGGCAGCGACCGGTTCAACTCGGTGCGCGACCTGGCCGCCGCCGTGCAAGTGGCGTGGGCCGAAGTGATCGACACGGGGGTCCGGAGTGGCGTGTTCCGGGCTGACGTCAACCCGCGCGTCTTCCACCGCTTCCTGCGCGACGCGGTGTTCCTGGCCTCGCGGTGGTACCACCCCAGCGAGGTCTACAGCATCGAGGACCTCGCCGAGGACACCGCCCGAATCTTCCTCGACGGCTTCACCGTGGCGGGATCCCGACTCAGCTGAGGGCCCGCTGCACGTGCGTGTGGTCGAGGTTCGCCACGTCGGCCACGCCCATCAGGGTGAGGGTCCGCACGATCTCCTCGCGGAAGATCTCCAGCACGTGCTCGACCCCTTCCTGCCCGCGGGCGGCGAGGCCGTAGACGTAGGGCCGGCCGATGCCGACCGCGGTGGCTCCGAGCGCGAGGGCCTTCACGACGTCCGTGCCACGACGTACGCCGCCGTCGAGGTAGACCGGAACCCGGCCGCCGACCCGCTCCACCACGGCAGGCAGGGCGTCGAGAGCCGCGGGGGCGCCGTCGAGCTGGCGGCCGCCGTGGTTGGAGACGAGCACGCCGTCGGCGCCGAGCTCGACGGCCCGCTGGGCGTCATCCGCCTCCAGGACTCCCTTGAGATAGACGGGCCCGTCCCACAGGTCGCGGATGCGGGCGAAGTCCTCCCACGCCAGGTCGGGTCGGAGCAAGGTCTGCTGGGCACGGGCAGATGCGACGGCAGCCTTCGTGCCGCGCTCGTCGACCAGCATGCGTGAGGTGATGCGCTGGTGCCGGAGGAAGCCGTAGGCCCAGCGTGGGCGGACGGCGGCACTGAGGGCACGAGCCGGCGTCAGAGTGGGGGGAATTCCCATGCCACGCTTGCGTTCGGCCCACCGGTTGCCCGCGACGGGGACATCGACGGTGACAAAGAGGGCGGCACAGTCGGCGTGCCGAGCCCGGTCGATGAAGGCCTTCGAGAGGGGCTGCCCGGTCTTCTGGCTGGTCCACGGGTAGAGCTGGAAGAAGTGGTTCTCCGAGGTGGCCTCGGCCACCTCCTCGAGTGTCCAGCTCGAGGCGGTGCTGATCACCGCACGGGTTCCCGCTGCCTCGGCGGCGCGTGCGGCGGCGCGTTCGCCCTGCCAGTGCACGAGGCCGGTCATCCCGGTGGGGGAGAGGAACACGGGCAGGGAGAGGTCGACGTTGCCGACCTTCGTGCTGAGACTCGTTCCGGTGTGGCCCGTCAGCACGCGCGAGCGCAGGCTCCATGCGTCGAAGGCGCTCTGGTTGGCCCGCTGTGTGAGACCCGACTCGGCGCCGCCGTCGACGAAGGCCCACACCATGCCCGGGAGGGCGCGACGGGCACGTTGGCGGTAGTCCTCGATCGTGATGGGCCCACCGCTGCGCGAGGAGAGCGCGTAGCGCAGTCCGCCACTCACGACGCCACCTTCAAGGTGATCTTCGCGGTCTGCGGGGTCGGCGCGGTGGCGAGCTCGAAGCCCTGCTGGGCCTGGTCGACGTCGAAGGTGTGGGTGACGAACGCTTCCACGAGGTCCGGGTGTGCAGCCAGGTAGCGGGATGCCTTCTCGAGCATGACGCGTCGCTGCAGCGTGACACCGGACATCAGCGAGAGGTTCTTGCGCAGCAGTCGCTGCATGTTGACGGGATAGTAGGCGTCGTCCGGGATGCCGAAGTAGAAGATCCGACCACCGCGTTCTGCCGCCTCCAGTGCATGGTCGAGCGTGGACACGTTGTGCCCGATCGCCTCGACCACGACCTCGGGCCGATCCGCGTCGGACAGCTGACCGACCCACCGACTCGTGTGGAGGTGCGCGACGTCGTCGGCGCCCATCCGGGCACCGAGATCGCGACGGTCCAGTCGGTCCACGCCGATCACCGATCGGGCGCCCGCCGAACGCAGCGCGTGGTTGAACAGCAACCCCATCGGTCCCTGGCCGAGCACGGCGGCCCGTGCGCCCGCCACGCCCGGGATCTGCTCGACGGCGTGGAGCACACAGGCCAGAGGCTGCAGCATCACGGCCCTCTCGGGGCTCAGCCGCGGGTCGAACGAGTTGAGGGCGTCACCGAGGCTGATCGTGAGCTCCGAGAGGGCGTTGAGGCGTGAGCCCCACCCGACGACCTGGTCCCCGACCGCGTGACGGGGGTCGCGCGTGGCGATGACTTCGCCGACCACCTCGTGCATGGGGGAGCCGGGTGGGTTCTCGACACCGGGTTCGTCGCGTTGCTTGAGGGTGAGCAGACCGTTGAAGACGGGCAGGTCGCTACCGCAGATTGCTCCGGCGCGCAGCCGGAGGAGGACTTCGCCATCGACCAGGTCGTCGGCGTCCGGCCGTGTCGTCGCCACCTCGACGAACTCCCTCGGACGGACCAGCTGCTGGGCCCACATGGTCGCCATCAGCGCCCCAGGTGATCGGGGAGCGTCACCGGCCAGTTCGGTTCGGCTGCTCGGACGTCGGGACGGTTCATCTGCGCGCTCATCGGGTCTCCTGTCGTGGAGGATCTGCCCGGTCAGTCTCTCCGCGGATCACCCCAGCGCGGGAGACCTTCCCGCTCACCGGTACCGCGAGATCCCCACGTCCTGCCCGGCGTGATGTCCCACTGGTTGAACCCGCGTCCTGGACAGGGGAGGGACAGGGCCAGACTCGTCACCGTGAATGAACCCTCGCCCTGCTGTGCGCCGTCCCGGCCCGCCGACGCCCCGGCCGGCGGCCGGGCCCCGTCGTCCGACCTGACTCGTCCGCGGAGCACGCGCGGCCAGGTGCGGATCCCCGCCGGCGACTTCGCGATGGGCGACCCGTTCGACGAGGGGTACGCCGCCGACGGCGAGGTCCCGGTGCACCGGGTGCGCCTCAAGTCCTTCTGGATGGATGCCACCGCGGTCACCAACGCCGCCTTCGCGGCCTTCTGCAAGGCCACCGGCCATGTCACCGAGGCCGAAGAGCTCGGCGTCTCCGCGGTCTTCCACCTGGCCTTCCGTGGCGAGCGCTCCGACGTGCTCCAGGAGGTGGCCGAGGCACCGTGGTGGTGGGCGGTCAAGGGTGCGTCGTGGCGGCACCCGGGTGGACCCGGCTCGAGCATCCAGGACCGGCAGAACCACCCCGTGGTGCACGTGACGTGGAACGATGCGTCCGCGTACGCCGCCTGGGCCGGCAAGCGCCTGCCCACCGAGGCCGAGTGGGAGTACGCCGCCCGAGGCGGCCAGGAGGGCGCCCGTTTCGCGTGGGGCGACCAGCTCACTCCGCGAGGACGCTGGCAGTGCAACATCTGGCAGGGCGACTTCCCCCGCGCCAACACGGAGGACGACGGCCACCTCGCCACTGCGCCGGTCAAGACCTACCGGCCCAACGGTCACGGACTGTGGCAGATGGCCGGCAACGTCTGGGAGTGGTGTGCCGACTGGTTCGATCCCGGCTACTACGCGGTCAGCCCCGCAGCCGACCCGCAGGGCCCCGAGGCCGGCGCGGCCCGGGTGATGCGGGGTGGCTCCTACCTGTGCCACGACTCCTACTGCAACCGCTACCGGGTGTCGGCGCGCTCCAGCAACACCCCCGACTCCGCCAGCGGCAACATGGGATTCCGCTGCGCCAACGACGCGGACTGACCCGCAGGTCGCGCTGGGCGCGGGTCAGGCCAAGTCGCGCAGGTCCCGCTTGAGGACCTTGCCGCTGGCGTTGCGCGGGAATTCCGTGATCGCGACGATCTCGCGGGGGACCTTGAAGTTGGCCAGGCGCGTCCTGCAGTACGCCGTCAGCTCCGCCTCGTCGATCGCGGCACCGGTTCGGAGCACGACGTACGCCCGGCCGACGGCACCCATGCGCTCGTCGGGGATGCCGATCACCGCGCACTCCACGACGTCGGCGTGGCTGGTGAGGACGCCCTCGATCTCGGCGGGATAGACGTTGAAGCCGCCGACCGTGAACATGTCCTTGATGCGGTCGGTGATCTTGAGGCAGCCGTGCTCGTCGAGTCGGCCCACGTCGCCGGTGTGCAACCAGCCGTCCGGATCGATGGCCTCCGCCGTTGCGGCCTCGTCCTCGAAGTAGCCGAGCATGACGTTGTCGCCGCGCAGCAGGATCTCGCCGTCCGCCCCGACCGGCACGTCGTTGCCCTCGGCGTCGACGGTGCGCACCTCAATGCCAGGGCACGCAGGACCGGTGGTCTCAGCGACGTGAAGCGGGTCCTCGCCGCGACGCGACTGGGTCGCGACCACGCACTCGGTCAACCCGTACGCCTGGGCCACCTGGTCGAAGCCGAGCACGTCGAGCATCTCCTGGAAGAGGGTCTCGGGCACCGAGGCCGCGCCGGCGATGGAGAACCGCAACGACGAGAGGTCGAACTCGCCCAGCCGCGGGTGGTTGATCAGGGTGAGGAAGATCGTGGGGGCCCCGGGCAGCACGGTGATCCGCTCGTGCTCGATGAAGGCCATCAGCTCCGGAGGGTCGAAGGTGCGCACCGGATAGATCGTGGTGCCTGCGACGAGACACGCCATGATGCCGGCCTTGTAGCCGAAGCTGTGGAAGAACGGATTGACGATCGCGTAGCGATCGGCGTCCGTCAGGGAGGCACCGGAGGCCCAGACCTCGGCCACGCCGATGGTCTGGCGGTGGGCGCTC
Organism: Nocardioides sp. JQ2195; assembly: GCF_012272695.1. Taxonomy (NCBI): domain Bacteria; kingdom Bacillati; phylum Actinomycetota; class Actinomycetes; order Propionibacteriales; family Nocardioidaceae; genus Nocardioides; species Nocardioides sp. JQ2195. The sequence continues at coordinate 1,717,348 of NZ_CP050902.1, forward strand.
ATGACGCCCTTCGGCAGGCCGGTGGTGCCGGAGGTGAAGAGGATGTCGGCGACGGTCTCGGACGTGATCGTGGCTTCCGCCTCGGCCAGGGTCTCCGCGCTGACGGACTCGGCGCCGGCGAGGAACTCGTCCCAGCCGACGACGCCTTCGTGCTCCGCCGTGCCGAGGTCGACCACCGTGTGCAGGTGGGGGAGACCCGCAAGGGGCCCGTCACCGGGGCGGGCGTCGTCCGCACCCGACTCGGTCAGCATCGCGTAGTAGTCGGCCCCGAGGAACCCGTTGACCAGGACCAGGGCGCTGGCCCGGGCGCGCTCGAGCACCACACGTGCCTCACGGCCGCGGTAGCGGGTGTTGAGCGGAACCACGGAGGCCCCCATCACCTGGGCACCCAGCAGGGCGAGGACGTATTCGATCCGGTTGGGTGCCCAGATCGCCACTCGCTCGCCCGGCCGTACGCCGGCCGCCAGGTAGGCGCGCGCCACCCGCCGCGACTCGGTCGCCAGATCGGCGTAGCTGAGTGTGTGCTCGCCGTCGACGACCGCCGGGGAGTCGCCGAAACGCTGGGCGCTGCCGTCGATCAGTGCGGGCACGGTCAGGTGAGACATGCCAACTCCTTACTGAACAAGTGCTTGTTAGGTATCCTAGCCAGGTAACGCGGCCTCGAGGGCCGCGGGCACGGGGGCCGGTCCCGCACCGCCTCCCCATGAGAAGGGATCTGTCGATGGCGACACGAAGCAACGAGAAGGCCAGCCGCCCGGTCGGCAACGGCCGGGGCTCGGCGCGCCGTACCGAGCTGCTTGCCCTGGCGGCCGAGCTGTTCGCCAGGCGCGGGTTCTCCCAGACGACCGTGCGCGACATCGCCGACGCCGCCGGCATCCTGTCCGGGAGTCTCTATCACCACTTCGACTCCAAGGAGGCAATGCTCAACGAAGTCCTCGGGGAGTTCCTGAGTGGCCTGCACGACACGTTCCGCACCATCGTCGACGAGTCCGGCACGGCACGCGAGACCCTCGACGAACTGGTGCGGGCGAGCTTCGTGGCGATCGACTCGCGGCCTCACGCCGTCGCGCTCTACCAGAACGAGTCGAACCTCCTGATGTCCCAGCCGGAGTTCGAGGTCGTGGCCGGGACCAGTCGCAAGATCGAACGCATCTGGTTGCAGGTCCTCGTCACGGGCCGCGAGTCCGGCGACTTCCGGAGCGACCTCGAGAGCGGCATCATCTATCGGTTCATCCGCGACGGGGTGTGGTCGTCGGTGCGGTGGTACAACCCACGCGGCAAGCTGCGCCACGACAAGGTCGCCGAGCAGTACCTCGCGATGCTGCACGACGGGCTGCTGGCCGACTGAGCCCCGGATGACGGGGCTTGCGTCGAGTGGCAGCCCCGCCCGGGGCGGCACCGTCATGCCGTGAGCAGGCGGCGGTGTTCGCGCGCGGAGCCGAAGAGCTCACCGGTGGCGTGCGCACGCTTGAAGTAGAGGTGGGCGTCGTGCTCCCAGGTGATGGCGATGCCACCGTGCAGCTGCACCATCTCGGCGGCGACCGTCGAGAACGACTCGGAGCACCAGGCCTTGGCGAGAGCGGCCCGGCGGACGACGTCGACGTCTCCCTGCGCGGAGGCCCAGGCGGCTGACCACGAGATCGATCGGGAGGTCTCGACGGCGACCAGCAGGTCGGCCACGCGGTGCTTGAGTGCCTGGAACGAACCCAGGGGCCGGCCGAACTGCTCACGCTCCTTCAGGTGCGCGACGGTGCGGTCGAGGGCACCTTGGGCACCACCCACCTGCAACGCGGTGACGGCCACGGCTGCTTCCGCGTGCAGGGTCGCCAGCTGCTCGCCCAGGACATCGCCGACCGGTGCCGCCGGGGCGCTGCGGAAGGTGACCCTGTCGAGCTGCAGGGTCAGGTCGAGCGCCGGGGTGGCCGAACGCTCGACCCCCGACGACAGGTCGGCCCGGAAGAGTCGCGCGCCCTCGTCCGTGCTCGCCACGACGAGCAGCAGGTCGGCTGCTCGTGCGTCGTGCACCAACGTCGCCACGCCGTCGAGGCGCCAGCTGTTGCCATCCCTGGTGGCGCGCACGTCCGAACCGTCGAGGCGCCAGTGACCCGAGGTGTCGGCCCAGGCCAGCGCGGCCACCTGGGTGCCCTCGGCCAGAGGAGGCAGCAATCGTGCGCAGTCGTCGGGGGTGCCGGCCAGCAGCACGGCCCGGGTCGCCAGGACGCCCGACCCGAGCAGGGGAGTGGGGGTCAGCGAGTGGCCCAGCGTCTCGAGCACGACGTGCGTCTCGAAGCTGGAGAACCCGGCGCCGCCGTACTCCTCGGGAACGGCCAGCGCGGCGACGCCGATCTGGCCGCACAGCGTCTGCCAGAGGGCTTCGTCGTAGCCCCGTTCAGCCTGGGTGGCGCTGCGCAGGTCGACCTGCCCGGCGCGACGCTCCACGAGGGTGCGCACGGCACCGGCCAACTCCTGCTGCTCCTCGCTCAGTCCGAAGTGCACGCTGCGCTCCTCATCAGGTGGTCGAGCACCCGACCGCGGTGGTGGGACGTGGTGCCCCACGCGCCCGCCAGCGCGCGAACGCGCAGGATCCAGATGCTCAGGTCGTGTTCCATGGTGTAGCCGATCGCGCCGTGCACCTGCAAGGCCGTGCGGGCGGCGAGGGTGGCCGCGTCCGTGGCGGCCACCTTCGCGGCGGACACGTCACGCGTTGCGTCGTCGCCGCCGCTCTCGAGCCCGCGAGCCGCGCCGTGCACGAGTGGGCGTGCGAAGTCGAGGGCGACGCGCACGTCGGCGAGCGCGTGCTTGAGTGCCTGGTACTCACCGATCACCCGGCCGAACTGGCGCCGCTGGCCCACGTAGGTGACCGAGTCGCGCAGCAGCCTCTCGCCGGCGCCGACCAGGCTGGCCGAGCAGGCCAGGGCGGCCAGGTCGAGGCCGCGTGCGACAGCAGTGTCGGCCAGGATCTCGCTCGGGCCGTCGGCCTCGACGACGTGGAGACGACGTGAGCGGTCCACTGAGGTCAGCTCGCTCGTCGCCCGTGCCGCTGAGAGTGCGTCACCGTCGAGGACGAAGGCGTGGGTGGCCGACCCGGCATCGAGGGCGTACGGCGTCAGCGGTGCAGCGGCGATCGTGACCCGTGCCGTCCCGTCCGCGAGATCGGCCAGGAGCTCGTGGTGCTTGGTGCCGGCCAGCAGGGACGGGGCGAGTGCCACGGACTCGATCCACGGACCGGGGACCCCGTGGTGGCCGAGGCACTCGAAGGCGACCGCCAGGTCGAGCGGGGTGCCGTCGATGCCGCCGGACTCCTCGGGCACGACGAGGGCGGTGACGCCGAGCTCGGCGAGCTGGCCCCACAGGCGCAGGCCGGGGGCGTCGTCGCCGGCTGCCCAGGCCCGGGTGGCCGCGGGGACGTCGGCGGCAGTGAGCAGGCCGGTCAGGGCCTGGCCGAAGGAGCGTTGCTCGGCGGAGATTGCGAACCTCATGGTCAGGACCTCTTCTCGCCTCGGGGGAGCCCGAGGATGCGCTCGGCAACGATGTTGCGCTGGATCTCGTTGGTGCCTGCGTAGATCGGGCCGGCAAGGGAGAACAGGTAGTCGTCCATCCAGCGGCCGCCGTGAGGTGCGTCCTCGCCACGCAGTTCCTGCTCTGCCCCGAGCAGGGCGAGGCCGGTCTCGTGGAGGCCGACGTCGAGGTCGGACCAGAACAGCTTGTTCACGCTTCCGGCCGCACCCATGTCGCCGCCGTCCTGGAGGCGGTCGACGGTGCCCCACGTGTAGAACTGGTAGGCGCGAGCACCGATCCAGGCGTCGACGACGGCGTCGCGCATCGTGGGAGCCTCATCGCCCCTCTCCCGCCAGAGGTCGACCAGTTGGTCGGCGGCGGCCATGAAGCGGCCGGGCGCGCGCAGGGACAGTCCGCGCTCGTTGCCGGCGGTGCTCATCGCCACCCGCCAGCCGTCACCCGCACCGCCCAGCACGTCGGCGTCGGGCACGAAGACGTCGTCGAAGAAGATCTCCGCGAAGCCCGGGTCGCCGTCCAGCTGGGGGATCGGCCGCACCGTGATGCCGTCGGCGGTGAGTGGGAAGAGGAAGTAGGTCAGGCCGCGGTGCCGCTCGGCGGTCGGGTCGCTGCGGAACAGGCCGAAGCCCCGGTCTGCGAACGGTGCGCGCGAGCTCCAGGTCTTCTGGCCGTTGAGCACCCAGCCGCCGCGGGAGTCGTCGCGCGTCGCAGTGCTGCGGATGCCGGCGAGGTCGCTGCCGGCCTCGGGCTCGGACCAGGCCTGCGCCCACACGTCGGTGCCATCGGCCATGGTGGGCAGGTAGCGCTGCTGCTGTTCGGGGGTGCCGTGCTCGAAGATGATCGGCGCCAGCAGCGAGATGCCGTTCTGCGTGATGCGGGTGGGGGCTCCGGAGAGGTAGTACTCCTCCTCGAAGATCACCCACTCGGTCAGCGTCGCCTCGCGGCCGCCGAACTCCTGCGGCCAGGCGACGACCGACCAGCGGCCCGAGGCGAGCTGCTGCTCCCAGACACGGTGGGCCGCGGCACCTTCGGTGGTGTCCATGGAGGGCAGACGGCCGGGGGAGTTCTCCGCCAGCCAGGTGCGCGCCTCGGCGCGGAAGGCCTCTTCGTGCTCGGTGAAGTCGAGGCTCATTCGGTGACTGCTCCGTTCTTGTTCGCGGCCGCCATCGCTCGGCCGTCGAGGTCGGCCAGCGAGTCGCGGCCCACCTCGACGTTGTGCGCGTGGGCGGCGTGGTGGAGGCCGAAGACGGAGTCCATGCCGGCTCGCAGCCCCATCAGGTCTTCGGCCTGGTTCACGGCCTTCTTGGTCAGGGCGAGTCCCAGGCGGGGCATCGTTGCGATCCTTTCGGCCAGGTCGAGAACGGTGCGTTCGAGGTCGGCGCGGGCCACCACGCGATTGACCATGCCGAGCTCATGAGCGCGCTGTGCGGAGAAGCGATCACCGGTGAACAGGAGCTCCTTGGCGGCGCGCGGGTTCGTCACCCAGGGGTGCGCGAAGTACTCGACACCGGGAATGCCCATGCGCACCACGGGATCGGCGAAGTAGGCGTCCTCGGAGGCGACGATGAAGTCGCACGACCACGCCAGCATCAGGCCACCGGCGATGCAGGCACCGTGGACCATCGCGATGACCGGCTTCGGAATCTCGCGCCAACGGCGGCACATCCCCAGATACACCTCGGACTCGCGCGCGAAGCGGGACTCGACGCCCTGCTTGTCGACGTGGTCCCAGTGTATGACCGCCTCGCGGGGGAAGCTCTGGTCGATGTCGCGGTCGGGGGTGCCGATGTCGTGACCGCCACAGAAGTGCTTGCCGTTGCCAGCCAGCACGATCACCTTGACGGCATCGTCATCGACCGCGCGCACGAACGCCGCGTCGAGGGCATAGGTCATCGCGGAGTTCTGCGCGTTCGCGTAGTCGGGGCGGTTCAGCGTCACCACGGCCACGGGCCCGCGCCGCTCATAGGTGACCACCGCGCCGTTGGCGGCGGGCGACTCGTCGTGGGGCATGTCTCTCCTCAGCTTCACCTCTGCGGTGGGGAACTGGGACGACGATACCAAACAAGTGCTTGGTCAGGTATGGTGAGTCCCAGTGGCACCGCCCGCCATCCCGCACCGGAAGGAGACCTGACGTGGACCTGACCTACTCCGCCGCGGACGAAGAGTTCCGCGACGAGGTTCGCCAGTGGCTCGCCGACAACCTCGTCGGTGACTTCGCCGCGATCAGGGGCCGTGGTGGCTCCGGCCGTGAGCACGAGTCGTACGACGAGCGCGTCGCGTGGAACCAGCACATGGCCAAGGCGGGATGGACCTGCCTCGGTTGGCCTGTCGAGCACGGCGGCCGGGGCCTGAGCCTCTTCCAGCAGGTGATCTTCCACGAGGAGTACGCGCGTGCCGATGCACCGGCCGGTGTGAACCACCTCGGCGAGGAGCTCCTCGGGCCCACCCTCATCGCACTCGGCACCGACGAGCAGCGCGCCCGCTTCCTGCCCGGCATCGTCGCCGCCACTGAGCTGTGGTGCCAGGGCTACTCCGAGCCCGGCGCCGGCTCGGACCTCGCCGGCGTACGCACCCGGGCCCGCCTCGAGGGTGACGAGTGGGTGATCGACGGACAGAAGATCTGGACCTCCCTGGCCCACAACTCCGACTGGTGCTTCGTGGTCGCCCGGACCGAGCCCGGCTCCCAGCGCCACGCGGGGCTCAGCTACCTGCTCGTACCGCTCGACCAACCCGGGGTGCGCGTCGAGCCCATCCTCCAGTTGACCGGCACCTCGGAGTTCAACGAGGTCTTCTTCGACGGCGCCCGCACCTCCGCCGACCTGGTCGTCGGTGCCCCCGGTGACGGGTGGCGGGTGGCCATGGCCACGCTCGGCTTCGAGCGCGGTGTCTCCACGATCGCGCAGCAGATCGGCTTCGCCCGCGAGCTCGAGGGCGTCGAGGAGATCGCGCGCGCCAACGGCACGTGGGACGATCCGGTGATCGCGGACCGGATCGCCCGGGCCCGCATGGGGCTCGAGGTGATGCGCACCCACGCGCTGCGCACGCTCAGCTCCTACGACTCCGGGTCGCAGGGCCCGGAGGCCTCGGTCTCCAAGCTGATGTGGGCCAGGTGGCACCGCGACCTGGGTGACCTCGCGATGGAGGTACGCGGTGCCAGCGGCCTGACCGTCGCCGAAGGTCCCTACGAACTCGACCAAGAACAGAGCCTCTACCTCTTCAGTCGGGCCGACACCATCTACGGCGGCTCCGACGAGATCCAACGCAACATCATCGCCGAGCGTGTGCTCGGCCTACCCAAGGAGCCCCGAGGATGACTCGTCCCGAACAGCCAGCCCCCACCTACGTCCCGGGCCACGGCCTGCTCGTCGACCGCACGGTGATCGTGACCGCCGCCGCGGGAGCGGGCATCGGCGCGGCCGTCGTCCGCAAGTGCCTCGAGGAGGGTGCCAAGGCCGTGGTGCTCGGTGACACCCACGAGCGTCGGCTCAAGGAGGCCGTGGACGCGTTGGGCGAGGAGTTCGGCGCCGACCGCGTCACCTCGGTGGTCTGCGACGTCACCGTTGAGGACGACGTCACGGCACTGCTCGACGCCGCGGAGCCCTTCGGCGGCGTCGACGTGATGATCAACAACGCCGGTCTCGGCGGCACGGCGTCGATCCTCGAGATGACCGACGACCAGTGGGGCAAGGTCCTCGACGTCACGCTGACCGGCACGTTCCGCTGCGTTCGCGCAGCATCGAACCGCATGGTCGAGGCCGGCAGGCGTGGCGTGATCATCAACAACGCGTCGGTCATCGGATGGCGTGCCCAGGACGGCCAGGCCCACTACGCAGCCGCCAAGGCCGGCGTGATGGCACTGACCCGTTGCGCGGCGATCGACGTCGCAGAGCACGGCATCCGCATCAACGCCGTCTCTCCGAGCCTCGCCATGCACCCGTTCCTGGCCAAGGTGACCACCGACGAGCTGCTGGCCGAGCTGAAGGGCAAGGAGGCCTTCGGCCGCGCCGCCGAGCCATGGGAGATCGCCAACGTCATGGTCTTCCTGGCCAGCGACTACTCGTCGTACATGACCGGCGAGGTCGTCTCCGTCAGCAGCCAGCACGCCTGATCCGCGTCACCCACATCGATTCGACCACCGGAGGAAACCGTGACCGAGGCCTACATCATCGACGCAGTCCGCACACCGGTCGGCAAGCGCGGTGGCGCGCTGACCGACATGCACTCGGCGGATCTCGGCGCGCACTCGATTGCCGCACTCATGCGTCGTACCGGTGTCGATCCCGGCGCGGTCGACGACGTGATCATGGGGTGCTGCGACACGATCGGCTCGCAGGCCGGCGACGTGGCCCGCACGGCCTGGTTGGTCGCCGGACTGCCCGATCACGTCCCGGGTGTCACGATCGACCGCCAGTGCGGCTCGTCGCAGCAGGCGGTGCACTTCGCTGCCCAGGGCGTCATGTCGGGGACCCAGGACCTCGTGGTGGCTGGCGGCCTGCAGAACATGAGCGCGATCCCGATCTCAGCAGCCATGCTCGTGGCCGACCAGTACGGCTTCACCACGCCCTTCGCCCAGTCGCCCGGCTGGGTGGCGCGGTACGGCGACGTCGAGGTCTCGCAGTTCAACTCGGCCGAGATGATCGCGGAGAAGTGGGACATCAGTCGCGAGGAGATGGAGCAGTTCGCGCTCTCCTCCCACGAGAAGGCGAAGGCCGCCATTGCCGAGGGTCGGTTCCACAACGAGATCGCACCGGTCACCCTGGCCGACGGTTCCGTGTTCGCCGATGACCAGTGCCCGCGAGACACGTCGCTGGAGAAGATGGCCGGTCTCCAGCCGCTGCAGCCCGGCGGTCGCATCACTGCCGGTGTGTCCTCTCAGATCTGCGACGCGTCTGCGGCGATGTTGATCGCCTCGGAGCAGGCGGTCAAGGATCACGACCTGACCCCGCGGGCCCGCATCCACCACCTGTCGGTGCGTGGCGACGACCCCATCTGGATGCTGACGGGCCCGATCACCGCGACCGAGCACGCGCTGGCCAAGGCCGGCATGTCCATCGATGACATCGACCTCTTCGAGTGCAACGAGGCGTTCGCGTCCGTCGTTCTGGCCTGGTCCAAGGAGACCGGTGCGCCGCTGGAGAAGGTGAACGTCAACGGCGGGGGCATCGCGCTGGGTCACCCGATCGGTGCCACCGGTACCCGTCTGATGAGCACCCTGCTCAACGAGCTGGAGCGCACCGGCGGCCGCTACGGCCTGCAGACGATGTGTGAGGGCGGCGGCCAGGCCAACGTCACCATCATCGAACGCCTGTGACCCCAGCGGGCACTGGCGATTCCCGGAGCCGGCGGACCTGCGGATCCGCACGGATGGATTCATGGGCGGGGTCCGGCTTCGGCTTTGACTTGATGTCATGTATCTTGATGTCGAGAGATAATCGCAAGCGCGTGCCCCGGCGTACTTAGGCAACCCTTTCTTTCCAGGCATCGACGTACGACGGCAAGATGGGCACCGAGCGACCCGAGACTTGAGGAGATGCGACTGATGGCCAGTCAGGACAGCTTCGGTGCCAAGAGCACCCTGGACGTGAACGGTAAGTCCTACGAGATGTTCCGTCTCGATGCGGTGACCGGAGAGGGCCTCGACGTCGAGTCGCTTCCCTTCTCGCTGAAGGTGCTGCTCGAGAACCTGCTGCGCACCGAGGACGGTGCGGACATCACGGCAGATGACATCAAGGCGCTCGCCGGCTGGGATGCCGACGCCGAGCCCTCCAAGGAGATCCAGTTCACGCCTGCCCGCGTGATCATGCAGGACTTCACCGGCGTTCCGTGCGTCGTCGACCTCGCCACGATGCGTGAGGCGATGGCCGACCTCGGTGGTGACCCGAGCAAGATCAACCCGCTGGCACCGGCCGAGATGGTCATCGACCACTCCGTCATCGCGGACGTCTTCGGCACCCCCGAGGCCTTCGAGAAGAACGTCGAGATCGAGTACGAGCGCAACAAGGAGCGTTACCAGTTCCTGCGCTGGGGCCAGGGCGCCTTCGACGACTTCAAGGTCGTCCCGCCCGGCACCGGCATCGTCCACCAGGTCAACATCGAGCACCTGGCCCGCGTCGCGTTCACGCGCGACACTCAGTCTGATTCCGGGGCTGGCGTCACGCAGGTCTACCCCGACACCTGTGTCGGCACCGACTCGCACACCACGATGGTCAACGGCCTCGGCGTCGTCGGCTGGGGCGTGGGTGGCATCGAGGCCGAGGCAGCGATGCTCGGCCAGCCGGTCTCCATGTTGATCCCGCGCGTGGTCGGCTTCAAGCTCTCCGGCGACCTGCCCGAGGGCACCACCGCCACCGACCTCGTGCTCACCATCACCGAGATGCTCCGCGAGCACGGTGTGGTCGGCAAGTTCGTCGAGTTCTACGGCCCCGGCGTCTCCGCGCTGCCGCTGGCCAACCGCGCCACGATCGGCAACATGAGCCCGGAGTTCGGTTCCACGATCGCGGTCTTCCCGATCGACGAGGAGACCGTCACCTACCTGCGCCTGACCGGTCGCAGCGAGGAGCAGATCGCGCTGGTCGAGGCCTACGCCAAGGAACAGGGCATGTGGCACGACCCGGCTGCGGAGCCGCGCTACTCCGAGCGCCTCGAGCTCGACGTGTCGACCGTGGTTCCCTCGATCGCCGGACCGAAGCGTCCCCAGGACCGCATCCAGGTCACCGACGCGAAGCAGTCGTTCCGCGGTGCGCTCAAGGCGTATGTCGACCACGAGGCGCCGACCATCGCCGGGGCCTACGACGAAGCACTCGACGAGTCCTTCCCGGCCTCCGACGCGCCCGCCGCCCACGACGGCGTACACGGTCAGACCCCGGCCCGCGACTACATGTCCTGCGCCCCGAAGGACGGCGGACGTGCGGCCAACCCGGCGCACGTCAAGCTGGCCGACGGCACCGAGTTCGAGCTCGACCACGGTGCGGTCACGATCGCTGCCATCACGTCGTGCACGAACACCTCCAACCCGTCCGTCATGATCGGTGCCGCCCTGCTGGCCAAGAAGGCCGTGGAGAAGGGCCTGCAGCGCAAGCCGTGGGTCAAGACCACGCTCGCGCCGGGATCGAAGGTCGTCTCCGACTACTACGAGAAGTCGGGCCTCACGCCGTACCTCGACAAGCTCGGGTTCAACCTCGTCGGCTACGGCTGCACCACCTGCATCGGCAACTCGGGCCCGCTGATCCCCGAGGTGTCGGCCGCGGTCAACGACAACGACCTCGCCGTCGTCTCGGTGCTCTCGGGCAACCGCAACTTCGAGGGTCGGATCAACCCCGACATCAAGATGAACTACCTGGCCTCCCCGCCGTTGGTCGTCGCCTACGCGCTGGCCGGCTCGATGGACGTCGACCTGTTCAACGACTCCCTCGGCAAGGACACCGACGGCAACGACGTGTTCCTCAAGGATATCTGGCCCTCGCCGACCGAGGTGGAGGAGATCATCGCCTCGGCGTTGACCTCTGACATGTTCGACAGCTATGACGACGTGTTCTCGGGTGACGAGCGCTGGCAGGCGCTGCAGACCCCCGAGGGCAACATCTTCGAGTGGGACACCGACTCCACCTACGTCCGCAAGGCGCCCTACTTCGACGGCATGCCCGCCGAGCCGGAGCCGGTCGAGGACATCGAAGGTGCCCGCGTGCTGCTGAAGCTCGGCGACTCGGTCACCACCGACCACATCAGTCCGGCCGGTGCCATCAAGAAGGACTCGCCCGCGGGCAAGTACCTCTCCGAGCACGGGGTCTCCAACCGCGACTTCAACTCCTACGGCTCGCGTCGTGGAAACCACGAAGTGATGATCCGTGGCACCTTCGCCAACATCCGTCTGCGCAACCAGATGGCGCCCGGCACCGAGGGTGGCTTCACCCGCGACCTGCTGGCCGAGGACACCCCGGTGACCACGGTCTTCGAGGCGTCCGAGAAGTACATCGAGGCCGGCGTTCCGCTGGTCGTCATGGCCGGCAAGGAGTACGGCTCGGGCTCCTCGCGCGACTGGGCCGCCAAGGGCACCGCGCTGCTCGGCGTCAAGGCCGTCATCGCGGCGTCCTACGAGCGGATCCACCGCTCGAACCTGCTGATGATGGGTGTGCTCCCACTGCAGTTCCCCGAGGGTCAGGACGCCGAGTCGCTGGGCCTGACCGGCGAGGAGACCTTCTCGGTCACCGGTGTCACCGCGATGAACGACGGCCCGACGCCGAAGACGGTCAAGGTCAAGGCAGACGACATCGAGTTCGATGCCGTGGTCCGCATCGACACCCCCGGTGAGGCGAACTACTACCGCAACGGCGGCATCATGCAGTACGTGCTGCGCAACCTGCGCAACGCCTGATCGCACGGCTCCCAACCATGGGCTGGAGCGGCCCGTCACCCTCGGGGTGGCGGGCCGCTCGCCATTTCCTGTCCTGCCCGTCGACGGCAGGTCGTCCGGGCTCGTCCCGCGGGCCGAGCCCGGGGGAGAGCGGGCGGCGTCGAGGGCCGCAGGCGACGGTCAGTGCGCGGCCAGGGCCTTGCCGGCAGCCTTGACGTGGGCCGCGTCGAGGACCTGCGGGAGTCGGTCAACGAGGTCGTCGAGCGACAGCTCGCGCGCCACCTCGATCATCCTCGGCAGCATGCCGTCGGCCAACGTGGCGTCACTGTTCGCGACGGACGCCAATACCTCGGCATCGAGGTTCGCCAAGGCCGGCAGCGCAGCGTGCCACGCGTCGAAGCGATGGATGGACTCGGCGAAGGCGTCGACGCCGGACGCGTCGAGGGCGGCGATCAGGGGGACGAGCCGCTCACGGCTGTCGGGGGAGACCGAGACGACCAAGGTCACCGCGTCGTCGTAGAGGGCCTCCTCCTGGGCTGCCCGGATGGCATCGACCAGTCGCTCGTCGTCGATGCGCTTCACGAGTGCGTCGAGGGCCTCGAGGTCATCGGCGAAGAGGGCAACCTGCAGCAGGTCGCGCCCGGACGCGTCGCGGACCACCTCGAGGGCAGCGTCGGGCTCGATGACCGAGACGAAACGACCCAGGGCGAAGTACTCCCGGCGTTCCACCAGCAGTGCGCCGACCTCCTGGATCATCCGGTCGGGGATCCTGGCGATGATCGCCTCTGCGCGCACCGGGTCGAGGGCGACACTGAGGTCGGCCAGGTAGTCCGTGGCCAGGCTGCCGGCCAGCTTCACGGCGATGGAGGGCTCCATCACTGCGGCCACGCGCGCGCCGAGCAGCGGAGACAGGGCCATCTGGGCGATCTTGGCGCTCAACGGCGCCGGGACGCTGCCCGCCAGCTTGGCGATGCGACGGAACCGGGTCTCGTGCTGGGCAAAGATCTGCTCGCCGACAGCAGTGCGCACGGTCCTGATGTCGTCGGCCGGAACCGGGGCAAGCGACGAGAGCTCGTCCTCATCGACCCCGAGCACCTCGGCCAGCTTGAGGATCTCGACGCGATTGGCCACCGTGGTCATGCGTCACCGCCGGGAAAGAGCAGGGACTTGGCCCGTCCGCGCAACGGGCGCGGGACGGCCTGCAGGGTGGCCTTCAGCCCTGCCTCGACGGCTTCCTGCTCCCTGACGAAGGCAGCCTCCACGAGGGAGTCGAGGTGGGTCAGCTCCTCCGCGCTGCAGGCCTCGAGGCCTGCAACCGAGCCGACTGGGACGTCCAGGCGTTCGGCGAGTGCGGACACAGGGGTCGATGCCATCGGGTTCCTCTCGTCGGTGAGCAGGGCCCGCTCACGTTAGCCGTTCAACGACCTGGGCCGCGGGATGTCACTGTCGGTGTCACACCGCTGCTGGGCGCAGGCCGACGCCACCCAGCCGTGACCCACAGGTGTGGGTCCGCGCGAAGTGGGTAGGTTGACGGCCATGATCGTGGCCTTCAGCATCTCTCCCACCGCCAGTGACGAGACCGGTTCCGTGTCGGCGGCTGTTGCCGCCGCCGTACGCGTCGTGCGCGACTCCGGCCTGCCGCACGAGACCAACTCCATGTTCACCACCATCGAGGGCGACTGGGACGAAGTCATGGGGGTAGTCAAGGCTGCGGTCGAGGTGGTGAGCGAGGTCTCGCCCCGCGTGGGGCTGGTCCTCAAGGCCGACATCCGGCCCGGGTTCGACGGACAGATCACGGCCAAGGTCGAGCGACTCGAGCAGGCCCTGGAAGGGCTTCGATGAATGCGGTCCGGCTGCTGATCGCCCTCATCGTCGCCACGGTCGTGGTGGGTGGCGCCCTCCTGGTGCCGCTGGCGGTCAGCGACGACGGTGCCGAGAGGCCGGAGGACATCACCGCGGTGATGGGAGCAGCGAACGGCGTCGACGACCCCGAGTTCGACCGGGACTCAGCGAACCTCTCCGGGGTCAAGACGTACGAGACGTCCGCACTCGTCCATGTCGCCGAGGAGGTCGACTACCAGCAGTCGCCGCCGGTGGGTGGCAAGCACGACCCGGTCTGGGCCGAGTGTGGCGTCTACGACCGCCCGGTCCGTGAGGAGAACGCGGTGCACGCCCTCGAGCACGGCACCGTCTGGATCACCTACCGGTCCGACCTCAGCGGCGACGACGTCGACACCCTCACGGAGGCGCTGCCCGACGAGGGCATCCTGTCGCCGTACGACGACCAGGAGGCGCCGGTGGTGGTGACGGTGTGGAACACCCAGCTGGCCCTCGACGGCGCCGACGATCCGCGCCTGGCGCTGTTCATCGACACCTACGGCCACGGCGAGACCGCTCCGGAACCGATGGCCAGCTGCCACGGTGGCGTGACGAAGTACGAGGACTCGGGGACCAGCGCCTGAGAGTCGAACAACTGTTCGATGAGGCGTACCATGGTGGGATGTCCGTCGTCTTCGCCCCGCCGGGCTGGCCCGAAGGGGTCCGTCCGCCTGATGCTCCCGACTGGGAGTCGACTGCGGAGAAGTGGCTGCTCGACGTCTGTCCGCCCGAGTACCGCTCCTACCCGACCCTGCGTCGCCATGTGGTGGTGCTGGCTCGCTTCGCCGTGCTCCACGTCGCGGGCGCCCAGCTCGCCTGCGACCGCGGACTGAGCGAGGCGCGTGCCGAGCTGCGCGAGGTGGCCGACCCGGATGTCGTGGAGGAGGCGGTGCAGACGTGGCACCGCGAGCAGTCGCGGCTGCTGCGGGTGCGTCGCGAGGTGGTGCTGGTCGAGGAGGCGTTGCGCGGTCGTCGCCACGTGGCCCGGCTGTAGCGCACCCTTGGGTGACCGACCGACATGCAGGTGACCCTGTTGTCCCCGGCTGCCACGCCTGCGCTGGGCTGTCTGTGTGTCGAACTGCATGTCGGTCGGGCTTCACGACCGGGTCAGCCCTGCGGGGACACAACCCACCCGACCAGTAGCCTCGCCTGCATGCACCAGTTCTCGAGTGTCCTGCTCGTCGATCGTCGCGGATGGATCCTGATGCAGGAGCGCGACGAGCATCCCGTCATCGACCCCGAGTGCTGGGGCTACCCCGGTGGCCACCTCGAGGAGGGCGAGACCCCGTTGGAGGGCGCCCACCGTGAGTTCGCCGAGGAGACCGGGGTCGAGCTGGCCGAGGGCTCGGTGGAGCTGTGGAGGAAGGTCGGCGTGCACCACACGGCATACGACAGCGACGACGTGATGCACCTGTTCGTGGGCGCCACGGCGTTGTCGGATGCTGACGTCGAGTGCCACGAGGGCCGACAGATCGTCTTCGTGGACCCTGCTGTCGCCGCCGGGCTTCCGCTGACCGCGGCGACGGGGTTGTCGCTCCCCGCGTTCCTCGGTTCCAGCGACTGTGTCCGTCTCATCGAGGAAGCGAAGGAGCTGTCATGAGCGTCACCGTCATCGGAGTCCCCGGGCCGGGGGCGGAGGACGTGGTCGTCGCCACGGGTGGACCTGACGAGGGAGCGGTGTTCACCGGCACCGAGGACGGAATGATCTTCCGTGTCTCCCACGACGGTCGCCGCATCACGCGGGTGGCCGAGACAGGGGGGCGTCCGCTCGGGATCGAGCTGCTCCACGACGGGCGGTTGCTGGTCTGCGACGCCCATGCCGGGCTGCTCGCGATCGACCCGCGCAGCGGTTCGTTGGAGACCCTGGCCGACTCGGTCGACGGGGTCCCGTTCGCGTTCTGCAACAACGCCGCCGTCGCCACCAACGGCGACATCTGGTTCTCCGACAGCTCGTTGCACTTCGGCGTGGAGCGTTGGAAGGACGACTTCGTGCAGAACACCCGCACGGGACGACTGCTCCACCTGGACACGGACGGATCGTTGCGGGTCGTCCTCGACGACCTTGCCTTCGCCAACGGTGTTGCCCTGGCCTCCGACGAGTCGTTCGTCGCGGTCGCCGAGACCGGCGCGCGCACCGTCGTACGCCAGTGGTTGAGCGGCGAGCGGGCCGGCCAGCGTGACTTCCTGGCACGCGACCTCCCCGGCTATCCCGACAACGTCGCCCGCGGCAGTGACGGCCTGATCTGGGTCACCATCGCCTCGCCGAGGGATGCGTTCGTGGAGAGGATCCAGTCCGCGCCGATGTGGCTGCGGCGAGCGGCGACGAAGGTCCCCGAGCCGTTGCAGCCGCAGGTCAAGCGCACCGTCCGGGTGCAGGCGTACGACGACTCCGGTGCGTTGGTGCACGACCTGGACCTGGACGCGCCCGACTTCCACATGGTGACCGGGGTGCGTGAGCACGAGGGACGGGTCTGGCTCGGCAGCCTGCACGAGCCCGCGATCGCCCACGTGGATCTCTGAGGCGCGGCCGGCAGCCACAGCGACCGGCTCACACCTCGACACCATGACGTCTAGACTCGTCTGGTGGCTCCCGGGCAACGGGGTGCCGCCTACCGATTCGCCGACAGACGGAGGACCCCCCGCATGGGCTACCTGGAGTCGATCTCGACCCCGCGTGACCTGCGTGACCTCAGCGCCGACCAGCTCACCGAGCTGGCTGCGGAGATCCGTGACCTGCTGATCCGGACCGTGGCCACCAACACCGGCCACCTCGGTCCGAACCTCGGCGTGGTGGAGCTGACCCTGGCCATCCACCGGGTCTTCGACAGTCCCCACGACAAGGTGGTCTTCGACACCGGCCACCAGTCCTACGTGCACAAGCTCGTCACCGGCCGCGCACCGGCTTTCGGCACGCTTCGCAAGGAGGGTGGCCTCAGCGGCTACCCGAGCCAGGCGGAGTCGGAGCACGACCTGGTCGAGAACTCCCACGCCTCCACCTCGCTCTCCTATGCCGACGGCTTGGCGAAGGCCTACCGGATCAGGGGCGAGGACCGCCACGTGGTCGCCGTCATCGGTGACGGGGCGCTCACCGGTGGGATGGCGTGGGAGGCGCTCAACAACATCGCGATCGCCCACGACAGCCGCCTCGTCATCGTGGTCAACGACAACGAGCGGTCCTACACGCCCACCATCGGTGGGCTGGCGACGGCGCTCACGTCCCTGCGCACGAACCCGCGCTACGAAGCGATCCTCGAGCAGGTCAAGCGACGCCTCAACGCGGTCCCCGGGGTCGGCCCCGCGGCGTACGACGCCCTGCACGCGATGAAGAAGGGGATGAAGGACGCCCTCGCGCCCCAGGGGCTCTTCGAGGACCTCGGCCTGAAGTACGTCGGCCCGGTCGACGGCCACGACCGAGCTGCCGTCGAGCAGGCACTCGCGCACGCCAAGCGGTTCAACGGTCCCGTGATCGTGCACGCGATCACCCGCAAGGGCCACGGCTACGACCCTGCGGTGCGGCACGAGGCCGACCAGTTCCACGCGCCCGGCCCCTTCGACGTGCAGACCGGCATCGAGAAGCCGAAGGCGCCCATCTGGACCGACCACTTCGCCGACGAGATCGTCGAGATCGGTCGACGCCGCGACGATGTCGTGGCGATCACCGCAGCGATGATGCACCCGGTCGGGCTGCACCGGTTCGCCGAGGAGTTCCCGGAGCGCACCTTCGACGTCGGGATCGCCGAGCAGCACGCAGCCACGTCGGCAGCTGGCCTCGCCATGGGTGGGATGCACCCCGTGGTGGCACTCTATGCCACGTTCCTCAACCGCGCCTTCGACCAGGTGCTGATGGACGTCGCCCTGCACAAGTGCGGGGTCACGTTCGTGCTCGACCGTTCCGGGGTGACCGGCGACGACGGTGCCAGCCACAACGGCATGTGGGACATGTCGATCCTGCAGGTCGTCCCGGGCCTGCGGCTGGCGGCCCCGCGCGACCGGACCCGTCTGGTCGAGCTGCTCAACGAGGCCATCGAGGTCGACGACGCACCCACGGTGGTGCGGTTCCCCAAGGGCCCGCCCCCCGAGGACGTGCCGGCGCTCGGCAAGGCCGGTGGGGCCGACGTCCTCACCCGCACGGGCAAGGCCGACGTGCTCATCGTGGCGGTCGGCTCGATGTGCACGACCGCGGTCGACGTGGCCGAACGCCTCGATGCCCAAGGAATCGGAGCGACGGTCGTCGACCCCCGCTGGGTCAAGCCCGTCGACCCCGCGATCGTCGAGCTCGCCCGCCAGCACCGCCTCGTGGTGAGCGTGGAGGACAACGGCGTGGTCGGTGGCTGCGGATCCGTGCTGTCGCAGACCCTCGGTGAGGCCGGTGTCGACACCCCGTGCCGGGTTCGAGGGATTCCCCAGGAGTTCCTCGAGCACGCCAAGCGCACGGCGATCCTCGAGCGGATCGGACTCACCCCGCAGGCGCTCGCCCTCAGCATCGTCGAGGACATCACCGCGGTCACCGATGGCAGGGCGTTGATCGATGCGGACCGGGGCCAGTAGCGCAGTTCGGGAGGGAGCTGCGCAGCTGCTCATCCTGGTCGTCCTGCTGGCAGGGCTGACCGGGTGCTCACTCGGGGGAGACAACCATCCGCAGGGTCCGGTGGACCGGGCCGGCGACGTCGTCACGAAGGTCGAGGACCTGCTCGCGCGGCGTGCCGCAGCTGTTCAGGACGGGAACCGTACGGCGTTCCTGGCCGACGTGGCCCGTCGTGACAAGGCCTTCGTCCGCTGGCAGGAGCAGTACTTCCAGAACCTGCGCGAGCTGCCGCTGGCAACCTTCCGGTACGACGTCCCCGACGGCGGTGTCGAGGCCCGGGGCCGGGGACGCGTCGAGGCCCGGGTCTACGTGAGCCTGCAGCTCGACGGGTTCGACAAGGTTCCGGTGGAGTCCGAGGCACGCTACGCGTTCCGACAGTCCGGGAACGGGCAGCTGCGCCTGGTGTCGGTCCGTGATCCCGCCTTCGAGGAGAAGCACGACATCGACCCGGCACCGTGGGACCTCGGGCCGATCGAGGTGGAGTCCAGCGAGCACGTGCTGGGCATCTTCGACCCGCAGAGCATCGATGCTGCCTACCAGATCATCCCGGCGGTCGAGGATGGCATCGCGGACGTCAGCCATGAGGTCCCGATGAAGTGGTCGGGCACGGTCGTGGTCTACGCCCTGACCGACCTGACCGTGCTCTCGGAGCTCGACAATCTCCCCGGTGGTGACCCGAACCACCTCGACGGGGTGGCCTTCCCGGTGCGGGCCGGCCCCGGATCCGGTGCGGTGGCCTCGACCCGGTTCCTGCTGCACCCACGGATGATCTATCGCAACGACGCCACCCGGGACCGGTTGATCCGCCACGAGCTCACCCATGTCGCGCTCGGCTCCCGTGATGACACGGTGCCGACCTGGTTCTCGGAGGGGCTGGCTGAGTACGTCTCGGTGCAGCCCATCCCGGCCCACGAGCGGATGATCTCCCGGGACGCGGTCGAGGCAGCCCGTGCGGGTCTCGACGGGCTGCCCGCGGACGCGACCTTCAACGGCAGCGCGTCGGCGGCGAACTACGGCATCTCCTGGTACGCCTGTGAGTACGTGGCCTCGACCTTCGGTGAGACGGCCCTGTGGCGGCTCTTCGATGCACTGCGCAAGGGTGAGGGGACGGGATCGGACGACCAGGACGACGTCCTCGTCGCAACGCTGGGGATCGACTCGGCACAGCTGGCCAGGGGTGCAGGGGAGAAGATGCTCGGCACCTTCGGCTGATCGGCGGGGCGCCGACCGGCCGGCGGGGCGCCGACCGGCCGGAGCTGTCCGCAGGCTGGGGTGGTTCTCGCGCCACGGGACCACGCAACCGCGCAGGGACCCGGGCTCGGTGACGGCGGGCCCTGGTCAGGTCGTCTCAGACGACGCGCACCGTGGTGCGTGCTGACGCGGTGAAGTCCCAGAGCCTGAGTGACATCGCCCGGCTGAGCCGGATGCAGCCGTGTGACTGGGCGAAGTTGGTGCCCAGGAACCAGTTGGGGTGGATCTGGTTGCCGGTGGCCATCGAACGGGGGACCTGGTGGAAGCCGAAGCCACAGGGCGCGAACCGGATGAAGTTGTCCAACCAGACAGATCCGCTGCGGTTCAGCCTGACCCGGGCAGCGCGGCCGCAGTAGGAACCGGTGGCGTAGCTGCCGCGACTCAGCTCTCCGGGATTGTCGACCATGCCGCCCTGGGCCACGGTCCGGCCTCGGGCGTCGACCAACCACACCCAGTTCTGTGCCTGGCTGATCACGATGCGCCGTCCGGCACCGGACCGGGCGGGCACGGGACGGGAGTCGCAGCGTCGGGCGCTGTCGGCGTACAGCCGCCGCTTGGTGACCCGGCCCGCGGTCCCGGTCTGGGCCAGGCCGTGGCGTGACTGGAACCGGATCACCGCTGACTTGGTCCAGCTGCCGGCGACTCCGTCGACGGGGCCGGCGTTGCAACCCAAGGAGTTGAGCTGCTTCTGCAGGCGAGCGGTGCCGGTGCCGGCCACGACGCGGGAAGCGTTCGTGGCACGAGCGCTGGACGGTTGCGTCGAGGCGGTCGCCGGTGACGGCACGAGCGCGACCAGTCCGAGGACGACGGCGAGCGTGAAGAACGGGGCGAGGAACTTCATCGTGGTCTCCCGGAACGCGTGAGGGGTGGCAGGCGATCCACCTGACACCCTTGAGACGCACGCCCGAGCCAGAAGGTTGCGATCCCACGCGGATCACTCGGGAATGTCGCGCCCCCCGAGTCCGTTGCAGCACCAGGACGCCCTCCGGTGCTGCTTCTCGCACTAGGCTCATGGGCAGTCACCTGTGTGGGAAGGAAATCCGTGAAGTACGTACACGTCGTCGACGAGGTGCCCGGTCTCGAGCCGGGGCGCTCCGTGCCCCTGGTCCTGGCCCTGCACGGGTTCCTGGACGCCGGCAACGCGGCCACGGTCGCTGTCGACCACCTGACCTCGCACGGTGTCGGCCCGGTGGTGGCCACCTTCGACGTCGACGTCTTCCACGACTATCGCGCCCGCCGCCCGGTGATCTCCTTCGTGCGCGACCACTACGAGGAGTACGACGCCCCGCGCCTGGTCGTACGCCTGATGCATGACGAGGTCGAGCAGCCCTACCTGCTGCTCAGTGGGCCGGAGCCCGACACCCGTTGGGAGGGGTTCGCCGAGGCCGTCCGAGAGGTGGTCGAGCGCTTCGACGTGGACCTCGTGGTGGCGATGGGCTCGGTGCCGATGGCGGCCCCGCACTCCCGGCCGCTGGCGGTGACCCAGCACGCCAACCGCACTGAGCTGATGCTGCGCCGCAACCCGTGGCTGGGGGAGATCCGTGTGCCGGCCTCCGCGCAGGCGCTGCTCGAGGTGCGACTCAAGGACCACGCCCACGACATGACCGGCTACGTCGCGCACGTTCCCCACTACCTCGCACAGTTCGACCACCCGTTGGCTGCGCTCCGGCTCCTGGAGGGTGTCGAGGAGTCGACGGGCCTCTCGTTCCACCTCGATGGCCTGAAGGTGGCCGCGGAGGCGAAGGACCGCGAGATCGCGACGTACCTCGAGGACAACCCGGAGGTGGGCGAGATCGTCCGGGGGCTCGAGCAGCAGTACGACGCGTTCGCCCGCTCCGAGGAGGCCGGCCGCAGCCTGCTTGCCGAGGACGGCGAGATCCCCACCGGTGACGAGATCGGTGAGCAGTTCGAGCAGTTCCTGGCCGGCCTCGACGGCCCCGACACCCATCCCTGAGAAGGACTGCCCCGTGCCCAAGTCTGCGGAAGAGCTCGTCGAGCTCCTCGACATCGAGACCATCGACACCAACTTGTTCCGGGGGCGTCAGCCCGACACCAAGCTGCAGCGGGTGTTCGGTGGCCAGGTGGCCGCCCAGGCCCTGATCGCTGCCGATCGCACTGCGGGCGACGAGTTCAGGGCGCACTCGTTGCACTCCTACTTCCTGCGTCCCGGGGACACCGCCGTCCCGATCGTCTACGACGTGGAGAACCTGCGCGACGGTCGTTCGTTCGCCACGCGCCGGGTGATCGCTCGCCAGCACGGCCGTCCGATCTACCTGATGTCGGTCAACTTCCAGGTGGACGAGGTCGGCCTCGAGCACCACGACGCGATGCCGGAGGTGGCCGGCCCGGAGCAGGCGATCTCCATGTCCGAGCTGTTCGGTCGGCCAGCAGAGGGCGGACTGGGGGAGTGGGAGCGTGAGTGGTCCGCCCTTGACGTGCGTTACCTCGGCAACTCGAGGACGGGCGGTGTGGCGGAGGATCCCGGTCGTCCCGCCCGGGCCCAGCTGTGGGTCAGGGTGGCCGGGGAGCTGCCGGACGACTCCCTCGGCCAGCAGGCTGCCTTCACCTATGCGAGTGACATGACCCTGATCGGTGCGGCGCTGGTGCCGCACGACCGGAGCATCGCGTCACCGGGCATGCAGGTGGCCTCGCTCGACCACACGATCTGGTTCCACAAGCCTTTCCGGGCGGACGACTGGTGGCTCTACGACCAGAGCTCTCCGTCCGCGTCCGGGGGGCGTGGGTTGGTGCTGGCCAGGGTGTTCTCCCAGTCCGGGGACCTGGTGGCCACGGTGGCCCAGGAGGGCCTGATCCGCCAGCGCTCATAGCATGACAACGATGTAGTTCGTGACAGACACGCGGGACTGTTGTTATCTTTTGCGAACCCTCGTGGCTGGATGAATCCGGTGTTGCTCATGTGACCTCTGTGATCGGCCACTTCCTGTCCTGGAAGGTCACCAGAAATGCATGTGCGACACACCGCCACGTCCGTGGCGCTCGGGACAGTCCTGCTGAGCTGTCTCACCCTGGCCCCGGCCCAGTCCGCGGCCCGCCGGAGCGCGCCCGCCGCTGACTACGAGATGCCGTTCCCGTGCGGCCAGACCTGGACCGGGAGCACCCGGGCCAACCACAGCCCCAGCAGCAAGGCGATCGACTGGAACCGCGCCGACGACATGGGTGCGCCCGTGGTGGCCAGTGCTCCCGGTGTGGTGACCACCGCGAACAAGGTCTCCACCGGTGGCTACGGCAAGTCGGTCGTCATCGACCACGGGAACGGTGAGGACTCGCTCTATGCCCACCTCAGCGTGGTCTCCGTCTCGGTCGGCCAGCGGGTCGACCAGGGCATGCAGATCGGCAACGTCGGCTCCAGCGGCAACTCCACGGGCGCCCACCTGCACTTCGAGGAACGCAAGTCGCGCACGGTGGTGTTTCCCTACCTGCACGGCACGAGCTTCGTCTTCGGAAGCTCGCCGAAGTCCCAGAACTGCGTGGACGTCCCGCTCGCCGAGGACTGGACGGGCGACGGGATCGCCGAGCCCACGGTCTTCCGCCGGGCCACCCTGGCCAAGTTCCGGATCATGCGTCCCGACAAGCCGGTCCTGGTCAAGCGACTCGGAACCGCCACGGACCAACCGGTGGTGGGGGACTGGGACGGCAGGGGTGGGGCCAACCCCGGCGTGTACACGGCGGCCACGACCACCTTCTCGCTCAAGTTCAAGGGTGAGGTGACCAGCTTCGTCTTCGGCACGCCACCCGACCAGCCCGTCGCAGGGGACTGGGACGGCAACGGCAGGTGGGAGGTCGGCCTCTGGCGGGCGCGCAAGGGCAAGTTCATCCTCCGGTCGGCCGCGGGGGCGAAGACCAAGATCAGCCTGGGTGGCAAGGACGACCTGCCGGTGACGGGTGACTGGGACGGCGACGGACGCACCGACGTCGGAGTCTTCGACCAAGCCACGGCCAGGTTCACGTTGCGCAAGGTCGACGACGAGGGCACGGTCTGGCTGGGCACCATCACCTACGGCCAGCCCGGCGACCTGCCGGTGACGGGTGACTGGGACGGCAACGGGCGCACGGACCTGGGTGTCTGGTCCCCGGCGACGGCGAAGTTCGCCATGCGCAGGGCGACCGAGCCGACCGCCGCGCGTGCGCTCTCGATCTCAACGGTCAAGTTCGGTCGTCGGCGCTGAGCCGGTCGCTCTCCCGCGTGTTGCCGATCCGGGTCGCAAGCCCGGGAAGGCCCAGTCGGCACGACCTGACCTCGGCTGGCCAGTTCGTGCCGACTCGGGTCAGCACCAGAAGGTCACAGGGACGTGGTGCGTCCCAGGACGTGGGGTGCGCCCGACTTCGGGCTGGTGACTGCGAAGTCGAACCCGGTCTCCGACTCCGTGGCGCCGAAGACCACCGTGCCGGGCAGGAAGATCGGCTTCTTGAAACCGACCTCCACCCGGACGGTATCGGGCAGGCGGTTCTCGATCGCAGCGACCGCACGGGCCTTGGTCCACATGCCGTGCGCGATGTGCCGGGGGAAGCCGAATGCCTTGGCGGTCAACGGGTGAAGGTGGATCGGGTTGCTGTCGCCCGAGACCGCGGCATAGCGCCGGCCCAGGTCTGAGGGAAGTCGCCAGCGGGCCGCCCCGTGGGACACGGGGTTGAACTCCGTGCCGCGCTCGCCGTTCTCCTTGTCGCCCTTCCCGATGCGCAGGTAGGTCGAGGTGCTCTCCCAGATCGTCTCGCCGTCGGCCTCGACGGTGACGTTCATGTCGTAGGCGCGGCCCTTGCTGTGCACCCGGAGGTTCTCGGCGCGCGCCCGCGCGGACACGGTCTCGCCGATGGCCACGGGACGGTGCTGGGTGATGCTGTTCTCCAGGTGCACCGTGCCGATGGCCGGGAACGGGAACGCGGAGTCCGACATGATCGCCATGTGCAGGGGGAAGGCCACCATGTGCAGGTAGGTGAGTGGCGCGGTGTCCTTCTGCGGGAACCCGCACACCCCGGCGTACGCCGCGACGCCCTCGCGGGTGACGGGCACGTCACGGCGCTGGACGGTGAGGTCGGGCAGCTCGCGCCCGGTCTTCTTCACCCCGGGCAGCTGGTTGACGCCGGGAACGGTGGGCAGGGCGGCCTTGAGGATGCCGCCGAGCCCCCCGCCGGATCCAGTGATGGTGCGCACTTCGCCGGCCATGTCAGGCGCCCAGCATCATCTGGCCGCAGACGCGGACCACGTTGCCGTTCACCGCGGTGGATGCGGGGTTGGCGTACCAGGCGATCGTCTCGGCGACATCGACCGGCAGACCACCCTGGCTCATCGCGTTGAGACGCTGGCCGACCTCGCGGGTGGCGAAGGGCACCGCGGCCGTCATCGCGGTGACGATGAAGCCGGGGGCCACAGCGTTGATGGTGATGCCGTCCTCGAGCTCGCCGGCGAGCGAGTCGACGAAGCCGATGACTCCGGCCTTGGACGCTGCGTAGTTGGTCTGGCCCACGTTGCCGGCGATGCCCGCGATCGAGGCGACGCCGATGATGCGACCGTTCTTGTTGATCGCACCCTGCGCGAGCAGCTCGCGGGTGATCAGCTCGGGAGCGGTCAGGTTGACAGCGATGACGGAGGACCAGCGGTCCTCGCCCATGTTCGCGAGCTTCTTGTCCCGGGTGATGCCGGCGTTGTGCACGACGATGTCGACGCCGCCGTGGTTCTCCTTGACGTGGTGCGCGATGCGCTGCGGAGCGTCGGCGTGGGTGATGTCGAGGGTGAGGCTGTCGCCGTTGAGCTCCTTCATGACCGACTGCAGCTCGCTGGCGGCCTGGGGGACATCGATGCCGAGCACGGTGGCGCCGTCGCGGTGCAGGACCCGGGCGATCTGCTCCCCGATGCCGCGGCTGGCGCCGGTCACGATGGCGATCTTGCCGGCCAACGGACGTTCCCAGTCCTTCAGCTCCACGGCCTTCTTCTCGCCCTGGGTGCCGATCCGGACGACCTGCCCGGAGACGTAGGCGGACTTGGGGGAGAGGAGGAAGGCCAGCGTGGAGTCGATGGCCCGCTCGGCGCCCGGCGCCACGTAGACGAGCTGGACGGTGGACCCCTTGCCGATCTCCTTCCCGAGCGAGCGCGTGAATCCCTCGAGTGCGCGCTGGGCCACCCGCTCGCCGCCCTCCAGCAGCTCGGGAGCGGTGCCGAGCACGACGACGCGCGCGCAGGACTCGAGGCTGCGCAGCAACGGGGTGAAGAACTCCTGCAGCGCAATCAGGTCGGACGAGGAGGTGAGGCCGGTGGCGTCGAAGACCAGGCCCTTGTACTTCTGGCCCTCGGCTGCCTCGGTGGTGCTGGAGATGCCGAGACCGTCGAGTGCGGTGGTCAGGTCCAGGCGTCCCTCGCCACCCACGACCACGGTGCCGTCGACGAGGGGCGCACCCTCGGTCCAGCGGTCGAGGGCGACCGGGTTCGGCAGTCCGAGGTTCTTGACCAACAGCTTGCCGATGGGGGACTTGGTGAAGGCTTGGTAACGGTCGCTCATGGGTTCTGTGTCCTTCTCGACGTTGGGGTCGGTTGGGGCCCGACGTAGGGCTGGTGCCATCGTATGTAACTAGAGGTGTAACTGAGAGTCCACTTTTCGTGATCTCTGACTCATTGCTTTCCCTCTGGGGCCGTCACCGGCAAGGATATGCAGACCCGAATCAACTCAGGAGTGACTCATGCAGGCCAAGTCCCGCCGCGTCGCCGTCATCGGTGGCAACCGCATTCCCTTCGCCCGCTCGAACACCGTCTACAGCGATGCCTCCAACCAGGAGATGCTCACGGCGGCGCTCGACGGGCTGGTCGACCGCTTCGGTCTCGAGGGTGAGCAGCTCGGCGAGTTCGTCGCTGGTGCCGTCCTCAAGCACAGCGCCGACTTCAACCTGGCCCGCGAGGTCGTGCTCGGCTCCAAGCTGTCACCGCGCACCCCTGCGACCGACATCCAGCAGGCGTGCGGCACCGGCCTCCAGGCGGCCATCCAGGTGGCCAACAAGATCGCCCTCGGCCAGATCGACGTGGGTGTCGCGGGTGGTTCCGACACCACGTCCGACGCCCCCCTCGCGGTCGGTGACAAGCTGCGCAAGAAGCTGATCAAGGTCAACCAGGCCAAGGACGCCAAGGGCCGTCTCGCCGCGCTGGCCAAGATCCGCCCGTCCGACATCTCGCTCGCCATCCCCCAGAACGGCGAGCCGCGCACCGGGCTCTCCATGGGAGACCACCAGGCGTTGACCGCCTTGGAGTGGGGCATCACCCGCGAGGCCCAGGACGAGCTCGCCGCGGCTTCGCACCAGAAGCTCGCCGCCTCCTACGAGGCTGGCTTCCAGGACGACCTGATCACGCCGTTCCGGGGCGTCGAGCGCGACAACAACCTGCGGCCCGACTCCACCGTCGAGAAGCTCGCCAAGCTCAAGCCGGTCTTCGGCAAGGGCGACGCGGCGACGATGACCGCAGGCAACTCCACCCCCCTCAGCGACGGTGCCTCGGTCGTGCTGCTCGCCTCGGAGGAGTGGGCCGCGGAGCACGACCTCCCGGTGCTCGCCTACCTCACGGCCTACGAGACGGCTGCCGTCGACTACGTCGGTGGCGACGAGGGCCTGCTGATGGCTCCGGCGTACGCCGTGTCCCAGATGCTCGAGCGCGAGGGCCTGACCCTGCAGGACTTCGACTACTACGAGATCCACGAAGCCTTCGCCTCGCAGGTGCTCTCCACGCTCAAGGCATGGGAGGACCCGGTCTTCTGCAAGGAGCGCCTGGGCCGGGACGAGCCGCTGGGGGCCATCGACCGCGACAAGCTCAACGTCAACGGCTCCTCGCTGGCGGCTGCCCACCCGTTCGCGGCCACCGGTGGCCGCATCGTGGCGGCGCTGGCCAAGGAGCTGGCCCAGAAGGCTGAGTCGACGGGCACGGGGGGCCGTGGCCTGATCTCGATCTGCGCCGCGGGCGGCCAGGGCGTCGTGGCGATCCTCGAGCGCCCCTGATCCACTCCTGCCGAGTCGGCACGAGTTGACGCCCGTTGCGTCAACGCGTGCCGACTCGGCGTGTTTGTGCGTCAACACGTGCCGGCTCGGCGTGTTTGTGCGTCAACACGTGCCGACTCGGCGTGGGTCAGGCGGGGCCGGTGGCCAGGGCGAGGCTGGTGTCGACGACGTACCGGCGCACCTGCGCGACGGAGACCGGGGCGATGGTCGGAATGCCCGGCGCGAGCTCCTTGATCAGCATGCCGACCCGAGCCAGCTGGAGGGCACCCAGCCCGGTGGCATACATGTGGTTCGCGAGGAGGTTGGTGTCCTCGACCTCGAACGTGCCGGCGGCGACGCCCTCGTCGAGGGCGTCGCTGAGCATGGCCAGGCAGCGGGCGATGCCCCGGCCGAGACGGAAGAGGGCTGACTCGCTGATCTCTTCGAGCAGCTCGGGCCCGGGACGACGCATCAGCGTCTGGGCACAGTCCACGAAGGCTGGGAACTCGATCCCGAAGTCCACGAAGGCCTCGACCATGCCCGCGACCCGCTCGCGAGGGGTGCCACCGGTGGCGACCACGGCGTGCATGCGCTCCCGGAGCTCGTCGAGATAGCTGACCAGGGTCAGCGCGAACAGCTCCTCCTTGCCCGAGAAGTGGCGATAGAGGATCGCACGGTTGGTGCCGACGTTCCTGGCGATCTCGTCGATGTTCACGTCGCGGACCCCGCGCTCGTCGAACAGGGCCCGGGTGGCGGCCAGGATCTCGGTCTCGCGCTGGCGGCGCCGCGTGGCTGCGGCGGCACGCCGGGATTCGGTTGCCTGGCTTCGTCCCTTGCTCATGGGGTGAGTCTAGCCAATGCTGTAACTGCGTGTCGCACAGCATGTTGACACCTGTCTCCCCTCGGCACTCTGTGACAGGCGCACGGTCGGGTGGTGGGGGTGCTCGACGATAGGTTGGAGGCGTGCAGCGTGAATGGCGTCCCGACTGGCCGTGCCCGGCCGGCCAGATCCTCGCGGTGGCACGCCGGGGACCGGGGGATCCGTCGTACCGCATCGATCCTGCGGGTGCCCACTGGCGTGGTGTGCGTACGCCGCTCGGTCCCGGCGCGCTGAGGGTCGAGGCGCGCGCGGCCGAGGCGACGGTGCTGGCACAGGCGTGGGGCCCGGGCGCCGAATGGTTGCTCGACAGGGTGCCGACGATGCTGGGCGCCGATGACGACTGGGACGGCTTCGAGGCGCGGCACCCGGTGCTGGAGGACGCGCTTCGGCGCAACCCGCACTGGCGGATCGGGCGCACCGGGCTGGTGATGGAGGCCCTGGTGCCTGCCGTGCTGGAGCAGAAGGTGACGGGCCAGGAGGCATTCCTGGGCTTTCGGCGGTTGGTGCGTGGACATGGCGAGCGGGCGCCGGGGCCGCACGACGACCTCTGGTTGCAGCCGACGCCCGAGGTGCTGGCCGCCATCCCGTCCTGGGAGTGGTTGCGGATGAGGGTCGACGGCGCTCGTTCGCGAGCGGTCGTGACCGCCGCGCGAGTGGCGGCGTCCCTGGAACGGACCACCGCAGTGACGCACGACGAGGCCGACCGCAGGCTGCGTTCGCTCCCGGGAATCGGGATCTGGACCAGTGCGGAGACGCGGGTCCGGGCGCACGGGGACCCCGACGCGGTGAGCTTCGGTGACTTCCACGTCGCCAAGGACATCGGGTGGGCGCTGCGGGGGCGGCCGGCGGACGACGCGGAGCTTGCCGAGATCCTCCAGGAGTGGGCCGGTCATCGCTACCGGGTGCAGGCCCTCCTGTCCCTGGGCGGCCACCGTCGTCCTCGCAGGGGGCCACGCATGGCTCCCCGGGGTCATTTACCTGGCTGATGATTTGTCAAGTGCTGAGACGTCGGTGGAACCTGTGTCCTGGGTGGCGTAACTTCCCTGTGCGGCACCAGTTGGCACATTCGTCAGAACCCACGCGAGAGAGCAGGTGGCATGGCATCGCAAGCAGGAGGTTGGGCGTCCAGCACTCTTCCGGCTCGCATCGTCACCGACCTGGGTGGCCGCATCCGCAAGGGCATCGAGACCGCCGGTGCGATGATCGTGCTCGCCATCGAAGCCGTCGCGAGCGCAGCGACGGACATGGTCCGGCGCAAGTTCTCGTGGTCGGAGTTCCTGCTGCAGGCCTGGTTCATGAGCCGGGTCTCGGTCCTGCCCACGATCCTGGTCGCGATCCCCTTCGGCATCATCGTCTCGATCCAGGTCGGCGGGGTGGCCGCGCAGATCGGTGCCCAGTCGTTCAGTGGCGCCGTCAACGGCATCGGCGTGCTGCGCCAGGGCGCACCCTTGGTCACCTCGATCATGATCGCCGGTGCCGTCGGCGCCGCGATCACCTCCGACCTCGGCGCTCGCACGATTCGCGAGGAGGTCGACGCGCTCAAGGTGATGGGCATCAACCCGGTGCAACGACTGGTCGCGCCGCGGGTGGTCGCGGCGCTCGTCGTCGCCTTCTTCCTCAACATCGTGGTCGCCTCGACGTCGATCGTGACCGGCTACATCCTCAACGTCGGGGGTGGGCAGGTCAGCTCCGGCACCTACATCGCTGCCTTCGTCTCGTTCGCCCAACCCAGCGACCTGTTCCTGGCCAGCGGCAAGGCGCTGATCTTCGGCTTCATCGCCACGATCGTGGCCTGCCACAAGGGTCTCACCGCCAGCGGTGGGGCCAAGGGCGTCGCCGACGCGGTGAACGAGTCCGTGGTCATCTCGGTCATCGCCCTGGCCATGGTCAACGTGGCCCTGACCCAGGCCTACGTGATGCTCGCGCCGGCAAGGATCGCGTGAGAGATGGCCGTCAACACAGGCGTGCAGAGTGCGCTGGTCAGGTTCAACGACTTCGTCTGGTTCTCGTGGACCACGTTCCGTGGAGCCCGGTTCACGCTGCAGAACTACTACAAGGAAGTGCTGCGCCAGCTGGCCGACATCAGCTGGGGGTCCGGTGCGCTGCTGGTGGGTGGCGGCACGGTCGGCGTGATGGTCCTGCTGTCTCTCTCAGCCGGCACGTCGCTGGGCATCGAAGGCTTCAACGGCCTCGAGATCATGGGCCTGGCGCCCCTGACCGGCTTCGTCAGCGCGGGCGTCAACACCCGTGAGCTGGCGCCACTGGTCGCGGCCCTCGCGCTCGGGGGACAGGTGGGATGTCGCTTCACCGCCCAGATCGGCTCGATGCGCATCTCGGAGGAGATCGACGCCCTCGAGGTGATGGCGGTCAATCCGATGCGCTACCTGGTCACCACGCGCGTGCTGGCGTGCATGTTCGCAATCCTGCCTCTCTACCTGATCGGTCTCCTCGGCGCGTACGCCGCGTCGGAGGCCTCGGTGGTGTTCATCTTCGGCCAGTCCCGAGGCACCTACGAGCACTACTTCTACTCCTTCATCGACGGCCGCGACGTGTTCCTGTCCATCGTGAAGATCCTGGTCTTCGCGATGATGGTGGCCCTGATCCACTGCTGGTTCGGATTCCGGGCCGGGAGCGGCCCCCAGGGAGTCGGTGAGGCGACCGGCCGCGCCATCCGCTGCAGCATCGTGGTGGTGGTCCTGGTCGACATGCTGCTGACGTTGGCGTTCTGGGGCTCCGACCCCGGTTTCCGGGTGGCCGGCTGATGGCGGCCGCGACGTCGGCACGCACCCAAGCCGTCAGGGGAGGAGCCATGCTCCTCGTGCTCGTCGTGGTGGTCGGGCTGCTGCTGGCCAAGTCCTTCGGCACGTTCGACGACACCGTGCCGGCCTCGGTCAACCTCGACACCGCTGGTGGTGCCCTCGAGACCGGAGCCGAGGTCAAGCTCGACGGCATCGTCGTCGGCTCGGTGGACTCCATCGAGCCGGCGCCCGAGGGGGTGGACATCGGCATCCAGTTCGACCCGGAGCAGGCCGAGAAGGTCCCCGGCAACGTGACCGTCCGGGTCCTGCCGGTGAGCATCTTCGGAGCCGCGTACGTCGAGCTGCTGCGTCCTGAGCGTCCCCGGGGGCACGTCACCTCCGACGTCTCCCTCGAGCAGGACGCGTCGGCCGAGACCATCGAGCTGGGTGACCTGCTCGAGGACACCCAGGAGCTCGTCGAGGCTCTCGGCCCCGCCGAGCTGGCCACCATGCTCGACACCTTTGCCAGCACCCTGGACGGCAAGGGCGACAACCTCGGAGAGATGATCGAGACCGCGAACCGGGCGGTGGCCCGCATCGAGCCCTCGATGCCGCTGATCCGTCAGGACATCCGACTCGCCACGATCGTGATGTCGATGTTCTCGCAGATCACGCCCAACCTGTTCACCGCACTCGACGGCGTGATGGCTGCGGGCCAGACCATGATCGACATGGAGAGGGAGTTCCGCTCGGTGCTCACCGGGTTGGGTGACCTGAGCGGCTCGGTCGACAAGGTCGTCACCGACAACAAGGACCTCCTCACTGCGGGCCTGCCCGACCTGCGCCGTGTGGTGCACGCCCTCTATCTGAGCCGCGGCGACATCCCGCGCACGTTCGCCGCGGTGATCGCCCTGGCCGACAACGGTGGAGAGGCGTTCGAGTTCGGGCCTTTCATGCGCATCGACGCAGACCTGCGACTGACGCCCGCAACGGGGTACGGCCCCGGTGACTGCCCCTCCTACAACGGCCTGCGTGGCCGGGGCTGCTGAGGGATGTCCTGATGAAGTTGATCGCCATCAAGTTCGGCGTCTTCGGTCTCGTCGCGATCCTGCTGTTCGTGGCGCTCCACAACACGATGACCAACAAGGTCGACGGTGAGACCAAGACGCTGCACGCGATCTTCAGCAACGTGAGCGGGCTGCGGACCGGGGACGACGTCCGCATCTCCGGTGTGAAGGTCGGTCGGGTCGAGGGTGTCGAGACGGTGCAGGACCCCGGGCGTGCGGGTGCCCACCTCGCCAAGGTCACGTTCTCCGTCGACGACACGCAGAAGGTCAGTGACACGACCAAGGTGGTGATGCGCTACCAGAACCTGCTCGGACAGAAGTATCTCGCGCTCACGCCCGGGTCCAAGCCCGGGGAGCTTCTCGCGGACGGTGACGAGATCGACCTCGCCAACACCCGACCGGGTTTCGACCTCACCGCACTGCTGAACGGCTTCGAGCCACTCTTCAACGTGCTCTCGCCCAAGGACCTCAACACCCTGGCCGCCAACATCGTCTCGGTCCTCAACGGCGAGGCCGGCAGCGTGGAGCGACTCCTGGGGGAGACCGCCGAGCTCACCTCCTTCCTCGCCGACAAGGACGAGGTGTTCGGCGAGGTGGTCGACAACCTCACGCCGGTGATCGACAACCTGGCCAGCAACTCCGATGAGTTCGACACCGCGTTGGTCGAGCTGCGCAAGCTCGTCACGGAGCTCAACAAGGGCAGCGGTGACTTCTTCGGAGCCCTCGACACCATCGGCACCAACCTCGACTCGACCACCGAGCTGGTCAACGACCTGCGCCCGACGCTCGAGCGGGACATCCGCTCGTTGCGGCGCCTCGGAGCCACGATCGCGCGGGGCACGCCCGTCATCGAGAGGTCCTTCGACTCCCTCCCGAAGCTGGTCGGGGCCTTCGTCCGGTCGCTGTCCTACGGCAGCCACCTGTCGGTCTACAACTGCAGCCTGGGCTTCAAGCTGTTCGGCGCGGACACCACGTGGCTGGGCAACAAGGACAAGCCCCACTCGGAGGCCTGCCGATGAACATCACGAAGACCCCCGAGAACTACCGTCGCATCGGCCTGATGGGCGCTGCAGTGGTGGCCGTGATCGCTGCGCTGATCATGGCGACCACCATCTTCCCCTTCGGCCAGGACACCTACACCGCGGAGCTCGAGCACACGGCCGGACTGCGCGTGGGCGAAGAGGTCCAGGTGGCCGGTGTGGGTGTGGGCGAGGTGCGCAAGATCGACCTCGACGGCGAGCACGTCCGGGTCGAGTTCACTGTCGACAAGGACCTCGACCTCGGGAAGGAGACCACCGCGGAGGTGAAGGTCGCAACGCTGCTCGGCACCCACTTCCTGCTCGTCTCGCCCGCGGGTGGGGGAGAGCTGGCGGACCAGAACATCGCGCTGGACCACACGCGCGTCCCGTTCAACCTGCAGGACGTGATCAACGAGACCGGCGACCTCTCCCAGAAGCTCGACGTGGACACCATCCGCAAGGCGTTGAACACGGTCGCCAGGACGATGGACGAGTCGAGTGAGGAGTTCCTGCCGGCGCTGAAGGGCATCTCCGAGGTCTCCGAGATGTTCGCCAAGCGCTCCGACGACCTCGGCACCCTCCTCGAGTCGACCAGCAAGTTCAGCAAGCAGCTGGCCGGGAACAGCGACGACATCACGGTCCTGATGAAGCAGGCCAACACCTTGATGAGCGAGATCGTGTCGCGGCGTACCGCCATCCACGACCTCCTCTCCGACCTCCGCGCGATCGGCACCCAGCTGACCGGCCTCATGAAGGAGAACCGGGACGAGATCGGCCCGATGCTCGACAACCTCAACAGCACCATCACGCTGCTCACCAGGAATCACGCGAAGCTCGGAGAGGTGGCCGAGATGCTCGGCCCCACGGCTCGCTACTTCGCCAACGCCACTGGCGCCGGTCCCTGGCTCGACCAGTACATGCCCGGCGGCACCCCGGACAACCTGCGGTGTTCCGTGGAAGGAGCCTGCTGATGACGCGTATCTCCACCGGACACGTCGCTCGCCTGCTGGCGATGCTCCTGGCACTGCTGGTCGGGCTCACCGGTTGCGGGCCGTTCGACAGCGGGAAGACCACGATCACCGTGGAGCTGGCCAACAGCGCCGGCCTGTTCGTGGGCAACGACGTGGGCGTCCTGGGCGTCTCGGTGGGCTCGGTGACCGAGATCGAGCCCCGGGGTGATCACGTGTCCTTGACCCTGGAGGTCGACCCCGACGTGAAGATCCCGGCCGACGCCGGGGCCGTGGTCGTCTCGCGGTCCATGGCCACGGACCGCTACGTCGAGCTCACTCCCGTCTACAAGGGCGGTGCGACGATGAAGTCCGGCGCCGTGATCGAGCAGCGCCGGACCCGCACGCCCGTCGAGTGGGACGAGGTGCTGGCTGCCATCGACACGCTGTCGGAGGGCCTCAACGGCAACGGCGAGAACAGCAAGCCCTTGCGTCGCCTGCTGGACCGGACCGCCGCCTCCCTCGACGGCAACGGCAAGGTCGTCCGTCGCACGCTCGACAACCTGGTCGACGGCACCGGTGCGTTCGCCGAGCACAGCGACGACTTCGCGGAGACGCTCGACAGCCTGGACACGCTCACCGCCGCCATCGCCGACAACGACAAGCTGGCCCGCCGGTTCATCCGGAACGTCTCCGCGACCACGAACCTGGTCCGTGACGAACGGATCAACCTCCAGACGGCCGTGGACAGCCTCAGCGAGACGATCAACCTGCTGGCGATCTTCGTCAAGCACCACAAGGGCGACATGACCAGCGCGGTCAGCAACATCACCGACCTCTCGGAGCGCATCCTCAAGCACAAGGGATCGCTCGGTGAGTTTCTCGAGGTCATGCCGGTCGCGATGGAGAACCTGGGCCGGGCCATCAACGACAAGAAGCGCCTGGACGTCCGGCTCCCGGTCCTGGACCTGCTTCCAGGCACGGAGCTGGTGCATGCCCTCTGCGCGCCCCTCGGCCCCCTCGGGGACGCGGTGTGCCGAGACCTGGTCGGAGCCCAGAACCTCGGAGAGATCCTGGACGTGCTGACCTCTGGGGGGAAGAAGCAGTGAAGTCACCCGTGCGTCTCGTGTCACTGCTGCTGTCGGCAGTGCTTCTCGCCTCCGGCTGCTCCGTGCTCAACGCCGAGAACATCCCCGTCTCGACCGGTGTCGAGGACCCCTATGACGTGACGGTGTTCTTCCCCGACGCGCTCAACCTGGCCAACGGTGCCGCGGTCAAGATCGACGGTGCGACCGTCGGGAGGGTCGAGGAGATCACCACCGAGAACTTCGAGGCCAAGGTGCTGCTCAACATGGACGGCAAGACGAAGCTGCCGAGCGACACCGTGTTCCGACTGCGCCCCACCACCGCCCTGGGTGAGCTCTTCGTCGAGGTGATTCGCGGAGACCGGAAGAAGCTGCTCACGTCGGGGGCCGTGGTCCAGTCCGCGCAGACCCGCACGGCTCCCACGGTCGAGGACGGGCTGGCGGCAGCCTCGCTGCTGATCAACGGTGGCAGCCTCAGCCAGATCAAGACGATCGTCGCCGAGGTGAACACGGCCCTGGACGGCCGCAAGGGCACGGTCAAGGACTTCATCAACAACTCCGGGTCGCTGATCCACACGCTCAACGCGAGCAAGGCCGACATCGACGAGTTCCTCTCGTCCCTGGCCCGCACGTCGACGCTGCTCAACGAGCGTGAGGGCAAGATCAACCGGGCCATCCGGCTGGTCGGCCCCGTGTCCGAGGTGATCCGCCGCAACAGTGGCGAGGTGACCGAGCTGCTCCAGGAGCTCCAGGGCATGAGTGAGAACGTGGATGCGCTCGTCTCGGCCACGAAGGGCGACGTCACGGCCACAGCCGAGGAGATCGGGCCGGTGCTCGACACCTTGTCGACCAACAGCACCCAGGCCAAGGCGATGCTGATCAAGGCCACCCGGCTCTCCGGCCTGATCGATCGTGCCGTCCCCACCGAGTACCTCAACCTGTCCCTCGTCCTGCGCCTGAGCGCCGACTTCGGGTTGCCGCGCTCCGCAGCCCGCACGGGGGTGGTCCGGTGAAGAACAAGAGCGCCGCCACCGCGTCGCTGAGGAAGCTGATCGTCGGTGCCGTCATCCTTGCCGGCATCTGCGTGCTGTGCCTGGTCCTGATGTTCAGCTGGATCCTCCAGGCACCGATCGGCCAGGACCGCGACGAGATCAACGTGACCATGCCGCGGACGGGCGGACTCTTCGAGGGGTCCTCCGCCAGCTACCGCGGCGTCGAGGTCGGTACCGTCGAGTCCATCGTCCTCGACGGGACCGGCGTGAAGGTCACCGTCCGACTGCGCTCCGGGGTCAAGGTCCCGAAGGACCTCGTCGCCAAGGTGCGTTCGCTCTCCCCGGTCGGTGAGCAGTACGTCGACCTGCGGCCCACGCGCAGCGGCGGGCCCTACCTCGAGGACGGTGACACGATCAGGGCCACGGCGGAGGACCTTCCGGTCTCCCTCGCCAAGATGGTCAGCGGCCTGCAGGCTGCCATGCGTCAGATCGACCCCGACAAGGTGCGCACCGTGCTGCGCGAGGTCAACACCGCCTTCGCGGGCAGCGGGGACGACCTGCGCTCGCTGCTCGACAACGCCGAGACCCTGCTCCAGACCGTGGACGAGACGTGGCCCACCGCCGAACGCGTCCTCCAGCAGGGCAGGACCAGTCTCGAGATCTTTGCGGACAACCGGCAGCTCCTGGTCGACTGGGCGGCCTCGGCGGCCACGGTCGGCACGTGGTTCGTCAGCTGGAACCCGCAACTGCGCGGCATCCTGTCGCGGATGCCCGGGGACCTGGCAGATGTCATGGTCCTGATCGACGGGGTCGACCACCGGCTGCCGGGCCTGCTGAAGAGCGTGAACCCGTTGACCAGGTTCCTGGCCCTGCACGGGCCGCACCTCCAGGCCACGCTGTCGATGACGCCGTACGGTCTCGGCCGCTTCGCGAGCGTGATGTACAACGGCTACATGAACGTGACGGCGAGCCTCGAGGAGACCGACACGTGTGACTACGGAACTCCCCGCAACAGCCCGCTGGAGGGGACCGGGGGGCGTGACCTGCACCTCAACGGTCAGTGCGGCCAGTACCCCTGGCGTGGAGCCAACCACGCGCCCGGCCCACTGAGCCGCTGAGCTGCCGCCGGTCCTGGTCGACCGCGCTCCACCCCGACTCGTCGCGGTGGAGGCGTGGCTTCAGCGGCGGCGGTCGGGACGGACCCGCAGGACCCGGAGCGTGGTGGCGAGCATGCGGTAGTGGCCGACCAGCATCAGCAGCTCCAGGGTGGTGC
Source organism: Nocardioides sp. JQ2195 (assembly GCF_012272695.1). Taxonomy (NCBI): domain Bacteria; kingdom Bacillati; phylum Actinomycetota; class Actinomycetes; order Propionibacteriales; family Nocardioidaceae; genus Nocardioides; species Nocardioides sp. JQ2195. The sequence goes on from NZ_CP050902.1 coordinate 1,754,897, forward strand.
GCTCGTCGAGGTGTTCGCGGACCCTGCGCCAGGTCGCGTCGCTGAGGTCCGCGTCGCGGAGCAGCTCGTCCGTGGCATCGAGCAGCACGGCGTCACGCTCGGACCAGGTGTGCTCGGCCCTTCCGGCGATGGCCTCGATCTCCGAGGTGCCCAACCCGGCCTTGCAGCCCAGGCCCTCGTGCTGGCTCCACTCGTAGGTCGAGCCGGCGTCGGCGGCGACACGCAGGATGACCAGCTCGGTCTCCCGCCTCGCCAGCCGGCCGCCGGGCATCAGCCGCCCGGCGAAGTGCAGCCATCCCCAGAACAGCCGGCGGTTGCGGCCCAGGGTCAGGAACACCGCCGGCGGCTCGGTCCCGGACACGCGGCCGGCGAGACGGGAGAAGGCCCAGATGAACGGACCGACCTCACGGACGCCGCCGGGGGAGAGCCGAGGAGTCTCGTCGTCGACCGGGTCGGTCATGCCTGCCCGCCTGTCCGCCGGGCCCGGCCGACGGCGGGGAGCGCCCTGTTGGCGCCGTAGTTCATCGCCCGCATCGCGAGGACGTACGCCGGGGAGCAGTGACGCTGCAGGAAGTGGATGAGCCGGATGTCGTTGGAGGTGTAGACCCAGTACTTGTTGCGGCGTACACCGTCGAGGATCGCCTCCGCTGCGGCATCCGGGCTGACCGCGCGTGAGCGGAAGCGTTTGTGGGCCTTCTCGAAGGCGGGAGTCGCCTTGTCCACGCCGGCGATGTCGATGGTCTCGGTGAGGCCGGTGTCCACGCCTCCGGGGCAGACCAGGCTCACTCCGATCCGGTGTCGGCGGAGATCGAAGCGGAGCACCTCCGAGACACCCCGCAGACCGAACTTGCTGGCGGAGTAGGCCGCGTGCCAGGGCATGCCGATGATGCCGGCGGCCGAGGAGACGTTGACGAGGTGGCCGGGCCGCCCGGCCTCGATCATCGGCGGCACGAGCTCTTCGATGACGTGGATCGGGCCCATCAGGTTGACGTCGATCATCTTGCGCCACTGCTCGTGCTCGAGGGACTGGACCGTGCCCCAGGAGGAGATGCCGGCGACGTTCATCACCACGTCCATGGCGCCGTGCTCGCGGGTGAGGCGTGCGGCCATCTCCTTGACTGCGGAGTGGTCGCTGATGTCGGCGGCCTCGACGAACGGGACCCGTCCACCACTGGTCCTGACCTGCGCTGCGACCGTGTCGAGAGCCTCGGCGTTCCGGTCGGTGAGGAACACGGACGCACCCTCGGCGGCCGCGAGCTCGGCGCAGGCCCGACCGATGCCGCTGGCCGCTCCGGTGATGAACACGCGCGCGCCGGAGAGATCGTCGAACGGTCGGCGGAACATGGGTCTCCTCAGATGGTCACAGCAGGGGCCGGAGCGGGGTGAGCACGGCTTCGGTGAAGCGTCGGTAGATGTCGCGGGAGTCCCACTCGTCGCGGGTCAGCTCGGCGGAGTTGGAGAGGTCGACCTCGAAGATCTTCTCCATCGCCCGGGCCATGCCGGGGTCGATGATCTCGACGTTGACCTCGTAGTTGCCGGTCATGCTGAGGCGGTCGATGTTGGCGGTGCCGACGGTCGACCAGTTGCCGTCGATGGTCGCGGTCTTGGCGTGCACCATGGCGTCCTTGAACCGGAAGATCCGGACCCTGGCGTTGAGCAGCTGGCTGAAGTAGCCGCGGGAGATCCAGTCGGCGACGATGTGGTTCGACTTGGCCGGGACCAGCAGGCGTACGTCGACCCCTCGACGTGCGGCGGCGACGATCGCGTCGACGAAGTCCTGGTCGGGGATGAAGTAGGCGTGGGTCAGCCAGATCTTGTCCGTGGCCCGGTTGATGGCCTCGAGATACATGGCGCGGATCGGGAACATCCACAGCCGGGGGACGTTGCGCTGGAACCTGATCCGAGGTTCCCACTGGGAGGCGGTCTCGAGCAGCAGGGGGCGCTCGCTGGCGCGGAAGCGCTTGCGGCGGTGGAGGTTCCAGAAGTCGGCGAAGGCACGCTTGAGGTCCCAGACCCCGGGACCGGTGATGCGGCAGTGCGTGTCACGCCACTCGGTGGCGTAGGGGGAGCCCACGTTGTAGCCGCCGACGAAACCGACCTCGTCGTCCACGACGAGGATCTTGCGGTGGTCCCGGCCGTAGCGGCTCAGGTCGAAGAACCTCAGGCCCGCTGTGTAGATCGGGAAGCGGAGCACCTTCAGCTCGGGGTGGAAGTGCTTGAACGCGGGGTTCACCACGATGTTGGCGAATCCGTCATAGATGATGTGCACGTCGACGCCGCGCTCGGCGGCCGCGGTCAGTGCACGCTTGAACCGCTCACCGACCTCGTCGCCCTTCCAGATGTAGGTCTCGAAGAGGATCTGGCGCTCGGCACCCTCGATGGCGTCGAGCATGTCGTCGTAGAGGTCCTGGCCGAAGGTGTAGGTGGTGACCTTGCCGTCGCCGACCGCGACCGTCGTGGGCCGGGTCGTCGGGAAGGGCTTCGGCTTCTTGTTGCGCCGCCGGTAGGAGTCGACGAGCGTGAGGCCCAGCGCGAACAGGGTCGGGATCCCGAAGAAGCACAGGAGGGCACGCCGCGCGTAGGTGAATAGCCGGTCCCGGCCAGGGGCTGTTCGGGGCACGGCGTCAATGTATCGGCTCGGTGCACGGATTCGTCGTCAGTGTCGGTGGTTAGTCTGGACAGCATGCGACCAGTGACCGATCTCGAGCGCCGGGTGGCCCCCTTCGACGTGGTCTCCGACTACCAACCCGCAGGTGACCAACCCGCGGCGATCAAGGAGATCTCGTCGCGGATCAACGACGGTGTCGACGACATCGTGCTGCTCGGTGCCACCGGCACCGGCAAGACGGCAACGGTGGCCTGGGTGGCCGAGCAGGTGCAGCGGCCGGTGCTGGTGCTCCAGCCCAACAAGACACTTGCCGCGCAGTTCGCCAACGAGCTGCGCGGGCTCTTCCCCAACAATGCCGTCGAGTACTTCGTCAGCTACTACGACTACTACCAACCTGAGGCCTACGTGCCGCAGACCGACACCTACATCGAGAAGGACTCCTCGATCAACGAGGAGGTCGAGCGGCTGCGCCACTCCGCCACCAACTCGTTGCTGACGCGTCGCGACGTCATCGTGGTGTCCACGGTGTCCTGCATCTACGGCCTCGGCACCCCCCAGGAGTATGTCGACCGCATGGTGCGCCTGCGCGTGGGGGAGGAGCACGACCGTGACGCGATCCTGCGCCAGCTCGTCTCGATCCAGTACACCCGCAACGACCTCGCCTTCACCCGGGGCACCTTCCGGGTGCGCGGTGACACGCTCGAGATCTTCCCGGTCTACGAGGAGCTCGCGGTCCGCGTCGAGTTCTTCGGCGACGAGATCGAGCGGCTGATGACCCTGCACCCGATCACCGGGGAGGTGATCACCGACGACCAGGAGCTCTACGTCTTCCCGGCCACCCACTACGTGGCCGGCCCGGAGCGCATGGAGCGGGCGATCAACGGCATCGAGGCCGAGCTCGTCGAGCAGCTGGCCACCTTCGAGCGGCAGGGCAAGCTGCTCGAGGCGCAGCGCCTGCGCATGCGCACGACGTACGACATCGAGATGATGCGCCAGGTGGGTTCCTGCTCGGGCATCGAGAACTACTCCATGCACATGGACGGCCGCTCGCCCGGCAGTGCGCCGAACACCTTGCTCGACTACTTCCCCGAGGACTTCCTGCTCGTCGTCGACGAGTCCCACGTCGCGGTGCCCCAGATCGGCGGGATGTACGAAGGCGACATGTCGCGCAAGCGCAACCTGGTCGAGCACGGATTCCGGCTGCCGAGCGCCATGGACAACCGCCCGCTGCGGTGGGAGGAGTTCCTGGAGCGGATCGGCCAGACGATCTACCTCTCGGCGACGCCCGGCAACTACGAGCTCGACAAGGTGCAGGGCGACGTGGTCGAGCAGATCATCCGGCCGACCGGCCTGGTCGACCCCGAAGTCGTGGTCAAGCCGACCAAGGGCCAGATCGACGACCTGATCCACGAGATCCGCGAGCGTGCCGAGAAGAACGAGCGGGTGCTGGTCACCACCCTGACGAAGAAGATGTCCGAGGACCTCACCGACTACCTCCTCGACGCCGGCATCCGCACCCGCTACCTGCACAGCGAGGTCGACACGCTGCGACGCATCGAGCTGCTGCGGGAGCTGCGGATGGGGGAGTACGACGTGCTCGTCGGCATCAACCTGCTCCGCGAGGGACTCGACCTTCCCGAGGTGTCGCTGGTGGCGATCCTCGATGCCGACAAGGAGGGCTTCCTGCGCTCCGACAAGTCGCTCATCCAGACCATCGGCCGTGCAGCCCGCAACGTCTCCGGGCAGGTCTACATGTATGCCGACAAGATCACCGCGTCGATGGAGCGGGCGATCGACGAGACCAACCGCCGCCGCGAGAAGCAGATCGCCTACAACACCGAGCGGGGCCTCGACCCCCAGCCGCTGCGCAAGAAGATCGCCGACATCACCGACATGCTGGCCCGTGAGGACGAGAACACCCAGGAGCTGTTGCAGACCTGGGCCGACGTGGGGCAGAAGGGACGCGCGGGCGGGGTGAAGCCCAAGGCATCACCGACACCGGCGCTGTCCAAGATCCACGACGAGGCGCCCGACACCTCGGGGATCCCGTCCGCCGACCTGGCGGAGCTGATCCAGGCGTTGACCGACCAGATGAAGAACGCGGCCGCCGAGCTGCAGTTCGAGGTGGCTGCCCGACTGCGCGACGAGATCTCCGACCTCAAGAAGGAGCTCCGCCAAATGATGGAGGCGACGAAGTGACCAGACGCCCAAGGTGACGAGTGGAGGCCGGGTCCCCGTGCGCATAGGTTGGGCGCATGGACGTGGAGCAGATGCAGGAGTTCGCACTGTCACTGCCGGGAGCCTGGCCCGACAACCCCTGGGGTCACGACCACCCGGTGATCAAGGTCGGCCCGGGGGAGCGGGGCAAGATCTTCGCCTTCCTCGGTGAATCGGGTGTCGGCGTCAAGTGCGGCGCCGACCGGGACGTGGCCGACGAGTGGCTGCAGCGATATCCCGGCGACGCGTCGGCGATGCGCTACATCGGTCGTTCCGGCTGGAACGACCTGCAGTTCCGTGGCGCCATTCCCGACGACGAGTTGGTGGCTGCCGTGGAGGACTCATATGCCACAGTGGTGTCGAAGCTGCCGAAGAAGTTGCGTCCCACTGCAGAGGAGACTGACCAGTGACCGATCGCGAGGAGCTGATCGAGAAGATCAACGCGGCCATCTTCACGCCGGTGCGCACCCGCAGCAGCTACGACATGACCCACGTCGACGACTTCCTCGACGCCCTGGTCGTTGCCCTTCGGCAAGGACGGCCGGTTGAGCCGCTGGTGGACATGGTGCGCTTCTCGACGGTGCGTTTCCGAGAGGGCTACCAGGCGCACGAGGTCGACCGCTTCCTGGACCACGTGGTCCTCGACTCGAAGGCCCTGCCGGCCCTCGATGCCACCGCTGGGCCCGTGCCGTCCGCCCCGGTCGCCGAGCCGGATGGGGCCGAGATGGACTCGGCCGTTCCTGTGCAACCGGTCCCCGAGGCCCAGGCCGTCGAGCCGGGCGTGATCGAGGAGCAACGCGGCCTGATCGGGCGCCTCTTCCGCCGCTGAGTCACGGCACCCGGCGGGGCAGGTCACTCGGGCGGGCGCAGCTCGCCCCGGGCATCCCTCTCGAGGGCCTTGCGCTCCTTCTTCTCGAGCGACCTGACCTCCTGGGCGATGATCTCGTTGCGCATGAAGACCATCCGTCCCACGTTGATGCCGGTTCCGAGCATGGGGAAGAGCGGCCACGGGAAGTACGGGTCGAACCCGCCGTCACCGAAGCTCGTCGCGACCCAGATCACCCAGCACAGGAGCGAGACGGAGAGGAACGTCCACAAGGCATCCTTGCGGTCCTTCGCGTAGGCGTTCACCGCCTGGTCCCTGCGCGTGGCGGCCGTGGTGCTCGTCGCAGTGACGGGCACCAGGTCCTTCACGAGGTCCGGCAGGTCGCCCAGTGTCCGGGCGGTCGACACCTGGTCGATGCGGGTGTCGAACTCTTCTCGGTCGAGACGGCCGTCGGCATAGGCGTCCCCCAGGGCGCGCCGGATCACGTCGCGTTCCCTGTCCCCGGCCCTCAGCGCGGAATTCTCAGCGCGTCGGGGATCGTGCTCGAACTCGTCCCAGATGGCGGCCATGCGACCAGACTATGTGGCTCGCGCCATGCGGGGGAGTCGGGAGGTGCCGTCACCAATCGTCCTCGGAATCGTTACAGGTCTCACGCGGGTGATCAGGGGGATTGCCCAGAATGAGAACACGTTCTAATATTGCCGAGCGCCGTGGACGTGGTGTCGCGGAAGAGATGTGTCGGACAAGTAGTCGTGCTGCGATCAATCGGGACCGGGAGGTGGAGCGGTGGGGTTCTCTGCTGTGTCCGTGGTCCGTGGCCCCGGTGAGATCACCGCCATGGTCGTCCAGGTCACCAAGATCATCTTCACCCGCAAGTTCCAGCTCCGGGAGTTCATCGAGCAGGCCTGGTTCATCACCAGTGTCACGCTGATGCCCACGATCCTGGTCTCGATCCCGTTCGGTGCGGTGATCTCGCTCCAGGTCGGCAACCTCACGGGCCAGCTCGGCGCCCAGTCCTTCGCCGGGGCCACGGCAGTGCTGGCGGTCGTCCGCGAGGCGGCACCGATCGCCGCCGCCCTGATCATCGCCGGAGCCGCCGGATCCGCGATCTGCTCCGACATGGGTGCCCGCAAGATCCGCGAGGAGATCGATGCCATGGAGGTTCTCGGCATCGACCCCCTCGAGCGCCTGGTGGCTCCTCGCGTGTGTGCCACGGTCTTCGTGGCGTTGATGATCAACGGGCTGGTCATCTCCGCCGGCATCGGTGGCGGCTACTTCTTCACCGTCGTCATCCAGGGTGGGTCTGCGGGAGCGTTCCTGTCGTCGTTCACGGCGTTGGCGTCGCTGCCTGACCTGTGGATCGCGATGATCAAGGCTGCGGTGTTCGGTTGGCTCGCCGCCGTGGTCGGCGCCCACAAGGGACTCAACGCAGGGGGCGGCCCCAGCGGTGTCGGACGCGCCGTCAACGAGTCCGTGATCATCGCCTTCATGTTGCTGTTCTTCATGAACGCGATCATCACTGCCATCTACTTCCAGATCATTCCGCCGCCGGGGTTGTGATGGCGACACTGACTTCCCTGGGATCCTCCTTCGTGAGGGGTCGCCGCGACAGCCTCGAGCAGTACGGCGACCAGTTCCTGTTCTACGTGAAGGCGCTCAGCTGGTCGCCTCGGGCGGTCCGCCGCTACCGCCGGGAGATCTGGAACACCTTGGCTGAGGTCACCTTCGGAGCGGGTGGTCTGTCGGTCATCGCAGGCACGGTCGGGGTGATTGCGTTCCTGGCCTTCTTCGCCGGCACCGAGGTCGGGATCCAGGGCTACGCGTCGCTCAGCCAGATCGGCGTGGCGAAGTTCAGTGCGTTCATCTCGGCCTACTTCAACACCCGTGAAGTGGCGCCGCTCGTCTCCTCGATCGCGCTCGCCGCCACCGTGGGCTGCGGCTACACCGCCCGCCTGGGTGCGATGCGCATCTCCGAGGAGATCGACGCCCTCGAGGTGATGGGGGTGCCCTCGCTCCCGTTCCTGGTCACCACGCGGATGATCGCCGCGTTCATCGCCGTCATCCCGCTCTACATCGTGGCGCTGTCCGCGTCCTACCTCTCCCCGCGCCTGATCACCACGTTGATGTACGGCCAGTCGTCGGGCACCTACGACCACTACTTCATCCAGTTCCTCCCACCGATCGACATGCTGTGGTCGTTCTTCAAGCTGTTGTTCCTGGCGGTCTCGGTCATCCTCATCCACTGCTACTACGGCTACACCGCATCCGGTGGCCCCGCAGGGGTGGGCCTTGCCGTGGGCCGGGCGATCCGGACCTCCATCGTCTGGATCGTCGTGGCGGACTTCTTCCTGAGCTTCGCGATCTGGGGATCGACCACCACGGTGAGGATCACGGGGTAGCACTGTGCTGGTCAACCTTCACCACGGCAACGCCGCGGAGCACCGACGCCTGATGCTCTTCGGCGTCGTCTTCCTGACCCTGATCGCGACCTTCATCGGCACCTCGATCGCGGTCTACCAGAAGGTCTTCGAACCGGTCACGATGATCACCATCAAGGCCGACCGTGCTGGGTTGCAGCTGGCCAAGTTCGGCGACGTGCGCGTGCACGGCGTTCTCGTGGGGCAGGTCCGCTCGATCGAGCAGGACGGCGAGCAGGCCTCGATCAAGGTCGGGCTCAAGCCCGAAGCAGCGCGCAGGATTCCGTCCAACGTCTCGGTCGAGATCCTGCCGACCACGCTGTTCGGCCAGAAGTTCATCTCGTTCGTGGACCCGGACGCCCCGGCGCAGGAGGCATTGTCGGACGGAGACGTGATCACCTCGGACCGGGTCGAGACCAATGTCGAGCTGAGCCGCATCCTGTCCAACCTCTTCCCGCTGCTGCGGTCGGTGCGTCCCTCCGACCTCAATGCCACGCTCAGTGCCCTGTCCACCGCACTGAGCGGCCGCGGTGAGGAGATCGGCGAGACGATGGACAAGCTCGGGAGCTACCTCGAGGCCATCGACAGCCACCTGCCGACGTTGCGCCAGGACCTGATCCTGCTGGCGGACGTCGCCCAGACCTACTCGATCGCGGCGCCGGACCTGATCGACGTGCTCCGCAACGCGACGGTCACCAGCAAGACGGTGCTGGAGAACAGGAAGGACCTCGGGACGTTCTTCGCCGACGTCACCGGGCTGGCCGACACCACCACCAGGATCCTCAGGGACAACGAGGCGGACCTGATCCGTGTCACCGAGCTGACGGAGCCGATCCTCAACCTCCTCGCCGTCTACTCGCCCGAGTTCCCCTGCCTCCTGGAGGGCCTCGACAAGTACGACGACTACCTCGGTGACATGTTCTCCGGCGACCGGGTCAAGCAGTACGTCGAGCTGGGCGCCACCCAGTACGCCGGCTACACGGCAGCCGACCGCCCCGTCTACGGCGAGGTTGGTCACGGGCCGTGGTGTGCGGGGCTGCCCAACCCGCCGGTGCCCATCCAGGAGATCCCCCTCGACGACGGTGACGACCGGACCCTCGACGACTCGCCGACCTCGTTCCTGCAGGACCCTGCCAAGCTCCTCGACCTCCTCGGCATCAGCGCCGCGTCCCGTCGCAACACGACCATGGGGGAGGTCGGGACGAAGGCCGACCAGAAGGTGACCGGCGCCCTCCTGGCGGCGAGCTCGGGGCGAGCTGCCGACAGCTACGGCTCGATGCCGTCCCTGCTCTACGGTCCGTTGGTCCGTGGCTCGGAGGTGACCGGATGAGTCGCAACTCCACCACCATCGCCGCCGGCATCAAGCTCGGCATCTTCACCCTTGTGAGCCTGCTGGTCACCGGCCTGCTGGCCGCGATCATGGGCAACGTCGGATTCGGCGCGGGGAAGACCTACCAGGCGGTGTTCTCCAACGCCTCGATGCTGGAGAAGGGCGACGACGTGCGCATCGCCGGCGTCTCCGTGGGCGAGGTGAAGGAGGTGGAGCACCACGAGCGGAACCACGCCCTGGTCACCTTCCGGGTGAAGGCCGACGTCCCGATGACCACCTCGACGAGGGCCGAGATCCGCTTCAAGAACCTCGTGGGGGATCGCTACCTGGCCATCGAGGAGGGCAAGGACGGTGAGGCGCCCGGGCTCGACGAGGACGATGTCATCCCGATCAGCAACACGAGCCCGGCCCTGGACCTGACCGTCCTGTTCAACGGGTTCAAGCCGCTGTTCACCGCCCTGCAGCCCGATCAGGTCGACGAGCTCTCGCTGAACCTGGTGCGCGTGCTCCAGGGCGAGGGTGGAACGGTCCAGAGCCTCTTGGCCAACACCGCCTCCCTGACCAACGGCCTCGCCGACCGCGACAAGCTGATCGGCGACGTGATCACCAATCTCAGCCAGACCATGGACACCGTCAACGACCGGCACACCGAGCTCAAGGACCTGATCGTCGAGCTCAAGGGCTGGATGTCCGACCTGGCCCGTGACCGCAAGACGATCGGGAGCTCCCTGGACAACATCTCAGACCTCACCGAGGTAGTGGCCGGGCTGCTGAAGGAGTCCCGACCGTGGCTCAAGGCAGACGTGGCCGAGCTGCGGAAGCTGGCCGACCTCCTGACCCAGCCGGCGAGCGAGAAGATGCTCGGTGACCTCCTCGACCGGCTGCCGGAGAGCATGACCGACCAGACCCGGACCGGCACCTACGGATCCTGGTACAACTACTACCTCTGTGCGGCCTCCGTGCGGATCAAGCTCCCCGTCGTCAGCGACATCCCGCTCCTCGACAAGCTCCAGGACCAGATCGGGAACTTCAAGATCAAGTCCAACGCTGCGAGGTGTCAGTGATGCGCAAGTACTCCGAGGCGCAGATCCTGCGCATGGGTGCGATCACTCTCGTCATCGCACTGCTGATCGTGGCCGCCGCGTTCAACCTGTCGAAGTTCCCCGGCTTCGGAGGAGACAGCTTCCAGGCCGAGTTCAAGGACGCCGGAGGGCTGCGCAAGGGGAACATCGTCCAGGTCGGCGGGATCCGCGCCGGGCGGGTCCAGGACATCGAGCTGCGGGGTGACAGGGTCCTGGTCACCTTCGAGGTCGACCACGGCGTCGAGTTCGGCAAGGAGAGCCGTGCCTCGGTCGAGGTGCTCAACCTCCTCGGCGAGAAGTACCTCGAGCTGACCCCGGCGGGGAAGGGCCAGCTCGAGGGCGACGAGGTGATCCCGGTCTCGCGCACCGAGTCGGCCTACGACATCGTCGGTGTGCTCGGCGACCTCACCTCGACCAGCGAGCGGATCGATATCCCCCAGCTGAAGAAGGCCCTCAACACGGTCGGTTCGACCATCGAGTCCGCCGGGCCCGAGGTCGACGCGGCCTTCACCGGGATCTCGCGTCTCTCCGAGTCGGTCGCCGGTCGTGACAAGGAGCTGCAGACCCTGCTCGAAGGATCGGCATCGGTCAGCAAGATCCTCGACGACCGCAAGAAGGATGTCGTCAACCTGATGAAGAACGCGGACCTGGTGTTCAAGGAGCTGCGCTCGCGCAAGGCGGCCGTGCACCGACTGCTGGTCAACGCCAACATCCTGGCCAAGGAGCTGCGGGGGGTGGTGGACGACAACCAGGCCCAGATCGCACCCGCGCTCAAGGAGGTGGACGACCTGCTCGACTTCCTCAACTCCAAGGAGAAGGAGCTCAAGGCCACGCTGAACGCCTACGGCCCCTATGCCGACATCCTGGGGAACATCATCGGCACCGGTCCCTGGTTCGACGCCTACGTGGTGAACCTGGCCGGCCTGGCCACCGGCGAGTTCTCCCAGGTCGGGACGGTGGGCTGACGTGCTCCGACAGATCAACGTGAAGCTCTTGGCGGTCGCGGTCGCCCTGCTGCTGCTCGCTGCGACCTTCCTCACGATCCGTGACTCCGAGGAGACCAAGACGGTCTCGGCACACTTCCCGCGTGCGGTGAGCATCTTCGAGAACACCGACGTCCGGGTGCTCGGCGTGACCGTCGGCAAGGTCACCGCGGTGGTTCCCGAGGGCAACTCCGTGCGGGTCGACATGGAGTACGACGCCGAGGTGAAGCTGCCCGACGACGCCAAGGCAGTGATCATCACCCCCACCCTGGTGGCCGACCGCTTCGTGCAGCTGACGCCCGCCTACACCTCGGGTGCGGTGCTGGCGGATGCGGCAGACATCAAGCTGGCCGACACCGGGGTGCCGGTGGAGCTCGATCGGATCTACTCCGGCCTGCGCGACCTCACCACGGCGCTGGGCCCCAACGGGGCCAACTCCGACGGCACGCTGAACCACCTGCTCAAGGTCGCGGACCAGAACCTCAAGGGCAAGGGGGCCAAGGGCAACAAGATGATCAACGACCTGGCCCGCGCCGCCGTCACCTTCGGCAACGGCAGCGGTGACCTGTTCGACACGGTCGAGCACCTGGCGAACTTCACCCAGACGCTGGCGAGGAACGACAAGTACGTCGTGGCGTTCATGAAGGACCTGGCTGGCGTCTCCGCCGACCTGGCCGACGAACGCGAGGAGCTGGAGCAGGCGCTCTCTTCCGTCGCCAAGGCAGTGGGATCGGTGAAGACATTCATCAAGACCAACCGTCAGGCGATCAGCACCGACGTCGAGAAGCTCACGCGCGTGGCCAAGAACATCGCCTCGGAGAAGGACGCCCTCGACCTGGCGCTGACCGCCGGCCCGGTCGGCATCAGCAACCTGATCCTCGCCTTCGACGAGAAGTCCGGGTCGATCGGCTCACGGTTCGGGTTCCAGGGCAACGTCGCCGACTCGGACGGCTTCCTCTGCGCGGTCGTCCAGCAGTCGGAGCTCCCGAAGGTGAGCAAGGACCTGGCCTGCAAGCTGTTCAAGCAGATCCTCGAACCGGTCGTGTCCAAGGCCAGCCAGGGCCAGCCCGCCGCCAGCCGGACCCCGGCCGACGACCGGTCGGGCCCGCAGTCCGTGGGGCAGTACGCGCCCGACTCCGGCACCACGCTCGCCGACCTGACGGGAGCACGCTGATGAGGCGACGGTTGAAGGCGCGCGTCCTCGTGGTGATGGCCGTGGTCCTGGCCGTGCTCCTGTCGAGCTGCAAGTTCGACGGCGCCTACGACCTGCCGCTGCCGGGCTCCGGTGGCCTGGACGAGGACGAGTCCTACGAGGTGACCGCTGAGTTCGAGGACGTCCTCAACGTGGTCCCGCGCTCGCCGGTGATGGTGGACGACGTGCCGGTCGGGCAGGTGACCGAGGTGGAGCGGGTCGGCTGGCACGCCAAGGTGACCTTGCGTGTGCGCGACGACGTCGAGCTGCCCAGCAACGCCGTCGCGATGATCCGCCAGACCAGCCTGCTCGGCGAGAAGTATGTCTCCCTCGAGCCCGATCCTGCCAAGCCAGCGGTCGGCCGACTGGAGGACAACGACAACATCGACATGGCGTCGACCGGTCGCAACCCAGAGGTCGAGGAGGTGCTGGGCGCGCTGTCCTTCCTGCTCAGCGGTGGTGGAGTGGCGCAGCTCGGCACGATCACCGGCGAGCTCAACAAGGTGATGAGCGGCCGCACGGACCGGCTCAGGTCGCTGTTGTCCAGCCTGGACTCCGTGGTCGGCACGATCGACGACCAGAAGGCGGACATCATCCGTGCGATGGAGTCGCTCAATGACCTCGCCAGCACCCTCAACGACGAGCGCGACGTGATCGGCGAGGCCCTCGACACGATGGGACCGGCGGTCAAGGTGATCGCCGACCAGCACGACGAGCTCGTCAAGATGCTGGGTGGGCTCGACGAGCTGGGACGGGTCGGGACACGCGTGATCGGTGCGACCAAGGATGACCTGGTTGCCTCTCTGCGGTCGCTCAAGCCGATCATGACCAAGCTGAACGAGGCGGGCAAGTCACTGCCGGCCGGGCTGTCGCTGATGCTCAGCTTCCCCTTCCCCGACGAGGCCCAGGACATCGTCAAGGGTGACTACGGGAACACCGAGATCCGCTTGGACATCAACCTCGACAACTACCTCACCGATGCGCCGGTCATCTCACTGCCGGACCCGGGTGAACTGGTGAAGGCCCTCGGCAAGTGCCTGGGCAGTGGTGACCTGACCAGCCCGGCGTGCCTCAAGTTCCTGACCAACCTGGACCTCTTCCGCGAGCTCCGGGCAGCCTGCAAGAAGCAGGAGAACGAGACCAAGGACGTGTGCCGGATCCTGCGACTGCTCCCCGGTGACCAGCTTCCCTCGTTGGCCGACCTGACCGACCTGCTCGGTCTCCCGGGCCTGCCGAGCCTGCCCGACCTCCCCGGCCTGTCGGCCCTGTCCGGCTTGCGACAGGCTGCGACGAGTCCCTTCGGGACGCGCGACGCCGATCTCTACGGGAAGGGGCTGGCCTGATGACCCGCGGAGTGAAGGTCCGTCTCGTCGCGTTCTGCATCCTGAGCGCAGTGGGCATCGTCTATGTGACCGCCAACTACCTGGGCTTCGTCGACAAGGTCCTCGGCCGGGGACTCACGGTCCATGCCACCCTGCCTGACTCGGCCGGAGTGTTCGTGGGCAGCGAGGTGACCTACCGGGGCAAGAAGGTGGGGAAGGTCTCGGGCATGCACGTGACCCGTGACGGCCTGAAGCTGGACATGGCCCTCGAGGAGGGCACGGAGATCCCCGAGGGATCCGCGTTCTACGTCCACAACCTGTCCGCCGTGGGAGAGCAGTACGTCGACTTCCAGCCCGAGAGCGAGCGACCGCCGTACGCCGAGGACGGCTACACCTTCAGCGGTGGGCCCGAGTCGCTGCCCGTGGGCGAGGACGAGGTCCTGATCGCGCTCGACGAGTTCGTGTCGTCGGTGGACAAGAAGCACCTGTCGTCGGTGGTCAAGGAGCTCGGCGTCCTCTTCCACGACACGGGACGCCCGCTGCAGGAGCTGCTCGACGGTGGCACCAGGTTCATCGACGAGGCGGCTGCGCACACCGACGACACGATCAGGTTGCTCGACCAGGGCCTGACCGTGCTCCGGACCCAACAGGGCCAGGGGGAGAACATCAAGGCGTTCAGCCGGGACCTGGCCGCCCTGACCGACACTCTCCGCACCAGTGACAAGGACGTGCGCACCGTCCTGCAGACCACTCCGGGAGCGGTGCGCGAGATCGACGCCCTGCTCAAGGACCTCGAGCCGACCCTGCCCATCCTGCTGGCGAACCTGATCACCACGAACCAGGTCGCGGTCAACCACCTGGGCGGGATCGAGACGCTGCTGGTCTCGTTCCCCCTGGCGGTGGCAGGAGGCTTCACCGGAACCCCCGGCGACGGGTGGGGCCACGTCAACATCCAGCTGGCCCAGACGCCCGGTCCGTGTCATGGCGCGGGCTACAAGCCGGTCGGGGAGTGGCGACAGGGCAACGACCTGTCCGACAGTGCCATCTACCCGGCCAGGTGTGCCAACCCGGGCAAGTCCGTGCAGCGCGGCAGCCAGTTCTCACCCGAGAAGGGCGCCGGGTCGAACTCGACCGGGCGTGCCTACCGCGGCGCCTACGACCCGATGACGGGACTGACCGACGGCGCCGTCGACCAGGACGGCAACCCCGTCTCCGTACACTCGCCGAAGAATCTCTCCATTCTCGGCGACGACTCCTGGAAGTGGCTCCTCGTGGGGCCGGTGGCACAACAGTGACTGAAGAACACAAGACCATGGGCGACACCGCGGCCCCGGACCGGCTGCGCACCAACGTGGCGCTGTACGCCGGCGTGCTGGTGCTCGCTTTCGCGACCGTGCTCACCGGCGTGCTCGTCGTGTGGCCCGAGGTGCAGCAGCGCGTGGACGGCATCGCCTCCTCGCACGAGGCATCCGAACCGACGAAGGAGGACATCGCACCCGGGGTCTACCGCGCCATCCTGGCCGCGGCCACCGGACACGCGACGGCGTTCGTCAACCTCGACTACCGGGAGATCGACGAAGCCATCACCTCGGTCGAGGAGAAGTCGACCGGCGCCTTCGCCAAGCAGTACGGCAAGTCGGAGAAGGGTCTGCGCACGTTGATGAAGCGCAACCACTCCGTCATGGAGGGCACCGTCCTGTCGGCCGGTGTCGTCGCGGCCTCGGACTACACGGCCCGGGTGCTGGTGGCCACCAACGGAACGGTGCGCAACAAGAGCACGAAGAACAAGAAGGTGGAACGCAACCTGCGACTCCAGCTCGACCTCACCAAGACCGATGACCAGTGGTTGGTCAACGACGTCCAGTTCGTGGGGTGAACGACATGACAGACGACAAGAAGCAGTCGCGGCGCCCGGTTGCGGGATCGCGCAGTCCCTCGACCGCCCCGCGTCGCGTGGCAGGACGTTCCGTTCGTCCCGACCCGGAGCAGGGCGAGCAGGCTCGCCCGGTGCGGACCGCGGGAGCCGTGCAGGCGCCTGACCGTGCACCGGCGGAAGCCGCCCCAGCTGCGAGCACGCCGGCCACCGGTCGACGACCGCGGCGCGCTGAGGACGCGGTCGACCGCGAGCCGGGAGCGTTGAGCAGTCCCCGCACGACTCGGGTGCTGCTGGGCCTGCTGGTCGCCCTGCTGGTGGTCGGCGTGGTCGAGTCCGGCGTCTGGGCCTGGTCCCGCTACAGCGGTGGTGACGACCGGCAGCACGTGCTCTCCTTCGAGGAGGACTACGTGGTCCACGACGACCCGATCATCGTGCCGATGGCCGACTGGCGTGATGCCAACGACGTCGCGATGAAGAGCGTCACCGAGATCCTGAACGTGTCCTGGAAGGACTACGACCAGAACCTCGAGGATGCCCGGAAGCTGATCACCGACAACTTCGAGAAGGAGTACGCCAGCACCACGAAGGACAGTCGTGACCTCTTCCTGAAGAGCAAGGCCGAGTATGACTTCGCGGTGGTCGGCACCTCGGTCGTGGAAGCGACACCCGACGAGGTCGCCACGTTGTTGTTCCTCAACCAGTACGTCTACAAGGGTGAGGGCAAGCAGCGGACCGGCCCCGAGATCTATCCGGTCCGGGTCATGGTCCGGATGGTGCGCAGCGACAGCGGATGGCTGATCGACGAGCTCAAGGCACTCTGACCCCTGTCGGTCGAGCCGGTCCTCCCGGCGGGTTCGGATCGTGGACGCGGACTTCCCGTTCCGACGATTCTGCGGAAAACTAGAACACGTTCCAGCAGGATGGCTGGACGTGTTGCTTGAGATCTGTGCGCCGGGAAGGGAAGGATCAGGCCATGTCGCCCACTGAGACCTCCTCCGTCGCCACCGTCGAGACCGATCTGATCATCATCGGCGCGGGGCCGACCGGCCTGTTCAGCGCCTACTACGCAGGGTTTCGCGGGCTGAGGGTCGCGATGATCGACTCGCTGCCCGAGCTCGGGGGCCAGATCAGCGCGATGTATCCCGAGAAGGCGATCCTCGACGTGGCCGGCTTCCCCCACGTGAAGGGTCGCGACCTCGTGACGGGGCTCGTCGAGCAGGCGAACACCGCCAACCCGACGTACGTCCTGGGACGAAGCGCGGTGAGCCTCTCCGTCGACGGCGACGTCGTCACGGTCGGGCTCGACGACGGGACCACTGTCCGGGGGGCGGCCGTGCTGATCACCGCCGGCATCGGCAAGTTCAGCCCCAGGGCACTGCCGGCCGCCGACGGATGGACGGGCCGTGGAGTTGAGTTCTTCGTGCCCAGCTTCGCCCCCTACGCCGACAAGGACGTCGTGATCGTCGGCGGCGGGGACAGCGCCTTCGACTGGGCGATCCATCTCGAGCCGATCGCGAAGTCCGTCACCCTGGTGCACCGTCGTGACGCGTTCCGTGCCCACGAGCGCAGCGTGGAGCGAGTCAGGCAGTCCAGCGTCGAGATCATCACCAGGGCAGAGGTGAGCGCGTTGCGAGGCCAGGACTGCCTCGAGGAGGTCGAGGTCACCGTGGACGGCGAGGCCACCACGCGGCCCGCCCAGGCAGTCGTCGCCGCGCTGGGCTTCATCGCGGACCTGGGGCCGATGAAGGAGTGGGGCCTCCAGCTCGAGAAGCGACACGTCGTGGTGGACTCCGCGATGCGGACCAACCTGCCCCGGGTCTTCGCCGCCGGGGACATCACCGAGTACCCCGGCAAGGTGCGACTGATCGCCGTCGGCTTCGGCGAGGCCGCGACCGCGGTCAACAACGCCGCTGTCGCCATCGACCCGTCTGCCCACGTGTTCCCGGGCCACTCAAGTGAAGGAAGCTGATGTCAGGTCGCGACGCCATTCGCCTCGACGACGCCGAGCTGGCGGCGTTCCTGGGCGAGAACGTGAAGGTGCAGGTCGCCACCGTCGGGACCGACGGCACCGCCCACCTCACCACGCTGTTCTACGTGGTCCTCGACGACGGCCGGATCGCGTTCTGGACCTACGGCCGGTCGCAGAAGATCCGCAACCTCGAACGTGATCCACGGATCACCTGCCTGGTCGAGGACGGCACCGACTACTTCGAGCTGCGCGGTGCCTCGATCAAGGGAACCGCGGAGCTGGTCCGCGAACCCGGGCGGATCTTCGAGATCGGTGCCGCCGTGGCCACCCGCATGGTCGGCGCGTCCTCGTTCGACCAGCTGGGCGACCTGGGCGCCCGGGAAGTACGCCGCCAGGCGGCCAAGCGGGTCGCAGTCATCGTGACTCCCGAGCAGGTCAGCTCGTGGGACCACCGCAAGATGCTCGAGCAATCGTCAGCACCGAAGGAAGGATGAAATGTCATGAAGGTCAAGGTCGACTTCGATCTCTGTGAGTCCAACGCGCTCTGTGAGGCACTGGCTCCCGACACGTTCCAGCTGGACGACGACGACTACCTCCAGGTGTTGCAGGACGACGTGACCGACGAGAACCGCGGCAACATCGAGCGCGCCGTCGCGTCCTGCCCCCGGTCGGCCATCTCGATCGTGGAGGACTGAACCGCATGTCGCACGACCTCGACCTGGACGGCCGCGTCGCCGTCGTCACCGGTGCGGGAGCCGGCCTGGGGCGGGCCGAAGCCGTCGCCCTGGCGCGAGCCGGCGCCCGCGTCGTGCTCAACGACCTCCCCGGGGCGGCCGAGGAGGTGGCGGAGGAGATCCGTGGCTTCGGGGGAGAAGCGCGCATCGCGGCCGGCGACGTGGGGGAGCGGGCCACCGCGGACCTGATGGTCTCCACCGCCCTGGAGGAGTTCGGCAGCCTGGACGCGGTCGTCAACAACGCCGGGATCACCCGGGACCGGATGCTGTTCAACCTCGGCGACGACGAGTGGGACCTGGTGATCAAGGTGCACCTGCGTGGCCACTTCCTGCTCACCCGGAACGCGGCGTCGCACTGGCGAGCCCGGTCGAAGGAGACGGGTGGACCGGTCTACGGACGCATCGTCAACACCTCGTCCGAGGCGTTCCTCTCCGGATCGCCCGGCCAGGCCAACTACGCCGCGGCCAAGGCCGGGATCAGCGCGTTGACCCTCTCGGCTGCCCGCGGCCTGGCCAGGTTGGGTGTCCGCGCCAACGCCATCTGCCCGCGAGCCCGGACGGCGATGACCGAGGCGGTCTTCGGTGAGGACGAGTCGGGCAAGGACGTCGATCCCTACTCGCCCGACCACGTGGCCCCCGTGGTCGCCTTCCTGGCCTCGCCCGCTGCCGAGGCCATCAACGGCCAGGTGTTCGTGGTCTACGGCGGCATGGTGGCGCTGCTGGCCCCGCCGGTGGTGGAGCAACGCTTCGATGCCAGCGGGGCGACCTGGGACCTCGAGGACCTGTCGAAGCAGCTCGGTGGCTACTTCGTGGATCGGGATCCTTCTCTCAGCTTCTCCGCCGACTCCGTGATGAAGCTGTCCGTCTGACCCCGCACTGGTCCCGGCTCCGGGACGTTCTCCTGGCGGCGTGACCCACGCCGCCGACTCACCCTGCTCGAGAGGATTCACCATGGGCCGACTGGCCGGCAAGATCGCGATCGTCACCGGCGGTTCGCAAGGACAGGGCGCGGCCATTGCGCGCGCCTTCGTGGCCGAGGGCGCACAGGTCGTCATCGGGGACATCGCGGAGGAGGCCGGTGAGGAGCTGGCCGCGGAGCTCGGCGATGCGGCGCGCTTCCAACGTCACGACGTGAGCGACGAGGAGTCGTGGAACTCGATCGTCGACTTCACCAGCACCACGTTCGGCGACGTCAACGTGCTCGTCAACAACGCCGGCGTGCTGCGCTTCGGTGAGCTGCACACGATGGCGCTCGACGAGTTCGACCTGCTCGTGCGCATCAACCAGCGTGGCACCTTCCTCGGCATGCGCGCGGTGGCTCCGACGATGCGCAGGAACAAGCAGGGTTCCATCGTCAACGCGTCCTCCGTCGAGGGGCTTGCCGGGATGGGCAGCCTGGCGGCGTACACCGGGACCAAGTTCGCCATCCGCGGCATGACCAAGGCGGCGGCGCTCGAGCTCGGCGGCCGCGGCGTCCGGGTGAACTCGGTGCATCCCGGCATGATCGACACCGGAATGACCCGCGAGCACGGCGGTGACGCGGCCATGGAGTACGGCGCCAGCAAGGTGCCGATGCGACGGGTCGGAACCCCCGAGGACATCGCGCCGTTGTACGTCTACCTGGCCAGTGACGAGAGCGGCTACGTGACCGGGGCCGAGATCGCCATCGACGGTGGCGTCACGGCCACCCACGCCTTCGGCGGCTAGTCCCAACGCCGAGTCGGCACGTGTTGACGCGTCGAGGCGTCAACACGTGCCGACTCGGCGTGCTGGGTCGTCAACACGTGCCGACTCGGCGCGCTGGGGTTGTCAGCGCAGGAGCAGGCGCACGGCGACCGACATCGACTTCTCCACGTCGGTCGCCGACGAGCGGCCGGTGACCCAGCCGACCAGGGAGGAGAGCCAGACGTCGCCGATGACACGGGCGATGGCGATCTCCTCCTCGGTGGGCTCGGTGTGGTCGCTGCTGGCCCTCATCGCCTCGGTGAGGACGCTGGTGAGCATCATGCCGACGTGCTCGATCTCGGCGGAGACACTGGCGTCGGCGAACATGAAGGCGCGAGTCAGTGCCTCGGTGAGGTTGGGGTCCTTCTGCAGGATCTTGGTGGTGCGGCCGAGCACGAAGTTGACCCGCGCCTCGGCGGAGTCACCCGGGATCGGCTTGCCCGACGTCGCCGCCTGGGAACGCTCGAACTCGCGACCCAACGCCGAGACCAGCAGGTGGATCTTGGAGGGGAAGTAGCGGTAGAGGGTGCCGAGGGCGACATCGGCCTGCTCGGCGACCGCGCGCATCTGCACCGCATCGAAACCGCCGCGCGAGGCGAGGGCGATGGTGGCGTCCAGGATGCGCTTGCGACGGTCGCGTTGGGCTGCGGATCCGAGCTCTTCCTGGGTGAGGGAGTTCAGTGCATTCATGGCTTTCCTCTCTCGTCAGGGATACTCGCGTGAGGCAACCCACGGGTAACTTGGGGGAACCGTGCCGGTTGATCGGAAACGAAACCGGTGCGCTCGGCGTTGGACTCAACGCATACGCTACTGCCTCGTGGACCATAATAGGAACACGTTCCACTACGCGCGTCGTGGGACAGGCCGAACAGGAAGAAGGTGACAGTGATGCGAGTGGCACTGCTGTCCTATCGAAGCAAGCCCCACTGCGGTGGCCAGGGTGTCTACATCCGACACCTCAGCCGCGAGCTGGTGGCACTCGGCCACGACGTCGAGGTGTTCTCCGGCCAGCCCTACCCCGAGCTCGACGACGGGGTGAAGCTGACCAAGGTGCCGAGCCTCGACCTCTACCGCGAGCCCGACCCCTTCCGGATCCCCAAGCTCAAGGAGTTCCGGGACCTGATCGATGTCGAGGAGTTCCTGACCATGTGCACGGCCGGGTTCCCCGAGCCGAAGACCTTCGGCATGCGCGTGGCCAAGCTGATCAAGGCGCGTCGCGACGACTTCGACATCGTCCACGACAACCAGGTGCTGGCCCACGGGATGGTCGACATCATGGATGCCGGGATTCCCCTGATCACCACCCTGCACCACCCGATCACCTTCGACCGCAAGCTCGACCTGGCGGCTGCGCCCAACTGGCGCAAGAAGCTGAGCCTGCACCGGTGGTACGCCTTCCTCAAGATGCAGGGCAAGGTGGCCCGGCGTGCGGTGAAGATCCTCTCGCCCTCGGAGTCCTCGGCGCGCGACATCGTCACGGACTTCGGTGTCGACCCCGGCAGGATCGAGGTGATCCCGCTCGGCGCCGACGACGTCTTCGCGCCGCCGACCAAGCCACGCGTCCCCGGCCGCATCGTTGCGATGGCCAGCGCCGACGCCCCGATCAAGGGCGTGCACACGTTGCTCGAGGCCTTCGCGAAGCTGCGCACCGAGCGTGACCTGGAGCTGGTCATGGTCACCAAGCCGGAGTCCGGTGGACGCACGGAGAAACTCATCGACAAGCTCGCCATCGGCGATGCCGTGAGCTTCGTGAACGGCATCTCCGACGCCGAGCTCGTCGAGGTGATGGGCTCGGCCGAGCTCGCCGTGGTCCCGTCGCTCTACGAGGGCTTCTCGTTGCCGACGGCGGAGCTGATGGCCTGCGAGACACCGCTCGTGGTCAGCCGCGCCGGTGCCATCCCCGAGGTGGTCGGCCCCGACGGTCTCTGTGCCGACCTGGTGGAGCCGGGCAACGTCGAGGAGCTGCGCGCGGCGATCGCTGCCCTGCTGGACGACCCCGAGCGTCGAGCGCGGATGGGACGTGCCGGTCGTGAACGAGTCCTCGAGAAGTTCAGCTGGCGTGCGGTCGCCAAGGCCACCGCCGCGGCGTACGAAGAAGTGATCGACAACCACGAAGGTGCCAGGTGAAGCGATGCTGACCGTTGATTTCGACCGCCTCGGGCTGCGTCCCGGCGAGCGGGTCCTCGACATGGGGGCCGGCGCCGGGCGTCACGCGTTCGAGATGTACCGCCGTGGCGCCGATGTCATCGCCTTCGACCGCGACGGCGACGAGCTGGCCAACGTGCGCGAGCTCTTCGCCGCGATGAAGGATGCCGGCGAGGTGCCCGAGGGAGCCGAGGCCGACATCAAGGAGGGCGACGCGCTGGCGCTGCCCTTCGCCGACGGTGAGTTCGACCGCATCGTGGCCGCCGAGATCCTCGAGCACATCACCGCGGACGTCGAGGCGATCAAGGAGCTCATCCGGGTCCTGCGTCCCGGTGGCACACTGGCCGTCTCGGTGCCGCGCTGGCTCCCCGAGGTGATCAACTGGAGGCTCTCCGACGACTACCACAACGCGACCGGGGGCCACATCCGCATCTACACCGACCACGAGCTGATCGACAAGGTGACCAAGGGTGGTCGTGACAACGACGGTGAACCCGGCGTCGCGATGATCTTCGACGGCAAGGGCTACGCCCACGGGCTGCACTCGCCGTACTGGTGGATCAAGTGCGCGGTCGGCGTGGACAACGACCAGCACCCGCTGGTCAGGGCCTACCACCAGGTGCTGGTGTGGGACATCATGAGGACGCCACGCTGGAGCGTCGCGACCCGCCTCGCCGAGAAGGTGCTCAACCCGGTGATCGGCAAGAGCATGGTCCTCTACTTCACCAAGCCGGATGCTGCCTGAGGTCCCCGCAGTCCACGGCATCCTCAGTGCCGCCGAGGTCGCCGAGACGGCCGCGTCGATCGCGGCCATGCAGGAGGCGGACGGCGCGATCCCGTGGACCGTGGGCGAGCACGTCGACGTGTGGAACCACGTCGAGGGCGCGATGGCCCTGCTGGTCGGTGGCCAGGTCGAGGCGGCCGAGCGAGCCTACGAGTGGTGCCTCGAGTGGCAGCGCGAGGACGGCTCCTGGCCGATGAAGATCGTCGCCGGCTCGGTGGAGGACGCGAGCGGTGAGACGAACATGTGCGCCTATCTCGCAGTCGGTGTGTGGCACCACTGGCTGGTCCGGCGTGAGGTCAGGTTCGTGCGCCGTTTCTGGCCGGTGGTGCAGCGCGCCCTCGACTACGTGGTGTCGTTGCAGCTTCCCTTCGGTGGGATCTCCTGGTCGCAGGAGTGGGCCGACGGGGTGCCGGCGAAGGTCAACGAAGAGGCGCTGCTTGCCGGTTCCTCCAGCATCTACCAGGCACTGCGCGCCGGCGTGGCGCTCGCGGACCTGATGGACGATCCCCAGCCGGAGTGGGAACTGGCCGGCGGTCGGCTCGGCCACGCGTTGCGGCAGCACCGCGGTGAGTTCCTCGACAAGTCCGAGTTCTCGATGGACTGGTACTACCCGGTCCTGGGTGGCGCCGTGCGCGGCGAGGACGGCAAGGCCCTGATCGATGCGCGCTGGGACACCTTCGTCGAGGACCGCCTCGGGATCCGGTGCGTCAGCAAGAACCCGTGGGTCACCGGCGCGGAGACCTGCGAGCTGGTGATGGCGCTCGACGCCCTCGGCGATCGTGACCGTGCCCTGCAGCTGCTGGCCGACATGCAGCACCTCCGGTCCGACGACGGGAAGTACTGGACCGGCTACGTGTTCCCGGACAAGGTGAACTGGCCGCCGGAGCACACGACGTACACAGCGGCGGCGGTGATCCTTGCGGTCGACGCCCTGGGGCACGGCACCGGCGGTTCGGACATCATGCGCGGGGCGACCTTCGGACCGCACTTCCGTGAGATCGCCCTGGAGTGCGGCTGCGCCTCAGCCGACGCCCTGGAGCGCTCCGGCCTCTCCTGAGGTCCGCTCCAGGACACGCATCGAGCCCAGGGCCTCCACCTCGGTGAAGGCGCCGCTCTCGAGAGCGCGCAGGAAGACGTGGTACGGCGGCTGCCCGCCGTCCGCCGGGTCGGGGAAGACGTCGTGGATGACCAGCATGCCGCCCGGCTGGACCCACTTCGCCCAGCCCGTGTAGTCGTTCTGGGCATGTTCCTCGGCGTGGCCCCCATCGATGAACAGCATCGACAGGGGAGTGCGCCAGTGCTGCGCGACGGTCGTCGAGCGGCCGATCACGGCCACCACGACGTCCTCGAGGCCGGCACGGCGCACGGCGCGTCGGAAGAACGGCAGCGTGTCCATCTCGTTGAGCTCGGGGTCCACCGTCTCGGGGTCGTGGTGCTCCCATCCGGCCTGGTTTTCCTCGGAGCCACGGTGGTGGTCGACCGTGAAGACCGTGCCGCCCACCTCGCGCGCGGCGGCGCCGAGATAGATCGCGGACTTGCCGCAATAGGTGCCGACCTCGAGCGCTGGCCCGGTCGGCAGCTGCTGGCGGGCGATCCGGTGCAGGAGGAGGCCTTCGTCCTCGGGCATGAAGCCCTTGGCGGCGAGGGCATGGTCCAGAAGGTCGATGGGCATCACACCGGAGAGCCTATTCATGGCAATATTGGAACACGTTCTAGGTCGGCACGAGGTCGCCCTCCCGACCTGGTCGCCCACCATCCCGTTCCCTTTCAAGGAGTCGCTGTGTCGATCGGCATCACCGCGGACCACGTCGAGCTCGCCTCGACCCTGCGCAAGTGGGGCGCCTCGCTCGGCGCCGCCGACCAGGTTCGTGCTGCCGAGGGCGACGCCACGGCCCGCTTCGAGGAGACCTGGGCGGCGATCGGCGACATGGGCCTCATCGGCATCGCGATCCCCGAGGAGCACGGCGGCGGCGGGGGGTCCGTGCTCGACGTCGCGGTGGCCCTCGAGGCCTGCGCCCACGAGATGCTGCCCGGCCCGTTGCTCGCGACGTCGGTCGCCGCCTGCGTCCTGCGTGACGTGCCGGAGGTCGCCACTGCGTTGTCGTCGGGCGAGATGTCGGTCGGCGTGGGGCTGCTCCCGTCGCTCCGGGTCGTCGGCCAGTGCCTGGGGGGACGGGTGGACGTGGTGTGGGACGCGCCCTCGGTCACCCACCTGCTCGTCGGGGCCGAGGACCGGTGGTTCGTCGTGCCCACCTCCAGCGTCGAGGTGACGGCTGCGACAGGTCCGGACCTCTCCCGCCGGTTCGGCACGGTGACCCTGACCGAGGTACCCCTCGCGGACGTCGTGGAGGTGGCCCACCTCTCGGCCACCCTGGTGCGGCGTACGGCGGTGACCCTGGCCGCCGCCGAGGCGTCCGGCATCTCACGCTGGTGCCTGCGGACCGCGGTGGAGCACGCCGGGGTCCGCGAGCAGTTCGGCGCGAAGATCGGCTCCTTCCAAGCGGTCAAGCAGCTCTGCGCGGGCATGCTCGAGACCTCGGAGGCCGTCACTGCCGTCGCCTGGGACGCGGCCTCGGTGGCCTTCGGAGACGACGGCCAGTGGTCCTTCGCCGCCGATGTGGCCGGCACGATCGCGTTCGACGGTGCCGTCCGGGTCGCTCAGGACTGCATCCAGGTCCTCGGCGGGATCGGTTTCACCTTCGAGCACGACGCGCACCTCCACCTGCGCCGCGCGGCTTCCTTGCGCGCCCTCTTCGGGGGCGCTGACGGGTTCGCCACCGCCCTGGCTGCGGCTGCCGGCGACGGCGTACGCCGATCGGTGCGGCTCGACTTCGCGGGGAAGGACGCGGCGGTCCGTGAACGGCTCCGTCCCCGGTTGGACGAGCTCGCCGGGCTCGACGCCCGGTCGCAACGCAGGGCGCTGGTCGACAGTGGGCTCTTCATGCCGCACTGGCCGGCACCCTACGGCCTGGCCGCTGCGCCCCTCGAGCAGCTCGTCATCGACCAGGAGCTGGCCGCAGCGGGGGTCACCCGGGCCGACATCAAGATCGGAGCCTGGGCCGTGCCGACGATCCTGGCCCACGGCACCGACGCGCAACGCGAGCGGTTCGTCCGGCCGACCTTGATGGGTGAGCTCGTCTGGTGCCAGCTGTTCAGCGAGCCGGGTGCCGGTTCGGACCTCGCCTCGTTGCGCACCCGTGCCGTGAGGGTCGACGGTGGTTGGCGACTGACCGGGCAGAAGGTCTGGACCTCGCTCGCCCAGGACGCGCACTGGGCGATCTGCCTGGCCCGGACGAATCCGGACGTCCCCCAGCACCAGGGGATCACCTACTTCCTGGTCGACATGACCGCCGACGGGATCGACGTCCGTCCGTTGCGGGAGATGACCGGCGACGCCCTGTTCAACGAGGTGTTCCTCGAGGATGTCTTCGTTCCCGACGACCTGGTGGTCGGTGAGGTCGACAACGGCTGGCGCCTGGCTCGCACGACCCTCTCCAACGAGCGGGTGGCGATGGCCGGGAGCAAGCTCGACCTGAGTGTCGAGCGCGCCATCGGCCTGGCCGCGGACCTGGGTGGGCCCCAACGGGCGCGGGTGGGCCAGGCTGTGGCGATGTCCACGGTGTGCACCCTGCTCGGACTGCGCACGACGTTCCGGTCGCTCGCCGGACAGGGCCCGGGGGCCGAGTCGAGCGTCGCGAAGCTGCTCACCGTGCGGAACCGTCAGGACGCGTCGGAGCTGGTCGTGGACCTGCTCGGTGACCGGGTGGTGCTCGGTGGTGAGCTGGCGGAGGACGCCGTGCACGAGATGCTGCTGACCCGTTGCCTCTCGATCGCCGGGGGCACCACACAGATCCTGCGCAACGTCGCGGCGGAGCGGATCCTCGGACTGCCTCGGTGACCTGCGGGGTGAGTCAGCTCGAGGTGTCGGCGTCGTCCTGCGCCCTGTCGATCAGCTGGTCGGCGTCGACGTCGGAGGGTTCCACGCCCTGGCGGTAGCCGTTCCAGTGCCAGTGCAGGTACCGGTCGACGGCCTTGGTGACGTGGCCGGCGCGGATCGACTTGAAGATCTCGTAGGCATGCTGAGCGACCGGGAGCTCGGCGTAGACGACCGAGCTCTTCGAGATCTCGCGCAGCCTGGCCACGAACAGTCGGGCCTGCTCGACGGGCACCAGCGTGTCGTTGGTGCCGTGCATGACGAAGAAGTCAGGTGCCTCGGGGGTGATCTGCAGGATCGGCGAGGCAGCCTCGAAGGCCTCGGGGTCGTCCTTCCAACGCTTCTGCATGATCCTCGGTGCCAAGAACTTGTCACGCATCAGGATCATCGACCTGAGACCGGTGGCACCGGCGAAGTCGTAGAGGCCGTAGTGGGGGACCGCGACCTGGACGCTGGTGTCGACGTCCTCGAAGCCGGGCTGGAACTCCTTGACGTGGGGGGTCAGGGCGGCCAGGGCAGCGAGATGCCCACCTGCGGAGCCACCGGTGATCGCGAGGTAGTCCCGGTCGCCCCCGTAGGCGGCGATGTTCTCCCGGATCCAGGCGATCGACTTCTTGACGTCGATGATGTGGGCCGGGAATGCGTTCCTGGGTGAGAGGCGATAGTTGATCGCCACGCAGATCCATCCCTTGGCGGCCAGCTCCATCATCAACGGCAGGCCCTGCTCGCGCTTGTCCCCGATGGTCCAGCCGCCACCGTGGACCTGCAGCAGCACCGGGGCATCGCTGAGCTCCTGTCCCTTCGCCCGGTAGATGTCGAGCTTCCCGCGCCGCCCGGCGTCGGTGTAGGCGATGTCACGGATCACCTCGACCTCGGGGTTGAGCAGCTTGAACGGGTTGACCAACGACCGCCAGTCGGTGGCCAGCTCGGCCGGGGTCGGGGCGGCGTCGAGGCGCTCGACGTAGTCCACGCCGATGCCCTCGGAGAGCGCCTCCTCCACGCCCTTCTGGACCTGGTTCGCCGTACGCACGAGGTAGCCCAGACCGGCCATGCTGAGCGCGGCCACGGCCAGGCCGGCCTTGTTGCCGCGCTTGGGTCCGAGATGGGCCACGGTGTCGGCTGCGGTCAGTGCCAGCAGGTGTGGGGCCAGCTCGTTGGTCATCCAGCCGGCCGCGAAGGACGGGATCCCCGCGCGCAGCCCGGGGAGGGGCCGGATGGCGTTGACGGTGAGAGCTGCGGTCACGAGTTGACGACGTAGGAAGGCCACGACGACGATGCTAGCCGGGGCCTTGAGCGACCGGGACGGCCGGCCAAACTAGAACGTGTTCCAATTCTAGGTCTAGAATGTCGGCATGGAACGACTCAGTGGCCTCGACGCGAGCTTTCTCTATCTGGAGACGCCCGCGCAGCTCATGCACGTGTGCGGGCTGATCGTCCTCGAGCCGAGCACGATCCCGGGCGGCTACACGTACGCCGGCCTGCGCGAGACGTTGCGCGACCGGGTCATCGACGTCCCGGAGTTCACCCGTCGGCTGCGCCGGGTGCCGCTGGACCTCGACCACCCCGTCTGGGTCCACGACCACCACTTCGACATCGACAACCACCTGCACCGTCTGGCCCTGCCCAGCCCGGGTGGGTACGACGAACTCGTGGAGCTGTGCGGGCACCTCGCCGGCCTGACCATGAATCGCAGTCGGCCCCTGTGGGAGATGTGGGTGATCGAGGGGTACGGCGACAAGGTGGTGGTGTTCTCCAAGATGCACCACGCGACCGTGGACGGCGCGTCCGGATCGAACCTGATCTCCCACCTGTGCAGCCTCGAGCCGGATGCGGAGCCCTTGGCGGCGACCGATCCGAAGCCGCACGCCCGGACGCCCGGCGGGCTGGAGCTGCTCGGCCGGGGCGTGCTGTCCAACGCGACCAAGCCGTTCGCGATCACCAGGTTGCTGCAGCCGTCGGCCCAGCTGGTGTCCAAGACCGTGGACCGGGCGCGCCAGGGCATCGCCATGGCCGCCCCCTTCAGTGCTCCGCGCACCTCGTTCAACGGCACCATCACGGGCCACCGCTCGATCGGCTTCACCGACCTCGACCTGGACGAGGTCAAGGAGCTCAAGACCGCGACGGGTGCGACCGTCAACGACGTCGTGCTCACGCTCGCCGGAGGAGCGTTGCGTTCCTACCTCGCCGACCGGGGAGAGCTGCCCGCCACCTCGCTGGTGGCCAGTGTGCCGGTCTCGGTGCGCGGCAAGAGCAAGCGCTCGTCGGGTGCCAACAAGGTCTCGGCCCTCTTCGCCCGGCTGGGCACTGACGTCGAGGACCCGCTCGAGCGCCTGCAGGCGATGTCGTTGAGCAACCGCCATGCGAAGGAGCACCACCAGGCGATCAGTGCCGACGCCCTGCAGGACTGGGCCGAGTTCGCCGCCCCGCGCACGTTCGGTCTCGCCGTGCGGGCCTACGCGGGGCTGCGGCTCGCCGAGAAGCATCCGGTGGTGCACAACCTGGTCATCTCGAACGTGCCCGGACCGCCGATCCCGATCTATCTCGCCGGAGCCCGGGTCGACGGCCTCTATCCGCTCGGACCGGTCTTCCACGGAGCCGGTGTGAACATCACCGTGATGTCGAACGACGGCCGCCTGCACGTCGGTGTGATCGCCTGCTCGGAGTCCGTGAGCGACGTCGATGCACTGGTCTCCCAGTTCCCCCGCGAGCTCGAGCGGCTCCGCAGCTCTGCCCTCTGAGTCCCACGCAGCATCCGGGCTCGCAGAGGGCTGGACGGGTCGACTGAGGGAGGTCCGGCTCGGGCGTCAACGCCTGGCCGTGCGCGGGACGTCGTGGACGCGGGCCGAGACGGTGACGCACGCCTCGACGAGGGCCGGGACGAAGACCTCGGCCTCGAGCACGCAGCTGGCGTGCCCTGCCGGGATGTCGTGGACGGTCGCACCAGGGATCCTGCGGGCCAGGTCGAGCTGGCGGGCAGGCGGGATCACCTTGTCGTGGAGGGTGACCACCACGGCCGTGGGTGCGTCGATGCGCCCGAGCCAGGGGCGCGAGTGATGACGGCCGAGGGCTGCGACGGCCTGGGCGACCGCCCATGGGTTGGTGGAGCCGAGCTCGGAGAGCGCCCACTCGTGGACGTCAGGTGGATCGATGTCGAGCACTCGGCCGGCGACCCGTGCCGCGGTGTTGCCTGCCCTCGACCGGGCGATGCCTCGCAGACCACCCATGGAGAGCTCCATCGTTTCGTGGAACAGGCGCTCGGTGATCGTGGACCGGAAGCGGTCCGTGGTCGCGCACAGCACCAGTCCGGCCACGCGTCGAGGGTGCTGGCGCCAGACTCGTTGGGCCACGATCGACCCGAGCGAGAAGCCGGCGAAGATCGCCTGCTGCACGCCCAGCACACCGAGGAGGGCGACGGCGTCATCGGCACAGTCGCGCAGTGAGAACTCCTCGGACTGGACGCCGCGGCCGTGCCAGCGCTGGTCGAGAGTGATCACGCGGTACTTCTCGGCCAAGGGTGCGACGGACGGAAACCAGGTGAGCAGGCCCGTGGTGCCGACAGCGTGGAGGAGGACGACGACGGGGGAGTCCGGGGTCGGGCCCGGGGTGTCGGTGACGAACGTGCTGCCGCGACCGGGCAGCTCGACCATGCGGCCCTCGGGGACGTTCGCCCCGGGCATCGGGACGAGGGTGCGGACCAGCTGGCGGGGTGTGGTGAACATCCGTGCTCTCCTGTCCTCAGGTGGAACAGGTTACAGAATCAGGCTCCGTCGCGGGTTGGGCGCGCGGGAGCCGGCCGACGCAGCGCCGGCCGGCTCCGAGGGGGCGTCAGTCAGTGCGCCAGCTCCTGCCGAAGGAGATGCTCGCCGTGTTGCCGAGCTTGAAGTTGCCGAAGACCTGGGCCTTGACCACGAGCGACGGGCTCCCGTTGGTGAAGGTGCCGAACCAGGTCACCCGGTGCTGGGTCCCGTTGTCGCAGGCGCTCGTGGAGGGCGTGGACGGGAAGCTGGAGCTCCCCGTGGCCGAGCCGCCGGTTCCGTAGACCTTGATCTTGGCGTTGTCGTCCGGAGCCACCGTGAGGACCGGCGCCTTGGCCTTCTTGGACACCGAGTCGTAGCGATAGGCGCCGTTCGGCTTCAGCGCGACGCTGCGACTGGCGCTGACCCTGGTGGTGCTGCCGGACTTGCTGCCGCTGATGCTGACGAAGGAGCTGGCCGATGACTTGTACGCCGACCAGCTGAGACTGGTGAAGCAGGGGTTCTGGTACTCCGGATCGGGACAGTCGACGTTGTAGGAGAAGCTGACCCGCCGGGTGTCCTTGAAGGAGAAGCTCCCTGTCTTCCTGCCGACCTTGCCCCAGGCCTTCGTCTTCGTGTTGAAGAAGAACGGGCCGGAGAGCTTGACGTTGCGCGACTTCGAGTAGACCTTGCCGCCGCACTTGGCGGCCTTGAACTTCCCGTCCGGCTTCAGCCGGAGCTTGACCTTGCCCAGGCCGCCTGTCTGCGTCGAGGTCAGCTTGACCACGCCGGCACCCTTGGAGTTGATCTTCACCGCGGACCTCGGCGCCCGGAACGACCATGAGTGGTATTCCCCGGGGGCGGAGAGCGAGATGCTGAAGGACGCGCTGGTCGACTTGTAGGCGCTCAGGCTCACCCGCAGCTTCTTGCCCGACGACGTCCTCGCCATGCCGGTGGCGTAGAAGCTTGTCGAGGAGATGGCGGCGGCACGAGCGGAGCTGCCCGGGGCCGACGCCGACTCGGCGACGGACGGTTGCGTTGAGGTGAGGGCCAGGGCAGCGCCCGTGGCCAGCGTTCCGATGATGGCTACGGCCCTGCGTCGGGCCCCGTGGTGTGAGTTCATGGAGGAGATCCCCTTGTGCACGCTGGTTCCCGAGTGCGGCGACTCTCGCCGGTGCCTGAATCTATGAGGGACTCGGACGCCACGGTGGCCGAGCGCGCAAAATGCCCCATTTCGGGCACGGTCGACGATCAGGAGGCGTCGCGGACGACCGCCGTGGAGGAACCCGAGCCCCGGTCCTTGCCGACCCGGAGCTGGGTGGGGATCCGGCTGCGCATCTCGGCGACGTGACTGACCACGCCGACCACTCGGCCACCGTCGCGGAGCGCGTCGAGGGTGTCCATCACGTCGTCGAGGGTCTGCGAGTCGAGGGAGCCGAAGCCCTCGTCGACGAAGAGCGTGTCGAGCTCGACGCCACCGGCCTCCTGGGTGACCACGTCGGCCAGGCCCAGGGCGAGGGCGAGCGAGACGACGAACGTCTCGCCACCGCTCAGCGTGGCAGGGTCGCGGAGCTCGCCCGACCACTCGTCGAGGACGAGCAGGCTCAACCCACCGCGGCTCTCCCCGGCGCCACGACGGCCGGTGTGCTCGAGCGTGTAGCGCTGGTCGCTCATGCGCAGCAGTCGTTCGTTGGCCGCGGCCACGACCTGGGTGAGGCGCCAGGCCAGGACATAGGCCGACAGTCGCATGCGCAGCTCGTTGTCGGCCGACTTGCCCTCCACGAAGGCGGCCAGCTCAGCGGCGACCGCGTGGGACGTGTGCACCGGACGCCAGCTCGCGAGAGCCGTGGCGAGCCCGTCGGACAAGGCGGAGAGCCGGGCGGCGCGGGTGCGGGCAACCTGGGCCTGCGTCCGCGCGCTGCCGAGCTCGTTGCGGGATCGGGTGGTCTCCTGGTCGAGGACGGCCAGGTCGGGTGCGGGGAGCTCGAGCGCCGCTGCGACGTCGGCCTCGGCCAGCACGGCTCGAGCAGCGGCGAGCCGGGTCTCGTGGCGCGACGCCTCCTGCTCGAGGGACTGGAACGCGGCATCGGTGAGCACGGCGTCGAGCGCGGTCCCCAGGTCGGTGAACGCGTGCTCGTCCAGCCAGCCGTCGAGTGCAGCCCGGGACTCGTCTGCACGCTCGGTGGCTGCCGCGACCTCGGCGTCGAGGCGCACCGCGGTCTCGCAGACCTCGATCGCCTGCTGGTGGTGGGCGATCAGCTGGCTGAGGTGGTCGTGGCCCGTGCCGTCGAGCAGCCCACGCAGGTCGTCGTCGATCTCCCGGGCGGCGGCCTGGTCGGCCTCCAGGCGGGTCCGGGTCTCGGCCAGCCTGATGCGGGTGGCGGCGAGGTTCTCGGTCGCCGACTGGAGGGTGCGCTCGGCGAGGGTCAGCGACGACTCGAGCTCACCCGTGGTGCGCCCGACCCGGGCAGTTGCGGCGCGCTGGGCCTCCAGCTCGGCGCGCTGGGCTCGCAGCTCGTCGGCGGGCTCGTCGCCGGCGTCGCTCTCTGCGTGCTCGAGGGTCGCGGTAAGCTCGCGGACCTTGTCCTCCAGGGCGACTCGGGCCGGTTCGGCATCCTCCAACGCCTTGCGAGCGGCCTTCTCGGACTCGGCCGTGGGTGCGCCCGCGGCAGGCTCGGCCTTGTGCGGGTGCTCGGCGGAGCCGCAGACGGGGCACGAGGCGCCGACGGCCAGCTCGGTGGCGATCTCGGCCGCCATGCCGCGGATGCGTGCTTCGGTGAGCTCGAGCCACGTCTCCTTGAGGCCCTGGCACGTGTCGACGGCAACGCGGCGCTGCTCGGTGGCCCGCTCGAGCTCGACCCGGAGACCGTCCGCGCGCGCACGGGCGCTCAGGCGGAGGTCGAGGCCGGCCACGTCGCCGGACAGCCGCTCGGCGTGTGCGGCGGCCTCACGGGCCTGGCCCAGTCGGGCGCGCAGCTCGTCGATCCTGGGCGGCAGCTCCTCGGTGCTTGCCAGGTCCCGGGCCTCCTGGGCGGACAGGTCCTGCAGCTCCGTGCGCCCGCGATCGATGCGCCGACGGAGGCCGATGAGCTCGGTCTCACGGGGGAGCGCATTCATCGCCAGGGTCCTTGCGGCCACCAGGTCGCGGACCAGGTGGCGCAGGGCTTCGTCAGTCGCGTCGTGCAGACCGAGCAGCTCGTCGACACCAGCGCGTGCGGTCCGGGCCTGCTCGACGGCACGGTCGCGCTGCTGGGCTGAGGCCCGGACGAGGCGGTGGAGCGGCACGACCGGGGCGGCTCGACGGGCCGAGGAGAGCCGGAGACGACGCTCCCGCTGCTGGTCGTCGGCCTCGGTGAGGGCCTGCACCTCTGCTCGGGCGCTGGCCCCCCGAGCCTGCAGGTCTGCGGTGCGGTGCCCCGCGTCGCGCCGTTCACGGGCCACCTGCTCCGCCCGCTCGGCCTCGTCGAGTGCGGTGCTCGCGACAGCTGCCTGCTCCTGCTGCACGGCGACGAGTGAGGTCACCCATGCAGTGAGCTCGTCGTTGTCCATCTGCGGGGTCAGGTCGTCGCTCGACCATGCCTCCGGGAGGCCCTCTCCGGTGGCCTCGAGGATCCTGCTGACGACGCGGGCGGCCGCACCCTGCAGCTCCTGGCTCTGCCGGTGGAGCCGTCGGGCGTGGTCCCGGATCCACCGCTCGATGTCCTCGAAGCGCTGGGTGCTGAAGAGCTGCTGGAGCAGCTTGTGGCGATCTTCTGACTTGGCCCTCAGGAACATCTGGAACCGACCCTGGGGCAGCATCGCGACCTGGCAGAACTGCGGCATGGTCATGCCGAGCAGTCCCGTGACGAGGTGACCGGACTCGTCGAGGCGGGTCGACTGACTGACCCACTCGCCCTCGATGCGCTCCTCGACCAGCACGGATGCGTTCTCGGTCGTGGTGCCGGTGCCGCGCTTCTTGGGACGGCTCCATGCGGGTGATCGGGTCAGTCGGAAGCGGCGTCCGGCCAGGGTTGCCTCGAGCCGCACCCGAGGCGCCACCCCCGGGGCCGCGGTGTCGCAACGGAACCTCTTGGCGGTGTTCCGGTCGCCGGGGACGTCGCCGTACAAGGCGAAGCAGACCGCGTCGAGGATGGAGGTCTTGCCGGAGCCGGTGGGGCCGCTCAGCAGGAAGAGCCCGGCCGAGGACAGGTCGTCGAAGTCGACGGAGGAGGTGTCGGCGAAGGGCCCGAACGCGGTGACCTCGAGGTGGTGGAGCCGCATCAGCTCACCACCCGGTCGAGGTCGTGGTCGGGACTGCAGGAGTCACACGCGTCGCGCAACAGCGCGGCCTCTTCGTGGCTCGCCGGACGGCCGCGCATCTCGGCGAGGAAGTCGACGGCGATGGCGTGGTCTGACGTGCCGGCGGCGGGGCGGGTGGACGGCAGTCGCGCCGTGCGTCCGTTGGCCGGCTCGAACGCCAGCACCAGGGTGTGGGGGAACCGCTCGCGCAGCCGCTCCATCGCGCGCACCGGACGGACGTCGTCGGTCAGCGTCGCCTGCACCCAGGCCGACTCATGGGAGTCGAGGTCGGTGCGGGTCAGCAGCGACTCGATGTCGCCACGGATCTGCGCGAGGGCGCGGGGGACCGGTGCGTCGATGAACGCGGCGGCGGACACACCGCTGGCGTCGAGCTCGACCAACCACGAACCCTTGCGGTGCCCGGTCTCGGAGAACGAGTA
The DNA here is from genome assembly GCF_012272695.1 of Nocardioides sp. JQ2195. Lineage (NCBI taxonomy): Bacteria > Bacillati > Actinomycetota > Actinomycetes > Propionibacteriales > Nocardioidaceae > Nocardioides > Nocardioides sp. JQ2195. Next base: position 1,790,493 of record NZ_CP050902.1, read on the forward strand.
GGCCAACGGTGAGCCGCTGTAGCGGATGGACTCGCTCAGCGTGTGGCGACCGTGCAGGTGGCCGAGGGCGACGTAGTCGATGCCGTCGAACACATCGGTCGGCACGATGCTGACACCACCGACGCTGATGTCGCGCTCGGACTCGCTGGGTGTGACCGGCTTGGTGCCGGCAACGAACGCGTGGGCCATGACGATGGAGCGGGTGCCCTTGGGCTGGGTGGCCAGGTCGGCCCGGACCCGCCGCATCGCCTCGGTGAGCGCGGCCTCGTGGCTGCGCTCGGCCAGGCCCCACGGCTCACGGACCAGGTCGGGGTCGAGGTAGGGGAGGCCGTGGACCGCCACCGGTCCGTGCTCGTCGTCGAGCATGATCGGCGCGCCGATCGACAAGGAGCTGGTGCGGACGAAGACGCCGGCAGCATCCATCAGCTCCGCCCCGAAGCCGAGTCGTTGTGCGGAGTCGTGGTTGCCGCTGGTGACCACGAGCTTCGCCCGGGAGCGCGCGATCCGGGTGAACGTCTCGTTGGCGAGGCGGACGGCGTCGACCGGCGGCAACGCCCGGTCGTAGATGTCTCCGGCGACCACCACCAGGTCGACCTTCTCCGACTCGACGACCTCGACCAGGTGGTCGACGTACGCAGCTTGGTGCTCGAGCATGCCTTCGCGGTGGAAGGAACGCCCGAGATGCCAGTCGGAGGTGTGGAGGATGCGCACAGGAAGAACCTAGAACGGACCACCGACAGTCCTTGGCCTCCCACGCCCGCGATGCCGGTTCGGCGCCTATTCTTCGGGAATGAGCACGCCGCCAGAGCCCGATCCTGCAGCCATCCCACCGATGGTCGTGCGTCGCGTCGGCCTGGCCGCGATCAAGGGCACCCGGCACCTGTCCCTGGACGAGGTCACCCTCGATGCCCACGGGCCCCTGGGTGACCGGGTCTGGTGCCTGGTGGACGCGGCCCGACTGCAGGTCGTGCGCACTGTCGCGAACCCGTTGATGGAGCTGTCGATCGAGGCCGACGGCGAGTCCCTCCGCGTGGCGCTCGCCGACGGACGCCTCGTCTCCGGGCGGGTCTCCGCCAGCGGCCCCCCGGTCGAGGTCGACTACTGGGGGCGCCCGGCCCTCGTCACGCCGTACGACGGGGAGCCGGCGCGGCTGCTGGCCGAGCGGATCGGGCGACCGGTGTTCCTCGCCAGGGCGGCACGCGGCGCCGTGGTCTACGGAGCGCCGGTGAGCGTGGTCGGGACCGCCTCGCTGCAGGACCTCGCCGAGCGGATGGGGCGTCCCGAGCCGGTGCTCCAGCCGGAGCGGTTCCGAAGCACCCTGGTCATCGAGACAGCGGAGCCGTGGGTCGAGGACGGCTGGCTCGGACGGGAGCTGGTCGTGGGTGAGGTCGTGGTCCGCGTGAACGGTCGCATCGGCCGCTGCGGCGTGCCGAACCAGCACCCGCTGACCGGCCGTGCCGACACCCCGATCCTCAAGGCGCTGGCCGGCTTCCGTCCGTGCAACGAGGCGGGCGAGCCGTTCCTCGCGGTCGACGCGGCCGTCGTACGCCCTGGCACGATCCGGCCCGGCGACCCGGTCACCCTCTTGGATACTCCCTAACGTCTGGCAGGTGGATTCGACCGGATCACCTGCGAGACGTTGGGGACTATCGGGCGGATCTGCGCGGGGGATCAGCGCGGGGGGAAGGCCCGGCGAATCGCCAGGAGACGCTCGAGGGAGTCGGTCATGTCGACGAGGTTGCGACGGATGGTGAGGTCCAGCCCGTCCCGCTCGATGAGCGCCTTGGCCCGCTCGACCGTCGACTCCTCGAGCGAGGAGATCGGGAAGAAGAACTCCGTCACGTTGCCGAGCACCCATCCCGAGTGGACCGACCCGGCATCGGGGAGCTCGGCGAAGTAGCGCTCGACGTACGGCGCGGTGAACTCCTCCTGGCCGGCGCGCCAGAGGCCGGTGCCGCAGGCCAGGAGCTCGTAGTTGGCGGCGGCCTCGGTGCCGTCGAAGTGGGACCAGGCCCAGGCCTTCGCCTCGTGGTCGGGCAGGCTGGACACCGCGGCAGCGTGGTCGACCCGGGCCTTGGTGCTCGGGTCGTGCTGCAGCTCCTTGTCGAGGGCCGGTCGATCGGTCCCGCCGAGGGTGGCGACCCGGATCAACAGGCGCCAGCGCAGGTCGGCATCGACCTCGAGGCCTGCGGGCAGGGCCGTGCCGGCCAACCATCCGCGCAGGTCGGCGACGTCGTGGCTCGACGCCACTGCCCCCTGGAAGGCCGCCAGCTGGGTGGTGCTGCCCGCGGCTGCCCTCTCGAGCAGGGCGCGGCAGGCCGCATGGACACGCCCGCTCGTCGCCACCGGATCACTGCTCACGGCGGTGACCTGCCCGTTGAGGAAGGGCAGGGTCATCCGGAGCGCATCGTCGTTGGTCTCGCTCGGGAGCGACTGCTCGGCGAGGCGGATCACGTCCTCGGGGTCGATGCGCGCGTTGTGGAAGCCCGAGCGCACCGCGTTCCAGATCCCCAGTCGGATGGCCGGGTCGTCCGTGGCACCGATGGTCTCCTGGAAGCCGGAGAGGGAGAGGTCGTCGGGCATCGGCAGGGCCCAGGTGACGAGATCGGGATCGAGGACGACGGGTGCGCCGGCCGGAACCTCGACCGGCGTCTCCTCGCGGTCGAGGACCAGGTCGCGCAGCTGCCAACCCCCGGTCGTGCCGACGGCCAACCGGATCGCGTGGTCCCGGGCCGCGGTCTGACCGGCCGGGGGAGTACGGCGTACGACGCCCGCGTCGCGGTCGAGCGTCAGGGTGTCGGCGCCGGTCGTGCGCAGCCAGGTGTCGGTGAACGCGGAGAGGTCGCCGGCGCCCGCGCGCTCCCAGGAGGCGAAGAGGTCGTGCATCGTCGCGTTCCCGAACCGGTTGCGCTCGAAGTGGTCGATCACGCCGCCGAAGAACACCTCGTCACCCAGGCGGGTGTTGAGCTGACGCAGGATGGTGGAGCCCTTGGCGTAGGAGATGCCGTCGAAGTCCTGCAGGGCTGCGGTGGCGTCGACCGCACCGTTGCCGGCCACCGGGTGCGTGCTCGGACGCTGGTCGGCGACCAGACCCCATTGCCGACGGGCATAACCGGCATGGATCCACGCGTCGTCGTACTGCGTGACATCGGCAGCGACCCGGTTGCCCATGTACTCGGCGAAGGACTCGTTGAGCCACAGGTCGTCCCACCACTTCGGTGTGGTGATGTTGCCGAACCACTGGTGGGCCATCTCGTGGGCGACGGTGGTGGCCCGCTGGATCCGCTCGCCGCGGGTGACCCTGCTGGTGAACAGCAGCGGGTCGCGGAACGTCACGCAGCCGGGGTTCTCCATGGCACCCGCGTTGAACTCGGGGACGAAGGCCTGGTGGTAGTTGCCGAACGGGTAGCGGATCCCGAACAGGCGGTGGAACTCGTCGAAGCACTGCTTGGTCATCGTGAAGAGCTCGTCGGCGTCCTCATCGAGGGCCTTCGCGATCGACCGGCGCGAGCTCAGCGAGAGCGGAATGCCGGCGTGCTCGTCGTGGATCACGTGGTAAGGACCCGCGACCAGCGTGACGAAGTACGTCGACAGCGGCTGCGTCTGCTCGAGTTCCCACGTGGACGACTCGGGACCGGTCTCCACGCGCGTGCCGGGGGCGTTGCCGATGACGGTCCAGTCCTTCGGCGCCGTGACGTGGAAGGTGTAGGGCGCCTTCAGGTCGGGCTGGTCGAAGCAGGCGAAGATCGTCGGCGCCGCGTCCATGAACGACATGCCGTAGACGTAGTGGCGCCCGTCGGCCGGGTCCACACTGCGGTGCAGGCCCTCGCCATCGTTGCGGAACGGCATCACGGCATCGACGACGAGCCGGTTCTCACCGGTGTCGGTGACCAACGGCAGTCGTCCGCGGACGACCAGGTCCGGGTCGACGTGGCGGCCGTTGAAGGTGATCCGGTTGACGTGACTCGCCTTCAGGTCGACGAAGGTCTCGCCGCCGCGGCTGGTGAAGTCGATGGTGGTCAGCGACGTGAACGTCTTCTCGTCACCGGCCAGGTCGAGCACCACGTCGTACGCCGTGACGTCGAGCAGGTCGAACCGGGCACGGGCTTCGGTCAGCTGGAGGCTGCGATGGGGGGAGTCCACGCCAGCACCCTACGAGTTGAGTCCTTGCCCCGGGTACCCGGGGAAAGGGGAGCTCCCCGCGACCGATCACGGTGCCGGCGCCGTGGCGGGACGGCAGTGGTGTCGGCCTTGCGAGCCCTGACCTCGTCGAGGAGGGCGTGCGCCCGACCAGCGAGACCGTGTGGAGGGCGACGACGCCGAGTGCCCGTGAATGGTGCCCGAGATCACCCTCGAAACGGTCAGGAGGGGTGTTCGGGACGCCCTAGAATGTAAGAGGCAGCTCGCCTGAGCTGCACATTACCGATCGAGCAGCGTCAACGACGACGCGAGAGGAACCGAGAGCCACCATGCAGGACCAGTACATCGGCCAGTACATCGCCCAGGGCATCGTCGCCGGACGGACCCACCAGGGTGAGGACGCGGCATACCGTCGCGAGCTGAAGCAGGCCCGCGCGGAGGCACGTCGGGAGCGTCGTCGCCTGCGTGGTTTCTGAGCCAGCAGCGCACCCATCGGGCCCCGGGAGTCAGCTCCCCGGGCCCTTTTGCGTCTCTTGGGCCGGGTTGTTGTCAGCGACGGGTCGTGGTCGGTGGCCGAGAGGGGCGGCCGGTTCCGCCGCACCGCCGAGAACGACATTCGGGCTGGGTTTCGTGCGAGGACCGACCAGAAGGTTGCTCTCGACCCTGACCGGTGCCTGACGCGCGGGCACCCGGAAACGGCAAGGCGGCACGAACTGTTCAGTTCGTGCCGCCTCGGCGGACCGTTGCGCTCAGGCCTGCTGGGCCAGGGCGAACTGGACGCCACCCTGCTGGTCGACGGCGGCATCGAGCACCTTGTCGTCGAGCTGGAGCGCGGCGTTCTCGTCGAGAAAGATGGTCGCGCCATCCTGTTCGACGACCTGGTCACCCGGCTCGGCCTGGGCCGCAGCGTTCACGGCGAAGGCCTGCTCGGAGGAGTCGTCGCTGCTGATGCGGAGTCCCGCGGTCTCGGGACCGCCCTGGTCGGCGATGTCCTTGACGATCGTGCTGGCATTCTCGGTCAGGTTGAGCATGTGCTCTCCTTCGTCGATTGCGTGCATGACTCACCCACCCTTGCGCGGCCGGGGCGCTGACGCAAACGCAGCCATCTGGCAGGCTCGGGGCATGAGCGATTCGGAGACCCTGCGCAGCATCGACCTGACCCGCATCGGGGATGCGCGCTACAAGGCCACCAACAAGCGAGGCGGCGTGCTGCCGATCGGGTCGGGCGAGGACCCTGACTTCACCCCGGTGGAGCTCCTCCTGGCGGCGATTGCCGGCTGCAGCGCGATCGACGTCGACGCGATCACCGGCAAGCGCGCCCAGCCTGAGTCGTTCGACGTGCACTGCTCGGCCGACAAGGTCCGCGACGACGACGGCAACCACCTGACCAATGTCCAGATCACCTTCAACGTGGTGTTCCCGGAAGGCGACGCGGGCGACGCGGCTCGCGAGTTCCTGCCGCGTTCCATCGAGATGTCACGCGACCGGCTGTGCACGGTCAGCCGCACGGTCGCGCTGCCCACCGAGGTGGAGTACCACCGGGCCTGATCCCAGTCGGGTGGCCCGCGACGACGGCGCGGGACCGCCTGTCGCCTACGATCCCGCCATGCCGCGAACTGCATGGACCCGCGACCGGATGGCCGCCCAGGACGGGCGCTGCTTCGTGGTCACGGGCGCCACCGGCGGTCTGGGCCTCGAGGTGACCCGCGCGCTCGCCGTCGCCGGCGCCGAGGTGGTGATGGCGGTGCGCGACGTGGCGCGCGGCGAGGCTGCCGCCGAGCGGGTACGCCGAACCGGTGCGCGTGGCCGGGTCGAGGTGCGCCTGCTGGACGTCTCCGACCTGGGGTCGGTGCGCACCTTCGCCGAGGAGCTCGACCGTGTCGACGTGCTGGTCAACAACGCGGGGATCATGGCGGTGCCGGAGCGTCGGACCGTCGACGGGTTCGAGTCCCAGATCGGCACCAACCACTTGGGCCACTTCGCCCTGTCCAACCTCGTGCTGCCGCGGCTGACCGACCGGGTGGTCGTGGTCAGCTCGGCGTCCCACCGCAGCGGGGACCTCGACGTCGACGACCTCGACTTCGAGCGGCGCGGCTACTCGGCGTACGGCGCCTACGCGCAGTCGAAGCTGGCGAACCTGCTGTTCGTGGCGGAGCTGCAACGACGACTGGACGACTGCGGGTCGTCACTGCGGGCCACCGCCGCCCATCCCGGCTACACCGCGACCGGCATCCAGGGTGGCACCGGGAGCCGGGCCTTCACCGGGCTGAGCAACCTCGGCAACGCACTGTTCGGGATGAAGCCGTCGCAGGGTGCGCTGCCGATCCTCTTCGCCGCGACCGAGGACCTGCCCGGCAACAGCTACGTCGGCCCGAGCGGCCCGGGTGAGCTCTTCGGGCATCCCACGCTGGTCGGACGCTCGCCGCGGGCGAACGACTCCGACCTGGCTGCGGCGCTGTGGCGGCGGTCCGAGTCGCTCACGGGCGTCGACTGGCCGCTGTGAGTCTGGCCGCCGTGTGTCTGGCCGCAGCGCTCAGTCGTCGACCTCGTCGATGACGACCTTCGTGTTCGGGGAGCCGTCCCCGGGACCGTTGGCATTGTCGGACCCCTTGGCCGCCACCTTCTGGAGGATGCGGATGCTGGCGACGTCGACCTTGCCGAACACGGTGTATGCCGCCGGCAGCGGGGAGTCCTTGTAGACCATGAAGAACTGTGACCCGTTCGTGCCCGGCCCGGCGTTGGCCATGGCCAGGGTGCCGGCCGGGTAGGTCTCCTTGCCGGTGAGCTCGTCGTCGAAGCGATAACCGGGACCACCCATCCCCGTGCCGGTGGGGTCTCCGCACTGGAGGACATGGATGCCCTCCGTGGTGAGTCGGTGGCACTCGGTGTCGTCGAAGTAGTCCTGGTCGGCCAGCGACAGGAACGAGTTGACCGTGCAGGGGGTGCGCCTCGCGTCGAGCGAAGCCTTGAGGTCGCCGACGCTGGTCTCGAGGGTGACGGGGATGCGAGCGGCCCTCGGTGCCGTCGCCGGTGGCGGCGTCGCCTCCTTGGCAGGCGATCCGTCCGCTGGGTACGAGCACGAGCCCGCGCCGGCTGCTGCCTCCGGTGAGGTCGACTCCGCCGGCGCCGCCGAGGTGGCGGAGTTCTCGGCCGTCACGTCGTCGTTGCCGCCCCCGTCGTCGTTCGAGCACGCGGCGAAGGAGAAGAGGGTCAGTGCGGTGGCCAGGGCCAGGCTTCGCTTCAGCATGCGGCGATGCTAGCCGCCCCGTCGCGCTGGCCCCGGGCGACCCATGGCCAGGTCATCAACGCCCACACGGAGGCCACGATCAGCACCTCCAGCACGACGTACGACGGCCACGGACCGAGGTGGTCGAGCAAGGAGCCGGTGCTGGGCTTGCGGTTCAGGAAGCCGTAGTTGGTGCCGGTGACGGCGTTGAACGTGAAGACCGAGACGGCCCAGGTCGCGGTGGCGGCCACCGTGCTGGCGTAGTCGCGCCAGGCGGGCCGCAGGCCCAGGCCCCAGGTCAGGTGGATGGCGGCCCACACAATGAGGATGTGCATGCCCCAGAAACCGATGTACTTCGGGTTCGGGAAGTCGGCGGTCAGCCAAGGGGTCAACAGGCCCTGGGTGGTCAGCACGAGTCCCCAGAAGTAGGTGAGGGCCACGAAGAACCGGTGGTGGGTCAGCAGCGCGACCACCGCGGCGATCCAGGCGAAGTCGCACAGCTGCAGGGGAAGGGTGGTGTCGAAGGCATACTGCCCCGGCATGAAGTCGACGATCTGCATCGGAACGGTGAAGGCCATGATCGCGACGGCGAACCACCGGCTGGCCCGCCGCGGGTCCGCTGCGCCACGCTGGGCACGCCCGAGTGCGACGACCGGCCAGATGCCGGCGACGAACAGGGCCAGCATCGCCACGTGAGACGGACCGATGGTCACGAAGGTGGAGGCAGTCATCAAGGTCATGACATCCAGCGTGCCCACTGCTGACCGCGACCACCTGCGTACAGGTACTCAACTCGACCACCCAGCTGGTGCTCAGCTGACCGCTCCACTGGACCCGGCGGGACGTCCGGCGTCTCGCAGTCTCGGTGCGTGCACCCCACGACGCGGAGTCGTAGTGTCGCCACATGGACACCCAGGAGGCGGCCGGGGTGCGGGTCGGACTGATGATCACCTGCATCAATGACGCGATGTTCCCCGACACGGGGAAGTCCGTGGTGCGGTTGTTGCGTCGTCTCGGTGTCGAGGTGGAGTTCCCACCGGCCCAGACCTGTTGCGGACAACCGATGGTCAACACCGGCTACTTCGACGAGGCGGTGCCGATGGTGCGCAACTTCGTGGATGCGTTCGCCGGCTACGACTACGTGGTCACGCCGAGCGGGTCCTGCACCGGCAGCGCTCGTCACCAGCACCAGATCGTGGCCCGTCGATCCGGTGACCCGGGTCTGGTCCGGGCAGTGGAGGAGGTCGCGCCACGAGTCGTCGAGCTCAGTGAGTTCCTCGTCGACGTGCTCGGCGTGGTCGACGTGGGCGCCTACTTCCCGCACCAGGTGACCTATCACCCGACCTGCCACTCCCTGCGGATGCTGGGGGTCGGTGACCGACCGACCCGCCTCCTCGGCGCGGTGCGGGGCCTCCGGTTGGTCGAGCTGCCGGCGGCGGAGCAGTGTTGCGGCTTCGGTGGGACGTTCGCGGTCAAGAACGCCGACACCTCGGTGGCGATGGGCTCCGACAAGGCCCGTCACGTGCTGGACACGGGGGCGGAGGTTCTGGTGGCCGGTGACAACTCGTGCCTCATGCACATCGGGGGGATCCTCTCGAGACAGCGATCCGGGATCCGGGTGATGCACCTGGCCGACGTCCTGGCCAGCACGGAGGGCGACGCCGGGCAGACCGGGGACGCCGGCCCGGCGAAGACCGAGGAGATGCTGCCATGAGTGCGACCTTCGTCGGCATGCCCGCCTTTCCGGAAGCCGCCCGCAGGGCACTGGAGAACACCCAGCAACGGCACAACCTGGCCCACGCCACGGGCACGATCCGTGACAAGCGGGCTGCGGTGGTCGCCGAGGTCGACGACTGGGAGGCACTGCGCCTGGCGGGTGCCGCGATCAAGGACCAGACGCTGCGCCACCTCGACGACCACCTGGTCGCGCTCGAGGCCGCGCTCCAGGAGCGTGGGGCCACGGTGCACTGGGCACGCGACGCCGAGGAAGCCTGTCGGATCGTCGCCGACGTGGCTCGCGCCCACGACGTCGACGAGGTCGTGAAGGTGAAGTCGATGGCCACCCAGGAGATCGGCCTCAACGAGGCGCTCGAGGCGGAGGGCATCTCCGCGTGGGAGACCGACCTGGCCGAGCTGATCGTGCAGCTGGGCGACGACCTGCCCTCCCACATCCTGGTGCCCGCGATCCACCGCAACCGCTCGGAGATCCGGGAGATCTTCCGCTCGGCGATGGGAGAGGTCGGCCGGCCGGCACCCGACCCGTTGAGCGACGACCCGGCGGACCTCGCCGGGGCCGCACGGCTGCACCTGCGCGAGAAGTTCCTGCGCGCGAGGATGGCGGTCTCCGGCGCCAACTTCGCGGTGGCCGAGACGGGCACCCTGGTGGTCGTCGAGTCCGAGGGGAACGGTCGCATGTGCCTGACCCTGCCCGAGGTCCTGGTGTCGGTGGTCGGCATCGAGAAGGTGGTGCCGACCTGGCAGGACCTCGAGGTGTTCCTGCAGCTGTTGCCGCGCTCCTCGACCGGGGAGCGAATGAATCCCTACACCTCGACCTGGACCGGTGCGGTGCCCGGCGACGGTCCCCAGGAGGTGCACGTGGTGCTCCTCGACAACGGCCGCACCCGGGCCCTAGCCGACGAGATGGGCCGCCAGGCGTTGCGGTGCATCCGGTGCTCGGCCTGCCTCAACGTCTGTCCGGTCTACGAACGCACCGGCGGCCATGCCTACGGCTCCGTCTATCCCGGGCCGATCGGTGCGATCCTCAACCCGCTGCTGAAGGGCACCGGTGTCGACGAGCAGACCGATTCGCTGCCCTATGCCTCGTCCCTGTGTGGTGCCTGCTTCGAGGCCTGCCCGGTGCGCATCGACATACCTTCCGTGCTGGTCGAGCTCCGTGGTCAGGTGGTCGATGCACATCGCGGCGGCGTGCCGAAGCCCGAGGCAGTGGCGATGCGAGGTGCCGGCTGGGTGCTCTCGTCATCCGCGCGTACGGCGCGGTCCGAGCGCGCAGCCGCGTTCGCCGGCCGACTGCTGAACCGCTTGCCCGGTGGCCGCAGGCAGGGTGATCGACGGGTCCTCGGCAGCATCCCGATGCCCGGCGCAGGAAGCGCGTGGTCGCAGGCCCGCGACGTGCCGGTGCCGGCGACGGAGTCCTTCCGTGACTGGTGGTCGCGGACCGACGGAGGGGAGGACGAGTCGTGAGCGCCCGTGACGACATCCTGGCCAGGGTCCGCGAAGCGGTGAGCGACGCGCCCGAGGTGGCCGAGCCGCCCCGCGACTACCGTCGTGCGCCCGAGCTGGCCGGGGAGGACCTGCTCGCCCAGTTCGTCGAACGGGTCGAGGACTACCGCGCCACCGTCACCCGGTGCACCGAGGCGGAGGTGCCCCGCGAGCTCGAGCGACTGCTCGACGGAGTCCTCCGGGTCGTGGTTCCTGACGGCTTCCCGTGGTCGGTGCCCGGCGGCGAGCCCGACAACGCGAAGTCGGCCGCGGAGCTGAACGACGTGGACGCGGTGGTGACCACCTCCTCGGTCGGCATCGCGGAGACCGGAACCGTGGTGCTCAGCCACGGTCCGGGCCAAGGGCGTCGGGCGCTGTCGCTGGTGCCCGACCTCCATGTCTGTGTGATCCACGCCGATCAGGTCGTGGCCGGTGTGAACGAAGCGGTCGGGATGCTCGACCCGCTCCAGCCACAGACCTGGATCAGCGGCCCCAGTGCCACGAGCGACATCGAGCTGTCGCGGGTCGAGGGTGTGCACGGCCCACGCACGCTCCACGTGCTGCTGGTGGAGTGATCCCCAACCCACGTTGGGAGAACCAGTCAAAAGTTAACTGCTCGATCCGCGCTCCCGGCGCTGCGCAACCGGGCGTCGGCTGACTACCTTGCCGTCGGTGGCCACCGCCCAGGGAGGCCGCGGACACCGAGGAGGCGCCATGGCTGGCGTGAGGAGACAGTTGCGCATCGCGCTGGCCGGGGCATCGGCACTGCTGGCGGTCGGCGCGGCCACGTTCGGGATGAGCAACGGCCATGCCGAGATGGCCAGGTGGGAGACGGCCCGCACGGCCCTGACGAGTGACACCGTGCCCAACCGCGTGCACGATCACTCGACGCACGACCACGGTGCTGGGTCCGACCCGCACAGCCACGGCTCGATCACCTCGAAGCCGCAGGCGCAACCCTCGCGCGGGATGGTCTACGCGAGCTTGACGGTGGCCAGGTCCGGAGCCTGCAAGGGTCTCTACGCCGTCAAGGGCAAGGGTGCGTGCTCGCACGGACCCGACGCGCCCCCCGCCGGTCACGACGTACGACGTGATGTCCAGCCCGTGGCCGGGTTGGACACCCAGTCGGCGGCGACCGCGGTGAACTGCTTCGGCAACGGCACGGACGGCAACCGGGTGCAGGTGCTCTACGTCTACTCGGGCACCAGCCGCTACCAGCAGTACCTCGCGTCGTTCCAGACGTGGGCCCGGGGTATGGACGACATCTACAACGACTCTGCCGCCAAGACCGGGGGAGAGCGGCACATCCGTTTCGTGACGGACGAGGACTGCGTCCCGACGGTCACGCCGGTCCAGGTCAGCAGCGGTGCGATGGGCGACTTCGGCTGGATGATCGACGAGCTGCGCAACCGGGGCTTCGACCGCACCGATCGGAAGTACACCGTCTTCGGTGATGCCAACGTCTACTGCGGCATCGGTGAGTTCGCCGGCGACACCCGCAAGACTGCGGACAACCACTCCAACTTCGGGCCGAGCTTCGCCCGGACTGACGCGGGTTGCTGGGGTCCGCAGGTGATCGCCCACGAGCTCGGCCACAACCTGGGCGCGGTCAACAACAACGCCCCGAGCTCCACTGGCGGTGCGCACTGCACCGACGAGTACGACGTGATGTGCTACTCCGACTCGCCCTACTACCCGCCGATGCGCTTCGTCTGCGCGGCGAGCCAGGAGAGCCTGCTCGACTGCGGCAACAACGACTACTTCAACACCAGCCCGCCGGCCGGCTCCTACTTGGCGAACTACTGGAACATGGCCGACAGCGTCTTCCTCGAGCGCAGTGATGGCGACGACCCTGGCCCCGACCCGGACCCCGACCCGGAGCAGTGCACCGGCTTCGGGAACTCCCAGACCGGTCGCCTCGACCAGGGCGGGGACGCCCGGGTCCCGGACGGCAACTACTACTGGAGCCGGTATGCCGGCCGGCACACTGCCTGCCTGGCGGGTCCGGACGGCACCGACTTCGATCTCTACTTCCAGAAGTGGAACGGCTCGAGCTGGGTGACCGTGCAGAAGAGCGCGACCGAGACCTCGGACGAGGCGATCGACTACCAGGGCGACAGCGGCTACTACCGCTACTGGATCGACGCGTGGTCAGGTTCCGGCGCCTGGACCATGGGTTGGTCCGCACCCCGCTGAGCGTCGACTCGCCCGGGTTGTGCGGGCGTGAACACCGGAGGGCCGTCGCTCGCGGACGCGACGGTCCGCCGGGCTCCACGCTCGCCCAGGTCGACTGGGGTGGGTCAGATGCCGCAGCTCGGTGCGCTCCACGTGCGACCGGAGCGGATGTCGACGTGCACGTGGTCGTTGTGCCCGGGATAGCCGGGACCGAAGATCGCGCCGTAGCCGATGTAGCGGGCGGTCCTGGCCATGTTGCAGAACGTGTTGTTGCCGTTGACGGGCACGATGTCGATCGCGCGACCGTAGGTGTGCTGGCCGGTGCCGGAGCCGCCGACGGCCCGGTCACAGGACTGGGAGCGGAAGCCCGACGTGACCCGCACCGGCTTGTCGCCCATGCGGTGACGCAGTGCCTCGGCACGCCACATCGAGCGCAGCAGGTTGGTCCTCACGGTGGTCGCGCTCACCGAACCGCCGCTGTAGCCGCCCGCGCCGCATCCCCCGTCGACCTCGGCCCAGCTGAAGTGCAGGGGCGAGCAGTCCGCGTCCTGCAGGGCATGGATCTGGGCGAACGTGTTGGGTCCGGCGACACCGTCGGCACTCAGTCCGTAGGCAGCCTGGAAGTTCTTCACCGCCTGCGTGGTCTGGGGTCCGTAGCTTCCGTCGATGGCCATGTTGACTCCGTAGCCGGCCCAGCCGGCAACGCGTTCCTGGAGCTCGGCGACGTCGGAGCCGCTGCTGCCGGAACGCAGGGTGCGGTCCCACGTGTAGCAGGCGTCAGCGTTGGCTGGTGCAGCGCCGAGGAGGGCGATGCTGGAGATCGCCAGCACGAGGGCCGCGACCAGACTGGACATGCGTGTGAGCATGGGATCTCTCCTGTTCCCGAGAACGGCCCGAGGGCCCTTCCGCCCATCCCAGCGGTTCCCGGGCCACTTGTGAAGACCCGGTGGGTGAACGGTCAGGTGCGCGGGACACCGCGCCGCTCCAGCAGCACCATCACCTCGTGGTGGCGGGTCTGCGGGAACATGTCGAACAGGCCCGCGGCCGTGACGGCGTACGCCGGCATCGCGGCGAGGTCGCGGGCAAGCGTGGCGACGTTGCAGCTGGAGTAGACGAGGTGCGCCGGTCCGCCGTCCTCGAGCCGCCGGCAGAGCTCGGGGCCGATGCCGCGCCGGGGCGGGTTCATCACCACGAGATCGGGGGTGGTCTCGATCAGGTGCTGGGTGGCATCGCCGGCGAGCCACTCGCTGGTGCCCGCCGCAGCGAGCGCCGTGGCGCTGAGCTCGGCACTGCGAACGGCTTCCGACGACGACTCGACGCCGACCACGTGCTGGGCACCGTGGCCGAGCGCATGCAGTCCGAAACCGCCGACGCCGCAGTAGAGGTCGAGCACGGTGGCCGGCTGCAACCCCTCGACCCAGGTGCGGGCGCGGGCGTAGAGCGCGGCCGCGATGGCCGTGTTGGTCTGGAAGAAGCTCTGCGGCCGCAGGTGCAGGGTGACGTCGTTGACCCGCATCGGCAGGGTGTCGTGGTCGGTGAGGATCTGCTCGTCCGGGCCCTCCAGCACTGCCTTGTGCTCGGGCTGGAGGTTCACGCTGACCACGCGTGCCTCCGGCAGGTGCTGGCGGATGGCGCCGAGGTCGATGCGTCGCAGCTGCCCGGGAGAGCGGAGCACGAAGCGCAGCATCGCGTCGCCGTCGGGTGAGTGGGTCACCAGCAGGTGCTTGAGCTCGCCGTTGCGGCTCGCCACGTCGTACGGCGTGAGCTGGAGGTCGGCGACCAGGGTCGGGAGTCGGTGCACGATGTCGGCGAGCCCGGGTTCGTAGAGCCCGCAACCGGTCAGGTCGACGCCACGCAGGTGGCCGTCGAGGATGCCCAGCGTGGGCTCGCCGCGACTCCCGCCGACCACGAGCTTGGCCTTGTTGCGGAAGCCCGCCTCCGGGCCCACGGTGGGCAGGTCCCAGGTGATGCCCGGACCCAGTGCCGCAGCGACTTCCTGCTGCTTGCGCGCCACCTGGTCGCCATACGGTTCACCCATGTGGGTGCACGATCGGCACACACCCGCGTCGAAGTAGCCACACTGCACGCGCACACGATACGGGGACGTGCCCCGGGACGCCGCGCCGTCTGTGGCGCTCGCTACCCGAGCAGGCCCCGCGTTCGTCGGTCGGGTGGCGGCGAGGCACGAGACGACGTGCCGAGAGCAGCCCGCCGCGAGGCAGGGCGCGGCTCAGGCGTCAGGGTCGTTGAGCCGATGGATCTCTCGCAGCTCCTCGGCCGTCAGGTCCGACTCGGCCAGGACCTCCTGGAGGACCAGCGACTTGCGCGCTGTGTAGGTCTCGATGTCCATGTCCGGGTGGTCCGCGAGCTGCCGCTTCACCGCGGCATACGCATCACGCAGGTCAGCTCGCCGGCGGAGCACGTCACGCACGGCCAGGTGGTTGCGCACGCCGAGGGTGCCGGCCGTACACAGATAGACGTTGCGACGCGGATCCGCATCGGGAGCGAAGAAGGCCTCACGATCCTTCACCCCGAGGTCGCCGCGGTGCTGATAGCCGAGGTCCTCCATGGCCCGGATCGCTCGCGACACGTCGTCCGCGTCGACGACCACGTCGATGTCGAGGACCGGTTTTGCAGCCAGACCCGGCACCGAGGTGGAGCCGACGTGCTCGACCTCGCTGGCGATGCCTTCGAGTCCGGCGTGCAGCTCGGCAGCGACGCACTCGAACTGGTCGGACCACGAGTCGTCGTGGGCCACGACCTCGATCGGGGTCGCGGCGTTCGGGCGCACGGTCAACACCTGGGCGAGGGTGCCGATCGGACCGTGCACGTCGTGGAGCGTGCTGCTGGTCAGCCCGACTCCCGTGACGCCGAAGGAAACCGTGGTGTCGAAGCCGACCCACTCACCGCGCGGCTGGCGGAAGAGGTGGGCCGTCAGGTCGACGTTCGGGAACGCGACCTCACCAGGGTCCGCGCGAACGTTCATGCCGTTGGCGATGTCGAAGAGTCCGGCGAAGGCGGCCAACCGGCTCGTGACCTCCCCTTCGACCAGTGCCAGGGGAGTGCGCACCCAGTAGCGCCCGCGACCGGGTTCGATCGGGTCGCGCCTGACGTCGGCGGATGCGATGAAGCCGCCCTGCCAGACGGCGCCCGCATCCCAGGGCGCCATCTCGTCAGGTCCGGGGAGGCCGGGGAGTGCCCCACCGGCGATGTCGGCGGTGGATCCGGGCTGGAGGAACCAGGCCCGGAGGATGACGCCAGCGCGGCCATCGTGGGACAGCGTGGCCTGGACCAGCTCGATGGTGCGCCCGGGTCGGAGCACCTCGATCTCGATGTCGACGACGTCGACCGGCAGTGTGCCGAGGATGTCGTAGGAGAGCCGGTTGATGCGCAGCCTGTCACCGGGCCGACGCGCCGCGTGGTCGAGCTCGAGGGCGTGGGCGAGCAGGCCGAGCGCCGGGGCGATGTGTTGGGTCTCGATGTCCCAGGCGCCGCTGACGTGCTCGGTGGCGCGAAAGGTGCTCGGTCCCAGGCGTTGGAAGTAGGACATGGCCTCAGCTCTCGATCGACGTGCGCTCGTCATCCTGTCAGTCGCTGATCGGTGCCCGGGCGCGGGTCGGTCTTCCCGGCACCGCTTCCCGGAACCGCTGCTGGGCACCGCTCCCGGAACCGCGCCCCGGCACCCGGTCCGGGGAACCGGATCCCGGCACCCGGGTCCGGGCCATCGGGAACCGGATCCGAGGCTGGTGCGTCCCACGGGCATGAACAAGCACAGCGTGGTCGTGACCCTCCTGGCCGTGGCCGGCCTCCTCGTCGGCGCCTGCGCGGGTGGCCGGACGGACGTCGAGGAACGGGTCGGACCGGTGACGCTCGAGGTCGTCAGCCAGGACTGGTCGGGTTGGAGCAAGGAACAGCCCGACCCGGAGAACACCCGGGTCAGCGTCTCGCAGGGGGACACGTTCAGCGTGCCCGTGATCGGGGACGACGTCGTGGTCAGGGTCTCCGAGGTTCATGACGAGGGCATGTGGATCGAGACCGACCAGGACCTGATGCGGAAGGACGACGGGTTCGACGATGCGGACGACGAGTTCGAGCTCGAGAACGGTGTGCCGCTCGAGCTGACCACCACGACCATGGATGCAGGGACGACGATCACGCTCACCATCGCGTGACGCGGCGAGCCCCACCTGTCTGACCGAGCTCGGGTCGTGTGTGGTCGAGGGGGAGCTGAGCGCCGGCCGGTGGCCAGCACTGACGTCTCGTGTCGCAGGTCGTGCGATCAGGCCGTGAGTGTGAAGGAGGTCGGTGGCTGGTTGGGGTGGACGAGGCCGAGGTCTGCTCCGAGGCCGTGGTCGTCACCGGTGGTGAGCAGGTCGATGGCGAGCTCGTGGTCGTCGTGGTGGTCGGAGAAGACCAGTGCGCCGAGCCACGCGGGCAGGTGGTGGGTGCCGGTCTGGTCGACCAGTCGGTAGCGGTGATGTCGGGTGCGCCAGACGTAGAGGTCGGGCACGGGTTGTCGCAGGGCCAGGACTCCGGCGGTCTTGATGCGGTGGTGGTGTCGGCTCATCGGGCCGGCGTTGTCGATCCGGGTCTGGCCCGGCGGGCCGTGCGGGTCGTAGGGGATGGTGTGGTCGATGTCCATGTGGTGGGTGGTGTTGACCGCGTGCGGGTAGCAATCGGCGGGCGACCGGGTCAGCACGGCCTCACGAAGGGCCCCGGTGAACGCGTAGGAGTCGACCGGTCGGGTTGCCCAGGGGTCGAGCACCGGTCGGATGCTCACCTCGGTCAGCCGCAGCACCGCCAGTGCCTCGGCCAGGGTGGTCGGGCCGTGGCCCTCGATCTTGGCCACACCCCCAGCAACGGTGCCGCTCGTGCTCGCCCGGGCCATCGCCTGCACCGCATCCTCGGACAGGTGCAGGTGGACGATGGTGGTGGCCCTGGCACGCGACGGCACCGGCTCGGTCGAGTCGGCCAGGATGGCCAGCGCGGACTCCGGGCTGCCGATCAGCAGGCCCAACGCCCGGGACCGGGCCACCGAGATGGAGTCGAGGTGTCGGCGGGGAACACCGGCGGCCAGGTCGGTGGCCAGCAACTTCTCGGCCAGCCGCTGGACCTGGGCATCACCCACGATGGCCTCGGCCGCGGTGAGCTTGGCATACAGGCCCTTGAAGCCGCGCCGGGTGGAGGGATTGAACGTCACGAAACGCGGGTCCGGCTCGTCGCGCTCGTCCCCGGAGGAGGACCCACCCCCGGCACCATCACCCCCGGAGCCTTCAGTGCCGGAGCCTTCAGGGCCGGAGTCGCCGGACCCCGCATCCGCGGCTGCTTCGGCCTCGGCGGTCTCGGCGAGCAGCACCAGTGCTTCGAGCCGCTCGAGCAGACGGCCGGTCGGCAGCGACCCGACCAGGTCGACCAGGTCGGTGGCGATCAGGTGAGCCGACTGGGGCGTGAGGTGACGGGTGAGCGCGGCGATGCGGCGCAGCACCCACACCTCGACCGTGGTGGTGGTGCACGTCAGCTGCCACAACGGGCTCAACCGGTGACGCAGGTCGAGGGCATCGGCAATCAGCCTGCGCGCCGACTCCGGGTGCACCCCCAAGGACACCGCCAGCTCGGCCGTGGCGAACTGTGCCACCACCGGAGTGCCCTCACCGCCCCAGCGCCGGAACACTGGGTGCTCCCGCCGCGCACCGGGCTCATCGGTGGCACCATGCCCACGGGTGACGCCCTCGTGGTCGCCGTGCAGGTCCGCCCAGTGGGCCGCGCTGTGCAGCACGCTCACCTCGGCACCGCGACGCGCAGCCACGGCAGCATCGACCACAGTGAGCGTCTCACCGGTGCCGAGACCTGCCATCGCTGTCGTCATGTCCTCGACCCAACACCTGACCACCGACAACGCAGCCCGGAAACCACCCCCTGGTCTCAGCATGCGGACAACTGCGGAAAATGGTTCCACCGCGCGAGGTCGCCGCGGCCGCACAGGTCTGGCTCGGTGGTGGGCCGAGGATCCGGTCAGCGAGCTTTGCCCGCGTCGGTTGCGGACCAGCCAGCGACTCGTCGAGGATCTCCTCGCACCGAGAACCGGCGGCGCATCGCCGAACTCCATGTGGTCGGGGTGGGCCTGCTTCGCATGGACGATGGAGTGGCTGCCGCTAGTGGGTCAGCTCGCGCAGCTCGGCCTGGTAGGCGGCGTACGCCGTCCTCAGCTCGCGTCCCGGCCAGTCGGCAGGCAACAGCGAGACCGGCAGCAACGGATCGGTGGTCAGGTGACGCACCAGCTCGGCAGCCGTGGCCAGACGCCGTGCCGGGCTGTCCCTCTGGGTCAGTCGTTCCAGCAGTGCGCGACCTCGTGAGGCCCAGTCAGTCAGGTCCCAGAGCTGGTCGGTCAACGCCGCGGGATCGTCGGGGCGAGCCGAGAAGGTGCTCAGCACCGGATCATTGACCGGGGGGCGGCGCAGGTTGTCGGGCCGGGTCCAGACGCCTTCGCGCAGCTCCGCGAGCCGGGCCGCGGCAAGGGTGTCCCGGAGAGCCGCGCGTTCCGACCCGGGTCGACCGGTCACCACCACGACGGCCATCTCCCAGTCACCGGCCCAGTCGCCTTCGGCGTCCTCGACCGCCTCGTCCTGTCGTCGTTGCCGGGCCAGCAGCCGCTGGCCGAGGACGTAGTCACCGTCCTCGCGCAGCAGGTCACCCGACGAGACAGCCCTGGTCAACGCGACCCGCAGGGTGGGGACCGGTATGTCGAAGAACGTGCCGGCCCGGGTCAGCTGCGCCGACGAGAGTCGGTCCGGGTGCGAGCCCAGGAGCATGCTCAGCACCACCGACCGGGCCGAGAGCAGCGGGGCCGCAGTGGTCGAGGGGGTGGCAGGGCGTGGCATGCGAGAAGACTGGCACGCTACAGATGTCGACACAACTGTTGTATGAACTGTAATGTGGAGGTGGATCCAACGGAAGGTGAACGAGATGACCGCGACCCACGACGTCTTCAACCAGGCACCTCTCCTGGAGGGCCACGACACCAGCGACGACGCCGCCCTGCGCGAGGGCATCGAGCGTCAGGGTGCCGGCTGGGCGATGGGGGAGATCGCCGAGCTGGGCAGGCTGGCCAGCTCGGCACAGGCCCAGGAGTGGGCGCGCGTCGCCGAGCGGGACAAGCCGATCCTGCACACCCACGACCGGTTCGGTCACCGGGTCGATGAGGTCGAGTACACCCCGGCCTACCACGAGCTGATGAAGGTCGCCGTCGGTCACGGGCTGCACGCCGCGCCGTGGGCCGACGAACGTCCCGGTGCCCACGTGGCGCGCGCGGCGAAGTTCATGGTGTGGAACGTCGACGCCGGCCACGGGTGCCCGATCTCGATGACGTATGCAGCCGTGCCGGCCCTGCGCGCCAACTCCGAGCTGGCCGCAACCTTCGAGCCCCTGCTCACGAACCGCGAGTACGACTTCGGGTTGCGCGATCCCTCCACCAAGCGCGGCCTGATCGCCGGCATGTCGATGACCGAGAAGCAGGGCGGTTCCGACGTACGCGCGAACACCACGACCGCAACGCCGGTCGGCGACGGTGCCTACGAGCTGGTCGGCCACAAGTGGTTCACCTCGGCTCCGATGAGCGACCTGTTCCTGACCCTGGCTCAGGCGCCCGGCGGCCTCTCGTGCTTCCTGGTGCCGCGCGTGCTGCCCGGTGGAGAGCTCAACCCGCTGCACCTGATGCGGCTCAAGGACAAGATGGGCAACAGGTCCAACGCGTCCTCCGAGATCGAGTACGACGGCGCCGTCGGCTGGCTCGTGGGGGAGGAGGGGCGCGGTGTGCGCACCATCGTCGAGATGGTCAACATGACCCGCCTCGACTGCATCATCGGATCGTCGATGGGCATGCGCTCGGCCCTCGTGCAGGCTGCCCACCACACCCGCCACCGCGAGGCCTTCGGCAGGGCGCTGGTCGATCAACCACTGATGCGCAACGTGTTGGCCGACCTCACCGTCGAGTCCGAAGCGGCCACGACCGCCATGCTCCGACTGGCCGGCGCCAACGACCGCGCGATCCGTGGCGACGAAGGTGAGGCAGCGCTGCGACGGATCGCCGTGGCGGTGACGAAGTACTACGTCTGCAAGCGCGCGCCGATGGCTGCGGGGGAGGCCCTCGAGTGTCTCGGCGGCAACGGCTACATCGAGGACTCCGGGCTGCCCCGGATCTATCGCGAGATGCCCCTGCTCTCCATCTGGGAGGGCTCCGGCAACGTCGCCGCCCTCGATGCGCTGCGTGCGGTCGGCAAGGAACCGCACACCTTGGACGCGTTCTTCGCCGAGGCCGAGCTGGCCAGCGGTGCCGACACCCGTTATGACGAGGCCGTGGCCCGGTTGAAGAAGGAGTTCACCTCCTTCGACGACCTCGAGATGCGGGCCCGGCGCATCGTCGAGCAGATGGCGTTGGTCTTCCAGGGCAGCCAGTTGGTGCGGCATGCGCCGGCCGCGGTCTCCGACGCGTTCTGTGCCTCACGTCTCGATCGCGATTGGGGCGGTGCGTTCGGCACGTTGCCGCCGCGTCTCGACCTGGACCCGATCCTCGCTCGCGCCTGACCTGCCCGCAGGCGCTCATTTGAGCAGGAAGTTGAGGCCCGTTCTCCGCCGTGGGCGTTCGGCCGCACCCACGGCGCACTGAACTTCCTGTCCAAATGAACGCTATCGCTCCGCGGAGCGATGAGCTGGTGCCGACGGTCAGTCGCCGAGGGCTTCGAGGAGGAGCTCCAGTGACGCGGTGACGGAGTCGGCGCGCACCTGGGCCCGGTTGCCGTCGAGCTGCAGCCGGCGATGCCGGACGGCGCCCGCGGAGGCCACCGCGACGTGGACCAGGCCGACCGGCTTGTCCGGCGTACCGCCGCCGGGTCCGGCCACGCCGGTCGTGGAGACGCCGTACGTCGTCCCGAGCCGCGCGCGTGCGCCCTGGGCCATCGCGACGGCGACCTCCTCGCTCACCGCGCCGACCCGTGCGAGCAGGTCCTCCGGGACACCGACCTCGGCGGTCTTGGCCTCGTTGGCATAGGTGACGAACCCGCCGATCAGGTAGGCCGAGGAGCCCGGTCTGTCGGCCAGACGACCCGCGACGAGGCCTGCGGTGCAGGACTCCGCCGTGGCCACGGTGGCCTCGCGCGCGAGCAGGGCAGCGGCCAGGCGTTCGTCGAGGGTGGTCATGGGGTGATCGTAGGTCCACGGTTCTCGCCGGCCGGGCGGACATCGCTCGCGCCACGTGCCTCTGCGCGTCTGCGTGGTTCCCCGGCGACGAGAACCGCTCGAACGTGCGGAGGCGTCGCGCTCATGTGAGAGCGGGGGGCCTGCCCGCCCAAGGGCTGCGCCGGAGGGTCAGCGGTCGATGTGGCGTGCCCAGGCGAAGCAGAACAGGCCGAATGCAGCGAAGCCCGCACCGAAGAAGCCCGTCAGGACAGGACCGAAGGGTTGATCCAGCACGACGCGGAGGGCCTGGTCGAGGCCTCCCGACTTCTTCGGCTCATGGCTCACTGCCGCATAGCCGAAGAGGGCAGCCACGCCCAGGACGGCAGCGCCCTTCGCGACATGGCCGATCCTTCCGAGCCAGACATAGACGGTGCCGGTGTGCCCGCGGGTGCCGTCGGCCTCGATGTCTTCGAGGAAGCGATCGGTGAAGCCCTTGAAGATCAGGAAGGCTCCGACGCCGGCGACACCCAGGGCGACGAGACCGGCGAGGAGCTGACCGACTGGCAGGTCCATCAGTCGGGCGCTGGCCGAGTCCGTGCCGTTCTCCTTCGAGGACCCCGCGCCCGCGGCCACCCGGAACGCACTCGTCGCGACCGCCGCATAGACGATGGCCTTGCCGAGACTGGTCAGGCGCTTGCGCAGCCGCGTGATGCCGTCGTGGCGACGATGTCCGACCAACGCCTCGATCAGTTGCCACACGACCAGCAGCACCATGCCGATCGCGACGGCCCAGACGATGACCGTGCCGAACGGTTGCTCGGCGAGCTGCCGGATCGCGCCACTGCTGTCGGCCTTGCCCTCGCGGTCCCCGAAGGCGAGCGAGATGGCGAGCCAGCCCAGCACCAGGTGCACGACCCCGAAGGTGACCAGGCCAAGGCGCGCCACGTGGTCGAGAGCCGGGTGGTCATCGACCGCGCGTGCCGTGGCGCGCGCCCCTCCAGTCGTCATGGCGAGAGTCTAGGCGCGGGCCGTGGCGTGCGCGGCCCGAACGCCCGGTCTGGCCCTACGCTGACGACATGCGATTCACGGACGCCTTTCGCGCCTCCGAACGGGCGCCCCTCCTCCAGATGGTGAAGACCGCGCTGGCCACCATGCTGGCGTGGATCGTCGCCGGGCTGGCCATCCCCGACGGGCCGCCTCCGGTGTTCGCCGCGATCGCCGCGATGTTGGTGGTGCAACCGAGCCTCAACCAGTCCTTGTTCAAGGGCATCGAGCGAAGTGTCGGAGTGATCGCGGGAGTGGTGCTCGCCTCGGGTCTGTCGATCGCGTTCGGTGGTGCCTCGTGGGTGGTCCTGTTGGCGGTCTCCGCCTCACTTGCCCTCGCTTGGGGCCTGCGCATGACGACCGGGTCGGCCAACCAGGTCGCCATCAGCGCGTTGCTGGTGCTGGCCATCGGGTCCTCGTCGTCGGGCTATGCGACGTACCGGATCCTGGAGACGTTCCTCGGCGCCGTCATCGGCATCATCGTCCACCTCGTCCTGGTTCCACCGGTCGCGCTGGTGCCGGCCCACCGGGCACTGGACGCGCTGGGGGAGGAGATCGCCGTATCCCTGGAGCGATTGGCGCACGCACTGACGAGGAAGCACTCGTCGCGTGAGCTGCGCGAGCTGATGACCGAGGCCCGTCAGCTGCATGCGCTGTGCGAGGCCACGGACGAGGCACTCGACCAGGCCGAGGACTCACTGGCGCTCAACCCACGTGGTCGTCACCACCGCGAGGACCTGGCCGCGATGCGCGACAGCGTCGAGAACCTGAGCCTCATCGTCACCCAGGTCCTCGGCATGACGCGGGCCTACGTCGACCAGTACGACGACAGCGTCAGCAACGAGCCCGCGGTCCAGGCGATCGCCGAGGAGCTCCGTCGCGCCGCCCATGACACGCGGCGTGAGCTGCGGATCACCCTGGCCACTCGTTACGAGACGTTCGCGGAGACAGCCCCGGCGTTGACCGCGCCACTCGTGTTCCAAGCCCCGAAGGGCATGCGCTGGATCCTGGTGGGCTCGCTGATGGAAGACCTGCGCCGCATCCGTGAGGAGCTCGGCGCCCGCGGATGAGTGAGACCCTGTGGGTTGGCGCGGAGGGGGCCTCCTTCGCCCGACGCTCCCTCGGGACCGGACCGAGAGCTCGATCCTCGTCGAGTCACCGAAGGCGCCCTCAGCAGGGTCTGTGGCGGCGTTGGAATCGGTCGACAGGCGGCCGACTTTCGCACCGAACTCTCTCCTCTGAGATCGGACGCGCAGGTTCGGCCGCGACACGGGTCGATGCCTTTGCCAGGCACCTGTCGAAATGGTTTTCTGTCACGGTTCTGCCCGCGGCGAGCTCGACCTTGACCCCAACGGTCTGGAAGGCACGCCCTGACACGATCGGTACGGGCTCGGGTTGAAGGCCATCTTGTTGAGCGGGGCATGCTCGCTCGTCCTGTCGTTGTTCCTGACCCGATGGGCGATCACGAAGTTCGCTGCGTGGGGCCTGGGCCAGTTGATCCGGGACGACGGCCCGACGACGCACCACGTGAAGCGAGGCACCCCGACCATGGGCGGCGCCGCGATCGTGGTCGCCGTGGTCGCCGGCTATGCAGTTGCCAAGCTGGTGACCTGGGAGCAACCGTCACGCGCGGGCGTCCTGGTGCTCTTCCTGCTCGTGGGCATGGCCACGGTCGGATTCGTCGACGACTTCATCAAGGTCAGGATGCAGCGCAGTCTTGGCCTTCGGAGCAAGGCCAAGCTGTTGGGGCAGACCGCTGTCGCCCTGGTCTTCGGCTTCCTCGCTCTCCGACCCAGCCACGGGGGAGGGGAGGACGTGGTCTCGCACAGGTTGTCGCTCGTCCGCGACGTCGGCCCAGCCCTGCCCTGGGTGATCGTGATGATCATCGTCTGGTTCATGGTGAGTGGGACCAGCAACGCCACGAATCTCATCGACGGACTCGACGGGCTGCTCGCGGGGAGCGCGGCGATGGTGTTCGGGGCCTACACCATCGTCGGCCTGTGGCAGAACAACCACCTGTGCGGAGCCGCCTCCGATGTGAACGGTCTCTGCTACGCAGTGGCCTCGCCGCTCGACCTGGCCACGGTTGCGTCCGCCCTCACCGGCGCCTGCTTCGGGTTCCTGTGGTGGAACGCCTCGCCGGCGAGGATCATCATGGGGGACACCGGGTCCCTCGCGCTCGGGGCTGCGATGGCCGGATTCGCCCTGGTGACCCGGACCGAGCTCCTCCTCGTCGTCCTGGGCGGGTTGTACGTCGCCGTCACCGCCTCGGTGATGATCCAGGTGTCGTGGTTCAAGTTCACCAGGCGAACCACCGGCGTGGGCAGGAGAGTCTTCAGGATGACGCCCTTGCATCATCACTTCGAGCTGCTCGGGTGGGAGCAGGTGACGATCGTGATCCGCTTCTGGATCATTGCCGGAGTCTGCGCGGCAGCAGCCCTGGGGATCTTCTACGGCGACTGGCTGGGGAGCCTGGGCTGATCCGCGCCCGGTCCCTCAGACGAGGGAGTCTGCGCGGTGCACGAGGTCGACGAGTTCCTCGGGGAAGTGGACGATCCCTGCCCTCATGAGCTCGTCCGTGCTCCACCAACGCCATGTGGTCATCGCCTCCAGCTCCAGCTCGGTCCATGCACGGTCCTCAAGGGACGTGTCCATCGTCCGGGCCGCGAAGAAGTGCTCGACCTGGCGCAGGGGAGTGCCGTGGTTGAGGAAGTCCACCTCCCGTCGGTGGAACGGGCCGGCCAGCTGCAGGCCCGTCATGCCGGTCTCCTCCAGCAGCTCGCGATGGGCGGCCTGCTCGAGGGTCTCGTCCTCGTCGACACCACCGCCGGCGGTGAACCAGAAGCGGACGGCGTCATCAGGGTCAGACAGGTCCCTGCCCTCGAACAGGAGCACACGGCCATGGGGGTCGAGGAGGACGATGCGTACGGCGACGCGGACTCCTGGTGCCATGCGACCGAGATTAGTGCGTGGTCTCCTGCCCGAAGACGCGCCGTTCGACACCACGGGACCGGTTCCCCGCGAAAGTCCTTCGCGTGAGGAGTTCTTGAGGGTGGTCCGAGGCAACCAGCCGCGGATAGGTTGGAACGGTGACTTCCATGCTTCGCCCGTTGACCGAGGCCGACCTGTCCGTGCTCACTGGCGACGACGACGGCTTCGACTACTTCGGACCCCGACCGTCACGGCAGTCGGTCCCTCCCTCGGACCTCAACGAGCAGGGCGCCTTCGGTGTCCTCGACGGCGGCGGCGAGGTTGTCGGAGACGTGTCGTGGGTGTGGCAGAGGTGGGGGCCGAACGTGCAGTCACGCAACCCGATGATCGGGATCTGGCTGTCGCCACGGGCGCGCGGTCAAGGACTGGGCACGGCCGCGCAACGGGAGATGGTTGACCTGTTCTTCAGACACACGGCCGTCAACCGGGTCGAGGCACACACGGATGTGGAGAACCTTGCGGAGCAACGCGCTCTGGAGAAGGCCGGCTTCACCCGAGAAGGCACCACCCGTGGCGCCCAGTGGCGCGACGGGTCCTACCGCGACGGTCATCTCTATTCCATTCTGCGCTCGGACTGGCACTCGTCGTCGGACTGACGAGGCCGGGCACGTCAGCGCCCAGTCGTGGATTGTCGGCGGGGTAGGGGGCCAGGCCAGACCGGATGATTCGGCTGGCGCAATACCCAGACTGCTAATTGACATAATGTACGTTATCGGCGACTCTTCCGAGTCTGGCCCAGAACCCCTTTCTGAGCGCTGGTGCACGCCTCACTGCAGGCGTATGCCGTGCACCAGGTAGTCCATGCCGCCACTGGTGACCGTCTTGCCAGTTCGAGGCTTGCCCCAGCGGCCTCTGTGGCG
The DNA here is from genome assembly GCF_012272695.1 of Nocardioides sp. JQ2195. Taxonomy (NCBI): domain Bacteria; kingdom Bacillati; phylum Actinomycetota; class Actinomycetes; order Propionibacteriales; family Nocardioidaceae; genus Nocardioides; species Nocardioides sp. JQ2195. Next base: position 1,817,319 of record NZ_CP050902.1, read on the forward strand.
AAGCCGCATCCTTGGTACTCCGGCAGAATGTGATAGCCGACCTCCAGGTCCTCCTTGCCGTCGACCTGCTGCCAGGTGCAGATGTCATGCGTCGAAATGTCAGCCTGGAGGTGCCGGCTGCCGTCAGAGCCGACATGACATCAGTGTAATTCAACTTGACATAACGTGAAAGTCGCCGAGTTTCCGGAGTCAATTCTTGTCGGCGGGCTGTTCTCCGCGACGCCGTTCCGTCTCGCGTCACTGTTGCTTCTCACGCTTCTTGCGCAGGGACTCCTGGGCCGCTCGCATCATCGCGCGGCCGATGCTTCGACCGAAGCGTCGTGATCCGAATGCCAGTCCCCCACCGTAGGCGGCTTCAGCGTCGTCCGGCCAGTCCCCCACCGTAGGCGGCTTCAGCGTCGTCCGGCCAGTACGACGCCCGGTCCCTGCTGTCCGTCGGCTGGTAGCCGCAACTCTGCGACGAGGGTGAATCCTGCCTGCTCCAGCAAGGTCGCGAGTTGATCGGGCTGCCATCTGTGCGTCGTCCATGACACCGGAACTCCGCCATACGCCTCGGTCCTGGGCACGTCGTCGTCGCCCACGTGCGTGGCCACCAGCACCTCTCCCCCAGGCACCAGCGCGTCATGGAAGGACGTGAGCACGGAGGGCAGCAACTCGCGCGGCAGGTTGAAGAGTGACCACCAGCCCAGGATGCCGCCGAGCGACTCGGGCTCGAGGTCGAGCTCGGTCGCCGCGGCCACCGCGAATGAACAGTCGGGATGCAGTCGCCGGGCGTGCTCGACCATGCGCGGAGACAGGTCCACACCTGAGGCTTCGACACCCAGGTCGCGCAGGTACGCCGTCACCTGGCCCGGACCACATCCGACGTCGAGCACGGGACCCAGTCCACGCACCTGCGTTGCGAATGCGTCGACGCATCCCTTCAACCAGGGGTGGGTGCGCACATCGCCCATTCCCTGTGTCTGCAGGAGATCCACGTAGTTGTCGGCAACCCGGTCATAGGACTCGCGTACCGCATCGAGGTCTCCCGGAGGCACGTTCATGACCGCACACTAGGGCACGTCTCTTGCGAGACACGCCGTAGCCATCGACGCGTAGCGGTCGCGCGCTGTCGGGGAACCGCGTCCGATCCACGTCGGGCTGTGCTGGGCGGTCGTGGGTACCGCTGGCGGGAGCGCCCAGTGGCTCGCGCCATGGCGAGCAGACTGGTCGTCCACCGCCCGACCACGAAGCGACGACGAGGAGAACTCATGACGACGCACACGCCCGCGGACCAGAGCACCATCGTCGAGATGATGCGCGACCAGCGTTTCTGCATGCTGACCACCTTCGCCCCTGAAGGAGAGCTGCACTCCCATCCGATGACTCCTCAGCGGATCGACGACGACGGCGACGTCTGGTGCTTCATCGACGGCACCAGTGAGAGCGCCACCAACCTCATCAGGGACATCCGCGTCAACCTGGCCTTCGGTGACAGCTCCACGTGGCTCTCGGTGGCGGGAAGCGGCGTCGTGCTCGATGACAGGGACAAGATCGCCGATCTGTGGAACCCCATGGTCGAAGCCTGGTACCCCGAGGGAGCGGAATCTCCTGACGTGCGCCTGCTCAGGGTGGAACCGGTCTCCGCACAGTTCTGGGACACCCCGGGTGGACGGGTCACGTCGGCGCTGTCCTTCGTACGCAGCAAGATCACCGGAGACCGCCCGGCTGGGCACTCGGGCACGGTGGAGATGGGCGGAGAATGAGGCCGTCGGTCACGCGGACCTTCATCACCAAGGCCGCACCGGAGCGCGTCCACGACTACCTCGCCGACTTCACCAACGCTGAGGAGTGGGACCCCGGAACCAAGTCCTGCACGTTGTCCAACGGCGACGGCGGTGTCGGCAGCACCTACCGGAACGTGTCCGTCTTCCTCGGTCGTGAGACCGAGATCGAGTACACCGTCGCGGAGCTGGAGCGCCCGACCCGGATCCACCTCGTCGGACGAAATGAGCAGTTCGAGGGACACGACGTGCTCGGTGTCAGAGCACATGCAGAAGGTGCCGAAGTGACCTACCACGCCGAGTTCGCCTTCCGTGGGGCAGCGAGGCTCGCAGCCCCACTGGTCGCGGCCTACCTCCCCCGTCTGGCGGAGAAGACCATCCGACAACTGCGCGCCAGCCTCGACCACCTGGTGGAGGACTGATGACGATCCCGCTGCCCGGCCGCGCACTCGACACGGTCATGGACCGCACCCTCGTTCCGGGGTACAGCAGGATCGGGATCGCCGTGCGGCGCCGACTGCCCGGTTGGCCGGCTGATCCCGAGCCGGGCTGCCTGGCGGGGAAGCATGTGCTGGTGACCGGCGCCAGCTCCGGTCTGGGGATCGGTTGCGTCCAGTCGTTGGCGCGGTTGGGTGCCAGCGTGCACATGATCGTGCGCGACGAGGTGAAGGGCGCCGCCGTCCGTGAACGCGTGGTGGCTGAGGTGCCGGGTGCCGACCTGCGGCTCGCCCGCTGCGACCTGGCGGACCTCGACGACGTACGCCGCTTCGCCGCACAGGTTGAGGTCTCGCGCATTCATGCGGTGATCCACAACGCCGGTGTGATGCCGCCTGAGCGCACCGAGTCTCCCCAGGGCCACGAGCTGAGCATGGCGGTGCACGTCGTGGCGCCGGTGCTCATGACGGAGCTGCTGCGTGACCGGCTCTCGAGCGGCCGGGTGGTGATGGTCAGCAGCGGTGGCATGTACGCGCAACGGATCCCGTCCGACGACCCCGAGTTCAGACGTGGTGACTACTCCCCAGCCGCTTCCTATGCACGGTCCAAGCGGATGCAGGTCGAGCTGGCGCCGCTGCTCGCCGATCGTTGGTCCCTCGACGCCATCACCTTGGGCGTGATGCACCCGGGATGGGCCGACACCCCGGGTGTGCGGAGCTCGTTGCCGAACTTCCGCACGCTCACCCGTTCGATCCTGCGCGACGACGCCGAGGGCGCGGACACCAGCGCATGGCTGGCTGCGGCAGAGCCGACCCCGCCCACTGGCCGCTTCTGGCACGACCGGAGGGTGCGACCGACCCACCTGAGCCCCACGACTCGGTCGAGGGCCGACGAGGTCGCGCGCGCCTGGGCCTGGCTGAAGGGCGCCGTCGACCTCTCCTGACTCCTCGGGCGTCAGTAGAAATGGCGAAAGGACACCCTGCGGGGTGTCCTGCCACTTCCAACTTATAGCGCACAGGGGGGCTTGCGGCAAGGCCCCGGTGATGCTCCACAATCACTCTCTCGCCCGCCTCGTCACCAGTCCTTCCCCGCCGGCGCGACACCTCTGACTGTCGCGCAGAAACGCCTCTGGAGCAGATTCCTTGACCCTCAGTGCCTTTGCCCTTCCCGACACCCTCTCTGCCAAGGCAGACCCCCGGATGATCGCCGACGACGAGATCCACTTCGCGGCCATCGCCGCCAGCCTCGACCACGCGATCGCCGACCTCTCCGAACGACTCGACACCGAACGCAAGGCACCCGGTGGCATCGGCCAGGCAGCGATGGACCGCGACCAGGAGGTACGCCGGATCAGCGCCCGCCTGCGCACGTTGCGCCGCTTCAGCCTCGACCTCTGCCTGGGCCGCATGGACGGCGACGACGGAGAAGTCGTGTATGTCGGACGCCTCGGCCTGACTGACCGTGACGGCAAGCGACTCCTGGTCGACTGGCGCTCCCCCGCTGCCGAACCGTTCTTCGGCGCCACGCACGCCAACCCGATGGGGTTGAGAATTCGGCGCAGGTACCGCTGGATCCGTGGCCGGGTCAGTGACTACTGGGACGAGGTGTTCGCTGCCGACGAGTTCGAGGGCCACCACGCGGCCCTCGACGACCAGTCGGCCTTCATCGCGACGCTGGGCAGCAGCCGCTCTCCCCGCATGCGCGACGTGCTCGGCACGATCCAGGCAGACCAGGACGCCATCATCCGCGCGGGTTCTCGGGGAACGTTGGTCGTCGACGGTGGTCCGGGCACCGGCAAGACGGTCGTCGCGCTGCACCGCTCGGCGTACCTGCTCCACGCCGACCCGCGTCTCGGCGGGGGCCGCGGCGGCATCCTCTTCGTCGGTCCGCACCAGCCCTACCTGAGCTACGTTGCCGACGTCTTGCCGAGCCTCGGAGAGGACGGCGTGCAGACCTGCACGTTGCGCGACCTGGTGCCGTCGGCGGCACAGTTTCCCGAGGAATCGGAACCCGAGGTGGCCCGTCTGAAGGCCACTGCCGACATGGTGAGGGCGATCGAGCCCGCCGTGCGTCTCCATGAGGAGCCGCCCACGGAGGGCATGGCGGTCGACACACCGTGGGCCGACGTGTGGGTGAGCAGCGCCGACTGGTCGGAGGCCTTCGGGTCGGTCGACTCAGGTGTGCCGCACAACGAGGCCCGGGACGAGGTCTGGGACGAGCTGCTCACGATCTTGGTCGACAAGCACGAAGCGGATGACGACATCACCGAGGAGATGGTGCGCCGCTCCCTCGCGGGCAATGCCGAGCTGCGCACCGCATTCTCGAAGGCCTGGCCGTTGATCGAGGCCCACGACCTGGTGGGAGACCTGTGGGAGGTGCCGGCGTACCTGCGGATGTGTGCGCCCTGGCTCTCCCCCGACGACGTGAAGCAGTTGCAACGGGACGACCCGCAGGCCTGGACCAGCGCCGACCTGCCGTTGCTCGACGCAGCCCTGCGACGCCTCGGGGATCCGGAGGCCTCACGCAACCGGCAGAAGCACCGGGCCGCGGTCGCCGCGGAGCGGCAGGGCATGGACTTGGTCGTCGACAGCCTGGTCGCTGCCGGCGGCGACGAGTACGGCGAGGGGCTGGTCTCGATGTTGAAGGTGGAGGACATGCAGACGCGTCTCGTCGACGAGGAGTCCCTGGCCCGGGTCGACCCGGACCTGCTCTCCGGGCCCTTCGCGCACGTCGTCGTCGACGAGGCACAGGAGCTCACGGATGCCGAGTGGCAGATGCTCCTGCAGCGCTGTCCCTCGCGCAGCTTCACGATCGTCGGCGACCGGGCGCAGGCACGACACGGGTTCGTGGAGTCGTGGCAGGAGCGTCTCGCACGGGTCGGGCTGGACCGGGTGACGATGGCCGGGCTCAGGATCAACTACCGCACCCCCGACGAGGTGATGGCCGAGGCCGAGCCGGTGATCCGCGCCGAGCTGCCCGATGCCAACGTCCCGACCTCCATCCGCAGCAGCGGGCTCCCGGTCCGGCACGGTTCGGCGGACGAGCTGGACACCATTCTCCAGGGCTGGTTGAGCGAGCACGACGACGGCATGGCCTGCGTCATCGGCGACTCGGCGCGGGAAGACACCACCAGGGTTCGTTCACTCACGCCCGAGCTGGCCAAGGGCCTCGAGTTCGACCTCGTCGTCCTCGTGGATCCCGACGACTTCGGCACGGGCATCGAGGGTGCCGTCGACCGCTACGTCGCGATGACCAGGGCCACGCGTGAGCTGGTGATCCTGAGCTCGCACTGAGGCTCGCGGGCGAGGGAACCTCCGCGCTGGCCCGGGGCCCCGTGCGACAGGCAAGCACGAGTTGCGGACGGTTCCGTCTCGCTCAGCACGCGGTGTCGGCGCAGGCCAGCTGCTTGCTCGATGGTGCGCTGAGCTGGCCTCAGGCGTCGACGTACGCCGCGAGATGCTCGCCGGTGAGCGTCGACGCACCGGCGACCAGGTCGGCCGGGCTGCCCTCGAAGACCACCGTGCCGCCGTCGTGCCCGGCACCAGGGCCGAGGTCGATGATCCAGTCGGCGTGAGCCATCACGGCCTGGTGGTGCTCGATGACGATGACGGTCTTGCCCGAGTCGACGAGCCGGTCGAGCAGGCCGAGCAGGTTCTCCACGTCGGCCAGGTGGAGCCCGGTGGTGGGCTCGTCGAGGACGTAGATGCCGCCCTTCTCCCCCATGTGCGTGGCCAGCTTGATCCGCTGCCGTTCGCCACCCGAGAGCGTGGTCAGCGGCTGACCGAGGCTGATGTAGCCGAGCCCGACGTCGTCGAGACGCTTGAGGATCTTGTGGGCAGCGGGGACCTTCGCCTCCCCCTCGGCGAAGAAGCCCAAGGCCTCGGAGACCGGCATCGCCAGCACCTCGCTGATGTCGCGGCCACCGAGCTCGTAGTCCAGGACGGCAGCCTGGAACCGCTTGCCCTCGCAGTCCTCACAGGGTGAGGAGACGGTGTCCATGAAGCCGAGCTCGGTGTAGATCACGCCGGCACCCTTGCAGGTGGGACAGGCTCCCTCGGAGTTGGCGCTGAAGAGTGCTGGCTTCACCCCGTTGGCCTTGGCGAACGCCTTGCGGATCGGCTCGAGCAGGCCGGTGTACGTCGCGGGGTTGCTGCGGCGGGATCCCTTGATCGCGCCCTGGTCGATCGAGACCACGTCGTCCCGCTTGCCCAGGGCGCCGTGGATCAGCGAGCTCTTGCCCGAGCCTGCGACACCGGTGACCACGGTGAGCACGCCGAGGGGCACGTCGACGTCGACGTCCTTCAGGTTGTGGGTGGAGGCGCCCCGGATCTCGAGGGCGCCGGTGGCCGTCCGGACCTCGTCCTTCACCGAAGCCCGGTAGTCGAGGTGGCGGCCGGTGAGGGTGTCGCTGGCGCGCAGTCCGGCGAGGTCGCCCTCGAAGACCACCTCTCCCCCGGCCGGGCCGGCCAACGGTCCGAGGTCGACGACGTGGTCGGCGATGGCGATGGCCTCCGGCTTGTGCTCCACCACCAGCACGGTGTTGCCCTTGTCGCGCAGCTGGAGCAACAGGTCGTTCATCCGGGCGATGTCGTGTGGGTGCAGACCGATCGTGGGCTCGTCGAAGACGTAGGTCACGTCGGTCAGTGACGACCCGAGGTGGCGGATCATCTTCGTGCGCTGGGCCTCGCCGCCGGACAGCGTGCCGGAGGGACGGTCGAGCGAGAGATAGCCGAGGCCGATCCCGGTGAAGGAGTCGAGCAGGTGCTGCAGTCCCTTCAGCAAGGGGGCGACGGACGGCTCGTCCAGCCCACGCACCCACTCGGCCAGGTCGCTGATCTGCATCGTGCACGCGTCGGCGATGTTGATGCCCTTGATCTTCGACGACCGGGCTTCCTCGGCCAATCGCGTTCCGTCGCACTCGGGGCAGGTGGTGAACACGACGGCCCGCTCGACGAAGGCGCGGACGTGCGGCTGCATCGCCTCGACATCCTTGGAGAGCATCGACTTCTGGATCTTCGGGATCAGGCCTTCGTAGGTCACGTTGATGCCGTCGACCTTGATCCGGGTGGCTTCCTTGTGGAGCAGCGAGTGCATCTCGCGCTTGTTGTACTTCTTGATCGGCTTGTCGGGGTCGAAGAAGCCGCTCCCCCGGAAGATGCGGCCGTACCAGCCCTCCATCGAGTAGCCGGGAACGATGATGGCGCCCTCGTTCAGCGACTTCTCCTCGTCGAACAGTGCTGCGTTGTCGAAGTCGCTGACCGATCCCTTGCCCTCGCACCGTGGGCACATGCCGCCGAGCCTGTTGAAGTGGACCTTCTCCGCCATCGCCTTGTCACCCTTGCCGACCGTGATCGCGCCGGAGGCGGAGACCGAGGGCACGTTGAAGGCGAAGGCGCTGGGCGGTCCGATGTGGGGGTCACCGAGTCGGCTGAACAACATGCGGAGCATCGCGTTGGCGTCGGTGACCGTGCCGACCGTCGAGCGCGGGTTGGCGCCGAGCCGCTCCTGGTCGACGATGATCGCCGTGGTCAGGCCCTCGAGGTGGTCGACGTCGGGACGCGCCATCGTGGGCATGAAGCCCTGCACGAAGGTGCTGTAGGTCTCGTTGATCATCCGCTGGGACTCGGCGGCGATCGTGGCGAAGACCAGTGAGCTCTTGCCCGAGCCGGAGACCCCGGTGAAGACGGTCAGCCGGCGCTTGGGCAGGTCGAGGTTGATGTCCTTGAGGTTGTTCTCCCGTGCCCCCTCGACCCGGATCAGGTCGTGGGTGTCGGCAACGTGCTCGCTCATGTCTCTCCCCTGTGGCTGTCCCTGTCTGCCCGGCCCCATCGGCGTGTGCCGGGCCAGGGGGACAACGCTAGCGAAACGCCGGGACGGCGCGCCCGTCGGTTGCTGCCCGGTCGGACGTCAGTCGCTGCAGAGACAGAACGGATGACCTGCTGGATCGAGGAAGACCCTGAATGTGGTGCCGGGCTGGTGGGAGTGCTTGGTCGCGCCCAGCTCGATCACGGCGGCCTCACCAGCGTCGAGATCGTCGACCACGACATCGATGTGCATCTGCTGTGGCTTGTCCTGGCCCGGCCACTCGGGTGCCGTGTAGTCGTCGACCTTCTGGAAGCAGATGCACTGGCCGTAGTCGGCGCGGATCTCGAACCAGTCCTCGGCCTCCTTCACCTCCCACTCGAGCATTCGGGCGTAGAACTGGGCCAGCCCTGCCGGGTCGGCACAGTCGATGACGAACGTGGGAAAGCGTGCGATGGCCATGTTGCCGACGGTAGACCCCGTTGCGGACATTCGTCGTCCGAATATGCGTGGGGACAGGTCAGGAGCGCACCATGCGCCGTTCGAGGCCCTCGTCGCAGCTCTGCTCCTGCCCGTCGGCCCGGAAGCCCTGGCGTTCGTAGAACCTGGTCGCGCGTTCGTTGCCGACCAGCACCCACAGGAACGCCGGACGGTCGCCGATCGTGGCTCGGAACAGCGCGTGGCCGACCCCCGTGCCGTAGACACGAGCCCGGACATAGAGCGCCATCAGCTCCCACATCCCGGACCCGTCGCGACCCTTCCCTGCGCTGGCGAAGCCGACCAGCCCGTCCTCGTCCTCCGCGACCCAGGTCGTGGCCGAGCCCGTGAGGCGCTTCTCCCACATGGTCACGCGTTCGGCCTTCGGGGTGGCTCGGCGAGCATCGAGCACCGACTGGGGCACCAGTCCGGTGTAGCCGTCGTCCCACACGTCGAGGTGCAGATCGGCCAGCGCGGCAGCGTCGTCGACGACAGCTGCCCGGATCGAAGTCGTGCTCATGGTCAGATCCTGACACGATGAATCGCTGGGCCGCCGGGAACCGCTCCTCCTACGGTTGAAGGGGTTCAGCATCGACGGACTTCCGACCGGAATGCCCACCCCGTCCGTGCGTCAGCCCACCACCCAGTGACACCACGCGGCACCACCCGATCGGGTGGTTCTGCCTCCCGGTCGGTCGCTTCGGGCGAGTTCAGCTGAGTTCCGGCGGGTGGCGGAGCCACAGTGGACACAGCGCCACAGAGGCGCCCGTAGATCCACCACTGAAGGAAGCAGTTGGCACACGATGTGGGACACAGCTGAGATCAACTCCACGCATCTCTCGCACGATCGCCCGTGCCCCGGTTGTGGCCATGCCGTGCACACCTACCTGTCGTGCTCCGACAGCTGTGCGTGTGTCCCGCCTCCTGCACCGGGATACGTCAGCTGACCGACCACCGTTGGCTCAGACCCGGGTCAACGGATGGTGCGGCTCGGGCGGCAGCGACACCTCGATCGGGTCCCCCGGCCGGATCAGGCCGGCCCGGGACACGATGCCCATCACGCCCGCGAGCCGTTCGACCCGACCGTCCACGTCGGTGTGCAGCACCTGCTTGAGCAGGCCCGGCTGGAAGTTGTTGATCTGCTGGCACGGGTTGCGCAGCCCGGTCACCGTCACCACAGCCTCGCCGAGGGCCAGGCGGGTCCCGACCGGCAGCGCGAGCAGGTCGAGCCCCGCCGTGGTGACGTTCTCGCCGAGCTCGCCCGGCGCCACCTCGAATCCGGCTGCCGCCAGGTCGTCCAGCAGCTCGGCGTGGATCAGGTGCACCTGCCGCAGGTTCGGCTGCGAGGGATCGGCAGCCACCCGGGAGCGGTGCTGCACGGTCACGCCGCAGTGTGCGTCACCGGCGACCCCCTGGCCCTCGACGAGCTCGATGCACGCGACCGCCTGCTTGCTGAACGTGTGGGACCCTGCGGCGTGGACCGCGGCGACTGATGCTGGCACCCGTGCATCCTCGCACCTGCGAGTTGCCGCCACGACCACCCGGTGAGAACATCGGGCCAGGGCCCCACAGGCTCCCGGACGAGCGGTGCCGTACCCGGAATGCGACAAGACGGCGCTGGAGGAGAAGTCCCATGTCCTGGTTGGTCCTCGTCGTCTCCGGAGTCTTGGAAGCCGTGTGGGCGGTCGCGCTCGGCCGGTCCGAAGGCTTCACCAGGCCGTTGCCCACCGTCGTCTTCCTGGTGGCCCTGGTGCTCAGCATGGGTGGGCTGGCCTGGGCCATGCGTGAGCTGCCGGTCGGCACGTCGTACGCCGTGTGGGTCGGCATCGGTGCCAGCCTGGCGGTGGCGTACGGGATGGTGACCGGGGACGAGTCGTTCTCCCTGGTGAAGGTGCTGCTGCTGGCCGGCATCATCGGTTGCGTGATCGGCCTCAAGTTCGCCCACTGACCTGACCGGCCGGAGCCGTCGGTGCTCAGGCAGGCCGGGGAGAATACATGATCACCGCCACACCGACGAGGCAGATCAACGCACCGGCCACGTCGTACCGGTCGGGCTTGAAGCCGTCGACCACCATGCCCCAGGCCAGCGAGCCCGCGACGAACACCCCACCGTACGCCGCCAGGATGCGGCCGAAGTTGGCGTCGGACTGGAGCGTTGCCACGAAGCCGTAGATGCCGAGCGCGATCACTCCGGCGCCGATCCAGATCCAACCTCGGTGCTCGCGCACGCCCTGCCAGACCAACCACGCGCCGCCGATCTCGGCGATCGCGGCGGCGATGAAGAGGCTGATCGAGCGCAGGACATCCACGAGCCCATCCTGTCAGAGCCGGCCGGCTGTCAGAGCCAGCCGATGCCCTGTGCGATCAGCACGAGGCCGAAGACGAGGAAGGCGAGCGCGGCACCGATCTTGATGACCTTCTCGGGCAGCTGACGCCCCAGTAGGATGCCGACACCGATCGCCAGCGCGTCCGCGGCGACCATGCCCAGGGTGCTGCCCAACCAGGTGCCGAACCAGCCCTCCTTGGTGGCCAGGGTGATGGTGGCGAGCATGGTCTTGTCGCCGAGCTCGGCCAGGAAGAAGGCGGTTCCGACGGCGAGCAGTGCCATGCCGCTGCTGTTCCTGGCCTTCTGGGCCTCCTCCTCGGTGAGCTCGTCACCGCGCAGCGTCCAGGCCGCAAAGATGAGGAACGCGATGCCGGCCACGATCGAGATGGTGTCCTGGTAGTCGGCGAACGACGAACCGATCGCGACACCGAGGCCGACCGAGGCCAGGTGCACGATGGCGGTGGCGGCGGTGATGGCGAGGATGACGTCGCGGGCCTTGTAGCGGGTGGCGAACGTCATCGCCATCAGCTGGCTCTTGTCACCGAGCTCTGCGACGAAGATGACCACCGTGCTGAGCAGGAAGGCGTACATGTTTCTTCTCCTTGGCACCTGGACGAGGAGACGAGATCGGGACGTCCCTTCGACCAGGCACGTCCGTGGGCGGGTTCGTGAACTGGTCGAAAGTCTCGTCCGCCAGATGCCTGGCCCTGCACGCCGGGCCGATGGCCAGTATGTCGACGTGCCTGTTGGGGACTACTCCCTTTCGACCGAAACCCTACATGAACCGCGTTTTTGTGCGCGTGTCGGGCGTTTCCTGCGTGGAATCCATGGTCGGTGGTGGCTAGTTTCTCCGTGTACGGATGCCTACGACACTGAAATGGTGAACACATTGAACAAGCGTGAACTGGTCGACGCGATCGTTGAGCAGACCGGATGGACCAAGAAGCAGGCTGAAGAGGGCCTGGCCGCTGTGGTCAACACCGTGAGCGACGCCGTTGCCGAAGGCGACCGTGTCCAGATCCCCGGTTTCGGAACGTTCGAGAAGCGTGAGCGCGCGGCCCGCGAGGCCCGCAACCCGCAGACGGGCGAGACCATCAAGATCAAGAAGACCAACGTCCCCGCCTTCAAGGCCGGGTCCGGGTTCAAGTCCTACGTGGCGATGAACAAGAAGGACCAGGCTGCCTTCCGCAAGTCGCGCGGCTGACGCACTCTCATTCCGCACCCCGCTCCGTCTCCCGACGGAGCGGGGTTCGTGCGTCTGTGTCGATCCGAGGTATCCACACGGGCACGAGGCGCTCCTAGTGGGCATGACCATCATCGAGAGGCACCGAGCAGCACCGACCCTGGCCCGTGAGGAGATCAGTGTGGTGTGCACCGCTCATCGGATGGTCCGGGTGGCCGTCGCGGCGGAAGCCAGTGGCAAGGACCCGCTGCGGTCGTTGGCGCCGCTGGTGCGCGGGTGGTGCCACGGCCGGCTGCCGGTGCTCCGGCGGACCTCCCACCACTCCGAGCAGCTGCAGTGGCTGCTGGTCAGCACCCTCGACGAGATCGCCGGACAGGTCACCCGGGAACGATCAGCGGCAGCCTTGCGCGCGGCAGCGCGCGAGATCGCCCGGGCCAGGTGAAGGTCAGCACGCCGACCCGAGAGCACTGACCCGGGCGCACTGACCCGGGCGCACTGGCCGGCGGTCAGTCCTTCCGCTGGAACGTGACGATCAGCAGCGCGATGCCGAAGCCGGCCAGGACCGGGCCGATGAAGGCCCACACCCGCCCCTCGCGATCGACTCCGGTGAACCACAGCGCCATGCCGGCCAGGAGCATCAGGACAGCGACCGTGAGTGGGACGGCGCGGTTCACGGCTGCACCCACGCGTTGGTGGCGCGGCGTTCGTCCCTGGCGCGGTGGCCCTCGGGGTCAGCCTCCCTGTGGTGGGGCCACAGGCCCGAGCCACGGATGCAGCCCGCGGTGACCCTCACGATGGGTTCGACCGGCTTGTCGATCGTGGGGTCGGGGACGTCGGAGACACCGATGTCCCGGACCTCGTGCAGAGTGGTGGCGCGCATGACGGGAATCCTTGCATGCGGCATGGCATCTTTGAGGTATCTCATATCTGAGATACCGTCGGTGGCATGACGACTGACTACCTCGGACGCATCGGCAACTTGATCCGCGACGCCCGCAAGCACCGTGGGCTCACCCAGCAGCAGCTCGCGGACCTGCTCGCCACCAGTCAATCCGCGGTGAACCGGATCGAGAAGGGCCACCAGAACCTCTCGTTGGAGATGCTGGCCCGGATCGGGTCCGCCCTCGACTCGGAGATCGTCGCCCTCGGCGCCGGCGGCCCGACGCACCTCCGGGTGACCGGTCCGACGACCCTGTCCGGCAGCATCGACGTGAAGTCGTCGAAGAACGCGGGCGTCGCGCTGCTGTGTGCCTCACTGCTCAACAAGGGACGCACGACGCTGCGCAAGGTTGCCCGCATCGAGGAGGTCAACCGACTGCTCGAGGTACTCGAGAGCATCGGGGTCCAGACCCGGTGGCTCAACGAGAACAACGACCTCGAGATCGTTCCTCCGACTCATCTCGACCTGGCCAACATCGACGAGGACGCCGCACGACGTACCCGCTCGATCATCATGTTCCTCGGCCCGTTGCTGCACCGCGAGGACGTCTTCGACCTGCCCTACGCAGGTGGCTGCAACCTCGGCGACCGCACCGTCCAGCCGCACATGGCCGCCCTGCGTCCCTTCGGCCTCGACGTGAAGGCCACCGAGGGCAGCTACCACGCGCAGGTCAACCGGGCCATCGAGCCCGGTCGGCCGATCGTGCTCACCGAGCGCGGCGACACCGTCACCGAGAACGCCCTGATGGCGGCGGCCCTGCACCCCGGCACCACGGTGATCCGCAACGCGTCGTCGAACTACATGGTCCAGGACCTGTGCTTCTACCTGCAGCGCTTGGGCGTCCGGGTCGAGGGCATCGGCTCGACCACCCTCAGCGTCACCGGCCTGGCCAACATCGACGTCGACGTCGACTACGCCCCCAGCGAGGACCCGATCGAGGCCATGTCGCTGCTCGCCGCGGCGATCGTCACCAACTCCGAGATCACCATCTGCCGGGTGCCGATCGAGTTCCTCGAGATCGAGCTGGCCACCCTCGAGGAGATGGGCTTCAACTACGAGCGCTCCGACGAGTACGTCGCCGAGAACGGCAAGACCCGGTTGGTCGACATCGCGACCCGCAGGTCACAGCTGCGGGCGCCGCTCGACAAGATCCACCCGATGCCGTTCCCGGGCCTCAACATCGACAACCTGCCGTTCTTCGCGGTCATCGCCGCGGTTGCCGAGGGCCAGACCCTGCTGCACGACTGGGTCTACGAGAATCGGGCGATCTACCTCACCGAGCTCACCAAGCTCGGTGGCCAGGTCAAGCTCCTCGACCCCCACCGGGTTCTTGTCGAAGGACCGACGCGTTGGTCCGGCACCGAGATCGTCTGTCCGCCGGCGCTCCGACCGGCCGTGGTGATCCTGCTGGCGATGCTCGCCTCGAAGGGCACGTCGGTGCTGCGGTCGACGTACGTGATCCACCGGGGCTACGAGGACCTTGCCGAGCGGCTCAACACCTTGGGTGCCAACATCGTGACCTTCCGCGACATCTGAGGAGTGGCCCGATGGCTGACCCACGCCCCCTGGTCTGGTTGCCGTTCGACGCTGAGCACCTGGGCGAGGCCCCCGATGGCCTGCGCTACGAGTCGCTCGTGCTGGAGGACGGTGCTCCCCTGCCTGAGTGGGCCGGCGACGTCGAGTTCTACGTGCCGCCCTACATGAAGTGGGCCGACCAGCCCCGGGTGCTGGCCGCGCTCTCCTCGCTGAAGGTGGTCAACACGTTGACCGCGGGAGTCGATGCCATCAAGGACCACGTCCCCGAGGGCGTCCAGCTGTGCAACGGACGGGGCATCCACAACGCGTCCACCGCCGAGCTGGCTGTCACCCTGGTGCTCGCCTCCCTGCGTGGGGTTCCGGACTTCGTCCGTGCCCAGGACCGCGGCGCGTGGCAGCCGACGGTGACGGAGTCGCTGGCCGACAAGACGGTGATGATCGTCGGCCACGGGTCGATCGGGAAGTCCATCGAGGAACGACTCTCGGGCTTCGAGTGCGACGTGGTCCGGGTGGCTCGCACGGCGCGCCAGGGTGTGCACCCCTTGTCCGAGATCGACGACCTGTTGCCCGGGGCCGACGTGGTCATCCTCATCGTTCCGCTCACCGATGAGACACGTGGTCTGGTCGACGAGGGCTTCCTCGAGCGGATGAGGGACGGCGCGCTGCTCGTCAATCTGGCCCGAGGGCCGGTGGTCGACACCGACGCCCTGCTCTCCGCACTGCACACCGGCCGGCTCTCGGCCGCGCTCGACGTCACCGACCCCGAGCCGTTGCCCGAGGGCCACCCGCTCTGGGAGGCACCGAACCTGCTCGTGGTGCCGCACGTCGGGGGCGCGAGCAGCGCCATGTGGCCCCGGGCCCACCGGGTGATTCGCGAACAGCTGGAGCGGTTTGCCTCCGGGGAACCGCTGGCGAACGTGATGAGCGGCGCCTACTGAGCGCACCCTGCTCCTCGCGCGCCGTCCCCGAGCAGCACGCACCCCTCGTCCGGTCGACGAGGGGTCGAGGATCAGTTGAACAGCGTGGCGACCCAGGCCGGCGCCTTCGGGGTGGCCGGCGGCGGGGTGGTCATGTCTGCGGTGATCCGCGGCAGCGGTGCGGTGTGGAAGCCGCCACCATCACGGTGGAAGTCGTTCTCGGCGTCGATCATCTCGGCGAGGTCGGCGCGGGAGAGGAACACTCCGTGCCCCTCCGGGCACTTGTCAACGCTCATCCGGCCGAGGTCTCGACTGACCATGTCGGCCTGGCACTTGGGGCACTTCAGCGACTCCATGACTCGCAGGCTACTCCCTTCGGCACGAGGAATCTGAGTATCGGGACGGATGATCTGCCGGAGTGTGTCGGTGAGGATCGAGCCATGGACGTGTTGAATGCTGTCGTGACCCGACGCCGAAGCGGATTCCCCTATCTCGACGAGCCCGTCGGCGTGCTCGCCTTCGCCCACCGGGGTGGCGCCTTCCACCCCGAGATCGAGGGCTTGGAGAACACGATGGCCGCCTTCCGGCACGCCGTGGACCTGGGCTACCGCTACCTCGAGACCGACGTCCACGTCACCCGTGACGGCGTACTCCTGGCCTTCCACGACACCGTGCTCGACCGGGTCACCGACCTCAAGGGTGAGATCGCCTCCCTGACGTACGCCGAGGTGCAAGGTGCGTTGATCGGCGGCAAGGAGCGCGTCCCGACGCTGGCCGAGCTGTTCGACGCCTTCCCCGATGCCCGGTTCAACATCGACATCAAGGCGCCGGGCGCGGTCCGGCCGCTGGCGGACTTCATCGAGGCGCGCAACGCCCACGACCGGATCCTGGTCGGATCCTTCTCCCGCAGGCACCTGGGCCAGTTCCGACGGCTCACCCAGGGGCGGGTGCCAACCTCGGCTCACCCGGGTGAGGTGGTCATCTTCCTGCTCTCCCCCACCGGCGGCATCGCCCGCCTGCTCACGCGCGGTCGGGTGCAGGCCCTGCAGGTCCCGCACCGCAAGTCGGGCATTCCGGTGACGAATGGGTGGTTGGTGCGCAAGGCTCATGCCGCAGGTGCACAGGTGCATGTGTGGACGATCGATGAGCCGGAGGAGATGGCCGGGCTGATCGACCGTGGTGTCGACGGCTTGATGACCGATCGCACCGACATACTCAAGGACGTGCTCGTCGAGCGCGGCCAGTGGGAGGGATGAGCAGATGGCTGACCAGGGAGTCACCGGCATCGCGGACCTGAGGCCCTTGGCCAGGGCCCGGGAGCAGAAGGCGTGGTACTGGTACGACTGGGCGAACTCGGCCTATGTGACGACGGTCTCGACCGTCATGCTGGGCCCCTACCTGATCGAGATCGCGAAGAACGCCGCGGTCGACAACCGGGTCGACGTGCTCGGCCTCTCGGTGGCCCCCGGTGCGCTGCCGTCCTATCTCGTCACCTTCTCCACCATCCTGTCCGCGATCATCCTCCCCCTGCTCGGTGCGGTGGCCGACCGGACGGCCAACAAGAAGGGCATGCTGGCCGCCTTCGCCTGGACCGGAGCGGCCTTCGCCTCCCTCCTGTTCTTCTGCAAGGGCGAGAACTGGCAGATCGGTGCCATCGCGGTGATCGGGGCGAATCTCTGCCTCGGGGCCTCAACGGTCTTCAACGACTCGATCCTGCCGCTCATCTCCACCGAGGAGGAACGCGACCGGGTCTCGTCCCGGGGCTGGGCCTGGGGATATCTCGGCGGCGGACTGCTGCTCGTGGTCAACCTGGTGATGTTCCTGTTCCACGACACCTTCGGCATGTCCGAGAGCTTCTCGGTGCGCCTGTCGATGCTCTCGGCGGCGGTGTGGTGGGCAGCGTTCACGTTCATCCCCTACCTGCGCCTGAAGAACCACCAGCCCATGCACGTGGTCGCGGAGGAGGGCGGCATCGTCTCGCAGAGCTTCGGCCAGCTGTGGGCCACGCTCAAGGACATGAAGAACTATCCGATGGCGCTGACCTTCCTCGGCGCCTACCTGTTCTTCAACGACGGCATCCAGACCGTGATCGCTTCGTCGTCCATCTACGGCAAGGAGCAGCTCGGCTTCGGCACCTCCGTGCTGATCGGCACGATCCTGATGGTGCAGTTCGTGGCCTTCATCGGGGCCCTCGTCTTCGGCAAGGCGGCCGAGAAGTACGGCGCCAAGAAGGTGATCCTGACCGGACTCGGGATCTGGATGGGCATCGTGACGGTGGCCCTGGTCCTGCCCAAGGACCAGATCGTGCCGTTCCTGGTGATGGGATTCGCGATCGGCCTGGTGCTCGGCGGCACCCAGGCGCTGGCCCGGTCCTACTTCTCCCTGCTGATCCCCAAGGGGCGCGAGGGTGAGTTCTTCAGCTTCTACCACGCGATGGATCGCGGCACGTCGTGGTTCGGCACGCTCACCTTCGGCCTCGTCTACCAGCTCACCGACTCCTACCGGCCCGCCATCTTCGCGTTGATCGCGTTCTTCCTGATCGGTGGACTTCTGCTGATGAAGGTGGACACTGCCCGCGGGATCCGTGAAGCCGGTAACGTTGAGCCTTCAGTCATCTGAAACTCCATGACGTGGGTTCGACCACATTCGTCGCCTGACGGAATCCTTGGCCCGCGTCGTACGTTGGAGGGGGTGGACGCGTTCGCGCGAAGGTGACGCACGACCTAGTTGGTCCGCGTCATGTTCCCGAAGGAACACCGTCCCATCCACGAGCAAGGAAAAACGACTTAATCGGAGGTAGCTCATGGCGGAGCGCACATTGCGTGGAGCCCGGCTCGGAGGCCAGAGCTTCGAGGACGAGCGCGGCATCGAGTTCGCGGCACGTCAGCAGGTCGGTTACGCCTGCCCGCAGGGTCACGAGTTCGAGGTCCCGATGTCCGTCGAGGCGGACATCCCGGCCAACTGGGAATGCCCGAAGTGCGGGGCCGTGGCCCTGAACATCGACGGCATCCTTCCTGAGGCGAAGGCCGAGAAGCCGGCTCGCACCCATTGGGACATGTTGCTCGAGCGTCGCTCCATCAAGGAGCTCGAGGACATCCTGAGCGAGCGGCTCGAGCTGCTTCGCGGTGGCGAGATCGGTCCGGCGCACCTGCACCGGGCCAGCAAGAGCAGGAAGAAGAAGACGACGGCCTGAGACTGGCTTCAGGCCTGTGGGTCGTCATCGACGACCTCGCCCTCGACCACGGTTCCTTGCGAGCCGGGTCGGGGGCGGTTGTCGTTCCTGGGCGCTGAGGGCCCCGGGCCGAAGGGCAGGGTGGTGACCATCCGTGCCCCGATGAAGGCGGACAACGCCCTGCGCGCCACCGGACGCGTGAGCGGCAGGATCAGCAGCAGCCCCACCACGTCGAGCACGAATCCCGGCGAGAGCATCAGGATGCCGCCGGTCAGGATCAGGATGCCGTCGGCCAGCTCCTTGGCCGGCATCCGGCCGCTCGAGAGCGCCGCGTTGAGCGCCCTGAAGGCGCGCGCCCCCTCGTGCTTGATCAGCCATCCTCCGAAGAGGCTGTCGGCGATGAGCAGCAGGATCGTCCAGCCGACGCCGATCACCTGGCCGACCTGGATCAGGACGTAGAGCTCGAGCAGCGGGATCCCGAAGAACAGCACGGCGATGACCCAGGTCGGGAACCGGCGGCGCTTGGTCATGGCGCGCTCACCCGCGGCCGAACCGGCGCTTGATCCGGTTCCGACGTTCGTGCAGGCCCCAGCGGGTGATCCGCTTGAGAGACTCGCTGGCCACGGAACCGCTCATCTTGGAGTCGCCGCGCTCACGCTCGATGAACTCGATCGGCACCTCGCGGACGGTCAGGCCGGCCTGCAGGGTGCGCCAGGCCATGTCGGTCTGGAACACGTAGCCGGTGGACTCCACGGTGTCGATGTCGATGGCCTCGAGGGTGGCACGCCTGAAGACCCGGAATCCGGCGGTGGCGTCCTTGATCCTCACGCCGAGCAGCAGCCGGACGTAGAGGTTGCCGCCACGCGAGAGGAGCACGCGTGACCTCGGCCAGTTGACCACGGACCCGCCCGGGATCCAGCGGGCCCCGATCACCAGGTCGGCGTCGCGCAGTGCGTCCAACAGGCGGTGCAGCTGCTCGGGCTGGTGCGACCCGTCGGCATCCATCTCGCCGATCACGTCGTAGCCGGCGTCGAGGGCGACGCGGAAGCCGTTCAGGTAGGCCGCTCCGAGGCCGGCCTTCTCGGTGCGGTGCACCACTGAGACCTGGGGGTCGGCGGCGGCCAGCTTGTCGGCCAGGTCGCCGGTGCCGTCGGGCGAGTTGTCGTCGACGATCATCACGTCGACGCCCGGTTGTGCCTTGCGCAGGCGGGCCACGATCCACTCGAGGTTGAGCGACTCGTTGTAGGTCGGGATCACCATCACGACCCGGCCCAGTCCGTCGTACGTCACGCGTTCTCCCCTTGTTCAACGGCGGACTCGGGGTCTTCCGAGGTTGCGGAACCCGACGCCTTCTTCTTGCGCAGACGATACGACAGCAGTGGGAACAGGGCGGCACCGAGGGCGAGCGGCACGGCCAGGCGTCCGAGCCACGGCCCGACCACCATCGACGGCGGGACGCCCGCGGCCAGCTGCACGTCCTGGACGAGCACGTCGCGGGTGCGCGGCTCGATGGCGGAGATCACCGTGCCGTCGGGTCCGATCACCCCGCTGCGGCCGTTGATCGCGGCCACGACCACGGTGCGTCCCGTCTCGAGCGCGCGCAGCCGACTGATCGCGAACTGCTGCTCGATCTGCCCCGTGTGGATGAACATCGCGTTCGAGGTCTGCACGGCGACCAGCTCGGCCCCATGGCGCACCTGGGCGGTGATCGTGTCGTCGTACGCCACGTCGAAGCAGATCACGTCGGCGACCTCGGTGCCGTCGATCCGCAGCGGATTGACGCCGGTGCCGCTGAGCATGTCGCGTGGCACCATGGCGAGGCGTCCGAAGTTCTCGGTGCCGAAGTGCTGGCGATAGGGGATGTACTCGCCGAAGGGCACCGGGTGGTGCTTGGTGTAGCGATCGCCCGCACCGGTGACGGGGTCGAAGACCACGCCTTGGTTGAGCACGTTCCGGTCGTCCGGGGCATCCACGATGGCACCGACCAGGATCGGTACTCCGATCATGCTGGAGGTCATCGAGAGCATCTGTGCCGTGGAGCCGTCGCGGAACGGGTCGACGGCGGTCGAGTTCTCCGGCCAGACCACGAAGTCAGGCTGGTCCACCTGGCCGGCCGCCACCCGCTCGGCCAGCTCCTGGGTGGCGGTCATGTGGCTGGTGGTGACCTCGCGGTAGTGGGCAAGCAGGTCGTCGCCGCTGCCCGGCACGTTGCCCTGCACGACGGCCACCGTGACGCGCTCGTCGGAGGTGGACTGGATCGGGACGAACCACGGGAGGGCGACGGCCAGCACGGTGCCGCTGAGCACGCCTCCGGCGAGCACCTGGCGTTCCTTCAGGTGCTGGAGGCACCACAGCAGGACCGCGCTGCAGAGGACGACGAGGAGGCTCACGCCGTTGGCGCCGATCCAGGGGAACCAACGCTCGAACGGCGTGTCGATGGTCGCGAAGGAGACCCTCCCCCAGGTCAGCCCGCTCATCGGCCACGCGCCGCGCAGCGTCTCGACCGCGAGCCAGACCAGTGCCGACCACAAGGGCCAGCCGGGAAGCCGGGAGACCGCAGCCAGCCCCGCACCGGCAAGTGCGAAGTAGAGGGCCTCGAAGCCGGAGAGCGCCAACCAGGCATCCACCCCGATGACGCGGAGCCAGAAGAGGAGCGTGAGCATGAAGCCCAGCCCGAACACCAGTCCGAGCAACGCACTCCACCGCAGGCGCTGGTGACGGACACACCACAGCAGGGTGGCGAGGCTGATCGGCAGCAGGGCGACCACCGCCACCGGCTCGAAGGCCAGTCCCAACGCGATCCCGCTGAGCAGAGCGAGCAGGATGCGGATCACGCGGCAAGGCTACCGGGGAGGATCATGCAGGCGCGGAAGGGCCGACGAACCCTTCGGACCTCCTCACCGACGACTGGCGGCCGACGATGCGAAGTTGTCTACGGAGCGCGTGGCCCTCCCGCATCCGCCCTCGAGCGGCGGTACCGACCTCCGCGAGCCGTCGGGTCCGGCGCGTGGTGCTCACACCGTCCACGACGACCACCTGGACGCCGGTCCTCCATCACGATCTGCATGGACGGACTCCCGAACCTTCACCCATCCCTCGGGCACCTGTCAACAAGCCGCTGACCTGCAGGGATGCGTGTTGTCGCAGGTCAGCGCGGGGTGGCCTGCCGACAAAAAAGTCTCACCAATTTCGATGACTTTCGGCGTGTCGTGCCAGACACGCCGAGAAGGTCGGCTAGTGCGCGATGGCGGTCAGGTCGAGGTGCGTGGCGGAACCACGACGGTGCCGGTGGCCTCGGTGGCGAGCAGCGGCGGCTCGAGCACGGCGGCAGCACCGGGTCGCGCCTCGGTTGCCGCCCCGCGCGCCACGACGTGCACCGTGAAGTGGATGACCCTGGAGCGGGTGCCGGCCTTGATGAGCTCGGCGGTGATCTCCAGGACGTCGCCGGCGCGGACGGCTTCGCGGAACTGCACGTCGGAGTAGGAGGCGAACAGGCCCTCGTCACCGTCGGTGCGGATGCACATCTCGGTCGCCACGTCGCCAAAGGCTGCCAAGGAGTAGGCGCCGTCGACGAGGTTGCCGGCGTAGTGCGCGTGGGAGTAGGGCACGTAGCGGCGGTGGACGACCTTCAGCCCGGGCTCGATGCTCATGAGGCCTGCTTCGGTCGGGTCCGGTTCTCCGGACGGTTGAGGATGCGGTGGACGAGGAAGCTGGCCACCTCGCCGGGAGTGGTGCCGCGGGAGAAGACCCGGTCGACCCCGAGGTCACCGGCCATCTTCTCGTCGAAGCGCGGACCGCCCACCACCAGCACGGGCCGCTTGGCGGCCGGGTAGGACTCGCGGAAGGCGGCCGACATCTCCCGGGTGTTGAGGATGTGCGCATCGCGCTGGGTGACCACCTGGGAGACCAGCACCGCGTCCGCGTTCTCGGCCCGGGCCCGGTCGACGAGCTGGGGCACCGAGACCTGGGCGCCGAGGTTGACGACCTTCAGCTCGCGGTAGTACTCCAGCCCCTTCTCCCCCGCGAAGCCCTTGATGTTCATGATCGCGTCGATGCCGACCGTGTGCGCGTCGGTGCCGATGCAACCGCCGACCACCACCATCCGGCGGCGCAGGGACTCCTTCACCGTCGCGTTGACCTCCTTGGGGGTCAGCAGCGGGTAGTCACGCTCGACCACCTCGACCTTGCTCGGGTCGACCAGGTGGTTGACCCGGCCGTAGACGACGAAGAAGGTGAAGTCGGGTCCCATCGGCTTGGCGTGCGCGACCAGGGCCGGCTCCATGCCCATCTTGTTGGCCAGCTGCTCGGCGGCCCCCTCGGCGACCTTGGAGTGAGGCATCGGCAGGGTGAACGAGATCTGCACCATGCCGTCGCCCGTGGTGTCGCCGTAGGGGCGGATCAGCTTGCCGGGCTCCGTCGACCCGGTGGTGGTCGGGCTCATGAGTTCTCCTCCAGCAGGTCGGTGGCCGGGTTGTAGTAGGCGTCGGACTTCTCGGCGACCCCGTCGAGCCCGCGGCCGGCGTCGGAGGGCCGCTTCATCAGCCCGAACGTGCCGTCCGCGATCGCGTCGAGCAGGCCGTCCTCGTGGGCGACGATCTTCTCCATCAGGTCGATCGACTCCCCCAGCACCTGCTTGGCGCGGTTCGCGATGAAGCCGTCGGGCGCGGGCCGGAAGTCCTCGTGGAGGTTGCCGGCCGCGTTCATCACGTAGCGCACGTTCTGCAGCGCCAGGTCGCGGTCGGAGAGCCACGGGGTGACCACGGCCTCGGTCATCATGCCGACCAGCAGGATGCCCTGGCCGGTCATCGCGCCGACGAGGTTGAAGAAGCCGTCGAGCAGGTAGCCCCGGAACACGTCGCCGGTCATGTGCCGTGTCGGCGGCATCCACTTCAGCGGAGCATCCGGGAACAGGGTGCGGGCCAGCATCGCGTGGGCCAGCTCGAGCCGGAAGGAGTCCGGGACCTCGGGGTCGATCTCGAACGCGTGTCCCAGGCCGAGCTGCCAGTCGTCGAGCCCGGCCTCCCGGGCGAAGTACTCGTTGAGCAGCTGGCTGGTGGTGACGGTGTTCGCAGCCTCGACCGCGTCGGCAGTGGTGAGGTAGTTGTCCTCGCCGGTGTTGATGATGATGCCGGCGCGGGCGTGGATCTGGCGGCTCAACCGCTGGTCGACGAAGGTGCGGACCGGGTTGATGTCGCGGAAGAGGATGCCGTACATCGAGTCGTTCAGCATCATGTCGAGGCGCTCCATGCCGGCCAGCGCTGCGATCTCGGGCATGCACAGCCCGGACGCGTAGTTCGTCAGCCGGATGTATCGGCCGAGCTCCCGGCTGGACTCGTCGAGCGCCGCCCGCATCAGGCGGAAGTTCTCCTGGGTGGCGTAGGTTCCGGCGAAGCCCTCCCGGGTCGCGCCCTCGGGGACGTAGTCGAGCAGTGACTGGCCGGTGGAGCGGATCACCGCGATCACGTCGGCGCCCTCACGGGCGGCTGCCTGGGCCTGCGGGACGTCCTCGTAGATGTCGCCGGTGGCCACGATCAGGTAGATCCACGGCTTGCGGGGTGCGTCACCGACGTCGCGGATCAGCTGCTCCCGCTCGACGCGGCGCTGGTCCATGCGGCGTACGCCGTGGGCGACCTGCTGGCGCGACGCCTGCGCCGCCGACGTGGCCTCGGCGCCCTCGGGCAGCCGGAAGCGGACCGAACCGGCGGAGGCCTTCTGGGCCAGCGTGGCGAGGTCCTCGGCCTCGCCACGGAGCAGGGCGTCCCACACCGGCAGGGCGACGCCGTGCTCGAGGCCCACGTCACCCCGGACGCTGTCGAGCAGGAGGTTCACCCACGGTGTGCCGTCGGCGTCGGCGCCCTCGAGCCCGCCGAGGCGAAGCATGGCCCGCTCCACCGAGACGGTGGTGTGGCGCTTGGTCATCTCGACGATCGGCGCCCCGACCGTGGCGGCCAGGGCGCGAGCCCTGGCGATCACGGCGGGGTCCAGGTCGAGCATGCCGGGTCGATTGGCGGTCATCAGTGCCTTCCTTCGAAGAGCTCGCGGACCCCGGCGTTGGCACGCAGCAGGTCCAGGGCGTACGCCGCGTGGCCGGGCACGTAACCGTTGCCGACCAGCATGGTCACGTCGGCGGCCAGCCCCTCGGCGCCCAGCGCCGCGGCGGAGAACGAGGTGGCCATGCTGAAGAAGATCACCGTGCCCTGGTCGGCGGTGGAGAGGATCGCGCCACCCTCGCAGCCGGGCACGTCGACACAGACCACGGTCACGTCGGCTGGTCCTCCGGCGGCGGTGACGGCGGTGCGCAGGGCCAGTGGGTCGCGGGCGTCGGCGAGCACGACCTCGTCGGCCAGGCCGGCCGCCTTGAGACGGGCCGCCTCCGTCTCGGTGGGGACGACGCCGATCGTGCGTGCGGCACCGGCGTGGCGGGCTGCCGCCAAGGACAGGGAGCCGCTCTTGCCGCCCCCGCCGATCACCGCGACGGTCGGGGCGTCGTACTGCTTGACGACGCGGCTGGTCAGCGCCGGCGCACCGCACACGTCCATGACGGACAACGCGAGGTCGTGGTCGAGGTCGTCGGGCAGGACGGCCGCGATCGAGCGACCGAAGAGGATGGCGTACCCGTCGCAGGGGACCTGTTCGCCGAGCCCGTCCCAGGCGGCGAGCCGGTCCTCGATGACCAGCGGGGTCAGGGTCAGCGACACCAGGGTGGCCACGCGGTCGCCGACCGACAGACCGAGTGCGGACGTGGGTCCGACCTCCTCGACGACACCGATGAGCATGCCGCCCGAGCCGGTCTCGGGATTCTGCATCTTGCCGCGGGTGGCGACGATGTCGAGGACCGCGGCACGGATCGCGTCGCCGTCGGGCTCGCCGCCGGGGCCGGTGTGGGTGCGCTCCAGCTGGCGGTAGGAGGCGGCGTCGAGGTTCAGCTTCTCGACACGGATCCGCACCTCGTCGGGCCACAGCTCGCGCCGGGTCTCGAGGCGTTGGGCTGCCTGGGGCAGCACCACCCGTTCGTCCAGGACCCGGTGGAGGCCGTTGGGATCGCTGTTCGTGCCCGACATGACGGGGTGTCCTCCCTCACTCTTTGCCCTGCGCCGTAAATCTTGCGGCGTGGCATTTGATTCGCCGTACGATCTCCACCTACTCTGACAGAAGAGGCGCGTGTCACACAAACGACCCGCCGCGCACCACGACGTCGCACCCGACAGGAGCAAGCCGATGAGCATCGAGACCTCGATCGCATCCCTCATCGAGGGACAGACCGGTCAGCCGTACCCCTACCGCAGGACCGAGCTCGTGGAGCCCGACTGGACGCGTCTTCCCGGGTGGAAGGACGTCACCCGCGATGAGTGGGAGTCGGTGCAGTGGCAGCGCTCGCACTGCGTGAAGAACCTCAAGCAGCTGCGCGAGCTGCTCGGAGACCTCGTTGACGATCGCTTCTACGCCGACCTCGAGCGCGACCAGGCCGAGCGCGCCACCATGTCGATGCTGGTCCCGCCGCAGATGATGAACACCATGGCGCCGCACGTCCAGCCTGCCGGGCCGGGCTCGCTGACCGATGCCTTCTACGCCGACCCGGTGCGCCACTACATGCTCCCGGTCTTCTCCGACCGGCGTACCGACTGGCCCTCCCACCCCCACGCCACGCGCGACTCGCTGCACGAGCACGACATGTGGGTGGCCGAGGGGCTGACCCACCGCTACCCCACCAAGGTGCTGGCCGAGCTGCTGCCGACCTGCCCGCAGTACTGCGGGCACTGCACGCGCATGGACCTGGTCGGCAACTCGACGCCGGTGATCGAGAAGCTCAAGTTCTCCGCCAAGCCCGTCGACCGGCTCGACTCGATGATGGAGTACCTCCGCAACACCCCGCAGGTCCGCGACGTCGTCGTCTCCGGCGGTGACGTGGCCAACATGCCCTGGCCGCGACTGGAGGACTTCCTCACCCGTGTCCTCGAGATCGAGAACATCCGCGACATCCGCCTGGCCACCAAGGCGCTGATGGGTCTCCCCCAGCACTGGTTGCAGGACGAGGTGCGCGCCGGCATGGAGCGCGTCGCCACCATCGCCCGTAAGCGCGGCGTCTCGATCGCCATCCACACCCACGTCAACCACGCCAACTCGGTGACCCCCCTGGTCGCCAAGGCGTCGAAGGCGATGCTCGAGACCGGCATCCGCGACGTGCGCAACCAGGGGGTGCTGCTCAACGGCGTCAACGCCGACCCCCACGCGCTGCTCGACCTGTGCTTCACGCTGCTCGACGGTGCGCAGATCATGCCCTACTACTTCTACATGTGCGACATGATCCCCTACTCCGAGCACTGGCGGGTCTCGGTCAAGGACGCCCAGCACCTGCAGCACCACATCATGGGCTACCTCCCCGGCTTCGCGACGCCGCGCATCGTCTGCGACGTCCCGTTCGTCGGCAAGCGCTGGGTGCACCAGCTCGCGTCGTACGACGAGGTGCGCGGCATCTCCGGATGGACGAAGAACTACCGCACCTCGATCGAGGCCACGGATGCAGACGCCTTGTCCCGGGAGTACCACTACTACGACCCGATCCACACCCTGCCGCTCGAGGGCCAGGAGTGGTGGGCCGAGCACGGCAACCTCGACGAGTCCGCGCTGAAGGCGGCTGAGGTGGCGGAGGCGTCCCGGCGCACGGCGGCCCTCCAGGCCCACTGAGGCTCGGCACCCGGGTCCGCTTGTCCTCAGGCCCGGGTGCCGGGAAGAGTGGTGTGATCCGCGAGGTCCCGATGAGTTCGTGGCGCTGCGCGGGTCAACCCTCCCACCAACCCCGCGAGAGGACATCGTCATGCAGAAGATCGTCACGAACCTCTGGTTCGACAACAATGCCGAGGAAGCCATCGAGCACTACATCTCGGTGCTCGGAGACGGCAAGGTGCTCAACGTCGTGACCTACGGCGCTGACCAGATGGGTGAGGAGGGCACCGCCATGGCCGTTGAGTTCGAGCTGATGGGCCAGCGCTTCGTCGGCATCAACGGCGGCCCCATGTTCACCTTCAGCGAGGCGATCTCGCTCGAGGTCCGCTGCGCTGACCAGGCGGAGATCGACAGGGTCTGGGACGGGCTGGTCGAAGGTGGGCTGGAGCAGCCGTGCGGCTGGCTCAAGGACAAGTACGGCCTCTCCTGGCAGGTCGGGCCCGAGAACCTGTCCGACTACACGACCGGTGATCCCGCAGCGGTCGCCCGTTTCATGGCCAAGATGCTGTCCACCAACGGCAAGTTCAACCTGGCCGAGCTCCAAGCGGCGTACGACGGCACCGACGTGAGCTGACGCTGACCGGCTGCGGCCTCAGCCGGAGACCGGGCGGTTCTCGTAGGGCGTGGAGAGCACGATCGTGGTGCGTGTGGAGACGTTCGCGACCCCACGGATCCTTGCCAGGAGGTCTTCCAGGTCGGCAGGCGTGGGTACCCGCACCTTGAGGATGTAGGACTCCTCGCCCGCGACCGACCAGCAGGACTCGATCTGGCTGATGTCGGCCAGCCGGTCCGGGTAGTCGTCAGGCTGCGAAGGATCGATCGGTGTGATCGAGATGAACGCCGTCAGGGGAAGGCCGGTCTGGTCGTGGTCGATCGTGGCGCCGTAGCCCTTGATCAGACCGCGCTGCTCCAGCCGCTTGACCCGTTGGTGCACGGCCGAGGTCGACAACCCAGTCGCCTTGCCGAGGTCGGTGTAGGACATCCGCCCGTCGGCCGCCAGCAGGGTCAGGATGAGGCGATCGGTTTCTTCCACCGGGGCAGCGTAGCGAAAACCGCGGCCCCTCCTGAGAGACTTCACCACGTGACCACGCAGCGATTGATGCTCCTCGACACCGCCAGCCTCTATTTCCGGGCGTTCTTCGGCGTTCCGGACTCGATGAGGGCCCCCGACGGCACCCCGATCAATGCCGTGCGCGGCCTGATGGACTTCATCAGCAGGTTGGTCGGTGAGTACCAGCCGACGCACCTGGCCTGCTGCTGGGACAACGACTGGCGACCGCAGTGGCGGGTCGACCTCATCCCGACCTACAAGGCGCACCGGGTGGTCGAGGTGGTGCCGGGACCGGCTCCGGACGTGGAGGAGGTGCCGGACCCGCTGGAGGCGCAGATCCCCATCATCGTCGACATGCTGGAGGCCTTCGGGATCGCGATCGTCGGTGCCGACGAGATGGAGGCCGACGACGTGATCGGCACGCTGGCCACCGAGGCCGGGATGCCCGTGGACATCGTCACCGGGGACCGTGACCTGTTCCAGCTCGTCGACGACGAGGCCGAGGTGCGCGTCCTCTACACGGCACGCGGCGTCGGCAGGCACGAGCGTGTCGACAACGCCTGGGTGCGCACGAAGTACGACGTCGAGGCGAGCCAGTACGCCGACTTCGCGACCCTGCGCGGTGACACCTCCGACGGTCTGCCGGGAGTGAAGGGCGTGGGCGACAAGACCGCTGCCACGCTCCTCGGTCGGTTTGTCGACATCAAGACGATTGCCGCGGCGGCCCAGGATCCCGAGTCCGACATGGGGCCCGGTCCGCGCGGCAAGATCAAGGCGTCCCTCGACTACCTCGAGGTGGCACCGACCGTGGTCGCCGTACGCCGTGATCTCGACATCGGCGACGTCGACCTGACCCTGCCGCGAACTCCCGCGCACCCCGAGCGCGTCATCGAGCTCGACCAGCGGTGGGGGCTCGGGAGCTCGGCGGTCCGACTGGTCGAGGCGCTCCAGGGATAGGTTGGAGCCATGTCTCCACGCGCCCTGAAGGCACTGGTTGCCGACCTCGTCCTGATCCTGCTCTTCGCCGCGCTCGGTCGTGCCGAGCACGACAGGGGCAACGTCGTCCTGGGGGTGCTCGGTACCGCGTGGCCGTTCCTGGTCGGAGCACTTCTCGGGTGGATCCTGGTCAGGCAGCTCGGGCGGCGAGAAGCGGTCGCCATCGGCCCCGGCATCACCGTGTGGATCTCGACGGTCCTGCTCGGCATGGTCCTGCGCCAGCTCAGCGGCGCCGGCACCGCGTTCTCGTTCATCGTCGTCGCCACCGTGGTGCTCGGGGTGTTCCTGGTCGGGTCGCGGGCCGTGGTCGCGTTGATCGCGAACCGGAAGGTCGCCCGGGCCTCAGCAACCCGGGGTGGCGCGGGTCAGTCGGTGCCGGCCACCGACGAGTAGGACACCACACCGCGCCGCAGCCGGTCGGCGGTCTCGAGGGCCACGGCACGCAGGGGTGTGCCGGCCGAGGCGTGGGCGACCTGGATGGCCAGGTCGAGCAGCTGCTTCATCACCCGCACGAAGTCGCCGGCGGCCAGGTCGATGCCACTGATCACGTCGTCGAGCGCATCACCCTCGGCCCAGCGCCAAGCGGCCCAGGCGAACCCGACGTCGGGCTCGCGCAGGTAGTCGAGCCTGTTGCTGCGCTCGAGCTCGTCGAGGTCGCTCCACAGGTGGACGAGGTCGCGCAACGAGTCGCGGATCCGGCCGACCGGCATCTTCGGCGAACGGGCGTCGTCGGGGCGCCGTGCCTCGAAGACCAGGGCCGACAGCACGGAGGCGAGCTCCGACGCGTCGAGCTCGTTCCACAGCCCGGTGCGGATCGCCTCGGCGGCGACCAGGTCCATGTCGGAGTAGATGCGCTGCAGGTGGACGCCACGCTCGGTGACCTCGTCGCCGTCGAGGTACTCCATGGCGGTGAGGACGTCGCAGACCCGGTCGAACTGCCGGGCGATCGTGTTGGTGCGGTTCTCCACCCGACGCTTGAGCGTGTTGGACTCCTGGTGCAGCTTGAACCACCGCTCGCCCCAGCGTGCGTGCTCCTCACGATCGGGGCAGTCGTGGCACGGGTGCTCGCGCATCCGTTGACGCAGGGACGCGATCTCGGCCTCGACGCTCGACTCCGCCGAGCCATCCCTGTGGGGCGACCTGCTCCGCCGTGAGGGGGGCGGTGGTTGGAAGCCACGCGTCCTGTTGCGCAGGGTCGAGGTCAGGTCGCCCCGCTGTTGCGGGTTGCGCGCGTTGAAGTTGCGCGGCACCCGGATGTGGTCGATGGCCTCGACCGGCGTGGCGAAGTCCATCATCTGCAGTCGCCGGGCCTGGCCCCCCGCGGTGACGACGTAGGGGCGGGGCTCGTCGCGCGACAGCCCCGGGTCGATCACGACCGCGTGGCCGGCGAACTTGCCGTTGGGCACCACGATCACGTCGCCGGGCCTGAGCGCGGCCAGCGAGATGAGCGCGGCGTCGCGCTGGTCGCGGCGACGGGCCTTGGCTGCGCCCTTCTCGACGTCGGAGAGCTTGCGGCGCAGGGCGGCGTACTCCATGAAGTCACCGCGGTCGCACTGCGCCGCCTCGGCGTAGCCGTCGAGTGCGTCCTCGCTCTTGCGCAGCTTGCGGGCCAGACCGACCACGGCCTTGTCGGCCTGGAACTGGGCGAACGAGGACTCGAGCAGCTGGCGCGACCGCTCCCGGCCGAACTGGTGCACGAGGTTGACGGCCATGTTGTACGACGGCCGGAACGACGAGCGCAACGGATAGGTGCGCGTGGAGGCCAGACCGGCCACCTCACGTGGATTCATCCCCTGCTGCCACAGCACGACGCCGTGGCCCTCGACGTCGAGCCCCCGGCGCCCCGCGCGGCCGGTCAGCTGGGTGTACTCCCCCGGGGTCAGGTCGACGTGGGCCTCGCCGTTCCACTTCGACAGCTTCTCGAGCACGACGGTGCGCGCCGGCATGTTGATGCCGAGCGCGAGCGTCTCGGTGGCGAACACGACGCGGCAGAGCCCCCGCAGGTAGAGCTCTTCGACGCACTGCTTGAAGCGGGGCAGCATGCCGGCGTGGTGGGCGGCCACGCCGCGGGTCAGCCCGTCGAGGAACTGGTGGTAGCCGAGGACCTCGAGGTCGTCAGGAGGCAGGTCGGAGCACTGCTCCTCCACGAAGGCGAAGATCTCGTCACGCTCGTCGGGAGTGGTCAGACGCAGGTTGGCGTTCAGGCACTGCTGGACCGCTGCGTCGCAGCCGACCCGACTGAAGATGAACACGATCGCGGGCAGCAGGCCCTCGGCGTCGAGCTCGGCAACCACGTCGAAGCGCGTGGGCTGGTAGAGCCGCCGTCCCTGGGGGCGGGACCCCCGGCCGCGGTTTCCCTTCTTGTCGCGGCGGTCCTTGAACCGGGTCGCCGCCCAGTCGTCACGGGCCACCTTGAGCAGCTCGCGGTTGACCTCCGCTCCCTCCTGGGCGAAGCCGGCCTGGGCCAGCTCCTCCTCGTCGGCGAAGAGGTCGTGCAGCTTCTTGCCGACCATCACGTGCTGGAACAACGGCACCGGCCGCTTCTCCTCGACGATGGTGGTCGTGTCACCCCGAACGGTGGCCAGCCACTCGCCGAACTCCTCGGCGTTCGAGACGGTCGCGCTCAGCGAGATGACCGAGACGCTCTCGGGCAGGTGGATGATCACCTCTTCCCACACGGCACCGCGCGAGCGGTCGGCCAGGTAGTGCACCTCGTCCATCACGACGTAGCCCAGCCCGACCAGGGTGCGTGAGCCGGCGTACAGCATGTTGCGCAGCACCTCGGTCGTCATCACCACGATCGGCGCCTCACCGTTGATGGTGTTGTCGCCGGTGAGCAGCCCGACCTTGTCGGGTCCGTAGCGGGCGACGAGGTCGGCGTACTTCTGGTTGCTCAGCGCCTTGATCGGGGTGGTGTAGAAGCACTTGCGGCCGGACTGCACCGCGAGGTGCACGGCGAACTCCCCCACGATGGTCTTGCCGGAACCCGTGGGCGCCGCGACCAGGACCCCCTTGCCGTCCTCGACCTCGCGGCACGCGCGGAGCTGGAAGTCATCGAGCGGGAAGTCGTAGAGGTCGGCGAACTCCCGCAGCAGTGGGTGCTTCATGCGATCACCGTAAGCGCAAGGGGTGCACATTCGATGGTCAGGGGCAGCGCGCCGAAGCGCTCGCCATCCGCATACGCCACGATGTTCGGTGCTGCCACCGTCACCCGACGTACGCGGTGGTGCTCGTAGGACGGGTGCCCGGTGTGCGTGCCGTTGAACAGGCGTGGGTAGGTCCGCACCAGCTGCGGACGCGACATCGGCCTGATGACCACCACGTCGATCAAGCCGTCGTCGAGGAGTGCTCCTTCGGTGATCCGGAGCCCGCCGCCGAACGAGGGGCCGTTGCCCACGGCCACCAGCATGGCGTCGAGCTGGTGGCTCGCCCCGTCGAGCTCCAACGTGTAGTGGATCGGGGTGAAGGTGCGCAGCTCGGCCAGGGTGGCGAGGTTGTAGCGCATCTGCCCGCGCGGCCAGGTCATCTCGTTGGCCCGCTCGTTGACCAGCGCGTCGAAGCCGGCCGCGAGCACCGTGACGAAGTGCCTCTCCCCGGAACGGGCCAGGTCGAGCCGGCGACGACGGGACGCCACGACGGTGTCCACGGCGGCCCTGGGGTCGCTGCGCGAGATGCCGAGGTAGCGCGCCACGTCGTTGCCGGTTCCCGCGGGGATGATGCCCAGCGGGGTGTCGGTGCCGGCGAGGGCTTGGACGGCGAGGTGCACCAGCCCGTCTCCCCCGCACACCACGAGGGCACCGCAGCCGCCGGCCACGGCCGTGCGGGCCAGGTCCTCCGCCTCGGCGCCGTTCCTGCCGGTCAGCACCTGGACCCCGAAGCCGGCCTCGCGGAGCCGTGGCGAGGCGACGGCAGCGAACCGTGCCCCCTTGCCCTTGCCGGAGGACGGGTTCACGAGGAGGGCGATCTCACCGGGTCGAGTGGCCACGTCCCGACACTAGCCGTGGTCGGCGATGGCCCCGACACGCAGCGCGGCGACGAACTGCTCCGGTCGCGCGCCGACGGCCTTCGCGAGACGCCCGAGGGTGGCCAGGATGCGGTCGGCGGTGAAGCCGGTGCCCGGCACGACCAGCGCCAGCCGGTCGTCGTACTCCGCGAGCACGACCTGGCCGTTGCGCCAGGCCTGGTGGACCAGGGTGCGGTCCGCGGAGCCGGCCACCGGTGTCGGGAACGCCTGGTCGACCGCCAGCAGGTCGCAGTCGAGGCCGCCCTCGCTCGAGACGAGGCGCCCGGCGAGGTGGTGAGCCGGGGACTCCGACTGGCTGTCCAGCTGCCAGGTGACTTCTGTCGTGCCGAGCCACTCGGGCAGGTCGAACGGGTCGACGTGGGTCAGTGGTGGGAAGCTCACAGCGCGGACCTCTCGTCGTCGCTGAGCCCGTACGACGGGTCGGCCTTGAGGCGGCGTGAGTCCATGACGCGGCAGATCACCTCGGAGATGGCGAAGAGCAGGACCATCGGGACGGCCAGGAAGAGCATCGAGAAGGGGTCGGTCGACGGCGTGGCCACGGCGGCGAAGACGAAGACGCCGATGATGATCCACGGGCGGTGCTCCCCCAGTGTCTTGCCCTTCACGATGCCGGCGAGGTTGAGCAGGATCACGAAGACGGGGATCTCGAACGCGATGCCGAAGACCAGCAGGGTCCGGGTCAGGAAGGTGAGGTAGTCGCTGAACTCGATCAGGTTGGTCAGGTCGGCGGGCGTGAAGGAGATGAGCACCTCGAGGCCCTTGGGCAGGGTGAGGTAGCCGATCCACGAACCGACCAGGAACAGCGGCCCGGCAATGGCGGCGAAGACCCGCGACCACTTGCGCTCGTTGGCGTGCAGGCCCGGGAGGATGAAGGCCCAGATCTGGTAGAGCCAGTAGGGACTCGTCACCACCAGTGCAGTCACCCCGCAGAGCTTCAGGTGCAGCATGAGGGGTCCGCCGGCACCGTTGATGGTGGCCGCGGTGGAGACGTCGGAGCCGAGGGACCGACGGGCGTCGTCGTAGGGGGCGAGGATCAGCTGGAAGATCGCGTCGAAGAAGAAGAGCGAGATGCTGATCGCGACGACCAGGACCACGGTGACGCGCAGGAGGCGTGCACGCAGCTCACGCAGGTGGTCGCCCAGGGCCATCCTGCCGTCGTCGGAGAGCCCGTTGCGGGGCTTGGTGCTGAAGAGCGCGAGGAGACCGACCAGGGACACAGCAGCGGGTTCTCTGGAGTGATTCTCTGGGTTGACGTCGACGCGTGGCTCAGCTGGCCGAGTCGGGGCGCTGCTCCGACTTGAGGGCCTCGGAGTCGGTGGAGCGGTCGGGCGCGTTCAGCTCGCCGGTCGGCTTGGGGGCGGGCTTGGTCTGGTCGTCATCGTCGTCGTCGATGAGGCCCTTGGTCTCCGCCTTGAAGATGCGCAGTGCGCGGCCGGTTCCCCGAGCGAGCTCGGGAAGCTTCTTGGCGCCGAAGAGCAGCACGACGAGGAGCAGGATCAGCGTGATCTCGAGTGGGCCGATGCGGCTGAACATGGATGTCCTTACCTGGTGGGCGGGTCGTTCCTCATCCTACTCGCCACCTCCACGGTAGAGGCTCAGGGCGTCCTGTGCGGTGGCGGTGAAGGCATCGGCGTACTCCTGGGGGGCTAGCACCTCCGCGTGCGGGGCCAGGCGCAGGAGCAGCCTGGTGAGCCAGCGTGGGTCGGCGACCCGCATCCGGACGTCGAGCTTGTCACCGCGGCGCTCCTTGACCGACTCCACCGGGTAGTACTCCGCGACCCAGCGGGCCTGCGGCGCGAGGCGCAGGGTGACCTCGGGGCTGTCGGTGGCGGGGCGGAAGAGGCCTTCGGCGAGGTCGAGGGGTTCGACATCGGGGTGCGCGTCGGCCGGTGTGTCGAGGACCACGGCGGCCACCACCCGGTCGAGCCGGAACAGGCGTCGGTTGTGGGCGGTGTGGCACCAGGCCTGCAGGTAGGCCATGCCCTGCGAGTCGACCAGGCCGAGTGGGTCGACGGTGCGCTCGGTGTTCTCGTCGCGGGCCGGGACGTAGTAGGTGAGCGAGACCTGTCGCTGGTCGGCAACGGCCCGGGCCAGCCTGGCCCTGAGCGCGGTGGTCTCGCGCTGCTGCGCAGGGACGTGCACGTCGACCCTCGGCGTGGTGCGGCCGTCCTCGGCGACGGCCTCGATCTTGGCCAGGGCCCGATCGAGGCTGTCGAGGGTGTCACCGTCGGCGGACTCCCGCAGGGTGCGCAGGGCGACGGTGATCGCGGAGGCCTCCGCCGCGGAGAGGCGCAGCGGAGCACTGAGGTAGTCAGCGTTGTGGATGCGGATCACGCTCTCGCCGTCGAGGGCGTCGAGGTCGACCTCGATGAGGTCACCGGGCAGCCAGCCCGGCCATCCGCAGTAGATGAGCACGCGCAGGTCGTCGACCAGCTGCTGGGCGGGCACGCCCAGGCGCTTGGCAGCAGCGTCGACCCGCATGTCGCCCTCGCGGCGGATTAACGGGACCAGGGCGAGGAGTCGGCCCACCTGTTCCTTGGCTCCGGTGCTCATGCGGTGACCCCCTTGACCTTGGTCAGTCGCCTGACGGCGAGGTCGCGGGCCTCGGGAGGTGTCTCGACGACGGCGTCCGGGCCGAAGGCCAGCACCTCGTCGACGAACGTGTCGGTGGAGGAATAGGTGAGCGTGATCCGGTCCCACGACGCGTCACCCGGTCCAGCCACGTCGGTCTCGACCTCGACGGCGTTGCGGCGCAGCGAGTGTGCGGTGTCGGGGCGCACCAGCACGGTGCCGGTCTCGGTGGCCGGGCCCGGGCTCAGGCTCGCCGTCAGGTCGCGCAGGTTGACCCCCTCGGGCACCTGGTAGGCATCTCCGCGCCCGGTGCGCCTGGCCGGGCCGTGCACCCGGGACAGCCGGAACAGGCGCGGTTCCCCACGATCGACGTCGCGCCCCACGACGTACCACCGGCCGGACGAGGAGACCACGCCCCACGGCTCGAGTCGGCGCTTGGCCGGGGTGGCGCTGCCCGCGCGCTGGTAGTCGAACGAGACGCGGGTGCGGTCGAGGGAGGACTGCCAGAAGATGTCGAAGTTCGCATCGGACACGCCCACCACGGGGGCGGCGATGTCGAGCCGGCTCCGGTCGACCTCCACCCCGGCAGCGCTGAGCTTGGCGAGGGCGTCGCTGGTGGCAGCAGCCAGGCCGGCGTGCTGCCAGACCCGGGTGGCCAGGCCGATCACGGCCGCCTCGTCCGCGGTCAGGTTGATGCCGGGCAGCGCAAAGGTCGCGGGGTTGACGCGGTAGCCGGTCTCGTCGTCGAAGAACTTGTCGACCGCCGCCAGCTCCACCGGGACGCCGAGGGCACGCAGCTCGTCCTTGTCCCGCTCGAACATCCGGTCGAAGGCCTCGTCACTCGCCTCCGTGTACGGCGGAACGGTGGCCCGGATCTTCGCCTTCGTGATCGGGTGGCGTTGGACCAGGAGCAGGATCAGCAGATTGAGCAGTCGTTCGCTCTTGGTCACCTGCTGCCTCCTTGACTGCTGGTGGACCTGGCCTGTCAGCCAGCGTCAGTTGTTGATGGCGAGGACGTCGAGCACGAACACCAGGTCGGAGTTCGGTGGGATCTTCTCCCCGCTGCCCTGCTTGCCGTACCCGAGCTTCGCGGGGATCCGGAGCAGCACCCGGCTGCCGGCCTTCACCCCGGTCAGGCCGTCCTGCCAGCCCTTGATCGAACCACCGGCGCCCAACGTGACCGGGAAGCGGCTGGAGTCGCTGAAGTTCTCGTCGAAGACCTCGTTCTTGCCGTTGACCTGGCCGAGGTACTTGACGACGAGCGTGTCGCCGTCCTTCGCCTTGGGGCCCTTGCCGTCGACCAGCGTCTCGGTTGTGAGCTTATTGATCGCGGCGGTCTTGCCGGTGAACTTCAGACCGGTGATCGTGCCGTCCTTCTCCACGATCCGGGGACCGCCCTCCGGGGAGCGTGCCTTGCCGGCCTCGATGCTGTCGGGCAGCTTCTTGACCAGGTCGATCACGAACACGACCGTGTCGCTGCCGGCGATCGCGAGGTTGTCGTTGCCGGCTTCGCCGAACGCGTCCTCGGGCGGTGCCTGCACCGCGATGCGGGACCCGACGTGCTGGCCGGCGAGCGCCTCCTTGAACGCGGGGAAGGGATTGTCGGCGACCTCGATCATCGTCGTGCGTCCGCCGTCGTCCCAGGTGCTGGCGGCCTGCTCACCGGTATAGCCGTTGGCGATGTAGAGGTTCGCGAAGACCGCGTCGCCGTCCTCGAGGGTCGGGCCGTCACCCTCGGACATCACGTCGACCTTGGTCTGCGACACCGACAGGGAACCGTCGAAGGTCAGCTTGGGCTCCTTGCCGAAGTCGCCGGCGACGGACACCTTGCCGGTGTCTCCGTCGAAGGACGTGCCGGCGCCGGTGTCGTCGCCGCAAGCGGAGAGACCGGCCATGATGAGGAGCAGGGTGCCCAGGAGCAGGGGGACGCGACGCAACGGATTCACCTCAGGTTCGAGTTCGGCAAGCGCGGGACAGCCTAGCCGCAGTTGGCAACGCCGGCTCACATGCCGTCGATGAGTCGCTGCACGCGTTCGTCGACGGACTTGAAGGGGTCCTTGCACAGGACCGTGCGTTGGGCCTGGTCGTTGAGCTTGAGGTGCACCCAGTCGACGGTGAAGTCGCGCCGGCGCTCCTGGGCCTTCCGGATGAAGTCACCCCGCAGACGGGCGCGGGTGTTCTGCGGTGGCACCGACTTCGCCCGGAAGATCGGCAGGTCGTCGGTCACCCGGGCAACCGCGCCGCGCTTCTCGAGGAGGTAGTAGAGCCCGCGGCCCCGGTGGATGTCGTGATAGGCGAGGTCGAGCTGGGCGACTCGTGCGGAGCCGAGTGGGAGGTCGTGCTTGGCCCGGTAGCGCTCGATCAGCTTCCACTTGATCACCCAGTCGATCTCGCGGTCGACGAGCCCGAGGTCGCCGGACTCGATCGCCTTGAGGCCGCGCTCCCACAGGTCCAGCGCCTGGTCGATCACCGGTGTCCGGATCTCCCTGCGGTCGACGAAGTCACGCGCCCGGGTGAGGTACTCCAGCTGGATCTCCAACGCGCTCGCCTCTCGGCCGTTGGCCAGCCGGACCTTCTTGCGGCCCGTCATGTCGTGGGAGATCTCCCGGATGGCTCGGATCGGGTTCTCCATCGTGAGGTCGCGCATGACCACGCCCTCCTCGATCATCCGCAGGACCAGGTCGCAGCTGGCCACCTTGAGCAGGGTGGTGGTCTCGCTCATGTTGGAGTCGCCCACGATGACGTGCAGTCGGCGGTACTTCTCGGCGTCTGCGTGGGGCTCGTCGCGGGTGTTGATGATCGGCCGGCTGCGCGTGGTGGCGCTCGAGACTCCCTCCCAGATGTGCTCGGCACGCTGACTGACGGAGTACGACGCACCGCGGGGTGTCTGGATCACCTTCCCGGCGCCGACCACGATCTGCCGGGTGACCAGGAACGGGATCAGGATGTCGGCCAGCCGGCTGAACTCGCCAGCCCTGCCGACCAGGTAGTTCTCGTGGCAGCCGTAGGAGTTGCCGGCCGAGTCGGTGTTGTTCTTGAAGAGGTAGATGTCACCGGCGATGCCTTCGTCGTGCAGACGGCGCTCCGCGTCGACGAGCAGCCCTTCGAGGACCCGCTCCCCCGCCTTGTCGTGGGTGACCAGCTCGACGATGTCGTCGCACTCGGGGGTGGCGTACTCCGGGTGGCTGCCGACGTCGAGGTAGAGCCGTGCGCCGTTGCGCAGGAAGACGTTGCTGCTGCGGCCCCAGGACACCACCTTGCGGAAGAGGTAGCGAGCAACTTCGTCGGGGCTCAGGCGGCGCTGTCCCTGGAACGTGCACGTGACGCCGTACTCGTTCTCGATCCCGAAGATTCGGCGGTCCATGGCCCAACACTAGTCACAGCATGGGCAAACGGGTGGGACGTTGGAGGATCGCGTTCCCACCACCGCCGGGTGAGAGCCAGGGCGAGGCCGGCTCAGGGAGCGATCGGCGGCTCCCCGCCGGGCTCCCCACCGGGCTCACCTCCGGGCTGGGGCCCGGGCGGCGGCGGTGCGACCGGAGGTGCCGTCGGCGGCTCGTCGGAGGTCGACTCGCTCGGGCGAGGTGCTCCCGAGGAGGGCTCGCCGGTCACCGGGTCCTCGAGCGGCGGAGTGGTGCCGCTGATCGTGTCGGTGGGGTCGAGCGGATTGTCAGGGCCGCTGGGCACCGTGGGGGCCGCAGCGGTCTCGGAGTCCTCCTGGTTGGGATCGGCCGGGGTCTCCGGACCCCGCTCGCCGAGGATGCCGTCGAGGTCGGCCGGACGGATCCGGCGGAACTTGCGTGGCTGGGTGCGGGTGCGGTCCAGGACGGCGACCTCGAGGTCATCGGCCGGGATCACCCGATCAGCGCTGTCGGAGTG
This sequence comes from Nocardioides sp. JQ2195, assembly GCF_012272695.1. NCBI lineage: Bacteria > Bacillati > Actinomycetota > Actinomycetes > Propionibacteriales > Nocardioidaceae > Nocardioides > Nocardioides sp. JQ2195. Next base: position 1,857,115 of record NZ_CP050902.1, read on the forward strand.
ACCGAGCGCGGCCACGGCGAGCTTGATCGCGTCGTCGAGCGAGGCGCCCTCGGTGTAGTGCTCCTCGAGGTGTGCGGCGACCTGGTCGGCGGCGCCACCCATCACGGCGTACCCGTGCTCGTCGGCCACCTGGCCGTCGTAGGTCAGTCGATAGATCTGGTCGGCAGCGGCTTCGTCACCGATCTCGGCCACGAAGATCTCGACCTCGTAGGGCTTCTCGCCCCCACTCGAGAAGATCGTGCCGAGTGTCTGGGCATAGGCGTTGGCCAGGCCGCGACCGGTGACGTCGCGCCGGTCGTAGGCGTAGCCGCGCATGTCGGCCAACCGGACGCCGGCGATGCGCAGGTTCTCGAACTCGTTGTAGCGACCGACCGCCGCGAAGGCGATCCGGTCGTAGATCTCCGAGACCTTGTGCAGCGCCTGGGATGGGTTCTCCGAGACGAACAGGACACCGTCGGCGAACTGGACGGCGACCACGGACCTGCCCCGGGCGATGCCCTTGCGCGCGAAGTCGGCGCGGTCCTTCATCAGCTGCTCGGGAGAGACGTAGTACGGCATGCTCATGTGAGTTCCTCAGGAAGTCTTGATCGCGACAAGCTCGATCACCGGACGATCAGATCAGGTCAGCCGCAGGGCCGTCGGGGCGACGCAGGCGACCGGCGATGACCTGGTCGGCGATCGCCGCCACTTCATCGTCGGGCATCCTGCGGCCGCCGTTGCCGGTGATCACCTGCACGATCGGGAAGATGCGTCGACTCACGTCAGGTCCGCCGGTCGCCGAGTCGTCGTCCGCGGCGTCGTAGAGCGCCTGGACCACGGCGGTGACGCACTCGGCCTCGCTGAGGTCCTCGCGGTAGAGCTTCTTCAGCGCGCCTCGGGCGAACATCGAGCCGGAGCCGACCGAGTGGAAGGCGGTCTCCTCGTATCGGCCCCCGGTCACGTCGTAGGAGAAGATCCGCCCCTGCTCGGCCGAGAGGTCATAGCCGGAGAACAGCGGCACGACCGAGAGACCCTGCATGGCCAGACCGAGGTTGGCCCGGATCAGGGCGGCGAGACGGTTCGCCTTGCCGTCCATGGAGAGCGTCACGCCCTCGATCTTCTCGTAGTGCTCGAGCTCGGTCTGGAACAACCGCACCATCTCCACGGCGAGGCCGGCGGCGCCGGCGATGCCGACGCAGCTGAACTCGTCGGCCGGGAAGACCTTCTGGATGTCGCGCTGCGCGATGATGTTGCCCATCGTGGCCCGGCGGTCACCCGCCATGATCACGCCGCCGGGGAAGGTGGCCGACACGATGGTGGTGCCGTGCGGTGAGAGGTCGCCGGCGTTGCCCTGGGGCACCGAACGGCTCGTGGGCAGCAGCGCGGGTGACTGCTCGGCGAGGAAGTCGGAGAACGACGACGTGCCGGGCGTCAGGAAGGATGCGGGCAGGCGGGATCCGTAGCTGGGGGTGCTCACCTGCTCACTGACCGCCCTTCTGGATGAAGGACTTCACGAAGTCCTCGGCGTTGGTCTCGAGCACGTCGTCGATCTCGTCAAGGATCGCGTCGACATCTTCGTCGAGCTGTTCCTTGCGCTCGGCGACTGCACCCTCGGGCGCAACGGTCTCTTCTTCGACCGGCGTGTCCTCGGTCGACTTCTTCGGCTGCTTCTGCTCCTGTGCCATGTCATCGACCCTATCCACTCATGCGAACAAATGGTGACCAACGGGCCGCACTGTCTCAACCCGACGGGCGCCCGGCGTGACCCGGGACGTCAGTGCGTGAGGGCGTCGAACAGCTGTTCCGCGGTCTCACAACGGTCGAGGAGCTCACCCACGTGGGCCTTGCTCCCGCGCAACGGGTCGATGGTGGGGATCCGCTGCAGCGACTCGCGACCGGGCAGGTCGAAGATGACCGAGTCCCAGGACGCGGCGGCGACCGAGTCGGCGTACTGCTCGAGGCAGCGCCCCCGGAAGTAGGCACGGGTGTCGGTCGGCGGGTCGTGCATGGCGGCCTCGACGGGTGCGTCCTCGAGCAGCCGCTCGACCCGGCCCAGCCGGGCCAACCGGTGGTAGAGCCCCTTCTCAGGACGGATGTCGGAGTACTGCAGGTCGATCAGGTGCAGCTTGGCGTCGCTCCACTCGAGGCCGTCACGCTGGCGGTACTGCTCGAGCAGCTTCAGCTTGGCCACCCAGTCGAGCTCGCCGGCGCACTCCATCGGGTTGCGCTCGAGGCGCGTCAGCACCGACTCCCACCGGGCCAGCACGTCGCGGGTCTGGGGATCGGCGTCGTCGCCGAGGGTCTCCTCGACATACTTGCGGGCCAGGTCGAGGTACTCCATCTGCAGCTGCACACCGGTGAGCTTGCGACCGTCCTCGAGCGTGACCAGGTGGCGGCACGTGGGGTCGTGCGAGATCGCTCGCAGCGACGCGACCGGAGAGTCGACGGCGAGCGGCACGGTGATGAACTTGTCCTCGATCATCGCCAGCACCAGGGCGGTGGTGCCGACCTTGAGGTACGTCGACACCTCGGCCAGGTTCGCGTCACCGATGATCACGTGCAGTCGGCGATACTTCTCCGGATCGGCATGGGGCTCGTCGCGGGTGTTGATGATCGGTCGCTTCAGGGTGGTCTCGAGGCCGACCTCGACCTCGAAGAAGTCGGCGCGCTGGCTGATCTGGAACCCGTGGTCGCGCCCGTCCTGGCCGATGCCGACGCGTCCTGCGCCGGCGACCACCTGGCGGGACACGAAGAAGGGTGTCAGGTGGCGGACGATGTCGGCGAACGCGGTCGAGCGCCGCATCAGGTAGTTCTCGTGGGTCCCGTAGGAGGCGCCCTTGTTGTCGGTGTTGTTCTTGTAGAGCAGGATCTGCGCGGCCCCGGGGATGCTCGAGGCGCGACGGGCCGCGTCGAGCATCACCTGCTCGCCTGCCTTGTCCCACCTGACGATGTCGAGCGGGTTCGTGCACTCGGGGGTGGCGTACTCCGGGTGGGCGTGGTCGACGTACAACCGCGCACCGTTGGTGAGGATCACGTTGGCCAGGCCGAGGTCCTCGTCGGTCAGCTGCGTCGGGTCGGCGATCTGTCGCGACATGTCGAAGCCGCGCGCGTCACGCAGCGGCGACTCCTCCTCGAAGTCCCATCTCGCGCGCCGGGCCTTCGCCGTCGCCGAGGCATAGGCGTTGACGACCTGGGAGGACGCCACCATCGGATTGGCGTTCGGCTGGCCCTGGACCGAGATGCCGTATTCGACCTCGGTCCCCATCACCCGTCTGACGCTCATGATTCGAGCCTACTCGGGACGCACGCCACAGTCCCGGGACGCGGCCGCGCTACGGTCAGATGCATGGGTTGGTGGACGGATCACCTGGTGCCTCGCCTGACCGACGTCTCGCTCTCGGCGCCGGAGATCAGTGAGCTGAGAGTGCGCGTCTGCGCCGGGCTCTCGGGTCGCGTGCTGGAGATCGGCTTCGGGTCCGGGCTGAACCTGCCCCACCTGCCAGGCACCGTGGACTCGCTCGATGCCGTGGAGCCCTCCGACCTCGGGTGGTCCCGATCGTGCGACCGACGTGCCGGCTCCGAGGTGCCGGTGGAGCGGATCGGGCTCGACGGTCAGGTGATCGACGCTGCTGATGCGTCGTACGACGCGGCGCTGGTGACCTTCTCGCTGTGCACCATCCCGGACGTCGAGCGGGCCCTCTCCGAGGTGCGCCGGGTGCTGCGGCCGGGAGGAACCCTGCACTTCTTGGAGCACGGTCGTTCCCCCGACGTCGGCGTGGCCCGGTGGCAGCGCCGGCTCGATCCCCTGCAGGGCCTGGTCTGCGGCGGCTGCCACCTCACCCGCGACATCCCAGCGCTGGTGCAGGGAGCGGGCTTCACGATGGAGGAGGTCGAGGAGCGCCACCTGATCCGGGTGCCCGCTGTCGGCAAGCCCTGGGCATACGGCTTCCTCGGCCGCGGCAGACTCTCAACCTGAGGTTGAGCCTCAGGGTTGGTGCACCTCGGGAATCCGTGGTGGCGCCGATCTGTGGGCGCACTGGACCCGCCGTACGACGGGTCCAGGCGTTGTGGGGCTCAGGGGAACGGGCTCACAGGTACTGGCTCACAGGTACTGGCCGGTGTTGGAGACGGTGTCGATCGAGCGACCCGGCTCGGTGCCCTGCTTTCCGGTGATCAGGGTGCGGATGAAGACGATCCGCTCGCCCTTCTTGCCGGAGATGCGGGCCCAGTCGTCCGGGTTCGTGGTGTTGGGGAGGTCCTCGTTCTCCTTGAACTCGTCGACACAGGCCTGGAGCATGTGCTGGACGCGCAGCCCCTTCTGGTCGTGGTCGAGCAGGTCCTTGATCGCCATCTTCTTCGCCCGGTCGACGATGTTCTGGATCATCGCGCCGGAGTTGAAGTCCTTGAAGTAGAGGACTTCCTTGTCGCCGTTGGCGTAGGTCACCTCGAGGAAGCGGTTCTCCTCGGTCTCGGTGTACATCCGCTCGACGGTGGCCCGGATCATGCCGGCCACGCAGCTGTCGCGATCGCCACCGAACTCGGCCAGGTCGTCCGCGTGCAGCGGCAGCGCGCTGGTGAGGTACTTGCTGAAGATGTCGCGCGCCGACTCGGCGTCGGGACGCTCGATCTTGATCTTCACGTCGAGGCGCCCGGGTCGCAGGATGGCAGGGTCGATCATGTCCTCGCGGTTGGAGGCGCCGATGACCAGCACGTTCTCGAGCAGCTCGACGCCGTCGATCTCGCTGAGCAGCTGGGGAACGATGGTGTTCTCGACGTCGGAGGAGACCCCCGAGCCACGGGTCCGGAACAACGAGTCCATCTCGTCGAAGAAGACGATGACCGGCGTCCCCTCACTGGCCTTCTCACGTGCCCTCTGGAAGACCAGGCGGATGTGGCGCTCGGTCTCGCCGACGTACTTGTTGAGCAGCTCGGGGCCCTTGATGTTGAGGAAGTAGGACTTCCCCTCCTGCCCGGTCCGGGCGGCCACCTTCTTGGCCAGCGAGTTCGCGACCGCCTTGGCGATCAACGTCTTGCCGCAACCGGGCGGACCGTAGAGCAGCACGCCCTTCGGGGGCTTGAGCTGGTGCTCCTTGAAGAGCTCGGGGTGCAGGTAGGGCAGCTCCACGGCGTCGCGGATCTGGTCGATCTGGCCGACCAGTCCTCCGATCACCGAGTAGTCGATGTCGGGAACCTCTTCGAGGACAAGCTCCTCGACCTCGGACTTCGGCACCTTCTCGTAGACGTAGCCCGACCGTGAGTCGAGCAGCAGGGAGTCGCCGGCGCGCAGCTTCTGCTCACGCAGGGGCGCGGCCAGGCGGACGACGCGCTCCTCGTCGGCGTTCGCGATCACCAGGATCCGATCGCCATCGGCCATCAGCTCCTTGAGCATGACGACCTCGCCGACCTGCTCGAAGTCGAGCGCGGCCACCACGTTGAGGGCCTCGTTGAGCATGACCTCCTGGCCACGGCGCAGCTCGTCGAGATCGACGTTGGGACTGACCGTGACCCGCAGCTTGCGGCCCCCGGTGAAGACGTCGATGGAGTCATCCTCGTTGCGGGCAAGGAAGGTGCCGAAGCCGGCCGGCGGCTGGGCCAGTCGGTCGACCTCCTCCTTGAGGGTGAGGATCTGGTCGCGCGCCTCACGCAACGTCTGCCCGAGGCGCTCGTTCTGGGACGTCACCGCGGCCAGCGAACGCTGCGTGTCGATGAGCCGCTGCTCGAGTGCGCCGGACTGGACCGGTCCATCGACCAGCTTCCGGCGCAGATCGGTGACTTCGGCCTCGAGGAACCTCACCTGACTGATGAGCTCCTCGCGACTGCTCGAGTTGTCCGATGCCGACATGTGCACCACCTCCTGCGTCACTTGTGACATTACCCAATACAGGAAGGGATGCGAGCGACTTGCCCGTCACAGGTCGATAAGTTTTTGCCCATCGACGTCGTGGGGCTCACCTCCGGCACACCTCGCTGGCGCTTCAGGTCGAGCGGTTCCTGAGGAGCGAGCGCAGCGAGCGTCTCGAAGGGCACTCCTCAGTCGTCGGTGCTGTTGCTCGCCGACGTTGCGGGGCTCTCCTCCGGCACACCTCGCTGGCGCTCGGCGTACCTCCGGATCACTCCTCAGTCGTCGAGGCGCTCCTCGAGCACCTGCGGCGGCAGGTCGGCCGGGCGCGGGCCGGTGTAGTCGACGCCGTACGCGCCCGGGGCAGGCCGGCGCTTCTTGCGGGGAGCGGTCTCCCCCGGTGCCATCCGGCGTGCCGTCACCAGGAACGCCGTGTGCCCGATCATCTTGTGGCCCGGACGAACCGCCAGTCCCTCGACGTGCCAGTCACGGACCAGTGACTCCCACGGTTGCGGGTCGGTGAAGCCTCCGTGGGCACGCACCGTCTCGACGTAGCGGGAGAGCTGCGTGGTGGTCGCGACGTAGGCGACCACGATGCCGCCGGGGGTCAGGGCGTCCGCGACCGCGTCGACGCACTCCCACGGCGCGAGCATGTCGAGGATGATCCGGTCGACCTTCTCCCCCAGCCCCGGCAGCTCTTCCTGGAGGTCGCCCAGGCGGAGGTCCCACGCGGGGTGGGTCTGGCCGTCGGGGGCGGAGAAGAACTGGTTGACGTTCTTGCGGGCGACGTCGGCGAACTCCTCGCGCCGCTCGAAGGACGTCACGCGGCCCCAAGGGCCGACCGCACGCAGCAACGAGCAGGTCAGGGCACCGGAGCCGACCCCTGCCTCGACCACCCGAGCACCGGGGAAGATGTCGGCCATCGCCACGATCTGGGCAGCGTCCTTGGGATAGACGACCGCGGCGCCCCTGGGCATGGAGACCACGAACTCCGACAACAGCGGGCGGAACACGAGGTACTCCCCGCCGGCGGACGACGGGACCGTGAAGCCCTCCTCGCGCCCGATCAGCTCATCGTGCTCGATGTGTCCGCGGTTGCTGAAGAAGCGCTTTCCGGCTGCGAGTGCGAAGTTGTGGCGCCGACCCTTCTGGTCGGTCAGGCGCACCCACTCGCCCTCCCTCAGCGGTCCACGGTGGACACCGGACCAGGCCTCGGTGGGGACGTCGGGAAGGGCGGCAGCGTCGATGGTCTCGCGGTCAGGCATGGCGCGAACCCTACTGGTGTCGCTCGCTGAAGGCGCGATCGACGTCTGCCGTGGCCAGCACGCCGTAGATCGAACCGTCCTCCTCCGTGAGGAGGTACTCGTGGGCCGGCTTGCGGGTGATCGCCTTGATCAGGTCTTCGCCCGCGATCGACGCCGGCAGGCTCAGGCCCTCCTCGAGACTGCGTGCCACGGACGAGACCGCGACCCAGGGGCGTCGTTCCTCCGGGACGGCCAGCAGTGCAGCCTCGTTCACGATGCCGATCGGGTGGTCCGAGCTGGAGACGGTCACCATGCTTCCGGCGCTGGCCTCCTGCGCACGGCGTACCGCCTCGGCGACCGGGAGGTCCTCGGGAACGGTGAGCGTACGTCGGGCCAGGTTGCGCGCCACGATGGACGGCAGCCGACGGCGAAGGCGGGCACTCTGCATCGAGGCGGTTGCGCCCGTCCACAGGAACAGGGCGACCACGAACGACAACAGGTAGTCGACCAGGTGTGGCTGCTGCCCCGGGATGCTCTCCACGGCCAACGGCCAGAACAGCACGGCCACAGCCGTGATCCGCCCGCCCCACCCGGCGGCCAGGGTGCCCCGGTGGACGTTGCCGCTGGCCCCCCACACCACGGACTTCAGGACCCGGCCCCCGTCGAGGGGCAGTCCGGGGATCAGGTTCATCACGCCCACGATCAGGTTGGCCGCAGCCAGTCCCTGGACGGCGAACTCCAGCAGTCCGTCAGGGATGACGAAGACCAGGGGGATCGCGAGCAGGCCCACCACGATGGAGGTGAGCGGTCCGACCACCGCGATCCAGAATTCTTCACGGGGGCGGCGGGCCTCGCCCTCGATCATGGTCGCGCCGCCGAGGAAGTGCAGGGTGATCGAGGTGACCTTGTGTCCGTAGTGCTGGGCCATCAGCGCATGGGAGGCCTCGTGCAGCAGCACGGACAGGTAGAGCACCACCGCGAACGCGAAGCCGGCGACGTACTTCCAGCCACCTAGGCCCGGCTGCACCTCCTCGACCTTCGGCGAGAGCATCACCGCGATCAGTGCCGCGATGAAGAACCAGGACATGGTGATCAGCACGTCCACGCCGGCGATCTGGCCCACGCGCAGCGTGCCCGGGGGACGGGCGGGCCTGGTGGGCTCGTCGGAGAGGCGCGGATCGTGGTCTGGCACGACTCCACGCTATCGGAAGCCGCCTGAGGTCGAGGCCCCCACCGGGCCGCCGTGCCTCCACCGGGGAACGGGTTGTCGGTGGGGTGTCCTACTGTGGCCGGGTCACGAACAGGAAGGGACAAGGATGACCCCGTCACCGGCCGAGAAGGTCTCCACACCCGTCGACGGTGTCGACGTGTTGGGTGCGCTCTCCCCCAGCCGTGCTGGTGACTTCATGACCTGTCCCCTGCTCTACCGCTACCGCACGATCGACAAGTTCCCCGAGGAGCCGTCGGCCGACGCCGTGCGCGGCACCCTGGTGCACAAGGTGCTCGAGGACCTCTTCGACCTGCCGGCCCCGGAGCGCACGCCACCGAACGCGCAGCAGATGCTCGCACCGGCGTGGGAGGCGTTGGTCGAGACCGAGCCGTCGGTCGCGGAGCTGTTCGAGGCTCCGGAGGGCGAGGATCCGCGAGACTTCGAGACGTGGCTGGCCTCCTGCCGCACGGTGCTCGACAAGTACTTCGACCTCGAGGACCCGACCCGGCTCGAGCCGGCGGAGCGCGAGCTCTACGTCGAGACGATCCTCGACTCGAGGCTGTTGCTGCGGGGCTTCATCGATCGCATCGACGTGGCCCCGGACGGCGCCATCAGGGTGGTGGACTACAAGACGGGCCGGGCCCCCGGCGAGATGTTCGAGGCCAAGGCGCTGTTCCAGATGAAGTTCTACGCCCTCGTCGTCTGGCGCACCCGCGGCGTCCTGCCGGCCATGCTCCAGCTGATCTATCTCGGCAACGGGGAGATCCTCCGCTATTCGCCCGACGAGGCCGACCTGCGCTCGGTCGAGCGCAAGATCGAGGCCATCTGGAGGGCGATCCGTCAGGCCGAGATGACCGGCGACTGGCGTCCGCGTCGCAGCAGGCTCTGCGACTGGTGCAGCTACCAGGACAAGTGCCCCGAGTTCGGTGGGGAGATCCCACCGCTGCCGATCTTCCAGATCGAGTCACCCGCGCAGGCTCCCTCCGGTGACATCAACACCGACGAGACCATCTCAGGTCCCTGAGTCGTTCCAGATCTGGTCGTTCCAGATCTGGTCGTCCCAGATCTGGGCCACTCAGATCTGGGCCAGCGCCTGAGCGTCGAGACCCTGGAGCGTGTCGCGGAAGATCCGCCGCTCCCCCTCGAGCACCGGCACGTGGTTGGGCACCACGAGCACCGTGCACCCGGCCGCGACGGCGGAACGCACACCGGTGTTGGAGTCCTCGACGGCCAAGCACTGCTCGGGAGGTACGCCGAGCAGGGCGGCGCCCTTCAGGTAGGGCTCCGGGTGCGGCTTGCCCTGGCTGACGGTGTCCCCCGTGACGATCGCGTCGAACGTGCCCTCCGGGAGCCCGGCCAGGATCGGCGCGACGAAGCGGCGATAGCTCATCGTGACCAGCCCGCACGGAACTCCCGCGTCGCGGAGCGAGGCCAGCAGCTCGACGGCGCCGGGGCACCACGGCACCTGCTGCTCGACCTGGGCGACCACGCCGTCGAGCAGCTCCTCCACGATCCGGGCCGGCTCGACGTCGATGCCCATGTGCTCGCGGATGTAGCGACCGGACTCGAGGAGGTCGTTGCCGACCAGGTTGAGGGCGTGCTCGTTGCTCCACGTGCCGCCGTACTTCTCGGCGAGGGCGTATTCGGTGGCGATCCAGTAGGGCTCGGTGTCGACCAGGGTGCCGTCCATGTCGAACAGGACGGCCTTCGGGAGCGGGGCCGGAACATCTGGGTTCTGACCTGCCGGTCCACCGGCTTCGGTGTTCAGGATGTCCTCCATGGATGCGAGCACGAACGAGTGCTCAGCCTAATGGGAGTGCAGGCACCGAGCAGGCCGGCGATCGCCCGATCCGTGCGGTCACCCACGCCTGGGCTCTCGGACGCTCGCGCCCACCGTGCGCCGACGCTCATCGCACGACCGGGACGACTCGACGCCCCGAGAACGGTCAGTCCTCGGGCTCGTAGGCCAGGTTCGAGGAGAGCCAACGCTCGGCCTCTGCCTGGGTCCACCCCTTGCGCTTGGCGTAGTCGGTGACCTGGTCGCGCTGGAGCCGACCGACCACGAAGTACTGCGAATCAGGGTGCGAGAAGTACCAGCCCGACACCGCAGCACCCGGCCACATCGCCATCCCCTCGGTGAGCTCGATGCCGGTGTTGGCCGTGACGTCGAGGAGTTCCCACAGCGTCTTCTTCTCCGTGTGCTCCGGGCACGCGGGATAGCCCGGGGCCGGACGGATGCCGCGGTACTTCTCGGCGATCAGGTCCTCATTCGAGAGAGCCTCACCCCCGTCAGTGCCCGCGTAGGCCCAGAACTCCGTGCGCACGCGCTGGTGCAGCCGCTCGGCGAAGGCCTCCGCGAGCCGGTCGGCGATCGCCTCGAGCATGATCGCGGAGTAGTCGTCGAGGTCTTCCTTGAACTTCATGATCCGCTCGATCGAGCCGAGGCCCGCGGTGACGGCGAAGGCACCGACGTGGTCGGGCAGGCCGGTCTCCTTCGGCGCCACGAAGTCGCCGAGCGACCGGTTCGGAATGCCCTGACGGTGGTCGCCCTGCTGGCGCAGGTTGTGCAGCACGGCGCGTACGTCGGCGCGCGCGTCGTCGGCGTACACCTCGATGTCGTCACCGACCGCATTCGCAGGGAACAGGCCGAAGACCGCGTTGGCGGTGAGCCAGCGCTCCTTGATCACCAGGTCGAGCATGTTCTGGGCGTCGTCGTAGAGCTTGCGTGCTTCCTCGCCGGTGCCCGGCTGGTTGAGGATGTCGGGGAACTTGCCCTTCATCTCCCACGCGTTGAAGAACGGCTGCCAGTCGATGAAGTCGCGCAGCTCGCCGAGGTCGTACTCGGAGAGCACGTGGATGCCGGGTTCCCGGGGCAGCGGTGGGACGTAGCCCTCCCACTCGATCGGCGTGCGGTTCTCGCGCGCCTTCTCGAGGGTGACCATCGGGCGTTCCTGCTTGTTGGCGTGGCGCTCGCGCAGCGCGTCGTAGTCATCCTTGATGTCAGCCATCAGCTTCGGCCTCTGGGCATCACTGAGCAGGGCTGCGGCGACGGGCACCGAGCGTGAGGCGTCCTTGACCCACACCACCGGGCCGTCGTACTGCTTGTCGACCTTGACGGCCGTGTGTGCCCGGGAGGTCGTCGCACCGCCGATCAGCAGCGGGATGGAGAACTCCTGGCGCTTCATCTCAGCGGCCACGTTGACCATCTCGTCCAGCGACGGTGTGATCAGGCCCGAGAGGCCGATCATGTCGGCGCCGACCTCGCGGGCGGTGTCGAGGATCTTCTGGGCGGGCACCATCACACCGAGGTCGATGACCTCGTAGTTGTTGCACTGGAGCACCACGCCGACGATGTTCTTGCCGATGTCGTGGACGTCGCCCTTGACCGTCGCCATCACGATGGTGCCGTTGTTGGTCTCGGCGTCACCCGGCTGCTTCTCGGCCTCGATGAAGGGCAGCAGGTAGGCCACTGCCTTCTTCATCACCCGGGCGCTCTTGACCACCTGCGGGAGGAACATCTTGCCGGCACCGAACAGGTCCCCGACAACGTTCATGCCGTCCATCAGCGGGCCCTCGATGACCTCGATGGGACGCCCGCCGCCGGCCTTGATCTCGGCACGCAGCTCCTCGGTGTCCTCCTCCACCCATGCGTCGAGGCCCTTGACCAGGGCGTGCGTGATGCGTTCACGGATCGGCAGGGAGCGCCACTCGTCGACCTTGGTGGGATCCTGCTCCTGGCCCTTGTTGTTGAACTTCTCGGCGATCTCGAGCAGTCGCTCGGCAGCGTCATCTCGGCGGTTGAGGACCACGTCCTCGATCCGCTCCCGCAGCTCGGGGTCGATCTCGTCGTAGACCACCAGGGCCCCGGCGTTGACGATGCCCATCGACAGCCCGGCCCGGATCGCGTGGAACAGGAAGACGGCGTGGATCGCCTCGCGCACCGGGTTGTTGCCACGGAACGAGAACGAGGCGTTCGAGATGCCGCCGGAGATCTGGGCTCCGGGCAGGTTCTGCTTGATCCACCTCGTGGCCTCGATGAAGTCGACACCGTAGTTGGCGTGCTCCTCGATGCCGGTGGCCAGGGCGAAGCAGTTCGGGTCGAAGATGATGTCCTCGGCCGGGAAGCCGACCTCGTCGACCAGGATCGTGTAGGCACGCTGGCAGATCTCGATGCGCCGCTCGAGGTTGTCGGCCTGGCCCTCCTCGTCGAAGGCCATCACGACCACTGCCGCGCCGTACTTGCGGCACAGGCGAGCCTCGTGACGGAACTTCTCCTCGCCCTCCTTCATGGAGATCGAGTTGACGATCGGCTTGCCCTGCACGCACTTGAGGCCAGCCTCGAGGACCTCCCACTTCGAGGAGTCGATCATGATCGGCACCCGGCTGATGTCGGGTTCTCCCGCGATCAGCTTGAGGAAGCGATCCATCGCGGCGACGCCGTCGATCATTCCTTCGTCCATGTTGACGTCGATGATCTGGGCGCCGTTCTCGACCTGCTGTGCGGCCACTGCGAGGGCGGCGTCGTAGTTGCCGTCCTTGATCAGGTTCCGGAAACGCGCTGATCCGGTGATGTTGGTGCGCTCACCGACGTTCACGAAGAGCGAGTCCTCGTCGATCGTGACCGGCTCGAGGCCGGAGAGGCGCATGGCGCCCGGCACCTGGGCGAGCTCGCGGGGCGGAAGGCCCTCGGCTGCCTCGGCGATGGCCCGGATGTGCTCCGGAGTCGTCCCGCAGCAACCGCCGAGCACGTTGACCAGCCCGCTCTCGGCGAACTCGCGGATCACGCCGGCCATGTGGTCGGGCGTCTCGTCGTACTCACCGAAGGCGTTCGGCAGACCAGCGTTCGGGTAGCAGGCAACGTGACAGTCAGCGATGCGGCTGAGCTCGGCGACGTACGGGCGCATCTCGGCAGCACCCAGCGCGCAGTTGAGGCCGATGGCCAGGGGGTGGGAGTGGCGCACCGAGTTCCAGAAGGCCTCGGTGACCTGGCCGGACAGGGTGCGGCCCGATGCGTCGGTGATGGTGCCGGAGATGATCACCGGCCAGCGTCGACCGCGCTCCTCGAAGAGCGTCTCGATCGCGAAGATCGCGGCCTTGGCGTTGAGGGTGTCGAAGATCGTCTCGACGATCAGCAGGTCGGCGCCGCCGTCGACCAGCCCAGCGGCTGCGGTCGCATAGGCATCGACGAGCTGGTCGTAGGTGATGTTGCGGGCGCCGGGGTCGTTCACGTCGGGCGAGATCGACGCCGTTCGGGTGGTGGGGCCGAGGGCGCCAGCGACGTAGCGGGGGTGGTCGGGTGTCTCGACGGCGTCGCACGCCGCGCGAGCGAGCCTGGCGCTCTCGAAGTTGATCTCGTAGGCGAGGTCGGCCATGCCGTAGTCGCCCAGGGAGATGGCGTTCGCGTTGAAGGTGTTCGTCTCGATCAGGTCGGCGCCCGCCTCGAGGTACTCCTCGTGGATGGACCGGATGATGTCAGGCTGGGTCAACGACAGCAGGTCGTTGTTTCCCTGCAGGTCCTGGGTCCACTCCTTGAACCGCTCGCCGCGATAGCCCTCCTCGCTCGGGCGGTCCCGCTGGATCGCGGTGCCCATCGCCCCGTCGAGCACGACGATGCGCTCGGCCATCAGCCGCGTCAGGGCGGCAGTGGCATCGGGGCGGAGGTTCTGGGGCTCGGGCACGTGGTTCCTCTCCGAGGTTGCGGACACATTCAGCGTAGGCAGGCCGTCCATGTGTTGGACGTGGTTCCCGCATGCTGACACCAAAGCCTGACAACGAACGAATCCCTGCCGGGGCTACGCGGCCCATTCCGCTCGCCCGTCTAGGCTGAAGTGATGATTGAGATGGAGGACGTCCCAGAGCTGGTGGATCCCGTTGTCATCGCGGCGTTCGAGGGGTGGAACGACGCCGCCGACGCCGCGTCCGCGGTCGTCGACCACCTGATCGACGTGTGGGACGCCCGGGTCGTGGCGAAGGTCGACCCGGAGGACTTCTATGACTTCCAGATGAACCGTCCGATCGTCGGAACCGATGCTCGCGGTCACCGGTCCCTGACCTGGCCGACCACGGAGATCGCGGTGGCCTCGCCCCCGGGCATGGACCGCGACGTGATCTTGGTGCGCGGCCTCGAGCCGAACCTGCGGTGGCGCCAGTTCTGCGCCGAGCTGCTCGCCGCCTGCGACGACCTCGGGGGTGCGATGGTGATCACGCTCGGGGCGCTGCTGGCCGACACACCGCACACCCGCCCGGTCCCGGTCACCGGCACCGCCACCGAGCCCGACCTGGTCGATCGGCTCAACCTCGAGCAGTCGACGTACGAAGGGCCGACCGGGATCGTCGGAGTGTTCCAGGACGCGTGCGTGCTCCTCGACATCCCGGCCGTCTCCTACTGGGCCGCGGTCCCCCACTACGTCGCCCAGCCGCCGTGCCCGAAGGCCACCTTGGCCCTGATCGGGCAGCTGGAGGACCTGCTCGACGCCGGCATTCCGCTGCTCGACCTGCCCGACGAGGCGCGGGCCTGGGAGCGCGGTGTGGACGAGCTCGCGGAGGAGGAGGAAGAGATCGGCGACTATGTCCGGGCGCTCGAGGAGACCAGGGACACGACGGATCTTCCCGAGGCATCCGGGGAGGCGATCGCCCGAGAGTTCGAGCGCTACCTCAAGCGCCGCAACACCGACTGAGCCCCCCGAGCCCCCCGCCCCCCCCCGGCGACCCCCCCCGGCCCCTTGACCGTCCGCCTCTCGGGATAGTCCCTAACTCCCGGCAGGCGAAATCAGTGGTTCGGCCTGCGAGACGTTGGGGACTATGCCGGGGAACGGGCCGGGGAACGGGCCGGGGAACGGGCCGGGGAGAGTCAGAGCGCGAGGCCCAAGGAGGCGTCGAGCACGGCGCGGATCGAGCCGGCCGCGGTCGGGTCGCTGGTCTCGCCCGCCTGGGTGGCCGCGAACCACGCGTCGATCGCCGCCAGGGCGGCCGGGGCGTTGAGGTCGTCGGCCACAGCCGCGAGTACGGCGTCCACGACCGGCGCCGCGGGAGCACCGGCCCCGAGGGCCAACGTCTCGCGCCAGGAGGCGAGGGTGTCCACCGAGGTCCACAGCTGGTCGTCGGTCCACTCCCAGTCGGAGCGGTAGTGGTGGCGCAGGAGGGTCAACCGGATCGCCATCGGGTCGACGTCGCTCATCCGCAGCGCGGAGACGAAGACCAGGTTGCCCTTCGACTTCGACATCTTCTCGCCGTCGTAGGCCACCATTCCAGCGTGGGCATAGGTGCGGGCGAAGGCCTCGCCGCGCTCGGCCACCTGCACCTCGCCGGCCGACATCTCGTGGTGCGGGAAGATGAGGTCGCTGCCGCCACCCTGGACGTCGAAGGTGGTGCCGAGGTGCTGCAGCGCGATCGCGGCACATTCGATGTGCCACCCGGGACGACCGGGGCCGAACGGGCTGTCCCACGCCGGCTCACCCTCGCGCTCTCCACGCCACACGACGCAGTCGAGCGGGTCCTTCTTGCCCGGACGCTCGGGGTCTCCCCCGCGCTCACCGAAGATCTCGAGCATCTCCTCGCGGGTCCAGCCCGAGACGTCGCCGAAGGCCGGGTCGGCGGTCACCGAGAAGTAGAGGTCGGTGTCGACCGTGTAGATCGAACCAGCGGCCCGGAGCTTCTCGATCAGGTCGATGACGAGCGGGATCGACTCGACCGCACCGATGTAGTCGCGCGGTGGGAGGACACGGAGCGCCTCCATGTCGTCACGGAAGAGCTGGGTCTCGCGCAGCGCGAGCTCCTCCCAGAGCACGCCGACCTTGGTGGCCCGCTCGAGCAGCGGGTCGTCGACGTCGGTGACGTTCTGCACGTAGTGCACCTCGTGGCCGGCGATGCTCCAGGCCCGGTTCAGCAGGTCGAAGGCGACGTAGGTCGCCGCATGGCCCATGTGCGTCGCGTCGTACGGCGTGATGCCGCAGACGTAGAGACGGGCCTCGTCGCCGGGAGTCGTCGGCACGACGGCGTTCCGGGACGTGTCGTGCATGGAGACCTGAGGGCCCCGGACGGGCAGGGACGGAACCTGCGGGGCTGACCACGTGCGCATGCTGGGCAGCCTAACCAACGAGCCTCAGAAGGCGGGCCACGGGATGGCGGGCCACTCCCCCGACGGTGCCGGAAGCACCCCCGCGTCGAGCAGGTCGTCACACCGACCGACGAAGGCGTCGAGCTCATCCGGAGTGACCAGGTGGGTGAGCCGGCGGCGCAGTGCGGGGTCGTCGCGCACCCGGCGTACGGCGTCGGTCTCGTCGTCGGTGAGCGGCTCGCCGAGCCAGCCCCACAGGACGCTGCGCAGCTTGTTGTCGACGTGGAAGGAGACCCCGTGGTCGACGCCGAAGCGGTGCCCGTCGGAGATCGCGAGCACGTGGCCGCCCTTGCGGTCGCCGTTGTTGACGATCACATCGAACACCGCCATCCGGCGCAGTGGCAGTGAGTCCTCGTGGACGAGGGCGACGGGTTCGTCGTCCGGGCCGACGGCGTCGAAGACGTGCAGGTAGCCGGGAGGCAGGGTGCCCTCGGGCACGATGTCGACCGGTGCCACGTCGACGTCGGGCTCGGCCCAGGCCTGCACCATGCCGGGTCCGTGCGGCCCGTCGCGCAGGACGGTGGTGGGCACGACGTTCCAGCCCAGGGCCTCGGAGACGGCGTACGCCGCCACCTCACGCTGGGCGAGGTTCCCCTCGGGGAAGTCCCACAGCGGGCGCTCTCCGGCGACCGGCTTGTAGACGACCTGGATGCCGTTGACCAGTCCGACGAACGTGGCGTTGGAGGCGGGCATGACCCGGCCGAGGAGCTCGATGTCGCCCGTGGAGATGGCACTGGCCGGCACCGGCTCGCTGGTGCTGGACGGCTCCGCCGTGGACTGGGTCACGGGTTCCGTCGCCGGAAGCCGTTGGCGCGCACGCAGAGGTGGCCGTCGGGGTCGATCGGCCCACCGCAGAACGGGCAGGAGGGGCGGCCGGCATCGATGACCTGCGCCGAGCGCTTCACGAACGCTCGCGCCGCACCGGCGCTGATGCGGACCAGGAAGACCTCGTCGGGCTCCGGCTCGGTGAAGTCCTCGTCGACCTGGTCCGGGGTGACCACCGCGGCCTCGTTGAACGGGAACACCTCGATCACGATGCGTTCGACGTCGCTCTCCCATGACAGCGTCATGGTGCCCGCCCGGAACTCCTCCTCGATCGGTTGCTCGAGGGGGCCGGCGTCATCGAGGTCCAGGGGAGCCACCGCAGGGATGACGCTCTCGGTCTCGGCGTTGTTCATCAGCTCGTCGAGCAAGTCGTCGATGCGCTCGGCCAGCACCGCCACCTGTTGCTTCTCCAGCGACACGCTGACCAGGCGCCCTCCCTGGCGGGCCTGCAGGAAGAACGTTCGGTCGCCGGGCTCGCCGACGGTCCCGGCAACGAAGCGGTCGGGCGGGTCGAACTCGTGGATCACGGGTGCCATGGCAGCAACCCTATTCCGGCCCGGCGCCGCCGCCGACGACCGCGTCGGTCCTGCGACGGGATCGCTTCTTCCTGGTCGGCGCCAGCCAGGCCAGGTCTCCGTCATGGGTGTTGGTGCCGAGCACGAACGGCCGGGTCGAGGTGAAGCGCACGATCGAGATCGACGCGGGGTCGACGTGGATGCGTTGGAACAGGTCGAGGTGCATGCCCAGTGCATCGGCCAGGACCGACTTGATGATGTCGCCGTGGCTGACCGCGGCCCACACCGCGTCGTCACCGTGCTCGGAAGCGACCTCGGCATCGAGGCGTCGTACGGCGGCCACCGAGCGCGCCTGCATCGCCAGCAGCGACTCGCCCCCGGGGAACGCCGCGGCGGAGGGCTGCTGCTGCACGGCTCCCCACAGCTTCTCCTTGGCCAGCTCCTTGATCGGTCGCCCGGTCCACTCGCCGTAGTCGCACTCGACGATCCCGCGATCGGTGCGGAGCCGGAGACCCGAGGGCTGCGCGTCGGTGATGCGTCGAGCGGTCTGGCGACAACGCTCCAACGGACTGGAGACCACGGCCGCGAGCGGGACGTGCGCCAGCCTGGTCGCGGCGCGCAGGGCCTGCTCGGCACCGGTCTCGTCGAGGCGTACGCCGCCCGTGCGGCCCGCCAGCACACCGCTGGTGTTCGCCGAGCTGCGCCCGTGTCGGACAAGGATCACCGTTGCCATGCCTGCGAGCGTATCGGGCGTAGCCTCACACCCGTGATCGTCGACAACGCGCTCTACCGCAACGGCGTACGCGTCCCCCTCGAGGCGGACATCGCCGACCTCAAGACCGTGCGGTCCCGCTGCGACACGCCCGACAGCTTCGTGTGGGTGGGTCTGGTGGAACCGAGCGAGGCGGAGCTGACCGCGGTCGCCGACGTGTTCGGCCTGCACCCGCTGGCCGTGGAGGACGCGGTCAACGCCCACCAGCGTCCCAAGCTGGAGAAGTACGACGACTCGCTGTTCCTGGTGCTCAAGACACTCTGGTACGTCGACGAGGAGGACGCGGTCGAGACCGGGGAGATCAACATCTTCGTGGGGCCCGACTTCGTGGTCACCGTCCGCCACGGTGCGGGGTCGGAGCTGCACTCGTCCCGGGGATACCTCGAGGGCAGGAAGGAACTGCTGGTGCACGGCCCGACCGCGGTGGTCTACGCGGTGTGCGACCGGGTCGTCGACGCCTACGAGAGTGTCGGGGCCAGCCTCGAGGAGGACGTGGACGAGGTGGAGGCCTCGGTGTTCGCTCCCGAGCGCACCGACGACTCGCCGCGCATCTACGTGCTCAAGCGTGAGCTGGCCGAGGTGCGCCGGGCCGTCCTGCCACTGCGTGACCCGATCCGGCGGGCGGCCGCCGGCACCGTGCCGGGCATGTCGCCCGAGGCGGCGCCCTACTTCCGGGACGTGGGTGACCACCTCAGCCGGGTCGCGGAGACCGTGGACAACCTCGACTCGTTGCTGTCTTCGGCGTTCGAGGCGCAGCAGGCACGCATCTCCGTCCAGCAGAACGAGGACATGCGCAAGATCTCGGCCGGTGTCGGGCTGGTGGCTGCACCCACGCTGGTGGCGGCCATCTACGGCATGAACTTCGACCACATGCCGGAGCTGCACTGGGCGTTCGGGTATCCCTTCGCCCTGGTGCTGATGGCGCTGAGCTCGTTGCTGGTCTTCGTGTTCTTCAAGCGGTCCGGCTGGCTCTGAAGGGAAGCCGACCGTTCATTTGAACAGGAAGTTCGGACTCAGCTGCGCAGGCCGCAGGCTGGACGACAGACGCCAGGCAATGAACTTCCTGCCGAAATGAACGCGCTGCTCCTGGACTCGCCTCGGTCGGGAAGCCACGCTCAGCTGCGCAGGCCGAACGCGTCGGGTCTGCCGCACCTCAGGCGGCGATGACGCCGCCGGCGAGCAGGCCGAGCACCAGCGCGCCGAGACCGATGCGGTAGATCACGAACGGCAGGTAGGACTTCGTGGAGACGTAGCGCAACAACCAGGCGATGGCCGCGTAGCCGACGACGAACGACACCACGGTCGCGGTGATCGTGGGACCCCAGCCGTAGGAGTTCTCCCCGTGCGGGATCTCCTTCAGCTCGAACAACCCGGCGCCGACGACCGCGGGAATTGCCAGCAGGAAGGCGAACCTGGTGGCCGCCTCGCGGTCGTAGCCGAGGAATCGCCCCATCGAGATGGTCGCGCCCGAGCGGGAGACGCCCGGGATCAGTGCACAGGCCTGGGCGACACCCAGCAGCCCGGCGTGCTTCAGGTTCATCTGCTTGATGGCCCGGTCCCCGGAGCTGACCCGGTCGGCGATCCCGAGCACGACACCGAGGACGATCAACGTGGTGCCGACGACCCACAGGTTGCGGAAGTCGCGCTCGATCAGGTCCTTGAGGAGGATGCCGAGGATCACGATCGGGACGGAGCCGATGATCACGTACCACCCCATGCGGGCGTCGACGTGGCCACGGAACTCCGGCTTGACGAGGGACTTGAGCCACATCGAGGCGATTCGCCAGATGTCCTTGCGGAAGTAGATCAGCACGGCCAGCTCGGTGCCGATCTGGATCACCGCAGTGAACGCCGCACCCGGGTCGGACCACCCGAAGAACTCGGGGAAGATCCGCAGGTGGGCGCTGCTCGAGATCGGCAGGAACTCGGTCAGGCCCTGGATGAGGCCGAGAACGATGGCTTTGAAGAAGTCCAGCACGTCGCGCAGCCTACGGTTCGCACCTGAGGACGCGGCGAACGACGTCCGCATTCGGCGAGCCTGAGGGTCGCTGCGCGCCTGACTGGCTACCGTTGCGCCCATGCAGCAACGCACCCTGGGATCGACCGGCCTCAAGGTCTCGCGGCTCGGGCTGGGCACTCTCACCTGGGGGCGCGACACCGATGAGCACGAGGCGCGAGACCAGTTCATCGCCTTCACGGACGCCGGCGGGACCTTCCTGGACACCGCGGCGGGCTACGGCGACGGTGCCTCCGAGGAGCTGATCGGGCGTCTGCTCGGAGACATCGTTCCGCGTGACGACGTCGTGCTGGCCACCAAGGCCGGCATCTCACGCCGCCGCGGGGAACGGGAGACCAACGTCTCCCGCGGCCACCTGATCACCACCCTCGACCAGTCCCTGCGGCGCCTCGGTGTCGACCACGTCGACCTCTGGCAGGTGCACACCTGGGTCGACGGGACACCCCTCGAGGAGACGCTCGGCGCCCTGGACTACGCGGTGAGCACCGGCCGGGCGGCCTACGTCGGGGTCTCCAACTACAGCGGCTGGCAGACCGCCCAGGCCGCCACCTGGCAGCGCGCGGTCCCGGGCCGCGCCACCCTGGCCTCCACCCAGGTCGAGTACTCCCTGCTCAACCGCAGCGCGGAGCACGAGGTCATCGAAGCTGCCCAGGCCATGGGTCTCGGTGTCCTTCCCTGGTCGCCGCTGGGCCGCGGCGTGCTCACCGGGAAGTACCGGCACGGCACTCCGGCGGACTCGCGGGCGGCCTCGCCGCACTTCGCGAACTTCGTGGGCAACTACCTCGGGGAGCCGTCCACGCGCGTGGTCGAGGCCGTCGTACGAGCCGCGGAGGGCTTGGACTGGTCGCCCCTCGAGGTGGCCCTGGTCTGGGTCCGGGACCGGCCCGGAGTCACCGCGCCCATCGTCGGTGCGCGTACCTCGGCACAGCTGAAGGCCGCGCTCGGGATCGACGAGCTCACCCTGCCCACCGAGATCGTCGAGGCCCTCGACGACGTGTCCGGAGGAGACTGACCATGGCTGTCGCGCGGCAGGCGTTCAGGAAGAACGTCGAGTGGGAGTACGACCAGTTCACCCTGCCGCGCGACTTGAGCCGCAGCGCCGTCACCCGACTTCTCGTCGAGCGGGCCGAGGTCGGCGGGTGGGAGCTGCGCAGCGTCCGCATCCACGCTGACGGCGTACGCCGGATCCGACTGCGCCGCAAGATCATCCGCCAGCCGCGGCCGGATTTCTACTACGTCTGAGGTCCGGGCCGTCAAGAACTGTCTGCTCGGCCGTCAAGAATCGCCCGTTCGCGCAGCAAGAATTGCCCGTTCGCGCAGCAAGAGTTGCCCGTTCGACGCTAGGCGAGGTCGAGGAACCGGTCGAAGACCCGGGCGCCGAACTCGAGCGCGTCGACGGGCACGCGCTCGTCCACGCCGTGGAACAGCGAGCCGAAGTCGAGGTCCGGGGGGAGCTTCAGCGGCGCGAAGCCGTAGGACTGCATGCCGAGCTTGCGGAAGTGCTTGGCGTCGGTGCCACCCGACATGAGGTACGGCGCCACGATGCCGTCCGGGTCCTCGGCCAGGATCGACTGGTTCATCGCGTCCACGATCCTTCCCTCGTAGGGCGAGTCCCACGGCTGCTGCTTGGAGACGAACTCCCAGGTGACGTTCTCGCCGCACAGCTCGGCCAGGGTGGCGAAGAACTCGTCCTCGTAGCCGGGAAGGAACCGACCGTCGACGTAGGCGGCCGCCTCCGTCGGGATCACGTTCACCTTGTAGCCGGCCTGCAACATGGTGGGGTTGGTCGTGTTGCGGATGACGGCGCCCAACATCCGCGCCGAGCTCTCGAACTCCTCGACCAGGGCGCCGGCGTTCTCGGGCGTCGCCTCGGTGCCCGCGATCTGGGCCACGGAAGCCAGCAGGACCTCCATCGAGGGGGTGAGTCGCACCGGCCAGTCGTGGGAGCCGATGCGAGCCACTGCACCGGCCAGCTCGGTGACGGCGTTGTCGTGGTTGATCATCGAGCCGTGGCCGGCCGAGCCACGGGCGGTCAGCTTCATCCAGGCCATCCCCTTCTCGGCGGCCTCGACGAGATAGATGCGCTTGCCGCGCACGGTCGTGGTGAAGCCGCCGACCTCGCCGATCGCCTCGGTGCAGTCGGCCAGCTCGTCGGCGTGACGGTCGATCAGGAATTCCGCTCCCTTGTGCCCACCGGCCTCCTCGTCGGCGGTGAAGCACAGCACCAAGGGACGGTTCGGCTCTGCACCCGCGCGCGCCCGCGCCCGGATGGTGGACAGCACCATCGCGTCGAAGTCCTTCATGTCGACGGTGCCGCGCCCCCAGAGGTAACCGTCCTTGATCTCACCGGCGAACGGGTCCACCTGCCAGTCCTCGGCGGCGGCTGGTACGACGTCCAGGTGTCCGTGCAGCAACAGCGGCTCACCGGGGCCGTCCCCCCAGCGGGCGATGAGCGACGTGCGCCCCGGCTCGGACTCGTAGAGGTTGCTCGAGATGCCCACCTCGTCGAGCAGCCCGGCGACGAGCTCGGCGGCCTTGCGCTCCCCCGGACCCTCTTCGTCGCCGTAGTTCGAGGTGTCGATCCGGATCAGGTCTCGACACAGCTCGACGACTTCGGTGGAGGGGTCATAGCCCTTGCTGTTGGTCCGCTGACCAGCGACTTCAGACATGCCCCCATCCTTGCACCAGTTGCCAATGGGGCCGATGTGAGTTTTTCCGGGGTCTCTTGCTACAGTTCTCCAGCACTCGTCCGGGTGGCGGAATTGGCAGACGCGCTAGCTTGAGGTGCTAGTGCCCGTATTAGGGCGTGGGGGTTCAAGTCCCCCCTCGGACACTGGAAAGGCCCCGGCTCCACGGGGCCTTTTCTTCATTTCACGGCCCCGGCTGAGCAGCAGCACGAGGTCCACGACGCGGTTGCGCTCCGTGGAGGTTCGCCTCACGAGATCACCCACGGTGTGCCTGGGACACACCTACTGCCCCTTCTTCGCCGGCCTCGGCCACCAGGTCCCACCCCGAGGCGCCGAGCGTGACCACCGCGATCGGGAAGATCCCCAAGTTCTCGCGGTCGATGTGCAGCGAGAGGTCGTCCAGCAACGCGAGCACCCGGCCGGGAAAGTCGGTGGTGCCCGGGTCGAGGCCGGCGAGGATCTCGTCGAAGGCCGCGTGCTCCTCCTCCAACCCACGCAGCTCCTCGACGAACTCGTCCTTCTCCCTCAGCGCAGCGAAGATGCCGCGCTCCTCGCGGCGCGCGTGCGGGGCGAGCCGATCGCCGAGCACGTCGAGCAGACGTGCCGCGCGCCTGTGGTCCCCCGAGACCAAGCAGTGCCTGATGTCCCCCGACAGGTCGAGCATCTCGAAGTGTTCGTCCATGAGCTTCGCGATCGGCTCCACGCCTCGGCATCCGCAGTGTTCACACACGTGAGCAGGCTCCTTCAGGCGGCGCTGGTGTCGTGCAGGCGTGCCGTGCGCGCCACCACGGTGATCGTCAGCAGGAGGGTCACGGCAGCGGTCGCGGACAACATCCACAGGCCGATCGCGTAGGAGTCGGTGCGTCCATAGATGTAGCCCATGATCAGCGGCGGGAGGAATCCGCCGAGCCCGCCGGCGGCGCCCACCAGGCCCGTCACGCCACCGACCCGGGACGACTCGGTGACTCGTGCGACCAGGGCGAACGTTGCGCCGCTGCCGGCCCCGAGAGCGGCCGCCATGGTCAGGAAGGAGACCGTTCCGACGTGTTCCAGGATCGGTTGGGTGGCGGTGATGCCGGCGCCCACCACGACCACGCCGAACCCGGCGGCGAGCACCGGGATCGCGCCGAACCTGTCCGAGAGCCAGCCACCGATCGGCCGCATGAGGACTGCGACGACGACGAAACCGGCCATCCTGTTCGCGGCGTCCGCGGGCGTCAGCTCGTAGGCGACCTTGAGGTAGGAGGGCAGGTAGACCGAGAAGGCGACGTAGCCGCCGAACGCCACGGCGTAGAGGACGCTGGCCTGCCAGGTGATGGGAAGTCGCGCGTTCGCCGAGAGGCGTTGCACGAGCGGCGTGGACGGCACGGTGCGACCGGGCGCGTCACGCAGCACCAGCCAAGCCACCACGGCGTACACCGCCAGCACGGCGGCCGTGATCAGGAACGGTGCACGGTCGCCCACGTGCGTGTAGAGCTTCACGGTGGTCAGCGCGCTGATCGCGGTGCCGCCCATTCCCGCGCCGAAGACACCCACGGCCAGGCCCCGTCGCTCCGGAGGGAACCACGCGTTCACGAAGGGCACCCCCACGGCGAAGGCGGTGCCTCCGACACCGAGGAAGAAGCCCCCGACGAGGAGTGCGGCGTAGGAGGTCTGGGCTAAGAATCCGATGAAGAGCACCGGAAGGATGGTCGCCGCCGAGACCAGGGGGAACATCAGTCGCCCGCCGAAGCGGTCGGTGAGTGCACCCACGACGATGCGCCCCAGTGATCCGACGACCACCGGCACCGCGACCAGCAGGGCGACGTCGGCTTCGCTGAGTGTGCCGAGCACTCCCTGCTGCCGGAAGAGCGGGCCGAGGGGGCTGAGCAGCGCCCAGGCCCAGAAGTTGACCGCGAAGCCGAGGGTGGCGACGGCCAGCATCAGTCCGGGCGACCTGGTGACGTCGCTACGTGGGGCGTCGTGCGTGACGGCGCCCGGATCGGTTGGAGGTCTCGTTGTTGTCTGCACGGTTCCACGCTCTCAAGCACCGGGCGGACGCGACCGTGTCGAAGGTCCCGAGCTGTCCGGGTCAAGGGTCCACTTCTCGTGCACGGTCGACGCCACCAGGCGAGAGGCGCTCACCCCGGTGATCGCGGCCACCGGCTGACCCCCAGGCGACTCACGCCGATCAGTCGGGGGGGACGGTCCACTCCAGGACGGTTCCTCCCTCGGGCGGGGCGGTCACCACACACCGCCCGCCCAGGCGCTCCGCGCGCTGCCTCATGTTCAGCAGTCCGCTCTCCGCGACGCCCTCTGGTAGCCCGCGACCGTTGTCAGCCACCCGGAGCCTGATCTCGTCACCGACCGCCAGTCGCACCTCGACCGCACTCGCCGCGGCGTGGCGCGCGGCGTTGGACAGCGCCTCGCCGAGCACGGCCAGGAGGTCCGGTGCCACACGGGCCCCGATCCGGGTCCGGACGGGACCCTCGAGGACCAGGGACGGGCGGAACCCGAGGGTGTCGCTCGAGCGCTCCACCATGCGCACCACCTCCGCCTGGATGTCGGTGGACTCGTCCATCGCGCCGAGGGCGAAGATGGTCCGTCTGATGTCCTTGATCGTGCCGTCCAGATCGTCGACCGCGGTGCTGAGCCTGGTGGCGACGTCGTCGCTGTCGATGAGGCGGCTCAGGCTCTGCAGGCCCAACCCGACCGCGAAGAGACGTTGGATCACGAGGTCGTGGAGGTCGCGTGCGATGCGGTCACGGTCCTCGAACAGGGTCAGTCTCTGCTGGTCCTCCCGTGCCCGGGTGATCGCGATCGCGAGGGCGGCCTGCTCGGCAAAGCTCGCCGGGAGCGCGGTGTTGAGCTCGTGGTAGCCCTGCACGTTGGCGGGGAACCAGCCCAAGGCCAGGGTCCCGATGATGCCCTGCGAGGTGCTCATCGGCACGACGACCACCGGCCCCAGCTGCGGCCAGCCGAGCTGTGCGCCCACGTTCACCGCCCGGTCATCGCTGGCCAGGTCCTCGGTGGAGAGCGGTGTGCCGCTACGCACCACGGCGCTGGCCAGCGAGTTGTCGAACGACACGGACTCCCCCGCCTGCGGGTCATGGGGCACACCGGAGACGACCTCGAGAGTGAGGCGCTCGGCGCGGTCGCCGACGACCACCCACGCGACGTCTGCCTCGGCCACCTCTCGGGCTCGGTCGGCCACCGACTGGAGAGCATCGGCGCCAGCTCCGGAGAGCAACGACGCGATCTCGGCCGTGGCCGCCAACCAACGCTCGCGGCGGGCGGCCTCCTCGTGCAGTCGGGCGTTCTCGATCGCCACGCCGGCCGCCGCTGCCAGGGCCACGACGATCGCCTCGTCCTGCTCCGTGAAGTCTTCGTCGCTCCGCTTCTCACTGAGGTAGAGATTGCCGAAGACCTTGCCGCGGGTGCGCACCGGGACCCCGAGAAAGGACTTCATCGGAGGGTGGTCGGCCGGGAACCCGTAGGACTCCGGGTGCTGGGTCAGGTCGTGCAGCCGCAGGGGCTCGGGCCGGTCGATGATCAGCCCGAGGATGCCGTGACCGGTGGGCAGGTCTCCGATGCGTTCGTGCTGCTCAGGGGTGAGACCGTGCGTGATGAACGTGCGGAGCCTGCGCCCCGGGCCCGTGTCGAGCACCCCCAGTGCCGCGAAGCGGGCGCCCGCGAGGTCGCTGGCGATCTCGACGATCCGCCCGAGGAGGGTGTCGAGGTCCAGGTCAGCACCCATCGTGACGACGGCGTCGAGGAGCAGCTTCCAGCGCGACTGCTCGTCGAGCGCACTGTGCGCGCGCTCGACCACCTCGCGCAGCAGGTCGTCGAAGCTGGTCTCCGCCAGCGGCGATCTCCCGGTGCTTCCACCGTGGTGCGACTGCCGGTCGGGCGATGGCTGGTCACCCAAGCTGTCTCCGTGCAAGATTGCCCTCCGACGTGAACGCGGTCAGCGCGTGCTCCAGTCTGTCAGGACTTCAGGTGCTTTGTCGCGAAGATCGCTGCTTGGGTGCGGCTCTGGAGCGACAGCTTCGCCAGGAGTGAGGACACGTAGTTCTTGACCGTCTTCTCGGCGAGGAACATGGCGCCGGCGATCTGCCGGTTGGTCATCCCCTCACCGATCAGCCCCAGGATCTTCTGTTCCTGCTGGGTCAGGTGCTCGAGTGAGGGGTCGGTGCGCGGGCCGGTGCGCAGCCTCTCCAGCACCTGCGCCGTCACGGCCGGGTCGAGCATCGACTGGCCCGCGGCCACCCGACGCACCGTGTCGACCAGGTCGTTTCCGTGCACCTGCTTGAGGACGTAGCCGGCCGCTCCCGCCATGATCGCCGAGAAGAGCGCGTCATCGTCGTCGTACGACGTCAGGATCAGTGCTGCGATGCTCGAGTCACGCGAACGGACCTCGCGGCAGACGTCGATGCCGGACCCGTCGGGAAGTCGACCGTCGAGGATGGCGACGTCCGGCCGCAGCGCGGGGATCCGGCGAGAGGCCTCTTGGGCGAGACCGGACTCGCCGACGACCACGATGTCGCCCTCGCTCTCCAGTAGCTCACGGATCCCACGACGCACGATCTCGTGGTCGTCGAGCAGGTAGACCTTGATCGGGTCTGGCGTGGTGGGCACGTTCTGTTCGGTCACTCCGCCACTGTACGACGGACCCAGGGACCGTGCGGGTGCCTTCGGACCCCGACGCACGGGGACCTTGGTCCCGCCCGGTCACAGGCCGCGTCGCAGCCGCCGCGGCACGCCGGCATCGAGGGCGACTGGCTCGTCCAGGCGGACCTTCACGTCGACGAACGCGCAACCCCGCGGACCGGCCAGCACCGGGTTGAGGTCGATCTCGGCCAGCTGCGGCACGTCTTCGGCCAGCTGTCCGAGTCGCACGAGCGCCGCCTCGAGGGCAGGTACGTCGGCCCGGGGCGCGCCACGGAAGCCCTCGAGCAGTGGCCAGACGCGCAGCGTGCGCAGCGCGCGAGCGGCATCTCCGGCCGTGACCGGCGGCAGCAGGAACACGCGGTCGTCCCACAGGTCAGTGGCCACGCCGCCGGCACCGACCATGACCAACGCCCCGAACACCGGGTCGTGGATCACGCCCAGCGCCATCTCCACCCCGCTCTCCATGGGCTGGACGAGCACGGACGCGTCCCGACGACCGAGCTCTGTCGCGAACCCCCGCGCAGCCTCTCGCACCTCGTGTGCCGATGTCAGCCCGACGCGTACCAAGCCGCGATCGGTCTTGTGCACGACGCCTCGATCGGCGACCTTCACCGCCACGGGACACCCGAGTGCCTCCGCGACAGCGACAGCGGCATCGGGGCCGGTGACGACTTCTCCGGTGGGAGCGAGGCCGTAGTCGCCCAGCAGTGCCACCACGTCCTCGACATCGAGCCAGCCGGTCTCCTGACCTCGGGTCTCGAGCAGGGTGCTGGCACCTCGGCGGGCGCGCTCCGCCCGGTCCCGCAACACCGGGGCGGGGGCGTCGACCGGCTGGGCGCGCCACGCGGCGTAGCGAGCTGCCCGGCCCAGCGACCGCACGGCGGCGCGCACGCTGCGGAACGTGGTCACCCCGGGGAGGTCGCCATGGGCGACCTCGAGTCCACCCATCGGGACCAGCACCAGCGGTTTGCCCTCGTGGACGGCCCCGGCGAGGCTGTCGAGCGTGTCCGTTGGATCGCTGACACCGGTGGCGACGATGACCACGACCACGGCGTCCACCTCGTCGGACGCCATCAGCAGCGAGCAGATGGCTGCGAGTCGCGCGGGGCCGGCTCCCGCCCCGGCGTCGATCGGGTTGCCCGTTCCGGTGGTTCCTGGGACAAGGTCGGCGATGCGCTCGCGCAGCGAGTCCGAGAGCTCGGGCACGTGCAGCCCACAGCTGTCGGCGCCGTCCGCGGCAAGCACGCCCATCCCACCGGCATTGCTGAGGATCGCGATGCGGTTGCCGGCCGGGAGCGGCTGTTCGCCGAGGAGCAGCGCGGTCTCGGCCAGCTCCTCGGCGTCGTTGCATGCGATCACGCCTGCTTGGGCGAACAACGCGTCCACGCCGACGGACGACGAGGCGGCGGCGGCCGTGTGGGATGCGCCGGCCCGCTGGCCACCGACGGACCGGCCGCCGACGACCGCGAGCAGGGGCTTGCGCTCGGCGAAGCGGCGCGCGAACCGCGCGAACTTGGGAGCATTGCCGAACGACTCCAGGTAGAGCGCGGCCCCGGTCACCCGTGGGTCCTCCTGCCAGGCGGCGAGCAGGTCGTTGCTGGACACGTCGGCCTTGTTGCCGAGGGAGACGAAGACCCCCACTCCGAGCCCGAGCTCCCTGGCCAGGTCACTGAGCACGATGCCCACGCCACCTGACTGTGAGGCCACGGCAAGGCCTCCGGGCGGAGGCACCGAGCCGCTGAACGTCGCATCGAGGGAGATGTCGGGGTCGTTGATCATCAGGCCGAGGCAGTTGGGGCCCACGACGCGGATGTTCCGCGCCCTGGCCAGGGCCAGGATCTCGCGCTGCATCCTGGTGCCGTCCGCGCCGAGCTCCTGGAAGCCGGAGGACACGATGACGGCCGCGCGCACCCCGGCCTCAGTGGCATCCTCGAGGGTCGCCAGCACCCGCTCGGCAGGGACCGCCACGACGACGAGGTCCACCACCTCGGGGAGCGCCGTCAGCAGGGGACGGGCCGTCACCCCGCCGATCTGGGTGGCGGTGGGGTGGACGGCGTAGACCTCACCCGTGAATCCTCCCTCGATCACCGAGTGCAGGATGGTCGCTCCGATTCCGGTGCCGTCCCGCCGGACTCCCGCCACCGCGACACTGCGGGGGTGGAGCAGGGGCCGCAGCGAACACACCTCGGACTGTCGCTCCCTCTCGTCGGCGGCAGCCAGGGCGCCCGCGGAGTTCACGGTGTCCATCTCGACGTGGACCTCACCATGGGAGACCTGTCGTTCGACGGCGAACCCGGCGTCGGTGAAGACCCGCAGCATGCCGTGGTTCTCCACGAGGACCTCGGCAACGAACCGGCGGATCCCCAGCGCTCGGCCGGCCGCAGCGAGGTGCTCGAGCAGGAGGCTGCCCAGGCCGAGTCCGTGCTGGGCATCGTCGACGAGGAAGGCCACCTCGGCGACCTCCGGACCCGTGGGCTCCGCGGTGCCGACCGCTACCAAAGACCCCGCACGCTCGACGACCAGGGTCAAGGTGTCGGTGCAGGTGCCGAGGTGCTCCACATAGGCCTTGGCCCCAGCACGACTGGAGCTGAAGAACCGCAGACGGAGGTTGTCATCGCTGACACCGGCGTGGAGGGCGTGGAGCGGCTCCAGGTCGTCGGGCGTCGCGACGCGGATCGTGGCCACCGAGCCGTCGGTCAGCAGCACGTCTGCCGGGGCCGGCCCCGGCACCACCCGTGCACGGGCCGAGCTCTCGGGGGTGGGTGGTCGCATGTCCAGTCGCACTGCATCCTCCTCGGGGGCCGCAGCCCCGGCGCGTGCCCCACCGATCGGTACGGGCGCGTCGAACGTATGTCGAGTGGGCGGTCGGACACAGGGCCCAAGGAGCGTCAGGTCCGGGACCATCGGCCCGAGCCCTGCTGACCCTGGGCCCTACACCCGTGAGCGTGTCGTCGGGAGGCTGGAGGCAACAACCAGACCCATCGACAAGGAGAGGGAGGGTCAGTCATGACAACGCTGCACCGTCACGACCAGGATCGGACAGAAGCGGCCCCGGTGCCCAGTGAGAAGAACGTGTTCGCACGACGCGCTCTGGCGGTCCTCCGGATCGGCTTCGGGCTGACGTTCCTCTGGGCGTTCTTCGACAAGCTGCTGGCCCTTGGGTTCCACACCGGCTACGACCAGGCCGGCACCCTGGACCGCTTCGGCGACGCCGCCTGGATCCATGGTGGGAGTCCCACGGAGGGGTTCCTCAAGTTCGGCGCTGACGGTCCCCTGCAGGGCTTCTACAACGACATCGCCGGCGCCGCATGGGCCGACTGGCTCTTCATGCTCGGCCTGCTCGGCATCGGCGCAGCACTGACCCTCGGCATCGGGATGCGCTTGGCCGCGGCGACCGGTGCGGTGCTCTACATCCTCATGTGGTCTGTCTACCTCCCGCCGGAGAACAACCCCGTGCTCGACGACCACCTGCTCGGCGCGGCGACCCTCGTGGTGCTGGCTGCTCTGCACGCCGGCGACACGTGGGGTCTCGGCAAGGCATGGGCACGACTCCGCGTCGTGGAGGAGAACCCAGCCCTGCGTTAGCCAGCGCGTCCGAAGCCACCCGGAGCCCCGCAGCCCCGGGTGGCTCCGGCGTGTCGACCTCGCCCACCACACACCCCGCCACTCCGAGCCCGCCACTCAAGGCTCGTACCGCCCCACGGCAACCGGGACCAACGGCGGGACCTACGGCCCTGTGGCCGGCGCGCACCTCGACGGATGGTGGGTGCCAGACCCGAAGGAGCACTGACATGACTGCCGATCCAACCGTCCGCACGATGAGCCGTCCGAGACGCGCACTGCAGGAGATCGTCACCTACGCCTGCATGGCTCCCAGCGTGCACAACACCCAGCCCTGGTCGTGGCACGTCGACGGTGATTCGATTGCGCTGCACAGTGACACCCGGCGCCAGCTGGCCCATGCAGACCCGAGCGGGAGGGACTTGGCGATCAGCTGTGGTGCTGCCCTGCACCATGCACAGGTCGCGGCCGGTGCCCTCGGTTGGACGGCCACGGTCGACCGCCTCCCCGAAGGTGAGGACTCGACGCTGCTGGCCGTCATCGGGCTCACCGCCGCGGCTCCGGCACCGGATGCGATCGACCTGCTGCAATCGATCCGGGACCGTCACACCGATCGGCGCAGGTTCACGTCGTGGCCGGTACCCAAGGAGAGACTCGACCATCTCGCCGAGGTTGCTGCGGAGTGGGGCGCCGATGCGGTCGTCGTCCACGAGCCGGGCAAGCGGGTGCGGACCGAGCTCCTGGTGGGCCGTGCGTTCGACCGTCAGGCGGCTGATCCCGGGGTGGCCGAGGAGCAGAAGGGTTGGGTGAACCGGAGCGCCCGCGACGGTGTGCCCGACGTGGTCATCCCCGCGGATCTTCCCACCGAGACCCACCGGCGCACCCGCTTCGGTGGTGGTCTCCTCACCGAGCCCGACCGAGAGCTCGAGGCCACTGACGGCCTCCTGCTCCTGCGAGGCGGCTCCGACGACGTGCTCGCGTGGCTGCGCACCGGCGAGGGACTGAGTGCCCTGTGGCTGCAGGCCACCGCCGGTGGACTCTCCGTGGTTCCGCTCAGCCAAGCCATCGAGGTGGAGGAGACGCGTGAGCGCCTGCGTTCCGACGTGCTGCATGGTCTCGGCGCCCCCCACATGCTGGTGCGTGTCGGCTGGCAGGCCATCGGCAGGGGGCTGCTCCCCCGCACACCGCGACGTCCCTTGGAGGACGTGCTCACCTGGTGACGGTTGACCTGGTGACGGTTGAGCTGGTGACGGTTGAGTTGGTGACGGTCGCTCGCGGTGTCGTCCTCAGGCCGCTGTCGTCAGGTCGTCAGCCTCGGGCTGCGAGGCCGGCAGGTGGCGAGCGGCCAGGAACATGCGCCAGGCAACAGCGCCGAGGGCGACCGACACGACACCCAGCAACAGGGTTGTCGGCAGCGAGGCGTTCTCGTCACCCTTCAGCACCATGACCAGGGCCATCGCTGCCACCGACGGCGGCACCAGCGCGAACCAGCCGACCACTGCGTGGAGCGCGCGCGAGCCGACCGCTGCTCCCCTGAGCAGGGCGATCGCTGAAGCGACCGTGAGCGGGACGACGACGCCGAGGTCGAGCAGGAGGATCGACCAGAAGAAGGTGCGCTCCTCCATGAATTCCGCTGGGAGCGAGGCCTCGGTGACCGAGCCCGCCAAGGCTCCGGTGTAGCGCAGCGCCACCATCGCTGCCACGCACAGGAGCAGCACTCCGGCCAACCTGTCCCGCGCAGCGGTGCGCTGCGGGAGGACCGCGTGGACGGACAGGTGCCAGGACCACCAGGCCAAGGCGGCGGCGAGGACGAACCCAGCCAGGTGCGCCAGGACGGCGACGGAGTAGTGCGCGTACTCCGGCCCGAGCACGTACTGGACCAGCATGTACGCCGCGTACGCCGACGGAGCGAACCCGAGGAGTGGGGAGAGACGGGATCCTCGCAGGGCACCCACCGCCGCCCAGACCGTCCATGGAACGACCAGCAGGATCGTGACCAGCTCCATCCCGATCAGCTGGTTCGTCACGGTCTCGGTGACCGGGTAGGTCAACACGCGTAGAGCGAGCGGGCCCAGCACCGCATTGGCGAAGAGGCCGGTTGCGAGCACGAGGAGGAGCACACCGTACGCCCGCGGTGGCGCACCCGTGTTGTCGCTGGCGCTCACAGTGCCCGGCGGACCGGCGTCTCGTCGTCCGGCGACCAATGGCCCAGTCGTCGTCCGGTCAGGGACGTCCACGTCAGACGGATGTGCAGCCGACGGTCTCCTGCCGCCCAGGGGCGCGGATCACGGATCGCGGTCATCGAGGCGATCTCGTCGGGGTCCACGACCGACTCGGCCGGACCGATGGCCAGGACACTCCATCCGCGGTGACGCTCGTGGTCGAGGTTGTCGACCTCGAAGCCGAGCCGGGCGTCGTCCGCCAACCTGCCCAGGAGCGTGTAGGGCTCGGTCCTGAAGATGATCGAGTCGTCGATCAGGACGTAGTTGACCGGCACGATGTGGGGCCCGTCCGGTGCGCAGACGGCGACTCGCCCGACCACGCCGGCAGCGAGGAGCTCACGGCACTTCTCGGGTGACAGCTCGCGTGGTTCGTTCATCGGTCGCTCCTTGCTGGACGTCCGGACACGGTTCGGCCCATGTGATCAGGCTAGGAGCGCCCTGACGCCCCGGGCAGTGACCAAGGTCCCGCTCCCCCACATCCCTTGGACCCCCGCGGCAGGTTCGTCAAGCCCTGAGGCAGAGCCGGTCTCCACCTCCAGGATGGCGGGCAGGAGGGAGGCGCCATGGAGGCCCTGCGCACCGAGATCGCCGAGGAGGGCCTGACTGACGGTCCGCTCGAGCCGTTCATCGCCCGGGAGGTGCCGGTGTGCCACCCGGACGACCTCGTCGATGATGTCCTGACCGGTCTTCGGGGCAGTTCCTTCGAAGCAGTTGACGACATCGCCGTGTGCGAGGGGCCACAGTCAGCCCGTCGCCTGGTTGGTCTGGTTCCGCTGCGCACCCTCGTCCGGGAGGCGAGCACCACGCCCGTCCGTTCCCTGATGGACGCCGACCCCCCAGTCATCGGTGGAGAGGTGCTCCCGGAGCACGCCGCGTGGAAGGCAGTGCGCCACGGCGAGACGAGTGTGGCGGTCGTCGACGACGACGGCCGCTTCCGCGGACTGGTTACCCCGGCGCACCTCGTGGAGGCGTTGCTGCATGCGCACGACACCGACTTCGCCCGGCTCGGTGGCTATCTCGCCACCACGGAGTCCGCCCGCTCGGCCATCGAGGAGCCGGTCGCCCGCCGTCTCTGGCACCGTCTTCCCTGGTTGTCGCTCGGTCTGCTCGGTGCGGCCGTGTCGGCGTGGGTGGTTGGTCTGTTCGAGGGCCCGATCGCAGCGGACGTCCGGCTCGCGTTCTTCATCCCTGGCGTGGTCTACCTGGCGGACGCGGTGGGCACCCAGACCGAGGCGCTCCTGGTGCGTGGCTTCTCCGTCGGTGCCCCGCTGGGCCGCGCGGTGCTGCTCGAGGCGCGGACCGGCCCGGTTCTCGGCGGTCTGCTCGCCGTGGTGAGCCTGCCGGCCATCTGGCTCGCCATGGGAGATGCGGAGGTTGCGATCGCGGTTGCGGTGGCCCTGTTCGCCGCGTGCGGCGTCTCCACCGTGGTCGCAGCCGCGCTGCCCTGGTCGATGACGCGATCCGGGGTGGACCCTGCCTTCGGCAGCGGACCGCTTGCGACCGTGGTCCAGGACCTGCTGACCCTGCTCATCTACTTCGCGGTCGCCACGGCGGTGATGGGCTGACGCCGGGCCCTTGGACCGTTCGGCCCGGGACCACGGGCCCTCCCGGCCCGGACGGTCCTGCGGAATCGTCGGAGCTGACCAAGCGCACCGAGCCAGGAGCCCACCATGGACGTTCGACAAGCACTGACCGCGCGGCAACTCAACGCGGAACCACGCAGGAACGGCAGCGTCGTGGTGGGTGCCAGTCCGGACGGACGATCGGCCTCAGCTGTCGTCTGGGCGGTCCAGGAGGCGGAGTCCACCGGTCGACTGGTGAAGCTGGTGACGGCGCACGAGGAGAGGACCCCGTCCCCGGCCCGGCCCGCCCATGACCTCTCCGTCCTGGCCCGGCAGCTGACCCTGCAGCAGGTGATGTCACTGACCACGCTCGGACCTGTCGTGCCCGCCCTGCTGTCGGCCGCGGCGGACGCGGAGCTGTTGGTGGTCGGGCACCGGGGCATGGGGCGGATGGCGCGAGCGTTGGCCGGTGGCGTCTCCGCCCAGCTGGCCGAGCAGTCAACGGTGCCGGTCGTGGTGGTTCCCGAGGCGTGGATGCAGGCGCGCTTCGCGGCAGCCCCGCTGGTGCTGGGACTCTCCCCCGACGCTGCGAGTCACGGGGATGGTCCGGAAGCGGCTGCCACGGAGTTCGCCTTCGCCCGAGCCGACGCGCTCGGGGTGCCGTTGACCGTCGTGTGTGCGTGGCAGGTGCCCCCTGTCACGACCTGTGACGCCGAGGCGACAGTGCTGTACGAGCAAGCGACCAAGGAATCCGTCGAGGGCAGGTTGGCATCGTGGACGGAGCGCTATCCGTGGGTGACGGCCAGCCTGTGCTCCGGTGGCACGACCGCGGCGGACGCTCTGCTCCAGGCTGCGCGTCACGCCCAGCTGATCGTGGTCGCGCGCAGTCGGCGTCGGCTGGGGTCGACCTCTCGGGCGATCATGTGCCACTCGGAGTGTCCCGTCGTCGTGGTCCCGGACCACGGCGTCGACCTCGAGCGCGGAGGACTCCGATGAACCCGGAGGAGGCGTGGTTCCCGGGACGCCTGCTCGAGCTCACACAACACGAGTGCCTCGAGCTGCTCGGCGGTTCCCGCGTGGGACGGGTTGCCTACTCGACCCGGACCGGGCCGGTGGTCGTCCCGGTGAACTATCACCTGGACGGAACGGACGTGTTGCTGCGGACCGCCCCCACCACGGAGCTCGCACACCACCTCGGCTCGAGCGAGCTCGCCCTGCAGGTCGACGAGTTCGATGCCTTCAACGAGAGCGGCTGGAGTGTCCTCGTGCGCGGGCCCGCCGTGCGGGTCGACCCCTACGACCTGCCCGCCTTCCTCGACGCGCCGCGCTCCTGGGCCGGTGGGTCCCGGCCGCTCCTCATCCGGATCAGCGGGCGCGCCATCTCGGGTCGGAGGCTGCTCCCGGTCTGAGGGAAGGCCACCGATGAGCACGTCGCGCCGCGACACCTCGACAACGGTGGTGCCGAAGGAGCAGGTCGGACCCCCGGCGCGGACGTGGACCTGCCTGGGTGACCTCAGCGCGCGAGCAGTCGCCGTCCGGTCACGAGTCGCGGCCTGATCCGCACGACCAGGTTGCGTGTCCCGGCGGCCCAGGGCCCCGGTCGGTCCTCCGGGAGGAGCACGTCGGAGTCGTCGTACTCGGCATCGCCGCGCACGAGGACGCTCCAACCGGTCCGGCTCACCTCGTCGAACTCGTCGACCTCGAAGGCGACGTGCCCCGACCGCATCGCCCGTCCGAGCTCGGTGTGGGGGGACGTCCGGAAGAGGATGTCCTCGCCGTCCATCACGTGGTTCACGGGGAGGACCACCGGCCCCTCGTCGGAGGAGTAGGCCACGCGACCACCGGGGCTGGAGCCCAGCAGCTGCAGGCACTCCGTGAACGCCAGCTCCTTGAAGTGGGTGGCGTACCAGCGTTCGTTGACCATCATGCTCTCCTTGTCGACCGGCGGCCCGCCTCGGAACGGGGCCCGGCTTCGAGGCTCGCCGACGAGGAGCCCGGACTGCAGGGTCTGCCGTCACGTCCTGGCGAGGACCTTGGACCTCCTGACTCCGGGTCCTGCGGCAGGTCGAGCCTCAGCCCTCACCGGCGTTGCGATCGTCCTGGAAGTCGATGCCGATGCCGCCGACCGCCTGCCACGCCTCGAACTGCCGCTGGGTGATCGCCGGCCAGCGGGTGTGCCCGGGCCTCGGTGACACTCTCGAGAAGTACGAGTCCGGACGGAACGACGGATCGAAGAAGCAGCCCTGACCATAGGTCTCGTCGTACGACGGGCAGGCGTCCGCGAGGGTCCGGGGCGACGGGCGCTCGCCGGCGGTGATCCACCCCTGCAGCGCGTTGACCGCGGTGGCGTAGCCGGAGGCGCTGAGCGTGCTGTGCTCACGCTCCCGGGTGAACGCCTGCACGAGGTGGTCGGCGTTGCCGGCGTTGGTGACGGAGGCACGGTAGGCGGACTCGTGCTCGACGAACGCGGTCGGGTCGTCGATCGCGTGCATCGTCAGCACCGGGATCGAGATCTCACCGGTGAGGTCGCTGTCGAAGGACAGGTCCCGCCGAGCCGCCCGGTCGGCGTCGTACCGTGCGACGGCGCGGTTGAGGGCCCGGTCGTCGTCCGAGCCGCTGTAGCGCACGCCGCGGTTGGTGAACGGGTTCCGGTCGTCGAGGCGCTCGTGGACGATGTCGCGGAACGTGAAGGTCGCGAACTTGAGGTGGGAGAAGAGCGTGCGCTCGGGGATCTGCACGACCGAGAGGATGTTGGCGAGGTTCTGACGCTGCTGTGGTGTGCGATCCGCTGGCGCCGACTCGTAGCCGGTGCACTCCTGCACGCGCCGACGCAGGTCCGCGTTCGTCATCGACGAGTCGGCGGGCAGCCCGCGCCAGAGCTCGTACTGCGGCTCGCTGGGCCGTGGGTGGTTGCCGCAGTAGTGCTGGTAGACGACCCGCAGGTCCAAGCGGTAGTCGTAGCCGCGCGTGCCGCCACCCAGGACGCCGTTGGTCATGAGCGCACCGTCGTAGCGACCGGCGCCGGGCTGCCCGTAGAGCTCGATGGTCTTCGCCGCGACGTCACCGCCCCAGGACTGGCCGTGCAGGATCGTGGTGGCCGGCTCTCCGAACGCGTCCACGAAGAGCTGGCGCGCCTGCTCGGTGTCGGCCGCCGCCATCTGCGCACCGTAACCACCGCGACGGTAGGAGGACGCGACCCAGGCATACCCCTCGGAGACCATCACCGACCAGCGATCGAGGTCGTCACCCGTCCTGTCGGGATCGGCATCACCGAGCCCGGGGCCGCCGTGGGCGTGCACCACCAGTCCGCCGTTCCAGTCGTCCGGCACGGCGATCGAGTAGTAGGCACCGGACGGCTGGATCCCCGAGTAGCAGTCAGTCCCGGCCGGCAACGACTCCGGACAGTCCACGCCGGGCAGGTCGGGGTCGGAGGGCACGGCCGCCACCGGCGTCGTGCCCAGGGCGGCCAGACCGGTCAGCCCCACGCCCAGGGCCACCGCCCCGGCCATCCAGTTCCTGGCCCGGATCCGTGGTCCCCGGTGGGGTGTCAATGAACGTGCGTTGCGCATAGGTGCTCCTCTGCTCTCCTTCGCCCGGCCGGTCCGGACCCGAGCACCGTGACCCGCATCACGGTCGTCATCAACGTTTCGTTCATAGTGGTCACGAGAACCGCCAGGTGCTCTCGAGCACGCGCTACTGCTCGGCGTACGACGTGGGGTCCGGGCGGCATCGCGAGGTAGACCTCGACTGGACGGGCGTCGGCTGCTGAAAGACCTTCGACACGCCCTCCGGGACGATCTTCCCGGGACGCCGGTCAGATGAATGCACCTGCTCCCACCGCAGGTGCGCCCAACCTGCCGTCGTGGCACTCGACGATCCGGTCCCCGTCGGTCAGGTGGCCGATGTCGTGCGTGACCAGGACCGTGCCGACTCCCAACGACGTGGTGATCTCCCGGATCAGCTGCATGACGGCCGCCCCACGCTCGTGGTCGAGCGCCGAGGTCGGTTCGTCGACCAGCAGCAGCGCGGGTGAGCCCATCAGTGCTCGTGCGATGTTGATGCGCTGGCGTTGTCCGCCGGACAGCTGCGCGGGCAGTCGACCCTCCTGGCCCGCCAGGCCGACGCGGGCGAGGAGCTCCCTGGCCTCGGCCTCCGCGCCACGGCGTGGCCGACCGGCAAGCGTCGCGGTCACCGTCAGCTGGTCCAGGGCACTGAGCGAGTCGATCAGGTTGGGCTGCTGGAAGACCAACCCGATGTGCTCACGGCGCAACGCCGTACGGGCACGGCGTGAGAGCGGACCGGTGTCGATCCCGTCGACCAGCACCTGCCCTGAGTCGGGGGTGATCAGGGTGGCCGCCACGGCCAGCAGGGACGACTTGCCGGAGCCGGACGGCCCGACCAGCGCCACCAGCTCACCGCGCGCGACCGTGAGTGAGGCGTGGTCGACGGCGGTCAGTCGTGAGGTGCCGTCCGGGTAGGTCAGGGTGACGTCGGTCAGCTGCAGGGCGTTCATCGGGCACTCCCGAGTGCGGTGAGGGGGTC
This sequence comes from Nocardioides sp. JQ2195, assembly GCF_012272695.1. NCBI lineage: Bacteria > Bacillati > Actinomycetota > Actinomycetes > Propionibacteriales > Nocardioidaceae > Nocardioides > Nocardioides sp. JQ2195. The sequence continues at coordinate 1,896,856 of NZ_CP050902.1, forward strand.
GACAGAGGTGACGCGGCGGACGGCAAGGGCGGCGCCGACGAGGCCGAGGAGGACCAGGGCCAGCAGCGGCAGGCCGATCGTGCCCGGGTCGAGGACGAAGGGAACGGCATCACGCGCGACTCCGCCCAGCAGCCAGACGATCGCGGCGCCCAGTCCGATCCCGGCCACCAGGAGCAGCAGTGCCTGGCCCAGGGCATCGCTCACGAGGAACCCTGTGGAGGCCCCCAGCGCCTTGAGCACGGCGATGTCGCGGGAGCGCTGGATGGTCCAGACGGTGAAGAAGGCGCCGACCACGAGCGCGGAGATCGCGAACAGGAACCCGCGGATCAGCTGGAGCGAGCCGTTCTCGGAGGTGAAGGCTCCGATGCCGGCGAGCGCGTCGTCGAGCGAGACGTTCGTGTGGCCCGAGGGCGCTTCGGAGTGGGAGGTCGCGAGCACGGTCGCGGACCCCTCTGCTCCGGTCACCGCCTGCCAGTCGCCCAGGGAGAGCCAGGCCACGGGGACGTGCGAGTAGGAGGCGTCGCCGCGCACGGCGCTGACCAGGACGGTCTTGCTGCCGATCCGCAGCTCGTCACCGTCGGTGAGCTCCAGCTCGGCGGCCAGCGGCTCACTGAGCACGACAGCTCCGGGCGCGACTCCGACGGCGTCGGGGGCGATCGAGGATCCGACGCGCACGCCCATCACGGTGACCGGCTCCGTGTGCAGGTCGGTGCTGGCCCGGCTGGTGGCGACCCCGAGCGGTTCCCCGTCGAGTCCCGCGTCGAGCCTGATCCGTGACGAGGTGAAGTCCGGGGACGAGCCGGAGAAGATGAGGCGGTCGGCGTTCAGCCCGGTGATCGCCGACGTGCTCTCGTCGGCCAGTCCCCGGGTCAACCCGCTCAGGAGCCCGACGAGGACGGCGATCAGCATCACCACTCCCGCCATCAGGGTGAATCGGCCCCGTGCATGGACCAGGTCCCGCCATCCGACGTACAACTCGTTCCTCCAGCCTCTCGGGCCGTCTCTCCGACGGCCACAGCTCCAGTCTGGTCGGGAAGGGACGCGGGCACGTCGCTCGTGAGGAGGGACCTCGATCAACCTTTTGGTTGATGGCCCAGCCCCTCGGCCTGCCTATGCTTGCCCGGTGACCTCTCCGCTGCGCCGTGCACTGCCACTGGTGCAGCTGGTCACCCACCTGTTGGTCGCGGCACTCCTGCTGGTCACCGCGATCTCGGCGATCGACCCAGGCCCTGACGTCGCGGTGCTCGTGGTCACCCTGGCGCTCGCTGTCGTGTACGCCGTGGGTCTGCGCCTGGGTGACCGGCCGAGGCTGGTGCATGCCTGGGGTGCCCTGCTCTCCCTGGTGTGGGTGGGTCTGGTCGCACTGACCCCCATGGGCGTCTGGCTGGCCTTCCCGCTCTTCTTCCTGGCCCTCGACGTGCTCCCCCGGCGCATCGCGATCCCGGTCGTCGGCGGACTCACCGTGGTCGCCGTCGTGGGTTTTGCGCACCACAGGGGCGCCTGGGAGTTCGGGGCGGTGCTGGGACCCGTCATCGGTGCGGGCGTGGCCATCGCGGTGGTGCTGGGCCTGCGCGCGGCCGACGAGGAGAGCGAACGACGCGGGAAGCTCGAGGAACGTGAGCGCTTCTCCCGCGAGGTGCACGACACCCTGGCCCAAGGGCTGAGCAGCATCCACCTCCTGCTCGGCGCGGCCCAGGGCCACGTGCGCACGCGTCCCGAACAGGCTGACAGTCTCATCGCCCAGGCCCGTGAGGTCGCTGCCGCCAACCTGGTCGAGGCTCGCCGGCTGGTCCGCTCCCAGGGCCCGGCCGACCTCGCCGAGCGGTCCCTGCCGGAGGCGTTGACCCGGCTCGCCGAGCGGGTCGACTCCCCCGCCACCGAGTTCCGCGTCGACGGTGAGCCGCGAGCCCTACCCGGTGGCCACGACGTCGCCCTGCTGCGGGTGGCCCAGGAGGCGGTCGGCAACGCGGTGCGGCACTCCGGTGCCGCACGGTTGGCGGTGACGCTGACCTACCTCGACCACGAGGTGGCGCTCGACGTGGTCGACGACGGCAACGGACTGGCCACCGAGAACGGTGGCTTCGGGCTCGACTCGATGCGCAACCGCATCACCGAGCTCGGTGGCTCCTTCGCGCTCGAGTCCACTCCCGGCCACGGCACGGCCCTGGCCGCACGACTCCCGGCCGGAGACCTCCAGTGATCCGTGTCCTGCTGTGTGACGACCACCCCGTCGTACGAGCCGGCCTCGCCGCCGTGCTCGACCTCGAGGATGACCTCGAGGTGGTGCGCCAGCTTGCTGTCGCGGACGAGGCCGTCGCGTTCTGCGCGAGCGAGTCCTTCGACGTGGTCCTGATGGACCTGCAGTTCGGTCAGCAGCTGGACGGCATCGAGGCCACTCGCCGCATTCGAGCACTCCCGGCACCTCCCCAGGTCCTGGTGCTGACGACGTACGACGTGGAGAGTGATGTGCTCGCAGCGGTCGACGCCGGGGCTGCTGGCTACCTGCTCAAGGACGCCGATCCGGCGGCCCTGGCCACGGGCATCCGGGAGGCCGCACGGGGTGAGACGGTGCTCGCCCCGTCGATCGCGCAACGCCTGGTCCGGCGCACGTTGCGACCCGACACGTCCCTGTCGCCGCGGGAGCTGGAGGTGCTGGGGCTCGTCGCCGACGGGTTGTCCAACCAGCTGATCGGGGAGCGACTGTTCCTCAGCCAGGCCACGGTGAAGTCCCACCTGGTCCACGTGTTCGGCAAGCTCAGGGTCGACTCCCGCACGGCGGCGGTGGCGGTCGCCAGGAGCACGGGACTGATTCGTTGATGAGGTGAGCCGAACCTTCGATGATTTGGATCGGGATACTGCCTAGGGTGACGGCATGAAACTCAACAAGACCCTTGAGACCAAGTTCAACGAACAGATCACCCTCGAGTTCGAGGCATCATTGGTCTACCGCCAGCTGGCGATCGAGCTGGAGCTGAAGGACCTGCCCGGCATGGCCGCCTGGTTGCGCCACCAGGCCGACGAGGAGATCGTGCACGCCAACAAGTTCATCGATCACATGGCCGACCGTGACAACCACCCGCGCATCGGTGCCCTGAAGGCACCCAAGGTCTCCAGCACCTCGGTGCTCGACGTGTTCAAGGCGGCCCTCGGCCACGAGCAGCGGGTGTCCGAGAGCATCCGCGACCTCTACCGTGCTGCGGAGAAGGCCGGTGACCTCGACTCGCGTCCCCTGCTCAACTGGTTCATCGAGGAACAGCTCGAGGAGGAGGCCACGGTCAGCGAGATCGTCGGTCGCGTCGAGCTGATCAACGAGGACGGTCCGGGCCTGCTGCGCCTCGACGAGGAGCTGGGTGCTCGTCCGACGCGCACCACGGAGTCCAACTGACACCTGGCCCATGAACGACGCCGGCCCCGGACGGGGCCGGCGTCGTCGTCATTGGGGAGCGCGACCCAGGGCGCGGGTCAGGCCGATGCGAAGTGCCACCCGGTTCGGGTTCGGGCGGGGCACCTTGTAGCGCGCGGCGTACCGCTCCTCCGCTTCTCGCACGGAGTCCGGGTCGGAGGTAATGCGCGCGATCCCCTCCAGGGAGGCCCAGTGGGCGCCGGCCACCTGGCAGACCGCGACCGGTGCGCCACCCGAGGCGGCCAGGTTGCGAGCCTTCACCGACGAGGCAGAGGTGATGCCCCACGCCTCCTCGCGCTCCGGATCGAGCACGATGCCCATCGGGGTCACGTGCAGGCTCCCGTCGGAGCGCTGTGTGGTCACGGTGCAGAGATGACGGGCCCGCCAGAAGTCCAGGTAGGCGGGGTCGTGGAGAAGATCGAGTCTGGCCATGGACCAAGTCTCCCCGACGTGTGGCGGCTCACAGGTGTGGATCCCCCGGAAAGTGGGCAGGACTGTCCTTGGCGGGGCCACGCAGGCCTCCCACGACTGTGACAGGAGGACACCATGCTCGTCTGGGCCAGCATCTGCGGCGGGATCGCCGTGCTCCACGCCATCGGTCTCCTGATTCCCCAGGAGCCGGAGCCGGAACCGATCCGGGTCCGCGTGCGCGACTGACACCCACTGACCCGATGGTCGAGGGCCCCCGCCGAGCGGGGGCCTCGTCGTTCACGTCAGGGTGGTCAGGGCTGCAACCCGTGCTCGACCAACGTGGCGTAGGGATCCACCGGGACATCAGGGGTCGGACGCACTTCGAGGTGCAGGTGGGGCCCGGTCACGTTCCCCGTGGCGCCGACCTCGCCGATGACCTCTCCAGCGCCGACCGTCTCGCCGACGGCGGTCTGGAGACTGTTCTGGTGGCAGTACCAGAGCTCGGTGCCGTCGGCCATCCGGATCACGGTCCTGTAGCCGTACGCACCGTCATAGGCGGCCTCGGTGACCACACCGTCGGTGACGGAGACGATCGGCGTCCCGAGGGGCGCGGCGAAGTCGAGGCCTGTGTGGGTCGTGGACCACAGTGAGCTGCTCGCGCCGAAGGTGCCGGTGAGGTGGTAGCCGGAGACGGGGAGCACCCACTGCGGCAGGGGTTCGATGGTGACCGCCGACGCGACGGTCTTCGGCCGCGCCGGTGCCTTGCCGTCGGACGCTGCCTGAGCGGTGACGGAGAGGGATGAGGTGGACAGGATGATGCCGAGCGCGGCGCTTCCGACAAGGGATCGGCGCAGGTGTGAGTGCAGGGGCATGCGCATGTGTGCTCACCTGCCGGCTGCTGCTGGGCTGTGCACGGACGCGCAGGCCTGCCCGGTGAGAGGTTGTCGATGACGAAGACGGAGCGGGAGTGGGCAGTGGACGGCGGTCCCGCGTCCGGTGTTCAGTTGACGTGCTGCCTGCTGACTGAGGGCCAGCGGCGTCCATCCAGTGGGCCACGCCGCGCAAAGCGGGTTCAAATCCGGACATACCGGCAGGTAACCGCCATCACAGGAACATGTTGTCGTTCCCGCCTGAGTCGTGCACCGAGCGCGAGCGAGATCACACGGAGTCGGGGGCTAGCCTGTGCGAGTGACTGAACCCTTCCGGATCGCCTTCGTCGCCGGGGTGACCCCCGACAAGTGGGCCCGCATCTGGCGCGAGCGTCACAGCGACCTGCCGCTCGAGCTGGCGCTGGTCGAGGAGGCGCAGCAGCGCGCCGTGCTGGTGGCCGGCGAGGCCGACATGGCCCTGGTCCGGCTGCCGATCGATCGCGAGAGCCTGCACCTCATCCCGCTCTACGAGGAACAGCCCGTGGTGGTGGTCGGCAAGGAGCACCCCGTCGCGGCGTACGACGAGATCCCCCTCGCCGAGCTGGCTGGGGAGCAGCTGGTGGCCGGCGACGTTGCGAGCTGGGACGAGGTCGCCACCGTGGAGCGGTTGCCGTTTCCCGAGATGAGCCTCAAGGAGGCCTTCGAGGTGGTCGCGTCGGGAACCGGGATGGCCATCGTGCCGATGTCCGTTGCCCGGCTGCACCACCGCAAGGACCTCGTGCACCGACCGGTCCTCGACGTGCCGACCACACAGGTCGGGCTGGCCTGGCCAGTCGACCATGACGACGACCGGGTGGAGACCTTCATCGGCATCGTCCGGGGCCGCCGGGCCACGAGCTCGCGCGGCACCCCCGGTGCATCGGAGGCTGGGGGCAGGAAGGCGGTGCCCGAGAAGGACACCTCGCAACGGCGGGGATCGAGCAAGAAGTCGGTCTCGAGCAGGAAGACGGCCTCGTCCGGCAAGCCCGGGTCCGGGACGGCACAAGGTGGCAAGGGTCGAAGCGGCGGGCGACGCGGTCCGGCAGCAGGCAAGCGGCGCCGCTGACCGAGCCCGTGGCTCAGCCGGGCAGGTCAGCCGACCTGATCTGCCGACCAGGTCAGCCGAACTGATCAGCCGAGCAGGGAGTCCCCGAGCCACTCGCCCAGCACCCGGGCACTCGCATCGACCACCGTGGTCCAGTCGAAGGCGCCCTCGTCGGCGTTGTCCGAGACATGCTTCACGAAGCGCACGGGGACGGCGTCCTGCCGGGCGGCCCAGGCCACCGCGTAGCCCTCCATGTCGACGAGGTGGGCCCGCTCCGCCAACCTCGCCCGCACGAGGGGATCGGTGACGAACACGTCGCCGCTGGCCAGCACGCACTCGGAGTCCCCGACGACGAGGTGGTCCTGGGGGTCGTAGCCGAGCGAGCGCAGGGCGTCTGCGCTGATGTCGTGGTTCAGCACCTGTCCCGGTTCGAAGAGACCAGTCAGGCCGTCACGCAGTGCCCCCGCGGTGCCGATGTTGATCACCTCGAGGTCGTCGGTGTCTGCCGTGGCCAGCGCACGCGCCACGGCAGTCGCGGCGGCGGTCTTGCCGATGCCGGTGATCACCTTGGTCAGATGGCTCGGGACGTAGGCCGCCTCCGCCGCCGTCGCAGCCACGATCAGGTAGGAACTCACGCGCTGAGGCTATGGGACAGGTCGGCGCTCCGTGCGGGCCGGGCCCTGCTGCTGGGCGCCGGGCCCCTGCTAGGGGGCGTCGGCCGGCGGGATGCTCTCGTCCACGTCGGGAGTGCTGGGGTCGTCGACCAGGACGCCGTCGGGACCGGTCGACGGGTCGTCGGACCCTGCCTGGTCCTTGGGGGCCTCTGGCTCCGGCTTGGGCTTCTCCTCGGTCTCGGCAGGCTGGGGCGCCGGCGGGGCTTCGGGAGGGGTCGACTCCTCGGCCGGTTCGGCGGCAGGCGGTGCCGTCGGCTCGGTCGGCGCAGGGTCAGCGGGCGGCTCCGCCTGGGGCGGTGCGGTCGGCTCGGCCGGTGCCGGCTCGGTGGGCTGCTCCGACCCGGTCGGCTCGTCGGGAGCTGTCGGCTCGGCCGGTGTGGAATCGGCCGGTGTGGGTTCGGTGGGCTGCTCCGCCGTGGGCGGCTGCGTCGGTGTGGTCGGCTCCGTCGTGGGACCGGCCTCGGTGAAGGTCGAGTCGCTCGACGCCGAGAGTCCCCCCGACGCTCGGTGCACCTTGTCGTGCACGGCTGCGGTCGAGGGAGCGTCGCGGTCAGGGACCCAGACTGCGGAGCGTGCAGCCGACTCCGGGAAGGACCCGACCAGGAAGCTGTTGACTGTCATCGACGCTGAGATCGGCGTCGCGGTGGGAGTCGCTGCGAAGTTGCCGTCGACGTACTTCTCCATCAGTTCGAGGACGACGTTGACGTAGGACTTGGAGTGGTTGTAGCGGTACACCGCGGAGCTGCGTCCTGCGGCGGTCGACAGGTCGTCCTTGCCGGAGCACAGGTAGACGGCCGCGGCCAAGGACGCGTCGTCGATGTCCTGGGGGTTGCGGATGCCGTCGGCGTCGGCGTCGACTCCGACGATGGACCATGTGGACGGGATGAACTGCATCGGACCGACGGCGCGGTCGTGCACGGTGTCGTGGTCGTACTGACCGGCATCTGTGTCAGGGATGCGTGCGGTCCGGCGACCGTTCAGGGCCACGCCGATGATCGCGGGGCGGGCGACGCCGTTGTCGTCCAGGCTGCTGCTGCCGTGCTGTCCGTGGTCGGACTCGACCCGGCCGATGGCCGCGATCAGCTCCCAGTCGATGTGGCAGGACGGGTCGGAGGCGTTGATCACGGAGGCTGCGCGCTGGTAGCCGGCGAGCGCCTCCGGCGGGATCGCCCTGGTGGTGGAGGCCGCGACCACCCGGAGTCGGGCACTGGTCTCGGGGTCGCTCGACGTGATCCGAGTCATGCTCGCGGGGAGCTCGATCGCCGCATCGGTGACCTCCGCCGGTGTTGCGACCCGTGGCTCAGGGGAGGTTCGTGCGGTCGGGCCGGATGCATCGAGCGAGTGCAGGGAACCTGCCAGACCCGCCACTGCGGCGACTGCGAGGATGGTGGCCGGCAGGAGCCGGGTGATGCCGGATTCCGAAGCTTTCATGGCTGTTCGTCTCGTCTGTGTCTGTGGCCCCCGTACACCTCGAACGAGGCTGCCGTTGATCGATCTTTGCACCGACCGTCGGCCTTGGGTACCGGAATGCCACAAATTTCCCGCCCAGTCATCCAGTGGCAACAAGAAGTGTCACGGGGGCACCGTGTTATCCCCTGTTCTGGTCAAGACAACGGCCCGGGAATGGTTCACCAGCTGGTCGCCAGGGGGCGACCTTCGTGGAACCCGGCGGCTGACTGGATGCCGACGACTGCTCGGTCGTGGAACTCGGCGAGCGACGTCGCACCGGCATAGGTGCACGACGAGCGCACGCCCGAGCAGATCTGGTCGACCAGGTCCTCGACGCCGGGACGCTGTGGGTCGAGGTACATCCGCGACGAGCTGATGCCCTCCTCGTAGAGGCCCTTGCGGGCACGGTCGTAGGCCGACTCCGTCGACGTACGGTTCGCGACGGCGCGAGCCGAGGCCATCCCGAAGGACACCTTGAAGGCACGACCGTCGGAGTCGGTGAGCAGGTCGCCCGGCGACTCGTGGGTGCCGGCGAACCAGGAGCCGATCATCACGGAGGACGCGCCGGCAGCCAGGGCCAGGGCGACGTCACGGGGGTGACGCACTCCCCCGTCGGCCCAGACGTGCTTGCCGAGCTCGCGGGCCGTGGTCGCGCACTCGAGGACAGCGGAGAACTGCGGACGTCCGACGCCGGTCATCATCCGGGTGGTGCACATCGCGCCGGGGCCGACCCCGACCTTGACGATGTCGGCACCGGCGTCGATCAGGGCGCGGGTGCCGTCCGCGTCGACGACGTTGCCTGCCGCGACCGGGACCCGCGGGTTGATCGCCCGGACTGCCCTGAGGGCCTCGATCATCCGATCCTGGTGGCCGTGCGCGGTGTCGACGACGAGGCAGTCCACCCCTGCCTCGACCAGCTCGGTGGCCTTGGCGGCCACGTCGCCGTTGACCCCGATCGCCGCGGCGATGCGCAGGCCACCGTTGGCGTCGACCGCCGGGGTGTAGAGGGTGGCGCGCAGCGCACCGGTGCGGGTGAGCACGCCGACCAGCGCGCCGTCGTCGTCGACGGCCACGGCGATCGGAGTCCTCGCCGCGTCGATGGCGTCGAACGCCATGCGCGGATCGGCATCAGCGCTCAGCTTGACGAAGCCCGCGTTCATCACGTCGCGCACCTGGGCGAACCGGTCGACCTCGGTGCAGTCGGCCTCGCCGACCACGCCGACAGGACGGCCACCATCCACCACGACGGCTGCTCGGTGGCTGCGCTTGGGCATCAGGGCCAACGCCTCCGAGACGGTCTGGTCCGGGCGCAGCTCGATGGGGGTGTCGAAGACCAGGTGTCGTGACTTCACGAACCGGATCACCTCGGCGACCACGGGGATCGGGATGTCCTGCGGGATCACGGTGAGCCCACCGCGACGGGCGATCGTCTCGGCCATCCGCTTGCCGGCGATGGCCGTCATGTTCGCCACCACGAGGGGCAGCGTGGCTCCGGTGCCGTCAGACGTGGACAGGTCCACGTCGTAGCGGCTGGCAACGGCGGAGTGGCGCGGCACCATGAAGACGTCGTCGTAGGTCAGGTCGTTCGGCGGGGTGGTGTCGTGAAGGAAGCGCACAACGGATGAATCTACCGCTCAGGACTAACCTGTTCGACATGACCGATCGCGCTGGTGGTCCCGCTGCCGCCTCGACTGCGGGCCAGTTCCTGGATCCCGGTCAACCGGCCGGCAGGCGACGCATGGTGTCGGACGCGTTTGCCGCTCGCTTCGGCACGGCGCCCGAGGTGGTGGGCCGGGCCCCGGGCCGGATCAACCTGATCGGTGAGCACACCGACTACAACGGGGGACGTTGCCTGCCGCTGGCACTCCCCCACGCGACCTACGCCGCGGTGCGGCGTCGCGATGATGACGTGGTCACCATCCACTCGCGCACCGTCGACGAGACCTGGTCCGGGAGCCTCGCGGACCTCGCCGCGGCGGGTGGTTGGGCGGCGTACGCCGCGGGCACGCTGTGGGCGATGGAGGTCGACCACGGTGTCGACCTGCTGATCGACAGCAGCGTCCCGGTGGGTAGTGGCCTGTCGAGCTCAGCGGCGCTGGAGTGTGCCGTCGCGGTGGCCACGGACGGGCTGAGCGGCCGGCACCTCGACGAGGCCCGTCGACGCGAGCTCGCGACGGCGTGCAGGCGCGCCGAGACCGAGGTGGCCGGTGCACCGACCGGTGGCATGGACCAGCTGGTCGCGATGCTGGCACCCGAGGGCGATGCACTCCTCATCGACTTCCACGACGACTCGGTCCGGGCTGTCCCCGTCCCCTTGGCCGAGGTGGGGCTGGAGCTCCTCGTGATCGACACCGGCGTGCGCCATGCCCTCGCAGACGGCGCGTACGCCGCCAGGCGGCGTGAGTGTGCGGCTGCTGCTCACCTGCTGGGTGTGCCGTTGCTGGCCCGGGCCGCGCAGGACAGCTGGTCGCGCCTCGAGGATGACGTGCTGATGCGACGGGCACGACACGTGCTCAGTGAGGGCGAGCGCGTCGACACGGCCGACCAGGCCATCGTCGAGGGTGAGTGGGCGGAGCTCGGGGCGGTGCTGGATGCGTCGCACGCCTCCTTGGCCCACGACTTCGAAGTCAGCTGCGAGGAGCTGGACGCCGCGGTCGAGAGCTCTCGGGCAGCGGGGGCGTTGGGTGCGCGGATGACCGGGGGTGGCTTCGGCGGCTCGGCGATTGCCCTCGTCGAGACCGACGACGTGGGAGTGGTGGCCGCCTCCGTGCTGGCGGAGTACGCCTCACGTGGCTGGTCGGCTCCAACATTCCTCAGGGTGGGGCCGAGCCCTGCCGCCGACACCGTGCCCTGACCGTGCCCTGACCGTGACCGCGTCGCCCGCTGGCTTGGCCCCTGCCTGCTCGACCACCCCGGGCAGGATCACGGGCGTCGTGGTTCCCCGGCGGCGGTCGGTGCGTCAGGCGTCGGACCTGGGTGTGACGCCGCAGTGTTCGAGCTCCATCAGGGCGAGGGCACGGATCACCGCGGGATCGCCGTTCCGCCAGGCGCCTGCGGGATCCGTGCTCACGGTGGCCAGCTCGTGGAGCGGGCGGTGGGACAGCGCTCGGAGGGCGAGCAGGTCGATGTCGTGCCGTGACCTGACCCATGCTTCGGCGTCCGTGGCGCGACGAACGAAGCGCAGTCGAAGTGGCAGGTGGAACGCGCCGTAGAGCGCCGTGGGGCCAAGAGCGAGGGAGAGTCCGAGCTTCCACGCCAGCACTCGGAGGGAGTGCTCGGTGCGCTCGCCGGCGTCCGCCAGTTCCTGGGCGGACTCCTGCGCCCGGAGGAAGGGCGAAGCGGCTGTCTCGCCGATCAGTGGGATCGCACCGAGGGAGTCGGCTGCTTCTCCCATGTTCTCAGCCAGCGACGTGGCCGCGACTCGGGTGCGGTCGGTCGGCGTGGTGAGGTCCATCGTCGACTGGAAGGTCCCGATGCCCTGCCAGATCCAGAACCCCATCCAGGCCACGAAGAAGATGTCGGCGGCGATCTGGCGGGTCCGGCGCGGCCGTTGATCGGCGTACAGCTTCATGGGCACATCCGACCACATGGGTGCGCGTACTCAGGGGAAGACAGGTAGTTCGGCGGGTACGTCGACGGCGTGCCTCCGGGAGTCTTGGGGACATGAGCAACGAACTCCCGTCGAAGACCACGAACGCGTTCTTCCTGCAGGCCGGCATCTCCTTCGGTGTCGCGCTGATCACCATGATCCTGGCGGTGTGCTACCTGCCGGTCGATCCGTGGATCAGGGCCTTCCTGGCCCTGGGCACCCTCTTCCTGACCACCTCGTCCTTCACCCTCGCCAAGTGCGTGCGTGACGCGCAGGAGAACCAAGCGGTGCACGCCCGGCTCGACCAGGCGCGGGTCGACAAGATCCTCGCCGAGCACGATCCCTTCCGTCCCGCCCTCTGAGGCGGCCTTGGGCTCCTCGGGGTGCGCCCACCTGAGCTGTCCCGGTGCGGGGGTTCGGGACGCAGGAAGGCGCCCCGTCCGCCATGTGGTGGACGGGGCGCCTCGCTGTCCCTGTTGTCGGTCCAGTCCTGTCAGGGGCAGGGCCGGGACCTGTGCATCACTTGAGCTCGGCGCTCGAGAGACCCAGGATGCGACGGGCCACGATCAGCTGCTGGATCTGCTGGGTGCCTTCGAAGATGTCGAGGATCTTCGAGTCGCGCGACCACTTCTCGAGCAGCTCGGTCTCGCTGTAGCCGACACCGGCCGCGAGCTCGACACAGCTCAGGGTGATGTCGGAACCAACACGACCGGCCTTCGCCTTGGCCATGGAGGCCTCCAGCGAGTTCGGCTTGCGGTTGTCGGCCATCCAGGCGGCCTGCATGGTGAGCAGGGTGGCTGCCTCGAGGTCGGCCTCCATCTGGAGGAACTTCGCGGCGGCCGCGGACTGGGTCTGGGCCGGACGGTCGTAGTCGATCTCGACTCCGGCGTCCTCGAGCAGCGACCGGGTCAGGTCGAGCGAGGCCCGAGCGCACCCGATGGCCATCGCGGCGACCAGGGGGCGGGTGTTGTCGAAGGTCGCCATCGCGCCGGCGAAGCCCTGCTTCACGTCGATCTCCGGAGAGCCGAGCAGGTTCTCCGCCGGCACCCGGCAGTCGGTGAACGTGATCACCGCAGTGTCGGAGGCTCGGATGCCGAGCTTGTGCTCGAGCCGCTCGACGTTCATGCCGGGCGTGCCCTTGGTGACCACGAACGACTTGATCGCGGCACGGCCGAGCGACTTGTCGAGCGTCGCCCAGACGACCACGCTGTCGGCGCGCTCGCCCGAGGTGACGAAGATCTTCTCGCCGTTGAGGACGTATTCGTCGCCGTCCTTGCGAGCGGTGGTGGAGACCTGTGCGGAGTCGGAACCGAACGAGGGCTCGGTGATGGCCATCGCGGCCCAGGTGCCCTCGAAGCGCTTGAGCTGCTCGTCGTTGGCGACGGAGGCGATGGCGGAGTTGCCCAGACCCTGGCGGGGCATGGAGAGCAACAGTCCGGTGTCGCCCCAGCACATCTCGGCGACGGACATCACCGATGCGAGGTTCGCCCCGTTCTTGATGGTGTTGTCGGTCTCGGCCTCGTCGCGGCGTACACCGGTCGCGCCGGCACCTTCCGAGGCCCCGGACTCGGAGAGCCCGTCGATCATCGCGGCCAGCATGTCGAGTTCCTTGGGGTACTCGTGCTCGGCCAGGTCGTACTTGCGGGAGATGGGGCGCAGCATGTTCATCGCGACCTGGTGGGCCTGCTCGATGAGTGCGCGGTGCTTCTTGGGGGTTTCGAGATTGATCATGGTGTTCTCGCCTGTCGGCTTCCTGGTGTCGAGACGGTCGCTGCGCGACTTCCTCAACCACCGGGAAGTCAGACCAGGACGCCTCCTTCCACGAGGCCGATGGCCCGCAGGTCGCGGTACCAGCGCTCAACGGGGTGTTCCTTGACGAAGCCGTGGCCACCGAGGAGCTGCACTCCGTCGAGGCCGATCTGCATGCCCTTGTCGGCACAGATCTTGCGTGCCAGGGCGACCTCACGGCTGAAGTCCTTGCCCTGGGCAGCACGTGAGGCGGCCTTGTAGGTCACCAGTCGCATCGACTGGAGCTCGATGGCGATGTTGGCGACCATGAAGGCGACGCTCTGGCGGTGGCTGATCGGTTCACCGAAGGCCTGGCGCTCGTTGACGTAGGCGCTGACATAGTCGAGAACGGCCTGACCGGTGCCGATCGCCAGTGCACACCAAGCGAGCCGCGAGAGCCGCACAGCCTCGACGTACGTCGTTCCGTCGGTCTCGCCGAGCACGGCACCCGACTCGACCTTGACGTCCTCGAGGGTGATCTTGGCCAGACCTGCCGCCCGGACCCCCATGGCGGGGTCGCCCTCGACCAGCAGGCCCTCGGACCCGGACTCGACGAGGAAGAGCACGTTCTTGCCGTCGAGCTCGGCACCGACCACGAAGAGCTCGGCGTCGGCGCCCCGGGGCACCAGCGTCTTCACGCCGTTGAGCACGTAGCCGCCGTCGGTCTTGGTGGCCTTCGTGGCCGGCTTCAGCACGTCGAAGAGCACCCGGGACTCGTTGAGCGCCAGTGCGGCAGCCGGCACGTCCTCGCCGGTGAACTCAGGAAGGTAGGTGGCCTGCTGCTCGTCGGTGCCCCACAGCGAGATCGCGGTGGCCACCGCTCCGGGGGCCAGGGCAGCGACAGCGAGACCCATGTCGCCCTTGGCCAGGGCCTCGGCCACGAGCGTGCCGGCCATCGCCGAGCGCTCCTCGGAGATGCCGCCGAGCTTCTCGGGGACGCCGAGGATCGGGAGACCGATCTCGAGGGACGCCTTGAGCAGCTCGTCAGGCGCGGTGCAGGACTCGTTGGCCTCGGCGGCCGCCGGACGCAGCATCTCCTCGGCGAACTCCGACACCACGTCGACGAGCATCTGCTCGTCCTCGGTCGGAGTGAGGTCGAAGACGCCCTTCGGGTTGGCGGCGGGCACACGGACGCCGGGGGCGCCCTTCTTGCCCTTCTTCGCGAAGGCGCGACCAGCCTGACCGGCGACCTTGAAACCACTGCGGGTCACGGTGAAGACCGTCTGCTCGGTCTGCTTGCGCAGGCCCATCCGGTCGATCAGCTCGCTCTGGGCCAGCTTGTTCAAAGCGAGGACGGCGTAGCCGATCGGATCGCGGGTCTCGCGGTTGGAGAGGCCGTGCTTGCCGCCCGGCGTCACCGCGTTCTTGGTTGCTCTGATCAGGGACATACCTGAAATGTAACTCTGAGTTACACACTGCGCCACACCTCTTCGGTATGTCGCGGGTCACAGCGCCTCCGCCATCCTCTTTCCACTCCTGCGCAGCGGATAGGCTGGGAGCACGTGCTTCGGGTTCGAGGTCTCCGGGAGGGTTCCATGCCGGTGTGGCGGCAGCAGCAACAGCGCGCACTGGACCTTGTCAGCGCCCTCATCGACGGAGGCAGTCGATGGGTTCGGCGACGGCCGGCCGACCTGGCCGCGTTCCTGGTGGCGCTCGACACGACAGATGCGGCTCAGGTCCTCGGAACGGCCGAGGGCCATCGTGATGCGATGGCGCACCTCGGTGCCGGTTGGCAGTCGACGGTCAGCGTGCTGGCGCAGCCGGACACCTTGCCGGCGGTGGTCGAGCACCGCAGCCGGGTGCGGGTGCATCCGGCCGCACCGTGGCTCACTGCTGGAGTCGCGGCGGCAGGCAGCGGTGCGGTCGTGGCCGGAGCGGCGCCTGCAGCAGTGGAGGTGATCGGGGTCGGCGCCGTCGCGGTGGTCACTGCCGTGGCGGCGGGCTGGGGCTGGCGCCCGCGGGTCTCGCGCAAGGACCGACGCTTCACGGTCTCAGGTGCACAGGCGATTGCGGCCCGTGGCCAGGCCTTGGTGGGGCAGCAGCCCTCCACCGATCCGGAGACGCAGCGGGCCACGCTCCGCCTGCACGCCCTGGTGGCCGGTGGGGCCGAGGACGTCCGAGCCGCCGAGGACGCGGCCATGGCTGTCGGCCTCCTTGACGAGCAGCGCAACCTGTCCGGTCCGTCGCAGGTGCCGCCCGCACACCGTGCACTGGTCGACGAGGTGCTGCTGCAGCGTGCCGAGCTGGTCCAGTCGCTCCTCGAGCTCCAGCACCTCGTGCTCCGCGTCGACGAGCACGAACGGCAGTCGCGGCGTACGGCGTACCGCCGGCTGCTGGACGACCCGCTCGACGACCTATGATCTGGGCCATGTCGGCGACCGAACCTGAAGTGCTCTCCCCCCACGGCCCGCTGCCCGAGGGTGGCCGGGTCCGTCCCATCACCAGGTGGGGCACGCCGGTCATGCACGCGCCGCAGCAGAAGGTGACGTCCTTCGACCGGGAGCTGCTCGACCTGGTGGCTGACATGGTCGCCACGATGTACGCCGCCGAGGGTGTCGGGCTGGCTGCCTGCCAGATCGGCGTGGACCTGGCCGTGGTGGTCTTCGACTGTCCTGACGCGACGGGTCAGCGCACCGTCGGCGTGATCTGCAATCCCGAGGTCACCCTGCCCGACGGCAAGGACCGGATCCTCGACGTCGCCGACGAGGGCTGCCTGTCGTTCCCGGGGGCGTTCGTCGAGTGCGGGCGGCCCGACTTCGCGACCGCGACGGGACTCGGCCTCGACGGGGAACCCGTCGAGTTCTCCGGCGACGGCCTGCTGGCGCGGTGCCTGCAGCACGAGACCGACCACACCCTGGGCACGGTCTTCGGTGACAGGGTCAGCGACAAGAACCGCAAGAAGCTGAAGAAGCAGCACGACAAGCTTGCCGAGGACTACCCCGAGGGTTGGCCCGTCGACGCCTGAGCGCTGACAGCTGGTCGACCGGGCAGCAGATCCGTCAGGACTGCGCCGGGTCGGGCAGCAGCACGATCAATTGGCGGCCCACCTCGTGGAAGCCGAGGCGGTCGGCCACTTCCAGTGAGGCGACGTTGCCGACTCGGCACCGCCACTGCGGGATCAGGTTCTCGTTCTGGGCCACCTGGGCGGCGCGCGCCGCAGCGGACGCGGCATACCCCTGTCCCCGGAGCTCCGGATCGGTGAGCACGCCGAGCTGGGCCAGGTGACGGCCCCACCGCTCGTAGCCGGCCACTGCGGCCACCTTGCCGTCGGGGCGGCGGGCAGCGATCCGTGCGGGCATGTGGATCAGGCCGCTCTCCTCCCATTCCTCGGGCGTGCAGCGGTCACGCAGCAGGTCGATGTTCTGCACCGGCCCCACAGCCACCTGGACGCCCTTCGGTGTGATCACGCGGTCGACGTACGCGAGACTGGCGACTCCGATCGGGTCCGGGTCCATGCCCTCGAGCCTGTGCACGACGGCGGCGAGGTCGTGGCGCCGATCGGGGGTGAGACCCTCGATGCGGTCGACTGCGTTGGACGGCCCGACGATGACTTGGGAGTCACCCAGCTCGATCATCACCAGGGATCGCGAGTCGTCGTGGACGAACACGTGGGCTCCGGGCTGCTCGAACGCGTGACTCGGGACTTCCAGCTCGTCGGCCCAGCCGTCGCGAATCCTGCTGAGGGTGGCATCAGTCAAGGGGGGCTTCATCACCACCATCGTGTCACGCCCGAAGGTGCCCTCCGACACGGCAACCATGTGCTCAGCCCGATGGCCGGCTCAGCGTCGCATGGTGATGTAGCTGGCGACCGCCGACGCGGCGGCGACGTTGAGGGAGTCGATGCCCTCGCGCATGGGGATGATGGCGCGTCGGTCGGCGGACTTCTCCCAGCGCGGGGACAGCCCGTGGCCCTCGGAGCCGAGCACCAGCACCACCTTGTCCTGGCCCGCGACGGCCTGCTCGAGCGGAGTGGCATCGTCGGCGAGGGTCAACGCGATGGTCGTGAAGCCGAGTCCGGAGAGCATCGGCAGCGCGCCGTGCCAGTCGTCGAGTCGTGTCCAGGGCGTGCTGAAGACTGCGCCCATGCCGACCTTGATCGCTCGTCGGTAGAGCGGATCCGCACACCGTGGGGCCAGCAGCACCGCGTCGAAGCCGAGCGCAGCCCCCGAGCGGAAGACGGCACCGACGTTGGTGTGGTCGACGAGGTCCTCGAGCACCAGGACGGACCGAGCGCCCTTGAGCACGTCGGGGACGCTCGGCAGTGGGGTTCGACGGAGCGATGCGAGTGCGCCGCGGTGGACGTGGAAGCCGGTGACCCGCTCGACCTGCTTCTCGTCCATCACGAAGCACGGGGCGTCGGTGGTGTCGAGGACGTCGGACAGGTCCTCGACCCACCGTGGAGCCATCAGGAATGACCGAGGTGTGAAGCCGGCCTCGACTGCCCGGCGAACGACCTTGGCGCCCTCGGCGAGGAACAGACCGTTCTCGACCTCGAGGCTCTTGCGCAGCTGGACGTCGCGTAGGTCGCGGTAGTCCGCCAGGCGAGCGTCGCCCGGGTCGTCGACGGGCAGGAGGTCAGCCACGCCCGAAGTGCTCCGGACGGGCCACCGCGACCACCTCACCGATCACGATGATCGCCGGTGGCTTGACGCCCTGCTCGGCGATGTCTGCACCGAGCGTGCCCAGTGTGGAGAGCACGGTGCGCTCGGCCGGCATGGTGCCGTCCATCACCACCCCCACCGGTGTGTCGGGCGAGCGCCCCTCGGCCATGAGTGCCTCGGCAATCGCCGGCGCGTTCAGCACGGCCATCAACAGGACGACTGTGCCCTGCATCTGCGCCACGGCCGACCAGTTCACCAGCGACTCGGAGTGGCCCGGTGGGAGGTGACCTGAGATCACGGTGAACTCATGGGTGACCCCCCGGTGGGTCACCGGGATGCCAGCACGTGCCGGGACCGCGATCGACGAGGACAGGCCGGGAACCACCTCGACGGGAACCCCGGCCGCCCTGCAGGCGATGACTTCCTCGAAGCCGCGGCCGAAGACGAAGTTGTCCCCGCCCTTGAACCGGACGACGCGCTTGCCGGCCTTGGCCCGCTCGACGATGACCTCGTTGATGAAGTCCTGGCTGGCCGAGCGCCCGCGCGGGAGCTTGGCCACGTCGATCAGCTCGGTCTCGGACGAGAGCTCGTCGAGCAGCTCGCGCGGAGCGAGCCGGTCGGCGACCACCACGTCAGCCGAGGCCAGGGCATTGCGAGCGGCCAGGGTGACCAGCTCCGGGTCGCCGGGCCCACCGCCGACCAGGACGACGCCGGGAGTGCGGTCGTGGTTGGCGGTGAGGAGCCCCTCGCGCAGGGCATGCATGATCTCGTCCCGCACCTGTGCGGACTGGCGCGGTTCACGGTTGCCGAGCACCGCGACCGTGACGGTGCCGTGGTGCCCGGTGGCCGGTGTCCAGGCCGTGGCCTCACGGGCATCGTCGCTGCGGACGCAGAAGATGCGACGCTGCTCGGCGGCCTCCGCCACGGCCGCGTTGGTCTCGGTGTCATCGGTGGCCGCGATCGCATACCACGCCTCGTCCAGATCGCTCTCCACGAAGCCGCGCAGCTCGATGGTGATCTCGTGGCCGAGTCCCTCGAGGGCGGGGGTCACCTCGGGAGCGATGACGTGCACGTCGGCGCCGCTCGCGATCAGCGGCGGCACCCGGCGCTGGGCGACGTGGCCGCCACCGACCACCACCACCTTGCGCCCGGCCAGTCGCAGGCCGGAGGGATAGGGGACGAAGTCACTCATCAGTCATCCTTCTTCGTCACACCGGCGGAGTCGAAGGTGGCCATCTCGTCGAGGACCAGGGCCGCGGCCCGCACCAGCGGGAAGGCGAGGGCGGCGCCGCTCCCCTCTCCGAGGCGCAGGTCGAGGTCGACCAGCGGACGCAGCTCCAGCTGGGCGAGGGCAGTGCGGTGGCCGGGCTCGACGCTGCGGTGCCCGGCCAGGCAGTAGGCGATGGCGTCGCGGCTGAGGGCCTGCGCGACCAGCGCCGACGACCCGGCGATCACTCCGTCGAGGATCACCGGCACCCGACGCGCTGCAGCTCCGAGGACCAACCCGACGACCCCGGCGTGCTCGAGGCCGCCCACTTCGGCAAGCACGTCGATCGGGTCGGCGTCGGCCTCGAGGCGGGCGACCGCATCGGCAACGATCCGGGTCTTCAGGGCCAGTGTCTCGTCGTCGATACCGGTACCGCGGCCGGTGACCACCTCGGCCGGCGTACCGGTCAGGGCGGCCAGCAGGCAGGCGGACGGCGTGGTGTTGCCGATGCCCATGTCACCGGTGAGGAGCACGTCGTGCCCGGCGTCGACGAGCTGGTCGGCGACCTCGATGCCGACGGCGATGGCCTGCTCGGCCTCGTCACGGGTCATCGCGGGTCCTACGGACAGGTCGGCGGTGCCACGGCGCACGTTGCGGGCCAGCACGGTCTCGTCGCCGACGACCTCGGCCGCGACACCGACGTCGACGACCCGAACGACGGCGCCACAGGAGCGGGCCAGCACGTTGACCGCGGCGCCTCCCGCGCGAATGTTCTCGACCATCGCGAAGGTGACTTCCTGGGGCCACGGCGAGACACCTTGGGCCAGGACGCCGTGGTCACCGGCGAACACGGCCACCGCCGGTGAGGCGGGGGCCGGCGGCGGACACACGTCCATGATGCCGGCCAGCTGGATCGAGACTTCCTCGAGGACCCCGAGTGCGCCGGCCGGCTTGGTCAGGAGCGCCTGGCGCTCCCGGGCCCGGCGCATGGCGTCGTCCGAGAGCGGGCGGACGCGGGCGAGGGTGGCATCGATGAGGTTCCGAGGTGAAGTCACCCCGACATTGTTCCGGATCCGAGGACGCTGCGGAAACACGCCCTCATGGCTTCCACGTGGCGGACGCTTCGCCCACGGGCTAGGTTCGCATGCATGAGCATCGAACGACCTGTCAGCCCGAACCCCTACGACCTGCTTCCCGCCACGGCCTCCTTCACGGTGACCAGCACCGACGTCACCGACGGCCAGCCGCTGAAGGACGACCAGGTGGCAGAGCTCGGGAACACCTCTCCCCAGCTGTCGTGGAGCGATGCGCCCGAGGGCACCAAGTCCTTCGTGGTCACCTGCTTCGATCCGGATGCCCCGACGCCCAGTGGATTCTGGCACTGGGTGCTGGTCGACGTGCCGGCCGACGTCACGTCACTGGATGCGGGTGCCGCGGCAGCAGACCTGCCCGGCCGTGCCTTCCATGTGCGCAACGACGGTGGCGAGGCTGGCTTCATGGGGGCTGCTCCCCCGCCCAACGACCAGGTGCACCGCTACTTCTTCGTGGTGCACGCTGTCGGTGAGGAGTCGCTCGGGGTCGACTCCTCCGCGTCTCCCGCGGTGGTGTCGTTCAACCTGGCCTTCAAGACCCTGGGCCGCGCCATCATCCACGGCACCTACCAGCACTGAGCCCGTGGGTTCGCGGCCCGCTGATGATGGCGTGACCCATGAGGTGGACGATCGCCCGGCGACCGTGCGCTCCCGGATCCATTCCCGGGCCATGCGCGTGGCCCGGGACAAGCGCGCCTTCGAGGGAGCCCGGAACACCCGTCTCCGTGCCTTGAGGAGCCAGGCCGAGGGAGATCGTCCACCCACTCGGCTGACCCGGCTGGTGCGAGCAGTGGAGACGACTCGCGAGCATGGCCTGACCACGTGGATCGTGCGACCCCGTCGCGACGCACCACGGGTCCGGGTGGTCTATCTCCACGGAGGGGGCTACATCCATCCGCTGACGCCCGACTACTGGCGCCTGGTCCGTGCCCTTGCCACCACGCCGGCCGAGGTCGTGATGCCGGCCTACCCGCTGGCACCGGCGGCCACCGCTGACGACGTGGTGCCTCGTCTGCTGGAGCTGGTGCGCACCCCGAGTGACCTGCCCACCGTGGTGATGGGCGACTCGGCAGGCGGTGCCCTGGTGATCGTCCTGGCCCAGCAGCTGCGTGATGCCGGTGATGAGCAGCCGGCGGGTCTGATCGCGCTGTGCCCCTGGCTCGACGCGACCCTGGACGAGGACGAGGTCAGCAGCCTGGAGTCATCAGACCCCATGCTGGCCGAGTCCGGTCTCCGAGCGGCCGGCCGGTGGTGGGCCGGGCAACGGCAGCCCGACGACCCCTTGGTGAGCCCCCTCTTCGGGGTTCTCAACGGACTTGCTCCGCTCGATGTCTGGATCGGGGACCGCGACATCCTGCGGCCAGCTGTCGACGAGCTGGAAAGACGTGCCTCCGGTGCAGACCTGCGCCTGGCCATCCATGAGGTTCCGGCGATGTTCCACGTGTGGATGACGCACTGGTTCCCGGAGGCGCAACGCACCAGGCGCGCCCTGATTGCCCGGCTGATCGAGCTGTCGCCCCGCCGGCCGAAGTGATCAGCGGGACAACGACGCGAGCATGTCCTCGAAGTCCGGAGTGTCCTCCGGGTTGTCGATGGTCACCTTCACCGGTCGGGCGGAGCGCGAGTGGTCGTCAGCGACCAGGGCGGCCAGTTGGCCGGCCGCCCGCTCGACCCGCGACTTCAGGCTGCCCGAGGCCGTGCTGCCGAAGTCCTCACTGGCCGCGAACACTCCGGTGGGGATGACGACTGCCTTCAGGTAGCCGAACAACGGGCGAAGTGCGTGCTCCAGGACGAGGGAGTGCCGAGCGGTTCCGGCGGTGGCGCCGATCAGCACCGGCGTGCCGTCAAGAGAGTCCTTGTCGACAGCGTCGAAGAACATCTTGAACAGTCCGCTGTAGGACGCGGTGAACACGGGTGTGACCGCAATGACCGCGTCGGCACGCGTGACCGATGCGAGTGCGCCCTCGAGGTCACCCGACGCGAATCCGGTGAGCATGAAGTCGGCCAGGTTGTGGGCGAGCGGACGCAGCTCGATCACGTCGACGTGGACCTCGTGGCCCCGAGACTCCAGGGCACGCACGCTCGCGGCGGAGAGCTGGTCGGCGAGCAGTCGGGTGGACGACGGGTCGCTGAGACCCGCGGTCACGACGGCGATGCGAATGGTCATGACAACACCTCTTCGGGGGACGTGCCGGTGACGTCGTCGCCGGCGTGGACGGTCTGGGACTGCTGGGGTCCTCCGGCGGCCTGCACCAGCGCAGCGTGCGTCGGGCCGTCAGGGACGTGGGAGGGCTTGAGTGCTGCGAACTCCTTGCGCAACACCGGGACGACCTCCTCGCCGAGGATGTCGAGCTGCTCGAGGACTGTCTTGAGCGGGAGTCCGGCGTGGTCCATCAGCCACAGCTGGCGCTGGTAGTCGCCGACGTACTCGCGGAAGCCGAGCGTCTGCTCGATCACCTGTTGCGGGGAACCGACCAGGAGCGGCGTCATCTCCATGAAGTCCTCGAGGGACGGGCCGTGGCCGTAGACGGGGGCGTTGTCGAAGTAGGGCCGGAACTGCTTGATGGCCTCCTGCGAGTTCTTGTGCATGAAGACCTGGCCGCCGAGCCCGACGATGGCCTGGTCGGCGGTGCCGTGGCCGTAGTGCTCGAAGCGCTGGCGGTAGTAGCGGACCATCTTCGCGGCGTGCGACGACGGCCAGAAGATGTGGTTGTGGAAGTAGCCGTCGCCGTAGTAGGCCGCCTGCTCGGCGATCTCGGGAGAGCGGATCGACCCGTGCCACACGAACGGCGCCACCCCGTCGAGCGGGCGTGGGGTCGAGGTGAAGCCCTGCAACGGGGTGCGGGACTTGCCCTCCCAGTCGACGTTCTCCTCACGCCACAGCTTGTGCAGCAGCGCGTAGTTCTCGACGGCGAGCGAGATGCCGTCGCGGATGTCCTTGCCGAACCACGGATAGACCGGGCCGGTGTTGCCCCGGCCCATCATCAGGTCGATCCGGCCGTCGGCGAGGTGCTGTGCGTAGGCGTAGTCCTCGGCCAGTCGCACCGGGTCGTTGGTGGTGATCAGGGTGGTGGAGGTCGAGAGGATGATCCGCTCGGTCTGCGCGGCGATGTTGGCCAGCAGCACGGTCGGGTTGGCCGGTGCGGCGAACGGCGGGTTGTGGTGCTCCCCCGTGGCGAAGACGTCGAGGCCGACCTCTTCAGCCTTCTTGGCGATCTCGACGGTGGCCTTGATCCGCTCGTGCTCGCTGGGCGTCCGGCCGGTGGCCGGGTCGGTGGTGACGTCGCCGACGGTGAAGATTCCGAACTGCATCGCGCACTCCTGAAGTAGTTGAATCGTGAACTACATGTGGAACCGAGACGTCCCTCCAACTATTCCCGCGGCCCGCCCACCGGTCACAATGGGCCCATGAGTGAATTGAGCCCCGAGCAGACCGAACGCGTCATCGCCCTCGCCATGGACCTCGCCCGTGAGGGTCGCACGGTCGAGCTGCTGGAGTTCCTCGACCACGGCCTCCCGGTCGATTCCGTCGACAAGGACCAGAACTCGCTGCTGATGCTGGCCGCCTACCACGCGCACGCGGAGACGGTGCGGGCCCTGGTCGACCGTGGCGCGAACGTCGACCTGCGCAACGTGCGCGACCAGTCCCCAGTGGCCGGTGCCCTCTTCAAGGGGGCCGACGACGTGGTCACGGTCCTGGTCGAGTCGGGTGCCGACCTCGATGCCGGGACGCCGACGGCGCGGGCCGCGGCCGAGATGTTCGGCAGGTCCCATCTCCTCCCGGGTCCCTGATTCGCTGGAAATGCGCCGAGTCGGCACGTGTTGACCAGGTCGTGCGTCAACGCGTGCCGACTCGGCGGCTTCGCGAGTGGGGTGCTCCCCGGCTCAGACGGTGTCGGAGTTCACGTCCGTCGGGTTGATCTGCCCCGCCTTGAGGGCGTCGATCGCCTTGCGGACTCCCTCGCCGTACGCCGGGTCTGCCTTGGTGCAGTTGGCGATGTGGCGCTCGACCGTCGCGTCGGAGGCGCCGTCGATGCCGCGGGCCGTGTTCTCGAACAGTCGCTGCTGGGCTTCGGCGTCCATCAGCCGGAACAGGTTGCCGGGCTGCTCGAAGTAGTTGTCGTCGTCCTCGCGGTAGTTCCACCGGTCTGCGGCGCCGTCGATGCCCAGGGCCGGCTCCTTGTAGCCGATCTGGTCGCCGAAGTGGCCGTAGGAGTTCGGCACGATCGAGGGCACTGCCCCCTGGTTGCCGTCGACGCGCATCTGGCCGTCCCGGTGGGGGTTGTTCGCGTGGGGAGCTCCCTTGGGCGCGTTGACCGGGATCTGGTGGTGGTTCACGCCCAGGCGGTAGCGCTGCGCGTCGCCGTAGGAGAACAGGCGACCCTGCAGCATCCGGTCCGGCGAGAACGAGATGCCGGGGACCACGTTGGCCGGGGAGAACGCGGCCTGCTCGACGTCGGCGAAGTAGTTCTCGGGGTTGCGGTTCAGTTCCCACTCGCCGACCTCGATCAGCGGGTAGTCCTTGTGCGACCAGACCTTGGTGAGGTCGAACGGGTGGAACTTGTAGGTCGCGGCGTCTGCCTCGGGCATCACCTGGACGCAGAGCTTCCACTTGGGGAAGTCACCGTTCTCGATGGCCTCGTAGAGGTCGCGCTGGTGCGACTCGCGGTCGTCGCCGACGATCTTCGCGGCCTCGGCGTCGGTGAGGTGCTCGAGGCCCTGCTGGTTGACGTGGTGGAACTTGACCCAGAATCGCTCGCCGGCGTCGTTGTAGACGGAGTAGGTGTGGGACCCGAAGCCGTGCATGTGCCGGTAGGTCTTGGGGATCCCCCGGTCACCCATCACGTAGGTCACCTGGTGCAGTGCCTCGGGCAGGTTGGTCCAGAAGTCCCAGTTGTTCTCGGCGTTGCGCAGGTTGGTGCGCGGGTCACGCTTGACCGCGTGGTTCAGGTCGGGGAACAGGAGCGGGTCGCGGAAGAAGAACACCGGCGTGTTGTTGCCGACGATGTCCCAGTTCCCGTCCTCCGTGTAGAACTTCACGGCGAAGCCGCGGATGTCGCGCTCGGCGTCGGCCGCGCCGCGCTCTCCCGCGACGGTCGAGAACCGCGCGAACATCTCGGTCTGCTTGCCGACCTCGGAGAACACCTTGGCGTTGGAGTACTTGGTGATCTCGGTGCTGGTGATCGTGAGCGTGCCGAAGGCACCCGAGCCCTTCGCGTGCATGCGGCGCTCGGGAATGACCTCGCGGTCGAAGTGGGCAAGCTTCTCCAGGAACCACACGTCCTGCAGCAGCATCGGACCCCGTGGTCCGGCGGTGACGCTGTTCTGGTTGTCGACGACCGGCGCCCCGGCCGCGGTGGTGGCCGGATTGGTGTTGTCGGGAACGTCAATGGGCACTGTCTTGCTCCTCTTCATGGGTGGGATCAGGCTGACTGGCAACGGGGGCAGGTGCCCCAGTAGGTCACTTCGGCTTCGTCGATGACGAAGCCGAGGTTCTCGGAAGCGTCCAAGCAGGGCGCCGAGCCGACGGCACACGCCACGTCCGAGATGTTGCCGCAGGTGCGACACACGATGTGGTGGTGGTTGTCGCCGACTCGGACCTCGAAGCGTGCGGGCGAACCGGCTGGCTCGATCCGCCTGACGAGTCCGGCCTCGGTGAGCGCCCGCAACACGTCGTAGACGGCTTGGGTGGACACCGACCCGAGCTCCGCGCGAGCCGCTCGGGCAACCGAGTCGGCATCGGCGTGCGGGTGGTCGGCCAGGGCGTTCAGGACCGCGACTCGCGGCCTGGTCACCCGGAGCGACTTCTCCCGCAGCAACGTGGAGGGATCGGGCTTCTGCATGACCCCGACTCAATCACCTTTTCTGGAATGATTCAAGAGAGGGTGGGGCAACTTCGGCGGCGTGTCGTGCACACTGCAAGAATTCCCGCATGAGCGAGGTCGAGGCCGACGTCCTGGGGGCGCCGTACACCGCGGAGACGATCATCCTGCCCGATGACGACGAGGGACCTGTCGTCGCGACCCTGGTGCACCTCCCATCCGTCGGGCAGAGCCGCCGGGCGGTCCTCCACGTGCACGGGTTCGCCGACTACTTCTTCCAGACCGAGTACGCCGAGTGGTGGGCCGCGCGCGGCTACGACTTCTACGCCCTCGACCTGCGCAAGTACGGGCGCTCGTTGCTCCCCCACCAGACGGCCAACTACGTGGAGGACCTCCGCGACTACTTCCCAGAGATCGACGCGGCCTGGCTACGGATCACCGAGCGCGACGAACACGACCGGGTGGTGATCACGGCGCACTCGACCGGCGGGTTGACGGTGCCGTTGTGGGCCGACCAACGGCGTGATCAGCACCGATCGGGAACCCTCGTGGGCATCGTGCTGAACTCACCGTGGTTCGACATGCAGGGCGCATGGTGGATGCGCACGATCGGCACCAGCGTGCTCAAGCAGGTCGGGGCTCGCAACCCGAAGCGCGTCATTCCGCGCACGGTGAACGGCCTCTATGCCCGCAGCCTGCACCGCGACCACGACGGTGAGTTCGACTTCGACCTCGCGTGGAAGCCCATGGAGTCGCAACCCGTGTACGCCGGGTGGTTACGCGCCGTGCGCAACGGCCACGCCCGGCTCCACGGCGGGCTGGAGGTGGGCTGCCCCTCGCTGGTGCTCAGCTCCAGTCGCAGCGCGATGCCACTGGAGATGAGTGACGACGTGCACCGCTCCGACATCGTGCTCGACGTCAACCAGATCCGACGATGGGCGCCCAACCTCGGCCGCCACGTCACCAGCATCGCGATCGAGGACGCCCGCCATGACGTGGTCCTCTCGCTGCCGGAGGTCCGTGAGCAGGTGTACGCCGAGATGGATCGCTGGCTCACGGCGTACGTCGACTGAGCCTTCGGCGCGTTTCGCGACGTCCCGGCAAGGTCCTGACTAGTCTCCCGGTCATGAACCCCGTCACCGGACTCAACATCGGGCGCCTGGTTCTCGGCGCCCTCGCACTGCTTGCTCCGCGCCTCGCTTCGAAGGTCTTCGGCCTCGATGCCCAGGAGAACCCGCAGCTCGGCTACATGAACCGGATGTTCGGTTCCCGCGAGGTTGCCCTCGGCGGGCTCACCCTGGCTGCCTCGGGGCAGCGCCGACGCGACCTCGTGCTGACGGGCATCGCAGTCGACGCGGCTGACGTCGTGGCCGGTGTGGCCGCTGGAGCGAACGGTTCGGTCGGGAGGACCAGGGCCGCCCTGCTTGTGCTGCCCGCAGCCGTCGCCGTCGTGGTGGGTGTGAGGGCGATCTCGCAGGGCTGATCCTGATGGCCCGGACCGCCCGCCGGGCTGTCAGAACAGGAAGAACACCAGGGCCACCACGCCGACGAGCACGATGAACGCCCGAAGGCCCACCGCAGGGAGCTTGCGGCCCCAGGTCGCGCCGACCTGGCCGCCGATGATGGCGCCGGCCGCGATCAGCCCAGCCACCGCCCAGTCGACGTCGGCCACCACGATGAAGATCAGGGCGGAGACCCCGTTGACCAGGGCGGCCAGCACGTTCTTCGTGCCATTGAGGCGTTGCAGCGTCTCGTCGATCCCGATGCCCATGACGGCCATCAGCAGGACGCCCTGCGCTGCGCCGAAGTAGCCGCCGTACACGCCGGCCAGGAGCACCAGCGGCCAGACCCACCAGGCGCCGTCCTCCGGCAGACCCCCCGCCGCCTCGTGGCGGCGTGCGACCCACGCCGAGATCCGCGGCTGGAACAGGACCAGCACGCAGCCGATCAGGATCAGGGCGGGTACGACCGCCTCGAACGCGCCCGCCGGCAGCACCAGCAGCAGCACGGCGCCGACCACACCACCGATGAGCGAGGCCAACGAGAGCTTCAGGATGCGGCGTCGCTGCCCGGTCAGCTCACGCCGGTAGCCGATGGCCCCGGAGATCGATCCCGGGACCAGGCCGACAGTGTTGGAAACGTTGGCGGTGACCGGTGGGACACCGAACGCGAGGAGGGTCGGGAACGTGATCAACGTTCCCGACCCCACCACGGTGTTGATGGTGCCGGCCGCCAGTCCCGCCAGGAGGATGGCTGCGGCTTCGAACAGGCTCACGGTGCCGGAGGTGCCCCTTCACCGGGTGCCGGAGGCGCCCCTGCACCGGGTGCCGGAGGTGCGTGATCGCCCGGTGCCGGAGGTGGCGGCGGCTGGTGCCCCGCCGGAGCCTCCGGTGGTGCCTTCGGCTCGTCCCGCCCGACGGCGGCGCCCTTCGCCTCGGCGATGGCCTCCTGCACGGCTGCGTGGGTGCTCGACAGAGTCGGGTCGGCCGGGTCCGGGACGTTCGGCTCACTGGAACCCATGTCGACGCGGACCCGGGGCTCGGCGTCCTTGGGGATGCCGCTGAGCTCGGTCATCGTCGAGCCGAGGCCCTCCAGCGCCTTGCCGATCTCGGACGGCACGATCCAGACCTTGTTGGCGTCACCCTCGGCGATCTTCGGCATCATCTGGAGGTACTGGTAGGCCAGCAGCGACTGGTCGGGCTGGCCGTCGTGGATCGCCTGGAAGACGGTCTGGATGGCCTGTCCCTCACCCTGGGCGACGAGGATCTTCGACTCCCGGTCGGCCTGGGCCCGCAGGATCTGCGACTCGCGGTCACCTTCGGCGTTGAGGATGGCCGACTGCTTGGCACCCTCGGCGGTGAGGATCGCGGACTGCCGTTGGCCCTCGGCGGTGAGGATGGCCGCACGCTTGTCGCGGTCGGCACGCATCTGCTTCTCCATCGAGTCCTTGATGGAGGGCGGCGGGTCGATGCCCTTGAGCTCGACCCGGTTGACCCGGATCCCCCAGCGGCCGGTCGCCTCGTCGAGCACGCCGCGCAGGCGGCTGTTGATGGCGTCGCGGCTGGTCAGGGTCTCCTCGAGGTCCATCCCACCCACGATGTTGCGCAGGGTGGTCATGGTGAGCTGCTCGACTGCCTGGATGTAGTTGGCGATCTCATAGGTCGCCGACACCGGGTCGGTGACCTGGAAGTAGATCACCGTGTCGATCGAGACCACGAGGTTGTCCTCGGTGATCACCGGCTGGGGCGGGAACGACACGACCTGCTCACGCAGGTCGATCATGTAGCGCACCTTGTCGATGAACGGCACGACGATGTTGAGGCCTGCGGGCAGTGAGCCCTTGTACTTGCCGAACCGTTCAACGATGCCGGCGCGCGCCTGCGGAACGATCCGCACGGTCTTGGCGAGCACGACGACGACGAAGACCAGCAACAGCAGCAGCAGGATGAGGACTGCGGGCATGTGCTCTTCCTTTCCCCGGACGGAAGATCCGTCCACAATCTTGAACGTTCAGGACTCGAGGCGCGGGACGGGGTGGACCATGGCCGTGGCTCCCTTGATCTGGAGCACCTCGACCGGGTCTCCCGGGGCGATCACCAACGTCTCGTCGTAGGGCTTCGCCGTCCACTCCTGGCCGTCCAGCCGGATCCGACCGGCCTGCTGGTCACTGATCTCGGTCAGGGCGACGGCGCGTTCGCCGACCAGCTTTGCGTGGCCCAGTGACAGCTCCGGCCCGGAGTGCAGGCGCTTGAGAGCCGTGGGGCGCACGACCGCGAGCGAGGCGACGGCCGCGATCGCGGCCAGGATCACCTGGAGCACCAGCGGCGCGCCGAGGAGCGCGGAGATCATGCCGACCCCGGCACCGGCCGCAAGCATCAGCAGGATCAGGTCCATGCTGAAGAGCTCGGCGACGCCCAGCACGATCGTCAGGCCGAGCCACGTCTCCCATGCGTGATCGCGCAACCAGTCCATGACGGAACCCTAGCCCGCGTGGCGAGAACGCCGCCGGGCGGAGTAGCGGCCGTCCTCGTGGTTCAGCACCAGACGCATGCCGAAGGTCGTGCTCAGCGTGTCCTCGGTGATCACTCGTTCCATCGGGCCGGCCGCGACGACCTTGCCCTCGCGGAGCAGCAGGGCGTGGGTGAACCCGGGCGGGATCTCCTCGACGTGGTGCGAGACCAGCACCGTGGCGGGGGCGAACTCGTCCTGGGCCAAGACGGAGAGCGTCGACACGAGGTCTTCACGGCCACCGAGGTCGAGACCGGCTGCCGGCTCGTCGAGGAGCAGCAGCTCAGGGTCGGTCATCAGCGCGCGGGCGATCTGGACCCGCTTGCGCTCTCCCTCGCTCAGCGTGCCGAAGGTGCGGTCGAGCAGGGACTGGGCGCCGAGCTCGACGAGGAGCTGCTCAGCCCGACCGTGGTCGAGGGAGTCGTAGTGCTCGCGCCAACGACCCACCACGCCGTACGACGCGGTGACCACGACGTCGCGGACCTTCTCCTCGCGCGGGATCCGCTCGGCGATCGCGGCGCTGGTCAGGCCGATGCGGGGGCGCAGCTCGAACACGTCGACGGTGCCGAGCACCTCGTCGAGGATGCCGGCGACGCCCGAGGTCGGGTGGATCTGGGCCCCGGCGACCTGCATCAGGGTGGTCTTGCCGGCGCCGTTCGGTCCGAGGATGACCCAGCGTTCGTCCTCTTCGACCGTCCAGTCGACGGAGTCCAGAAGGATGGAGGCGCCACGGCGCACAGTCACCCCGGCGAACTCGAGTACGGCGGTCATGCGGGTCACCCTATCCACCCGGCGTAGGCTGCCGCGCCATGGCTCGGTCACTCCCCCACGACTCCGCGCGCATGGCGTGGTGGCTCACCGCGTGGTTGCGCGGCGCCGCCAGTCCTGACGACGTCCTCGACGGTGTGCTGGCCGGCGATGCGGCCCACCACGTCGTGGGCCTGCCGGGCGACCCGGAGCCCCAACCCCTCCTGCTCGCCCTGGGATCGGTGCGCCGGCTCGGGCCCGGATCCGCGGGCCTGGCGCTGCCGGCCCCGGGGGACCCGGTCGGCCTGGGTGGCCCCGCTGACTTCAATGCCGCGGCGCTCGAGGCCGGTGAGGCCGTGGTGCTCGAGGGAGCCGGCCAGGGGTTGGTGCCGCACCGGGCCGGCGCCGGCGTCGTGTGGCGGGTGATGCCGGCCGAACGGCGTCCCCTGGTCGACCTCCAGGAGGCCGACCGTGGGCTGCGCCACGCCATCACCACGACCGCCACGACGTTGGTCGACCTCGAGGTGGCCAAGTGGCGTCCGGAGGTCGCCGACGAGCTGATGAACCTGCGTCACCTCCCGACGTACGACTCTCCGCCGGGCACGCCGAGCCAGGCGGTCTCCCTGGCTGCGCGTGCCCTGCAGGCAGAAGGCATCGTGGAGCTGGCCACCCAGGACGACGGCGGCGCGTTGTCCTCCTGGGAGATCGCGAGCCGGGCGGACGCCCTGCGCCCGCTCGAGTACGCCGCCAGACGGGCGCTCGTGGCCGCCTGCTCACCCGAGGTCTGGCCGCCGGGCTGACCCGGGTCACTGTGCGAAGACGCCGAGCCCGTTTCCCGACGGATCGGTGAAGTGGAACCGCCGACCGCCCGGGTAGTCGTAGGGCTCTGCCGTGATGGCACCGCCGGCAGCACGTACGGCGGACAGGGTGGCGTCGAGGTCATCGGACTGGATCAGGACCAGTGGGCCACCGGTCGTGGGCGTCGTCGCCGGGTTCAGGCCGCCGAACTCCGTGTCGCGCCCCGGCAGCCTGATGCCGGCGTATTCGGGGCCGTAGTCGTTGAACTCCCACCCGAAGGCTTCGGCATAGAACGCCTTGGAGCCAGCCAGGTCAGTGGAGCCGAGCTCGATGTAGGTGATGGTGTGATGTGTGTCCGACATGGGCCCACCCTACGAATGGGCGCCGACAACCCGCTGTGGTCGCAGTAGCCTCGTCCACGACATGACTGACTTCGAAGAAGCCCCGCCGAAGACCCTGCTGATCACGCTGACCGGCAAGGACCGCCCCGGCGTCACCTCCGCCGTCTTCGCCACCCTGGCCACCGCCGGTGTCGAGGTCATCGACATCGAGCAGATCCTGTTGCGCCGCCGTCTCGTGCTTGGCGTGCTGGTCACCGCCCCGCGCGACTGGAAGAAGCTTCGGCAGTCAGTCCAGGTCGTCGGGGCCGAGCTTGGCATGCAGGTCGAGGTGGATCGGGGCGTCGGCGACAACAAGTCGCGCCGCGACGGCCGCAGTCACGTGACGATCATCGGTGCCCCTCTGCGGGCCCGGGCGATGGCAGCCATGACTGGGCGCATCGCGGATGCCGGAGCCAACATCGACCGCATGGAGCGGATGGCTCGTTATCCGGTGACCGCCATCGAGCTGCACGTCTCGGGCGTGGAGACGGACAAGCTGCGGACCCGACTGGTCAAGGAGGCGACTCGACAGGGTGTCGATGTCGCGGTGCAGCCCGCCAACCTCCTGCGTCGCGGCATGCGCCTGATCGTGATGGACGTCGACTCCACCTTGGTGCAGGGCGAGGTGATCGAGATGCTGGCCGCCCACGCCGGGTGCGAGCCCGAGGTCGCCCGGGTCACTGAGCAGGCCATGCGCGGGGAGCTCGACTTCGAGGCGTCCCTGCGCAGCCGGGTGGCCCTCCTCGAGGGGATTCCCGCCGAAGCGCTCGACCGGGTCTACGAAGGCATCGTGTTCGCCCCTGGAGCCCGCACCATGATCCGCACCCTCAAGCGGCTGGGCTACCGGTTCGCCATGGTCTCGGGCGGCTTCAGCCAGATCACCGACCGGATCGCCCAGGACCTCGGTTTCGACTTCGCCCACGCCAACGAGCTCGAGATCGTCGACGGGCGCCTGACCGGTCGCATCGTGGGTGACGTGGTGGACCGGGCCGGGAAGGCCGAGGCCCTGCGAAGGTTCGCCACCTCGGTGGGTGTCACCGAGGCCTCGGTGATCGCCATCGGTGACGGGGCCAACGACCTCGACATGCTCAACGCGGCCGGTCTGGGCATCGCCTACAACGCCAAGCCGATGGTCCAGGAAGCCGCTGACACGGCGGTGAACGTCCCCTATCTCGACGCGATCATGTATCTCCTCGGCATCTCGCGCGAGGAGATCGAAGCCGCCGATGCCGAGGCCGGCATCATCACTCCCGCCCCACCCGTCTGAGCGTCAGCGGGATCGTTGCGGCGGTGGATCCGCCCGACCCGCCCTGCAGACGTCCCGCGCGTCCTCGCGGCGCAGGTCAGTCGGCGCGGGACACGTGGAAGTGCGTGAGCCGGAGGGTGCCCTCGCCGACCCCGGTCCAGTCGCCCGAGACGTCGAAGACGGCCAGCGAACAGGTCGGGAAGCCGGTGAGCATCCCGACCATCGCCTCCGGATCTCCCTCACCGTCGTCGAGCAGCTGTGCCAGCACGCCCATGGTCGGGTTGTGGCCGATGACGAGGAGGGTGTCCACGTCGGCAGGTGTGGCCCGCACCAGGTCGAGCGCCGAGTCCGGCTCGGCGGCGTACAACGCGGAGCTCGGCTCCAGGTGCACGTCGTCGTCCAGCGAACGGCTCACCTCCTGCCACGTGGTCGTCGTACGCAGCGCGGTGGAGACCAGCGCCATCCCGGGATGGATGTCGTTCGCGTGGAGCCAGGCGCCGGCCGCTGCTGCGTCGCGGCGCCCGGAGGGCTCGAGATCACGTTCCCGATCGGATGGGGCGAAGCCCACGGCCTTGGCGTGGCGCATCAGGACGAGCGTCCGATTAGTCGTGTTCACGGAGCAATGGTGACACCGGCTAGCCTGCCTGTCATGCCGAGTGACCTGCAGCCAGACACCGAGCCCAGTCCCCCGGGGCCGCTGATGATCATCGGGGGCGCCGAGGACAAGCTGCGCAAGCGTTCGGTGCTCACCGAGTTCGTCCGTCGCAGTGGTGGGGAGAACGCCAGGATCGCGGTCATTGCCACGGCGTCGTCACTCGGCCCCGAGATCGTCGAGGTCTACGACGCCCTCTTCCGAAAGCTCGGTGCCGCCGACGTCGTGTCGGTCCGGCCGGTGACCCGGGAGCAGTCCCGCGAGGAGGACTTCGTCGCGGCGCTCGACGACGTGACGGGCATCTTCATGACCGGTGGCAACCAGCTCAAGCTCTCCGGTGCCATCTGCGGCACGCCCTTCGGCGAGGCCATCCACGCTGCTCGTGCCCGCGGCGCAGTGATCGCCGGGACGTCTGCGGGGGCCAGCATCCAGTCGTCCCACATGGTCGCGTTCGGCGTCGGAGGGGCCACCTCCAAGCAGCGGATGACCCAGGTCGCCGCGGGTCTGGGCCTGGTCGAGAACTGCGTCATCGACCAGCACTTCGAGCAGCGCAACCGCTATGGACGCCTGCTGATGATCGTCGCCCAGTCACCGCAGCTGATCGGGATGGGCGTCGACGAGGACACCGCTGCCGTGGTCACGATCGAGGACGACCACGAGATCCTGCGGGTGATCGGAAAGGGCGCGGTGACACTGTTCGATCCCACCAACATCGTCACCAACGCGCACGAGGCACCGCGGTCCTCCCCCCTGCTCACCTCCGGTGTGATCCTGCACGCCCTGCCCGAAGGTGCCACGTTCGACCTGACCACGCGGACCCTGGTCCCGGCTCCGGCCGTGGCCGACGCCGCGGAGGCTGCCGAGATCAGCTCGGCCGGCCGCGACCTGCGCAAGCTGGCTCGCGACATCGCTGCCGGCGACGTCTCGCCGACAGCGTTGCGACGGCGCAAGAGCCGAGGACGTCGCAGGAACAGTTCCCCCGCCCATGACGACACGGAAGCGAGCTCATGACTGAAACTCCCCTGACGGGTGGTCGTGCGACCGCCGACCTGGCCATCATCGAGACCCGGGTGTACCGAGGCGCAAACGTCTGGTCCTACGACCGATCGATCCATCTCGTCGTCGACCTGGGATCGCTCGAGCAGTTCCCGACCAACATGATTCCCAGCTTCACCGACAACATCCTCCAGATGTTGCCCGGCCTGCGCGAGCACTCGTGCTCGCGCGGACGACGCGGGGGCTTCGTCGAGCGCCTGAACGAGGGGACCTGGTTGGGCCACGTCGCCGAGCATGCCGCCCTGGCCCTGCAACAGGTCGTCGGTCACGACATCCGCCGGGGCAAGACCCGGCAGGTGAAGGGCGAGCCGGGTCGCTACAACGTGATCTTCGGGTATGTCGACGAGCAGGTGGGCCTCGCGGCCGCGCGGCTCGCCGTACGACTGGTCAACCACCTGGTCGAGGCCGATCCCGAGTTCGAGTGGGAGGACGAGCTCGAGGCCTTCATCAAGCGTGCGTCACGGACCGCGTTCGGCCCGTCCACCCAGGCCATCGTCGACGAGGCGGTCTCCCGTGACATCCCTTGGATCCGATTGAACCAGCACTCGCTGGTGCAGCTCGGTCAAGGCGTGCACGCCAAGCGGATCCGCGCCACGATGACGTCAGAGACCAGCTCGATCGCGGTCGACATCGCCAGCGACAAGGACCTGACCACCCGGCTCCTGGGTGCAGCCGGGCTGCCGGTGCCGAAGCAGGAGTCGGTCCGCACGGCCGACCAGGCCGTGACGGTCGCCAAGCGCATCGGGTTCCCGGTCGTGGTGAAGCCGCTGGACGGCAACCACGGACGCGGTGTGTGCCTCGACCTCCAGGACGAGGACGACGTGCGCGAGGCCTTCCCCATCGCGGCCGAGCAGTCGCGACGCGGCTGGGTGATCGTCGAGTCGTTCGTGACCGGCAAGGACTATCGCTGCCTGATCATCGACGGCCGGCTGGCCGCCGTGGCGGAGAGGGTTCCGGCCAGCGTCACCGGCGATGGCACCAGCACCATCGAAGACCTGGTGGAGATGGCGAACGCCGATCCCCGCCGAGGTGTGGGCCACGAGAAGGTGCTCACCCGCATCAAGATCGATGCGGCCGCCATCGAGCGGGTCCGCGACCAGGGCCACGAGATGACGGACGTGCTCGAGGCGGGCACGCAGGTGAAGCTCGCCCTCACCGGCAACATGTCCACAGGTGGCATCTCGATCGACCGCACCTTCGAGGCTCACCCCGAGAACGTGGAGATCGCCGAGGAGGCGGCCCGGATCATCGGGCTCGACATCGCCGGCATCGACTTCATCTGTCCCGACATCACCGAGCCGGTCCGTGAGACAGGTGGCGCGATCTGCGAGGTGAACGCGGCCCCCGGTTTCCGGATGCACACCCACCCGACCATCGGTGAGCCGCAGTTCATCGCCAAGCCCGTCGTCGACATGCTGTTCCCGCCCGGTGCGCCTTCGCGGATCCCGATCGTCGCGGTCACCGGCACCAACGGCAAGACGACCACGTCGCGGATGATCTCCCACATCTTCAAGGGCATGGGCCGCAAGGTCGGGATGACCTCCACCGACGGTGTCGTGATCGACGAGCGGCTGCTGATCCGCGCGGACGCATCAGGTCCGCGGTCCGCGCGCATGGTGCTGCAGAACCCGCGCGTCGACTTCGCGGTCTTCGAGGTTGCCCGTGGAGGGATCCTTCGTGAGGGTCTCGGCTACGAGCGCAACGACGTTGCGGTGGTCCTCAACGTGCAGCCCGACCACCTGGGCCTGCGCGGCATCGACACGGTCGAGCAGCTCGCCGACGTCAAGGCAGTCGTGGTGGAGGCGGTGCCGCGCGACGGCCACGCCGTGCTCAACGCGGACGACCCACTGGTGCGGGAGATGCGCCGTCGCTGCTCGGGCCAGGTGGTCTGGTTCTCGATGGAGGAGCCCGGCACCGAGGCTCGCGACATGATCGACGCGCACTGCCGTCGTGGGGGCAAGGCGTTGATCCTGGCGCCGTCCGACCGTGGCGAGATGATCGTGGTCAAGCACGGCCGCCGTGAGATGCAGCTGGCCTGGACCCACCTGCTCCCGTCGACCTTCGGTGGCCGGGCACGGATGAACGTGCAGAATGCCATGGCTGCCGCGGCTGCGGCGTTCGCGGCCGGTGCCCCGCTGCACGACATCCGCCAGGGCATGCGCACGTTCTCGACGAACTACTACCAGTCCCCCGGTCGACTCAACGAGGTCGAGGTCAACGGGGTCAACGTCATCATCGACTACTGCCACAACGCGCCGGGCATGCGCATGCTCGGCGACTTCGTCGACCGGGTCGGTGACTCGCTCGACCACGAGCTGGCCCGTCCCTCACGCATCGGTGTCATCGCCACGGCAGGCGACCGTCGCGACGAGGACATGCGTGAACTGGGGCACATCGCGGCACAACACTTCGACGTGGTCGTCGTCCGTGAGGACGAGGCTCTCCGTGGACGCGAACGCGGCGAGACCGCGGGCTTCGTGGCCGAGGGTGTGCGCAACGCCATGGAAGAGGGCGCACGCTGCAAGCAGGTCGAGGTGATCATCGAGGAGGTCGACGCGATCCGGCATGCCATGAGTCGTGCCAACCGCGGGGACCTCGTGGTGCTGTGCGTCGACAAGCACCCGCAGGTGATGGGTGAGCTGGAGAACTGGTCCAACCAGGCCCAGGCGGGTTCTGGTGCGAGCGACGAGTCCCCCGGAGCTGACCCCGACTACACCCCGTCCCCGCAGGCCTGAGGTGCGCGTCTTCCGTCTCGACCAGATTCCACATCGCCCTGTGGAGGCGAACTCCAGCACTGGCTTCGCGGTCGGCGCGTTGGGCATCACGGCCGAGGCGCACCTGGTCGTGGTGCGGCTCGCGCCAGGAGGCGTGATCGGTCAGCACCCTGCGGTCGGGCGGCAGATCCTCCTGGTGGTCGACGGTGACGCCACAGTCACGGGTGCTGACGACGCACCGCGTGCGCTCGGGCCAGGGGAAGCGGCGGTCTGGGAACCGGGCGAGCCCCACACCACCACGACGGAGCACGGACTGCTGGGCTTCGTCGTGGAGGGCGACCTGGATCTGGACACTCGCCCGGGCGCGGTGGACGCGCCCTAGCTGCTTCTCGAGACCGGTACCGGGCGTGGCGGTGGTCTGACGTTCGGTGGTCGAGTGGCCGCGAGGGACGAGCGGTTGTATCGAGACCGGTACCGGGCGTGGCAGTAGGCCCAGTCACCGGGTTCTTGTCCTTGGCGTGGGCCTGCTGTCGTGGTGCTACATGCTCGGCCGGTGCTTGATGTGTCGGTGCCCTGACTGGGAGTTGGTTTCGAGACGGTCGCTGAGTGACCTCCTCAACCAACGTCGATTCAGGGTTCTTGGGTGAGCTCGACTGTTCCGGTGTGGGTGACCAACCAGGTCCGGCCGTGCTGGTTGGTCCAGGTATAGGTGCCGTCGCGGTCGCGTTGGTATCGCCATCCACCGTGGGTTTTGAGCAGGTGGTGTCGGCGGCACAGGGGGGGCCAGGTTCTCCGGGTTCGTCTGCCCCGGTGGTCCGGTGTCGTCATAGGGCACGATGTGGTCGAGGTCGCAGGTCTTCGATGACCTGCCGCAGTAGGGGTGCACGCAGTGGGGGTCGCGTTCGGTGACCTGGTCCCGCATCGACTGTGGCGGATCATGGACATCCACCGCCCACACCTTGGTGGTGTCGATGACCGGCGTCAACCGGGCATCAGCACCGAGTTGCTTCAGGTAGCCGGCGATCAGGGTGGTGGTGGCGGGGCCGAACATGTTAGTGTCCACCACCCCGCCCACCTGACTCCACGGTGGCGGAGGCGGCGCACATGGTGGCCAGGTCCGTGAGGGACAGGTGCACGAACAGCCGGGCCTTGAGGTAGGACTTGCGGCGGGTGACCTGGGTGCCGGTGGCGGGGTTGATCGGTGGGTCCTGGTCGAGGATACCGAGCAGATCCAACGATGCTTGCCGGTCGGCGATGACCCCGAGGGCCTTGGCCTTGCGTTGGCCCAGGGTGTCGGTGTCGCCGAGGCGTCCCATCGTGGTCGCCTCATCGGAGACGAGGCCTTCGAACTTTGCCAGGTCCAACGACCCGCCGGTGGCGTGCAGGGTGCTGGTGCCCTCAGCCCCTGCTTGGTGGTCGACTTCGACGTCCCAGTCGTCACGCCCGGGCAGGCCGGTGTCGGCGTCGAGCTTGTCGGGGTGGAACTTCGCGGTGCCGTGCTTGACGGCCCGGGCCATCGCGGTCAGCGAGTACGAACCACCCTCGTGGAGGTGGTTGTCGATCCACCGGGCTGCCTCCAGGGAGAGGTCGTGGGTGTCCTCGGCGAGGCGGAAGGCTTTCCACAGCTCCAGCTCGAGGTCCTCGAAGCGGGCATGGGTTCGTGGCAGCCGGTGGTGCAGGTCGAGGGTGTTGGCGAGGAACTGCTTCGCAGATTCCCGGGACTTCCTGGTGGCTGCGGCGAGGTCCTCGGTCACGAACGCGGCCACCAGTGGGGTGCCCTCGCCACCCAACACGGCGTCGAAGTCTCCGGCCATGCCGGGCAGTCCGTCGCCCCAGGTCGCGGGGTCGACGTCCGGGCCGGCGGGGTTGGTGACACAGAGCTGGTAGGCCAACCTGACCTTGCGGCGGTCGGTGCGGAACTCGGTGTCGCGGGTGTCAGAGATGAGGTCGAACAGGACGGCGCCGCCGAGGTCACAGACCTCGTAGGGGTGCAGTGCTGCGTCGACTTCGAACATGCCCCCATTGCATCACCGAGCACTGACACCGAACCCCCGAAAAAGGGGGGTTCTGCACAGGGTTCGGAGAAAGTATTTTCAGAATCTTTCCCGGTGGACTGCGGGTGGTGTGAACTCGGCCCGGCGGGGGCGACGTACGGGCGGTTTCGAGACGCTCGTTCCTCGCTCCTCAACCACCG
Organism: Nocardioides sp. JQ2195; assembly: GCF_012272695.1. Lineage (NCBI taxonomy): Bacteria > Bacillati > Actinomycetota > Actinomycetes > Propionibacteriales > Nocardioidaceae > Nocardioides > Nocardioides sp. JQ2195. The sequence continues at coordinate 1,936,639 of NZ_CP050902.1, forward strand.
CCGGGGACGGCGTACGGCGCGGAGAACGGTTTCGAGACGCTCGTTCCTCGCTCCTCAACCACCGTCGGGGACGGCGTACGGCGCGGAGGACGGTTTCGAGACGCTCGTTCCTCACCGGCACTCGACCAACGATCAGCGGGCGGCGCGTACCTTGGCGGAGAGGGCCTCGGGCGAGTCCGGAATGCCGCCCTTCGAAGCAATCCAGTCGTAGCACTCCTGGCGCTCGGCGTGGCACATGATGCCGACCACGTCGCCGGGCTGGGCCTGGGCGACCAAGGCTTCCAGTCCGGAGACCTCGGTGGGCCACGACACGATGTGGGTGGCCCCGACGCGTTCGGCCCCGTTGCGCATCAACTGGTCGAGCTCCTCCATGGTGCGACCGCGGAAGTACTTCTCCTTGTGGCAGATGGCCAGCACGTCGGCGTCTCGTCCGGCGATCTCCCCCAGCTTCTCGATCAGGTCGTCCTGGCGGTCACCGACCACGCCCATGCCGAGCAGCAACCGCGAGCCGGGGCGGCGTACGCCGTTCATGATCTCGAACATCGCCTCGAGCCCGGCTTCGTTGTGGGCCAGGTCCATCACGACGGACACGTCATCGATGGAGAAGAAGTTCATCCGGCCGGGGTTGTGCTCGGCGTCGGGGCGGAACGAACGCAGTCCCTCGATCACCATGTCTCGCGGCAACCCGATGGCCAACGAGGCAGATGCCGCGGCCAAGGTGTTCTCGACGTTGAACCGGGACAGACCGGCGAGGGTCATCGGAACGTCGACGAGCTGGATCAGCGCATCGGCATCCTTGTCGGGCTGCAGCACAGCAACCCAGTCGTCGATCACGGTCGTCGCGCGACCACCGGCGTTGAGCGCCTCACGGATGGCCGGCGACTCAGGGTCGCGGGAGAACACCCAGGGCTTGGCCTTGATCACCTGGCGCATGGCCATCACTCTGGGGTCGTCGCCGTTGAGGACCGACCAGCCGTCCGGACGGGTGATCTGGGCGACCACCGACTTCACCTCGGCCAGCTGGTCGACCGTGTCGATGCCGTGCAGCCCGAGGTGGTCAGCGGTCACGTTGGTCACCACGGAGACGTCGTTGCGGGTCAGCCCGATTCCCTTCAGCAGGATGCCGCCGCGAGCGGTCTCGGTGACCGCGAACTCGACTTCCTTGTGGGCCAGCACCCTGCCGGCGCCCGAGGGGCCGGAGTAGTCACCGGGTTCGACGAGCTCACCGTCGATGTAGATGCCATCGGTGTTCGACCAACCCACCAGCAGGCCGTTGGTGCGGGCGATGTGGGCGATCATGCGGGAGGTCGTGGTCTTCCCGTTGGTGCCGGTGACGGCCACCACCGGGATCTTGGGCCGGATGGTGGTCGGGGCTGGCCCCGGCTCAACCTCGTCGAGCTTCTCGGCGACCTCACTGACCAACGCCTCGATGTCGGCGCCCGGCAGGCGATCGAGGACTTCCGCGACGGCCCTGCCGAGGGCCTGGGCCCGCGTGCGGTGCCGCCACGGGAACGCGACGACGAGACGGTGCGGGTCGCTGGTCGGTCGAACGCGTACGGCGAGGCGCGCGGTGCCCGACTCGGCGGCGACAGCACGCACCAGTCGGGCCACGGCGCGGGCCACGAAGCGCTGGCGAAAACCCGAGTTTGCGGCACCGGGGTTGGTGCTCTTCAACCCGATCCGACGAGCGAGTCGCTGGGCCCGCTCGTCCGGGGCCTCGGCGAGAGGAGTGATGTCCAGGGTCAGCTTGATGGCGGCCCGTGGGAAGTAGAGGTTGGGGCCTTCAAGGACACGCAGCTCGATGAGTGAAGTCACCAAGAGGACGTTACAGACTCGGCGCGGATCCGCCGATCCCCCGGCGCCCTGAGGGCGCCGGACAATGGGGTGCGGCTCAGGCCCCCATGGCGTGGAAGCCACCGTCGACGTGCACGATCTCGCCGGTGGTGGCCGGGAAGAAGTCGGAGAGCAGGGCACAGACGGCACGCGCGGTCGGGTCCTGGTCGGTGTTGTCCCAGCCCAGCGGAGCGCGGGTGCCCCACATGTCCTCGAGGTCGCCGAACCCGGGAATGGCCTTGGCGGCCAGGGTGCGCAGCGGCCCTGCGGAGACCAAGTTGCAGCGGATGCCGTCCGGGCCGAGGTCACGGGCGAGGTAGCGCGAGGTGGACTCCAGCGAAGCCTTGGCCACGCCCATCCAGTCGTATGCCGGCCAGGCGACGGTCGCGTCGAAGGTCATGCCCACGACGGAACCGCCCGAACCCATCAACGGCTTGGCGGCCATCGCCAAGGACTTCAAGGAGTAGGCAGAGACCTGGACGGCCTGGGCGACGTCGTCCCAGGGACCGTCGAGGAACTTGCCGCCCAGCAGGGTCTCCGGGTTGCCGTAGGCGATCGAGTGGACCACGCCGTCGAGTCCGTCGACGTGCTCACGCAGCAGCTCGGGGAGCCGGTCGAGGTGTTCCTGGTCGGTGACGTCGAGCTCGAGCACCGGCGGCTCCACCGGGAGGCGCTTGGCGATGCGCTTGGTGATGCCCAAGGCACGCCCGAAGTTGGAGATGAGCACCGTGGCGCCCTGTTCCTGGGCGACCTTGGCCACCGCGAAGCCGATGGAGCTGTCCATCGTCACTCCGGCAACGAGGATCCGCTTGCCTTCGAGAATGCCCATGCGTCGTGCTCCTTGTTCGAGAGGTGAGTGAGGATCAGTGGCCCATGCCGAGGCCGCCGTCGACCGGGATGACCGCACCGGTGACATAGGCACCGCCGTCACCGGCGAGCCAGGTGACGGCTCCGGCGATGTCCTCGACCGCGGCGAAGCGGCCGAGCGGGATCTGGGCCTGGTAGGCAGCCTTCTGCTCGTCGGGCAGCACGTCGGTCATGTCGGTCTGCACGAAGCCGGGCGCGACGACATTGGCGGTGATCGAGCGGGAGCCGAGCTCACGGGCCAGCGAGCGGGCCATGCCGACGAGCCCGGCCTTGGAGGCGGCGTAGTTGACCTGGCCGGGCGAGCCGAGCAGGCCGACGACCGAGGAGATGAAGATGATCCGACCACGTCGCAGCCGCAGCATCCCCTTGGCGGCGCGCTTGGCCACCCGGAACGACCCGGTCAGGTTCGTGTCGATCACCGAGGACCAGTCGTCGTCGCTCATCCTCAGGACCAGCGTGTCCTTGGTGATCCCGGCATTCGCCACGAGCACCTCGACGGGCCCGTGGGCGGCCTCGACCTGCTTGAACGCTGCCTCCACCGCCTCGGTGTCGGTGATGTCGCAGCGAATGTCGAGGGCGCCTTCAGGTGCCCCACCGTTGCGCGTGGTGACGGCGACCTTGTCGCCCTGCTCGAGGAAGGCCTGGGCGATGGCGCGGCCGATGCCGCGGTTGCCGCCGGTGACGAGGACTGATCTGCTCACGCCACTCGACGCTAGAGATTACTCATGCGTATCCCTAAACGACTCGGAGGGAGTCGCCGGGAATCAGTCGTCCTCGAGGCGGAACCCGAGCTTGAGGCCGACCTGGAAGTGCTCGACTTGGCCGTCCTTGACCTGACCGCGCACCTGGGTCATCTCGAACCAGTCGACGTGGCGCAGTGTCTTGGTGGCCCGCTCGATGCCGTTGCGGATGGCCTGGTCGATGCCCTCGGGCGAGGTGCCGACGATCTCGGTGACGCGGTAGGTGCGGTCGGACATGGGGGCCTCCAGGGGATCGACGATCGCGACCCGGGCTCGGGCCACAGGCTGAGCCTACCGACGTACCATGGAGACATGCCACGCAAGGAGCCTGAGCCGGTGCGGATCACCACCGCACCGCAGACGCGCTCCCAGGACATCGCCGGACGCCAGCGTCGCTACCTGATGTCGATGGGCATCCGCACGGTCTGCTTCATCGGTGCCGTTGCCGTGGGGCCGGGCTGGTTGCGGTGGGTGCTGGTCGCCGGCGCGGTGCTGCTGCCGTATGTGGCAGTCGTGTTCGCCAACGAGCCACCCGAGCGGCGGGAGGAGAACCTACGTCCCACGGACTGGTTCGGACGCGAGCTGCCCACGAAGGACTCCACCCATCGCTAGGCTCTGCGACGTGACTGAAGAGATGCGCTGCTCCGCCAAGGGGTGCCAGGCCGACGCGGAGTGGGCCCTGCTGTGGAACAACCCGAAGCTGCACACACCCGATCGTCGCAAGACCTGGTTGGCCTGTGACGAGCACAAGCAGTCATTGAGCGACTTCTTGGGAGCCCGGGGCTTCCTCAGGGACGTGGAGCCGGTCTCCGCCTAGACCAGGCTGGCGACCCGGGCTGGGCGAGTCAGCCGCCGATCGCCGACATCGGACGCGACGGCTGCAGGAAGCTGGGGTCGTTGATGCCGTGACCGGGCAGCTTCGGGCGTACGGCGGCGATCCAGCGCTCGGCGATCTCGTCGTCACTGGCACCATCACGAAGTGGAGTGCGCAGGTCGGACTCCTCGCGGGCGAAGAGACAGTTGCGCACCTGGCCGTCGGCAGTCAGCCGGACCCGGTCACAGTCGCCGCAGAACGGACGGGTGATCGACGCGATCACACCGACGGTGGCGGGCCCGCCGTTGACGGTGAACAGCTCGGCGGGAGCGCTCCCTCGCGGTTCGGAAGCCGGCTCGAGCACGAACTCCCGGTCCAGGGAGGCAAAGATCTCGTCGGCGGTGATCATCTCGTCACGGCGCCAGCCGTGCTGGGCGTCCAGGGGCATCTGCTCGATGAACCGCAGCTCGTAGGAGCGCTCGATCGCCCATCGCAGCAGCTCGGGGGCCTGGTCGTCGTTGTGCCCGCGCAACAACACCGCGTTGATCTTCACCGGCCCCAGGCCCGCCTCCTGCGCGGCTTCGAGACCGGCGACCACGTCATGCAGCCGGTCACGCCGCGTGATGTCGGCGAACGTCTGCGGCCGGATCGTGTCGAGGCTGACGTTGACCCGGTCGAGCCCGGCGTCGGCGAGTGCCCGGGCGGTGCGGCTCAGGCCGAGGGCGTTGGTCGTCATCGAGATCTCCGGCCGCGGCACCATGGCCGCAGTGCCGGCGACGATGTCGACCAGGCCACGCCTGACCAACGGCTCGCCCCCGGTGAAGCGCACCTCGTCCACACCGAGCCTCGACGTGGCGATGTGGATCAGTCGGAGGACCTCGTCATCGGTGAGGACCTCCTCCCCGGGGAGCCAGTCGAGGCCTTCGGCAGGCATGCAATAGGAGCATCGGAGGTTGCACCGATCCGTCAGGGAGACCCGCAGATCTGTGGCCACCCGGCCATGGAGATCACTCAGCTGCTGCATTCCCCGAGTCTAGGCCCCCGGGCCAGCCGACCACGACCTGATCGGCCCAGTTAGCCTTGGTGCCGTGAGATCCCTGTCGTTCCTGTTGACTCGACGCTGGATCCTCTTCTTCCTGACCGTGGTGCTGCTGTCCCTGCTAGCCTGGCGCCTGGGTGTGTGGCAGTTCCACCGCCTCGACGACCGCAAGGACTCGAACTCCATCGTGGAGCGCAACGAGCACGAGGAACCGGCACCGGTCGAGCAAGTCATGTCCACCGGCACCGGCGTGGACACCGAGCACGAGTGGCGCCGGGTGGTGGCGACCGGCGAGTACGACGTGGACGACACGGTGATCGTGCGCTACCGGACCCGTGACGGCAGTCCCGGTGTCGACGTGGTGGTCCCGCTGGTGACCAGGTCCGGGACCGCGCTGCTGGTCGACCGCGGTTGGATGGCCACCCAGAACAGCGGAGACACTCCCGACGACATTCCTGCGCCGCCACCCGGCGAAGTGACGGTCGAGGGCTGGGTGCGCAAGGACGCCACAGGGGACTCCACCCGGGTCGACGACCACTCCACCCGGGCGATCTCGAGCACGGAGATCAGCGCGGCCCTCGACCTGGAGGCCTACCGCGGGTTCGTGGACCTGGTCAGCGAGGATCCGGCACCCGCCGAGGGACTGGAGCTGGCCAGCAAGCCCGAGCTCGACAACGGCCCGCACTTCTTCTACGGACTGCAGTGGTGGTTCTTCGGCCTGCTGGCCGTCATCGGTTTCTTCTGGATGGCCTACGACGAGTGGAGCGGCAAGGGCTCAAAGCGTGCGCGCAAGGCCCCCGTCAACCGGAAGCAGCAGCCCCGTGAGGAAGCTCGCCGCCGGTGACATGAGGAACGCCGCCGTGCGGCCGAACTCCTCGGGTGTGCCGTAGCGCCCGAGGGGAATGGCGGCCACGGCTGCCGCCTTGGCCTGCGCTGCGTCGCCGGTCAGTTCATCGAGCTGCTGGACCCTTGCGGTGTCGATGCGACCGGGCATCAGCCCGTTGACCCGGATCCCGCGCGGCCCGAGCTCGTCCGCGAGCTGCTTGGCCACCATCGCCAACCCGGGCCGCAGCCCGTTCGAGATGGCCATGTCGGGCAACGGCTCCTTCGCCGACGTGGACAGCACGAACGTGATCGATCCTCCGTCACCGAGGGCAGCGGCGACCTCGCGAGCCACACGGACGGTGCCGAGGAAGACGGACTCGAACGATGTCACCCAGTCCTCGTCCGCGGTCTCGGCGACGCTGCCCTTGGGCGGGCCGCCAACCGAGATCAGCACACCGTCGAGACGGCCGAACGCGTGCTGTGCTGCCTCGATGAGCCGCCCCGGTGACTGCGCATCGGCGTTGTCGGCCGCGACCCCACGAGCATTCTCGCCGAGCTCGGAGACTGCGGCGTCGAGGGAGTCCTGGTCACGCCCGGAGAGCACCACCCGGGCCCCGTCCGCCACCAGCTGGTCGGCGGTCGCGCGACCGAGACCCCGCGCTCCCCCGGTGACGACGTAGACACGGTCCTGAAGATTGAGGTCCATGGCCAGCATCCTGCCACTCGGGGCAAGGTGGGTCGCGCGAGCCGGGCTCAGCCCGATGTCACGTCGTCGATGAACTGGGTGCGGTGCAGCTGGCCGTAGAGCCCACCCTGAGCCAGCAGCTCGGTGTGGGTCCCGCGTTGCACCACGCGTCCTTCGTCGACGACCAGGATCTGGTCGGCACCGCGGATGGTGGAGAGCCGGTGGGCGATCACCAAGGACGTACGCCCGGCCAACGCGGCGTCGAGGGCACGCTGCACGGCGGCCTCCGACTCGGAGTCGAGGTGTGCCGTCGCCTCGTCGAGGACGACGATGGCCGGTGCCTTGAGGAGCAGTCGGGCGATGGCCAGGCGCTGGCGCTCTCCGCCGGACAACCGGTAGCCACGGTCTCCGACGACGGTGTCGAGACCGTCGGGCAGGGCAGCGACCAGCCGGCCGATCTGGGCAGCGTCCAGCGCCTGCCGGATGTCGTCGTCGCTCGCATCCCGCTTGGCGTAGAGCAGGTTGGCGCGGATGGTGTCGTGGAACATGTGGGCGTCCTGGGTGACGTAGCCGACCACGTCCTCCAGTGACTGCAGCTCGACGTCGCGCACGTCGTGCCCGTCGATCTCCACGGCACCGCCGGAGACGTCGTACAGCCGGGCGACCAGGTGGGTGACGGTCGTCTTGCCGGCACCCGACGGCCCGACCAGCGCGACCATCTCGCCCGGCTCGGCCACGAAGCTGATGTCGGCGAGCACCTGCTCGGTGTCGCGGCTCTCCTTGCGGGCCACCACCTCCAGCGAGGCGAGGGAGACCTCGTCGGCACGGGGGTAGGTGAACGCGACCTTGCGGAACTCCAGACGGGCAGCGTCGCGCGGCAGGACCACCGGGTCCTCTCGCTCCTGGACCAGTGACGGCAGGTCGAGAAGCTCGAAGACGCGCTCGAAGCTGACCAGGGCAGTCATCACGTCGATGCGTACGTTGGAGAGCCCCTGCAGGGGACCGAGCAGCCGCAGGAGCAAGGTGGCCAGGGCCAGCAGCGTGCCGACGCTGAGCTGCTCGTGGATCGCGAGATAGCCGCCGACGCCGTAGACCAGGGCCGTGGCCAGCGCCGGGACGGTCATCATCGCCGCCACGAAGATGCGCGTGATCAGCGAGATGCGGACGCCGAGGTCACGCACCACGGCGGCCTTGACGGCGAACTTCGCGTCCTCCTCGTCCCGGCGCCCGAAGAGCTTGAGCAGCATCGCCCCGCCGACGTTGAAGCGCTCGGTCATCGCGTTGCCGAGATCGGCGTTGCCGTCCATCTGATCGCGAGTGAGACCGGCCAGCCGGTGGCTGACCCACCGTGAGGTCAGCATCAGGATCGGGAAGAGGGCCAGGCAGGCCAGCGTCACCCGCCAGCTGAGCGCGAACATGGTCGCACCGACGACGACCACCGAGATCAGGTTCGACACCGTGCTCGACAGGGCTGACGTGAACGCACGCTGGGCACCGATCACGTCGTTGTTGAGGCGCGACACCAGCGCACCGGTCTGGGTGCGGGTGAAGAACGCCAGCGACTGGCGTTGCACGTGCGCGAAGACCCGGGTCCGCAGGTCATAGATCAGGCCCTCGCCGATCCGCGAGGAGAACCAGCCCGTCAGGACGTTGAGCAACCCGCTGAACACGGCCGTGACAGCCATCGCGACGGCCAGCCAGGTGACCAGCGAGACATCGCCCCGCAGGATGCCGTCATCGACGATGCGCTGCACCAAGAGCGGCGTGACCACGACCAGGCAGGCGTCAACGACGGTCAGGGCCAGGAACAACGCGATCAGCCCCCGGTGCGGGCCGGCGAAGCTCAGCACACGGCGCACGGTGCCGCGCTCAAGGCGGTTCTCGACGACACTGCGGTCGGCACGCAGGTTGCGGAAGGCCGGCCCGGCACCCATCATCCCCGACACGTCCGGCTCCTCAGGCCAGGGAGACGAGGTCGGCGTAGCCCTCGTTCCAGAGGTCCTCGTCACCGTCGGGCAGCAGCAGGACCCGGTCGGGCTCGAGAGCTCTCACCGCGCCTTCGTCGTGGGTGACCAGGATGATCGCGCCCTCATAGGTGCGGATCGCGGCCAGCACCTCCTCGCGCGAAGCAGGGTCGAGGTTGTTGGTGGGCTCGTCGAGGAGCAGCACGTTGGCACTGGAGACGACCAGGCTGGCCAGGGCGAGCCGGGTCTTCTCGCCGCCGGAGAGGACCGCGGCCGACTTGTGCGCGTCGTCGCCGGAGAAGAGGAACGACCCGAGCACGCTGCGAGCCTCGGTGTCGGTCAGCTGGGGCGCCGCCGACTGCATGTTCTCCAGCACGGTGCGGCTGGTGTCGAGCGTCTCGTGCTCCTGGGCGTAGTAGCCGACCTTGAGCCCGTGGCCAGGGATGACCTCCCCGGTGTCCGGCTGGTCGACCCCGGCCAGGATCCGCAGCATCGTGGTCTTGCCGGCGCCGTTGAAGCCGAGGATCACGACGCGACTGCCCTTGTCGATGGCCAGGTCGACGTCCATGAAGACCTCGAGCGAGCCGTAGGACTTGGAGAGCTCCTTGGCGGTGAGCGGGGTCTTGCCACAGGCGGCCGGCGCGGGGAACTTGATCTTGGCGACCTTGTCGGCCTGGCGCTCGCCCTCGAGACCGGCCATCATCTTCTCGGCGCGCTTGAGCATCGACTGGGCAGCGGTGGCCTTGCTGGCCTTGGCCCGCATCCTGTTGGCCTGGTCGGTGAGCGTCTTCGCCTTCGACTCCGCATTGGCCCGCTCGCGCTTGCGGCGCCGCTCGTCGGTCTCGCGCTGCGTCAGGTAGTGCTTCCAGCCCATGTTGTAGACGTCGATCTCGGCGCGGTTGGCGTCGAGGTGCATCACCTTGTTGACCGTGGCCTCGAGGAGCTCGTTGTCGTGGCTGATCACGATCAGCCCGCCCTTGTAGTTCTTGAGGAACTCGCGCAGCCACACGATCGAGTCGACGTCGAGGTGGTTGGTGGGTTCGTCGAGGAGCATGGTCTCGGCGTCGGAGAAGAGGATGCGGGCCAGCTCGACGCGGCGTCGCTGGCCACCGGAGAGGGTTCTCAGCGGCTGGGTGAGGATGCGGTCCTCGATGCCGAGGGAGGCCGCGATGGTGGACGCCTCGGACTCCGCGGCGTATCCCCCGCCGGCGTGCAACTCGTTGTCGGCGCGGGCGTACTGCTTCATCGCCTTCTCGGCGACCTCCGGGTCGTCGGAGCCCATGTCACGCTCGGCCGCGCGCAGACGGCGTACGACGTCATCGAGGCCGCGTGCCGAGAGGATCCGGTCGCGGGCCATCACGTCGGGATCACCGGTGCGCGGATCCTGCGGCAGATAGCCGACCTCACCGTTGGTCAGCACCTTGCCCGATGCGGGAGGGGCCTCGCCGGCCAGGATCTTGGTGAGGGTCGTCTTGCCGGCTCCGTTGCGGCCGACCAGGCCGACCTTGTCGCCGGCTGCCACGCGGAAGTTGACGTTCTCCATGAGGAGACGCGCACCGGCACGGACCTCGAGTTGCTGTGCGGTGATCATGAGGCTGGTTAGTCTACGGGGCACAAGGCTCTCCCCCGTCATCCGGACGGACACCAGGAAGGAAGCACCCATGCGCTTCAACCCCAAGGCACGTCTGGACAAGGGGCAGGTCTCCGACGCTGGCGGTGGGGGCGGGCGTGGCGGTGGCCTCGGTGGCGGCGGTGGCATGCGCCTGCCCATCCCGACGGGTGCCGGGGGCGGGAAGCTCGGCCTGGCGATCGCGGTGATCTTCTTCGTGGTGGCGATGTGCACCGGCAACGTCCCGGGCATCAACCAGGGCGGCGGTGGAGGCGGCGGAGGCGGTGGGCTCGGTCTCGACCCCTCCCAGCTGCAGGCCGCGGGTGGGCAGAGCGCCGAGACCGATCGCTACGCGAGCTGCAGGACGGGTGAGGACGCGGCAGCGAGCCACGACTGCGGTCGCGTCGCCGTGGTCAACTCGATCCAGGCCTACTGGGCCGAGACCCTCCCCGAGGCGGCGGGTGTCGAGTACACCGACGCCCAGACGGTCACCTTCTCCGGATCGATCAGCACCGGGTGCGGTCAGGCCTCCGCCGCGGTCGGACCGTTCTACTGCCCGGCTCCGGGTGACCAGAAGGTCTATCTCGACACGAACTTCTTCGACGACGTCCTGGAGGGGCAGCTCGGTGGCCCGGACGGGGGCTTCGTCGAGTGGTACGTCCTCGGTCACGAGTACGGCCACCACATCCAGGACATCACCAACCAGATGCGCAACGTCAAGACCCAGCAGGGTGAGAACAGCGACGCCGTGAAGCTGGAGCTGCAGGCCGACTGCTACGCGGGCCTGTGGACCAATGCCGCCGTCAACACCGAGGACGAGTCCGGTGAACCCCTGTTCTCCGAGGGCCCGAACGAGGAGGACCTGCGCCAGGCCATTGCGGCGGCCGAGGCGGTCGGTGACGACCACATCCAGAAGGTCTCCCAGGGCCGGGTCGACCCGGGCCAGTGGACCCACGGCTCGTCCGCGCAACGCATCGAGATGTTCAAGAAGGGCTACGAGAGCGGCGACTACTCGGCCTGCGACGTCTGGTGACGCGCGTCGCTCAGAGCAGCGCCTCGATCTGCGGGAAGAGCCGCTGCAGCGACCGCAGGTAGGGTGCCACGCTCGGGTGGCGGTACTTCCCGGCCAACGCGCCCGGGCCGTCCGCCACCCGGGCCAGGGCCCACTCCGCCCGGGACAACGCGGTGTAGACCGCATTGATCCGGGCCCCCAGGAGCACCTGCTCGCGGTCGGCAAGACCCGCGGGCAGCCCGGAGGCGTAGGAATCGGCCAGGACCTCGAAGTCCTCCCGCGCGGTGAGCGCCAGGTAGCCCAGGTCCGCCCCGACCGGACCGCGGCCGAGGGACGACCAGTCCACCGTGATCACGTCGTCACCGTCGCGGGCGAGCAGGTTCCCGGGGACCGGGTCACCGTGCTGCACCACCGAGGGGAGCTCTGCGAAGCGTTGCAACCAGGTGCCGCGGCGTTGCCAGAGGTGGTCAGCCACGTCCGCGACCGTCGTACGCGCCAAGGTGCGCCAGCCGCCCCGGCGGTCGACGCGCGCCAGACGATCGGCCAGCTGGTCGCGGGCCAGCCAGTCGTACGCCGTGAGGTCAGTGCCGGCGAACCGGCCCAGGGCCTGGGCCACGAAGGGGCCCGGCAGCTGTTCCTGCTCGACCCAGGGGTGCCACAGCGTGACCCCGTCCTCGTCCTCGTCGACCCTCGTTGCCGGCACGCTGCGCAGACCGGAGGTCAGGTCGACGACCCCGGTCAGCGCGACCTCCGCGGGCCGTCGCCAGTAGGCGAAGTGAGCCCGGTCGGAGAGCTCGACGGGATCCTCGGGCAGTGGCGCCTGGAGGCGCTTGACGACCTGGTCCTCCGCGCGCCACACGCCGAGCGTGGAGCTGCCCATGCCTCCGGGCACGGTCTGCCAGCCTGGCTCGGGCTGCCACATCCGGACTCCTGCGGGGTCGGTCAGGTGTTGACGACCGTCATCCTGACAGAACCGGCGTCCGCAACGGCGCTTTCCAGCACGGATCGGCGTGGGTCGGGGACGGTGAGGAACGGCTCCACCACCTGATCGGCGATCCTGCGCAGGCGGGAGTCGGCGAGCACCGCCGCCACGGCGTCGTGGTCTCCCCCGGTCACCAGCACCACGCCGGGAGCACCGGCGGAGGACCTGAGGCGCTCCTCGAAGGGCGCCACGATGCGCGCGGCGTGGCCGGCGGCGGCCTCGTAGGCCTGGCGTGCCTGGTTGTCCCGGCGACGCGCGAAGCGTTGTTGGCTCTGGCCGCCGGCCTTGGAGCGACCCTGCACGTGCCGCTGGCCGACCTTCGACTCCACGATCGCGTCGTTCGTGAGGCGGGCGACCGCGAACCCGCCCTTGCGGACCAGGAGGACGCCCCAGTCGTGGGGCTCCCGGCACTGCTCGAGGAAGTCTGCCAAGGCCTCGGGGCAGGAGGTCGGCCTGCCCAGCGGCGCGTCGAGCTGCCTGACCAACTGCCCGTCGAGCTGCCCGTCGAACTTCCTGCCGAACGGGAGTTCCGCGGCGAAGGTCGACCCGTCACCACCCTGCCCGTGCAGGGCACCCCCGGCGGCTGCCAGGTCGCACCCGTCGTGACGAGAGGTGAAGTTCTCCACCCACCGCACCAAGCGCTTCGGTGGCACGAGGAGTGAGGTCACCTGAGCAGGCTAGCGGGCCGCCTCACGCCGCCACGACTGCTGCGTGACTCGGGTCAGACGTTTCCTGTTGTGCCTGACCACTGCGGGGCTCGGCTCCGGCAGGCCTCGTTCCTCGGCCTACCTCCGACTCACTCCTCGGATCAGACGTTGAACCCGAGGGCGCGCAGCTGCTCACGGCCGTCATCGGTGATCTTGTCGGGACCCCACGGCGGCATCCAGACCCAGTTGATCGCCACGTCGTTGACCAAGCCCTCGAGGACCGAGTTCGTCTGGTCCTGGATCACGTCGGTCAACGGGCAGGCCGCCGACGTGAGGGTCATGTCGATGACGAGGTTCGCCTTCTCGTCGAGGTGGAGGTCGTAGACCAGGCCGAGGTCGACGACGTTGATGCCGAGCTCGGGGTCGACGACGTCCTTCATTGCCTCGTTGACGTCTTCGACGGTCACGGTCGAGGTGCCCACGGGCGCCTCGGGGATGTCAGAGTGGTCAGCCATTGGTCGTCTCCTTGTCGGAACCTGCATCTGCTTCAGCGAGGGCTTGGGCCGTCGCATCCTTCCACGCCATCCACGAGAGCAGGGCGCACTTCACCCGCGCCGGGAACTTCGCCACCCCGGCAAAGGCGATGCCGTCCTCGAGGACGTCCTCATCGGGCTCCACGTTGCCGCGGCCCTGCATCAGCTCCTGGAAGGATGCCTGGATCGACATCGCCTCCTCGACGCTCTTGCCGATGACGAGGTCGGTCATCACCGAGGTCGACGCCTGCGAGATCGAGCAGCCCACGGAGTCGTAGGACACGTCGCTGACCTTGCCGTCGGTGATGTGCACCCGCAACGTCACCTCGTCACCGCACGTGGGGTTGACGTGGTGGACCTCGGCCTCGAAGGGGTCGCGCAGCCCCTTGTTCAGCGGGTTCTTGTAGTGGTCGAGGATGATCTCCTGGTAGAGGGCATCCAGATCCTGTGCAGTCATGGTTCCTAACTCAACTTGAAGTAGGAGCGGGTGTATTCCAACGCCTCGACGAGGGCATCGACCTCAGCCGGTGTCGTGTAGAGGTAGGACGACGCGCGCGTCGATGCCTGGACCCCGAAACGCTTGTGCGCCGGCTTCGCGCAGTGGTGCCCCGCACGGACCGCGACGCCGCGGGAGTCGAGCACCTGTGCCACGTCGTGCGGGTGGACGCCGTCGAGCTCGAAGGAGATAGCTCCGCCGCGCAGCGTTGCGTCCAACGGGCCCAGCACGGTCAGGCCGGGCACGGTGGCCATGCCGTCGAGCGCGTAGGCGGTGATGGCGTGCTCGTGGTCGCGGATCGCCTCCATGCCGACATGTCCGAGGTAGTCCACCGCCGCGCCGAGGCCCACGGCCTCGACGATCGGCGGGGTGCCGGCCTCGAACTTGTGCGGGATGCCGGCGTACGTCGACCGCTCCATCGCCACGGTCTCGATCATCTCACCGCCACCGAGGAACGGTGGAAGCTGACCGAGCACCTCGGCCCGTCCCCAGAGCACACCGATGCCGGTGGGACCGACGACCTTGTGGCCGGTGAACGCGAGGAGGTCGACGCCCGCGGCGGCGAGCTCGACGAGGTCGACCGGCATCTGCGGCACGGCCTGCGAGGCATCGACCACCACGATCGCCCCGACCGCCTTGGCCTTGCGGGCGATCTCGGCAACCGGGTTGATCGTGCCGAGCATGTTCGACACCCAGGTCAGGGAGACGACCTTGGTCTTCTCGTTGATCAGCGCGTCGATGTTCGACAGGTCGAGCGTGCCGTCGTCGTTGAGCCCGAACCAGCGCAGGGTGGCGCCCTTGCGCTCGGTCAGCAGCTGCCACGGCACGATGTTGGAGTGGTGCTCCATCTCGGTGATGAGCACCTCGTCCCCGGCGCCGATGGCGAGGTCACCCTGCGCCCACGCGAGTGTGTTCGCGACCAGGTTGAGCGCCTCGGAGGCGTTCTTGGTGAAGATGATCTCGTCGCGTGAGGGAGCGTTGACGAACGCGGCGACCTTGTCGCGCGCGTCCTCGAACGCTGCGGACGACTCCGCCCCGAGCTGGTGCATGGCGCGCGCCACGTTGGCGTTGTGCCGCTCGAGGTGGTCGACCATCGTGTCGATGACGACCTGCGGCTTCTGCGAGGTGTTGGCGCTGTCGAGGTAGACCAGCGGCAGGCCACCGGCCAGTTCGCGCTCGAGGATCGGGAAGTCCTTGCGGATGACTTCCAGCTCGGGGAGGAGTCCGTCCATGGCGATCAGACCGCCGCGGTGAGGTACTTCTCGTAACCGTTGGCCTCGAGGGCCTCGGCGAGCTCCGCGCCGCCGGACTCGGCGACCTTTCCGGCCACGAACACGTGCACGAAGTCCGGCTTGATGTAGCGCAGGATCCGCGTGTAGTGCGTGATCAGCAGGACGCCCTTGTCCTTCTTCTCGGCGAAGCGGTTCACGCCCTCGGAGACGATCTTCAAGGCGTCGATGTCGAGGCCGGAGTCGGTCTCGTCGAGCACGGCGACCTTCGGGTCGAGCAGCTCGAGCTGGGCGATCTCGTGGCGCTTCTTCTCACCACCGGAGAAGCCCTCGTTGACCGAGCGAGTGGCGAAGGAGGCGTCCAGGTCGAGCTTCTCCAGGGTGGAGTTGACGTCCTTGACCCAGTGGCGCAGCTTCGGGGCCTCGCCGTCGATGGCGGTCTTGGCGGTGCGCAGGAAGTTCGACACCGAGACGCCGGGGACCTCGACGGGGTACTGCATGGCGAGGAAGAGGCCGGCGCGGGCACGCTCGTCGACCGACATCTCGAGGACGTCCTCGCCGTCGAGGAGCACGGAGCCGCTGGTGACGGTGTATTTCGGGTGGCCGGCGATCGAGTAGGCCAAGGTGCTCTTGCCCGAGCCGTTGGGGCCCATGATCGCGTGGGTCTCGCCATCCTTGATGGTCAGCGTGACGCCCTTGAGGATCTCCTTGTCGCCGTCCTCGGTGGCAACCGAGACGTGCAGGTCCTTGATCTCCAGAGTGCTCATGTCTCTACTTTCTTCAGTGCTGAATGTCTGTGGTGTCAGGAGGGGGCAACGCCGTTGAGCGGCGTCTCGGTGTCGACGTAGACGTCGTCGCCGCGCACCTCCACGGCAAAGGTCGAGATGGGTTCGGTGGCGGGCAGGATGGTCGGCTTGCCGGTGCGCAGGTCGAAGGTCGAGCCGTGCAACCAGCACTCGATCGTGCAGTCCGCCACTTCACCCTCGGACAGAGCGACGGCCGCGTGCGAGCACAGGTCCTGGACGGCGAAGAACTCGTCACCGTCACGGGCCACCGCGACCTCGAGGTCACCGATCGTGACGCCGAGCGCCTCGTCGGTGGGCACCTCGGAGATCGCGCAGGCGCGCTCGAAGGCCATCAGACGCCCTCGTTCGACGCGTTGGCACCCAGGACGTTCTTGGCCAGCTCACCCTCGACCGTGGCGAGCAGCTTCTCCTCGAGCTCGGGCACGTTGAACTTGCGGATCAGGTCGTTGAAGAAGCCGTGCACGACCAGGCGGTGTGCCTCGTCCTCCGCGATGCCGCGCGAGCGGAGGTAGAACAGCTGCTCGTCGTCGAAGCGACCCACCGTGGAGGCGTGGCCTGCTCCCTCGATCTCACCCGTCTCGATCTCGAGGTTGGGCACCGAGTCGGCCGTGCAGCCGTCGGTGAGGACCAGGTTGCGGTTCTCCTCGTAGGTCTCGATGCCCTCGGCGACCTTGCGGATCAGCACGTTGCCGACCCACACGGTGTGGGCGCCCTTGCCCTGCAGCGCGCCCTTGTAGGTCACGTGGCTCTTGGTGCGGGGAGCGTTGTGGTCGGCGAAGAGACGGTGCTCGATGTGCTGGCCCTCGTCCGCGAAGTAGAGGCCGAGGAGCTCGACCTCGCCACCGGGTCCGTCGTAGGTGACGTTGCAGTCCATCCGGACCACGTCGCCACCGAAGCTGATCGCGACGTGCTTGTAGGAGGCGTCACGACCGACCACGGCCTGGTGGTGGGTCAGGTGGGCGGCGTCGTCGGCCCAGTCCTGGAGCGAGACCACGGACACCTGGGCGCCGTCGCCGACCTTGACCTCGACGACCTGGGCCATGGTCGCGCTGCCGGTGTGGTTCAGCACGACCGTGGCGCGGGAGTGGGCGCCGAAGCGCAGGGCCACGTGGCCGGCCTCGACGACCTGGGCGTCCTTGCCGTCGAGGTCGATGATCACGGGCGCGTCCAGCTCGGTCTCGGCGGGCATGTCGACCAGCAGCGTGTCGGGCACCTCGGCCAGCACCCGGGCGCCGAAGAGCGTGTTCGGCACGAGGCCACTGATGCCGCGCAGCGCCTTGGCCTCGTCGCCGGTCACCGACTCGACGCGTACGCCGCCGGGCGCGTTCCACGTGGTCGCGGTCGCGCTCGGCGCGAAGGTGGCGTCCGAGGCCAGCCCCCGCAGACGCTTCAGCGGGGTGAACCGCCAGATCTCCTCACGACCGGTCGGCGCGGTGTGCGCAGACACGTCGTAGGACCCCTCGGGGTGCAGGTGGCTGGCCACCTTCTCCATCTCGAGGGCCGAGCTCAGGTTCTCAGCAGTTGCAGTCACTTCTTGGCTTTCTCGTCGGTATCGGCAGCCCGTCGGGGCCGCCGGTGGGGAAACGGACGGGTGGGCTGGGTCAGCCGACCGCGCCTTCCATCTGCAGTTCGATGAGGCGGTTGAGCTCGAGGGCGTACTCCATCGGCAGCTCCTTGGCGATCGGCTCGACGAAGCCACGCACGATCATCGCCATCGCCTCGTCCTCGGCCATCCCGCGTGACATCAGGTAGAACAGCTGGTCGTCGGAGACCTTGGAGACCGAGGCCTCGTGGCCCATCGAGACGTCGTCCTCACGGATGTCGACGTACGGGTAGGTGTCGGACCGGCTGATCTGGTCGACAAGGAGCGCGTCGCAGAGCACGTTGGACTTGGAGCCGTGGGCGCCCTCGTTGACCTGGATCAGGCCGCGGTAGGACGTGCGGCCACCGCCGCGGGCCACGGACTTCGACAGGATCGAGGACGACGTGTTCGGAGCGGCGTGCACCATCTTGGCGCCCGCATCCTGGTGCTGGCCCTCACCGGCGAAGGCGATCGAGAGGGTCTCGCCCTTGGCGTGCTCACCCATCAGGTAGACCGCGGGGTACTTCATGGTGACCTTGGAGCCGATGTTGCCGTCGACCCACTCCATGGTCGCGCCCTCTTCGCAGGTGGTGCGCTTGGTGACCAGGTTGTAGACGTTGTTGGACCAGTTCTGGATGGTCGTGTAGCGGCAGCGACCACCCTTCTTCACGATGATCTCCACGACTGCGGAGTGCAACGAGTCGGAGGAGTAGATCGGCGCCGTGCAGCCCTCGACGTAGTGCACGTAGGCGTCCTCGTCGACGATGATCAGGGTCCGCTCGAACTGCCCCATGTTCTCGGTGTTGATCCGGAAGTAGGCCTGCAGCGGGATGTCGACGTGGACGCCCTTGGGCACGTAGATGAACGAGCCACCGGACCAGACCGAGGTGTTCAGGGCGGCGAACTTGTTGTCACCGACCGGGATCACGGTGCCGAAGTACTCCTTGAAGAGCTCCTCGTGCTCCTTCAGCGCGGTGTCGGTGTCGACGAAGATGACGCCCTGCTCCTCCAGGTCCTCCCGGATCTGGTGGTAGACGACCTCGGACTCGTACTGCGCGGCGACGCCGGCCACGAGGCGCTGCTTCTCGGCCTCGGGGATGCCGAGCTTGTCGTAGGTGTTCTTGATGTCCTCGGGCAGGTCCTCCCACGAGGTGGCCTGCTTCTCCGTGGAGCGCACGAAGTACTTGATGTTGTCGAAGTCGATGTCGTTGAGCTCGGCGCCCCAGTGCGGCATCGGCTTGCGGTGGAAGAGCTTGAGTCCCTTCAGGCGCAGATCGAGCATCCACTGCGGCTCGTTCTTCTTCGACGAGATGTCGCGCACGACGTCCTCGTTGAGCCCGCGACGGGCGTTCTCGCTCGCCTCGTTCTTGTCGGACCAACCGAACTCGTAGCGGCCGATGCCTTCGAGTTCCGGGTTGAGCTCGTCGATGCTCGGGGTGGCGGTCATGAAGACTCCTCGCGGTTGTCGTGGATGGGGGTCTGGGGGGTGTTCGGAATGCTGGTGGTGCACACGCCGTCGCCGTGGGCGATGGTGGCCAGTCGCTGGACGTGACGACCGAGGACCTTGCCGATGGCTTCGGTCTCGGCCTCGCACAGCTGTGGGAACTCCGCGGCGACGTGGGAGACCGGGCAGTGCTGCTGGCACAGCTGGTCACCCATCGGCAGGGTGCGTACGCCGGCCGCGTAGCCGCCGGCAGAGAGCACCCGAGCCAGCGCTTCGGCTGGGAGGAGCTCGGGCTCCTCCTCCATCAGGGACGCGAAGTCGCGCTCGATGAAGGAGACACGACGCCGGGCGAACTCCAGCACCGCCTCCTCGCCGGCGCTCTCGGCGAGGTAGCGCAGGGCGTCGACGGCCAGGTCGTCGTACTGGTGCTCCAGGCCGTCACGACCACTCTCGGTGAGTGCGAAGACCTTCGCCGGCCGCCCGCGGCCCCGGGCGCCGTAGACCCGGCGGTCCCTGGCCTCGACGCTGCCGAGCTCGACCAGCTGGTCGAGGTGGCGGCGTACGGCGGCCGGGGTCAGGTCGAGCAGCTGGGCCAGGTCGGCGGCCGTGGACGGGCCCTGCTCCAGGATGGAACGCACCACTCGGGCACGGGTCGAGGCATCCCCTTCGGGGACGACGACGGGTGTCCTGGTGAATTCCACAACACAAGTGTGACGTTAATGCCCCGGCATGTTCAAGCAAGGGTTCCCTAACTCGCCGGACGGTGGCGCAGCGCAGGTGGCGTGCGTCACTCGTCGAGGTCCGGGTCGTGGAGGCTCGGTGATCGCAGGAGCACCTCGCGCCCGCTCAGGTCCGTGACCAGCGTGGCGCTGTCGCCGCTGTTCGCGGTCCTCACCACGATCTCCACGTGGGGCGGCGATCCCGGGGTGTCGGGGTGGTCCTCGATGTTGAGGACCGACGGCCAGCTTCCGCCGTTGATCGTGATGTCGGTGGAGACTTCTCCTTGACCCTTGAGCATGCGGACAGCCCTGCCGAGGTTGGCGAACAAGCGGGTCAGGTCCACGTCCTCGAGATCGGCCACCTTCGGCCGCGCGACGTCCATGGCGCCCGGGCCGGACTCCCGGAGCTCGTGGCCGTCCCAGTGCCAGCTCGTGTAGCGCCCGGCCCCGGTGTCGTCCGGCAGCTGGAAGTCGACCCGTGACTCACGGATGTCGGCGGCGATGACCTCCGTCGTCCCCAGCTCCTCGCGGATCTCCGAGAACGCCCTGTCCACGGCTGGCTCCTCCATCATCGCGACCGGCTCTGGCCAGGGGTCCGGACCGTCCTCGACGACGGTGACGAAGAGGGCAGCGCCGATCAGGAGCAGGAGGATCGTGCCGGCGCCCATCAGCACCCGGTCGAGGGCCCGGCGGGTGCGGGCCCCAGGCGCCAGGAGTCGCTGCGCTGGGTGGTCGGAGGGCAGCTGGAGGTCCGCCAGCGCGGCTCGCAGGTCGTCCACGTCCTCCGCGACCATGACCTCGGTCATCAGGCCCTCGTGCTCGGCCCTGTCCAGCTGTCCGTCGGCATGGGCCGCCGACAGGGCGTCAAGCGCCTGACTGCGTTGCCGGCGACTGGGACGGCCACGGCGGCCGAGCACCACGTGCCGACTCCACCGAGTCGCGAACCCTGCCATCAGGACGGCGCCACATGGGGCTGGCGGACCAGGATGTTGCCCGCGAGGTCGGTGAACATGAGGCCCACCTCGTCGTAGGGGCTCCACACCCGGATCCACACGTGGCCGTCGGTCGCGGGCACGCCGCCATCGCGCCAACTGTCGGGGACCGGGCCCGGTGCGATCTCGATGCTGACGGACTCCACCTCGTCGAGACCGAGGTTCTTGCTCGCCCACTCCAGGTTGTCGAGAAGTCGGGCCCGGTCGAGGCCGGCGAGGTCGACCAGTCCGAGGTCCTCCGGGAGCCGGCCATTGCCGGCGTCGTACTTCTCAAGACCCTGGCGGCTGAAGTACCACACCTCGGACCGCCCTTCCCCGACGGGAACCCGGACGGCTGTGTTGGACTCGCCGATCTCGGCCGAGACCACCTCGGTCGAGCCGAACTCCTCGTCCACCACCTCCACCATCCGGTCCAGGTTCTGCTCGGTCCGCATGTCCAGCCGTTCGGTCGGGTCGTCGGACGACCACACGGCAGTCGCGGTGATCACGGCGGCAGTCACGGCCACCACCCCGAAGGCCCTCGCGATGACCTTCCACGCAGGGGTCGGCTCCCGGACCCGGGCCGCGGAGACCATCAGGTTCCTGACAGGTCCCTCTGCCAGCTGCAGGTCATCGACCAGGGCGACGAGCTCGGAGACCTGGTCCGCGCGGATGGCTTCGTGCACCCGCCGCTCATGCTCCTGGCCACTGATCTGTCCGTCGGCGTAGGCCGCGCTGAGCGCATCCATGACGTCGTCGCGGTCCCGTTGCCGTGCCCGTGCGTGGGCGACGCTGTGGGACCCGATCCGGCATGCGGGGAGGGTAACCGATCCGACACCTCCCACCCACCCTCAGTCCTGGGTGCGGTGGCGGAACGTGCGGATCGCCAGCGGCGCCACCACCAAGGTGATGCCGATCGTCCAGACGAACGTGGTCAGCACAGGGTGCTGCAGGGGCAGCGCCGCGTCGGCCGGCACGCCGGGCGTGTTGCCCCAGAGCTCCCGGACCGCTTGCACCAGCGACGAGATCGGGTTCCACTCGGCGATCGTGCGCAGCCAGCCGGGCATGTTCTCCGTCGGAGCGAAGGTGTTGGCGAGGAACGTGATCGGGAACATCGTGGTGAACATGACACCGTTGACGGCTTCCACCGAGCGCATCTTCGAGCCGACCCAGATGCCCACCCAGATCATCGCGAAGCCCCACATGAGCAGGAGCACGTAGGCGAGCACGGCGTCGAGGAAGCTCCCCCGGATGCGCCACCCGATGAACAGTCCGGTGATCGACATCACCACGATGCCGATGCTGGAGTGGAGCAGGCTCGAGATGCTGCGTCCCACGAGGACCGCGGCCGGGTTGATCGGCAGTGACCGCATCCGGTCGACGATTCCCTTGTCGATGTCGGCAGTCAGCCCGACGGCCACGATGAAGGACGCGAACGCAATGGTCTGCCCCATGATGCCCCCGAGCAGCCACTCGCGGTAGCCGGCGGGGGCGTTGGCGGCGATCGAGCCGCCGAAGACGTAGGCGAACAACATCACGAACATCACCGGCTGGATGGTGACGTCCATCAGCATCTCGGGCATGCGCTTGATGTGGATCAGGTTGCGTCGCACGATCACCAGCGACTGCCGGAGCAGGCCGATGTCGCGGATCTCGGGGCGGGCGAGGGTGCTGGACGACGTGCTCATCGGGCCATCTCCTCGTCGGCCGCAGGGACGGCCGGGTCCTCGGCGCGATGGCCGGTCAGGTGCAGGAACACGTCATCGAGACTGGGCCTCTTGAGCCCGAGGTCGTCGAGCTCGATGGCGCTGTCGGCGAAGACTCCGGCGATCCGGGTCATGTCGGCCAGCCCGTTCGCCGCTGCGGTCAGCTGCCGCGACGACTCGTCCACGTGGACCTCGTCGACCTGCGTGCTGAGCAGCTTCTCGGCTGCCGGCAGGTCGGTCACGTGGGAGACGGTCACCACGACGGCAGCCTTGCCTGACTGGTCCTTCAGCTGCAGGGGGGTGCCCTCGGCGATCACGGTCCCCCTGTCGATGACCACGATCTGGTCGGCCAGCTGGTCGGCCTCCTCGAGGTACTGGGTCGTCAGCAGCAAGGTGGTCCCGTCCCTCACCAGCTCGCGGAGCACGTCCCACAGCTCCACCCGGCTGCGCGGATCGAGCCCCGTGGTCGGCTCGTCGAGGAAGAGGACGGGTGGGGTGGCGATGAGGCTGACCGCCAGGTCGAGGCGACGCCGCATCCCTCCGGAGTAGGTCTTCACGATCCGGTTCCCGGCGTCGGTGAGTGAGAACCGCTCCAGCAGGTCGTCGCTGGCCTGCTTGATGTAGGTGCGGGACAGCCCGTAGAGCCCGCCGATCAGGCGCAGGTTCTCCCGGCCGGTGAGCAGCTCGTCGACGGTCGCCGCCTGCCCGGTCAGGCCCATGCTGCGGCGTACGGCGCCCGGCTCGCGCAGCACGTCGTGACCGGCCACGCGGGCGGTCCCGGCAGAGGGCGTGGTGAGGGTGGTCATCATCCGGACGGTGGTGGTCTTGCCGGCCCCGTTGGGTCCCAGCATCCCGAGCACCGTGCCCTGCGGCACGGAGAAGCTCACTCCGTCGACGGCGACGGTGTCACCGAAGTGCTTGACCAGGTTGTCGGCCTCGATCGCCGGTTGTGCACCCATGAAGGACCTCTCCACTCAGTTGGACGACGCATGTGACAGTTCGACCGGCCCCGGCCCCCGAATTCATCGGTCCCAACCTACGGACATGGCCACCGGGAGTCACCTGTTTTATCCGCCGGCGGGGTGGGTTCCTAGACTGTCCCGGTGCCCCACTCCCCCGACGTCGCTCACGGCGGCCCCGCCGTCGAGATCGACGGCCTCGTCATGCGCTACGGGGAGAAGGTCGCCGTCGACGGGCTGACGCTCTCGGTGGAGCGCGGGACGATCACCTCGGTGCTCGGCCCCAACGGTGCGGGCAAGACCACGACGCTCGAGGTCTGCGAGGGCTTTCGACGCCCCCAGGCCGGGAGCGTGCGCGTCCTGGGGCTCGATCCCACCCGGCAGCGCGCTGAGCTGCTCCCGCGCATCGGCGTGATGCTGCAGTCGGGCGGCGCGTGGTCCGGAGTCCGGGCGGTCGAGATGCTGCGCCACATCGCTGCGTTGCACGCCCATCCGCTGCCGATCGACGTCCTCGTGGATCGACTCGGCCTCGACGAGTGCGGCCGCACTCCCTACCGGCGCCTCTCGGGCGGCCAGCAGCAACGGCTCGGCCTGGCGATGGCGATCGTCGGACGCCCCGAGCTCGTCTTCGTCGACGAGCCCACCGCCGGCATGGACCCAGCGGTACGGCGTACGACGTGGGAGCTGCTCGAGGAGCTCAAGGCCGACGGCGTGACCATCGTCCTGACCACGCACCACATGGACGAGGCCGAGCGCCTCTCCGACCTGGTCCACGTGATCGACCGCGGACACCTGGTCGCCAGCGGCACCCCGTTCGAGCTGACCCGCTCACGGGAACGGTCCACCATCCGTCTTGTCGTCACCGAGCCCTTCCCGCCAGGGGCGCCCGAGGCGTTGCGGGTCGCCCTCGGCAGCGCCACCGAGGTGACCGAGATCAACGAGCAGAGCCTGCTGATCACCGGTCCCGCCGATGGCTCCACGCTGGCCAAGGTCTCCGCGTGGTGCGAGGCGCACGGCGTGCTCCCGGAGAGCCTCACGTTGGGACAACGCACGCTCGAGGACGTCTTCCTGCAGGTGACCGGACGGGAGTTCGCCCCATGAGCCGTCAGGACTTCACGCCTGCGCCGGGCGCCGCTCCCCTGGTCCGGCAGGTCCGTGCGCAGGCGATCATGGAGACCAAGCTGCTCCTGCGCAACGGGGAGCAGCTCCTGCTGGCCGTCGTGATCCCGGTGCTGGCGCTGGTCGGTGGCGTGCTGGCCGCCAAGCGGCTCGGCCTGGACTGGCAGGAGAAGCCCGTCGACGTGCTGACGCCCGGTGTCCTCGCCCTGGCGGTGATGTCGACGTCCTTCACGTCGCTCGCGATAGCCACCGGGTTCGAGAGGCGCTACGGGTTGCTCAAGCGTCTGGGCGCCTCGCCACTGCCCCGGTTCGGCCTGCTCGCCGGCAAGGTGATCGCGCTCCTCGGTGTCCAGGTCCTGCAGGGTGTGGTCATCGTCGCGGTGGCGACCGCCTTCGGATGGGCACCGGTGGGTGGTCTCGCCGGCGTGGGGATCGGTGTGGGTGCCGCGCTCCTGGGCACGGCGGCCTTCGGTGGACTGGGCCTGGCCCTCGCCGGTGCGCTTCGCGCCGAGGCGACCTTGGCTGTCGCCAACCTCGTCTACCTGCTGCTGATGATGGGTGGCGGGGTGGTGCTCCCGCGCGACACCTACGGCGCCGTGGGATCAGCAGTCATCCAGTTCCTTCCCTCGGCCGCACTCGGGGATGCCATGCGCGACGGATTCATGGACGGCGCCCTCAACCCGGGCGCCTTCGTGGTCCTCGGCGCGTGGGCCGTGGCGGCTGGCGTCATCGCAAGCAGGAGTTTCAAGTGGGAGTGAAGATTCCGTCCCGTCTCGCCAGCTGGCTGTGGCCCCTCGCGGTGGCCAACATCCTGTGCAACATCGGCATCGTCGTCACGGGCGCGGCAGTGCGCCTGACCGGCTCGGGTCTGGGCTGCCCGACCTGGCCGCGCTGCACGGAGCAGTCCCTGCGGCCCCATGCGGAGCTCGGCCTGCACGGGGTCATCGAGTTCGGGAACCGGCTGCTCACCTTCGTGCTGGCGATCGTTGCGATCCTCTGCTTCCTCGCCGCGATCGCCGCCAAGGACCGGGTGGCCACCCGACTCTCCTTCGTGATCGGCCTCTACATCCCGGCGCAGGCCGTGATCGGCGGCATCACGGTGCTCACCGACCTGAACCCGTGGGTGGTCGCGCTCCACTTCTTGTCGTCGATGGTGATCATCATGTTCTGCCTGGCGCTGATGGACCACCTGCGCAGCCCCACCCGCCGACGTGCACCGGCGCCGCACCGCGTGACGGCCCTCGCCCTGATGGTCACCGGCTGGGTGGTGCTGTACCTCGGAACCGTGGTGACCGGTGCGGGGCCCCACGCCGGCGACGCCGACGCGCGTCGCAACGGACTGGACCCCAGGGTGACCTCCTTCGTGCACGCCGGATCGGTGGCGCTGCTCATCGTCCTGACCGTGGTCCTCCTGGTCCTGGCCCGGCGAGCGGGCGACCGCTGGCTGACCGTGGTCACCGGCGCGTTGCTCGGCGTCGAGCTCCTGCAGGGACTGGTCGGTGTCGTGCAGTACGCCACCGACCTGCCGGTGCTGCTCGTGGCGTTGCACATGCTGGGCGCCGGACTGCTCACCGCAGGACTGGCCCGCACCTGGCTCGCCGTGCGCCCGCACGAGGCGCAGCATGCCGAGGCCGGACCGCTCCTGGCCTGGGCCTCCGGCACAGCTCAGTCCTGAGCCCCCCGGGCGCAGACCTGACCTGCCCGCCCGGCTCCGGATGCCGCAGCCCTGGCCAGCCGCCCGCGCTCTGGGAACGGCTCATTCCTCACCGAGAAGATCGATGGCGGGGTGCCCGGACCCCCGAGACCGGGCACGCCGCCGTCAGAGGTACAGACGTCACAGCCTCGAGTTTGGTTGCTTCCTGCACCGAAAAACTTTCGACCAGTTTCGCGCCGCCCCGGAAGCACCCCCGGGAGGCGTTGCAGAGGGGCCGGGAGAGAGTCGGCCGGGTCAGCGACTGATCAGCGGGTCCAGGGCCACCGAGACGAACAGCAGGCTCAGGTAGAGGTTGGAGCTGTGGAAGAGCCGCATCGGCTTGATCAACGACAGGGACTCCGTGTCCTTGGCCCGGCCCCACATCTTGTGCGCCTCGACCAGGAAGACCGCACCCAGGACCGCCGCACAGGTGGGATAGAACCACCCGGTCCCAGCCACCGGCCACAGCAGCAGCGAGGTCGCGACCATCACCCACGAGTAGAGGACGATCTGCCGGCCGACCTCACGCGCCGGCTTGACCACGGGGAGCATGGGAACGTCGACGTTCGCGTAGTCCTCGCGGTAGCGCAGCGCCAGTGCCCAGGTGTGGGGCGGGGTCCAGAAGAAGACGACCATGAAGAGCACCACGGGCGTCCAGGCCAGCTCGCCCGTCACCGCGGTCCATCCGATCATCGCCGGGAAGCAGCCCGCGAGGCCGCCCCAGACGATGTTCTGGGTGGTCCTCCGCTTGAGGACCATCGTGTAGATCAAGACGTAGAACGCATTGGCACCCAGCGACAGCGCCGCGGAGAGCCAGTTGACCCACAGCGCGAGGACCACCGTGGAGACCACGGCCAGCACGCTCGCGAAGACCAGTGCGGACCCCGCCGACACCATGTGTCGCGGGAGTGCCCGACGACGGGTCCGGCGCATCTGCTCGTCGATGTCGCGGTCGTAGACGCAGTTGAACGCCGACGCGGACCCGGCGGAGAGGGTGCCGCCGACGACGGTGGCGACCACGAGCCAGACCTCGGGGACTCCACGTGCCGCGAAGAACATCACGGGGACCGTGGTGAGCAGCAGCAGCTCGATGACACGCGGCTTGGTCAGGCCGACGTACGCCGCGACGACGTCCTTCAGCGACGCCCGACCCCGCTCGGCGGAGTCGTCGGAGGAATCATCGCCTGCCCGTGAGGGGGCTGAAGCCGATTGGCCGACGTGCGTCACAAAAACCTCGAGTACGAAAGACTGGAATCCGATGGAGCCGGGGTCGAGTCTATCGCTCCGCATGAGTAGGCTCGACGTTGCCGCCATAGTTGCAACGAGAGGATCCTCACTTGAGCACCGATTCCACCACCTTCGAGTGGACCGAGCTGGACCGCAAGGCCGTCGACACCGCCCGGGTCCTGGCCATGGACTCGGTGCAGCAGGTCGGCAACGGCCACCCCGGCACGGCGATGAGCCTGGCTCCGGCGGCGTACCTCCTCTTCCAGAAGGTCATGCGCCACGACCCCTCGGACTGCTACTGGCAGGGACGCGACCGATTCGTCCTCTCGTGCGGCCACTCGAGCATCACGCTCTACACGCAGCTCTACCTCGGCGGCTTCGGACTGGAGCTCGACGACCTCAAGGCGCTGCGCACCTGGGGCTCCAAGACCCCCGGGCACCCTGAGTACCACCACACCGCCGGCGTCGAGACCACCACCGGTCCGTTGGGGCAGGGCGTGGCCAACGCGGTCGGCATGGCCATGGCGGCGCGGCGCGAGCGCGGCATGCTCGACCCCGACACCGCAGCCGGTGCATCCCCGTTCGACCGCCACGTCTACGCGATCTGCTCCGACGGAGACATCGAGGAAGGCGTCTCGGGTGAGGCCTCCTCCATCGCGGGTGTCCAGGAGCTCGGCAACCTGACGGTGATCTACGACCGCAACCGCATCTCGATCGAGGGCGACACCGACGTGGCCCTCGGCGAGGACGTCGCCAAGCGCTACGAGTCCTACGGCTGGCACGTGCAGACCGTCGACTGGACCAACGGCGGCAAGGAGTACGTCGAGGACGTCGCCGCCCTGCACGACGCGATCCAGGAGGCGCGCGCGGTCACCGACCAGCCGAGCTTCATCGTGCTCGACACGATCATCGCCTGGCCGGCACCCAACGCCCAGGGCACCGAGGCCGCCCACGGCAGCGCCCTCGGCGACGAAGAGGTCGCGGCCACCAAGAAGATCCTCGGGTGGGACCCGGAGCAGACCTTCGAGGTTCCTTCCGACGTGCTCGACCACACGCGGTCGTTGGCCGAGCGTGGCTCGGCCCTGCGCAAGGAGTGGGACGAGCAGGTGGCGGCCTGGGCCAGCTCCCACGCCGAAGAGGCCCAGCTCCTCGAGCGCCTCAGCACCCGCGCCCTCCCCGACGGCCTGGCCGATGCCCTGCCCGTCTTCGAGGCCGACGCCAAGGGTGTCGCCACTCGTGCCGCGAGCGGCAAGGTGATCAACGCGATCGCTCCGTTGATGCCCGAGCTGTGGGGAGGCTCGGCCGACCTGGCCGGCTCCAACAACACCACCATCAAGGACGCGCCCTCGTTCGTGCCGTCGAGCCGCAGCACCGACCAGTGGTCGGGCGACCCGCTGCGGGGGCGGGTGCTCCACTTCGGCATCCGTGAGCACGCGATGGGCTCGATCATGAACGGCATCACGCTGGGAGGCCTCACCCGGGTCTTCGGCGGCACGTTCCTGCAGTTCGCCGACTACATGCGGCCCGCGGTGCGCCTCGCGGCGCTGATGGGTGCTCCCGTCACCTACGTCTGGACCCACGACTCCATCGGCCTGGGTGAGGACGGCCCGACGCACCAGCCGATCGAGCACCTGGCCGGCCTCCGCGCCATCCCCGGCCTCGACGTCGTGCGCCCCGCCGACGCCAACGAGACGGCGGCCGCCTGGCTGGCCGTGCTCGAGCGCACCGACCGACCGGCCGGACTCTGCCTGACCCGCCAGGGCGTGCCCACCTTCCCGCGTGGGACCGACGCCGAGACCGGTGACGTCTGGGCGTCCACCTCCGGCGTCGCCAAGGGTGGCTACGTGCTGGTCGACGCCGAGGGTGGGGCACCCGACGTGGTCCTCATCGGCACGGGCTCCGAGGTCCAGCTGGCCGTCGCCGCCCGTGAGCAGCTGGCCGCTGACGGCATCAAGGCGCGCGTCGTCTCGATGCCGTGCGTGGAGTGGTTCAACGAGCAGGACCAGTCCTACCGCGACTCGGTCATCCCGCCGACGGTCAAGGCGCGGGTCTCGGTCGAGGCCGGCATCGCCCAGGGGTGGCGTGAGATCGTCGGCGACGCCGGGCGCATCATCTCCATCGAGCAGTACGGCGCCTCGGCGGACTACCAGCGCATCTTCGAGGAGTACGGCGTGACGGCGGAGGCCGTGGCCTCGGCCGCACGCGACAGCATCACGGCAGCGGGGAGCTGACTTCAGCCGCACCGAGCACCGCGCAGGCAACATCAAGACCCGAAGTTCAGGAGGAAGAATGTCCGAACGACTCAAGTCCCTTGCCGCCGCCGGTGTCTCGGTGTGGCTCGACGACCTCTCCCGGGAGCGCATCGAGACCGGCAACCTGGCCGACCTGGTCAAGGAGAAGTCGGTCGTGGGCGTGACCACGAACCCCACCATCTTCGCGGGCGCGATCGGCGACGGTGAGCGCTACAACGACCAGGTCGCCGAGCTCGGCGCCGAGGGTGCCTCCGTCGACACCGTGATCCGTGCGTTGACGACCGAGGACGTGCGTGACGCCTGTGACGTGCTGGCCGACGTCTACGCCGGTGACCACTTCGACGGACGGGTCTCGATCGAGGTCGAGCCCGGGCTGGCGATGGACACCGAGGGAACCATCGCCCAGGCCCACGACCTCTGGACGACCGTGGACCGGCCGAATGCCCTGATCAAGATCCCGGCCACGGAACCGGGCCTCCCCGCGATCACCGCGGCCACCGCCGAGGGGATCAGCGTCAACGTCACGCTGATCTTCGGCATCGACCGCTACCGAGGCGTCATGGATGCCTACCTGACGGGCTTGGAACAGGCCCAGGCGAACGGGATCGATCTCTCCACCATCCACTCGGTGGCCTCGTTCTTCGTCTCCCGGGTCGACTCCGAGGTCGACAAGCGCCTGGACGCGATCGGGACCGACGAGGCGATCGCGCTCAAGGGGAAGGCCGCCCTCGCGAACGCCTGGCGTGCCTACGCGGCGTACCAGGAGGTCTTCGGGTCCGAGCGGTTCGCGAAGCTGGGCGGCGCCAACGTGCAGCGCCCGTTGTGGGCGTCGACCGGGGTCAAGGACCCTGCGTACCCCGACACCCTCTACGTGAGTGAGCTGGTCGTCGACGGGTGTGTGAACACCATGCCCGAGAAGACGATGAACGCGTTCGCCGACCACGGCGAGGTCACCGGCGACACCGTCACCGGTCGGTCCGGGGAGGCCGACGAGGTCTTCGCCGGCCTCGAGAAGGCAGGCATCGACTTCGACGACGTGCTGCTGGTCCTCGAACGTGAGGGCGTGGAGAAGTTCGACAAGTCATGGGCTGAACTCGTGGAGACGGTGAAGGGACAGCTCGAGAGCAGCCAGTCATGACGGAGTGGAATGTCGTCAAAGATGACGACTTCGAGCTCCACTTCGGCTACCCCGACGAAGAGGTCTTCGCGGGCGTCGTCGAGACGTTGGTGGCCGACAAGGTGGCCAGTGGCATCGCCCGACGGGACGCGACGCTCTGGGGCACTGCTGCAGAGTCCGAGGCAGGCAAGCGCCTGAGCTGGGTCGATCTCGCGGAAGCCTCCCGGCCGTTGGTCGCCGACATCGCCACCCTCCGCAAGGAGTTCCTCGACAAGGGTCTGACCCGGTTCGTGCTCTGCGGGATGGGCGGATCGTCGTTGGCTCCTGAGGTGATCTGTACGTCAGCCGGGGTCGACCTCGAGGTGCTCGACTCCTCCAACCCCGACGTGGTCCGGGCCGCTGTGGCCGAACGACTGTCCGAGACCGTCGTGATCGTCTCCAGCAAGTCTGGCGGCACCGTCGAGACCGACAGCCAGAAGCGCGCCTTCGAGCAGGCCTTCCGCGATGCCGGGATCGAGCCCGGTGAGCGCATCGTCGTGGTGACCGACCCGGGGTCGCCCCTCGACGAGGAGGCGACGGCCGCCGGCTACACGGTGTTCCGTGCCGATCCTGACGTGGGCGGACGCTACTCGGCGCTCACCGCCTTCGGGCTGGTCCCCTCCGGTCTGGCAGGCGCTGACATCGCCGTGCTCCTCGATGAAGCGGCACGGATCCGACCTCACGTGGTGGAGGACTCGGTCGACAATCCGGTGCTGCGTCTGGGCGGACTCCTCGGATGGGCCTCCACCCAGGGCATCGACAAGGTGGTGCTCGCCAACGCCGGCGCATCGTTCTCCGGTTTCGGTGACTGGGCCGAGCAGCTGCTCGCGGAGTCCACGGGCAAGGACGGCAAGGGCATCCTGCCTGTCGTCGTCGAAGGCCTCGACTCCCCCAACTTCTCACCCAGCACGGCTGACTCGGTCCTGGTCTCCTTTGGACCTGACTTCCCGTTCGACTCGGTGCGACCAGCGTCATCGGTCGGTGCCTCCGTCGACGCACCCTTGGGCGCTCAGATGATGTTGTGGGAATTCGCCACGGCCGTTGCCGGTCGCGTGATCGGGATCAACCCCTTCGACCAACCAGACGTCGAGAGTGCCAAGGCCGCCGCCCGCGAGATGCTCGACGGTGCCGGCGAGTCCGCGTCACCGCGATTCTCCGACGGAGCGATCTCGGTCTTCGCCGATGACTGGCTCGACGACGCCACCGACTCCGCGGCTGACGCGGTGGCCGCGCTGCTCGGCGTACTCGACGGGGAGCACGGCTACCTCGCGGTGCAGGCCTACCTCGATCGGCACCGCGATGTCGACCTCGAGCGATGCCGTCCCGCCCTGGCCGAGCGGACTGGGCGTCCGGTGACCTTCGGCTGGGGACCCCGGTTCCTGCACTCGACCGGTCAGTACCACAAGGGTGGGCCGTCGACCGGTGTCTACCTGCAGATCACCGGCACGCCCGAGGAGGACCTTGCCGTTCCCGGGCGCGACTTCAGCTTCGGCGACTTCCTGATCGCCCAGGCCGTGGGCGATGGTCAGGTTCTCGGCGACAAGGGTCGACCTGTCCTCCGCCTGCACCTCGATGATCTCCGGGCCGGCTTGAACCAGCTGCGGGGGCTGCTGGCATGAGCCCGACGACGCGTGTCGAAGCCGACTCCGACGCCTTGGCCGAGGCGGTCGCCGAAGCACTGATTGCCCGACTGGCGGAGATCCAGGCCGAGGGCCGGGTGCCGACGGTCGGTCTGACCGGGGGCACGATCGCACGCGAGGTCCACCGCAAGGTCGCGTCCTCGCTGAACAGCTTCGACGTCGACTGGGACGAGGTCGACTTCTGGTGGGGTGACGAGCGCTACGTGGACTCCTCGAGCGACGACCGCAACGCCAGGCAGGCTCGTCGGGACCTGCTCGACCACGTCGACGTCGACCCGTCGCGGGTGCACGAGATGCCGGCCGCCGACTCCGGGTTGAGCCTCCAGGAGGCCGCCGAGGCGTACGCCGCAGAGATGCGCGAGCAGGGCAGCGGCGGGTTCGACGTGCTGATGCTGGGGCTGGGGCCCGACGGTCACATTGCTTCCCTGTTCCCGGGATCCGCCCAGATCGACGCGCGGGACGCCATCACGGTCGCGGTGGCGCGCTCACCGAAGCCGCCGCCCGAGCGGATCAGTCTCACCTTCGAGGCCATGGCCCGCTCGAACGCGGTCTGGTTCATCGTTGCCGGCGCCGAGAAGGCGGAGGCCGTCGCCCGGTCCATGGTGGACACCGACGTGCACGCCTCCCCCGCCGTGGGCGTTGCCGGCGCGGAGGAGACCGTCTGGTGGCTCGACCGCGCTGCAGCCGGTCACAGCGCCACGTGAGCGAGATCGGTTGGCTCGACCTCGAGGGAGTCGCCAACATGCGCGACCTGGGTGGGGTGCCGACCCGGTCAGGCGACCGCATCCGTCCGCGCCGGCTGCTCCGCTCGGACAACCTGCAGGACCTCTCCGCGAGTGACGTCCAGGTCCTCCTGGAGGACCTCGACGTCACCGATGTGGTGGACCTGCGGAGCACCACCGAGGTGAATGCCGAAGGTCCGGGCCCACTGATGGACCGGCGCGAGGTCACGGTCCACCACCACTCGCTGGTCCGCGACCAGCGGCGGGCGGCCACCACGAAGGACACGCTCGTGCTGGCCGGCACAGGAGCGACACCGGCCGACGCCGACTACTGGAGCCGGCACTACCTCGGCTATCTTGCGGACCGCCCGGAGTCCGTGGTCGCGTCCCTGCGAGCGATCGCGTCTGCTCGCGGCGCAGCCGTGGTGCACTGCGCCGCCGGCAAGGACCGCACCGGGACCGTGGTGGGCATGGCCCTGTCGCTGGTGGGCGTGGCCGACGAGCTCGTGGTGGCCGACTATGTCGCCTCGGCCGAGCGCATCGAGCGGATCCTCGACCGCCTGAAGGTCCGACCGTCGTACGCCGATCTGGTCCGGGCACGCGTGCAGGACCAGATGCCCAAGGCTGAGACCATGGAGCAACTGTTCGGCACACTCAACCAGGAGCACGGTGGTGCCCTGGGGTGGCTGGCGGCGCACGGGTGGACCGATCAGGACTCGGAACAGCTCAGGCTGAAACTCCTCGGCTGAGGCCGAGCCTTCTGTCGAGACACCTCGCCGTGGACGCACACCGTGGCGCAGGCGTGGCAGTAGGCCCAGTCACCTGGCTTCTGGTGTGGATTGCGCCTGGTGTGGGCCTGCTGTCAGTGATGCGGTTCGGCCGGTGCTTCTTGTATCGTCTCGCCTGGCTGGGTTGTGGTTTCGGGACGGTCGCTGGGCGGCCTCCTCAACCAACGCCGATTCATGGTTCTTGGGTGAGCTCGACTGTTCCGCTGTCGGTGACCAACCAGCTCCGGCCGTGCTGGTTGGCCCAGGTATACGTCCCGTCGCGGTTGCGTTGATAACGCCAGCCGCCGTGGGTCTTCAACACGTGGTGTCGTCGACACAACGGCGCCAAATTCTCCGGGTTCGTCTGCCCCGACGGACCGGTGTCATCAAACGGCACGATGTGGTCGAGATCGCACGTCTTCGACGACCGGCCACAGTACGGATGCACACAGTGCCGATCACGTTCGGTGACCTGATCCCGCATCGCCTGCGGCGGATCATGGACATCCACCGCCCACACCTTGGTGGTGTCGATCACCGGCGTCACCCGGGCATCAGCACCGAGCTGCTTCAGATAACCGGCGATCAGGTGCGTGGCGGCAGGCCCGAACAGGTTCGACTCCACCACCCCGACCGGGTTCTCCGACCCCGGGCGAACAGCGTCACCTGACCCGAGCGGGCCACGGGGCGATTCGGTGCCGTCGGCCGGGATCGTGGCGGAGCCCGCACACATCGTGGCCAGATCGGCCAACGACAAGTGCACGAACAGGCGCGCCCTCAAGTACGACTTCCGCGGCGTCACCGGCTCCCCGGTCTCCGGGTTCACCGGCGGGTCCTGGTCGAGGACCCCCAGCAGATCGAGGCTGGCTTGGCGGTCCGCGATGACCCCGAGGGCCTTGGCTTTCCTCTGGCCGAGGGTGTCGGTGTCACCGAGCCGCCCCATCGTGGCTGCCTCATCGGAGACGAGGTCACCGAACTTCGCCAGATCCAGGCTGGAGCCGATGGCTTCGAGGGTGCTGGTGCCCTCCGCACCCTGGGCATGGTCAACGCTGACGTCCCAGTCATCACGACCCGGCAACCCGTTGTCGTCCTCGAGTTTTTCGGGGTGAAACTTCGCCACCCCGAGCTTCACCGCCTTCGCAATGGCGTTGAACGAGTAGGTGCCGCCGCGTTCGTGGAGGAGGTTGTCGATCCACCGGGCTGCCTCCGACGACAGGTCGTGGGTCTCCTCGGCGAGAGCCAGGGCCTTCCAGGCGTCGAGTTCCAACGCCTCGACGCGTGCATGGGCTCTCGGGAGGCGGTGGTGCAGGTCGAGGGTGTTGGCCAGGAAC
Source organism: Nocardioides sp. JQ2195 (assembly GCF_012272695.1). NCBI lineage: Bacteria > Bacillati > Actinomycetota > Actinomycetes > Propionibacteriales > Nocardioidaceae > Nocardioides > Nocardioides sp. JQ2195. The sequence continues at coordinate 1,972,008 of NZ_CP050902.1, forward strand.
TGCTTCGCTGCCCCACGTGAAGTGCGGTTCGCAGCGCCCCAGTCCTCCACCACAAACCGGGCCACCAGCGGTGTGCCCTCACCACCCAATGTGGCGTCGTAGTCACCCGCCATCCCCGGTAGTCCATCGCCCCAGGTGGCGGGCTCGATCCCGGGACCGGCGGGGTTGGTGACACAGAGCTGATAGGCAAGACGGACCTTGCGGCGGCCTGCGCGGGTCTCACTGTCACGGGAGTCAGCGATGACGTCGAACAGCGCTGCACCGCCGAGGTCACTGACCTCGAACGGATGGAGTGCTGCATCGACTTCGAACATGCATTGAGTCAATCAGGGACCACCGACAGTCGACACCCAAGAAGGGCTTGTCCACAGGTTTGAGACCAAGTATTTTCAGAAACTTTTCGGGCTCTTCGCAGTTGAGGGTGTAGTCCGGTCGGCCCACGATGTTGGAGGTCAGCTTCCGCCGATACCGGTGCAACGCCGCCTCTGACAACCGGAACACGGACCGACGACGCGCCGTGAGCCGTCAGTCGCCGACGCTGCCGTCGATCATCTCGCGCAGGATGTCCGCGTGGCCCGCGTGCCGGCCAGTCTCCAGGATCACGTGCAGGTACACCCACCGCAATGTCAGCTCCCTGCCCGGCGGTGCGTAGTCGAGGCTGTGCTGGGCGGCGATCTCGCGGGAGCGGTCGCACTCCGCCTGGTAGGCGCCGATGACGTCGTCGAGCTTCTCGTTCGGTTCCAGCCGCAGGTCGGCCTCCGGGTCTGCGTCGGTCCACGGCGGCGTGGGCAGCTCCGCGGCGGGGATCTGCCCGATCTGCTCGGCGAACCCGCCCAGTTCCACCCACCGCAGGTGTTTGATCAGGCCGCCGAGGTTGGTGCCGGTCGGCACCGGGCTGCGCCGGGCGTCCTCCTCCGACACCCCGCGGGCTTTGCGCACGACGCTGTCGCGCAGATAATCCAGGAACGTCTCGAGCTGCTCGCGCTCGGTGGCGGCGACCACGCTGCCGAGGATCTCACTCGGTCCAGTCATGGCCCGAACGTAGCACGCGGGCCGACCCTCGCACCGGGGCTATTTGGGCTCTTCGTAGTCACAGTCGAGGGTGTAGTCCGGTTGGCGCGTCGGTGGCCGGGTAGGGGTCGAGGTTTCACCGGTGATCAGCGACCTCACCCCGGTGCGTGACGGGACCGGACCCGCGGGGCTGCTCGACATGGTCGAGGGCCGTTCCAAGCAGGCGTTCAAGACCTGGCTCAACGAGCGAGCGCAGGCGTGGCGCGAAGGTGGTCGCGAGGGACCGGTTCACCACTTTCGGGGCTCACTGCCGGATCGGCACAGGGTGGTTTCGAGACGCTCGTACCTCGCTCCTCAACCAGCGATGGTTGAGGCCCGGTCGCTCAGAAGATGATGTCGCCGGACTTGCGACGCGAGCGCGGGCGTGGCGCGACGCCGTGGAGGTGGTCGCGAGGGACGGGTTCACCACTTTTCGGGGCTCGCTGCCGGCTCGGCACAGGGTGGTTTCGAGACGCTCGTACCTCGCTCCTCAACCAGCGATGGTTGAGGCCCGGTCGCTCAGAAGATGATGTCGCCGGACTTGCGACGCGAGCGCAGGAGCTTGACTGCCTCGTCGAGGATGTCGGCCGCTTCCTGGTCGGAGCGCCGTTCCTTCACGTAGGCAAGATGTGTCTTGTAGGGCTCGATCTTGGGTGCCGGCGGAGGATTGTCCGCGTCCTGGCTGGCCGGGAGGCCACAGCGCGGGCAGTCCCACGCCTCGGGTGGGGTCGCCTCGACGGCGAAGGTCACCACGCAACGGTGGTCGTTGGAGCAGTAGTAGGTGACCGCCTGACGTGCGGCGGCCTCACCTCGCTCCGCCTCCCCCATCGGGCCGGCTCCGACCCGGCTCCCCCGGATTGCGTTCGCTCCACCACCAGCCATGAGTTCAGGTCCTCTCGGGTCAGACGCCGCTGTAGGCCATCAGGAGGGCCAGGGCGAGGATGCAGGCGCCCCAGATGACACCAAGCCCGACGGTGAGTCGGTCAAGGTTGCGCTCGGCGACGGAGGAGCCACCCAGGCTGCTGGAGACGCCGCCACCGAACATGTCGGAGAGTCCGCCGCCACGCCCCTTGTGCAGGAGGACCATGGCGATCAGCAGCAGGCTGGTGATCATGAGGAGGACGGTGAAGATCGTAATCACAGCAGCAACACTAACCCACGATTTCCGAGATCACAGCACTGGCATGTCATAGAACCTGCAGACACCGCCGAACTCGTCGGCCTGCAGGCTGGCGCCACCCACCAGGGCACCGTCGACGTCGGATTTCTCCATGATGCCGGCAATGTTCGCTGCCTTCACCGAGCCGCCGTACAACACCCGGACCGACTCGGCGGTCGCCTCGCCGTGCACCTCGGAGATGCGTCCACGAATGGCACCGCAGACCTCTTGGGCGTCATCGGGAGTGGCCACCTCGCCGGTGCCGATCGCCCAGACCGGCTCGTAGGCGATCACCAGACCGGCGACCTGCTCGGCACTGAGACCCTTCAGTGAGCCGTCCACCTGGGCCACGGTGAAGTCGACGTGCTCACCGGCCCGTCGAACCTCGAGCCCCTCGCCCACGCACACGATCGGTGTCATCCCCGCTGCGAGTGCCTTCTTGGCCTTGGCGTTGACGACCTCATCGGACTCGGCGTGCATTGACCGGCGCTCGGAGTGGCCGACGACCACATAGGAACAACCCAGCTTGGCCAGCATGCCCGCCGAGATCTCACCCGTGTAGGCGCCGGAATCGTGGGCGGAGACGTCCTGGGCGCCGTACTTCACGGCGAGGCGGTCTCCGTCGACGAGGGTCTGCACCGAACGCAGGTCCGTGAACGGCGGGACCACCACCACCTCGACCTTGCCGTGGTCGTGCCGCTTGTCGGACAGCGTCCAGGCCAGCTTCTGGACCAGGACGACTGCCTCCTGGTGGTTCAGGTTCATCTTCCAGTTGCCCGCCATCAGCGGGATACGGCCAGCCTTCTTGGTCGCCATGTCAGTCCTTGTCGTCAGGTCGGTCGTGGGTGCCGGGCACGTCAGTCGAGCACGGTGATGCCGGGCAGTTCCTTGCCCTCGAGGTATTCCAGGCTGGCGCCACCACCGGTGGAAATGTGGCCGAACGCCGCCTCGTCGAAGCCGAGCTGGCGGACCGCAGCAGCGGAGTCACCGCCCCCGACCACGGAAAGCCCCTCCACCTCGGTGAGCGCCTGGGCGACGGCACGCGTGCCCCCCGCGAAGGCATCCACCTCGAAGACTCCCATCGGGCCGTTCCAGAAGACGGTCCGTGCGTCCGCAAGGGCGGCTGCGAAGGCCGCACCGGACTCGGGGCCGATGTCGAGACCGAGTGAGTCAGCAGGGATGGCGTCAGCCGCCACCACCTGCGGCTGGGGCTCCTGGTCGCCGGACGGGAAGGTGCTGTCGACCACGATGTCGGTGGGGAGCACGATCTCGACACCACCGGACTCAGCGCGTGCGGCATAGTCGCGGCAGACGTCGAGCTGGTCCTCCTCGAGGAGACTCTTGCCGACCTCCAGGCCCTGGGCCTTCAGGAAGGTGAAGACCATCCCCCCACCGATCAGCAGCTTGTCTGCCTTCTCCAACAGGTTGTCGATCACACCCAGCTTGTCGGACACCTTCGAGCCACCCAGGACGACGACGTACGGTCGCTCGGGGTCGACGGTGAGGCGACGCAGGACGTCGATCTCCGTGGCCACCAGGTTGCCCATGGCGTGCGGGAGTCGCTCGGCGATGTCGTAGACCGAGGCCTGCTTGCGGTGCACGACCCCGAACCCGTCGCTGACGAAGCCGTCACCCAGCTCCGCGAGCTGGTCGGCGAAGGCCCCGCGCTCGGCGTCGTCCTTGCTGGTCTCGCCGGGGTTGAAGCGAACGTTCTCCAGGACCGCGACGTCGCCGTCCGCCAAGCCGTCGACCGTCGACCTCGCGGACTCCCCCACGGTGTCGGTGGCGAAGGCCACCGGCGCACCGAGCAGCTCCCCCAGGCGGTCGGCCACCGGCGCCAGGGAGTACGCCGGGTCCGGCTCACCCTTGGGTCGTCCGAGGTGGGCGGTGACGACCACGCGGGCACCTGCCTCGGACAGCTCCTTGATCGTCGGCACGCTGGCTCGAATGCGGCCGTCGTCGGTGATCGTCTCACCGTCGAGGGGAACATTGAGGTCGGAGCGCACCAGGATGCGCTTCCCGGTGAGGCTCCCGCCGAGTGCTGACGCGAGAGTGTCCAAGCCTGACATGCGTGCCTTCCTGTTCCTGACGAGCTGTTCTCTGGACCGGCGGTGGTGCCGGTCGACCGGTGGACGGGTCAGAGCGTGGCGCCGACGTGCTCGATCAGATCGACCAGTCGGTTGGAGTAGCCCCACTCGTTGTCGTACCAGCCGACCACCTTGACCTGGTCACCGATGACCTTGGTCAGCGGAGAGTCGAAGGTGCACGACGACGGATCCGTGACGATATCGGACGAGACGATCTCGTCGGTCGAGTACGTCACGAAGCGAGAGAAGGCACCCTCGCTGGCCGCCTTGAAGAGGGCGTTGATCTCGTCGACCGTGGTCTCGCGAGAAGCGTTGACGGTCAGGTCCGTGACCGACCCGGTCGGGACGGGGACACGCAACGCGTAGCCGTCCAGCTTGCCCTTCAGCTCCGGGAGGACCAGGCCCAACGCCTTGGCGGCGCCGGTGGAGGTGGGCACCACGTTGAGTGCGGCGGCCCGTGCCCGCCGGAGGTCGCGGTGGATGTTGTCCTGCAGGTTCTGGTCAGCGGTGTAGGCGTGGATGGTCGTCATCAACCCGCGCTCGATGCCGATCCCGTCGTGCAGGATCTTGGCCATCGGGGCCAGGCAGTTGGTGGTGCAGGACGCGTTGGAGATCACGGTGTGCTTGCCGGCGTCGTAGTCCTCGTGGTTGACCCCCATCACGACCGTGACGTCCTCGTTCTTGGCCGGCGCGGAGATGATCACCTTCTTTGCGCCACCGCTGTCGACGTGGGCCCGGGCCTTCGTGGCATCCGTGAAGAACCCGGTCGACTCGACCACGACGTCGACCCCGGCCTCACCCCACGCGAGGTTGGCCGGCTCGCGCTCGGCGAAGGCGACGAAGCTCTGGTCACCGACCGTGATCGACTCGTCCGTCGAGCTGACGTCGGCATCGAGCCGACCCAGGATCGTGTCGAACTTCAGCAGGTGCGCGAGCGAGGCGTTGTCGGTGAGGTCGTTGACGGCGACCACTTCCACGTCAGCGCCCGACGCTCGGACCGCACGATAGAAGTTGCGCCCGATCCGGCCGAAACCGTTGATCCCTACCCGAACAGTCATGCTGAGCCACTTCCTCACGAAGACGTCGACAAGCTCTGGTCACCAGAACCCTAGCGCCCGGTGTGACGCAGACCTCACCGCACGGCGGAGAGGTCAGGACTCCTCGGCCAACATCTCCGGCGTCAACGACGACTCGGTGTCGGGGATGCCGAGCTCCTCGGCCCGCTTGTCGGCCATCGCCAGCAGGCGACGGATTCGCCCGGCGATGGCGTCCTTGGTGAGGACAGGGTCGTGGAGCTGTCCGAGCTCTTCCAGGGAAGCCTGCTTGTGCTCGAGGCGCAGGTGACCGGCCAGCTTGAGGTGGTCCGGGACCTCGTCGGCCAGGATCTCCAGGGCCCGCTCGACGCGGGCGCCGGCGGCCACGGCCGCGCGCGCAGAACGGCGCAGGTTGGCGTCGTCGAAGTTGGCGAGCCGGTTGGCGGTGGCACGGACCTCGCGGCGCATCCGCCGCTCCTCCCAGGCCATCAGGGTCTCGTGGGCGCCGAGGCGGGTGAGCATGGCTCCGATCGCGTCGCCATCACGGATCACGACGCGGTCGACGCCACGGACCTCCCTGGCCTTGGCCTGGATGCCGAGGCGCCGGGCGACACCGACGAGAGCCAGCGCTGCCTCGGGACCGGGACACGTGACCTCGAGCGCCGACGAACGGCCCGGCTCGGTGAGGGAGCCGTGGGCGAGGAAGGCGCCGCGCCACGCTGCGACCGCGTCGCAGCCACCGCCGCTGACCACCTGCGGAGGAAGGCCACGGACCGGGCGTCCGCGCTGGTCGAGCAGACCGGTCTGTCGGGCGAGGGCCTCGCCCTCCTTCACCACCCGGAGGACGTAGCGACTTCCCTTGCGGATGCCGTTGCCCTGGACCATCGCGATCTCGGCAGTGTGCCCGTAGACGTCGGAGATGTCCGTGCGCAGTCGCCGGGCGGCGGCTCCCGTGTCGAGCTCCGCCTCAACCACGATCTTGCCGCTCACAATGTGGATTCCACCTGCGAAGCGGAGCGTGGTGGACACTTCAGCCTTGCGGCAGCACGTCTTGGTGGTCTGGGTGCTGGCCAGCTCAGACTTCACCTGTGCCGTCATTGCCATGCCGTGATCCTTACACACCAGTCATGATGCGCACATAGGCGGCTGCCAGCTTTTCCGGGTCATGGCGCGGGCTGCCGTCGTCCATCGCGACGTCAGCCAGCTCCAGACGAGCCCCGCCATCGGTCACCACCCGGTCGAGGAGGTCGGGGTCGGGGACGGCGTTCAGGTCCGCCAGGACGGTGTGCACCTTGAGCGCCGGAGCGTGGTCGAGCAACGCCTCCAGCAGGTCCTCGGGCAGATAGCCGGCCGTCTCCCCCGCCTGCTCGGCCAGGTTGAGCACCACGATCACCCGGCCGTGGCTCTCCTCGATCGCACGGCGCAGCCCCGGGACCATCAGGTGCGGGATCACGGAGGTGTACCAGCTGCCCGGTCCGAGCACGATCCAGTCGGCTGCCTGCAGCGCGTCGACGGCCTCGGGACATGCCTCGGGGGCGGGTGGGTCGAGGTTGATCGCGCTGACCCGGCCCTCGGAGGTGGCGATCTCGACCTGGCCCTGGACCAGATCGATGTCATCGGGGCGGGACGGATCGATGCCGCGCACCTCGGCCGTGATGTCCATCGGCGTGGTCGCCATCGGCAGCACCCGACCGCGGGCGTCGAGGAGGCGGGCCACCCACTCGAGCCCGTTGACGTGGCCACCGAGGAGCTCCCACAGGCCGACGATCAACAGGTTGCCCACGACGTGGCCCCCCATCTCACCGTCACTGGCGAAACGGTGCTGGAGGACCTTGGCCCAGGTCTGGCCCCACTCGTCGTCACCGCACAACGCGGCCAGTGCCATGCGCAGGTCGCCCGGGGGAAGGACGCCGAACTCGCCTCGCAGCCGACCTGACGAACCGCCGTTGTCCGCGACGGTCACGACGGCGGTCAGGTCGTCGGTGACCCGGCGCAACGCTGACAGGGAGGCATGCAGGCCGTGGCCGCCACCGAGCGCGACCACCGACGTGGGGAGGCGGGGCCCCCGTTCCTCCGCGGGGCTCACTCGTTGCCCAGGTCGCGGTGCTGGACGCGGGTGTCATAGCCCTGCTCGCTGAGTCGGAGGGCGATCTCCTCGCTCATCGCGACGCTGCGGTGCTTGCCACCGGTGCAGCCGATGGCCACGGTGAGGAACCGCTTGCCTTCACGCAGGTAGCCGGCGGAGGCGGTCTGGATCACGGGAAGGTAGGCCTCGAGGAACTCCTGGGCGTCGGGGCGACTCTTCACGTAGTCGGCGACCTCGGCGCTCCTGCCGTTCATCGCGCGCAGCTCAGGGACCCAGTAGGGGTTCGGCAGGAATCGCATGTCGGCGACGAAGTCGGCGTCGACCGGGATGCCGTACTTGAAGCCGAAGCTGACCACGGTGATCTTGAGGGTCATCGCCTCAGGTGCGCCGAACGCCTCGGCCACCTTGTCGGTGAGCTGGTGCACGTTGAGCTCGGTGGTGTCGATCAGGACGTCGGCGTTGCCTCGCAGGACACCCAGCACCTCACGCTCGCGACGCAGGCCGTCGAGCAGCCGCCCACCCGCTTGCAGCGGGTGAGGTCGCCGCGCGGCCTCCTGGCGGCGGACGAGGACGTTGTCGTCTGCCTCGAGGAAGAGCAGGGTGGTCCGACGACCGGTCGCCTGCTGGGCGATGTTGGCGCGCAGGCTCTCGAAGAACGAGCCGGAACGTACGTCGACCACCACCGCGATCGGTTGCGTCGTGCCGGCACTCTGGTCGACGAGCCGGACCACGTCGGGCACCAGTGCCGGAGGAAGGTTGTCGACGACGAAGAAGCCGAGGTCCTCGAGCTCCTTGGCCGCCGTGCTCCGGCCGGCTCCGGTCATCCCGGTGACCACCACCAGCTCGCCCCTGTGGTCGGGCCGTGGATCGGGCATGCTCATCGTCACTCCTCGGTGATCTCGCCAGTGGCGGTGTTGACGGACACATTGTTGCCGGTTCCCGCCCCCACTGCACCCTTGATGGCGGAAGCCGTGGCGGGCCCGATGCCGGGCACCTGGGCGATCTCATCGACGGTGGCCGCGCGCAGCTTGCGCAGGGAGCCGAAGTGCTTGATCAGGGTCTTGCGCCGTACCTCCCCGAGGCCCGGGACATCGTCGAGCAGGCTCTCCACCATGGTCTTGGACCGGCGGCCGCGGTGGTGCGTGATCGCGAACCGGTGGGCCTCGTCACGCAGCCGTTGGAGCAGGTAGAGGCCTTCACTCGAACGGGGCAGGATGACGGGGTCCTCCTCCCCCGGGACCCACACCTCCTCCAGCCGCTTCGCGAGGCCACAGACGGGGATGTCGTTGATGCCGAGCTCGGTCAGGGCTGCCACGGCAGCCGCCACCTGCGGCGGGCCACCGTCGACCACCACGAGCCCCGGCGCGTAGGCGAACTTGCGTGGGCGGCCGGTCTCCGGGTCGACGAGCATCGGGCCGTCGTGGGCCGGGTCCCCTGCTCCACCCGGGGCTTCGACGGACATCGCCTGCTCGTCCAGCAGTCGTCGGAACCGCCGGGTGATCACCTCGTGCATCGAGGCGACATCGTTCTGCCCGTCGACGCCGCGGATCACGAATCGGCGGTACTCACTCTTGCGCGCGAGGCCGTCCTCGAAGACCACCATGCTGGCGACGACCTCGGTGCCCTGGAGGTTGGAGATGTCGTAGCACTCCATCCGGAGGGGCACCTCGTCGAGCTCGAGCGCCTCCTGGATCTCCTCGAGGGCCTTGTTGCGGGTGGTGAGATCGCTGGCCCGCTTGGTCTTGTGCAGGCCGAGGGCCTGGAGCGCGTTGCGCGCGACCGTCTCCTGGAGCGTCTTCTTGTCGCCGCGCTGCGGCACTCGGATCGCCACCCGGCTGCCCCGCAGCTCGCTCAGCATCACCTCGAGCGTCTCCAGGTCCGGCGGCAGCGCGGGCACCAGCACCTCGCGCGGGATCGCGTCACCGGACTCGTCCCCGTAGAGCTGGAGGAGGAAGGTCTCGACCAGGTCGCCCGTGTCGCCCTCGTCCACGCGGTCCGCCACCCAGCCGCGTTGCCCACGGATGCGTCCACCACGTACGTGGAAGATCTGGACGGCCACCTCGAGGGGGTCCTCGGCCAGGGCGATCACGTCGGCGTCGGTTCCGTCCCCGAGCACGACCGCCTGCTTCTCCAGGGCCTTGTTGAGGGCGCCGAGGTCATCACGCAGACGTGCCGCCTTCTCGAAGTCGAGCGCCTCGGAGGCGGCGTACATCTCCCGCTCGATGCGCTTCACGAAGCCGCTGGTCTGCCCGGCCATGAAGTCGCAGAAGTCGTCGACGATCTCCCGGTGTTCCTCTGCGCTGACATTACCGACGCAGGGAGCCGCGCACTTGTCAATGTAGCCGAGCAGGCAGGGTCGGCCGATCTGTGCCGAGCGCTTGAACACGCCGTTGCTGCAGGAGCGCATCGGGAAGACACGCAGCAGCAGGTCGACCGTCTCGCGGATCGCCCACGCATGGCCGTAGGGGCCGAAGTAGCGGGTTCCCTTCTTCTTGGCACCCCGCCCCACCATGACCCGAGGGAACTCCTCGCCCAGGGTGACTGCCAGCCACGGGTAGGACTTGTCGTCGCGGTACTTCACGTTGAACCGCGGGTCGAACTCCTTGATCCAGGAGTACTCGAGCTGGAGCGCCTCGACCTCGGTGTTGACCACGGTCCACTCGACACTCGCCGCGGTGGTCACCATGGTCGCCGTACGCGGGTGCAGGTTGGCGATGTCCTGGAAGTAGGAGGAGAGCCGGGATCGCAGGTTCTTCGCCTTGCCGACATAGACCACACGGCCACGGGCGTCGCGGAACTTGTAGACGCCGGGCTGGGTCGGGATCGACCCGGTCCGGGGACGGTACGACGACGGATCAGCCACGCGGCAACCCTACGTGGGCAGGCGGACGGTCCGGCCCGGGTGCCAGTCGAGGAGCGCGGCTCACGCGGTGCTGATGGTCTTCGCGTCGACCACGATGTCGACCTGCGGGAGCGGGTCACCGGCGGGCCCCTGCTCCACGGACCCGTCGACCAGGGCGAACTTGCTGCCGTGGCAGGGGCACTCGATCGCGTGGTCCACCTTGGTGACCAGGCAGTGTGCGTGCGTGCAGACAGCGGAGAAGGCCTTGAACTCCCCGCTGGTGGGCTGGGTGACCACCACGTTCCCGACGATGACCCCACCACCGACCGGAACCTCATCGGTGGTGGTCAGCTCAGTGCCTGCCTTCGGGGGTGCGTGCTTCTGCTCGTCGGGGCCACAGGCAGCGACGAGGGGTACGCCGACACCGACGACGCCGGCAGCGGCCAGCAGGTGACGACGACGCAGGCAGGGCTGCTCCACAGGGTTCTCCTTCATGACCTGATGATGTCCCGGCCGGCACGTCGGACGGGCTGCTCGGGCAGCGCCGCGGTGGCCGGTCCCGCCTCCACGGCGCCGTCGACGATCGAGAACTGGCTGCCGTGGCAGGCGCAGTGGATCGAGCTGTCAATGCTGGACACCTTGCACTGCATGTGGGTGCACGTGGACGAGAAGGCCCTGAACTCCCCCGTGGTCGGCTGGGTCACCACCAGGTCGTCCAGGATCACCCCGCCGCCCTCGGGCACGTCTGCCGCGCTGACCAAGGACTCCGTCTGCGTGCTCGTGCCTGCGTCACCCGAACCCGGGCCGGTGGACCCGTTGGAGGTCGACGACGCCGACGCCGGGTCGGTGGACGTGGTCTCGCTGTCGCCCGAGCTGCTGCAAGCAGCCAGCAGCGGCAGCGACAACCCGGCTGCGGCACCGCTCAGCACCCCGCGCCGCGTGACGTGGCTTGGTGAATCCATGGGCTGGTCTCCCTCGTGTGGAACACAGTGACGGACGAATGAGGTCAATGAAAGCGCAACCACCTGAAGGATGGCTGTGAGCCGTCAGGAGGACTTCGCCGCCGTCTTCCGCCCGCCGGGCCGTGCGGGAGTCCCCGTCTTCGCCCCCGCCTTCCGGGATGCCGCCGTCTTCGCCCCCGTCTTCCGGGGTGCCGCCTTCTTGGCAGCGCGCTTCCTGGGCGCCGGCGGCGCGCCCGGGGTCACCCCGAGGATCGGCGCCAGGAACGCACCGGTGTGGCTCCCGGGGTTGGCAGCGACCTCCTCCGGAGTGCCCGTCGCGACCACGGTTCCGCCCCGGGAACCGCCCTCAGGACCCATGTCGACCAGGTGGTCGGCGGTCTTGATGACGTCGAGGTTGTGCTCGATCACCAGCACGGTGTTGCCCTGGTCGACCAGCCGGCCGAGGACGAGGAGCAGCTTGCGGATGTCTTCGAAGTGGAGCCCGGTCGTCGGCTCGTCGAGCACGTAGACGGTGCGACCCGTCGAGCGCTTCTGCAGCTCGCTGGACAGCTTCACCCGCTGTGCCTCGCCGCCCGAGAGGGTGGTCGCCGGTTGGCCGAGTCGCACGTAGCCGAGGCCGACTTCGCAGAGCGTCTTCATGTGACGGGCGATCGCCGGGACGGCGGCGAAGAACTCCGCTGCCTCCTCGATCGGCATGTCGAGCACCTCGGCGATCGTCTTGCCCTTGTAGTGCACCTCGAGGGTCTCGCGGTTGTAGCGCGCCCCGTGGCAGACCTCGCACGGCACATAGACGTCGGGGAGGAAGTTCATCTCGATCTTCAGGGTGCCGTCGCCGGAGCAGGCTTCACAGCGCCCGCCCTTGACGTTGAACGAGAAGCGGCCCTGGAGGTACCCCCGCATCTTCGCCTCAGGTGTTGACGCGAAGAGCTTGCGGACGTGGTCGAAGACACCGGTGTACGTCGCCGGGTTGCTGCGCGGCGTCCGCCCGATCGGTGACTGGTCGACGTGGATCACCTTGTCGACGTGCTCGAGACCCGTGATCTTGCGGTGCCGGCCGGGAACCGTGCGTGCGTTGTAGATCTGCTTGGCCAACGAGGTGTAGAGGATGTCGTTGACCAGGGTCGACTTGCCGGAGCCCGAGACGCCCGTGACCGCGCAGAAGACTCCCAGCGGGAAGTCCACCGTGACGTCCTGCAGGTTGTGCTCGGTCGCCCCGTGCACCGTGAGGGCACGCCCCTTGGTGAGCGGACGGCGTACTTCGGGGACGGGGATCTCACGACGGCCTGACAGGTAGGCGCCCGTCGGCGAGTCGGCGTGGTTGAGCAGGTCGTCCACCGTGCCGGACACCACGACCTGGCCACCGTGCTCACCGGCGCCCGGGCCGATGTCGACGACCCAGTCGGCGGCCCGGATGGTGTCCTCGTCGTGCTCGACGACGATCAGCGTGTTGCCGAGGTCCCGCAACCGGACGAGGGTCTCGATGAGTCGGTGGTTGTCCTTCTGGTGCAGGCCGATGGACGGCTCGTCGAGCACGTAGAGGACGCCGACCAGGCCGGCGCCGATCTGGGTGGCCAGACGGATCCGCTGGGCCTCGCCGCCGGAGAGCGAGCCCGAGGGGCGGTCGAGGCTCAGGTAGTCGAGCCCGACGTCGAGCAGGAAGTTGAGTCGTTCCTGGATCTCCTTCAGCACCCGTTCGCCGATCTGACGCTCGCGGTGCGACAGCTCGAGGTGCCGGAGGTGCTCGGCGGTCTCGTTGATCGGCAATGAGCAGAGCTCAGTGATGTTGAGCCCGCCCTTCGCACGGTCTCCCAGCGTCACGGCCATGGAGACCGGCTTGAGTCGGCTCCCCTCGCAGGTCGGGCAGGGCACCTCGCGCATGAAGCCCTCGAAGCGGTCCCGACTGGTGTCGGTCTCGGCCTCACGGTGCCGCCGCTCGATGTAGGGACGCACGCCCTCGTAGGCGGCGTAGTAGGACCGCTCGCGCCCGTAGCGGTTCTTGCTGCGCACGTGGACCTTGGTGGGGTGTCCGTCGAGGATGATCGTGCGCAGCTCGGGGGAGAGCTTCTCCCACGGGGTGTTCAGGTCGAAGCCGAGCTCGTCGCCGAGGGCTCCCAACAAGCGCAGGAAGTAGTCGGCGACGTGGGCGCCGCTCCACGGCTGGATGACACCCTCGCCCAGGGTGGCCGACGGGTCGGCGACCACCAGCTCCGGGTCGACCTCCATGCGGGTCCCCAGGCCGGAACACTGTGGACACGCGCCGAACGGCGAGTTGAAGGAGAACGACCGTGGCTCCAGGTCGTCGGTGTCGAGGCTGTGCTCGTTCGGGCAGGCCATCTTCTCGGAGAACCGCAGCTCACGGTCGGGATCCTTGGCGTCGCGGTCGACGAAGTCGATCAGGACCAGTCCGCCGGCCAGCCCGAGCGCGGTCTCGACCGAGTCGGTGAGGCGGCGCTTGGCCGACTCCTTGACCGCGAGACGGTCGACGACCACCTCGATGGTGTGCTTCTTCTGCTTGTTCATCACCGGCCCGTCGAGCAACGCGTCGAGCGTCTTCGTCTCACCGTCGACACGCGCCCGGCTGTAGCCCTGGCTCTGCAGCGAGCGGAACAGCTCGACGTACTCACCCTTGCGGCCCCTGATCACCGGGGCCAGCACCTGGAACCGGGTGCCCTCGTCGTTCGTCATCAGGCGGTCGACGATCTGCTGCGGCGTCTGGCGTTCGATCGGCGACCCGCAGACCGGGCAGTGCGGGCGGCCGGCGCGGGCATAGAGCAGGCGCAGGTAGTCGTAGACCTCGGTGATGGTGCCGACGGTGGAGCGAGGGTTCTTCGAGGTGGACTTCTGGTCGATCGAGACGGCCGGGCTCAGGCCTTCGATGAAGTCGACGTCGGGCTTGTCCATCTGACCGAGGAACTGGCGGGCGTACGCCGACAGCGACTCGACGTAGCGGCGTTGGCCCTCGGCGAAGATCGTGTCGAACGCCAGGCTCGACTTGCCGGAGCCGGAGAGGCCCGTGAACACGATGAGGGAGTCGCGAGGGAGGTCGAGCGAGACATCCTTGAGGTTGTGCTCGCGCGCGCCACGAATGATCAGTTGGTCGGCCACTCGAACACCTTACGGTGTTCGAACAAGTGTTCGCCATCACACTCGCCATTTGTGGCACTAGTCTCAAGGGCATGACCCACCTGCACCTGCCTCGTGTGTACGCGGCCACCGACGCCCTGCTGGGCACGGTCGATCGGATGACGCCCGCGGAATTCGCAGGAGACAGTGTCCTGCCGGGCTGGTCCCGAGCGCACGTCGTCGCCCACGTGGCGATGAACGCACGATGCTTCGGCCGGGCCATCGGCGCGGCGCTCCGGGGCGAGCTGGTCGCCGTCTATGAGTCCACGGAAGCCCGGGACGCGGACATCAGGGGCGCCGCGGGACTGCCCGTCGGAGACCTCCGCGAGCTGTTGTTCGAGACCTGTGGGGCGTGGCGCGACGTGGCCGACGACGTCGACGAAGACCACCTGACGGCGCGACTCGAGCGCGTGCCGGGCGGGCCGCAGCTCTCCGTCGCCGAGGGCCTCGTCGCCCGGTGGCGCGAGGTGGAGATCCACCACGCGGACCTCGGCCTGGCATGGACGCCGGCGAGCTGGTCGCCGGAGTTCGTCGACGAGGTGCTTCCCTCGCTGGTCGAGTTCCGGTCACGCGAGGTCGACCTGACACTCCACTCCCCCGAGGGCTCGATCCAGGTCGGCTCGGGCGGACCGGAGGTCCGCGGAAGCCGCGCTGACCTGGCGTGGTGGTTGATGGGCCGGGGGTCCGGCGACCGTTTGACCGGCGACCTGCCTACGCTGGGACCATGGCGATGACCTACACCGGTGACGTGGCCGCGGGAGACCCCGCCGACGTCCGTGAGCTCCCCCACCTGACCATCACCAAGCTTGCTGTCGACGAGAAGATGTCGAACAACTGCTACCTGCTGCGCTGCCGCGAGACCGGGGAGCAGGTCCTCGTCGACGCAGCCGACGACAGTGACAGCCTGCTGCGGTTGTGCGAGTCGCAGCTGACCGCGGTGGTGACCACGCACCAGCACTGGGACCATCACCGTGCGTTGGCAGCTGTCGTCGAGGCGACGGGCGCCGCAGTCCTGGCAGGCGCGCCCGACGCGGACGCCATCACCGAGCAGACCGGTGTCGAGGTCGGCACCCGGCTGCAGCACGGTGACGTGGTGCCGGTGGGCCGTTGCTCCCTTCGCGTGATCGCCCTCGCAGGCCACACCCCCGGGTCGGTTGCCCTGAGGTACGACGACCCCGAGGGCCACCCCCATCTCTTCACGGGTGACAGCCTCTTCCCGGGCGGAGTGGGAAACACCTTCGGCGACGCCCAGGCCTTCGCCACCCTGATCGACGAGGTGGAGACGAAGGTCTTCGGCACCCTGCCCGACGAGACCTGGTTCTACCCCGGTCACGGCAAGGACGGGCAGCTCGGTAACGAGCGACCGCACCTCGCAGAGTGGCGCGAGCGCGGCTGGTAGTCGACGTGTCGCTCTTCCCGGGCCGGCCGGAACCGTCGTTCAGCCGTTGTAGGTGATCCGCAGCTTCTCGCTGAGTGGCAGCGCCTGACAGGTCAGTCGGATGCCGTCGGCGAGATCGGTCTCGTCGAGCACCTCGTTGTGCAACATCTTGACCTCGCCCTCGAGCACCATGCAGGCACAGGCACTGCAGTTGCCCTCGCGGCAGGAGAACGGAGCGTCGACGCCCTTGGACTCCAGGAAGTCGAGGATCGGCTTGTCGCCCGCATAGTCGTCGAACTCGTAGTTCTCGCCGTCCAGCTCGACCTCGATGCGGACCGGTCCGGTCAGTGGGTTCTCCGCCCCGTCGCCGTCCTCGTGGTCGTCCGCGTCGGCCAGCGTCTCCTCGGCCTTGCGGAGCTCTTCGACGTCGCCGAACGGGTTGCCTCCGAGCGAGACGAACTTCTCCTGGTGACGGCGGGCACGAGGGAACTCGAGCTCTCGCAGTGCAAGGGAGACGCTCTTCATGAACGGCGCCGGCCCACAGCAGAACGCGTCGTACGTCGCGAAGTGGGACGCGAACGACTTCAGCTGCTCCTGGGTGGGCAGGCCCTGGACGGACTCCAGCCAGTGCACGACCACGAGCCGGTCGGGGTGCTCGGCCGAGAGCCTGGCCCACTCCTTCGCGAAGATCACGGAGGTCTCGTCCCGGTTGGCGTAGAAGACGACGATCTTTCCCGTGCCTCGGGCCAGGGCGGTGCGTGCGATGGAGATGATGGGGGTGACACCGCTGCCGCCGGCGAAGAGCAGCAGGTCCTCGTCGAGGTCGGCCGGTGAGAAGATGCCGCTGGGTGGCAGCACCCGGATGGAGTCGCCCGCCTTGAGGTTGTCGCAGATCCAGTTGGAGGCATAACCGTCGACCGTGCGCTTCACGGTGACGGTCAGGGGTCCGCCGTCGACCGGCGAGCTGCTCAGGGAGTAGCACCTGGCTGCGAGCCCCGTCGTGTCGCTCGGCACCGCGAGGGTGAGGAACTGCCCCGGGCGGTAGGTGAAGTGGTCCTCGGCCTCGGTCGGGACCACGAACTGAACCGAGCAGGCATCAGGGGTCTCCTCGACGACGCCGAGGACCTCCAGGAGAAACGATTCAGTATCCATCTTCTGCTCCGATGGGGACGGCCCCGTCGCGGACCGCAGCTTCGATGCTGGCGGTCAGGCGGGGACATGACACGTGGATCTGGCGCCCACCGGGCGCCGAGCCCATTCTTGCGAACTCCTGGCACTGGCCGTGGGAGTCGTCCCACTGAATGGAGGTGTGGTGCTCGCTGTTCTTCTTCACGCGCACACGTGCCAGGCAGTCCAGGCAGGCGACCTCGACCAACCGCGCCTGGGTGTAGCGCCGCTGGTCCTCCAGCGTCTCCGCGCTGCTGGGGACGAAGGAGGCCATCAGCTGGTCTCGGCGGGCTCTTGAGCCTGCTCGGCTGCAGCGGTGTCGTCCTCGGCGGCCTTGCGGGCAAGGTTCTCCTGCACCTCCTGGCGCCAGAACTCGTTGGCCTTGGTGGTGTCGACCTCGAACTCGAACCGGTCGGTCATCTCGCCGGTGATCTCGGCCTTGTCGACGTAGAACTGCTCGTACCAGCGCCGCAGCTGGTAGACCGGACCGTCCTCCTCGCACAGGAGCGGGTTCTGCACCGGCGCCTTGTCGAGCCAGATGCGCACGTCCTGGAGGAAGCCGTCGCCGAACATGTCGGAGTACTTCTTGCCGATGTAGTTGGCGGTCTTGTCGTCCAGGCCCTCGGGCTTCTCGACGCAGAGGCCGTACTGCAGCTTGAACGAGTTGGGGCCGGTCGGGACGTGGCAGTTGATCAGGATGACCTTGGTCAGGAAGCCCTTGTAGTCGGTCTCGAGCCAGTTCACCATGAACGACGGACCGTAGTAGGTGGCCTCCGACCTGAGGACCAGGTCCTCGTCGCCGTACCCGTCGCCGGCCATGTCGGGACGCCCCGTCGACTCCATGAACTGGGTGGCCATGTGGCCCTCGAAGACGTTGCGGAAGTTGGTCGGGAAGGCGAAGTGGATGTAGAAGAAGTGCGCCATGTCGACCACGTTGTCGACGATCTCGCGACAGTGAGCGGTCGGGACGTCGATGACCTCCCAGGTCCACTCGGTGTATCGATCCGTTCCGACTCCCTCGAGCTCGGGCGGGAGGATCTCCATGTCTGCGGCGCTGCCCTCGACGTCGTGCCACACGAGCAGCATCCCGTTGCGCACGACGCTCGGGTAGGTCTGGGTGCGGGCGCGCATCGGCACGCGACGGGCGTAGGGAATCGCCTTGCACCTGCCGTCGCCGCCCCAACGCCAGTCGTGGAACGGACAGGCGATCTCGTCACCCTTGACCGTGCCCTGGGTGAGGTCGCCACCCATGTGGCGGCAGTAGCCGTCGAGGACCTTCAGGTCACCCTGGGTGTCGGCCCAGACGACGAGCTTGCCGCCGAAGGCCTCGATCGCGTGGGGCTTGCCGTCGCGGAACGAGTCAGCCAGGCCGAGGCAGTGCCAACCGCGCGCGAAGCGCTCGGGCGCGGAGCCCGAGTCGAGAAGGCGGGCATCACTCATGGGAACTACCTCCGACAGTGCTGGACCAAAACGAGAACACGTTATAGTTTTACCACATGCGCGTCGCTCTCACACCAGCCCAGGAACGACTTCGAGAGGAGTTGCGCGACTATTTCGGCCAGCTCGTCACCCCGGAGCGCCGTACGGCGCTGGCCATGGCCACCGGCGAGTTCGGTGACGCGCAGGTCTACCGCGAGGTGATCCACGAGCTCGGCAGCGACGGGTGGCTCGGGATCGGGTGGCCGAAGGAGTACGGCGGACAGGCGCGCTCGATGGTCGAGCAGCTGATCTTCACCGACGTGGCCGCCGTGGCCGGCGTCCCGATCCCCTACCTCACCCTGAACACGGTGGGGCCGACCATCATGCGCTACGGATCCGACGAGCAGAAGGACTACTTCCTGCCGAGGATCCTGGCCGGCGACCTGCACTTCTCCATCGGCTACTCCGAACCGGGATCAGGCACTGACCTGGCGTCGCTGAAGACGCGTGCGGTCCGTGAGGGAGACGAGTGGGTGATCAACGGCCAGAAGATGTGGACCTCCCTGATCCAGTACGCCGACTGGATCTGGATGGCGTGCCGCACCGATCCCGATCTGCCACGCCACAAGGGCTTGTCGATGATCCTGGTTCCAGCCGACTCGCCCGGTTTCTCCTACACTCCGGTGCACACGGTGGCCGGCGTGCACACGAGTGCGACGTACTACGAGGACGTGCGCGTCCCGGCCTCGAACCTGGTCGGCGAGCTCAACGGCGGTTGGAACCTGATGACCAACCAGCTCAACCACGAGCGGGTCGCGCTGACCTCGTCGGCCGCCACGGTTCACTCCCTGCAGCTCGTGACGGACTGGGCCCGGGAGACGCGTCGCCCCGACGGCAGCCGGGTGATCGAGCAGGAGTGGGTGCAGGTGCTGCTCGGCCGGGCCCACGCCCGCGTCGACGCGCTGACGTTGGTCAACTGGAAGCTGGCCACCGAGATCGACACGCTCTCACCGGCCGATGCGTCGGCGACGAAGGTCTACGGCTCGGAGCTGAACACCGAGGTCTACCGCTCGCTGATGGAGATCGTCGGTCCCAACGCCGGACTCACCTCGGACTCCCCCGGCTCGGCACTCGCGGGCCGCCTCGAGCGCTACTTCAGGTCGTCGCTGGTGATGACCTTCGGCGGCGGGACCAACGAGGTCCAGCGCGACATCATCGGGTACGTCGGACTCGGCCTCCCCGCCGCCAAGCGATAGACAGATTCGAAGGACATGGACTGCTGCGATGGATTTTGACTTCACCCCGGCCCAGGAC
The DNA here is from genome assembly GCF_012272695.1 of Nocardioides sp. JQ2195. NCBI lineage: Bacteria > Bacillati > Actinomycetota > Actinomycetes > Propionibacteriales > Nocardioidaceae > Nocardioides > Nocardioides sp. JQ2195. The sequence goes on from NZ_CP050902.1 coordinate 1,991,629, forward strand.
GAAGCGGCGATCCTGGCCGCCCGGATCCTCACGGACAAGGCGACTCCCGAACGGATGCGCGAGGTCGAGGGGGCCGGTGACCGGTTCGACCGCGAGCTGTGGAGCTCGATGGCCGGTTCCGGGCTGCTGTCCCTGGCGATTCCGGAGGAGTACGACGGTGCCGGGCTCGGGCTGATCGAGCTCGTGCGGGTCCTGATCGAGGTCGGTCGCACGGTTGCGCCCGTCCCTCTCGCGACCCACGGTCCAGCCTCGTTCCTGCTGGCCGAGGCGGGCTCGGACCACCAGAAGCAGAGCTGGCTGCCAGGGGCGGCGACCGGATCACGGCTCCTGACCGCCGCGGTCAGCGAGGACGGGGCACACCTGCCCGCCTCGCCGGCCGTGACTGCAGAACGTGGCGCCGACGCCTGGACCCTCGACGGGACGAAGACGATCGTGCGCGCCGGCACGGTCGCCGACCTGCTCCTGGTCACCGCCACCACGGACCAAGGCCCGGGCGTGTTCCTGGTCGAGCCCGGCAGCGACGGCGTGAGGGTGCAGCCGCAGCACACCAGTGACGGCGATGTCGTCGCTCGCATCGAGCTCAGCGATGTCGTTCTGCCCGCCGATGCGCTCGTGGGAACGACCGACGGCACGGCGGCCCGGCGCCTCGGCCAGCTCGTCACCGTCTGCGCAGCGGCCGAACAGCTCGGCGTGGTCCGGGGCGCCGTTGCCCTGACCGCGGCGTACGCCAAGTCGCGTGAGCAGTTCGGTCGTCCGATCGGAACCTTCCAGGCGGTCTCACAACGGCTGGCGGACGGCTACATCGACGGACTCCTCGAGGAGCTGGCCCTGTGGCAGGCGGTGTGGCGGGTCTCCGAGGGACTCCCCGCCGAGGTCGAAGTGGCCAGCGCCAAACTCTGGGCAGCAGACGCCGGGCACCGTGTCGCCCACACGACGGTGCACGTCCACGGTGGGGTCGGCATCGACCTGGACGGCGAGGCCCACCGCTACTTCACCGCGGCCAAGCGTTTCGAGTTCTCCTTCGGGGGTGCCACCGAGCAGGCCCTGACGATCGGACGCGCGCTGGCCGGCGAGAGCTCCTGACCGTTCCCGGGCCTCCCGGGCGTCGTACCCTCGGACGCCGGGGCCACCCCGGACCTGAGGTCAGCGCCAGGCGAAGACCGGCTGCTCGAACGCCTCGACCGCGGCGGAGCTCCCCTCCAACGCGAGCCAGCGCACCTGCACCAGGACGGCTCCCGTGGGCGCGTGGATGCGGTCGTTGCCGAGCGGCACCTGGACAACGGGCCGGTCGCTCTCGGGGATGTCCACGAAGACCGGCGAGTCGGAGCGCTGGAGGTTGTGCAGCCCGACCCGGTAGGCCGCAAGCACCTCGTCGGGAGAGGGCCGGATCTCCAGGCGACCCCCGCCCCACACCACCACCGGCGTGATCACGTAGCCCGATCTCGTCGCGTAGTCGTCGAGCAGGCCGAGCACGTCCTCGCGCCCCAGTCGCACACCGATCTCCTCGTCGGTCTCGCGCAGCGCCGCATCGATCGCGTCCTCCCCGGGATCCAGGCGTCCTCCGGGCAGGGCCCACTGCCCGGCGTGCGCCCGCAGGGTCCCGGGCCGCCGACACATCACGAAGGCGGCGCCCCCAGCGACGTCCTGCATGCTGCCGTCCAGCCCGCTGGCACCGCCCGGCACCTGGGGCATGTCACCCATGCCCGGTGGCGCCGGGTCGACCCGGTCCTCGCCGACCTCGGAGTCCACCAGCAGGACCGCGACTGCAGCGCGACGGTGCCCGTCGGGACTCGTCGTACGCCGCTGGTGGCCGGACAGGTTGTGCGAGATCCGGTCGCGCAGCGCCTGGTCGTAGGTCAGCGGTGACGGAGCTGTGGGCATGGCCCCATTGTCGGCCATCGTGCAACCAGCCGGGCAGCGCGCTCGCGTGTTCAGTCCAGGGACTTCAGGCGAGCGACGGTCTCGTCGTACTCCTTCACCAGGTCGGCCATCACGTCGGCGACGGAGCGCACCTCGTTCGTGCGTCCGACTATCTGCCCGGCCGGCATCGAGATGGTCTCGGGGTCGTTCCCGGAGTTCATCCGGTTGTGGGCGTCGGCGACGAGCAGGTTCTGGAGCGGCATCGGCAGCGGGGCCGGCGCGTCCTCACCTTCCCAGGCATCGGTCCACTTCGTCCTCAGCAGCCGTGCCGGCTTGCCGGTGTAGACCCGGGTACGCACGGTGTCCCCCGACCCGGCAGCGAGCAGGGCATCGCGGATGCCGGTGCCCGCGGAGAGGTCGTACTCCTCGACGGTGAGCCACAAGGACCCGGTCCACGCCCCTTGGGCGCCCAGCGCGAGCGCTGCCGCAATCTGCCGCCCCGAGCCGATTCCACCTGCGGCAAGGACCGGGACGTCCGGTCCGACCGCGTCGACGATCTCCGGGGTGAGCACCATCCCGGCGATCTCGCCCGTGTGGCCGCCCGCCTCGTAGCCCTGGGCGACGATGATGTCGACGCCGTTCCTCACGTGCGACAGCGCGTGCTTGGCGGCCCCGGCCAGTGCGGCAACCTTGACGCCGGCAGCGTGCGCCTGCTCGATGATGTCGACCGGCGGTGAACCGAGCGCGTTCGCGATCAGGACGGGTCGGTGGGCCAGCGCCACGTCGACGTGTGAGCGGGCGACCGAGTGCAGCCAGCCCAACACGCCTTCGCGGCCCTCTCCCTCCGGAAGTGGAGGTACGCCGAGCTGCTGCAGCGTGCGCTCCACGAAGCTGATGTGCTCGGGCGGGATCATCGACTGGAGATCGACGGCCCTGCCCTCCGTCGGGACCTTCATCGGCATCACGACGTCGACACCGTAGGGCTTGCCGTCGGTGTTGCCGTCGAGCCAGTCGAGGGTGCGGTCGAGCTCGTCCGCGTCGTTGAAGCGGACCGCCCCGAGGACCCCGAGGCCGCCTGCCCTGGACGCGGCGGCGGCCACGTGCTCCGAGGGCGTGAACGCGAAGATCGGGTGATCGATCCCGAAGAGCTCGCACAGGTCGGTCTTCATGGTCTGCTCCTCAGGCCGGCTGCGTCGTGGCGGTGGCCAGCTTCTTGGCCCGCGGATAGTTCGCCTTGCCCGTCGCGTGCCGCGGGATCTCGTCGACGAGGGTCAACGAGCGCGGAAGCTTGTAGCCGGACAGGCTGCTGCGCAGGAACTCGCGCAGGCCCTCGAGCTCGGGTGTCGCGCCCTCACGCGGTTGGACCACCGCAGCCACCTGTTGGCCGTAGTTCTCGTCGGCGATGCCCACCACGAGGACGTCGAAGACGTCGGGGTGTCCCTTGAGCGCGTTCTCCACCTCTTCGGGGTAGACCTTCTCCCCGCCGGTGTTGATGCAGTTGGAGCCGCGCCCGAGCAGCGTCACCCTGTTCTCCCCCTCGAGCCGGACGAAGTCACCGGGCACCGAGTAGCGAGTGCCGTCGATCTCCAGGAACGTCTGCGCCGACTTCGCCTCGTCCTTGTAGTAGCCGACCGGGACGCTCCCGGAGCGGGCCAGTCGCCCGATCCGGCCGACCTCCGTGGCCGTGTCGAGAACGGTGTTGTCCTCGTCGAGGACGACGGACTCCAGGCCGAGGGTGATCATCGCCCCTTCGCCCTTGATGTTCTCCTTGTCCTGCAGTCCCGTGCCCTGGAAGCCGGTCTCGGAGGCCCCGACGGAGTCGGTGAAGAACGTGTCCGGGAACCCAGCCATCCAGCGCTCCTTGACGGGGCGGCTGAAGATGGCGGCGCTGCTGGCCACGGCGACGAGCGAGCTGCCGTCGTACGCGCCACGCTCGTACTCCTCGATCAGCGGTCGGGCCATCGCGTCGCCGGTCATGAAGATCAGCTGGACCTTCTCCCGCTGGACCGTCTCCCAGACCTCCCGGGGGTCGAACTTGGGCGCCAGGATCGTCAGGTGGCCGGCGAAGAGGTGCATCAGCATCGCGGCCTGGGCGCCGCCGTGCATCAGTGGAGACAGGGGGAAGGTGACCATCGGCTCGCCGGCCGCGGCGGCCCGGGACTGGTCGAGCTCCTCCAACCGGGTTCCTGCCATGAAGTCGATGCCGCCGCCGAGCACCCGCCAGAAGTCCTCGTGGCGCCACATGACGCCCTTGGGGTATCCGGTCGTCCCGCCCGTGTAGACGATGTAGAGGTCGTCGTTGGACCGGGCGTCGAAGTCTCGGTCTGCACTCCGGGATGCCAGTGCGTCGCTCCAGCTGACGCCGCCGTACCCCTCGATCGCCGGCGCAGTCCCGGGATCCGCTGCTCCGGGACCCATCGGGTCGTCCATGACCACGAACGTGCGCAGCTTCTCGTGGTTGCCGGCCACCTGGGCCACCAGGGGCGCGTAGGACCGCTCGTGGATCAGCGCGACCAGGTCGGCGTTGTCGAAGAGGTAGTTGAGCTCGCCCTCGACGTAGCGGTAGTTGACGTTGATCGCGACGGCGCGGATCTTGAAGATCGCGAGCAGGGCCACGACGTGCTCGACGCTGTTCTTGGCGTAGACCCCGACGTGGTCGCCGGCGTCGATGCCGTGGGCCTGCAGGTGATGGGCGAGCCTGTTGGCGTCGGCCTCCAGCTCGGCATAGGCCACCTTGCGGTCTCCCACTTGGATGGCGTGGCGATCGGGAACGGCGTCGACGGCGTGCTCGAAGAGATCAGCGATGTTCAGGGCCATGCGCGAAAGACTAGAACACGTTCTCGTTTCTGACTAGAGTCCTTCTCATGAACTCTGAACCGCAGCCGCACTGCCTCGTCGACCAGGTCGGTCACACCCTGGTGGTGACCATGAACCGACCGGAGAAGCGCAACGCGCTCTCCGGGGAGATGCTCGCCCTCATGGAGCAGGCGTGGGACCGGGTGAACTCCGATGACTCCATCCGCGTCGTGATCCTGACCGGCGCCGGCGGTGCGTTCTGCGCAGGTGCCGACCTGACCGCGATGTCCCAGTCATCCCCGTCGGACAAGTTCGAGTCCGGCGAGTTCGACCCGTCGGTGATCAAGTCCCTGCTCAAGGGCTTTCGGCTCACGAAGCCGTTGATCGCCGCAGTCGAGGGGCCGGCCATCGCCGGTGGGACCGAGATCCTGCAGGCCACCGACATCAGGGTTGCCGGGGAATCGGCGCGCTTCGGCGTCTCCGAGCCGAGGTGGGGCCTCTATCCGCTTGGCGGGTCCGCGGTCCGACTCCCCCGCCAGCTCCCCTACACCGTGGCCGCCGACCTGCTGCTGACCGGGCGCCACGTCAAGGCGCCCGAGGCCAAGGAGATCGGACTGATCGGTCACGTCGTGCCGGACGGGGAGGCCCTGGCCAAGGCCCATGAGCTCGCGGAGCTCATCTCCGCGAACGGTCCACTGGCCGTCCAAGCGGTCCTGAGGACGATCCGTGACTCGGAGGGGAAGCACGAGAACGAGTGCTGGGCCGACGACGCTGCTGTCGGAGCGGCCGTCTTCGCCTCCGCCGACGCGCAGGAGGGCCCGAGGGCCTTCGCCGAGAAGCGCACGCCGCGCTTCACCGGACGCTAGGAGACATGCCCAGTTCTGGGGATGCCGCGCCGTCGCGCTACGGCCTAGCCTGAAATGTTCCCAGGAGAGGAGGGGCCAGTGGCTCTCTACATGGATGTCCACAACGTCGGGACCGGGGTGACGGCCGAGGACGTGGCAAAGGCCCACGCCGCGGACCTGGCCATCCAGGACCGACACGGCGTGAACTACCAGCAGTACTGGGTCGACGAGACCAACGGCAAGATCTTCTGCCTCGTCGACGCGCCCGATGCGGAGGCGGCCAACACCGTGCACCGGGAGGCCCACGGCCTCGTCGCCGATGAGATCTACCCGGTGAGGGAGGGCACCTGACCACCCCCGCTTCAGAGTCCTCGTAGGCTGGTGGCATGAGCACTCGCGACCTGACCCTGGCCGACTTCGAGGAGACCGTTGGGGGCGAGGGCATCGTGCTCGTCGACTTCTGGGCCGCGTGGTGCGGTCCGTGCCGACAGTTCGCCCCGGTCTTCGACAACGCCTCCGACGCGCATCCCGACATCACCTTCGGGAAGGTCGACACCGAGGCCGAGCAGGAGCTGGCGGGGCGCGCGGGGATCTCGTCGATCCCGACGCTGATGCTCTTCCGCGACGGCATCATGCTGTTCAACCAGGCCGGTGCGCTCCCTCCGCAGGCGCTCGACGACGTGATCAAGCAGGCTCGCGACCTCGACATGGCCGACGTACGCCGTCAGCTGGCGCAGGCCCAGCAGGAGGCCGAGAACGGCGAGGTGGGTCTCGACGACTTCGCGGCCGCCCACAGCCAAGGGGCCTTCGTCCTCGATGTCCGGGAGTCCGACGAGTTCACCGCGGGCCACGTGCCCGGCGCCACCCACATCCCGATGAACGACGTGCCCCAGCGTCTCGACGAGGTGCCCACCGACCGCGAGGTCTACGTCATCTGCCAGAGCGGAGGGCGCAGCAGGGCCGTCGTGGGCCTCCTGCGCCAGCGAGGCATCACCGCCCTGAACGTGTCCGCCGGAACGGCGGGCTGGGTGCAGCGCGGTTGGCCCGTGAACCGCTGACCCCAGCCCGCGCGATCAGCCGGCGTAGCGGGCTCGGAGTGCCTTCTTGTCGGGCTTGCCGAGACCGGTCAACGGAATCGAGGCGACGGTCAGGACCTGCTTCGGCACGTGCACGGAACCCTTGCGTTGCTTCACGAGTGCCTGGATCTCGCCGATCACCTCGTCGCTCAGTCCGCCGGCGTCCCGCGGCACGACGATGGCGGTGACGGCCTCACCGAACTTCTCGTGCGGGGTCCCGATCACGGCGACCTGCGCCACCGCAGGGTGCTCGGCGACGACGTCCTCGACCTCGCGGGGGAACACGTTGAAGCCGCCGGTCACGATCATGTCCTTCGTGCGGTCCACGATGAACCAGAACCCGTCCTCGTCCTCGCGCGCGACGTCACCGGTGTGCATCCAGCCGTCGCGGAACGTGGCCGCCGTCTCGTCGGGGAGCTGCCAGTAGCCCTCCGCGGCCAGGGGGCCGGCGACGCAGATCTCCCCCGGTTCCCCGGGCGCCACCGGTGTGCCGTCCTCGCCCAGGAGTGCCGTGCGGACGAACGCGGACGGGCGACCGCACGAGCTGAGTCGAGCCGTGTCGTGCTCCTCCTTGGAGAGATACGTGATCGCCATCGGCGCCTCGGACTGACCGTAGTACTGCGCGAAGATCGGACCGAACCTGTCGATCGCCTCCTGCAGGCGCACCGGATTGATCGAGGAGGCGCCGTAGTAGACCGTCTCCAGGGACGACAGGTCCCGGGTGCGGGAGTCCGGGTGGTCGAGCAGCGCGTAGATCATCGACGGCACCAGCATGGTCGCGGTGATCCGTCGCTCCTCGATCGTGCGCAGCACCTCGGCGGGATCGAACTTGGGGAGCACGACCAGGCATCCGCCCTTCATCACGGTCGGCACGAAGAATGCGGCGCCGGCGTGCGAGAGCGGGGTGCACATCAGGAACCGTGGGTTCCTCGGCCACTCCCACTCCGCCAGCTGGATCTGCGCCATCGTGTTCATCGAGCGTGCGGTGCCGATCACGCCCTTGGGCTTGCCCGTGGTGCCGCCGGTGTAGGTGATCGAGACGATGTGGTCCGCTTCCAGCAACGCGGCCTCCAACGGCCCTGCGGCGTACGTCGCTGCCGTTGCGACGAGGTCGTGCCCGACGTGGCGCAGCTCCTCGGGGACGGGGCCGATGGTCAGGACACGCTCGAGTCCGGGGCACTTCTCGAGCAGGCCGACGGCTCGCTCCTTTAAGGCCGGGTCGATGACGAGCGTGGTGATGCCGGCATCGTTGATCACGTAGGCGTGGTCGTCGAGCGAGCCCAGCGGATGGAGTGCCGTGCGCCGGAAGCCCTGGGTCTGGCCGGCGCCGAGGATGAACAGCACCTCGGGACGGTTGAGGGCCAGCAGCGCGGACGACGTGCCGCTGCCGGCGCCCAGGGCCTCGAAGGCCTGGACGTACTGACTGATCCGGGCTGACACCTCCCCACCCGTGAGGGTGACGTCGCCGAGGTACATCACCGGGTCGTCGCGGTGAGCCTTGAGGGCCGCGACCATCAGGTGGCCGTTGTGGGTGCCGGTGTGCAGGTCGCTCATCCGAGCACCTCCGCGACCTGGCGCACCTCGTCCGCCGTACGGCAGCTGAGCAGCAACGTGGACACGCCGGTCTCCTCCCACTGGGCCACCCGCTCCCGGACCGCGTCGGGGCTTCCCACGATGTGCATGTCGTCGACCAGGTCGTCGGGGATCAACGCGGTCGCCTCGCCCCGCTTGCCGGCCAGGAACAGCTCCTGCACGCGATCGGTGATGTCGCCGTGGCCCATCCTCTCGAAGACGCGCTTGTGGAAGTTGGCCTCCTTGGCGCCCATCCCGCCCATGTAGAGGGCAACCGACGGCTTGAGTGCCTCGAGGACGGCCTGCTTGGCGGGGCCGTCATCCTCGGTGACCTGGAGGTGGCAGGTGGCAGCGATCTCGAAGTCGTCCCGGGAGCGTCGAGCGCCCTCCCGGGCAAAGCCCTCGTCCAGCCAGGGTTGATACATCCCGGCCGACTGCGGCGTGTAGAAGATCGGAATCCATCCGTCCGCGATCTCGGCGGTCTGGGCCACGTTCTTCGGCCCCTCGGCGCCCAGCCAGATCGGGATGTCGGGACGCAAGGGGTGCACGATCGACTTGAGGGGCTTGCCGAGACCGACCGAGCCCGGGCCGGCGTACGGCAGCGGATGGTGGGGTCCGTCGTTCGTCACCGGGGCCTCGCGAGCCAGCACCTGGCGGATGATGTCGACCACCTCACGGGTCCTGGCGAGGGGCTTCTCGAACGGCTGGCCGTACCAGCCCTCGACCACCTGCGGTCCGCTCACGCCCATGCCCAGCACGACGCGACCACCGGTGAGGTGGTCGAGGGTCAGGGCGTGCATCGCGATGGAGGCCGGGCTGCGTCCGGACATCTGCACGATCGAGGTGCCCAGCCGGAGCCTCGACGTCTCGCGACCCCACCAGGCCAACGGCGTGAAGGCGTCCGAACCCCATGCCTCGGCGGTGAAGAGGGCATCGAAACCCTCCGCCTCCGCGGCGGCCACCAGCTCCGCGACACCCGAGGGCGGCTGTGCGCCCCAGTAACCCAGTTGCAGGCCCAGCTTCATCTGCGACTCCTCAGTTGGAATACTTGTGCACCACACTAGAACATGTTTCACTTTTGGTCATGAGCTCCAGTGAAGCCCGGACCCTGAGTGCTCCGGTCCGTGTCAGTTTCGACTACACCCGATCCGTCGGGCCAGTGCTCGGCCGCTTCTTCGACGGGTTGCGCAAGGGCCTGTTGCTGGCGGGTCGCACCCGGGACGGGGAGGTCATCCTGCCGCCCCCGGAATTCGACCCGGCCACCCTCGAGCCGATCACCGAGGTCACCGAGGTCGGCCCGGAGGGCACCGTCCAGTCCTGGACGTGGGTGCCCGAACCGGTCGCCGAGCAACCCTTCGATCGCCCCTTCGCCTGGGCTCTGATCCTCCTCGACGGCGCCACCGCTCCCTTCCTCCACGCGCTCGACACGCCGTACGCCGACCTGCGCGTTGGCATGCGCGTCCGTGCCCGCTGGTCCGCGGAACGCGTCGGGGCCATCACGGACATCGAGTGTTTCGAGCCGAGCGGCGCCGGAGGCGGCGACGCCGAGCATCCAACGGTGGTTGAGGAAGGCGCGCCAGCGCCTGTCTCGAAACCACAGGCGGGTCTCGAGACGGTTGCTGCGCAACCTCCTCGACCGGCGACAGGCCCCCTGATCACCCCCGTCAACCTCGACTACACCTACGCCGCCAGCCCGGAGGAGAGCACGTTCTTCCGCGGGCTCCGGGAGGGACGGATCCTCGGCCAACGCTGCCCTGCCTGCGGCAAGGTCTACGTGCCCCCTCGCGGCGCCTGTCCCGTCGACGGCGTCCCGACGACCGACGAGGTGGAGCTGGCCGGCACCGGCACGGTGACCACCTTCTGCATCGTCAACGTCCCGTTCCTGGGCCAGAAGATCAAGCCTCCCTATGTCTCGGCGTACGTGCTCCTCGACGGCGCCGACATCGCGTTCCTCCACCTGATCCTCGACGTCCCGGCCGACGAGGTGCGGATGGGGATGCGGGTCAAGGCGATCTGGCGGCCCCGCGAGGAGTGGGGCACCACGGTCGAGAACATCAGCCACTTCGCGCCGACCGGTGAGCCGGACGCCGACTTCGAGAGCTACAAGGTGCACCTGTGAGAGATGTTGCGGTGGTGGGCTTCGCCCACGAGCAGATGGCCGACTTCGACGGCTCGCCGACGATGGTCGAGCTGCTCGTCCCCCTCTTCCGGGAGGTCTACGAGCAGACCGGGTTCACCCGCAAGGACATCGGCTTCTGGTGCTCGGGGTCCTCCGACTACCTGGCCGGACGGTCCTTCTCGTTCGTCTCTGCCGTCGACGCGATCGGGGCACTCCCCCCGGTCAACGAGTCGCACGTCGAGATGGACGCGGCCTGGGCGCTCTACGAGGCGTGGGTGAAGATCCAGACGGGAGAGGTCGACACCGCCCTGGTCTACGGCTTCGGCAAGTCCTCGGCCGGGACCCTGCGCCGCACGCTCACCCTGCAGCTGGATCCCTACACGATGACTCCGCTGTGGCCGGACCAGGTGTCCCTGGCCGGTCTCCAGGCGCGACTCGGCCTCGAGGCCGGGCTGTGGGACGAGAAGGCCCTCGCCGAGGTGGCGCAACGCTCCCTGGACGACGCCGAGCGCAACCCCCACGCCGTACGCCGTGGCGGATCGAGCGTCGCCGAGCTCCTCGCACGCCCCCTGTACGCCGACCCGTTGCGCAAGCACGACATCGCCCCGGTCACCGACGGCGCCGCGGCCCTGGTGCTGGCCGCCGACGACCACGCCAGGAACGCCTGTGAGCACCCGGCCTGGATCACCGGGCTTGCGCACAACATCGATCCGTTGCACCTGGGTGCCCGGCCCCTCACCGAGTCTCCCTCGGCTCGCCGCGCCGGCGACGCTGCCGGCGTCGACGGGGTCGAGGTCGCCGAGCTGCATGCCCCCTTCAGCCACCAGGAGCTGATCCTGCGCAGCGAGCTCGGCCTGGGTGACGGCGTACGCATCAACCCCTCCGGTGGAGCCCTGGCCGGCAACCCGATGTTCACCGCAGGGCTGAACCGGGTCGGCGAGGCAGCAGGACTCGTCTGGCGCAGGGAGGCCGGGAAGGTCCTCGGCCATGCCACCTCCGGTCCCCTGCTGCAGCAGAACCTCGTCTGCGTCATGGAAGGAACCGCTCGATGAGCAAGCAACCAGCCGCCGTGATCGGCATCGGGCAGACCCACCACCGCGCCAAGCGGGAGGACGTCTCGATGGCCGGGCTCTGCCGGGAGGCGATCGACCGGGCTCTCGCCGATGCTGCTCTGGGCTTCGAGGACATCGATGCGGTCGTCGTCGGCAAGGCGCCCGACCTCTTCGAGGGCGTGATGATGCCCGAGCTCTATCTCGCCGAGGCACTGGGCGCCGCCGGGAAGCCACTGCTGCGTGTGCACACGGCCGGATCGGTGGGCGGGTCGACCGCCATCGTCGCCGCGTCCCTGGTCCAGTCGGGCGTGCACAAGCGGGTGCTGACCGTGGCCTTCGAGAAGCAGTCGGAGTCGAACGCGATGTGGGCCCTGTCGGCCCCGCTTCCGTTCATCATGCCGGTGCACGCAGGTGCCGGTGGCTACTTCGCTCCCCACGTGCGCTCCTACATCCGCCGCTCGGGTGCGCCCTCGCACGTCGGAGCGATCGTGGCGGCCAAGGACCGGCAGAACGCGCTGAGGAATCCCTACGCCCACCTGCAGAACAAGGACACCACCGTGGAGACGGTGCTGGCCTCCCAGATGCTGTGGGACCCGATCCGCTACGACGAGACCTGTCCGTCCTCCGACGGCGCCTGTGCCCTCGTGATCGCCGATGCGGACACCGCCGCGTTCGTCGACTCCCCCGCCTGGATCCACGGCACGGTGATGCGCTCCGAGCCCACCACGGCTGCCGAGCGGGACCAGGTGAACCCCCAGGCCGGGCGCGAGGCGGCGACGCACCTGTGGCAGCAGGCCGGCATCACGAATCCGCTCGAGGAGATCGACGCCGCAGAGGTCTACGTGCCGTTCTCGTGGTTCGAGCCGATGTGGATGGAGAACCTCGGCTTCGCCGCCGAGGGCGAGGGTTGGAAGCTGACCGAGTCCGGCGGCACGGCGATGGACGGCGTACTCCCGGTCAACTGCTCCGGTGGCGTGCTCAGCTCGAACCCGATCGGTGCGTCGGGGATGCTGCGCTTCGCCGAGGCTGCGCTCCAGGTTCGCGGCCGGGCCGGCGAGCACCAGGTCGACGGCGTACGCCGGGCGCTCGGGCATGCCTACGGTGGCGGCTCCCAGTTCTTCGCCATGTGGGTGGTGGGTGCCGAACCGCCCGCCCACTAGGGTTGGGCGCATGATCGAGCTCCGCACGCCTGCCCAGATCGACGAGATGCGGCCCGCCGGGGTCTTCGTCGGTGAGGTCCTGACCGCCCTGGCCGAGGCGGCCGACGTCGGCGTCAACCTCCTCGAGCTCGACGCGCTGGCACACCGGATGATCAAGGATCGCGGTGCGGAGTCCTGCTACATCGACTACCACCCGTCCTTCGGCGCCTCCCCCTTCGGGAAGGTGCTGTGCACCTCGGTCAACGATGCGGTGCTGCACGGCCTCCCCCACGACTACGTCCTGCGCGACGGTGACCTGCTGAGCCTCGACTTCGCCTGTGCCGTCGACGGCTGGGTCTCCGACTCGGCGATCAGCCTGGTGGTGGGCACGCCTCGTCCTGAGGACCTCGCCCTGATCGAGACCACGCAGGTGGCCCTGGCTGCTGGCATCCAGGCCGCCCGGGCCGGCAACAGGATCGGCGACATCGGCCACGCCATCGGCAACGTGGCCCGCTCCGCGGGACTCAAGGTCAACCTGCAGTTCGGCGGACACGGTGTCGGTCGGACCATGCACGGTGACCCGCACGTCGCCAACGACGGCCGCCTCGGTCGCGGCTACCCGCTCAAGCCCGGCCTGGTGATCGCCATCGAGCCGTGGTTCCTGCACACCACCGACGAGATCTACACCGACGCCGACGGGTGGACCCTGCGCAGCGCCGACGGATCTCGGGGTGCGCACTCCGAGCACACCATCGCCATCACCGAGGACGGCCCCCTCGTCCTCACCGCGCGAACCCCCTGACCCCGCGAACGGGCAGTGCTTGCTGCGCGAACGGGCAACTCTTGAGGTCCCAACGGGCAGCTGTTGCTGCGCGAACGGGCAACTCTTGAGGTCCCAACGGGCAGTTGTTGAGGTCAGCTCGGGCGTTGCCAAGGAAGGCGGCTGCGCGCATACAGTCGCTTCACCCGAGCGGAACGCTCCCCGAGGACGCGACCCAATTCCGCAAGCCAATCCGCGCGGGCAGGCCCGCTGAGTTGTTCCTTGCGGATGACGATCACGTGCCAGCCCTGCTCGCGGAGCCACGTGCGGCGTGACTCGTCGTGATCACGCTGCTCCTCGCCGTGGAACTCCTCACCGTCGTATTCGACGGCCACGCGTTGGCGCCGGTAGGCCAAGTCAATGCGCGCCATCAGCACGCCGTTCGCGGTGATTTCAACCTGTGGTTCGGGCATGGGCAGACCCTCGTCGATGATCACGCCGCGGGTCCATGACTCCCCGGGAGATTCGGACAGCGGGGTGGCGAGCGGATACAACTCGCGGACTTGTGTCACTCCGCGTCGACCCTTGAACCGGGTCAGGCCCAGTGCGAAGTCCTTGTGAGCGAGGTCGTGCTCGGACATGAAGGCGTCGAGCACGGCCAACGCGCCCCACCGGCCACGGATGCAGGCCAGGTCGAGCGCGGTGCGAACCGGAGTCGTGACGCTGACTCCGAAGACAGAGGCGGTCTCTGACGACTTCAGGTCACGTTCCATGCCGCGTACGCCGTTGCGTCGGGGTTTCGGATGTCCTGGAGGCACTGCCACCTCCACGTCGGGTACTCCGAAGCGGTCGTCAGGATCGTGAGCGTTGACCCCCCAGAGCCAGGCGGCCGTGCGATCGCAGACCACGGCATCGTCGGGGAGCACCAGGGCCACGCATCGGGCTCGGAGCTCGAGTGTGTCTGGCAGCTCGGTCGAGCAGTAGACGCCGGTGAGCAGTCGCCGTACGACGTCTGAGTCGAGCCATCGTCGAAGGGTGAACTCCGGGATCCCGAGTGTCCTCAGGTCACGCCAGCGAAACGGATGGTTGGGCGGATGAATTGTCATGGCACAACGCTGGCCGGACTCTGCCCATTGCGAAATGGTGACTGCCGTCGCCTGTGGATAACCACGGACGACGGCAGTCGACATAGCGCAAGAGTCGCCTGTTCGAACCTCAACAATTGCCCGTTCGCGCAGCAACAACTCCCCGTTCGCGCAGCAACAACTGCCCGTTCGCGCAGCAACAACTGCCCGTTCGTCAGTAGGTGACCTGGAGCTCCTTGATGCCGTTGATCCACGCGGAGCGGAGCCGGCGGGGTTCGCCGGCGCGAGCGATGTCAGGGACCTGGTTGGCGATCTCGTTGAAGATCAGCTCGATCTCGAGCCGGGCCAGGTTGGCGCCGATGCAGTAGTGCGCGCCGTGCCCGCCGAAGCCGAGGTGCGGGTTGTTCTCGCGCAGCACGTTGAACGTGTAGGCGTCCTCGAACACGTCCTCGTCGAAGTTGCCGCTGGCGTAGAACAGGCCCACCCGGTCGCCCTGCTTGACCTGCGTGCCGTTGATCTCGACGTCCTCGAGCGCGGTGCGCTGGAAGACCGTCACCGGAGTGGCCCAACGCACGATCTCGTCGACCGCGGACTGCGGGCGCTGCTCGCGGAAGATCGCCCACTGGTCGGGGTTGTCGAAGAAAGCGCCCATGCCGTGGGTGATCGCGTTGCGCGTGGTCTCGTTGCCGGCCACTGCCAGCAGGATCACGAAGAAGCCGAACTCGTCGTCGGTGAGCGCATGCCCGTTGACGTCGGCGGTGATCAGCTTCGTGACGATGTCGTCCTTGGGGTTCTTGCGACGGTCGTCGGCCAGACCGGCGGCGTAGGTGAGGATCTCGATCGACGCGGCCTCCTCATCGCCCTCGACGTCGGGGTCGTCGTAGGAGAGCATCTGGTTGGACCAGTCGAAGAGCTTCCCGCGGTCCTCCTGCGGTACGCCGAGCAGCTCGGCGATCGCCTGCAGCGGCAGCTCGGCGGCGATGTCCTCGACGAAGTTGCCCGACCCCTTCTCCTTCGCCGCGGCGACGATCCGCTTGGCGCGCTTCTCGAGGGCGTCGTGCAGGGCGTTCATGGCCCGCGGGGTGAACCCGCGCGAGATGACCTGGCGCAGCTTGGTGTGGTCCGGCGGGTCCTGGTTGATCAGCATCACGCCCTGGAGCTCGACCTGCTCGGGAGTCATGTCGGGGGCGAACCGGATGATCGCTCCCTGCTTCGCGGTCGAGAAGACCTTGCTGTTCTTGGACACCGCAGCAATGTCGGCGTGCTTGGTCAGCGCCCAGTAGCCCTCCACCCCGGCAAATCCGGCGCGCGCCTCCTGCGGTTGCGGGATCCAACGCACCGGAGTGGTGTGTCTCATGGCACGAAACTCCTCGTGCGGAATGCGCTGCTCGATCAGACCCGGGTCGGTCGGGTCGAAGTCGACGGCGAGATCAGTCGTCACGGTCACTGCTTCCTCCAGGAGCCTAGAACACGTTCTAGTGATGATCGTTACATACTCTCGGAATGTTCGGAAGGGTGCCGGCCAAATTGGCGATGAATTCTCCCGACCGGTCCCGGAGAGCGGAATGCTGTGCCCGGCAACTTGCTGGGCATGAGAACGTGTTCTAGTTTTGGGTGGTGACGCCGCCCGGCGTCGTACTCAACCCTGGTCGAACAGCGAGGCATCATGGGCAACCCGGTCATCGTCGAAGCAGTGCGTACGGCGCAGGGCAAGCGCCGCGGTTGGCTGGCGGGCGTGCACCCGGCCGAGCTCCTCGGCAACGCGCAGGTGGAGGTGCTCAAGCGTGCCGGCATCGATCCGGCACTGGTCGACCAGGTCATCGGCGGCTGCGTGTCCCAAGCCGGCGAGCAGTCCAACAACATGGTGCGGCGGGCATGGATGCACGCCGGCCTGCCGAACCACACCGCGTCCAGCGTGATCGACGCGCAGTGTTCGTCGGCCCAGCAGTCGGTGCACCTGATCAACTCGATGATCAGCGCCGGCGCGATCAGGGCCGGCGTGGCCTGCGGCATCGAGTCCATGTCGCGCATCCCGCTGGGCGCCAACGTGCCCAGGGGCCTGGGCAGTCCTCGGCCGGACAACTGGACCATCGACCTGCCCGACCAGTTCCTCGGCGCCGACCGAATCGCCCGGGACCGCGGCTTCAGTCGGGCCGACGTCGACGCCTTCGGGCTCTGGTCACAGGAGAAGGCCCGCTTCGCCGTCGACGAGGGCCGGTTCTCGCGGGAGATCTTCGGCGTCGAGGCACCGGTCCTCGACGACGAGGGCAACCCCACGGGTGAAACCCGCGTGGTCACCGAGGACCAGGGCCTGCGTGCCACCACCATCGAGGGCCTGGCCCAGCTCAAGCCAGTTCTCGACGACGGCATCCACACCGCCGGCACCTCCTCGCAGATCTCCGACGGCGCGTCGGCGATGCTGCTGATGGACTCCGACCTCGCCGACTCCCTGGGGCTCCGGCCGCGAGCCCGGATCATCTCGTCCTGCTTGGTCGGAGCGGACCCCTACTACCACCTCGACGGCCCCGTGCAGGCCACCGAGAAGGCGCTCGAGGACTCGGGGATGTCCATCGCCGACCTCGACATCTGCGAGGTCAACGAGGCGTTCGCGGCCGTGGTGATGTCCTGGGCCACGGTGCACCAGGTGCCGCCGGACAAGATCAACGTCAACGGTGGGGCGATCGCCCTGGGCCACCCCGTCGGATCCACCGGGACCCGTCTGCTGACCACCGCCCTGCACGAGCTCGAGCGTCGCGACGTGTCCACCGCCCTGGTGTCCATGTGCGCAGGTGGCGCGCAGGCGTCGGCCACGATCATCGAGCGCACCTGATGCACGAGTGGAGCGAGGACGACCTCGCCGTGCGCGACGCCGTACGCCAGTTCGTCGACAAGGAGCTGCGCCCCCACCAGGACGAGCTCGAGTTCGAGGGACTGCCGCCCTACGACCTCGTCCGGCACTACTACGCGACCTTCGGCCTGGCCGACGCCGCCGCGGAGAAGTTCGACTTCGAGATCCGCCGCGCGCGCGCCGCGGAGCAGGGACAGCCCTTCGACGAGGTCGAGCCCGACGGTCTCGACCTCGCGATGAACGCGGTCGCCAACATCGAGCTGGTCAAGGTCGGGATGGGCATTCCCACCGCCATCGGGGTCTCCACCGGGCTGGCCGCAGGGACCATCAACGCGATGGGCTCCATCGAGCAACGCGAACGCTGGGTCCGTGACCTCGTCACCTTCGACAAGGTCGGCGCCTGGGCGATCACCGAGCCCGAGTCGGGCTCCGACGCCTTCGGCGGCATGCGGTCCACCGTTCGCCCGGACGGCGACGACTTCCTGCTCAGTGGCCACAAGACGTTCATCACCAACGGGCCGTACGCCGACACGATCGTGGTCTACGCCAAGCTCGACACCGGCACGGGTGTCGATCGTCGGGACCAGCCGGTGCTGACCTTCGTCCTCGACAGCGGCATGGAGGGGCTCACCCAGTCCAGGCCGTTCAAGAAGATGGGCATGGCCTCCTCCCCCACGGGTGAGCTGTTCTTCGACCACGTCCGACTGGGGCGGGACCGCTTGCTCACGGGGCAGCCCGGCTCGGACGGCCGGGCCTCGGCACGGGCGAACTTCGTGGCCGAGCGGGTCGGCATCGCGACCTTCTCCCTCGGCATCATCGAGGAGTGCCAGCGACTCTCCATCGAGTACGCGAAGCAGCGCGAGCTGTGGGGCAAGCCGATCAGCAGCTTCCAGCTGATCCAGCTCAAGCTGGCCGAGATGGAGATCGCCCGGGTCAACGTGACCAACATGGTCTTCAAGGCGCTGGCGGCCAGGCGTGCCGGGGTGGTGATGGACATGGGCGAGGCCTCGGCGATCAAGCTCTACTCCTCACGTGCCGCCTGCGAGGTGGCCATGGAGGCGGTCCAGCTCTTCGGCGGAAACGGCTACATGGCCGAGTACCGCGTCGAGCAGCTGGCCCGGGACGCCAAGTCGCTGATGATCTATGCCGGCTCCAACGAGGTCCAGGTGACCCACGTCGCCAAGGCACTCCTGCGTCGTTGAGCGTCGTGCGGGTTTGAACCCCTCGTTGCGTGGCAGGATCGGCACTGTGAGTGACTTCGAGAACCAGCCGAGCGACGACCGGCCCGACCACAGCCACCAGCCCCCGCCCCCGCCGCCCCACCCGGGCGCCGGCCAGCCGCCGCCCCCTCCCGGCGCACCCCAGGCGCAGCAGCCCGGTTGGGGCCAGCCCGGTCCCGGGTACGCCAACCCGCACCAGCCCGGCTACGGCGCACCCGTCGCCTACGGATCCCCGGATCCTGCGGCGCCCTTCGGACGCCACCCGATGACGGGTGAGCCGTACGGCGACAAGAGCAAGCTCATCGCCGGAGTGCTCCAGCTCCTCGTGGGTGCGTTCGGTGTCGGCCGTTTCTACACCGGCCACACAGGCATGGCGGTCGCCCAGCTGCTCACCCTCGGTGGTTGCGGCATCTGGTCGCTGATCGACGGCATCATGCTGCTGGTCACTGATTCACGGGACGCCAACGGCCGTCTGATGAAGATGTAGCCGTCCCTCGACACACGACGAAACGCCCGGCAGGTCCACAACGGACCGGCCGGGCGTTCGTTCGTACGCACTCAGGCGCCGTAGACCTTCTCCGGAGGCGTTCCCTCCGCGATCAGCGCGTCGACGACCTCGCCGAGCTCGCTGGCTTCCCAGCGCCGGCCGGCATCGCGGGAGGCGCCGTGGTTCCAGCCTTCCTCCAGGGTGAGCAGTCCACCGTCGCTCTCGAACACACGGCCGGTCACATGGCCGGCGGCCTCCGAGGCGAGCCAGGCCACGATCGGGCTGTTGTCCTCGGGCAGCGCCATCTCGGAGGTGTCGAAGGCACCCTCGGTCATCCGGGTCTTCGCCACGGGGGCGAGCGCGTTGACACAGACGCCGACCCGGCCCAGCTCGGCGGCCGCAACCAACGTCATCGAGGCGATGCCGCCCTTCGCGGAGGAGTAGGCGACCTGCCCGACCGAGCCCTGCAGGCCGGCGCCGGACGTGGTGTTGATGACCCGACCGGCACGCTGGCGCCCGGCCTTCGACTCCGCACGCCAGTACGCCGCGGCGTGGCGCAGGGGCGCGAAGTGGCCCTTCAGGTGCACCCGGATCACGGCGTCCCACTCGTCCTCGGTGGCGTTGAACAGCATCCGGTCACGCACGAAGCCGGCGTTGTTGACCAGGATGTCGAGGCCGCCGAAGACCTCGATGGCCTGCTGCACCATCGCGGCGGCCTGCTCGAAGTCGGCCACGTCGGCACCGTTGACGACTGCCTCGCCGCCGAGCGCCTCGATCTCGGCGACCACCTGGTGGGCGGGCGAGTCCTCCTTCTCGCCGTTGTTCGAGACGCCGTAGTCGTTGACGACGACCTTGGCGCCCTGGCGGGCGAGCTCGAGGGCGTGGGCACGGCCGAGGCCGCGACCGGCGCCGGTGACGATGGCAACTCGGCCATCCAGGATCTTGCTCATTGCAGCGTTGCTCCTTGTGGTGTGGTGGACGGCCGTTCAGGCCGGGGTGTGGTTGGCGAGCACGTGCTGGAAGACCGGTTCCTCTCCACCGCCGTGGCACTGGATCGAGGCACCTGAGACGTAGGAGGCGAGGTCGGAGGCCAGGAACAGCACGACGCCGGCGATCTCCTCCGGTTCGGCCATCCGCCCCATCGGGATGGTCCGCTCGATGGCGGCCACCGTTGCGTCGCCGCCGTAGTGCCCGGCAGTCTCGCTGGTGCGGCACAGGCCCACGTTGATGGAGTTGATGCGCACCTTCGGCGCCCATTCCATGCCGGCGCTCACCGTGAACTGGTCGACGGCCGCCTTCGCGGCGCCGTACACGGCAGTGCCCGGGGACGGCCGCAGCGCCGAGATGGAGGAGATGTTCACGATCGCGCCGCCCTGAGACTGGGCCTGCATCACTCGGTTGGCTGCCTGGGCGACCGACAGCACCGAGGTGAAGTTGAGGTCCATCACCTTGGTGTGGAAACGGGGTGAGCCGTCGGCGAGCAGGGCGTAGGGCGATCCGCCGGCGTTGTTGACCACGACGTCGAGGCGACCGTGCTCGGTGGCCACGCCCTCGACCATGGCGCGGACCGCCTCAGGGTCACGGACGTCACAGACGACGTGGCTGGTGCCGGGAGCGGCGGGAACGTCGGAGCGGGCACAGGTGACGACCGTGGCGCCGGCCTCCACGAAGGTGTGAGCCACCCCCGCACCGATTCCTTTCGTTCCACCGGTGACCAGCACGACGCGGCCACTCAGGTCGATCTGGACTGCCATGGGATTCCTTCCTCGGAGCGGACCAAGCAAGTGCTAGGGTACCAAGCAAGTGTTTGTTTGTGCAGTTCCGTCCCGAGAAAGGTCAGGCACCATGGCAGTCACGTCCGAGATCCGCGAGGACCACGTCCGAGTGGTCACGATGGAGCACGGCAAGGTCAATGCGCTCCCGGTGTCCGACTGGTACGCCGTCGCGGCGGCACTGGACGAGGCCGGCCGGGACCCGCAGACCCACGTCGTGATCCTTCGTGCCGAGGGCCGCGGCTTCAACGCCGGGGTCGACATCAAGGAGATGCAGCAGACCACCGGGTTCGAGGCACTGCTGGGCGCCAACTCCGGCTGCTACGCCGCGTTCAAGGCTGTCTACGAGTGCGCGGTGCCCGTCATCGCAGCGGTGAACGGCCACTGCATCGGCGGTGGTGTCGGCATGGTCGGCAACGCCGACGTCATCGTCGCCTCCGAGGATGCCTACTTCTCCGTGCCCGAGGTGAACCAGGGCGCCCTTGGCGCGGCCACCCACATGGCCCGGCTCGTCCCGCAGCACATGATGCGCACCCTCTACTTCACGGCGGGCCGGATCCCCGCGTCGAGCCTGCTCCAGTTCGGCTCGGTGCACCGCGTCGTGCCCCGCGAGGAGTTGGACGGGGCCGCGCTGGAGGTGGCACGGGTGATCGCCTCAAAGAACACGAAGGTGATCCGCGCCGCCAAGGAGGCGATCAACGGGATCGACCCGGTTGACGTCAACAAGAGCTATCGCTTCGAGCAGGGATTCACCTTCGAGCTCAACCTCGGGGGTGTCTCCGACGAGCTCCGCGATGGATTTGCAGGAACGGACAAGGCAGGAAACAAGTGAGCAACAAGCCCCGCGACAAGCGGATCACCATCGACGAGGTCGTCGCCACCCTCGAGGACGGGATGACCATCGGGATCGGCGGCTGGGGGCCGCGGCGCAAGCCGATGGCCCTGGTTCGCGCCATCCTGCGCTCGGACCTGAAGGACCTCACGATCGTGTCCTGGGGTGGCGCCGACGTGGGGTTGCTGGCCGAGGCAGGCAAGATCAAGAAGCTGATCTATGCGTTCGTGACCATGGACACGGTCCCCCTCGAGCCGCACTTCCAGGCAGCCCGTCAGAACCGCACGATCCCCGAGATCTGTGAGTGGGACGAAGGCATGTTCCAGACGGGCCTGATCGCCGCGTCGCAGAGGCTGCCGTTCCTTCCGATGCGCGCGGGCCTGGGTTCCGACGTCCTGGTCAACAACCCTGAACTGAAGCTGGTGACCAGCCCCTACCGCGACCGGAACGGCGACCAGGAGGAGTTCGTCGCCGTCCCCGCACTGGAGCTCGACGTCGCCCTGGTGCACATGAACCGTGCGGACCAGCACGGCAACGCCAGCTACCTGGGGCCCGACCCCTACTTCGACGACCTGTTCGCGATGGCCGCCGACAGGACCTTCGTCTCGTGCGAGCAGGTCGTGGACACCGCCGGGCTGACGGTCGACACCCCGGTGCAGCGGATGCTGCTCAACCGGATGATGGTCACCGGCGTCGTGGAGACCCCGAACGGCGCCCACTTCACCAACTGCGTGCCCGACTACGAGCGCGACGAGAAGTTCCAGAAGCACTACGCCGCATCCGCCAAGGACCCCGAGGCGTGGGCAGCCTTCAAGGAGCGCTTCCTCTCCGGCGACGAGTCCACCTACCAGGAAGCCGTGCAGGCATTCCACGCCGAGCAGGAAGCCTGAGGAGATCGACATGACTGATGTTTCCCGCGCAGAGGTCTGCGCCGCAGCCATCGCCGACGCGTTCGCGGAGGACGGCGAGATCTTCGGTTCCCCGATGGGAACACTGCCGATGCTCGGAGTCCGCCTGGCCAAGCTCACCTCCAACCCTGACCTGGTGATGAGTGACGGCGAATCGTTGTATCTCAGCGGGGTCCCGCCGATGTTCGCCAAGGCAGACGTCGTCGAGGGATGGATCCCGTTCCGTCGGGTCTTCGACGTTGTCGCCTACGGCAAGCGCCACGTCATGATGGGCGCCACCCAGGTCGATCGCCACGGCAACCAGAACATCTCCGCCATCGGTGACTTCGACAGACCCACCCGGCAGCTCCTCGGCTCACGTGGGGCTCCGGGGAACACCGTCAACAACCGCACCTCCTACTGGGTGCCCAAGCACTCGGCCCGCGTGTTCGTCGAGCGGGTCGACGTGGTCTCCGGGGTCGGACCGAAGGCAGCCAAGGAGGCCGGACCGGCCGCCGCGAAGTACAACGACATCCACCGAATCGTCACCAACCTCGCCGTCCTCGACGTCAAGGGTGCCGATGACACGGTCCGCCTGCTGTCGGTGCACCCGGGCGTCACCGTCGACGAGGTCGTGGAGGCGACGGGCTTCGAGCTCGCCGTCGAGGGAGACGTGCCGAGCACCCGGCTCCCGGACGACAACGAGCTGATGATCATCCGCAACGTCCTCGACCCGAAGAACATCCGCGACCGCGAGGTCCCACCGGTGGTGGCTGCCGAGTGACCACCGAGCGGCTGCTGCGCACCGCGCTGACCGACCTGGTCGGCGTACGCCACCCGATCGTCCAGACCGGAATGGGGTGGGTGGCCGGGCCCCGCCTGGTCGCCGGCACCGCCAACGCCGGTGGTCTGGGGATCCTGGCCAGCGCCACGATGACCCTCGACGAGCTCGAGAAGGCCATCGTGGAGGTGAAGTCGCGCACCGACGAACCGTTCGGCGTCAACCTGCGCGCGGACGCGGCTGATGCACCTGCGCGGTGCGACCTGCTCATCGAGCACGGCGTCAAGGTGGCGTCGTTCGCCCTGGCACCCAGGCCGGAACAGATCGCCAAGCTCAAGGAGCACGACCTTGTCGTGATCCCGAGCGTCGGCCTGCCCAAGCACGCCAGGAAGGTGGCTTCCTGGGGTGCGGACGCGGTGATGATCCAGGGCGGCGAGGGCGGTGGCCACACCGGCTCGGTGCCGACCACGCTCCTGCTGCCCACCGTCCTCGACGCAGTCGACATCCCCGTGGTCGCGGCGGGTGGCTTCTTCGACGGTCGGGGCCTCGCCGCCGCCCTGTCCTACGGTGCTGCCGGCATCGGCATGGGCACGCGCTTCCTGCTCACCCGTGACAGCGCTGTTCCCGATGCGGTCAAGGACCTCTACCTCTCGTACGACGTCAACGGCACCGTGGTCACCGACAAGGTGGACGGGATGCCGCACCGGATGCTGCGCACGCAGCTGGTCGAGGAGATCGAGGAGTCCAGCCGCTTGAAGCGGTTGACACCGACTCTCAGGCGCACCCTCGAGTTCAAGAGGATGACCGGGATGAGCTGGCTGGAACTGGCCCGCGACGGTCGTGAGATGAAGAAGAGCCAAGGGCGCACCCTCGGCCAGATGACGCTCGCAGCCAACACGCCGATGATGCTGAAGTCTGGCCTCGTCGACGGGGACACGGATGCCGGGGTGCTGGCCTCGGGCCAGGTTGTCGGCGTGCTCGATGACCTTCCGACCTGCGAGGCGCTGATCGACCGGATCGTCGCCGAGGCCGTCACCTGCCTGAAGCGCGCCCAGTCCTACCTGTGAGCGACGCCGGGTGAGGGGTGCCCGTCATGCGCAAGGTCTGAACCGTCCCGCGTTCAGTAGAGGCTAGGCAGCGTCCTTGCGGGGCCGACCCCGGCCGCGCTTGTGGGCCACGACTTGGCCCTGGACCAGGATCTGGCCGCCCCAGACGCCGTGCGGCTCCTGTCGCTCCAGTGCCCCGGCCAAGCACTCGGCCAGCAAGGGACATGCTGCGCACAGCTCGCGGGCACGGTTGAGGGCCGCCGGGTGCTCGGCGAAGAACAGGTGGGGTTCCTGACTGCAAGGAGGTGGGGGCACCCCCTCACACTGGCCGTCTGAGGTAGGCCGACGCATCGGGAAGATGCCTTAGAACAACCCCGAGACGCCCCCGGTGTCTCGCGTGCGGTGGGTCATACCGTGGCGCCCCTTCGTCCTGCTAGGTTCGCCGGTGAATCCGGCGCGCCGCCGTCGTGGCGCGCCTGCACACACTTCGAGGAGCAGATCGTTGCGTACCGCCAAGGACTTCTTCGCCCCACTCGCCGTCGGCGCCCCCGCGCCGTTGCGTGAGATCCCGGCCCGGCCGTCCCGGGCCATCCACTTCTTCGATCCCGGCAACGAGAAGATGGCGGCGAAGATCCCGGCCATGGTCGGCACCACCGACGTCCTCCTGGGCAACCTGGAAGACGCGGTCAAGGCCGAGAACAAGGAGAAGGCCCGCAACGGCCTGGTGAAGATCGGTCAGGAGACCGACTTCGGACCGACCCAGTTCTGGACCCGGATCAACTCCCTCGACTCCCCCTGGGTGCTCGACGACCTGACCACGCTGGTGCCCGCGATCGGCGACAAGCTCGACGTGATCATGGTCCCGAAGGTGCAGGGCGCCGAGGACATCCACTACGTCGACCGGATCCTCGCCCAGCTCGAGGCCAAGGCCGGCATCGAGAAGCCGATCCAGGTGCACGCCATTCTCGAGACCGCCCGCGGTGTGGCGAACATCGAGGAGATCTGTGGCTCGTCGCCGCGGATGCAGGGCCTCTCCCTCGGCCCGGCCGACCTGGCTGCCGACCGCCGGATGAAGACCACCCGCGTCGGCGGCCCCCACCCCGGCTACCTCGTGCGCGGTGACGCCCCCCGCACCGACGACGGTGGCTTCGCCTACGACGCCGAGCGGACCACCTACCAGCAGGACCTCTACCACTACACGATCGCGCGCATGGTCGACGCCTGCGTGATGCACGGCATCTACCCCTACTGGGGCCCGTTCGGCGACATCAAGGACACCGTCGCCTGCGAGGACCAGTTCCGCAACGCCTTCCTGCTCGGCTGTGTCGGCGCCTGGTCGCTGCACCCCGTACAGATCAAGATCGCCAACCGGGTCTTCGCGCCGAGCGTCGAGGACGTCACCCACGCCCGCCGGGTGATCGCCGCCATGGGTGACGGCACCGGCGCGGTGATGATCGACGGCAAGATGGAGGACGACGCCTCCGTGAAGCAGTGCAAGGTCCAGGTGGAGCTCGCCGACCAGCTCGCTGCGATCGACCCCGAGCTCAAGGAGCTCTATGACGCCATCGAGACCCCGGAGGCCTGACATGAGCGAGTTCACTCCCCTGCGTTCGGTCCTCTACATGCCCAGCTCCAACGAGCGGGCACTCGAGAAGGCCAAGTCCATCGCCTGCGACGGGCTGATCCTCGACCTCGAGGACGCGGTCGCCCCCGACGCCAAGCCGGCGGCCCGCGAGACGGCAGCAGCCGCTGCCGCCAGCGGTGACTACGGTCGCCGCACGGTCACCATCAGAGTCAACGGCATCGGCACCGAGTGGCACGACGCCGACATCGAGGCCGCATCGCAGGCCGGCCCCGCCGCGATCGTGGTGCCCAAGGTCAACTCGGCCGACGAGGTCAAGCAGCTCGTCGCCGCCATGGAGAAGGCCGGAGCTCCCGACCACACCAAGCTGTGGGCGATGGTCGAGACCCCCATTGCGATCCTGGATGCCCTCGCGATCGCGCGTGGCTCCGAGCGCCTCGGCGCCTTCGTGCTCGGCACGAACGACCTGGTCAAGGAGCTCTACGCCGAGCACGTGCCCGGCCGCGCGCCGATCCTGCCCAGTCTGCACACCGCGCTCCTGGCCGGACGGGCCGCCGGCATCGCGGTCATCGACGGCGTCTACAACGACGTGAAGAACATCGACGGCTTCCTCGCCGAGTGCGAACAGGGTCGTCAGATGGGCTTCGACGGCAAGACGCTGATCCACCCCGGCCAGGTCGAGGGCGCCAACACGGCGTTCGCCCCGTCGGAGCAGGCCGTCGAGGATGCCCGTGGGCTGATCCAGGCCTGGAATGCTGGCGGCAAGGGCGTCGTGACCTACAACGGCAAGATGGTCGAGAACCTGCACGTCGAGTCCGCGCAGCGCACGCTCGACATCCACGATGCCATCACCGCTCTCGCCGAGTAGCCCCCGTGCCTGATGAACTCGAGGTCTCCCGCACCGACGGCGTCGTGACCGTTACCTTCAACCGGCCCGAGCGCCACAACGCCTTCACCAAGGCGATGTACTCCGGCATCCGCGAGCTGTGCGACGAGCTCGCCACCGATACCTCGGTCAAGGTGGTGGTGCTGCGGGGCGCGGGTGGCCGGGCCTTCGCCGCAGGCAACGAGATCTCCGACTTCGTCGAGGCGGACGCGGTCGCCTACGAGAACTGGATCCGTGAGCTGCTGCAGAAGCTCTTCGCCCTGCCCCAGGTCACCATCGCCGCCATCGACGGGGTCTGTGTCGGAGGCGGACTGGCCGTGGCCACCCACTGCGACCTGCGCATCGCCACTGCGGGATCACGCTTCGGCTACCCGATCGCCCGCACCCTCGGCAACGCCCTCGCCGCACCGATCGTCTATCGCTGCGCCGCTGTCTTCGGGGAGTCCCTGACCCGCGAGATGCTCCTGGCCTCTCGGCTGGTCGGTGCCGACCGGGCGTACGCCGTGGGCGCGCTGATGGCGGTCACCGACGACCTGGACGCCGAGGTGGCGAATCTCGTCGAGGGGATCACCAGGGCCTCGGGCGTCACGCTCAGCGCCACCAAGCAGCAGCTCTCCGCCCGCGCCGACAGTCTCGAGCGGGCGCCGGAGGGCGACGATGCCCTGCTCCACGAGGTCTACACCGGCAGCGACTTCCACGAAGGCGTGCGCGCGTTCCTGGCCAAGGAGAAGCCCGCCTTCAAGCGCTGAGCGGGCACGTGGTGGCACATGGACCGCGCCCCCACGCGCCGCCTCGGCCACTGGTGTGCCCGGCACATCTCACAGCGGACGACCCGTGGCCCGGTACCCGGTGATCAGCTCGGTCGCGTCCGGCCGTTCGTCGGGGAGCGGCTCGTCGAGCGCGTCCGTGGGCTCGTCGAACCCGGGGTCGCTGCGCAGCACGCCGCGCACGCCGGCGGCCGCCATCGGCACCAGCGTCTCCCGGCTCATCGAGGCAACCGGATCGACCTCGAGGACATAGCGGAGCATCGCCAGGCCGATCAGCTGGGAACCCACCAGCTCTGCGCGCGACGTGGACACCTGGACCTTGCGCCGGCGACCCAGCATGCCGTTCATCCGCTTGTTCACGAAGGCGTGGAAACGTTGCGCGGAGCTGGCATCGGCGACGCTCGCCCGCACCATGCGCAGCATGCGATCGCGGGTCAGCGGGCTCTCGCACAGGCGCAGGAAGCGCCGCACCAGACGGGTGGAGAAGTCGTCGCCACTGAGATCGGCGGGATTGCCCAGCTCCTCGTCGTTGGCGTCGAGGTGCTCCCGGGTCACGTCGGGGAGTCTGGCACGCGCGCGGGGTGCCGTGGTTCGGGTCTCAGCGGAGGGTGCGATAGCCGCCTTGGAAGTAGAGCAACGGGTCAGGCGAAGAGCCGTCCGCGTCGCTGGTGAAGTCCATGTCCTGCACCCGGCCGACCACGATGTGGTGGTCCCCCGCTTCGTGCACCGCGTGGACCGTGCAGTCCACGTGGCCGACGATGCCGTCGAACATCGGCGCGCCGGTCTTCGACAGCGACCACTCGAGCCCGGCGAACTTGTCGACGCCCCGGCTGGCCATCACGTTGGAGAGCTCCTGCTGCCCGTCGGCCAGGAAGTTCACGCAGAAGTGGCCGGCACGCTGCATCAGCGGCCAGGCCCGCGAGGTCTTGGCCGGGATGAAGGTGACCAGCGGCGGGTCGAGCGAGACCGAGGAGAACGACTGGCAGGTCATGCCGACCGGCTCGTCGCCCGACATCGAGGTGACCACGGTGACCCCGCTGGCGTAGCGACCGAGCACGTCACGGAACCGCCGCGCTGCGGCCTGGGCGACCGCCGTGTCGGCGATGTCGGTGTCCTCGCCCGGGCGGAACTCGAAGTTGAAGTTGCCCAGGAACGACTCGATCAGGGCCGGCGGCGGCCAGGTCTCGTGGGCGTCGTCGCGCATTCCCCGGGGGAGGTCTCGGTCGGTCATGGCACCCATTGTCTCGTCAGGCTCCGCCACCGAAGTCATGGCCCCAGTAGGAGACCGCGGTGGACTCCCGGGCGACCCAGCGTGAGTCCTCGACCTGCAGGCCCTCGGTGCCGAACTCGACGTCGAAGCCGCCGGGCGACTTCACGTAGAACGAGACCATCTCGTCGTTCATGTGACGCCCCAGCGTCGCGCTCAGCGGTGCCTGGTGCTTCTTCACCCGCTCCAGGGCGCGGCCCACGTCGTCGAGACGCTCGACCTCGAGCATGATGTGCACGCAACGGCTCGGGTTCGGCATCGGCAGGAAGGCCAGCGAGTGGTGCCTGGGGTTGACGCCGAGGAAGCGCAGCCAGACCTTGGAGCCGGGCTCCTTGCCGACGAACTCCCCCGGCATGCTCATCGAGTCGCGCAGCCGGAAGCCGAGGACCTCGGTGTAGAACCGCAGGGCTTCGACGTCGTCCGTGACGGGGACGACGATGTGCCCCATGCCCTGGTCGCCAGTGACGAACGTCGCGGCGTACGGCGTGACGACGGGCCGTGACTCGTAGGTGATGCCGTGGAACAGCTCGAAGACGTTGTCCCAGGGATCCTGGAACCGGACCAGCTCCTGGACTCGGCGCTCGGCCAGCTCCTCCGGCGTACCTTCCTCGAAGTCAACACCGGCCTTCTGCAGGTGTTCCCGTGCTTCCTGCAGGGCGCGGTGGTCGGCCACCTCCCAGCCGGTGGCCTCCAGCCGGTCGACGTCGGAGGGGAACACCACCAGGCGGGCGGAGACCTCGTCGATGCGGAAGTAGAGGTTCTCCGGGTCGGGGCCGCGGCCCTCGGCCAGACCGAGCACCTTGCCACCGAAGTGGCGCCACTGGTCGAGATCTGTGGACGCCACACGCACGTAGCCCATGGACCTGATGTCGATCGTCATCGTGCGCCTCCGTTCGCCGCGTCACCGCGGTCACGCTCCACGTGGTTGGACAGGAACTGTGTGGTCACCTGGCGGAACTCCTCGGCCGCCTCGACCTGCGCCCAGTGACCGCAGTTCGGGAAGACGTGCAGCTGCGCCTTCGGGATCGTCTTGAGAGCGACCATCGCGCCGTCGAGAGGGTTGACCCGGTCCTCCCGGCCCCAGGTCAGCAGGGTGTGCTGGCGCAGTCGGTGCGCCTCGCGCCAGAGCATCCCGTCCTCATGGGTCTCCGGGTTCCAGAACGAGGCACCCATGGACGCCATCGCCTCACGGGACCCGGGGGCAGTCGCGTCGGCGAAGCGTTCCTCGACCAGCTCGTCGGTGACCAGTGCCTGGTTGACGACCATGGTCGAGATGAAGGCCCGCAGCCTCTCGCGAGTCGGCTCCGCACCGAAGTCCATCAGCGCCTTGACCCCCTCGGTGGCGTCGGCGTGGAAGAGGTTGAGCGAGAGCCCGCCCGGCCCCATCAGCACCAGTCGAGCCACCCGCCCGGGGTGCTCGAGGGCCAACCGGGTCGCGGTGCCACCGCCGAGACTGTTGCCCAGGAGGTGGAAGCGGTCGATGCCGAGCTGGTCGAGCAGCCCGATCACGTACTTCGCGGAGAACCGGAAGTAGTTGCCCTCGACGGCCGGCTTGTCGGAGCCACCGAATCCGGGTTGGTCGACCAGGATGGTGCGGAAGTCCTGGGCGAAGCCGGGCAGCGCACTGCCGAAGTTCGACCACGAGGACGCTCCGGGTCCACCGCCGTGCAGCATCACCAGCGGGAGCCCCCCGGCGTCTCCGGACTCGTAGTAGTTGAGGGTGACGCCGTCGACCGTTGCGGTGCGGCGCACGTCTTCCTGTGCCAGGGTCACGATCAGTACATCCCCGGGTCGATCTTGTGGCCGAACTCGAGGTCGCCATACATCTTGAGGGAGCGCTCGGGGTCGTTGGCCGCGTGCACGCGACCCGCGTGGGCGTCGCGCCAGGCCCGCTGCAGGTAGGTGCCCTCCGCCAGGGCACGGCCCCCGGAGGCCTCGAAGAGTGCGTCGATCGCGTCGATCGCGCGCTGGGTGCCGAGCACTTGGTCGCGGCGCACCTTGAGCCGCAGGTTGAGCGGGATCCTCTCGCCCTTCTCGACCAGGGCCTGCTCCTCACGGATGTTGCTCATCAGCAGGGCCCAGGCCGCGTCGATCTCGGAGCCGGCGCGGGCGATGCGCACGGCCGCGAAGGGGTCGGAGGAGGCCTTCTCCCCGAGGTAGGCCGCCCGCACCCGCTTCTGCTGCATGTCGACGTGCTCCGCGTAGGCCCCGGTGGCCATGCCCACGATCGGCGAGCTGATCGTGGTGGTGAACAGCGAGTGGAACGGCAGCTTGTAGAGGGTGCCCGGATTCTGCTCCTGACCCGGACCGAAGCAGCGCCCGGTGTCGGACATGGAGAGCGTGAAGGCCTGCGGCACGAAGACGTCCTTGACGACGATGTCGTTGGAGCCCGTTCCACGCAGGCCGACCACGTTCCACACGTCGACGACGTCGTAGTGGTCGCGCGGAACCAGAAAGGTACGGAAGTCGACGACTGAGCCGTCGGGCCCGTCCTCGCTGAAGACCAACCCGCCGAGCAGGACCCAGTTGGCGTGGGCCGACCCGGACGAGAAGGACCACGTGCCCGAGAGCGTGTAGCCGCCCTCGGTGAGCGTGGCCTTCCCGGTCGGTGCGTAGGACGAGGAGAGACGAGTGCTGGTGTCCTCGCCCCAGACCGCCTGCTGTGCCTCGTCCGGGAAGAGGGCCACCTGCCACGGGTGGACACCCAGGACCGAGGAGATCCATCCCGTCGAGCCGTCGGCGGAGGCGATCTCCTTGACGGCGGTGAAGAAGTCCACCGGGTCGCTCTCGAGCCCGTCGAAGCGCCTGGGCTGGAGCATCCGGAAGAAGCCGGTCTCCTCCAGTGCCTTGACGGTTGCGTCAGGAACCTGGCGCAGCTTCTCGGCCTCGTCGGCCCGCTCCCGGAACGTGGGCAACAGGTCGCGTACTCCGTCGAGGACTTCCTTCGACATCTCGGGTCTCCTGGCAGTAGGTCTGGTGATGTACCAATACTAGAACACGTTCTCATTTGACGCGAGAACCTGTTACAGTTTTTGCGGAATCAGGCCCCGCCACGGCGGAGAAGACCCGGAGGAAAAGTGGTGAAGACCGAGTACGACGTGATCGTCGTCGGCACCGGTGGCGGAGGTTTCACCGCTGCCCTGGCTGCGCACGAGCGAGGCCTCGACACCTTGGTGATCGAGAGCACCGACGGATTCGGCGGATCCACCGCACGCTCCGGCGGCGGCGTCTGGATCCCCAACAACTACGCACTCGAGAAGGCCGGCCAGGTCCAGCCCGAGTCCGAGGTGAAGCAGTACCTCTACGAGATCGTCGGTGACGAGGTGCCCCGCGAGCGGATCGACGCATTCGTCGAGAACGGCCCGGCCGCACTCGAGTTCGTCCGCGACCACTCGGCGGCCGACTTCACCTGGGTCCCGCAGTACAGCGACTACTACCCCGAGGCCACCGGTGGCAAGGCCAGCGGACGCAGCGTCGAGCCCAAGGCGATCGACGGCCACGTGATCGGCGACGAGCTCGAACGCCTCACCAAGTCCTACACGAAGGCCCCGGCCGGAATGGTCGTCACCCAGGCGGACTTCCGGAAGATCTCTCTGGGCCTGCGGACCATCCGGGGCCCGCTCACGATGGTCAAGGTGTTCCTGACCCGGCTGATCACGATGGCCCTCGGCAAGCGGATGTTCGGCATGGGCATGGCGATGATGATCGGTCTGCGCAAGGGACTCCTCGACCGGGACATCCCCGTCTGGTACGAGACCCCGCTCATCGACCTCGAGGTGAACGACGGCCGGGTCACCGGAGTCGTGGTCACCCGCAACGGCGGTGAAGCGGTGCTCACCGCGCGGCGCGGCGTGATCCTCGCCTGCGGTGGGTTCGAGCACAACGACGAGATGCGCAAGAAGCACCAGAAGGCACCGATCGGCACCGAGTGGACCACCGGCGCCGCCGGCAACACCGGCGCTGGGATCCTGGCCGGCGAGAAGCACGGCGCCGAGCTGGCCCTCATGGACGACGCCTGGTGGGGCCCGTCGATCCCGTTGCCCAGCGGGCCGTGGTTCTGCCTCGCCGAGAGGAACCTGCCCGGGTCGATCATCGTCAACCAGGCCGGCCTGCGCTACGGCAACGAGGCCGCGCCGTACGTCGACGCGGTGCACGCGATGTATGACTCCGCCGAGGAGACCGGCATCGACCACTTCCCGAGCTGGATGATCATCGACCAGCGCTACCGCAACCGCTACCTCTTCGCCGGCCTCGGCCCGCGCCAGCCGTTCCCTGGCCGCTGGCTCAAGTCGGGCGTGATCGTGAAGGCTGGCTCCTTGGAGGGCCTGGCCGAGAAGATCGGGGTCCCGGCCGATGCACTGACGGCTACGGTCTCGACCTTCAACGGCTATGCCCGCACCGGCAAGGACCTCGACTTCGGCCGAGGGGACTCGGCGTACGACCGCTACTACGGCGATCCGCGGGTCAAGCCCAACCCGTCGCTCGGCGTCATCGACGAGGGCCCGTTCTACGCGGTGAAGATGGTCCCCGGCGACCTCGGCACCAAGGGTGGCATCGTCACCGACGCCAATGCGAGGGCACTGCGCCCGGACGGCTCGGTGATCGAGGGGCTCTACGCCACCGGCAACGTGTCAGCCGCCGTGATGGGACGGACCTATGCCGGAGCGGGTGCCACCATCGGGCCCGCCGTCACGTTCGGTTGGATCGCCGCCAACGCCATCGCCGACTCCATCTCCCGCACAGCGGGAGGAGCAGAGGGACAAGCGAAGGGCGTCTGACACCCTGACGGTGGTTGAGGAGCGAGGCACGAGCGTCTCGAAACCACCAACCCCGCACAAGCCATGACGGTGGTTGAGGAACGAGGCACGAGCGTCTCGAAACCACCAACGCCGCACAAGCCATGACGGTGGTTGAGGAGCGAGGCACGAGCGTCTCGAAACCACCAACCCCGCACAAGCCATGACGGTGGTTGAGGAACGAGGCACGAGCGTCTCGAAACCACCAACCCCGCACAAGCCATGACGGTGGTTGAGGAACGAGGCACGAGCGTCTCGAAACCACCAACGCCGCACAAGCCATGACGGTGGTTGAGGAGCGAGGCACGAGCGTCTCGAAACCACCAACCCCGCACAAGCCCACACTCGAAAGGTCAGCACATGCCCATCGACACCACGGTCGCCGTCGGCGCCCAACTCCCCGACCGCACGTTCTCCTGGAACGAGTCCGACGTCCTGCTCTACCACCTCGGCGTGGGTGCCGGCTCCCGTCCCGGGGACAACACCGACGCGGGGGCACTGCGTTGGACGCACGACGACGCGAGCCTGCAGGTGCTGCCGTCCTTCGGAGTCGTGGCGCCCACGTTCCACGAGACCGCTGCCCCGTCGGTCGACCTGCCGGGCTGTGACATCGACCTCCAGATGGTGCTGCACGGATCGCAGGAGGTCGTGGTGCACGCTCCGATCCCGACCTCCGGCACCGCCACCCAGAAGACCAAGATCTCCGACGTGTGGGACAAGGGCAAGGCCGCCGTGATCGTCCAGGAGGGCGAGGCCTTCGACGCGTCCGGCCAGCACCTCTGGACGGTGCGCTCCAGCATCTTCGTGCGCAACGAGGGCGGCTGGGGCGGCGACCGTGGCCCCTCGACCAAGGTCGACCTCCCTGCCCGCGAGGCCGATGCGGAGACGTCGTACGCCGTCACGCCGCAGCAGGCGGCGCTCTACCGGCTTTGCGGTGACCGCAACCCGCTGCACATCGACCCGGCCTTCGCCAAGGGCGCCGGCTTCCCTGCCCCGATCCTGCACGGCCTCTGCTCCTACGGGATCGTGCTGCGGGAGGTCACCGACCTGGTGCTCGCCGGTGAAGCGGCTCGTGTGGGCGGCTTCGCGGCCCGCTTCGCCGGGGTCGTGTTCCCGGGCGAGACGATTCGCGTGCAGACCTGGGACGAGGGCGATCGAGTCATCATCAGCGCCACGATCGCCAGCGAGCACGAGCAGCGCAACGGCTCCCCCGTCCTGGCCGACTGCGTGCTCACCAAGGCCTGAGCGCCCTCAGCGCTCGTGAGCGCTGCCAAACGTCCCACTTTCCCGAGCAGAGTGGGACGTTCTGGAGCGCTCACGAGCCACGTCCTCCCATCTGGAGGGTTGGTCGGTGGTCCGGCCGACCGCACTCGAGCCGTCCCGAGGGCCCCGTGCGCGACGGGGTGCGGAAGGTCCGGAGGCGCATGGGACGTGCGGGTGAGCACAGCATCGGCAAGGTCGACGTGCTGCTCCGAGAACAGCCGTGGGAAGTGTGTCGCTCAGGGATCAGTCATCGTCGAGCAGCAGGGCAGTGCGCAGTGCATCCGCGCCCTCGACCGTGATCGGCTCTCCGCGGACCAGGTCCTGCTCCGAGATGGCGAGGTGCTGCAGGTGTGCGAGCTCGCCCACGCGGCGCTTGCGGCGCTCGATGCCGTTGGTGCGGTAGCCGAGCTTGCGACTCACCGCAAGCGAGGCCGGGTTGTCGACGAAGGCGCCCGAGGTCAGCTCGGTCGCGCCGAGCTCGTCGAAGCCGAAGGCGCAGATCGCCTGACGCATCCGGGTGCCGATGCCACGACCTTGGTGCTTCATCGCGAGCCACGAACCCGACTCGGCGGTCCTGGTCACCCGGAACCTGGTGGCCCGCAGGTCCTGGCAGCCGACAAGCTCGCCCTCGAAGCGTACGCCGAAGTTGAGCGCCCACTCCCCCGGCCCGAAGTCGGCGCGCTGCTGCCAGTAGTACTGCGCCATGTTGAAGCCCAGTTCCCCACGCGGGGCGATGCTCCACGGCTGCTGGAACGGCATCGTGTCCGGCGGGTGAATGCCCCCGAGCGCCAGCTCGACCAGCTCCGGGATCACCTCGTCGGTGACCGGCACCAGCTCGAGCGGACCGGCAGTGATCCGAGCCCCGAAGGGCGCGAAGTGGGGCGTCAACGTCATGGCCCCACATTTTCCCCGCGCGGGCGCCCGCTCAAACCGATCACCGTTGCGGCACCCCGCCGGGGATCGGCGCGGCGGGGTCGTAGGGCGTGCGCGTGAAGATGAACGTGGACAGGTTGAGGTGGTTGATCGAGCCGTCGTCATTGCGCACGACCTGCAGGGTCTCGCCGGTCTGGTAGCCGGCCGTGCCGACCAGGCGATCGCCGTCGAGCCGGTACCGATAGCCGACCACCCCGTTGCGACGCACCACGAGCTGGTCGCCCTCCCACCCGAAGACCATCGGCGTGGGGCCCCAGTGCCACACACCGACGATCTCACGCACCACGTCGGGAACCGACGTGGATGGTCGCCAGGGCTCGGGAACGGTCGGCTCCGAGGCCTCGAGCTCCTCGAGCAGGGTGGTGGCGATGCCGGCAGCGGGCAACCCCGTCATCGCATTCGCGAACGCGACGACGCCGGTGCGGCGCAGCCGGTCGATGAAGCACGACGCGACGAAGCCCGGCATCGAGCCGGTGTGTCCGACCAGCACCCCCGAACCACCGCGATGCATCTGGAAGCCGAGCCCGTGGGCGGACTCCAGGCCTGACGCCAGCGCGCCCGACTGCGGGATGTAGGCCTCCTCCAGCCTGGCCTTGGGCAGGATGCCGGCGTGCCCCTCGACCAGGAACGTGCAGTAGGTCGCGAGGTCGGCGACCGTGCTCCACATCTGGCCCGCCGGCGCCATCGCGCCGGTGTCCGGATGCGGCTCCTCGATGAGCTCCCCCGTGTAGGGGTCGACGCTGGTGCCCTGCGCGTGGACGCCCTCGCACTGGTACGTCGTCCGGTTCATGCCCAGGGGCACCAGGATCCGTGACTGCACGCACTCCCACCAGCTGAGGTCGCGCAGTCGGGCCACGGTCTCGCCGAGCAGGCCGTAGGCCAGGTTCGTGTAGTGGAACTGCTGACCGATCGGCAGCACCCCCGCCGAGTCGGCATTGGCTGCCGCCAGCTCGTCAAAGGTGAGACCCGGTGAACGCTCCCACCAGGAGCCGTTCGGCTCGGCCTGCATGCCCGAGTTGTGGGCCAGCAGTGAACGGATCGTCCGGTTCCCGTAGCCGATCTCGCCCAGCACCGTGGACACCGTGTCGTCGAGGCTGAGCACGCCCTCCTCCACCAGCTGGAGGATGAGGACCGCGGTGAACGTCTTCGTGATCGACCCGATCTTGTACTGCGTGTCCTCCGCAGTGCCGGCCAGGTCTCCGTGGCCACCGGCCCAGACCAGGTTGCCGTCGCGGACCACACCGGCCGCGATCGACGGCATCCGGCCCTCAACCTGGGCCTGGGCGATCTTCGCCTGGAGCCGTCGTGCCGTGACGGGCGCGACCGACTCCTTCAACGGGTCACCCACGACCGGTGTGTCGGCGCTCATGCGAAGGCTTCCGGCGGGGGGCAGGCACAGACCAGGTTCCGGTCGCCGTACGCCTGGTCGATGCGAGCAACGGGCGGCCAGTACTTGTCGGCGTCGAACCCGGTCGGGAACACCGCGACCTCGCGCGAGTACGCACGGTCCCAGTCCGCGTCGGACAGGGCCCGCGAGGTGTGCGGTGCGCCGCGCAAGGGTGAGTCCTCGGGGGTCCACTCCCCTGACTGCACCTTGTCGATCTCTTCGCGAATCGCGATCATCGCGTCGCAGAACCGATCGATCTCGGCGAGGTCCTCGGACTCGGTCGGCTCCACCATCAGCGTGCCCGCCACCGGGAACGACATGGTCGGTGCGTGGAAGCCGTAGTCGATGAGGCGCTTGGCGACGTCGTCGACGCTGACGCCGCTGTCCTTGGTGAGTCCGCGCAGGTCGAGGATGCACTCGTGGGCCACGAGGCCACCGTGGCCCCGGTAGAGCACCGGGTAGTGCTCGCCCAGGCGGGCGGCGATGTAGTTGGCCGAGAGCACCGCGACAGCAGTTGCCCGGGTCAGGCCGGCCCCGCCCATCAACCGGATGTAGGCCCAGGTGATCGGCAGGATCCCGGCCGAGCCGTAGGGGGCCGCGCTGATCGGACCGATGCCCTGGCGCATCTCCTCGACCGGGTGCTGCCCGTGGGAGGGGAGGTACGGCGCCAGGTGCGCGCGCACGGCGACGGGACCCACGCCCGGACCGCCACCGCCGTGGGGGATGCAGAAGGTCTTGTGCAGGTTGAGGTGCGACACGTCGCCCCCGAACTCACCGGGCTTGGCATAGCCCAGCAGCGCGTTCAGGTTGGCGCCGTCGACGTAGACCTGGCCTCCGTGGTCGTGCACGATCTTGGTCAGCTCGGTGATGGTGTCCTCGTAGGCTCCGTGGGTCGACGGGTAGGTCACCATGATCGCAGCCAGGTCGTCGGAGTGCTTCTCGCACTGGGCCAGGAGGTCGTCAAGATCGATGGAGCCGTCGTCGCTGGCCTTGACGACCACCACGCGCATGCCGGCCATCACGGCGGAGGCCGCGTTGGTGCCGTGGGCCGATGACGGGATCAGGCAGACGTCGCGCTCGGCGTGTCCGTTGGCCCGGTGATAGCCACGGATGGCGAGCAGGCCGGCGAGCTCACCCTGGGAGCCGGCGTTCGGCTGGATGGACACCCGGTCGTACCCGGTGACCTCGGCCAGCCATCCCTCGAGGTCGGCGATCAGCTTGCGGTAGCCGCTCGCGTCAGCAGCCGGAGCGAAGGGGTGGAGGTCGGCGAAGCCGGGCAGGCTGATCGGCTCCATCTCCGTGGTCGCGTTCAGCTTCATCGTGCAGGAGCCGAGCGGGATCATCCCGCGATCCAGCGCGTAGTCACGGGCGGAGAGCCGCCGCAGGTAGCGCAACATCTGGGTCTCGCTGTGATGGCTGTTGAACACGTCGTGCTCGAGGAAGCCGGACTCGCGTCGCAGCGCGAGCGGCAGGGCATCGTCGACGTCCCGGTCGACGGCGTGGACGTCCACGCTGACGCCGAACGCCCTCAGCAGGCTGCTGACGGTCGAGCGGGTGGTGGTCTCCGAGGTCGACAGTGCGACGAGGTCGTCGTCGACGTGGCGAAGGTGCAGGCCGAGTGCCCGGGCGGACCCGACCACCTCGGCCGCCCTCCCGGGGACCCGGACCGTGAGGGTGTCGAAGAAGTCCTCGTTCACGACCTCGATGCCCGCGCCGGTCAGGGATGCGGCGATCACGGCCGCGTAGCGGTGCGCGCGGCGGGCGATGGTGGTCAGCCCGGCAGGGCCGTGGTAGACGGCGTACATCGCCGCCGTCACGGCGAGCAGCACCTGTGCCGTGCAGATGTTGG
Source organism: Nocardioides sp. JQ2195 (assembly GCF_012272695.1). Lineage (NCBI taxonomy): Bacteria > Bacillati > Actinomycetota > Actinomycetes > Propionibacteriales > Nocardioidaceae > Nocardioides > Nocardioides sp. JQ2195. The sequence goes on from NZ_CP050902.1 coordinate 2,030,536, forward strand.
AGGTGGCCTTGTCGCGGCGGATGTGCTGCTCGCGGGTCTGCAGGGCGAGGCGATAGGCAGGACGGCCCTCAGCGTCGACGGAGACACCGACCAGGCGTCCCGGCAGGTGCCGTTCGAGTCCGGACGACACCGCCATGAACCCGGCATGCGGCCCGCCGTAAAACAGCGGCACGCCGAAGCGCTGGGAGGACCCGACCACCACGTCGGCACCGAGCTGCCCCGGCGCCTCGAGCAGGGTCAGGGCCAGCAGGTCAGCGGCCACCACGGCCAGTCCGTTGCGGGCGTGGGTCTCCTCGATGAGGGCGCGGGGATCGGTGACCCGACCGCTGGCGCCGGGGTACTGCACCAACAGGCCACACAGGTCGCCCTCGGGCAGTCCGTCAGCGAGGTCCGCGACGAGCACGTCGATCCCCATCGCCTCCGCACGCGTGCGCACCACCTCGATCGTCTGCGGCAGCGCGTCGGCGTCCACCACGAACGGGCCCCTGGCCTTCTTGTTCGCACGACGGACCAGGGTCATCGCCTCAGCGGCGGCGGTGCCCTCGTCGAGGAGCGACGAATTCGCGGTCGGCAGCCCGGTGAGGTCGCCGATCATCGTCTGGAAGTTGATCAGGGCCTCCAGGCGACCCTGGGAGATCTCGGGCTGGTAGGGCGTGTAGGCGGTGTACCAGCTCGGGTCCTCGAGCACGTTGCGGCGTACGACGGGGGGTGTGATGGTGCCGTGGTACCCGAGACCGATCAGCGACTCGGCCGGCCGGTTGCTCGCAGCGAGCTCGCGCAGCTCGCGGGCCACGGCGTCCTCGGTCAGCGCGGACGGCAGGTCGAGCGCGGCCGCGGTGCGGATGCCACCCGGCACGGCCGCATCCATCAGCCCCTCCAGGCTGGTGTGGCCCACCCGCGCGAGCATCGTCTCGATCTCGACGGTGCGGGGGCCGATGTGGCGCTCCACGAAGGGCAGGGCATTGTCGAGCTCGGCGAGCGTCGGACTCTCTGACACGGGTGACTCCCAAATGGCTGGCAGCGACAGGCGGTTTCCTGGCGCACCTCCCCCTCTGTCACGGACCCGCCCGACCATCGGACGCGTCCACTTCAGAGTTGCCAGCCCGCGCGGTCCTTGGCGCCTGAGAGGTTCCGGGGAGGGGTTGCCCCTTCGGCGCTCCATCACCGGCTCGAGAGCCGGCACGAAGACTCTCCCGCACGGGATTGTCAGCGGGGACAAACCTACCATCGGCCGGGCCTCCGACCACGCGCGTGACCAGTGCGCCACGGACGGATCACGAACGAACCGGCCCGCCACCTCGAGGGTGACGGGCCGGTTCGGAGTCAGTGGGGTGCTGGGATCAACCGATCTTGCGGGCAGCCCGACGGGCAGCCAGCTCGTCGGCGGCGGAGTCGGTGCTGGTCGCACCGTCGGCGACGCGCTCGCTGGGCAGCTCCGAGAGCGAACCCTCGATCTCGCGCCAGACACCGCCGATGGCGATGCCGAAGACGCCCTGGCCGCCCTGGAGCAGGTCGATGACCTCGTCGTTGCTGGTGCACTCGTAGACCGAGGCGCCGTCGCTCATCAGCGTCACGCGGGTCAGGTCGTCGGTGCCCCGCTCACGCAGGTGCTGCACGGCGCCACGGATCTGCTGCAACGAGATGCCGGCGTCGAGCAGGCGCTTGATCACCTTGAGGATCAGGATGTCGCGGAAGGAGTAGAGGCGCTGGGTGCCGGAGCCGGTGGCACCGCGGACGGTCGGCTCGACCAGCCCGGTCCGGGCCCAGTAGTCGAGCTGGCGGTAGGTGATCCCGGCGGCGTTGCAGGCCGTGGGACCGCGGTAGCCCTGGTCGCTGGGCAGCGGCGAGACGTCATCGGTGAAGAGCAGACCCTGCTCATCGGCCCGGCCGGCTGCGATCTCGGCCTCGACGAACCCCTGGTCCACCGATCCGCTTTCGTTGACACCCACGTTGTGACCCTCCGGTCGTTTACTCCATTGAGCGTAACTCCTGGGGGGAAGGTGCTGCCACTGGACCCGGAGGAGAACCTTCAGGTCCAACCACAACGTTGGAGTTACAACAGAGACACTCCAAGGTAGGCCGGGTTCCCGGGACGGTCAATCTGCTCGGCGGCGTGTCGCAACCTTCAACCTCAACTTGAGGGCGAAGGTTGCTGGGCGCGCGGGTGGCGACCCGGCGCCGGGGTCAGCCTTCGTTCTCGAAGTCCTCGGGCGTGACGTGGTCGAGGAACTCGCGGAACCGCTCCACCTCGTCCTCCTGCTCCTCGGGCACCGCCAGTCCGACTTCCTCGAGGACCTCGTCGGAGCACACGATGCGCGTGCCCGTCCGCAGCGCCAGGGCAATCGAGTCGGAGGGTCGGGCACTGACCTCCAGTCCTGACTCGAAGGCCAGGATCGCGAAGAAGACACCGTCCTTCATCTCGGTGATCCGCACCTCGGAGAGCGGGTTCCCGGTCTCGTCGAGGATCGTCTTGAGCAGGTCGTGGGTCAGTGGCCGCGGGGGCACGACACCCTGCTGGGCGAAGGCAATGGCCGTCGCCTCGACAGCACCGATCCAGATCGGGAGATAGCGCTCCCCCGCGACCTCCCTCAACAGGACGATCGGTTGGTTCGACGGCATCTCGACCCTGACTCCGATGACATCCACTTCGCGCATGACGCCACCCTACTCGCCCGGCAGTGAGCCGGGATCAGGACTGCAGGCCAGCCTTGACCAAGGTCGCGTGCAACTTCACCGACAGCGCGGCAATCTCCGCCACGGCCTCCTCGGCGCGTGCCTGGGCGGACGCGTCACGACCCCGTTTCAGGGGCGCGATGACCTGCTCGACCAGGCCGACCTCCCGGTCAGCCGCAGTCTTGAACGCCCGCAGGTGCCGTGGCTCGAACCCGAAGCTGGCCAGCTCAGAGGCGGTCTTGGCGACGACCAGGTCGTCGGCGTCGAAGTGGCCGGTGCGGCTGGCCTTGACCAGGGCGAAGTTCTCGAGCTGGACCAGCAGGTCCTCGTCGACCTCGGCCACCTTGAGCAGCTCGCGTCGCGAGATCCGCAGGTCGGAGCTCGCCCGGAAGGAGTCCACCGACGGCAGGCCGTCGTTGGCCAGGGCGACGTTGGGCACCCGAGGCCCCACCTCCTCGATCGCGGGGGGCTCGAGCCCGCGGTCCATCGCGTCGAGGTGCTCGCCGATGACCTTCAGTGGCAGGTAGTGGTCGCGCTGCATGCGCAGCACGTAGCGAAGGCGCTCCACGTCGGCCGCCGAGAACTTCCGGTAGCCCGCCGAGGTGCGCTCCGGGTCGATGAGGCCCTTGTCCTCGAGGAACCGGATCTTCGAGTGGGAGATGCCCGGGAAGTCACCCTTGAGCTGCGAGAGCACCTCCCCGATGTTCATCCGACGTCGCGGAGAAGCAGCGGGTGAAGCCATCACTCAGCCGTTCTGGACCGGGTGGGCCGCGAAGAAGACCAGCCGGTACTTGCCGATCTGGACCTCGTCGCCGTCCTGCAGGATGACGTCGTCGATGCGGTCGCGGTTGACGTAGGTGCCGTTGAGGCTTCCCGAGTCGGAGACCCGGTAGCCTCCGGCCTCCCGCCGGAACTCCGCATGCCGCCTGGAGACGGTGACGTCGTCGAGGAAGATCTCGCTCTCCGGATGGCGCCCGGCGGTGACCAGCTCGGTGTCGAGCAGGAACCGTGAGCCGGCGCTCGGACCACGTTGCACCACGAGCAGGGCGTGCCCCATCGGCAGAGCGTCGACCGCGGCCGAGTCGGCCGGGTTCAGCGCCCGCTCGTCGCCCTCCGCCTTCTCCGGAGCCCCGAACGTGATGGTTGCGGTCGACTCGACCGCACTCTCCGCGGCCGCGCTCGTGACCAGCCGGTGACCGCACTGGGCGCAGAAACGTGCGTCGTCAGGATTCTGCTTGCCACAGCTCGTGCAGAACGGCATGTACGACCCTCCCGGATACAGAAGAAACCCTCAACACGCGGTCGAGGTTGACTGTTTCCAACCTATCAGTCGTCCAAGGACGACTGATAGGTGTTGGCATCCATCAGTGCATCGATCTCGGTCGGGTCGGACGGAGCCACCTCGAAGAGCCACCCCTCGCCGTACGGGTCGGAGTTGACCAGCTCGGGCGTCGCGTCGAGGGCCTCGTTCACCGAGAGGACCTCACCGGAGACGGGCGCGTAGAGATCGCTGACCGACTTGGTCGACTCGAGCTCGCCCACCGTCGTGCCGGCAGCGACGGTGTCGCCGACCTCGGGCAGGGAGGCGTAGACGATGTCGCCCAGGGCGTCCTGTGCGTAGTGGGTGATGCCGATCCGAACCGATCCCTCGGTCTCTCCGGGCTGACGCACCCACTCGTGCTCGCTGCTGTACTTCAGGTCCTCGGGGTACACGCTGTCTCCTGTTCGGTGGTCGTGGTGCTTGGCAGGCTACTGGTCCTCGCGGGGCTCTGCGAAGTCACCCTCCGCGTCCTTGACGACGCTGGCCACCTCGAGCTCCTCCAGCTCCTCGACGGTGACGGATCCGCCTTCCTCCTCGACGACCTCCTTGGGTCCGTCGGGGAAGTCGAGGGCTCCGGCGAGCGTGTTCGGCTCCCCGATGACATCGATCACGAACGGGGCCTCGAGGAGCTGGCCGTCGAGCTCGATGCCGAGGGAGGTCTGAACGATCGACGACTGCGCGATCACCCGCACCCGGTCGTTGAACTCCATCACCTCCGCGCCCGCTGCTCGCAGCTCCTGGATCGCGTCGAGCAGCGTGTCCGCGTCGACGTTCCCCTCGTCGTCGGTGATCGTGATGCGCACGCCCGGCCCGCTGGCCGGCACGGTGCCCGCGAGGATCGCGTAGACGTCGGTGTCCTCACGGGCCTGGTCCAGCGCGGCCTGCCGCTTGGACGACTCGTCGCGCAGGTCGTTGCGCAGCTCGGTCAGCCTGTCGATCTCGTTCTCGGCGCGTTGTGAGCTGGCGGAGAGACCGTCGAAGACCCGGATCAGGTCGTCCTGCCGCAGGCCCGTGTAGTCGTCGTCACGCTCGTTGTGCTGCACCTGCGTCATCGCGGCGAACCCCACGGCTGCGAGCAGCAGTGCGACCACGGCCTGGCCCCGTGACGGCCGGGCCAGGAACACGGACCTGAGCCGCTCGCGGCCACTCGGGGCTGGAGCCCGCTCGTCGACGGGAGCTTCGGAAGGCTTCTCAGGCATGGAACACGTGCCGTCTGATTGCTGCCACGTTGGAGAAGATCCGGATCCCGAGCACGACGATGACGCCGGTCGAGAGCTGGCCACCCACACCCAGCTTGTCGCCCAGGAAGACGATGCCGGCCGCGATGACCACGTTGGAGACGAACGAGACGACGAAGACCTTGTCGTCGAAGATCCCGTCGAGGTAGGCCCGCATGCCACCGAAGACCGCGTCGAGGGCCGCCACCACCGCGATCGGCAGGTAGGGCTCCAACCACAACGGGACGTCGGGCTGAAGGATCAGCCCAGCCACGATTCCGACGAGTAGGCCGAGAACGGCAATCATGGAGCCTCCTTCTGCTGCGTGGATTCGGTGGAAATCTGGGCAGACCGTAACAAGGGCGCCCGGCTGGAGGGGAGAGACATGTCGGACTGGCTGTTCTCCATCGTGAACACCAACCCGTAGTTGTTGCGCAGGGACAACCACTCCAGTCCCGGCCGTGACTCGGCGAACAGTGACTGCAGCGTGTTGGGATCTCCGACGACGAGGATGTCGTAGGGCGGCTTGATCGGCTGCGCCCTGATGTGGATCGCGGTGCCCACGCTCCGGATGCTGCTGATCGCGGTGAGGCGGTGGCCGTTGATCGAGATCGCCTCGGCACCCGCGGCCCACAGTCCGTTGACGAGGATGGCAAGGTCCTCGTCCCGCACACGACCGTCACTGCTGCCGTCGGGCGAGTCGTCGACCTGGATCCGGACGCCCGGGCCGCGCACCGTGGCGAAGCCGGCGTAGCCCTTGCTGTTGAGGAGAGCGCCCTCGACCCTGCGGCTCCGACTGCCGAGCTCATCGACCCGGTCAGCCAGCTGCTCGTTCCCGTCGCGCAGGTCGCTGATCGAGTTCTGTGCCTCGGCGAGGTCGTCCCGCTCGAGAGTGATCTGCCGGATCAGCTCCTGGCGACCCTCCTCCGTCGTGGCGGCCTCCCGGGAGGTCTGCACCGCCGCGACCACGATCATCAGCCCGAACAACGCCACCGCGAGGGCCGTCGTGCGGGTGGGACGAGGTCGACCGGTCTCCGCTCCCGTGGCCGCGCGACGCTCGGCCACGTGGCGGTAGTCGCTGTCGAGGCTCTGGTTGGTGATCAGCGTCAACAGGGGCAGCGTGACGTGCTCGGGGAGCTCCTTGCCGGTCTCAGCCATCCAGCACCGGCGCATGCTTGTCGGTGTCGCGGAGCAGCTTGCGCACCTGCCATGCGTAGAGCAGCCCGGCCCACCAGTAGAGGCCGATCCCCCAGATCGCGAACGCCCACCCGAACACGTCGGCGAGTGTCGCCACGGTGCTCTCGCCGTGGCCGAGGAGCAGCAGGGGGAACGCGTAGAGCAGGTTGAAGGTCGCGGCCTTGCCGAGGAAGTGCACCGGCAGGGCGCTGTAGCCGCGGGTCCGCAGGAACGGCACCAGCCCCCACAGGAACAGGTCTCGCAGTGGCAGCAGCAGGGCCAGCCACCACGGGATGATGTCGCGCATGGCCAGTCCGAAGACCACCGCGAGGATGTAGAGGCGGTCGGCAACGGGGTCGAGGACCTCGCCGAGCGCTGAGCGCTGGTCGAGGCGGCGGGCCAGGTAGCCGTCGAGCCAGTCGGTGATTCCCGACAGCATCAGGACACCGAGCGCCCAGGCGTCCTCCTGCGGGCCCAGGACCAGCCAGAGGAACAGCGGGACTCCCAGGAGCCGCGCCATGCTCAGCAGGTTGGGCACCGTCCAGATGCGCATGCTGCGGGTTTGCTCGTCCTGCACGTCAGGGTGACCATCTCTCGCCAGTGGGGCTGCCGAGGGTCACTTTAACCGGCGCTCCGAGCCGGCGGGCGATGGCTCACCGGACTCGTCGAGGTGGGCGGCGTCGCGGATCTCGCCGACCAGTTCCTCGAGGACGTCCTCCATCGTCACCAGGCCCAGGGTGGCGCCCTGGGCATCGACCACCCGGGCCATGTGGGCCCCTCGGCGCTGCAGGGTCTCCAGGGCGTCGTGGAGCACGTCGCCCGGCTGGACCGTGGCGAAGGGGTGGATCCACTTCTCGTCGACCACCCGGGTTCGACGGGCCGGCTCCGTCTCGAGCACGTCCTTGATGTGCAGGTAGCCAACCGGGTCACCCGCGCTGCTGCGCACCGGGAAGCGCGAGTAGCCCGTCGCCGCGCAGAGATCCTCCACGTCTGCTGCGGTGCAGCCCCGCGCGAGCGTGGTCAGGTCATCCATCGGCAGGAGCACGGACTCGACCGTGCGCTCGGTGAAGCCGAGGGCTCCGGCCAGGCGGTCGTACTCCTCGGCGGCCATCAGGCCCTCTCCGCGCGACTCCTCGACCAGCGCGGCGACCTGTTCTCGCGTGTAGGTCGACGACACCTCGTCCTTGGGTTCCACGCGCATGAGTCGCAGGGTGGCGTTCGCGATCCAGTTCAGGAACACGATGATCGGACGCAGGATCGTGACGATGCCCATCATTGGCGGGCCCAGCAGGATCGCGGCCCTGTCCGGCCCGGCGATGGCGATGTTCTTGGGGACCATCTCGCCGAGCACCACGTGCAGGTAGACCACGATCGCGAGGGCGATGACGAACGAGATCGGGTGGACCAGGTCGTGCGGCACGTGCGCGGCCTCGAAGAGCGGACTGAGCAGGTGGGCCACCGCCGGCTCACCGACCGCACCGAGGCCCAGGGAGCAGATGGTGATGCCGAGCTGGGCACCCGCCATCACCAACGAGACGTTCTCCATGGCCCGCAGGGTCGTGCGCGCCATGGAGGAGGTCTTGGCCCGCGGTTCGATCTGCGTACGCCGCGCCGAAACGAGTGCGAACTCCGCGCCAACGAAGAAGGCGTTGAGGGCGAGCAGGACGACGGCCAGCACCAGGGCCCCGTAGTCACTCATCGGAGTCGCCCTCAGTCCGGGTCCAGAGCCTGATCCGGTCGACGCGCAGGCCGTCCATGTGCTCGACCTTCAGCACAGCGATGACCTGCGGCAGTGGCTCGTCCTCGTCGTCGAGCTCCACCGGGAGGGGCACCTCGACCTCGTCCCCGGCAACCGGGATCCTGCCCAGCTCGCGCAGCACCAGCCCGGCGATGGTGTCGTAGTCCTCGTTGGCGGGGAGGTCGATGTCCGTGACGTCCTCCACCTCGTCGGGCCGCAACAGGCCGGACAGCGACCAGGCGCCGTCCCTGCGCTGCCTGACCCGGGCACCGAGGCGGTCGTGCTCGTCGGCGATGTCACCGACGATCTCCTCCACCACGTCCTCCAACGTGACGATGCCTGCCTGGCCGCCGTACTCGTCGAGGACCACGGCCATCTGGAAGCCGTCGCGACGCAACAGCGCCAGCAACGGATCGAGCTTGAGTGAGTCGGGCACCACGATCGGCTTGACCATGATGTGCTTGATGCGCGTGGTGGCGCGCTCGTGGAGTGGCAGGGCAACGGCGTGCTTGACGTGCACGGTCCCCACGACAGCGTCCTGGTCATCGAGGACCGGGAATCTCGAGTGTCCGGTGCTGCGGGCCAGCTCGATGACGGAGCTGGCCCGGTCGGTGGCCTCCACGCTGGTGGTGCGCACCCGCGGCGTCATGATCTCGCCGGTGGTGCGGGCACCGAACTCCACCGAGCGCTCCATCAGCTCGGCGGTGTCCGCGTCGAGCGTGCCCTGGTCGGCCGAACGAGCGATCAACGAGGCCAGCTCGTTGGTCGTGCGCGCCGAGCGCAGCTCCTCCTGCGGCTCGATGCCGAGGCGTCGGACGATCATGTTGGCGGAGTTGTTGAGGATCCGGATCGGGACCTGGTTGACCGTCGTGAACGCCCGCTGCATCCCCGCGGTCGCCCGGGCGGTCTCCATGGGCTTGGCGATCGCGAGGTTCTTCGGGACCAGCTCGCCGTAGATCATCGTCATCGCGGTGCTCAGCGCCAGTGCCAGTCCGATCGCGACGGGGTGCACCATGCCGCTGGCGAGTCCGGTGGACTCGATCGGGTTGCGGAGCAGCGCAGCGATGGCCGGCTCGGCCAGGAAGCCGATCGCCAGGTTAGTGACCGTGATGCCGACCTGGGCACCGGACAGCTGCGTCGACAGGGACCGCAGTGACTTCTGCACGCCGATGGCACCGGCGTCACCCGCAGCCGCGGCGTTGGCGACCACGGAGCGGTCGACGGTGACCAGCGAGAACTCGGCCGCGACGAACACACCACAGGCCAGCACCAGCAGCACCGCCAGTGCCAGCAGCAGCCACTCGATCAGCATCGCTCTCCCCCGTCGTGCTCGGGATCAGGGAGCCGGGGACTTTGAGAACCGTCCATGAGATGGGTGCGCAGCTGCTTTCGTGGTGAGGAGAGGACGGGAGTCAGGCTACCGAACGTGACCTGATCGCACTAACCCGTCGGGAGCCTGCACACCTCACACGTTTCGGCGGTACTGCCCACCCACCTCGAAGAAGGCCTCGGTGACCTGCTGCAGCGAGCACACCCGCGCGGCGTCCATCAGCACGGCGAAGACGTTGTCACCCGAGATCGCCGCATCCTTCAGGCGCGACAGCGCGGCTTCGGCCTCGCTGCGGTGCGTGTCCTGGAAGGCTTCCACCCGGTCGAGCTGGGACTTCTTCTCGGCCTCCGTGGCACGGGCCAGCTCGACGGTGTGGTCCTCCTCGCCCGCGCTCTCGGGGCGACGGAAGGTGTTCACGCCGATGATCGGCAGCGAGCCGTCGTGCTTGCGGTGCTCGTAGAGCATCGACTCGTCCTGGATCCGGCCCCGCTGGTAGCCGGTCTCCATGGCGCCGAGGACACCGCCGCGCTCGTTGATCCGGTCGAACTCCTCGAGCACGGCCGCCTCGACGAGGTCGGTGAGCTCGTCGATGATGAAGGACCCCTGGAGCTGGTTCTCGTTCATCGAGAGGCCCCACTCCTTGTTGATGATCATCTGGATCGCCAGGGCCCGTCGGACGGACTCCTCGGTCGGTGTGGTGACCGCTTCGTCGAAGGCGTTGGTGTGCAGGGAGTTGGCGTTGTCGTTGATCGCGATCAGCGCCTGCAGCGTGGTGCGGATGTCGTTGAAGTCCATCTCCTGCGCGTGCAGGGAACGGCCCGAGGTCTGCACGTGGTACTTCAGCTTCTGCGAACGCTCGTTGGCGCCGTACTTCTCCTTCATGGCCACTGCCCAGATCCGGCGCGCGACGCGACCGATCACGGAGTACTCGGGGTCCATGCCGTTGGAGAAGAAGAAGGACAGGTTCGGCGCGAAGTCGTCGATGTCCATCCCGCGGGCGAGGTAGGCCTCGACGTAGGTGAAGCCGTTGGCAAGCGTGAACGCGAGCTGGCTGATCGGGTTCGCCCCGGCCTCCGCGATGTGGTAGCCGGAGATCGACACGGAGTAGAAGTTGCGGACCTGGTTCTGGATGAACCACTCCTGGATGTCGGCCATCATCCGCAGGCTGAACTCGGTGGAGAACAAGCAGGTGTTCTGGCCCTGGTCCTCCTTGAGGATGTCGGCCTGCACCGTGCCGCGGACGTTCGCGAGGGCGTACGCCGCCAGCTGTGCGGACTCCTCGTGGTTCGGCTCCCGGCCCTCCTTCTCGCGGAAGGCATCGACCTGCTGGTCGATGACCGTGTTGAGGAAGAAGGCCAGGACGGTGGGTGCCGGGCCGTTGATGGTCATCGACACCGAGGTGGACGGGGCGACCAGGTCGAAGCCGTCGTAGAGGACCTTCATGTCGTCGAGGGTGGCGACCGAGACACCGGACGTGCCGACCTTGCCGTAGACGTCGGGGCGCAGGTCGGGGTCGCGACCGTAGAGGGTCACGGAGTCGAAGGCCGTGGACAGGCGCGTGGCCTCACCCTCGTGGGACAGGATCTTGAAGCGGCGGTTGGTGCGGGCCGGGTCGCCCTCACCGGCGAACATCCGCGCCGGGTCCTCGCCGTCGCGCTTGAACGGGAAGACGCCTGCGGTGAAGGGGAAGAAGCCGGGCAGGTTCTCCTTGCGCCAGTAGCGCACCAGCTCACCGCGGTCGTCGTACTTCGGCAGGGAGACACGGCGGACCTTGTTGCCGGAGAGCGACTCCTTGGTCAGCTTGGTGTGGATCTCCTTGTCGCGGATCCGCACGACCTGCTCGTCGCCGGAGTAGGACTCCACGACAGCGGGCCAGTGCTCGATCTGGTCGGCGAGCTCGTGCGGCACCTGCTTGCGCGCCGCCTCGAGGAGCTCGGGCACACCGCCGGCCTCGGCCTCGGCGTCGGCCAGGGCAGCCTGCACCGCCTCGAGCTGCTGCACCTTGCGCGCAGCGAGGACGAGGTCCTCGGTCTCGGCGTGGTAGCTGCGCACGGTCTCGGTGATCTCGGAGAGGTAGCGCACTCGGCCCGTGGGCACGACCTGGGCGATGCCGGACGAGTGGCGGACGTCGACCCGCGGCAGGACCCCCTCGGCGACGGGCAGACCCTGCTCACCGAGGGCGGACAGCAGGTGCTGGTAGAGCGCGGTGACGCCGTCGTCGTTGAAGGTGGCGGCCGAGGTGCCGAAGACCGGCATGTCCTCGGGCTTCTTGCCGAACGCCTCCTTGTTGCGGACCAGCTGCCGGCCCACGTCACGTAGTGCGTCCATGGCGCCGCGACGCTCGAACTTGTTGATCGCGACCGTGTCCGCGAAGTCGAGCATGTCGATCTTCTCGAGCTGGGAGGCCGCACCGAACTCGGGCGTCATGACATACATCGACTCGTCGACGAACGGCAGGATGCCGGCGTCGCCCTGCCCGATGCCCGGTGTCTCGACGATGACCAGGTCGAAGCCCGCCGCCTTGGTCACGGCGATCACGTCGGCCAACCCGTCGGGGATCTCGTGGCTCCCGCGAGTGGCGAGGGAGCGGAACATCGTGCGCTCACCGTCGAGGCTGTTCATCCGGATGCGGTCGCCGAGCAGGGCGCCCCCGCCACGACGACGTGTCGGGTCGACGGCGATCACCGCGATGCGGAGCTTGTCCTGCTGGTCGACCCGGAAGCGCCGGACCAGCTCGTCGGTGAGGCTGGACTTGCCGGAACCGCCGGTGCCGGTGATGCCGAGCACGGGCGTGGTGTGGGCGGCTGCGGCCTCATGGATCGCGGTGCGGAAGTCATCGGGGAGCTCGCCCAGCTCCGCGCCGGTGATGGCGCGCGCCACGGCGAACCTGTCTCCTGCGATCACCGCGTCGGCTCGCACGGAGCCGTCCTGCCACAGGTCGATGTCGCACTCGCGGATCATCGTGTTGATCATGCCGACCAGGCCGAGGCGCTGACCGTCCTCGGGCGAGAAGATCGTGACGCCGCTCTTCCTGAGCCGCGCGATCTCCTCGGGGACGATCACGCCGCCGCCACCGCCGTAGACCTTGATGTGCCCGGCACCGCGCTCCTTCAGCGACTCCACGAGGTACTCGAAGTACTCCACGTGGCCGCCCTGGTAGGACGACACGGCGACGCCCTGGACGTCTTCCTCGATCGCGGCCTCGACGACCTCGTGGACGGAGCGGTTGTGCCCGAGGTGGATCACCTCGGCGCCCTGGCTCTGGAGGATGCGCCGCATGATGTTGATCGATGCGTCGTGGCCGTCGAAGAGACTCGAAGCGGTGACGAAACGGACCGGGTTGACCGGCTTGTGGAGGTCAGGCGTGGTCACGGGTTGCTCCCGAACAGAGATGGTTGGACGTCCTAGTAGTTAAATACTAGGACGTCCTAGCAATTGTGCAAAGTCGCCGTGTCGCGCCTCACACGAGTGCCTTCAGCTCGCGGTGGGCCTCGACCAGTGCCGGGCCGTACCAGGTCAGCAGTCGTCCACTGACCAGCGCGGTCCTGTTCGCGGTGAACGCCTCGGGGCCGTCCTCAGGGGTGAAGACGTAGGGCTCGTCCGGGAGCAGGACGAGGTCGGGGTCGCGCCGCTGGATGTCCTCCACCGTCACGGAGGGATAGCGGTCGGCGTGGTCGGCGTACACGTTGGCCAGGCCCAACCTCGCCAGCAGGTCACCGGTGAAGGTCCGCGCACCGATCACCATCCACGGGTCCCGCCAGATCGGCACGGCGACCGTGCGCGTCGGGGCAGGCGTGCTGCTCCCCCACAACCGTCGGGCCTCGCCCAGCCATCCGGGCTCCTGCTGGCGCAGGACGTCGACGAAGAGGCGTCCCATGGAGTCCAACGCCTGCGGGACCGACTCGGTGACGGTCACCCAGACGCGGATGCCGCGCTGGCGGAGCCGGCGGACGTCGAGCTCTCGATTCTCCTCCTGGTTGGCGATCACCAGGTCCGGCGCCAGGTCGGCGATCGCAGCCAGGTCGGGGTTCTTGGTGCCCCGCACGCGAGCAACGGCGAGATCCGCGGGACGGGTGCACCAGTCGGTCGCCCCGACCAGGACGTCGGGGGCGGAGGTGGCGAGCGCCTCGGTCAGTGACGGAACCAGCGAGACCACACGGGAGGGAGCGCCGTCGAGGGCCACCTCGTGGCCCAGGTCGTCGATCAACGTCGTCATGCAGTCAGGCTAGTGGTCGGCCCTGGTGCCCACGCGGGCCCGGATCTCCTCGGTGGCGTCCCAGTCGTTCACGTGCATCCCGGCGACCACGAGTCCGTCGCGCAGCCAGTAGGCGCGGAACGCACCCGAGGCCGGTTCGCCCTCGATCTGCACGTCGGTGTAGCCGTCGGGCCCGATGCTGCCGACGTACTCCATGCCGAGGTCGTACTGGTCGGTGAAGAAGTAGGGCAGGCGATCGTACGCCGCGTCGAGGCCCAGCATCACCCGGGCCGCGTGCCTGCCCTGCTCGATGGCGGTGTCCCAGTGCTCGACCCGGATCCGACGGCCCAGGACCGGGTGCTGCTGGTTGGCGACGTCGCCGGCCGCGAGGACGCGGGGGTCGGAGGTGCGCAGGAGCTCGTCGACCAGGACCCCGTTGTCGACGTCGAGGCCGGCCTGGCGGGCGAGGTCGTCGACGGGCTCCACACCGACACCGACCACGACCAGGTCCGAGGCCAGCGCTGATCCGTCGGCGAGGTGGACCGTGCCGTCGGAGTCGATGCCGGTGACCTGCGCGGAGAGCCGGAGGTCCACCCCGTGGGCGCGGTGCAGGTCGGCGAAGTGCGCGGCCACCTCGGGACCGAGCACCCGCAGCAGTGGCAGCTCGAGGGACTCGACGATCGTCACGTGGGTGTCGGCCGCCCGGGCGGCCGCGGCGACCTCGAGGCCGATCCATCCGCCGCCGATGATGATGAGCCGGTTCTCGGCACCGAAGCTCTCCTTGAGCAGGCGAGAGTCCTCGAGGGTGCGCAGGTAGGCGACCGGGGCGCCGCTCTCGTCGGCCATGCGGAGGTGCCGTGGCCGGGAACCGGTGGCCAGGAGCAGTCGGTCGAACGGCAGCACGTCGTCACCGGCGTGGACGGTGCCCGCCTCGAGGTCGATGGCGTCGGCGGTCGTCGCGGTGCGCAGGTCGACGTCGTGGTCGGCGTACCAGTCCTTGTCGAGCACGGTCGCGGAGTCCGGGTCGGCCTGACCCAGCAGGACTCCCTTGGAGAGTGGTGGTCGCTCGTAGGGCAGGTGGTCCTCCCCGGCAAGGACGACCACGCTGTCGGAGTGGCCGCCCTCGCGGAGCTCGACGGCTGCCTTGGCGGCCGCCAGGCCGCCCCCGACGATCACGATGTTCATCGCTTGTCCTTTCCGTTGCGGGCGAGAGTCAGGAACTCGGCACGTCCCGCGGGGTCGTCCCGGAGCCGGCCGAGCAGCGCCGAGGTCACCGTGCGGGCACCGGACACCCGTGCCCCACGCAGGCTCATGCAGGTGTGCTCGGCCTCGATCACGACTCCGACCCCACGGGGCTGGAGGGTGCCCTGGAGGTGGTTGGCGATCTGTTGGGTCAAGCGTTCCTGAGTCTGCGCCCGGCGGGCGTGGAACTCAACCAGTCGGGCGAACTTCGAGAGGCCCAGGATGCGGTCACCGGGCAGGTAGCCCACGTGGGCGACCCCGGAGAACGGGAGCATGTGGTGCTCGCACAGCGACTGCACCGGGATGTCCTGGACCAGGACCAGCTCGTCGTACCCGTCGTCGTTGGTGAAGGTGGTGAAGTCGAAGTCGCGCGCCCGGAGCATCTCCAGGTAGGCGTCGGCCATGCGGCGTGGCGTGTCGACCATGGCCTCGGTCTCGATCGGCAGTCCGAGGGCGGCGAGGAAGGCTGTCGCGGCCTCCTCCACCACCACCGGGTCGACCTCCTCCCGTGCATGCGTGATGCGCGGGCGCAGCGGGGTCGCCGTCATCGCTTCGCGGACTCGTGACGGGCCTGGGCCAGCAGTGCCAGGGCGAGGGCCGCGACCAGCAAGCCGAAGTCACGCAGGGCCACGTCGTAGTAGTCCCCCATGGTGACGAGGTTGACGATGATGCCGGCGAGCCAGGCGGCCACCAGGAGGCCCCCGAAGCGGGGCGCGACTGCCACGGCGATGCCGGCCACGATCTCGATCACGCCCACCAGCATCATCGCCTGGTGCGCCGAGCCCGGCACGATGTCGTTGATCCACGGGGCCAGGTAGTGGTCCCAGTCGGTGAGGATGCCGGCGAACTTGTCGAGCCCGAACGCGATCGGAGCGACGGTGAACACCGTGCGGAGCAGGAAGAACGCGCGCTCCACCGGCGCGTTCCCCGCAGGAGTGGTGCTGCTGACGGGAGACTGTTGAGTTGTCATGATGTGCCTCGATTTCTAAAGGACGTTGTTTTCTACTTTAGTCTTGTACGAGGCGTACAGTCAATGTCGTTCCCCTTGAGAAAGGCCGTGTCGTGGACCTCGCATCCCAGGCAACGGGAATCGGTGCCCTCTCCGAGCCGGTGCGTCGCGCTCTCTACGAGTACGTCGTGTCCCAGACCGACGCAGTCAGCCGGGAACGGGCCGCCACCGCCGTCGGCGTCGCGACGCACACGGCCAAGTTCCACCTCGACAAGCTCGTCGACGAGGGGCTGCTGAAGACCGAGTTCCGCCGGCTCAGCGGCCGCTCCGGGCCGGGCGCCGGACGGCCGAGCAAGCTCTACCGCCGCGGCGAGCGAGAGTTCGCCGTGTCCCTCCCCCCACGTCGCTACGACCTGGTCGGCCACATCCTGGCCTCGGCCGTCGAGCGCGCCGCCACCGACGGGACGTCGATGGCCGCGGCCATGGACGCGGCCGCCACCGACGAAGGACGAGCGGCGGGCTCCACCTCTGCCTCCCGCTCCGAGGACGACCTCGACAGGCTCAGCGAGACCCTGACGGACCAGGGCTACGAGGCCCGCGTCGAGGACGACACCGTGCTCCTGGCCAACTGCCCCTTCGACACCCTGGCCAAGGAGCACACCGCCCTGGTCTGTGGCCTGAACCAGCACTATGTCCAGGGAGTCGCCGAAGGACTCGGTGCCGACGCCCTTCAGGCATGTCTCGAACCTGCCGACGGCTGGTGCTGCGTGCGGACCCGACGCTCCTGAGACCTGCGACGACCGGGAGCTGCTTGCCCCGGCTGCCACCTCGGCTGGCTCCGCCCCGTCATCCCTGTGCTGGCCGGGGTCGGCTGTCGGGGTCGTCGGGCATGCTGGGTGCATGCAGCTGGAATCGGTGATCAGGACGTCCCAGGCGGTGGCCGCGACCAGGTCACGCAACGAGAAGGTCGCCGCCGTCGCCGCGGCGCTCACCGCGGCCGCCGACTCCGGGGCCTCGGTCGAAGTCGTTGCCGACTACCTGGCCGGGGTCCTTCCGCAACGGCGCATCGGTGTCAGCTGGCGAGGACTCGCATCGCTCCCCCCGGCCGCCACGGACTCGACTCTCTCCGTCGCCGACGTCGATGCCGCGCTGAGCTCCATCGGCGCACTCTCGGGTTCGGGATCCACCGCCGGCCGGGCAACGGCGGTCACCCAGCTCTTCTCGCGCGCGACCGAGCCCGAGCAGCAATGGCTCCGCGCGCTGATCACCGGAGAGATGCGGCAGGGCGCGAGTGACGGCGTACTCCTCAAGGCCATCGCGCAGGCGGCCGCCGTCCCGGAGGAGGCGGTGCGCCGAGGCGTGATGCTGGCCGGCTTCGCGGGGCCGGTGGCCAGGATCGCGCTCGGCGGAGGGGAGCCGGCCCTGCTCGAGGTCAGGCTCGAGGTGGGCCGCCCGCTGCGCCCCATGCTCGCCGCCTCGGCTCCCGACGTTGCCGCCGCCGTGACCGGCCCGGTCGCACTCGACAGCAAGCTCGACGGCATCCGCATCCAGGCCCATGTCGCATCCGGCAGCGTCCGGCTGTTCACCCGCACGCTGGAGGACGTCACCGATCGCCTGCCGGAGGTGGTCGCCGCGGTCCGGGCCCTGCCCGTGCGGGAGGCCGTCCTCGACGGCGAGGTGATCGCCGAGACGGACGGTCGGCCGGCGCCCTTCCAGGTGACCGGCTCTCGCACCATGAGCAGCGCCGACCCTGACCGGATGGCCGCCGAGATCCCCCTGTCGACGTACTTCTTCGACCTCCTCCACCTCGACGGTCGTGACCTCGTCGACGCACCCGCCCACGAGCGATGGACCCACCTCGAGCAGGTGGCCCCGGCACACGTGGTGCCGCGCGTCCTCACCGACTCGGTGCCGGAGGCCGAGGCGTTCTTCGCCGAACGCCTCGCCGCCGGGCACGAAGGAGTCGTCGTCAAGGACCCGGCCGCTCCCTACGCTGCGGGCCGGCGTGGCGCAGGCTGGGTCAAGGTGAAGCCCCGGCACACCCTCGACCTGGTGGTGCTGGCGGTCGAGTGGGGCAGCGGGCGCCGTCGCGGACTGCTCTCCAACATCCACCTCGGCGCCCATGACGCGGCGACCGGTGAGCTGGTGATGCTGGGCAAGACCTTCAAGGGAATGACCGACCAGATGCTGGCCTGGCAGACCGAGCGGTTCCTCGAGCTCGAGACGCATCGAGAAGGGCACGTGGTCTTCGTCCGACCGGAGCAGGTCGTCGAGATCGCCTTCGACGGCGTGCAGACCTCCCGGCGCTACCCGGGCGGCGTGGCGCTGCGTTTCGCGCGCGTGCTCCGTTATCGCGACGACAAGCCGGTGGCCGAGATCGACACCCTCGACGCGGTGCGCGCGCTGGGCTGAGGGCCCCGGTGGCCTCGTCACTCCTCGGGGTCGACGGGCGGGTCAGCCCCTTCGCTCTCGTCCCGGTCGGCCCACTCGAGGAGGCGCGCGATGTCGAAGACGTGGTCGTCGATGTCGGCATGGAGGTCGCCGATCTCGGCATACCGTGCCGGCACGGTGAGCACCGTGAAGTCGTCGGGCTCGACCGTGTCGATCTCGTCCCAGCGCACCGGTGTCGAGACGCGCGCCGAGGGCACACCCCGCACGGAGTACGCCGCCGCGATGGTGTGGTCGCGTGCGTTCTGGTTGTAGTCGACGAAGAGGTGACGGGGGTCGCGGTCCTTGCGCCACCACGTCGTGGTGACGTCCTCGGGTGCACGACGTTCCACCTCACGGGCGAACGCCAGGGCTGCGCGGCGGACCTCCTTGTGGCCGTGCTCGGGCTTGATCCGGACGTAGACGTGCAGGCCCGATCCCCCGCTGGTCTTGGGGAAGCCGGTGGCCCCCAGCTCGTCGAGGACCTCATGGGCGACCCGGGCGACCCGCTGCACCTGCGACCAGTCGGACTCCGGGCCGGGGTCGAGGTCGATGCGCCACTCGTCCGGTTTCTCAGGATCGGCCCGCCGGCTGTTCCACGGATGGAACTCCACCGTGGACATCTGGACCGCCCAGACCACGCTGGCCAGCTCGGTGACGCAGAGCTCGTCGGCGGTGCGGTTCCACCTCGGGAAGTGCAGCTCGACGGTCTCCAGCCAGTCAGGGGCACCGCGCGGCACCCGCTTCTGGTGCACCTTCTCGCCGTCGAGCCCCGTGGGGAAGCGGTGCAGCATGCACGGGCGTTCGCGCAGGGCGTTGACGATGCCGTCGCCCACCGACACGTAGTAGTCGACCAGGTCGAGCTTGGTCAGGCCCAGCTCGGGGAAGTAGACCCGGTCAGGGTTGCTGACCCGCACCACCCGGTTGTCGACCTCGATCTCGACGGACGGTGACTTCGCGGTGGCCATGCGCCCAACCTAGTTCAGGATCGTCGCAACAGGGCCAGGAACATGGCGTCGGTCCGGTGCAGGTGTGGCCACAGCTGGACCGTGCCCGGCAGCGGGCCTCGGCACTCCGCGACGTCCACGCCCGGCAGGTCCGCCAGCACTGCTGCGGCATCGACCACGCCGACGTCGTCCCGACCGGCCAGCACCTGCTCGACCACGTCCTTGGTCTCGGCCAGGACCGGTGAGCAGGTCACGTAGGCGACCAACCCACCCGGGCGGACCGAGTCCAACGCCGTGGCCAGGAGCGACCGCTGGACGGGGACCAGGTCGGCCAGGTCCTTGGGCCGGCGCCGCCAGCGGGACTCGGGCCTGCGACGCAACGCCCCCAGTCCCGAGCAGGGCGCGTCGACGAGGACCCGGTCGAACGAGCCGGGACGCCAGGCCGGACGGGTGCCGTCGGCCACCACCACACCACTCAGACCGGCGGAGGCCGCGCGGGTGCCCCGCCTGACCAGCTCGGCACGGTGTTGCTGCAGCTCGGAGGCGAGCAGCAGGGCGCCACCCTCGGCGGCGAGGGCTGCCAGCAGCGCCGACTTGCCACCGGGGCCGGCGCACGCGTCGAGCCAGTGCTGGTCGCGCCCGGCGAGCTCGGCGGCGGCCAGCGCCAGCGCGACCAGCTGGGAGCCCTCGTCCTGGACACCGGCCCTGCCCTCGGCCACGGCCGGCACCGCGCCCGGGTCACCGCCGGTGAGGCGCACGGCGTACGGCGAGCGGCCGGTGACCTCTCCCCCCGAGGCGACCAGCTCATCGACCGTGGCCAGTCCCGGACGGGCGACGAGCGTCACCTGCGGGTTGTCGTTGTCAGCCGCGAGGAGCGCATCCAGGGCGGACGCCTCCGCGTGACCACACGCGGACAGTGCGTCGGACAGGGCGCTGACGATCCACTGTGGGTGGGAGTGGGCGATGGAGGCGAAGCCGACCGGGTCGGTCGGGGCCACCCGACGAATCCACTGGTCGAGGTCGTGGGCACTCACCTTGCGCAGCACGGCGTTGGTGAAGCCAGCCGGCCCCTGGCCGACACGGGCCCGCACCAGGTCGACGGTGGTCGAGATCGAAGCGTGCGCGGGCACGCGCATCGAGAGCACCTGGTGGGCGCCCAGGCGCAGCGCGTCGAGCACCTTCGCCTCGACCTTGGCCAGCGGTCGGTCGACGCAGGCTCCCAGGATGGCGTCGTAGGTGCCCTGCCGACGGAGGGTCCCCGACACGAGCTCGGTGACGAAGGCCGCGTCACGCCCCTCGAGACCAGCGCTGCGCAGCACGTGGGGCAGCACCAGGTTGGTGTAGGCGTCATCGACCCGCACCGCCTTGAGCACGTCGTACGCCGCCGCGCGCGGGGCGTCCACCGAGGCGCGGGTCACCGGTGGCCTGCCCCCGGAGCGTCTCGGCCCTCCACGCCCTCCTTGCCCGCGGTGCCCGCGGTTGCCGCCGCGCCGCGGGTCAGCCATCCGTGGATCCCTTCGCGAAGAACTCCCTCACGAGACGCTTCGGCGCCTTGCTCGCCCACGCGTCGGTGATGATCTCCGTGAGCTCCTCGAGATCGACCTCTCCGAGCCGGGACTCCTGCACCAGGACAGCCTTGAACCCGTCGAAGTGGTCGACGGTGAAGAACGGAAGACGCGGATCGGCCACCAACGCCTCCTTGTCCTCCAGCGTGGGCGTGTGGATCACCAGGAGGTCGTCGTACATCTCGCCCGTCACTGGATCGACGGCGCTCCTGTGCGCCCTCCGGTGGAGCAGGAATCCCTTGCCCTTGTCGCCCCGGGGCACCTTGTAGGTCGGCCGGTCGCCCCATGACGTGCCGAGCTCCACCTCGGGCAGGGCGAGGCAGATGTCGGAGATGTCGTCGGGTGTCGCCTTGCGACTGGTCATGGGAGTGACCGTAACCGTCCTCACGCGTCGCCGAAACGGGTGCCGGCCTCGAGGCGCACGCCCCTGGCCCAGTCGGCAGCACTCATCAGCTTCTTGCCGAACGCCTTGACCTCGCCCAGCTTCACCGGCTCGGTGCCGGTGCCGACGTGCACCGCGTTCTTGCTCACCGCGAGCACGCCGGGTTCGAGGCGCTCGTGGGTGTCGTCGATGCGCACCGCACCGATCTTGATCCGTTCCCCCTCGTGGGTCGACCAGGCGCCGGGCCCGGGCGTGCAGGCCCGGATCCGGCGGTCGACGCGGATGGCTGGCTCGGTCCAGTCGATGGCAGCGTCCTCGACGAGGATCTTGGGGGCGAAGCTGACCCCCTCGTCGCTCTGCTCACGGGCCTCGATCGCGCCGTCGGCGATTCCGTCGAGCGTCGCAACCAGGAGGCTGGCACCGCCCTCCGCCAACCGGCCCAGCAGGTCTCCGGCGGTGTCGGTGGGGCGGACGGACTCGGTCATCACGCCGAAGGTGGGTCCTGCGTCGAGTGCCTTCACGATGCGGAACGTGGTGGCACCCGTCATCTCGTCGCCGGCCCAGATCGAGTGCTGCACCGGCGCTGCACCCCGCCACGCGGGGAGGAGGGAGAAGTGCAGGTTGACCCAGCCGTGCTCGGGGATGTCGAGCGCCGACTGCGGCAGCAGCGCTCCGTAGGCCACCACCGGGCAACAGTCGGGTTCGAGGGCCCTGAGCGCGGCCTGGAAGTCGGGGTCGCGTGGGTGCTCCGGCTTCAGCACGGGGACGCCGAGCTCCTCGGCCCGCTGGGCGACGGGTGAGGCGACCAGCTTGCGTCCGCGACCGGACGGAGCGTCGGGTCGAGTCACCACGCCGACCAGCTCGTGCGGGGACTCGGCGATGGCGTCGAGGGCCGGGAGCGCGACCTCGGGGGTGCCGGCGAACACGACGCGCATCAGAATCCGAATCCGTTCGTGGGGTGGGGTGAGACCTTGACCGTGGGCTTCTCGAGACCGAACCAGTCGGACTCACGGATGGTGCGCATCGCGTGCTTGCGGGCCTCGACGTCGAGCTTGTCGATGAAGAGCACGCCGTCGAGGTGGTCGGTCTCGTGCTGGATCGCGCGAGCGAGCAGCTCGGAGCCGCTGATGGTGACCGGCTCGCCGTGCATGTCGAACCCGTTGGCGACGACCGACAGCGCGCGCAGGCAGTCATAGGTCAGGTTGGGCAAGGAGAGGCATCCCTCCGCACCGAGCTGTTGCTCCTCGGAGAGCTCGAGGGTCGGGTTGACCAGGTGGCCGACCTCGCCGTCCACGTTCCACGTGAACACCCGCAGGCCGACCCCGATCTGGGGAGCGGCCAGTCCGGCTCCGGGTGCGTCGAGCATGGTGTCCGTCAGGTCCGAGACCAGGGTGCGGAGCTCCTTGTCGAAGGTGGTGACCTCGATCGCGCGGCTGCGCAGGATCGGGTCTCCGAAGAGGCGGATCGGCTGGATGGCCACGGTTCTCCTAGCGGTCGAGTGCGCGGGACAGTCTAGAAGGCCTCTGGGCACCGAGCCGTGGCGAGGCATGCCGGACGGGTCCTGGCTGCCGGCTCACAGGCTCGGCGGGTCGACCTGCACCCTGACCGGATCCAGCTTGCGGGCCGAGCGCAGGCGCTGCAGCTCGCCGAGCGCCTCGCTGAGGGCGTTGCCGCTCTGCCGGGGCGCGCGGAGCACCACCCGGGACTCCGTCGGCGTGCCCTCGCGGGTCTCGACCGGGATGGGTCCCAGCACCTCGGTGGCGGCGGGAGCGTCGAGCAGGGTCAGGACGTCATCGACGGCCCCGGGACTCCCGGTGATCGTCGCCAGCCGGCTGGCCGGCGGCAGGTGGGCCGACCGTCGCTCGTCCATCTCCCGACGGGCGAACCCGCCGGCGTCCCACCGGACGAGCGCCTGGAGCGGGGGCTCGGCTGGATCACCGACCGCCACCACGTGCCCACCTTGCCGACTGAGCGCGGCCGCGTTCATCCACCGCCGCAGCGCCTCCTCCCCGGTGCGCAGGTCGAGCCGCCCCAGTGCCAGCCAGGTGTCGAGGAGCACCACCGCGGCGTAGCCGCCCTCGGCCACCGGCTCCGCCCCCGGGGTGGCGACGATGATGGCCGGCTTGTCCCCCACCTCCGTGAGCACGCGGTCTCCGCTGGAGGTGCGCACGACCACGCTCGAGAACGTGCGGCCCAGCTCCTCGGCCGTGCGGGCATCCCCGCGCACGGGCGCTCGCAGCCCGTGGTGACCACACGTCGGGCACGCGAAACCGGCGTGGTCGACGCCGCACCACGAGCACGACGGAGGGCGTGCGTTGCCGGTGATGCGCAGCGGGCCCCGGCAGCTCGTGCACCTGGCGGGCGTGCGACAGCGCTCACAGGCGAGACTCGCTGCGTACCCGGCGCGCGGTGTCTGGACCAGAACGGGTCCCCCACGGGTCAAGCCGGCTCGGATCGCCTCGAACGCGCGGGCCGGGAAGCGGGTCGACCGGGCCATCGGGTCGCGTTCCAGCTCACGGTCGGTCGCCCCGGTGACCGAGACCGTGAGGTGGTCACGGATCGCTCCGCGGGAGGGCGCGATCTCGGCGGCCCACCCCGTGGAGAGGAGGTACTCGGCCTCGACGGTGCGGGCGAACCCCGCCACCAGCACGGCGGCCTTCTCGGCCTCCGCCCGCAGGAGGAGCACCTCCCGGGTGTGCGGATAGGGCGCGCGAGGCTCGGCATAGAGGTCGTCGCCGTCGTCCCAGATCGCCAGCAGGCCGAGGTGGTGGACAGGGGCGAAGACGGCGGCCCGGGTGCCGACCACGATCCTGGTCGAACCACGGGAGATGGCGAGGAAGTCGCGGTAGCGAGCGGACGGACCGCTCTCCGCGCTCAGCGCCACGTGGTGCCCTGAGCCGAGCAGCTGCGTCAGCGCCTGGTCGACACGAGCCAGGTCCTTCCCGTCGGGCACGCACAGGATGGCTCCCCTGCCGCTGGCGTGGGTCGCCGCCGCAGCGTGGGCGAGGCGCCGTGGCCAGTCGGTGCCGGGGCCCGCGGACCAGACGGCTCGCGGTGATCGACCAGCGGCCAGGCCCTCCACGAACGCGGCTCCGTGGGTGTCCTCCCGCCACGCTGCGGTCGCGTCGTCGTGCCGTGCCGCGAACGGCGGGGCGGGTGTGCTCGGATGTTTCTCGGTGGTCGCGTGCCGCGGGGGGACCGCCAACCGGAGCACGTCCGCGCGGCTGCCGGCATACCGCTGCGCCACCGCACGGCTGAGGGCGGCGACCTCTTGGCTCAGCACGGGCTCCGCGCTGACCACCCGCCGCAACGGCTGGAGGCGGCCGGCGTGCTCGCTCGCGTCGGAGCGAGAGAGCACGAACGCATCGACGTCCTGTCCGGCGAACCGGACCTTGACCCGCGCCCCGGGCACGGCTGTCTCGGCCATGGACTCCGGGACGGCGTAGTCGAACTCGCGGTCGAGGTGTGCCAAGGGGATGTCCACCAGCACCTGGGCCACGGGGGCGACGCTGGCCAGCGTGGCCTCCGGCCTCTTCGCCGAGGTCTTCCCCCTGCGCGCACGGGCACGGACCAGGCCCGGCAGCAGCTCGGGCTGCCCGGCGGAGTCGTCGTACGTCGGGTTGGTCATCGGGGCCATTCCTACCAGCAACCGCGGACACTGATGATGTTCTGGCCCCGGGGGCCGCGACTCCACCGCTGACTGTCGGCCTGGGTGGCCGGACGGGCACGTCTCCCCGGCCGGAACCAGAACTCCCCGGCCGAGATCTCGGCCGGGGAGCACCTGTTTCCCCGGGTGTCCGGGGAAGCGGGACGAGCGGGTCAGGCGGTGGCGGCGGCCTTCAGGGCGTCGGCACGGTCGGTGCGCTCCCAGGTGAACTCGGGGAGCTCGCGACCGAAGTGACCGTAGGCGGCCGTCTTGGCATAGATCGGGCGCAGCAGGTCGAGGTCACGGATGATCGCGGCGGGACGCAGGTCGAAGACCTCGAGCACCGCCTTCTGGATGTCCTCGTCGGGGACCGTGCCGGTGCCGAAGGTCTCGATGAAGACCCCGACCGGGTGTGCCTTGCCGATGGCGTAGGCGACCTGCACCTCGCAGCGCTTGGCCAGCCCGGCGGCCACCACGTTCTTGGCCACCCAGCGGGTGGCGTAGGCGGCGGAGCGGTCGACCTTGGAGGGATCCTTGCCGGAGAACGCGCCACCACCGTGACGCGCCATGCCGCCGTAGGTGTCGACGATGATCTTGCGACCGGTCAGGCCGGCGTCACCCATCGGGCCACCGACCACGAACTTGCCGGTCGGGTTGACCAGCATGCGGTAGTCGCTGGAGTCGATGTCGAAGCCCTGGAGCACGGCGTCGATGACGTGCTTCTTGATGTCGCCCTCGAGGGTGGGGTGGTCGATCTCGGCGGCGTGCTGCGTCGAGAGCACGACCGTGTCGATGCGCACCGGCCGACCCTCGGCGTCGTACTCGATGGTGACCTGGGTCTTGCCGTCGGGACGTAGGTAGGGCAGCGTGCCGTCCTTGCGCACCTCGGAGAGCTTCTCCGACAGCGTCTGCGCGATCTTGATCGGCAGCGGGAAGAGCTCGGGGGTGTCGTCGCAGGCGTAGCCGAACATCAGGCCCTGGTCGCCGGCTCCGCGCTTGTCGAGGTCGTCGTCGGACGAGCCGACGCGCGACTCGTGCCCGTCGTCGACGCCCGCCGCGATGTCGACCGACTGGCCGCCGATCGCGACCTGGACGCCACACGTGGTGCCGTCGAAGCCCTTGTCGGAGTGGTCGTAGCCGATCTCGAGGATCTTCTTGCGGACCAGCTCGGCGACAGGAGCGTAGGCGTTGGTGCGCACCTCTCCGGCGACAACGACCAGCCCCGTCGTGAGCAGGGTCTCCACGGCGACGCGCAGGTTCTCCTTGTCGGCGTCGTTCTCCATGAGGTAGTCAAGAACGGTGTCGCTGATCTGGTCAGCGATCTTGTCGGGGTGACCCTCGGTCACCGACTCCGACGTGAAAAGGCGTCCAGCCACAGTGGATCTCACTCCCGAATCGTTGGTGTGTCTTCAAAAACGATAGTCCAGCCCCCGAGTTACGTGACATCCGTCTCAGGGGTCCGTGCCCCGGGGCTCAGTGCAGACGGGTGAGCACCTGGTCCCAGATGGCGTGTGCGAGTGCGCCCTTGCTGCCCCGGGGGACCTGGCGTGCCTCCCCCGAGGTGGAGAGGATCACGGCCTCGTTGTCGGGACTGCCGAACACCGCTCCCCCGCTGACGTCGTTGACGACCAGCAGGTCGCAGCCCTTGCGGGCCAGCTTGGCGACGGCCAGCTCACGCACCGAGCTCGACGCGTCACCGGTCTCTGCGGCGAATCCCACGATCACCTGGCCGGGGCGGGCGCGATCGTGGGAGATCTGCTTGAGGATGTCGGGATTCTGGACCAGCTCGATGCTGGGCGCGGAGCCGTCGTCGGACTTCTTGATCTTGGCGTCGCTGACCGAGGTCGGCCGGAAGTCGGCGGGCGCGGCAGCCATGACCACCGCGTCGGCGGTCGCGGTCGCCGCCACCACGGCGTCGCGGAGCTCGGCGGTCGTCGAGACGGCCACCACCTTCACCCCGGCCGGATCGGGCAGGGAGACGTTGGCCGCGACCAGCGTCACCTCGGCTCCCCGGGCCGCGGCGGTGCGTGCCAGCGCGTAGCCCTGCAGCCCCGACGAGCGGTTGCCCAGGAAGCGCACCGGGTCGAGGTACTCGCGGGTGCCGCCGGCGGAGACCACCACGCGTCGACCGGCGAGGTCGAGCTCGGCGCCGTCGCGGTTGAGCACGTCGACGGCGAGCTCGAAGATCTCCGCGGGGTCGGGCAGGCGGCCCTTGCCGGTGTCCTTGCCGGTCAGGCGGCCCTCGTCGGGCTCGACCACGATCACGCCGCGTGCACGCAGCGTGGCCACGTTGGCGACGGTCGCGGGATGCTCCCACATCTCGGTGTGCATCGCGGGGGCGAACACGACGGGGCATCGCACCGTCAGCAGGGTGTTGGTCAACAAGTCGTCGGCCAGGCCGTGGGCAGCCTTGGCGACCAGGTCGGCCGTGGCCGGGGCGACGACGACGAGGTCGGCGTCCTGGCCGATCCGGACGTGGGGCACGGCATGCACGCCGGTCCACACGTCAGTGGCCACCGGCTTGCCGGACAGCGCCGCCCAGGTGGGAGCACCGACGAACTCGAGGGCGGCAGCCGTGGGGACCACCGTGACGTCGTGGCCCGACTCGGTGAAGCGACGCAGGAGCTCACAGGCCTTGTAGGCGGCGATGCCACCGCTGACTCCGAGGACGACACGAGGCCGCCTCCCCGTCGGGGAAGCGGCCACGTCGTCGTGGGAGCCGGTCACGAAGGGATCCGTCATCGGAGCTCCGGGTGTCGTCGTTATTCGGAGACGCTCGACTCGGCCTCGGCCGCGGCAGCCTTGGCAGCGGCCTCCTCGGCGGCAAGCTCGGCCGGGTCGACGTCTTCGCAGGTCAGCAGGTCCTCGTTGATCTCGCGCAAGGCGATGGACAGCGGCTTCTCCTGGACGTGGGTGTCGACCAGGGGACCGACGTACTCGAGCAGGCCCTCGCCCAGCTGCGAGTAGTAGGCGTTGATCTGACGGGCCCGCTTGGCGCTGTAGAGGACCAGCTTGTACTTCGAGTCCGTCTTGGTGAGCAGTTCGTCGATCGAGGGATTGGTGACACCCTCGCCGGTGGGGACAGACACGCGCACACGCCTCACAAGTAGTCGATAGGAGGGCCCAGTGTTGATGGGCCCGGTTGATCGTTGATCAGGCTCGCAGAGGAGCCTTCATCAATGCTACCAACTCGGTGGCTGCAGCGTGAACTTCACGGTTCACGATCGTGATGTCGAACTCGCTCTCGGCAGCCAGTTCCACGCGAGCGGTCTCGAGTCGGCGCTCACGCTCCCGCTCGTCCTCGGTGCCCCGGCCGACCAGGCGGCGCACCAGCTCGTCCCAGGACGGTGGCGTGAGGAACACGAACAGGGCCTCGGGCATGTTGACCTTGACCTGACGAGCACCCTGCAGGTCGATCTCGAGCAGGGCCGGCCTCCCGGCGGCCAACGCCTGCTCGACGGGACGCCGCGGCGTGCCGTAGCGGGCGGCCTTGTGCACGACGGCCCACTCGAGCAGCTCGTCGTGCGCGATCATCGCGTCGAACTCCTCGTCGGAGACGAAGTGGTAGTGGACACCGTCGACCTCACCGGGGCGGGCAGCACGGGTGGTCACCGAGACCGAGATCCACACCTCGGGGTGGTCGTCACGGATCACCGCCGCCACCGTGCCCTTGCCGACCGCGGTCGGCCCGGCAAGGACGACCAACCGGCTGGATGCGCTCGCGGTCGACTCGTCAGCCACGTGCGGAGAACTCGGCCTCGAGGGCTGCCACCTGCTTCACGCCGAGCCCGCGGACGCGGCGGCTCTCAGCGATGTTGAGACGCTCCATCAGCTGGCGTGCCCGCACCTTCCCGAGACCGGGCATCGACTGCAGCAGGTCGATGACCCGCATCTTGCCGATGACCTCGTTGGTCTGGCCCTCGCGGACCACCTCGATGATCGAGGCTCCGGAGTTCTTGAGGCGGTTCTTCACCTCGGCACGTTCCCGACGGGAGCTGGCAGCCTTGTCCAGGGCAGCCTGGCGTTGTTCAGGAGTGAGTGGGGGCAGGGCCACGGGTGCGGATCCTCGTCAATCGTGCGCAGGCGGATGTGTGGTCAATGTAGTCACAGCCCCCGACGAACGGCAACGCTGGGTCCTCGATCACGGGTGCCGACGAATCTCGTCGCGCTCAGAGCAGGGCTGTTCCGCACACGTCCAGTGCGTGCTGCTCGATCCCGGACGACGCGGCCGAGACCTGCTGGCTGCGCAGCACCGTCGCTGCTCCACGGATCCGGCGCTTGTCCTCGCGGCCCAGGTCCTCGGGCATCCCGCCGGCCAGGTCGGAGGCCTCCACCCCCGACTTCTCGAGGGCATCGCGCCAACCACGCAACGCATTGAGATAGACCTGCCACTCGTCCTGGAGGTCCTGGGGAGACTTCTCTGCCAACCCCTCCAAGGTCGGCAGCATCTGCTCGAAGGCCTCGGCTCCTGCCTCGTCGGAGATGCGGATCAGGTCGGGCCCGTCCTCCTTGACCTGGGCGCAGTAGTCGTCGCGAACGTCCTCCCGGCTCTGTGAACAGCCGGCCAACGGCAGCAGCAGCGCCAGGAGGAGCGCGACGACCGCCTTCATCGCGCGACCAGCCCCCGGAACTCGTCGTTGGCCCGCCGGGCAGCCTCGCGCAGACCGGGGATGCTGGGGCCCTGCCCGAGCAGGGCGCGCGAGCTGCTCGGCGTGACGTTGGCGGCGGCAGCGCCGAAGATGCGGCGTACGTCGGCAACGGTGCCGCCCTGCGCGCCGACACCGGGGACCAGGATCGGTCCGTTGAAGTCGAAGCTCTCCCCCACGTCGCCGATCGTGGCTCCGACCACCGCACCGATGGAGCCGAGGGGGTCCGCGCCGGCGTTGAGCCCACGCAGGGACTCGAGCACGGAACCGGCCACGGTGCGGCCGTCGGCGTCGACTGCGTGCTGCACCGCGGGTGCCTCCTTGTTGGAGGTCAGGGCCAGCACGAAGACGCCGGCGTCGTTGCGCAGCGCGGTGTCGATCATCGGCGTGAGCGAGCCGAAGCCGAGGTAGGGACTGGCGGTGATGGCGTCGGCGAAGAGCGGAGAGGTGCGCTCGAGGTAGGCATCGGCGTAGGCCTGCGAGGTGGAGCCGATGTCGCCGCGCTTGACGTCGAGCAGCACCAGGATCCCTGCGGCTCGGGCCTGCTCCATCACCTTCTCCAGGACGGCGACACCACGACTGCCGTGGCGCTCGTAGAACGCCGACTGGGGCTTGACCACGGCGACCTCACCGGCAACGGCCTCCACGACGGTCAGCGCGAAGCGTTCGAGCCCGGCCACGTCGTCATCGAGGCCCCAGGCCCGCAGCAGCTCGGCGTGCGGGTCGATGCCGACGCACACGGGGCCGTGCCGTTCGATCGCGGCGCGGAACCGGGCACCGAAGGTGGTGTTGCTCAAGGGGTCTCTCCTCCAAGGTCGGCCGCGATGCGGGCGGCGGTGGTCGGGTCGTGCAACAGGGCCGTGCCGATCTGCACCGCGGCGGCCCCTGCGGCGAGGAACTCGCGTGCGTCGGAGGTCTCGACGATGCCACCGGCACCGATGACGGGGAGGTCGGTCAGGGCCGAGTGGACCTCGTGGACGCAGCGCAGCGCAAGCGGCCGGATCGCCGGGCCGCTCAGTCCGCCGGTGCGTCCGTCGGCCAGCAGCGCGGGTGCTGCGTTGACCAGCACCACCGCGTCGGCCCCGGCCTCGACGACGGCTCGGGCCGCCTCCACGACACGGCTCAGGTCCGGCGCGAGCTTGGCATGGACCGCGATGCCGCGCGGCAGGTCACGGCGTACGGCGGCCACGACGCGGGCGGCCTGGAAGGGCTCCTGTGCGTCGAACAACCCCCACACCGACGCGTCGGGCGCGGAGAGGTTGACCTCGATCCCGGAGACTCCGGGTGACTGTCCGAGGCGACGGGCCAGGTCGACGTGCTCCCCCAGGGTCGCGCCGGCGATCGACACGTGGGTGGGCACCTTGCGGGCTGCCAACCACGGCAGCTCGCGCGTGAGGAACTGGTCGATCCCCGGGTTCTGCAGGCCGATCGCATGGACCAGGCCGGAGGGCGACTCGGCGACCCGGGGGGCGGCACCTCCGACCCGGCTGTCGAGGGTGATGGTGCGGGTGACGAAGGCACCGACGGCGTCGAGCACACCGAGTCCGTCGAGCTCGCGCCCGGTTCCTCCGCAACCGGAGGCGATCATCACGGGGTTCCCGAGGTTCACGGCGACACCAGCTCCGTCCAACGGACCCGGTCACCGCGGATCACCGGACCTTCGGCGCAGGCGCGCACGACCCGGCCGACGCCGTCCTCGCCGACCACGGGCAACGGGCATCCCTGGCAGAGGCCGGTGCCACACGGCTGTGCCACCTGGACGGCCACCTGGCTCCACGCACCGTGGTGCTCTGCCGCGGCGGCGACCGCATGGAGGGTGGGGATCGACCCGGCCCCGTAGACCACGTCGGCGCCGGTGGAGGCGAGCAGCTCGGGCAGCGCCTCGGCCAGGGTGCCGCGGCGTCCGACCGAGCCGTCGCCGGTGACCACGGAGACCGACCGCGCGGATCGACGCGCGTCGAGCGCCCCCAGCAGGTGCGGCTCGTCGGTGGCTCCGAGCAGCATGGTGACCACGCAGGAGCGTTCCCGCAGGCGCTCGGCCAACGGGAACAGCACGCCGGCCGAGTAGCCCTCACCCACCAGCAGGCAGGCCACGGACTCCTTCGGCAGTGCGAAGGGGCGACCGAGTGGGCCGGTCATCTCCAGGTGGTCGTCCTGGGCCAGGCCGGCCAGCCACTGCGTGCCGACCCCGTTGGCCTCGACCACCATCTCGACGGTGGCGCCGTGGGCCCCGGTGGGCCTGACCCCGGTGATCCACAGGCTGCGTCGGGCCAGGTGGGTGCGCGGGGTGAGGTCTCCGACCGTGACCGCGACGAAGGTGCCGGGCCGGAACCGCTCGGCGATGCCGGGCGCGGCCACCGTCAGGTGACGGTAGGCACCCACCTTCTTCACCGTGAGGACGCGTCCGGTCACGTGCACGGGCCCACGGTCATCGGTCATCGGGTGGCCAGCCCCCTCAGGATCCGCGCGGGCCACAGTGGCCCCTCGTAGACGAAGGCGGTGTAGCCCTGGAGCAGGTCCGCACCGGCGGCGAGACGCTGGCGCGCGTCATCGACGGTGGTGACCCCGCCGACGCCGATCAGGGTGAGGTCGTCACCCACCCGGCTGCGCAGCTGGCGCAGCACGTCGAGGGAGCGCTCGCTCAGTGGTCGGCCGGAGAGTCCTCCGGCTCCGATCTCGACCACCCGGTCGGCGGGGCTGCTCAGGCCGTCGCGCGAGATCGTGGTGTTGGTGGCGATGATGCCGTCGAGCCCGATGGCGACGGCCAGGTCGGCCACCGCGGCGACGTCGTCGTCAGCCAGGTCGGGGGCGATCTTGACGAGCAGCGGGAGCCGTGAGGCGGTCACCGCGTCGGCTCGCCGGCGTACGGCCTGCAACAGGGGTTCGAGCTTCTCGACGGCCTGCAGGTTGCGCAGGCCCGGTGTGTTCGGCGAGCTGACGTTGACCACGAAGTAGTCGGCGTGGGGCGCCAGCAGCCCCGTGGACTTCTCGTAGTCCGCCACGACGGCGGCCTGGTCGTCGTCGGGCACCACCTTGGTCTTGCCGATGTTCACCCCGAGCACCGTCCGCGCGAACGCGCGGTCGTTGCTGCGCGAACGGGCAACTCTTGCGCCACGAGCCTGCAACCGTTGCGCCACCGCCTCGGCGCCCTCGTTGTTGAAGCCCATCCGGTTGACCACGGCGCGGTCCTCGGGCAACCGGAACAGACGCGGCCTGGGATTGCCCAGTTGGGGCTCACCCGTGACCGTGCCGATCTCGACGTGGCCGAACCCGAGCGCGGCGAGGGCATCGATGCCGACCGCGTTCTTGTCGAAGCCGGCGGCCAGGCCGAGCACGTTGGGGAAGCACAGCCCCATCGCCTGCACAGGCTCACCCCGGGCGACGCGACGACTGGCCGCCCTGGTCACCGGAGACGCCACCCGGATCGCCCGGAATGCGGCGTGGTGCGCCCGCTCCGGGTCGGTCCGGGTGAGGACGTGGTCGAACAGGTGGTGGTAGACCGTCATGACACCTGGCCGCGCGAGGTGTGCTCGGCCCACTCCTGCAGGCTGCGGACGCCGATCTCGCCGCGCTTCATTGCCTCGATGCCCTGCACCGCGGCGCCGAGACCCTGCACGGTGGTGACGCACGGGATGTCGGTGAGGATCGCCGCCGTCCGGATCTCGTAGCCGTCGACGCGCGGCGAACCACCACTGGTGGTGCCGTGCGGCGTGTTCACGACCAGGTCGATCTCGCCGTCGAGGATCCGGCCGACGATGGTCTTCTCGCCCTCCGGGGACGTGCCCTCCGCGTGCTTGCGCACCACCGACGCCGTGACCCCGTTGCGGCGCAGCACCTCCGCCGTTCCTGCGGTCGCAAGGATCTCGAAGCCCATCTCCGAGAGCTGCTTGATCGGGAAGATCATGTGGCGCTTGTCGCGGTTGGCGACCGAGACGAAGACCTTGCCACCCAGCGGGAGGGAGCCGTAGGCCGCGGTCTCGGCCTTGGCGAAGGCGGTGCCGAAGTTGGCGTCGAAGCCCATCACCTCGCCGGTCGAGCGCATCTCCGGGCCGAGCACCGCGTCGACGACACTGCCGTCGGGCATCCGGAACCGGTTGAACGGCATCACGGCCTCCTTGACCGCGATCGGGGACCCGTCGGGCAGGTGACCGCCGTCGCCCTCGGCCGGGAGCATGCCCTCGGCGCGCAGGTCGGCGATGGTGGCGCCGAGCATGACCCGTGAGGCCGCCTTGGCCAACGGGGTGGCGGTGGCCTTGGACACGAACGGGACGGTGCGCGAGGCACGTGGGTTGGCCTCGAGCACGTAGAGCACGTCGGAGGCCATCGCGTACTGGATGTTGAGCAGGCCGCGCACTCCCACTCCCCGGGCGATCGCCTCGGTGGACTCGCGGATCCGCTGCACCTCCGAGCTGCCCAGGGTGATCGGCGGCAGGGCGCAGGAGGAGTCGCCGGAGTGGATCCCGGCCTCCTCGATGTGCTCCATCACGCCGCCGAGGAAGAGCTCCTCGCCGTCGAAGAGCGCGTCGACGTCGATCTCGACCGCGTCGTCGAGGAAGCGGTCGACGAGGACCGGCTGCTTCTCGTTGATCAGCCCGTTGGCGACGTACTTCGCGAGGTAGGCCTCGAGCGCGTCGTCGTCGTAGACGATCTCCATGCCCCGGCCACCGAGGACGTAGGACGGGCGAACCAGCACCGGGTAGCCGATCTCCTCGGCGATCTGCTTGGCCTGCGGGAACGACGTGGCGGTGCCGTGCTTGGGGGCCGGCAGGTTGGCCTCGGCCAGCACCCGACCGAAGGCCCCGCGCTCCTCGGCCAGGTCGATCGCCGCCGGGGAGGTGCCGACGATCTTCACGCCGGCCTCCTCCAGGCCCCGGGCCAGGCCGAGCGGCGTCTGCCCGCCGAGCTGGCAGATGACCCCCGCGACGGGTCCGGCGGCGCGCTCCGCGTCGACGATCTCGAGCACGTCCTCGAGGGTGAGCGGCTCGAAGTAGAGCCGGTCGGAGGTGTCGTAGTCGGTGGAGACGGTCTCGGGGTTGCAGTTGACCATGATCGTCTCGTACCCGGCCTCGCTGAGCGCCAGGCTGGCGTGCACGCACGAGTAGTCGAACTCGATGCCCTGGCCGATCCGGTTCGGGCCCGAGCCGAGGATGATCACCGCTTCCTTCTCGCGCGGCAGCACCTCGCTCTCCTCGTCGTAGGAGGAGTAGTAGTACGGCGTCGCGGCGGCGAACTCAGCGGCGCAGGTGTCGACGGTCTTGAACACGGGGCGGACGCCGAGCGCGTGGCGGACGCCACGGACCACGTCGGTGCTCATGTTGCGGATCCTGCCGATCTGGGCGTCGGAGAAGCCGTGCCGCTTGGCCTTGCGCAGCAACGCCGGCTCGAGCCCCTCGGCGTCGGCGATCTCGGCCGCCACCTCGTTGATCAGCATCAGCTGGTCGAGGAACCACGGGTCGATCTTGGTCGCCTCGAAGAGCTCCTCCGCGGTCGCCTCGGCACGGATCGCGTCCATCACCTTGCGCAGGCGCCCGTCGTGGGGCACCTTGATCTCCTCCAGGAGAGCACTCTTGTCGAGCTCCACCCAGCGGTGGGTCCAGTCGAAGACCGCGTCCTTGCTCTCCAGGGAGCGCAGCGCCTTCTGCAGCGCCTCGGTGAAGTTGCGCCCGATGGCCATCGCCTCGCCGACCGACTTCATGTGCGTGGTCAGCACCGGGTCCGCGCCGGGGAACTTCTCGAACGCGAAGCGCGGGACCTTCACCACGACGTAGTCGAGGCTGGGCTCGAAGCTGGCCGGGGTCTGCTCGGTGATGTCGTTGGGGATCTCGTCGAGGGTGTAGCCGATGGCCACCTTCGCGGCGATCTTGGCGATCGGGAAGCCGGTCGCCTTGGAGGCCAGCGCGCTCGAGCGGGAGACCCGCGGGTTCATCTCGATGACGATCAGTCGACCGTCGGCCGGGTTGACGGCGTACTGGATGTTGCAGCCGCCGGTGTCGACGCCGACCTCACGGATGATGCCGATCGCGAGGTCGCGCATCTTCTGGTACTCGCGGTCGGTGAGCGTCATCGCCGGGGCAACGGTGATCGAGTCACCCGTGTGCACACCCATCGGGTCGAGGTTCTCGATCGAGCAGATGATCACCACGTTGTCCGCGGTGTCGCGCATGACCTCGAGCTCGTACTCCTTCCACCCGAGGATCGACTCCTCGAGGAGCACCTCGGTGGTCGGGCTGGCAGCCAGGCCGGACCCACCGATGCGACGCAGGTCGGCCTCGTCGTAGGCCATGCCCGAGCCGGTGCCACCCATGGTGAACGACGGGCGGACCACCATCGGGTAGCCGAGCTCCTCGGCGCCGGCGAGCAGGTCCTCGACGGAGTGACAGATCACGGACTTCGCGGACTCACCGCCCAGGTCGTCGACGATCTTCTTGAACACCTGGCGGTTCTCGCCGCGGTCGATGGCCTCGATGCTGGCGCCGATCAGCTCGACGTCGTACTTCTCAAGGATGCCGGCCTTGTCGAGTGCGACCGCACAGTTGAGGGCGGTCTGCCCGCCGAGGGTGGCCAGCAGCGCGTCGGGGCGTTCCTTGGCGATCACCTTCTCGACGTACTCGGCGGTGATCGGCTCGACGTACGTCGCGTCGGCGAACTCGGGGTCGGTCATGATCGTGGCCGGGTTGGAGTTGACCAGGATCACCCGCAGGCCCTCGGCCTTGAGCACCCGGCACGCCTGGGTGCCCGAGTAGTCGAACTCGCAGGCCTGGCCGATGATGATCGGCCCGGAGCCGATGACCAGGACCGACTTGATGTCTTCACGCTTCGGCATCTCAGGCTTCCTCTTCTGTCCGCTGGTTGAGGAGGTCGCTCTGCGACCGTCTCGAAACCGAGGACTCCATCAGGTCGACAAAACGATCGAAGAGGTACGCCGCGTCGTGGGGGCCGGCGGCGGCCTCGGGGTGGTACTGGACGGAGAAGCTCTTCAGCGTGCCGGCGTCGTCACGCAGCTCGAGGCCCTCGACGACATCGTCGTTGAGGCACACGTGGGAGACGGTGGCGTCACCGAACTCCGTCCTGGTGCTGCCCTCGAGTGGTGCGTCCACGGCGAACCCGTGGTTGTGGGCGGTGACCTCGACCTTGTTCGTCGTCCGGTCCATCACCGGCTGGTTGATGCCGCGGTGGCCGTACTTCAGCTTGTAGGTGCCGAAGCCGAGCGCGCGACCGAAGAGCTGGTTGCCGAAGCAGATGCCGAAGTAGGGCAGGCCCTGGGCCAGCGCGCCCTTGAGCAGCTCGACCTGGCCGGTCGTGGCCGCGGGGTCACCGGGTCCGTTGGAGAAGAACAACCCGTCGGGGCTGACCGCGTTGACCTCCTCGAGGGAGGAGGTGGCCGGGAGCACGTGCACCTCGATGCCACGCTCGCTCATCATCCGTGGGGTGTTCGCCTTGATGCCCAGGTCGAGGGCGGCGACGGTGAACCTCTTCTCGCCGACCGCTGGGACGACGTACGCCTCACGGGTGGAGACCTCGTCGGACAGCTCGGCGCCCTTCATCTCTCCGGCTGCCAGGACCCGCTGGAGCAGGGCGTCGGGGTCGGTCTCGGTCGAGGAGATGCCCACCCGCATGGCGCCTCGCTCACGCAGGTGCCGGGTGAGCGCGCGCGTGTCGATGCCGGAGATGCCGACGACTCCCTGCTCCGTGAGCTCCTCGTCGAGGCTGCGCACGGACTGCCAGTTCGAGGGCACGCGGGCGGGATCGCGGACGACGTAGCCGGCGACCCAGATCCGCTTCGACTCGCGGTCGTCGTCGTTGACCCCGGTGTTGCCGATGTGCGGAGCGGTCATCACGACCACCTGGCGGTGGTAGGACGGGTCGGTGAGCGTCTCCTGGTAGCCGGTCATGCCGGTGGAGAACACCGCTTCGCCGAACGTCTCCCCGGTGGCCCCGTAGGACTCGCCGCGGAAGACCCGGCCGTCCTCGAGGACGAGGAGTGCGCCGGTGGTTGAGCCAGTCATACGAGCCTGCTTTCCATGGTCAGCCCGGCTTCCAGGACAGTGGGAACGCCGCGGAGCAGCGTCGCCTGCACCGCACCGGTGAGGGTGCGTCCGTGCCAGGGGTTGTTGCGGGAGAGCGAGACCGACGCGTCCCGGTCGACGATGACCTGGGCGTCGGGATCGATGAGGGTGAGGTTGGCGGGGGCGCCGACCTCGATGGCGTGGCCCTGGTCGTCGAGCCCCGCGATGCGGGCCGGGTTGCTGGCCATCACCTTCGCGACACCGGCCCAGTCGAGCAGGTCGTTGCCGCGCATCACCGTGTTGACCACCGCAAGCGCGGTCTCGAGGCCGAGCATGCCGAAGGCCGCATCGACGAAGGCGTGCTCCTTGTCGTGCCGGGCGTGCGGGGCGTGGTCGGTGGCCACCGCGTCGATGGTCCCGTCGGCCAGTGCCTGGCGCAGCGCCTCGACGTCCTCGGCCGGGCGCAGCGGTGGGTTGACCTTGTAGGTCGGGTCGTAGCCGGCCAGCAGGTCCGTGGTCAGCAGCAGGTGGTGCGGGGTGACCTCGGCCGTCACGTCGATCCCCTGCGCCTTGGCCCAGCGGATCACCTCGACCGATCCGGCTGTGGAGACGTGGGCGACGTGCACCCGCGAACCCGTGTGCCGGGCCAGCATCACGTCACGGGCGACGATCACCTCCTCGGCGATCCCCGGCCAGCCCGGCAGGCCGAGTCGACCCGACAGCTCGCCCTCGTGGCAGCAGGCTCCCCCGCCGGCGAGGTCAGGGTCCTGGGAGTGCTGGCTGATCACGCCGCCGAACGCCTTGACGTACTCCAGGGCGCGACGCATCACGCGGGGATCGGCGACGCACCTGCCGTCGTCGGAGAACACCCGCACCCTGGCGCGGCTGCGGGCCATCAGGCCCAGCTCGGCGAGCTCTTCTCCGGCGAGACCGCGGGTGACGGCGCCGACCGGGTGGACGTCGACGATGCCGGCCGCGCGGCCCAGGTCGAGGACCCGCTCGGCGCTCTCGGCGGTGTCCGTGACCGGGTTGGTGTTGGCCATCGCCAGCACCGCGGTGAACCCGCCGACCGCGGCCGCCTGCGACCCGGTGAGGATCGTCTCGGCGTCCTCGCGACCGGGCTCGCGCAGGTGGGTGTGCAGGTCGACCAGACCGGGCAGCGCCACGAGTCCGTCGGCGTCGACGACTCGGGCGCCCTTGTCGGACACCTTGCCGATCTCGCGGATGACCCCGCCCTCGACCAGCAGGTCAGTGGTCTTGTCGCCGAGCAGGGAGGCTCCCTTGATGACGAGCTTGTCGCTGCTCATGCAGTTTCCTCTCCGGCAAGCAGGTGGTAGAGCACGGACATCCGGACGGCGACTCCGGCGGAGACCTGGTCCAGCACCGCGCTGGCCGCGGCGTCCGCGGCCTCGGGCGCGATCTCGAGGCCACGGTTCATCGGTCCCGGGTGGCAGATCGGGGTGTCCGGCTTGAGCGTGGCCAGGCGGCTGCGGGTCAGCCCGTAGCCGACGGTGTACTCGCGCGGGCTGGGGAAGAAGCCACCGGCCATCCGCTCGCGCTGCACCCGCAGCATCATCACCGCATCCACGCTCGGCAAGACGTCGTCGAGGTCGTAGGACGTGGTGAACCCGGCCGACTTCGACCAGGCCTCCACGCCGCTGGGCATCAGGGTCGGCGGGGCGACCACGGTGACCTCGGCGCCCAGCTTGGTCAGGCACTGGACGTTGCTGCGGAAGACCCGGCTGTGGGTGAGGTCTCCGACGACGGCGACGTGGCGGCCCTCGAGAGGGCCGAGTCGGCGCTGCAGCGTGTAGGCGTCGAGCAACGCCTGGGTGGGATGCTCGTGGGTGCCGTCACCGGCGTTGATGACCGACGCATCCACCCATTCACTGACCTGCTTGGCGGCCCCGCTCGCGGAGTGCCGCATCACCAGGGCGTCGACTCCCATCGCGCAGACGGTGAGGACCGTGTCACGCAGGCTCTCGCCCTTGGAGGTCGATGAGCCCTTCCCGGTGATGTTGATGGTGTCGGCGGAGAGCCACTTCCCCGCGATCTCGAAGCTGGAACGGGTTCGGGTGGAGTCCTCGAAGAAGAGGTTGATCACCGTGCGACCGCGCAGTGCGGGCAGCTTCTTGACCTGCCGGCGCTGCACGTCGTGCATCTCGCCAGCGGTCTCGAAGAGCGTCTGGATGTCGTCGACGCTGAGGTCGTCGATGCTGAGCAGGTGCTTCACGCGGATGCTCCGATCTGGGAGATGCGGACCTCGTCGCGTCCGTCGATCTCGTCCAGCCTGACGCTGACCCGTTCACTGCGGGCGCTGGGCAGGTTCTTGCCGACGTGGTCGGCCCGGATCGGGAGCTCGCGGTGCCCGCGGTCGACCAGCACCGCCAGGCGTACGGCGGCGGGCCGGCCGAGGTCGTTCAGCGCATCGAGCGCGGCCCGGATCGTGCGACCGGAGAAGAGCACGTCGTCGACGAGCACGACCGTGCGACCGTCGATGCCGGTGGACGGGAGAGCGGTCTTCTGCGGACCCCTGGTGGGCTGAGACCGGAGGTCGTCGCGGTACATCGTCACGTCCAGCGAACCGACCGCGACGGGAGTGCCCTCCACCGAGGTGATGCGCTCGCCGATGCGCCTGGCCAACGGCACGCCGCGGGTGTGGAGCCCGAGCAGCACCAGGTCTTCGGGACCCTTGTTGCGCTCGAGGATCTCGTGGGAGATCCGGGTCAGGGCCCGGGAGATGTCACGGGCGTCGAGGACGACGTTCCCCAGGTCCGTGGTGCCCGGATCGCTGGGTCCCTCGTCGGCGGAGCCGGAACGGGGACTGGTCGTCTCGGGGTCGGGCTGGTGCGTGGGCACAGGCCGCTTGACCTCCTTCTCCGCCTCACGGGACGGCTCGTTAAAGGATGTCGAACGGCTCGAACTCTAGCACCAGCCCGACCGTTCTCCGCCGCGGCCCACCCACCGTGGACATGACCTGGGACACGCCGGTCGAGGCCGGGTGCTGGCGCTGCGCAGGGGGTCGGCCTCGCCCACCGCAACGAGGGCGGGTCGGCCAGCGCCGTCGGAACGCAGTCACCGACGGAGGGCGCGGCTCACAGGTCGGCCAGTGCTGTCATCACCGCGCGGTGGAAGGTCGGGTAGGCGAAGTGCATCGTCTTCAGGGTCTCGACCGGGATCTTGGCATGAACCGCCGCGGCCAGCATCGACAGCACCTCCCCACCCGACGGCCCGACCGACGTGGCGCCGACGAGGAGTTCACCGTCGGCGACCAGCTTGACCAGTCCATCGGCCTTCGCGATCCATCCACGAGCGCCGAAGTCCTCGGAGAGACCCGTGCGGATGTCGCCGCCCCGATCTCGGGCCGCCTGCTCGGTCAGCCCGACGGATCCCACCTCCGGGTCGGAGAAGGTGACCCGCGAGACGGCGCGGTGGTCGGCGGGTGAGCCGCCCTGTCCGAGGATGTCGCGGGCCGCGACGTCGGCCTGGTACATCGACACGTGGGTGAAGGCACCCTTGCCGGTGATGTCGCCGATCCCCCACAGCCGTTCGCCGGCGCGCATCCACTCGTCGACGTCCAGCACCTTGGCCGCGGGGTCGAGGCCCACTGTGTCCAGCCCGACGTCGGCCAGG
This sequence comes from Nocardioides sp. JQ2195, assembly GCF_012272695.1. Lineage (NCBI taxonomy): Bacteria > Bacillati > Actinomycetota > Actinomycetes > Propionibacteriales > Nocardioidaceae > Nocardioides > Nocardioides sp. JQ2195. The sequence goes on from NZ_CP050902.1 coordinate 2,071,629, forward strand.
TTGTTGCGCCGGCCGGTGGCCAGCAGGAGCTGCTCGGACCTGAGCTCCTCTCCGCCGACCGTGACGGTGAATGCTCCGTCGTGGCCCACCTGCTGGATCTCCGCGCCGACGATCACCCGGATTCCCTCACTCTCGAGCAACCGCGTGACCAGGGCACTCGCCTCGGGTTCCTCGGGGGCGAGGACGCGCGGCGCCGCCTCGACGATGGTGACCTGGACCCCGAATCGCGAGAACGCCTGGGCCAGCTCGACACCGATCGCGCCGCCGCCGATGACGATCAGCGAGGTCGGCAGGTCCGTGACGCGGACGGCCTCCCGATTCGTCCAGAACGGGGTGTCCTCGAGTCCTGCGATCGATGGGACGGCCGGCTCGGTCCCGGTGTTGAGCACCACGCCGCACGCCGCGACGTACGTCTGGTCGTCGACCTGGACGACGCCGGGTGCCGTGAGTCGCCCGTGGCCGCGGACGAACTCGACACCCGCCTCCTCGAGTCGATCCACGGCGACCCGGTCATCCCAGTCCGTGGTGGCCTCGTCCCGGATGCGGGCCGCGACCGGGGACCAGTCGGGCCTCACGGTGGCGTCACCGGCGAGCCCGTCGATCCTGCGCGCTTCGGCCAGCGCATCAGCGGCGCGGATCATCATCTTCGACGGGATGCAGCCGTAGTAGGGACACTCACCACCCACGAGGCGCCGATCCACCCCGACCACCTGCAGCCCACCCTTGGCCAGCTGGGTGGCGAGTGACTCGCCACCGGGACCGAGTCCGAGCACGACCACATCAACGTCCATGTCCACACTCTGCACCCTTTGCTTGCAGGTTGCACCCGTCCGACGACAGGATGCGGCCATGCCCCTCGACCTTGCCGCGGTGTCCGGCGTCCGTGAGACCGCGTTGGACGACGCCCTCGTCACCTCCCTTCCCGAGAACACGGCTCCGGCCCCCTGGACGGTTCGCGCCTCCGCGGTGGTCTGGTGGAGCCGTGCCACGCCGGAGGCGACTGACGCCCTACCGCCGTCGCTGCGCGACCGGGCGCGTGCCGCGGTGGTCGTCGGCGGCATGGTCCGGTACGCCGACACTCCTGTGGGTGTCTACGACGAGGTCTTCGGAGCCATCGGCTTCCGCCGCGGCCGGCGTTTCATCGCGACGATCCCGTTCATGGCGGTCGACTCACCCAGCAGCCTGGTCGGGGGCCGGGACAACTGGGCGATCCCGAAGGCCTTGGCTGACTTCACCGGTTCACCGGGGGCCGGGTCCTGCTTCACCGCGCAGAGCGCCAGCGGCCCGGGCTGGAAGGTGTCGGCCGCCCCCACGGCCAAGGGGCCGCGCCTGCCGGTCTTCAGCCGCGCCATGGTCGCCCAGGAATTCCCTGACGGCAGCCTGCGTGGCACCCGTCTCCAGGCCCGTGGACGCATGCGACTGGCATCCAGCATGGTGACCGTCGACTCCGACCACGGCCTTCCCAGCTGGTTGACCCCCGGGCGGCACCGCGGCGCGGTGATCACCGGCACCACGTTCACGCTCGGCGCACCCGAACCGCTCTGACCCGAACCGCCCGGACCCGACCGCCCTGACCCGATCCGCCCGAACGGTCCGCTCGACCACCGGGATGCAGGGCCCACCTCTCAGGCCAGCGCCGGCGCCATGATGAGCAGCTCCACGTTGCGAGCGCCGACGCTTCCTCGCCGATCGTTCTCACGCTCCTGCCAGTCGTTGGCGCTGAGCTCGCGGGCCAGCCCGGCCAGGGAGACCGGGTCCTGGATGCGGCCGCCGTACGCCGCGGGGCCGTCATGGTCGAGCATCGTGGTGAAGAGGGACAGCGTGCCGTCACGGTTGTCCACGATCTCGACCAGCCGTGACTGCTGCGGGAAGTCCGCGTGAGAGGCGGTGTTGATCTCCCAGAAGCCACCGGGCAGGCCGTCACGGCGCCGTGCCCAGACCTGGTTGGTGTGCGTGTGACCGTTGATCCAGGCGATCACCTGGGGGTTCTCGAGGAGCAACGTGACCACCTCGGGCCCGAGCACCCGCGGGGCCACCTCTCCCCCTGTGGCCACCAGCGGGTTGTCCATGGTGTCGCTGGTGTGATGGCTCGAGATGATCACCAGACGGTCGCGAGAGGCGGCCAGTTGCGCACCCAACCACTCGAACTGGGCCTGGTCGAGCGAGCCGTTGGAGTTGCCGTTCTGGTTCACCGTGTCGAGGACGATGAAGCGAATCCCTCCGCGGTCAAAGCTGTAGTGGGCCGTGCCCGTTGCCCGGTTCTCCTCGGTGAACCCGTGGCCGACGGGCAGACCCGTGGTGGTGAAGTGCTCCTCCACCACCTCGGAGCGACCGAGGATGCGACGGTCCGGATCGGCCGTCACGGTCCGGACCATCGGTGTCAGTGCCAGGCTGCGCAGCAGCCCGAGGTAGTCCAGTCGCAGTGAGCGCACGAGGTCGGCGAGGGAGACACCCAGGGGCGGCGAGATCAGCTTGAGGCCTCCGGTGGCGACGGCGTTCAACCCCACGCCCAGGGTGGCGGGAGGGAAGTTGCCCTGGACCAGGCCGTCATGGTTGCCGAACGCTGAGTACCAGGGCATGTCCAGCCCCTGCGCCGTGAACGGTCGACGCGCCGCGTTCAGCAACCCCTTGACCACCGGGAAGCCGTGGAGACGGCGGGCCTGGTCGACCTGGGACAGCGGCGGGTTGCCCTCCGGGTGCCAGTAGTGCACGTCGTAGTGGAGCCGCTCACTGTCGGCCACGCCCTCCCAACGGCCCAGGTCACCCGAGTCCGGCGTGACCGTCGCCCCGCCGCCGAGCAGGTCGATGTTCCAGCGCACCTCGTTGAGCTGGGCGTTGTCGGAGTTGTCGCCGGTCTGCAGGGCGAAGTCGAGGGGGATCCCGGTCACCGGCCCGACACCCACGCTGTTGATCGCGCGCACCATGGCCTCTGCCACGTGGGCGCTGAGCATCTCGTGCGGTCGGTACGCCGACGAGGTGAGGCCGGTCTCGAGGTCGCCGGGCTCGTCCTGGTCGTCGAAGCGGTCGAGCCACTCCAACCGCATCGGCGACTGGGCGTCCACGACATGGATGTCGGTCAGGTGGGCGAAGGCGAGGAGTCCTCGCCTCCGCTCAGCCCGCCCGGACCCGGCCGGGGCTCCGAGGTCGGTCCGGACCGTGTGCGGCTCCCCCGGGCCGACGGCCACGTGCACGTACCCGTCTGCGCCGGCCGGACCGCGGAGAAGGGTCCGCTCCAAGGTCGTGCCGGTCGGAGCAAGCCGGGCGGCTGCGGTGCCCGACCTCAGCAACGGGTCGGCGTACGCCGCCGAACCGAGCCCCACCGCACTCAGCGAGGCGACGGCACCGACGGCCAGTCCGGACTGCAGCAGGTCACGACGGGAGAGGTTCACGAAAGACCCAACGACGTGATGAGACCTGGGTCACGTCACCGGCAGGACGGGCAACGACAGCCGGGCAGCGACGACCGGGCAGCGACAGCCACACACCGTCACCCGATCAGGACGAGGACGTCCCGGGGCCGGTGCCGCCTCCGGAGGAGGTCGGGCTCAGGACGTGTGGTTGCGCACGATGGTGCCGAGGATGCCGTTCACGAAACCGGGCGACTCGTCGGTCGAGAGGTCGCGGACGAGGTTCACCGCCTCGGAGATCGCCACCGCATCCGGGACGTCGTCCACGTGGAGCACCTCGAAGACAGCCAGGCGGAGGACGTTGCGGTCCACGGCCGGCATCCGCTGGAGGGTCCAGCCCTCGGCGGCGCGGGCCAGCAGGTCGTCGATCTCGGCCTGGTGCTCGACGACACCGCGAACCAGGGTCGCGGTGTACTCGTTGGTCGGCCCCTCGCCGTCGGCCACCGCACGGTCGAGCGCGGTGACCGGACCCTCGCCCCGCATCTCGCTCGCGAAGAGCAGGTCGAGCGCGCGCTTGCGCGCCTTGGTGCGAGCCGCCATCAGGCTGCCATCCTCAGGTCGAGCACGATCAGGACTTGACCCGGCCGAGGTACGACGAGTCGCGGGTGTCGACCTTGACCTTCTCGCCGGTCGAGATGAACAGCGGCACCTGGATCTCGTGGCCGGTCTCGAGGGTGGCGGGCTTGGTGCCGCCGGTGGAGCGGTCACCCTGCAGGCCGGGGTCGGTCTGGCTGACCAGGAGCTCGACCGAGGCGGGCAGCTCGACGAAGAGCACGCGGCCCTCGTTGGTGGCCACGATCGCTTCCTGGTTCTCGAGCAGGAAGTTGGCGGCGTCGCCGACGATCTCCGGGGTGACCTCGAGCTGGTCGTAGGTGTCGGTGTCCATGAACACGTAGGACGAGCCGTCGTTGTAGAGGTACTGCATGGTGCGCTTGTCGACGTTGGCAGTCTCGACCTTGGTGCCGGCATTGAACGTCTTGTCGACGTTCTTGTTGGACTCGACGTTCTTCAGCTTCGTGCGCACGAACGCCGGGCCCTTGCCGGGCTTGACGTGCTGGAACTCGACGACGGTCCAGAGCTGACCCTCGAGCTTGAGAACCATGCCGTTCTTCAGGTCGTTCGTGGTTGCCATGCGCGTGTGTGCCTCTTCGCTGTGGGAGATCGGGACGTGCGTCCCGAGGTGGGCCGCGGCGGCTGAGTCTATAGCCGCTGGGGCCGCACACGAAACGCGTGCCTCACTCCAGCTCCCACACCACCCGCACCCGGACCTTCAGGTCCGACTCCCCCGCCCGGATCGGCACGGCCTTGGCCGCGTCGAGCTCTGCGCGGTAGGCCAGCTGCGGCACCGCGACCGCATGGGGGTTCCCCGAGACCTCCTTGAGGTCCACCACGTCCCCGAGCTCCTGGCCGGAGGCCTCCGCATATTCCTCGGCCTTGGTGCCGGCCTGCTCGACGGCGGCCCTGCGGGCCCGGCCCAGCACGGCTTCGGGGTCGGAGATGCCCAGACGGATGTCGTTCACCCGCACCCGGTTGCCGCCGGTGCCGACGCTGGCCGCGATCGCGCGTCCGGCCGCGGCCAGCTCGTCTATCGTGATCCGGGCACTCTGGGTGACCCGGTAGCCCTTGAGCACGGGCGGTCCGTAGGTCGGGTACTCGTAGACCGGGTCCATCGACAGCCCGGTGGTCTGCATGTCGCGCTTGGTGACGCCGAACCCCTTCAGGGCGGCGAACACCTGGTCCATGGTGCCGCTGGACTCGTCGAGCGCGGTCTCCAGCTGCGGGTCCACCACCTTCACCGCGACGGTGAAGGAGACCTGGTCCGGGACTGCTGTCGTCTCACCGACACCGACCATGGTCAGTCGGTGGGGGGCCGATTCCGTCTCCGCAGCGGCCTGGGCAGTCGAGCCGGAAGGGTGCCCGGCCGTCCCGATGAGGTAGGCCGCCAGCAGGACCACCAGCCCCAGGCCGGCCAGCACGACTCCCTTGAGGCTCACGGTCACTGACTTGTCCATCGCGCACTCCTTCTCGCCGATCGGCCGGGCGGCCATCGGCTTGGACGCGCGAGTCGGCGCAGCGGTTCCGGGTCAGCCCCGGGCGAGCACCTCGAGCGCCTGGCGGTAGCCGTCGACACCCTGCCCGGCGATCACTCGCACCGCGTGGGGTGTCACGACGGACGTGTGCCTGAACTCCTCGGGACGCTGTGAGGGATCGGAGATGTGCACCTCGACCAGGGGCGCACCCAGCTGCGCACAGGCGTCGAAGACCGCCCAGGAGTAGTGGGTCCAGGCCGCAGCGTTCAGCACGACCGGGGTGGCGTCGTCGGCGGCCTGGTTGAGCCAGTCCAGCAGCTCACCCTCGTGGTTGGTCTGGCGGACCTCGACCTCGAGGCCCAGCTCCGTCCCCCACGAGACGCACAGGTCGACCAGGTCGGCGTACGTCGTGTGGCCGTAGATCTCGGGCTGACGCTTGCCGAGGCGACCCAGGTTGGGGCCGTTGAGCACCAACACCCTGGTCATCGGGCACCGCCGGACAGCACGTCGTACGCCGCCCGCAGGTCGTCCTCCGAGGGACCTGCCAGCACGCGTGGCTGGCCCAGCTCGTGGAGGACCACGAAGCGCAGCTGGTTGCCCCGGGACTTCTTGTCGACCCGCATCGTTTCGAGCAGGTCGTCGAACCCTGCGCCTGCCCAGGAGGTGGGCAGTCCCACCAGGGCGAACGCTGCGGCATGGCGTGCAGCCAGGTCGTCGGAGAGCACGCCCGCGCGGCGCGCCAGCTCGGCCACGTAGACACAGCCGACGGAGACGGCCTCGCCGTGTCGGATCTCGTAGTCGGTGGCCCGCTCGATCGCGTGTGCCATCGTGTGGCCGTAGTTCAGCGCCTCGCGGCCCGGGTGCCCGTCGACGCCACCGGTCTCCTTGAGGTCGGCGACGACCACGTCGATCTTCACCTGGATCGCGCGCTCGATGAGCTCGCGCAGCACGGGCGAGGCCGGGTCCTGCGCGGCGGCGGGGTCGGCCTCGACCAGGCGCAGGATCTCGGGGTCGGCGATGAAGCCGCACTTGATCACCTCGCCCAGCCCGGCCCTCAGCTCCTGGCCGGGAAGGGTGGTGAGCAGCGACAGGTCGCAGAGCACACCGGCCGGCTCGTGGAAGGCGCCGACGAGGTTCTTCCCGGCACCGGTGTTGATGCCGGTCTTGCCACCGACCGCCGCGTCGACCATGCCCAGCACGGTGGTCGGCAGGTGCACGACCTTGACCCCCCGCAACCAGCTGGCAGCGACGAAACCGCCCAGGTCGCTGGTCGCGCCGCCACCCACGGTGACGACCGCGTCCGAGCGGGTGAAACCACGCTCACCGAGCGCTTCCCAGCAGTCGTTGGCCACGGATGCGGTCTTGGCGTTCTCACCATCGGGCAGGCCCAGGGCCAGGACGTCGTACTGCTCCACGAGGGCGTCGAGCACGGGCTGGGCCAGCTCCCCGAGCTCCCCGGGGAAAAGCAGGGCGACCTGCTGGACACCGTCACCGAGCATGCCCGGCAGGTGGTCGAGCAGTCCGTGGCCGACGACCACGTCGTAGGGCGAGGCGCCGCCGACATGCAGCGTGGTGGACTCGGTGCTCATTGCTCCCTCATCGGTTCGGTTCCAGCAGGTCGACGATCTCGTCGGCGACCTGGTCGGGGCTGCGGCCGTCGGTGTCGACGGCGAACGTCGCGACGGACGCGTAGATCGGGGCTCGCTCGTCGAGCAGTCCCTTGATCCGGCTCCGGACGTTGCCGAGCAGCAGGGGGCGCGCGGCCCCGAGGCCCACACGCCTCACGGCGTCCGCGAGGCCGACCTTGAGCTGCACGACCACGTGGTCGGCCAGCGCGGCGCGGGTTCGTTCGTCGAGGACCGCGCCACCCCCGAGGGCAAGCACCCCGTCGTGCTCCCGCAGGGCATCGGCCACCGCGTCGTGCTCCCGGCTGCGGAAGTAGGCCTCCCCGGAGTCGACGAAGATGTCGGAGATGCTGCGGCCCTCCGCGGCCTCGACATCCTGGTCGGTGTCGCGCACGGTGGTGCTCCAGCGCTGGGCCAGCAGGGCCGCGACGGTGGTCTTGCCGGCACCCATCGGGCCGACCAGGACCACCCGGGGCCCCCGGCGGGCGGCCGGCTGGTCGTGCTCGTCGAGGTTCACCTGAACTTGATGGCGCCGAGGTACGTCGCACAGTTGCGCGCGGTCTCGCCCACCGAGTCGCCACCGAACTTCTCCACGATCGCCTCGGCGACGACCAGCGCCACCATCGCCTCGGCCACGATCCCGGCGGCCGGAACCGCGCACACGTCGGAGCGTTGGTGGTGGGCCACGGCTTCCTCGCCCGTCGACACGTCGATCGTCCTCAGCGCCCGGGGCACCGTGGCGATCGGCTTCATCGCGGCACGGACCCGCAGGATCTCACCGGTCGTCATTCCGCCCTCGGTGCCGCCGGAGCGACCCGACGTACGCCGGATGCCTTCTGCGGTGGGCACGATCTCGTCGTGGGCCTTGGAGCCGGGGATCGCGGCCAGGCCGAATCCGTCGCCGACCTCGACGCCCTTGATCGCCTGGATGCCCATCAGCGCGCCCGCCAACCGCGAGTCGAGCCGCCGGTCCCAGTGCACGTGGGAGCCCAGGCCCGGGGGCAGGCCGTGGACGGCCACCTCGACGACCCCGCCGAGGGTGTCGCCGTCCTTGTGGGCCTGGTCGATCGCGGCGACCATCTGCTTGCTGGCCTCGGGGTCGAGGCAACGCACGTCGTCCGCGTCCAGCCTCTCGACGTCGTCCGGCTCGGGCACGAGACCGTAGGGAGCAGCGACGCCGCCGAGCTCGACGACGTGGGAGACGATCCGGGCTCCGACCGTCTGCTCGATGAAGTTGCTGGCCACACGGCCGAGCGCGACGCGTGCCGCGGTCTCTCGGGCAGAGGCGCGCTCGAGGATCGGGCGGGCCTCGTCGAAGTCATACTTCTGCATCCCGGCGAGATCGGCGTGACCGGGCCGCGGGCGGGTCAGCGGCGCGTTGCGGGCCAGGCTGTCGAGCACCTCGGGATCCACCGGGTCGGCCGACATGACCTGCTCCCACTTGGGCCACTCGGTGTTGCCCACCTGGATCGCGACCGGCCCACCCTGGGTCCTCCCGTGGCGGACACCACCGATGATGGTGACCTGGTCCTGCTCGAACTTCATCCGGGCGCCGCGGCCGTACCCGAGCCGGCGGCGCGCCAGCGAGTCGGCGATGTCGTCGGAGGTCACCTCCACGTGGGCAGGCAGGCCTTCGAGGATCGCAACAAGTGACGGGCCGTGGGATTCGCCCGCAGTGAGCCAACGCAGCATGGGCCCAGTCTTTCACGCGGGGTGCGTGGCGCGATCAGCCCTGTCCACCGACGAGATGGGCGGCAAGGTCTGCGCCCCACAGGACCCCGACGACGGCACCGAGGAGCATGAACGGACCGAACGGGAAGTTGCGGTCCTTGGTCAGGCGCAACAGCCTCAGGGGGACCCATCCGACCACCCCGATCACGAACCCGGCGTACGAACCGACGAGCAGCTCGCCGTAGCCGAGGAACCCCAGCGCCATCCCCAGGATCCCGGACAGGCGTACGTCGCCGTACCCCATGCCGGGCGTGAAGCGCCACAGGAACCAGTAGACGAACCCGACCGCCAGCCAACCGATGCCGGCCCGGACCAGCGCGTCGAGGTCCCCGGCGAACACCGCCGAGAGCGGCAGCAGCACCAGCATCAGCAGATAGGTCGGCAGGACGATGGCACGGGGCAGCAGCCGGGTCTTCAGGTCCACCCAGCCCAGGGCCACACCGATCGGCACCAGCGGCAGCAGGTAGACGAGCGGCCACGCCCACCCGAGGGAGGCGCCGAGGAGTCCTGCCACCAGCGCCGACCAACCGGCTGTCCACCAGGACATGCGCGGGACCGCGGCCAGGTCGGAGTACAGCGGCTTCGGGTCGTCATCGTGGGTGACCGAGCGCGCGGCTCCGATCTCGTCGGGTCGCGCCGACGGGGGTGCGGTCGGGTCCGCCGCCCGGCCCGTGCCGGAGGAGGCACCGTCGGACCCGGCCGGGACCTGCTCCGACCCCGAGGGAGCCGGCTCGGGCAACCCTGCGACCAGGCGCGGCACGAACCATCCGGAGACCAGCCCGACGAGGGCACACACCAGTGCCGTGTCGAGATGCGCGCCCCAGTCCATGGCAGCAGACCCTACGACGTCGGTGGCGCGGACGCGGCCCGTTCGGCCAGGACGGACTCACCGGCGGCACGCATGGCGTCCAGCGGAGCCGGGTGCTCGGTGAACATCTCGAACTGCAACGCCGCCTGGTGGACCAGCAGGTCCAGCCCGCCCACCAGCGCGCGGTCGCCGGCCGAGGCGGCCAGCGGTGTCGGCCACGGGTCATAGAGGGCCTCGAAGAGCACGTCCGCCCCAGCGCACCGGGCAACGAGGCTCCGCGACTGGGCCGACGCCGGGATGGTGGAGGCGACGAGGTCGGTCTGCACCGGTGCCTCGTCCAGGGCCCCGATCGTGACCTGGGGCCGTGACGGGTGCCCGCGCAGGACCTCGAGGGTCTCCTCGGCCCGCGCGGCCGAGCGGACCAACAGCTCGACGCGGTCCACACCCAGCTCCAGGAGGGCAACGCCGATCGACGTCGCCGTGGCACCGCCCCCGAGGATCGTGGCCGACTTCAGCGCGCCGCCGTGCTTCTCCCGGATCGCCGCGACCGCACCCGGGATGTCGGTGTTGTCGGCGGCCCGCTCCCCCGCCCTGAGCACCAGGGTGTTGGCCGCACCCGCCAGACGAGCGCGCTCGGAGACGCTGGAGGCGAGTCCGAGCACCCTGCGCTTCAGCGGCATCGTGAGTGACAACCCCCGCCAGGTGTCGTCGAGTCCGTCGAGGAAGTCGGCGAGGTCGACCTCGCCCACCTGGTGGGCGTCGTAGCTCCAGTCCAGCCCGAGCGCGGCGTAGCCGGCACGGTGCAGCGTCGGCGAGAGCGAGTGCCCGATGGGATCACCCAGCACGGCGCAGTGCTGCCGTGCCGGCATCAGCAGGCCTCGGAACCGGTGCAGTACTCGTTGAGCTCGGCCTTGTACTGCAGGAACTCGTCGTAGGACTCGGCGAACTTCGTCTCGCCCGTCTTGAGGTCGACGGTCACGTAGTAGTACCAGTCACCCGGGGTCGGGTTGAGAGCCGCGCGGATCGCTTCGTCGCCGGGCGCCTCGATCGGGCCGGGGGGCAGCCCGGTCTGACGACGGGTGTTGTAGGGCGAGTCCGCGACGGAGTCGATCTCCTCGGTGCTGATGGCGACGCCCAGGTTGCGGCCAAGTGCGTAGTTGACCGTGGCGTCGATGTCGAGGCGCCCGATGGTGCCGGCGGTGCCGGGGTTCTCGAGCCTGTTGTAGATCACCCGGGCGATCTTCGGCATGTCGTCGCCGCGACCCTCTGCCTCGACGAGAGCGGCCACGGTCATCACCTCCTGCGGGGTGTAGCCCAGCTTGTCGGCGGACTGCTCGAGGCCGGCCTTGTCAGCCGCCTGGCGCCACCGGGTCACCATTGCGCGCAGCATGTCGACCGGCTTCGCCTTCGGCTCGAACTCGTAGGTGGCCGGGAAGAGATAGCCCTCGGCGTTGCCGTCGGCGTACGCAGGGAGGCCGATGTCCTTGGACAGCGCGTCCTCGAACTGCTTCTTGGAGAAGTCGGTGTTCTTCGCCAGCAGGGCGACCACGTCGACCGCGCGCAGGCCCTCAGGGATGGTGATCCGGTCGGCCACACGATTCTTCGGGTCCACGAGGACCGACAAGGCGTCGTCCGCCTTCATCTTCTTCTTCATCCCGTAGGAACCGGGCTGGATGCCCGCGGCCTCCTCGGAGCGGCGCGCGGCGGCCTCCGTGAACGCCTCGACCGAGGCCACCACGTCGGACTCCTCGAGGGCTCGTCCGATGTCCGTCGCGGTGTCGCCGGGATCGACGACCACGACCACCGAGCCGCTCCCCGGCCCGGTGTAGTCCTCGGCTTCGCCGAACTGGTCCTTGACCCAGTTGATGCCCTTGGCACCGAGCAGCGCGATGCCTGCCACGAGCAGGCCCACCACGACCAGCACGAGGATGCAGCCGAGACCGCCTCGCCTGGCCGGGCCACGACGCGAACCACCGGCGCGCCGAGGCGTTGTCCGCTCGGCCGGCTCGGTCTCCTCGGGGGTGTCCGGCGCAGACTCGTCGTGACGCAGGCCCAGCTGGTCCAGTCCCTCGTCCGCCGGCTGGTCGTGGTTGTGCTCGGTCACTGCTGGTTGGACCCTTCTGTCGGTGGCGTCGTGACCACTTCCCCCGGTGCGCTCCCCCGAGCCCGCTCCGCATCCAGCGCATGCTGGAGGATCACGACGGCCGCGGCCTGGTCGACCACTGCTCGTCTCTTGGCGCCCTTCTTGCCGCGTTCTCGAAGCATCGACTCCGCGGTGACGGTCGTCAAGCGTTCATCACACAGCCTCACCGGCACCGGCGCAACCAGGCTCGCCAGCTCGGCGGCAAATAGGCGCACCTTGGCCGCGGCCGGGCCCTCTGCGCCGGACAGGGACCGTGGCAGCCCCATCACGATCTCCACGGCGGCTTCCTCGGCGACCAGCTCGACAAGTCGGGCGAGGTCACCGGCACCGCGCTGCACGGTCTCCACCGGGGTGGCCAGGAAGCCGCTGGGGTCGCTGCGGGCGACGCCGATGCGGGCATCCCCGGGATCGATGCCGAGACGTACGCCGTGGCGCAAGGTCAGGCCTGCCCGGCGCTGTGGTGCACCTCGGTCCCGACGAGCGCGAGCGCTTCGTCGATGCGTGAGGTGTCCGTGCCACCGCCTTGGGCGACGTCGTCCTTGCCACCGCCCTTGCCACCCAGGAGCGGGCCGACGGCGCGGATCAGCGCGTTGGCGCTCACGCCACGTGCCCGGCCTTCGTCGTTGACCGCGGCGACCGCGGCGACCTTGCCGTCGACGGCCCCGATCACGACCACCGCCCCGGGTTGCCCCTGGGGCAGGCGGCCACGGATGTCGAGCGCCAGCGTGCGCACGTCGCCGCCACCGGCACCGTCTGCGCGGTGCGCCACGACGTGGACCCCGTCGATCACCGTGGCTCCGGCAGCGAGCTCGCCGGCGCGGGCGAGCAGCTGCCCGACCCGGGCCTTCTCGATCTCCTTCTCGGCCGCCTTCAACCGCTCGACCATGTCCTGGACCCGGTCGACGAGGTCGTCAGGTTGCGTCTTCAACAGACCGGTCAGCTGGTTGACGACGTCACGTTCACGCGCGAGGTAGTCGAAGCCCTCGACCCCGGTGAATGCCTCGATGCGCCGGTTGCCCGAGCCGACCGACGACTCACCGGTCAGCACGATGGTGCCGATCTGGGAGGAGTGGTCGACGTGGGTGCCACCGCAGAGCTCGCGCGACCAGGGGCCACCGATCTCGACGACGCGGACCTTGGAGTTGTCGTAGGTCTCGCCGAACAGGGCGATCGCGCCCCAGTCCTTGGCCTCGGGCAGGGTCATGTAGTCCCAGGAGACGGGAAGGTCGGCGCGCAGTGCGTTGTTGGAGATCTGCTCGATGTCGGCGTACTGACCGGGTGTGAGGCCCTGGGTCCAGCCGAAGTCGAGGCGCAGGTAGCCGGGCCGGTTGTAGGAGCCCGACTGGAGCGCGGTGGGCCCGAGCACCTCGCGCAGCGCGGCGTGCACGACGTGGGTCCCGGAGTGGGCCTGGCGCGCCCCGATCCGCCACTGCGGGTCGACCTGGGCGTGCAGGTTCGCGCCGGGCTGGAACTCACCGTCGACGACGCGGACCTGGTGCACGACCAGGCCCTTGATCGGACGCTGCACGTCGAGGACCTCGAGGCGGCCGCCGTCGAACTCGATGATGCCGGCATCGGCCGACTGTCCACCGGACTCGGCGTAGAACGGCGTGCGGTCGAGGACCAGCTCGCCGACGTCACCGTTGGCCAGCGTCGTCACCGAGCGGCCCTCCTGCAGCAGCGCCAGGGTGGACGACTCCGTCTCGAGGGTCTCGTAGGCCAACCATTCGGTGGGACCGTTGGAGTCGAGGATGCCGCGGTAGACACCGGTGTCGGCGTGTTGGCCCTTCTTGGCGCGGGCGTCGGCCTTGGCCCGCTCGCGCTGCTCGCCCATCAGCTTGCGGAAGCCCTCGTGGTCGACGCTGAGGCCGGCCTCGGAAGCCATCTCGAGGGTCAGGTCGATCGGGAAGCCGTAGGTGTCGTGCAGCGCGAACGCCTGGTCGCCGCTCAGCCTGGTGCCTCCGGACTTCTTCACGTCACCAGCGGCCACGTCGAAGAGCTGGGTGCCGGCCTGGAGCGTCTTGCGGAAGGTCACCTCTTCGGCGTACGCAACGCGCGAGATGCGCTCCCAGTCGGAGTGCAGCTCGGTGTAGGTCTCGCCCATCCTGTCGCGGCTGATCGGCATCAGCTCGGGCAACGCCGGGTCGTCGTACCCCAGGAGGCGCATCGAACGCACGGCGCGACGCAGGAGGCGGCGCAGCACGTAGCCGCGTGCTTCGTTGCCGGGGGTCACCCCATCGGCGATCAGCATCATCGAGCTGCGGACGTGGTCGGCGATCACCCGGAACCGGACGTCGTCCTCGGGGTTGTCACCGTAGGTCTTCCCAGTCAGTTCCATGGCCCGTTCAATGACCGGGAACATCACGTCGATCTCGTACATGTTCTGCTTGCCCTGGAGCAGGAACGCGACCCGCTCGAGGCCCATGCCGGTGTCGATGTTCTTCTTCGGCAGGGAGCCGGAGATGTCGAAGTCGGACTTGCTGCGCACGTCGGAGAGCTCGTCCTGCATGAAGACGAGGTTCCAGATCTCGAGGAGCCGGTCCTCGAGCTCGAACGGCATGTCCGGACCGAGTGTCGTCGCGTCGAAGTCAGGGCCGTACTCGGGGCCGCGGTCGTAGAGGATCTCCGAGCACGGCCCGCCCGGACCGGGGACGCCCATCGACCAGTAGTTCTCCTTGGGGCCGAGCTGGACGATGCGCTCCTCCGGCAGCCCGGTCACCTTGCACCACAGGGAAACGGCCTCGTCGTCCCCAGCGAGCACCGAGGGATAGAGCCGGTTGGCGTCCAGCCCGAACCCACCGTCGTCGATGGGCTTGGTGATCAGGTCCCAGGCGAGCTCGATGGCCCGCTCCTTGAAGTAGTCACCGAAGGAGAAGTTGCCGCACATCTCGAAGAACGTGCCGTGGCGGGTGGTCTTGCCGACGTCTTCGATGTCGGGGGTGCGCACGCACTTCTGCACGCTGGTGGCGCGGTCGTACGGCGGCGTCTCCTGGCCCAGGAAGTAGGGCTTGAACGGCACCATGCCGGCGTTGACGAACAGCAGGTTGGGGTCGTCGACGAGCACCGAGGCCGAGGGGACGGCCGTGTGCCCGGCGTTCTCGAAGTGCGCGAGGAACCTCCGTCGGATCTCCGAGGTGTCCATCAGTTGGTGCCTTCCTGGTTCGTGCCCGAGATGTTCGTGGTGGTGATGCGTGGCGGGTCCTGGTGAGCGGCCTCGAGGCGGTGCTTCCCGCCCGAGGACTCCAGTTCAGGTGTCCCATGAGGCACCAGCCCGAGCCGTTCCCGCAACTCGTTTTCCTTGTCGGCGCTGCCCTGGGCGACTTCCTCGCGGAAGACGCGGGCTCCGGCCGCGATCCCGCTGGCCCGGTCGCGGAGTCCGTCCAGGGTGAAGGTCTCCCGCAGGCGTCTGGCCCTGTTCATCGCGTAGACGGTTGCGCCGGCGCCCGCGGCGAACCAGAGGGTGCGGCTCATGCTGCCCCCTCGATGCGCCCCTCGGACCGATCAGCGTCCGCGCTCTCCGCTGCCCGGCGCGCGGCCATCTCACGGCGTACCTCGCGGAACTCGATGCGCCGCTGCTTGCGCGATCGCTTGATCTCCTGCTTCATCGCGAAGCGGATCCGGTTGCGGGTCGCGGGCGCCAGTGCACGGCGTACGCCGTGGGTCAGTGACGCAGCCTTGACCACGGTCTCGCGCATGACCAGGTCCACGAACAGCTTGCCCTCGATGCGCTGCGGGCCGTCGGTCCGCTCCGGGTCGCCCGCGGAGCTCGCGCCCGGGTCGTTCGTACCCGGGTCGTTCGCGTCGGGGTCGTTCGCGTCGGGGCGGGAGCCGACGTCGGTGATCACGAACTCATCGGGGGTGGTGCGCACCTCGATGCGGTGGGTCAGCGCATCCACGCGCTGACGCAGCTCGGCAGCCTCTTCACGGGTGGCCTCGAGCTCGGCGCGAGAACGCGCACGTTCGCGACGCAGGCCGACGGTGACGAGCACCAGGAGGACCACGAGGACGAGCACGACCAAGCCCAACCCGGCGGGCACGAGGAGGTCGTCACTGGTCATGGTGCCCGACCCTATCGCGCACCGCGGATCATCTTGCGCACGCGTTCCCACCGCTCCTTGATCGTCGCTTCCGCCCCCAGGCTGGTGGGTTGGTAGTACGCCGCGTCGCCGATCTCGTCGGGAGCGTACTGCTGCTGGGCGATGCCGAACGGCTCGTCGTGGGAGTAGGTGTACTTCTTGCCGTGCCCGATGTCCTTGGCACCCGCGTAGTGGGCGTCGCGCAGGTGTGGCGGGACCTGCCCGATCTTGCCCGCACGGACGTCGGCGCTCGCTGCGTCGATCGCCTTGATCACGGCGTTCGACTTCGGCGCGACCGCGAGCGCGATGGTGGCCTGGGCCAGGTTGAGCCGCGCCTCGGGCATGCCGATCAGCTGCACGGCCTGAGCTGCGGCCACGGCCGTGGTCAAGGCCGTCGGATCGGCCAGGCCGATGTCCTCACTGGCACTGATCACCAGTCGTCGCGCGATGAATCGGGGGTCCTCGCCTGCCTCCATCATCCGCGCCAAGTAGTGCAGGGCGGCGTCGGCGTCGGACCCGCGGATCGACTTGATGAACGCCGAGATGACGTCGTAGTGCTGGTCGCCCTGTCGGTCGTAGCGCACCGCGGCCTGATCGACCGCGGTCTCGGCCATCTCGAGCGTGATGGTCGACGCACCCTTGGATGCCGCAGCGCCGGCGGCTGCTTCCAGGTAGGTCAGCGACCGGCGCGCGTCTCCCCCGGCCAGACGGACCAGGTGCTCCAGCGCGTCCTCCTCGAGCTCGAACCCGCCCTGCAACCCGCGGTCGTCCTTCAACGCCTGATGGACGACCACGCGGACGTCCACGTCCGTGAGGGACTCGAGGCGCAGCAGGAGTGAACGGGACAGCAGCGGTGAGATGACAGAGAAGAACGGGTTCTCCGTGGTGGCGGCGACCAGCGTGACCCACCGGTTCTCGACACCCGGGAGCAACGCGTCCTGCTGTGCCTTGGTGAACCGGTGGACCTCGTCGACGAACAACACCGTCTCGCGCCCGGTGTGGACGAGCTCGGAGCGAGCGGCGTCGATCGCCTGGCGGACCTCCTTGACGCCGGCCGCGACGGCCGAGACCTCCACGAACGTGCGGTTCGTCTGCTGCGACAGGATAGAGGCGATCGTGGTCTTGCCCGTCCCCGGGGGCCCCCACAGCAGCAACGACATCGAGCGGTCGCTCTCGATCAGCTGGCGCAGCGGCGACCCGTCGGCCCGCAGCTGGTGCTGCCCGACGAGCTCGTCCAGGGTGCGCGGGCGCATCCGCACCGCCAGCGGTGCGCTGGCGTGCGTGTTGCCTGCGAGCGAACCCGCTGCCCCGGTCGGCCTGCCGGGCGCGTCGAACAGTCCCTCATCCACGTGACCACCCTAGGCCGACCTCGAAGCGGCGCGCTCATCGAGCAGGCCGAGCCCGCCCGGTCTCCAGGGTGCCCGCTCTTCAGGGTGGCCCGTCTTCAGGATGGCCCGTCTTCAGGGTGGCCGGTCTTCAGGGTGGCCGGCCCTGCGGACATGCACGACGACGGCTTCGAGGGTCGAGTCCGAGAGTCCTGGCCCGTTGTGCGTGTCGGGGCGGACGCTCAGGTCACGCCTCGGGTGGAGAGGGGCTGCCACGTGACCGGGCCTGCCGTCAACGACGCACCAGCCCCGCGACCGGTGGTCGCGGGGCTGGTGCGTCGTGCTCCGTGCAGGGTCAGGAGGGCTTGACCGTGCGGCGTTCCTTGAGGTCGAACCAGACGTCGTTGAACCCCGGGGACTCCTCGATCTCGGTCGGCGAGGCCCCCGGGTCCGGGTTGCCGTCGTTGTCGACACCCAGCATGCGGGCGGTGACCGGGTCGTGCGGGTGGTTGCCCAGCTCCCCCGCGAAGTGGCAGGCCACCTTGTGCCGGGGGCCGATCTGGATCATCGGCGGCTCGACCTTGGCGCAGATCTCCCTGGCGAGCGGGCAACGGGTGCGGAACCGGCAGCCGGACGGCGGGTTGATCGGGCTCGGGACGTCGCCCTCGAGCATGATCCGCTCCCGACGGCCACCGATCGCGGCCTGCTTCACGTCAGGCACCGCGGAGAGCAGCGCCTGGGTGTACGGGTGGTTCGGACGCTGGTAGAGCGTCTCCCGGTCCGCGATCTCGACGATCTTGCCGAGGTACATCACCGCGACCTCGGGGCAGAAGTGCCGAACCACGGCCAGGTCGTGCGCGATGAACAGGAAGGCGATGTCGAACTCCTTCTGCAGGTCCTGCAGAAGGTTGATCACCTGCGCCTGGATCGACACGTCGAGCGCGGAGACCGGCTCGTCGGCCACGATCAGCTTCGGCTGCAGCGCCAGCGCACGAGCGATCCCAATGCGCTGCCGTTGGCCACCGGAGAACTCGTTCGGGTAACGGTTGTAGTGCTCAGGGTTCAGGCCGACGACCTCGAGCAGCTCCTGGACCCGGCTCAGCGTCTGCTTCTTCGGCACCATGTTGTGGATCCGCAACGGAGCACCGATGATCGACCCGATGGAGTGCCGCGGGTTCAGCGAGCTGTAGGGGTCCTGGAAGATCATCTGCACGTCGCGACGCAGCGGCTTCAGCTGGCGCGTCGACAAGTCGACCAGGTCACGGTCGCCGAACTTCGCGGAACCACCGGTGGGCTTGTAGAGCCGGGTGATCGCGCGGCCGGCGGTGGACTTCCCACAACCGGACTCGCCGACGAGGCCCAAGGACCCTCCACGGGGGATCTCGAACGAGATGCCGTCAACTGCCTGGACATCACCGATCTTGCGTCGGATCACACCGGTGGAGCGCACCGGGAAGTACATCCTCAGGTTGTCGACGGTGAGGATCGGCGGAGCCGTCGGGTCGAGCTTGGTCGGCAGGTGCGACTGCTGGAGCACTTCGTCCAGGGTCGGCCGGGCTTCGGGCTGGTCGACGCCCACCGAGGGCTCGCCGTCCGGTTGACTCGTGGGTGCGTTAGCCATCGTCAGCGCTCCTCAGACTGCACGGGAATGACGTCCTGGGCCACTTCGGTTTCGTAGATCACATCAGGGTTCGGAAGGTGGCAACGGGTCAGGTGGCCACCACCGCGCGGACCCTCGAGCAGCTCCGGCAAGGTGGTCCGGCACAGGTCACCGGGCACCTTCGGAGAGTGCACGCAGCGCGGCTCGAAGGGACAACCGGGCGGCTGGTTCAACAGGCTGGGCGGGTTCCCGGGAATGGGCACCATGCGAACGTCGGTGTCTGCGGTCACGTCCGGGACGCTGGAGAGCAGGCCCCAGGTGTAGGGCATCTCCGGGCGGGTCAGCACCTCGCTGACGGGGCCGTACTCGACCGCCCGGCCGGCGTACATCACGAGTGCGTCGTCAGCCATCTCGGCGACCACACCGAGGTCGTGGGTGATCATGATGATCGCGGTGTTGAACTCCTCCTGCAGCTTCTGGAGCAGGTCCAGGATCTGCGCCTGCACCGTCACGTCGAGCGCCGTCGTCGGCTCGTCGGCGATGAGGAGGCTGGGGTCGTTGATCAACGCCATCGCGATCATGGCGCGCTGGCGCATGCCGCCGGAGTACTCGTGCGGGAACCCGTCGAAGCGTCGTTCCGGTTGCGGAATGCCGACCAGGTCGAGCATCTCGACGACCTTCTTGCGCGCCTGCTTCTTGGAGACCGCGTTGTGCACTCGATAGGCCTCGGAGATCTGGTGACCCACGGTGTAGTAGGGGTGCAACGCCGAGAGCGGGTCCTGGAAGATCATCGCGACATCCTTGCCGCGCAGCTTCCGCATCTCGGGCTTCGACAAGGTGAGCAGGTCGACGCCGTCCAACCAGACGTGGCCCTCGATGCGCGCCGACGTGCCCTGGTGCAGCCCCATGATCGCCGAGCTCGAGACCGACTTGCCCGAACCGGACTCTCCGACGATCCCGAGTGTCTTCCCCCGGTCGAGCGTGTAGGAGAGCCCGTCGGTGGCCTTGACGATGCCGTCCGCGGTGGTGAAGTGGACCTGAAGGTCTTGGACGGTGAGGAAGTGATCCATGCTGCAGCCCTCTCAGCCCAGCCGGACGCGCGGGTCGATCAGCGCGTAGCAGATGTCAACGATGATGTTGGCCAGGATGACGAACGTTCCTGCAACCACGACGATCCCGATGATCGTCGGAAGGTCCCATGCCTGGGACGAGTCCACGGTCAGCTTGCCCATGCCGCTGTAGGCGAAGACCTGCTCGGTGATGATCGCCCCACCCAGCAGTGACGCGAAGTCGATGCCGGTCATGGTGACCAGCGGCGTGAGCGCCGCGCGAAGCGCGTGCTTGAAGAGGACCCTGCGGCTGGTGAGCCCCTTGGCGCGCGCGGTCCGGATGTAGTCCTCACCGAGCGACTCGAGCACGAACGCTCGGGTCATGCGCACATAGCTGGCGAGGAACACCAGGGCGAGTGTCATTCCCGGTAGGAGCAGGTTGTTGAGCCAGGTGGCAACCCCGCCTTCGGCTATCGAGACATAGCCGGGATAGGCGAGTATCCCCCATTTGATCACGACGAACTTCAGGAAGAAGACGCCGAGGAAGAATGTTGGGAACGCATAGATGAGGAGTGTCAGACCGACGATTCCTCGGTCGATGATGGATCCCTTGACCACGGCGGCCACGATGCCCAGCGTCACGCCGAACACCAACCACATCACGACGGCCACGACCGCCAGCGACACCGAGACCGGAGCCGCCTCCCCGATGAGGTAGTTGACGGTCTTGCCGTTGGTCTTGGAGTAGCCCAGGCAGGGTGCGTCGCAGTCGGTGATGAACTCAGGGTGCGTCTTCTTCAGCTCGGGGTCGGCCGGGAACTCGCGTCCCGAGACCAGGCCCTTGACGAACAACCCCCACTGCTCGTAGACGGGCTTGTCGTAGCCGAGAGCCTTCTCGGTGACGGCGACCTGCTCATCCGTGCACTGCTTGCCGCAAGCGTGGCGTGCCTGGTCGGCAGGGCTGGCGAAGAAGAGCACGAAGGTGACCAAGGTCAGTGCCAGCAGCAACATCACCCCGATCACGATTCGGCGTGCAGCGTAGGCCCACATCTGTGTCCACCTTCTCAGTCATCTAGGGAGCGTCCGGACGGACGCGGGTGCAGGTGCGTGTGTGTCCACACACCCGGGTGATCCCCGGGCGCCCGCCGTCGTGCGACGAGCGCCCAGGGATCAGGGTTGAGAGAGCGTCTCTACCTACTTCTGCGAGACGCCGATCAGGCCGAGCTCCGGGTAGCTGGAGGACGCCGGGGTCGTGGTGAACCCGGTGACCTTCGAGCCGTGGAGCCAGTTGAACTTCTGGTTGTCCAGCGGGATGTAGGCGTATTCCTTGCCCAGGAACGCATCCGCTTCCTGCATCTTGGCCTGCTGGTCCTCGACGTTCGAGGCGTTGGCGGCCTCGTCGATGATCTTGTTCAGCTCATCGCTGTCGTAGCAGCCGTAGTCGTTGCCGCAGGTGGTCTTCGAGATGTTCGGTCGGCTGTCGAACAGCGGCGGGATGACCGTCATGGCCGACGGCCAGTCCGAACCCCAACCGGCCCACATGACGTCGGAGTCCTTGTCGGGCTGGGCGATGACGTCGTAGTACGTGTCACCCTGGCCGTCGAGCGTGACGTCGAAGCCAGCCTTGTTCCACGACTCCTGGAGAACGGCCATGGCCTTGTCAGCCGTCGGCGTCTTGGGGTACGAGAGCTTGATCGCGTACGGCATCTTCACGCCGGCCTCCTCGAGGAGCGCCTTGGCAGCTGCCGGGTCGCCCGCACCGTCGGAGATTCCCTCGAACGCCGGGTTGGGCTGGTAGCCAGCCGTGCCCGGGTTGACGATCGAGTCAGCAGGCTCGGCGACGAGCTCGCCACCGAGGGCCTTGATGTAGCCCTCCGCATTGAGGCCGACGGCCAGTGCTTCGCGCACCTTCGCGTCGGTCAGCGTCTTGGCGTTGAGCACCAGGTAGTCGGTGAACGGCGAGACCACGTTGAGGTAACGCTCGTTGACCGGGCCGCTCTGCACCTTCGGCAGCTGCTGCGCGGTGACGCGCGCCGAGGTGATCGCGTACTGGTCGTCGCCCTGGTCCTGGATCAGGCGGTCGTTGAAGAGCTCACCAGCGGTCTCGGACCCGTTGATGACCCAGTTGATCTCGTCCGGGAGCGCCTTGCGCAGCGTGTCCGGGGTGTCGGTCTCGGGGTCGTACTGGTCGTTGCGGACGAGCGTGGCGCCCTTGTTCTTGTCCCAGACACCGCCCTCGACCTTGTAGGGCCCGTTGGACAGGACCTTCCACTTGCTGCGGTCACCCTCGTCGAACGACTCCTTGTAGGGGTCGACCATCATCATGCCGGCCGCCGCCTGGTTGAAGTCGGCCCACGGCTTGTTGAAGTGGAACGTGACCGTCTTGTTGTCGGGCGAGCAGCTGACTGCCTCCTCGAAGGCCTTCTGCTGCTCCGGGGTCGCCTTGTAGGGGCCCGGGTAGCCGTCGACGTCGATGTAGCTGAGCGTGTAGTTCGGGCCACCGATGATGACGTCGTTGGCGAACACGCGGCTGGTGCCGTACTGGACGTCCGCACAGGTGATGTCGGAGCCGTCCTCCCACTTGACACCGTCCTTGAGCGTGAACTCCCACGTCTTGCCGCCGTCGCTCACGGTGCCGGTGTCGGTCGCGAGGTCGGGAACCGGAGTGGTGCCCTCCTCCGGGTCCTCCGACATCGGGAAGGCAACGAGGCCGCGGTACAGGACGCGACGCCACTGGGCCAGCTGGACGCCGTAGTAGATGCGCTGCGGGTCCGCGCTCTCGTAGAGGAAGGACTGCATGTACTGGAGAGTGCCCCCCTTCTCGCCGGGTTCGTCGTTGGCGGAGCCACCGCCACCCGAGTCGCCGCCACACGCGGCGAGTCCCAAACCGAGAGCCAGCGCAGAACCAGCTGCGAGTGCCCTCTTCAGTTTCTTACTCATTCCATCCTCCTTGTGTGTGCGGCACTGGGTGCAGCACGGTCGACGACTTTGTGCCGCCGAGATCTGGGTGTTGGTGCGTCACTGGTGTCCCTTGGGATCCAGGGCATCCCGGATGCCGTCGCCCAACAGGTTGAACGAGACGACGATCGCCGCGATCGTGAAGCCCGGGATGAAGAAGAACGTCGGCACCACGTCGGCGTAGCTGATCGAAGCGTTGAGAATGTTGCCCAGCGTGGGCGTCGGTGCGTTGATGCCGACGCCGAGGTAGGCCAGCGCGGCCTCGGCCGAGACGAAGGCCGGCATCATCAGCGTGAAGGTGACCAGGATCGGAGCCCAGAGGTTGGGCAGGATCTCGCGGAAGTAGAGCCGGAACTTGGATGCGCCCATCATGGTGGCCGCGTGCACGAACTCCCGTTCACGCAGCGACAGCACCTGACCACGCACGATGCGGGCGATGCCGGTCCAGCCGAACAGACCGAGCACCACGATCAGGTAGACCGCCGCGGTGGGGTTGCCGGCCGGCGTGTGGAGGAACTTCTGCACCATGATCAGACCGGTGCTGGCCAGGGCCAGCAGCATCAGGGTCTGCGGGAACGCCAGGGTCAGGTCGATGATGCGACCGATGATCGCGTCGGTCCAGCCACCGGCAACACCGGAGACGATGCCGAGCACGACCCCCAGGATCATCGCCAGCGCGGTGCCCGACAGCGCGATGAACAGCGACAGGCTGACGCCCGACCACAGCCGGGCCAAGGTGTCACGGCCGATGCCGGGCTCGATCCCGAGGAGGTGGTCCGACGACATGCCGCCCCACTTGCCGGTCGGCCGGCCGAACTCGTCAGTGAGGTCGAGGTGCGTGGTGAGCGGGTCGATCCATCCGAAGTGCACCGCCAGGGGCGAGGTCAGACCAGCCAGGACGAAGAACAGCACGAAGCCCAACGCGATCAGGGACAGCTTGTCCTTGCGCAGGCGACCCATGGCCAGCTGCATCGGCGACTTGCTGGCCACGCTCGTGACGGGCGCCGCCGTGTCGACCACCGACTGGGCCGCTTCACCGCCGACCTTCGGTTCGGTCGAACTCGACATCTCGCCTCCTTGCACACACCCGGGGAAACCCCGCTTGACGGGCGTGACTCTACGGGTGCAGGAGCGGCTAAACGGTCACT
This sequence comes from Nocardioides sp. JQ2195, assembly GCF_012272695.1. Classification (NCBI taxonomy): domain Bacteria; kingdom Bacillati; phylum Actinomycetota; class Actinomycetes; order Propionibacteriales; family Nocardioidaceae; genus Nocardioides; species Nocardioides sp. JQ2195. Next base: position 2,095,529 of record NZ_CP050902.1, read on the forward strand.
CAGCGGTAACGATCTGGTCTCGACTGTCCGCTGAGTGTCCGTCGCCTCAGGCAGACGGCGACGAGTCCTCCTGCGGGACCGCGTCGACGCCGGCTTCCTTCCGTTGCGCAGCGGTGATCGGGGCGGGTGCCTCGGTGAGCGGGTCGTACCCGCCACCGCTCTTCGGGAAGGCGATCACGTCGCGGATGGAGTCGGTCCCGGCCAGGATCGCGACGATGCGGTCCATGCCGACGGCGATGCCACCGTGGGGCGGCGCACCGAACTTCAACGCGTCCAGGAGGAAGCCGAACTTCTCCTGGGCCTCCTCCTCGCTGATGCCCATCACCTTGAAGACGCGCTTCTGGAGGTCTTCACGGTGGATCCGGATCGAGCCGCCGCCGAGCTCGTTGCCGTTGCAGACGATGTCGTAGGCGTAGGCCAGGGCCGGCCCGGGGTCGGTGTCGAACGTGTCGACGAACTCCGGCTTCGGGCTCGTGAACGCGTGGTGCACGGCGGTCCAGGCACCGTCGCCCACGGCGACATCGCCGCTCGCCACGGCCTCCGAGCTCGGCTCGAACAGCGGCGCGTCGACCACCCACGTGAACGCGAAGGCGTCCTCGTCGATCAGGCCGCACCGGTGTCCGATCTCGAGGCGCGCGGCTCCCAGCAGCGCCCGGCTCGACTTGGCCGGCCCTGCCGCGAAGAAGACACAGTCACCTGCCTGCGCGCCGACCTGTGCCGCGATGCCCTCGCGCTCGGCCTCGGAGATGTTCTTCGCCACGGGGCCGGTGATCTCACCGTCCTCCTTGATGAGGAGGTAGGCCAGGCCCTTGGCGCCACGCTGCTTGGCCCACTCCTGCCACGCGTCGAGCTTCTTGCGCGGCTGGCTCGCACCACCCGGCATCACCACGGCACCGACGTACGGCGCCTGGAACACCCGGAACGGGGTGTCCTTGAAGTAGTCGGTGCACTCGACGAGCTCGTTGCCCATGCGCAGGTCGGGCTTGTCGGAGCCGTATCGGGCCATCGCGTCGGCGTACGTCATCCGTGGGATCGGGCGCGGGATCTCCTCACCGATCAGGGCCCACATCGCGGCCAGGATCTCCTCCATCAGCGCGATGACGTCGTCCTGGTCGACGAAGCTCAGCTCGATGTCCAGCTGGGTGAACTCGGGCTGGCGGTCGGCTCGGAAGTCCTCGTCGCGGTAGCAACGCGCGATCTGGTAGTAGCGCTCCATGCCGCCGACCATGAGCAGCTGCTTGAACAGCTGCGGGCTCTGCGGGAGTGCGTACCAGCTGCCCGGTCGCAGTCGCGCGGGCACCAGGAAGTCGCGGGCGCCCTCAGGGGTCGACCGGGTCAGCGTCGGGGTCTCGATCTCGACGAAGTCGTGCTGGTCGAGCACGTCGCGGGCGGCCTTGTTGACCTTGCTGCGCAGCCGGAGCGCGCTGTTGGGACCACTGCGACGCAGGTCGAGGTAGCGGTGCTTCAGGCGCGCCTCCTCCCCGACCTCGCCGGACCCGTGGGCTGCGGCGTCGTCGATCGGGAACGGGAGCGGGGCGGAGGTCGAGAGGACCTCCACGTCGGTCGCGATGACCTCGATCTCACCCGACGGCAGGTTCGGGTTGGCGTTGCCCTCGGGTCGCAGGGACACCTCACCGGTGATCTTGAGGCAGTACTCGCTGCGCAGGCTGTGGGCCACAGCCTCGTCGCGGATCACGACCTGGGCGACGCCGCTGGCCTCACGCAGGTCGATGAAGGCGACACCACCGTGATCTCGCCGACGCGCCACCCACCCGGCGAGGGTCACGGTCTGGCCGACATGCTCGGCGCGCAGGGCGCCGGCGTCATGGGTGCGGATCACGGGATGTTGCTCCTAGGTGAGGGTTGGGTCGTGCTGTCGAGGACCACAGCTGTGAAGACCACAGCTGGTGGTCACTGATTGTCGTTGCCGACGATCGTCGGCTTCAAATCCATTTCGGGCGGGGTCCAGGAGGTGGGGTCGGCGTCGACCTGCACACCGGACCGGATGTCCTTGACCTGGTGGTTGCCGTCGCGGTCGGTGAACCAGACGAACGGGATGCCGCGTCGCTCGGCGTACCTGATCTGCTTGCCGAACTTCTGGGCGCTCGCGGCCACCTCGCAGGGCGTGCCGTTGGCGCGCAGCGCGTCGGCGATCGCATCGCTGGCTGCCCGGGACCCGTCGTCCGCCAGCGCCACCAGGACTGCGCTCGGCACCGACCTGTCGGCCGTCAGCCCGGCCTTGTTGACGAGCGGCACGAGCACCCGGCTGAGGCCCAGGGAGATGCCCACCCCGGGGTACGTCGTGCGTCCGTCGCTGGCGAGGGAGTCGTAGCGCCCGCCCGAGCAGATCGATCCCATGGACTCGAAGCCGTCGAGACGGGTCTCGAAGACCGTGCCCGTGTAGTAGTCCAGGCCGCGGGCGATCTTCAGCTCCGCGCGGATCCGGACCTTGTCGCTGGCGAGGTCGGCGCAGGCACGCATCAGCTCTGCCAGCTCGGCGAGGCCCTCGTCCAGGAGGTCGTGGGTGACACCGAGTGCGCGCACCGCTTCCTCGAACGACTCGTCCTCGGTGCTGATCCCGGCCAGCGCGAGGCACTGGTCGGCCTGCTCCGAGCTGAGGCCGGCCTCGTCCATCAGCAACGTGCGGATCTTCTCGGCCGGCATCTTGTCGAGCTTGTCGATCAGGCGCATCGTCTCGTCGACGTCCCCGTTGTCAGCACTGAGGCCGAGCCCGAGGTAGAAGCCTTGGATCAGCTTGCGGTTGTTGACCTGCAGGGTGAACCCCGGGAGCCCGATCGATGTGGGATCGGCCAGTTCAGTGAGCGCCCGCAACATCACTCGGGTGATCTCGACGTCGTGGTGGAAGCCGAGCTCCCCCTGGCCGACGATGTCGATGTCGGCCTGGGCGAACTCCCGGAAGCGGCCGTCCTGGGGTCGCTCACCGCGCCACACCTTCTGGATCTGGTACCGGCGGAACGGGAACTCGAGCCGTCCGGCATTCTCGAGCACGTAGCGCGCGAAGGGCACGGTGAGGTCGAAGTGCAGCCCGATGCCCGCATGCCCTTCCGCGGACTCCTCGTGGAGGCGGCGGAGCAGGTAGACCTCCTTCGAGGTGTCGCCCTTGCGCAGCAGCTGGTCGAGCGGCTCGACGGCACGGGTCTCGATGTTGGCGAATCCGTGCAGCTCGAAGGTGCGCGCGAGGCTCTCGATCACCTGGCGCTCGACCTCGCGCTGCGCGGGGAGGAACTCAGGGAAGCCGCTCAACGGCTTCGGGACGGAACGGCTCATGCCTGACCACCGTCGACCGGGGTGTCCTGCAGCTCGAGGAGGAACGGGTTGGTCGCGCGCTCCCGGCCGATCGAGGTCTGTTCTCCGTGGCCGGGGAAGACCACGATGTTGTCGGAGAGGGGCAGGACCTTGCTGCGCAGGCTCTCGAGCATCTCGGAGTGGTCGCCCCCCACGAGATCAGTTCGGCCGATGGATCCCTGGAACAGGAAGTCACCGGAGAACATCAGCTGGGAGACGTCCTCGGGGCCTTCGTAGGTCGTGCGGTAGAGAACCGTGCCCGGCGTGTGGCCCGGGGCGTGGTCGACCACCATGGTCAGGCCCTCGATCTCGATGACCGAGCCCTCCACGGCCTCGTGCACCCGGCCCGGCTCACGGAAGTCGGGAAGCTCGTCCATGCCGAACTGCTGACGGAGCATGGACGCACTCTGGTTGGAGATCGCGACCATCGGGTCCTTGAGCAGGTGCCGGTCGTCGGCGCCGATCCACAGGGGCGCGTCGTACTTGTCGGCGACGACCTGGGCCTGCCACATGTGGTCGAAGTGACCATGGGTCACCAGGATCGCGGCCGGCTTGACCGAGTGCTCCTCGACCAGCCTGTCAACGCCCTCGGCAGAGTCCTGCCCGGGGTCGATGATGACGCACTCCCCGCCGGCCTCGGCGCCGACGAAGTAGCAGTTGGCGCCCAACTGGCCCGCAGGGAAGCCGGCAATGAACACAGTGAATCCTTCGTTGCGAATGGGGAATCTGTCGAGACGTCGAGAGAGCCTCGAGCGACTTTCGGAGGTCAGCCTACCGAGGACCACGCACCCTTTGACTACGATGGGCGACCATGAGCGCGCAGCAGGAGTCCCCATGGGGTCGGGTGGCCGACGACCGCACCGTCTATGTCCGCACGTCCGAGGGTGAAAGGGCGGTCGGGCAGTACCCCGAAGGCACGCCCGAGGAGGCCTTGAAGTTCTTCACTGATCGCTTCGACGCGCTCGCCTTCGAGGTCGAGCTGCTCGAGAAGCGGGTGCGCGGTGGTGCCCTGGCTCCCGACGAGGCGACGGAGTCGGTCAAGACCGTCCGCACGCAGGTCACCGACGCCCACGCGGTCGGGGACCTCGACGGCCTGGCGGCGCGACTGGACAGCCTCGCCCCGGTGATCGCCTCCCAGCGCGAGGCCCGCAAGGCGGAACGGGCACAGAAGGTCGCCGAGTCCAAGGAACGCAAGGAGGCCATCGTCGCCGAGGCCGAGAGGCTGGCCCAGTCCGACGACTGGCGCAACGGGGCGAACCGACTGCGTGACCTGCTCGGCGAGTGGAAGGCCCTGCCCCGTCTCGACCGTGGCAGCGACGACGCCCTGTGGCGCCGCTTCTCCACGGCCCGGACCGGCTACACCCGTCGCCGGAAGGCGCACTTCGCCCAGCAGCACGAGAAGCGGGACGGCGCCCGGGTGATCAAGGAGAAGCTGGCCGCCGAGGCCGAGGCCCTGGCCGGCTCCACCGAGTGGGGCCCGACCGCGGGAAAGTACCGCGACCTGATGCGCGACTGGAAGGCCGCCGGCCCGGCACCTCGTGAGGTCGACGAGGCGCTCTGGAAGCGCTTCCGCGGCGCCCAGGACGCGTTCTTCGGCGCGCGCGACGCGGCCAACGCCGAGCTCGACAAGGAGTTCGAGGCCAACGCGGTCGTCAAGGAGCAGCTTCTCGTCGAGGCCGAGGCACTGCTCCCGGTCACCGACGTCGAGGCCGCCAAGCGGGCCTTCCGGGACATCGCTGACCGGTGGGACGAGGCCGGCAAGGTTCCCCGCGACAAGATCAAGCCGCTGGAGGCTCGCATCCGCAAGGTCGAGCAGGCCATCCGGGGCGTCGAGGACGAGAAGTGGAAGCAGACCGATCCGGAGAAGTCGGCACGGGCCGACGACATGATCGGCAAGCTCCAGTCCGCGATCGACGAGACCACAGCCGACCTGGAGAAGGCGAAGGCAGCCGGCAACGACAAGCGGGTCAAGGAGCTCGAGGAGAGCCTGGCTTCGCGCCAGGCATTCCTCGACATGGCCCGCAGGGCCGCTGAGGACTTCTCCGGCTGAGCCGACTGACGACTCAGGGTTGGACCGGCTCCGAGCAGTAGAGATGCTGGGCCGCGTTCACGACGTTGCCGTGGCTGATCTCCCAGCCGTCCGCGACCCGGTGCAGCGCTGCAGCCGGCGGCAGCGGATGGGGCAGCACCCCGAGACAGAACCGGATCCGCTCCACCGGCTCCGGGAGGCTGACCTTCCCGTGACCGTAGTCACTCCCCCACGGCTGGTGGCGCTCCAGGGGGCGGGGCACGGTCAGTGACTCCTTGAGCCGTGCGCCCGGAGCCACGGTGCTGACTCCGACCGTGGGGGCGTGGCCCCACGCCATCTCGTCGGTGTCAGGAGTCGCGAAGACCCGCTTGCTCAGGTCGACTCCCCCGTCGGCCGTGCCCGTCGCGTAGACGAAGTTCGAGTCCTGGGCGACGCGACCGTACTCGTCGCCGCGCCCGACACGATTCGGCACGTGCACCTGCTCGGAGGAGTTGTTCGTGAGCACGTAGTCGATGCGGACGGTGTCGTCGTGGACCTCGATCCTGGCGGCGAGCTCGACACCGGCGATCGCCTCGGCCCCCTTCGGGTCGGCGGGCTCCCCGCCGTCCTCGATCCCGGCCGGACCGGAGTCGTCCGGTCCGCCGGACTCCCCGCAGCCGGTGACCAACAGACCCAGCAGCAGCGCACCCACCCCGGCGACGACCCGCCTCCAGCGATCAGTAGTGGTCACGGTGCGGTGCCCCCATCTCCTCGCGCAACCCGTTCTCGGTGAACTCGATCGGGTGGTCGGGGTCGATGACCTCGGGGGTGTCCGGGTCGTTGTCGTGGTCGATCGGCAGGCCGGCCGCCTGTCGTTCCAGCTCCTTGAACCCATGGTTCTGGGTGTCGTCGCCCTGGTACTCCTCCGGCTGGTTCGTGCCGTTCATGTAGCCGTAGACGTGGGCCATCTCGTGGTAGAGCACCACGGACGGCGGCCCGTCGTCGATCGTGTCCATGTCGGGACGGTAGTTGATGACGTTGCCCCCGAGAGCTCCGTCGTGCGCGGTGCTGTTGAACGGGTCGTCCGGATTGTTGTACTCCCGGATGGTCAGCCCTTCCCGGCCGATGCCGGCGAACCCGGAGTTCTCGTGGTTCTCGAGCAGGTTGGCCAGCATCATCTGGCCGCGCGGCGACGAGGCCAGCATCTCCAGGTCGGCGCGAACGCGAGCCTGGAACTCCGGCGATCCCTCGATCTTGATGAAGTCGGGCACGTCCTTGATCGTGATCGGGATGACCCGGGCCCCCTGGGAGGAGTCCTGCGACTCGTCGTACGACGTGTCGGTGCCGCTGCCGCCGTAGGTCGTGTCCTTGCCGCGACCGGCGTACGACACGTCGTCGCCGTCGCCTCCGTGGATCGTGTCGTCGTCGCGACCACCGGAGAGGATGTCGTCGCCGTCCCCGCCCTCGAGGGTGTCCTGACCGTGTCCGCCCTCGAGGTAGTCCTGCCCCTCGTTGCCGATCAGGCGGTCGTCGCTGACCTCTCCGTCCTCGGTGTCGTCGCCGCCGTAGATGGTGTCGTTGCCCTGGCCGCCCCGGAGCACGTCGTCCCCGCTCTGGCCGTCGACGTAGTCCCGGTCGGCGCCCGCGGAGATCCGGTCGGCGCCATCCCCACCGAAGAGTCGGTCGTGGCCGCTCAGGCCGACGACGGTGTCGTCGCCCGCACCACCCTTGTAGATGTCATCGCCCTCTCCGCCGACGAAGGTGATGCTGATCCGGCTGTCCGAGGGAAGCTCCACGGTGTCGTTGCCCTCGCCGGTGCGGATCACGATCTCCTGACCAGCCGGGATCCGGTAGACCTGTCCGTTGATCTCGACGATCTGGTCGCCGCGATGGGGATCGTCATGGATCTTGACGGTGTCGTCGCCGCTGCCGGTGTTGACGATCGTCGTGTCCCCGTCGGTGATGATGCCGGGTCGCTGCCCGGTCGCAGGGCTCTCGAAGTCGTCGTAGCGACCCTCGTCCACCCAGTTGCGGGCCAGCGTGTCGAAGTCGTCCTTCGCCTCGTTGAGCTGGGCGACGTCCTTGACCAGCACGGCGTCCAGCGTGTCCCGGATCTCCCGGGCCCGAGCGATCGCTGCGGTGACCTTCGCCTGCTCGTCGTCATCGGCAGGTCGGAACGTGACCACGGTTCCCCGGACCGCATGGGGGATTCCCGCGACGGTGGACCACGACTCATCGAGGTGGGCCTTGGCCGCCCGCAGCGAACCTCCCACCTTGTCGAGGCGGTCCTCCACCCCACCGGCCGCAGCAGCGGCCAGGTTGATGTCCTTCACCAGGAGTCGTCGGTGCTCGTCGTACGCGTCGGCGTCGTCGCCCTCCCACCCGGCACGGATCACCCTGCCGCTCGCGGAGGTGATGTCCTCGGCGGTCGTGGTGAGCTGCTGCTTGACGTCACCCCACCCGGTGGCCGCCGCTTCCAGCGTGCCCGGATCGGCTCCGAGGTTCCACATTCCCAGCGCCATCTCAGCTCCTCCTCGGGTGGTTGGCCGGGGTGGGCAGCTCGCTGGGTCCGGTCGGCTTCGGCTCAGGCTCAGGCTGCGGGTCGGGCCTGGGGTCGGGCTGGGGGTCGGGCTGGGGGTGCGGACCGTCCTCGGGGAACGGCTCGGGAGAAGGTCCGGGCGAAGGCTCGGGAGGCAGTGGGTACGACGACTCGGCGTTTCGCGCCGCTTCCTCGTCGGCCGACGACCAGGTGAAGGCACACCCGTAGATGTCGTCCATGTCCTGCTCCAGCACCCCACTGAGCCGCCCCATGAACAACGCGGCTGACTCCGTGACACCTGTGTGGGCGTTGAGCAGGCTGACGCCGGAGGAGGTGTTCCCCGCGGCCCCCGGTGGCACGGCGAACGTGGTCTGCTCCCGGGACCACGCGTCGGTCACGTCCTGTGCTGCGGACAGGCAGTCCGCGGCAAGGTCACACAGGTTCTCGGGAACCTTGGCCATGTCGTCACCTCCGAGGCGATGTCGACCGGGACCTTGCCCTCAGACCCGCGGTTCAAACCCGCGACGGGCGTCGCGCAGGCCGACCAGGCACACGAGCAGCAGCCAGGCCGCGATGCTCCCCAGCCAGAGCCGTTCCCAGATTCCTGCGGTCGGCCCGTTGTCGACGAAGACGCTCGCCGCCGTGGACGAGGCCAGCCACGCCACCACCGACGACAGCGCCACCCAACGCGTCGGGCCCCTCTCCCAGTAGGCGGAGGCGAGGGGCACGAGGAGACCGACCAGCATCATCCAGAGATAGGTGCTGCCGAAGACGGCATGCAGGGTGGTGCCCAGGTCCACCACGTGGTTGCCTCCCCTGCCACACCCTGCCTCGCCCTCCGGGCAGTGACCGCGGAAGACCAGCAGCCCGGCCATCAGGAACGCCCCTTGGCCCATCACTGCCCCGGCCAGCTTCGTCCGCCACCCGGTCAGCATCACTGCGGCCGCGCAGGCATGGCCGACGACGAACGCCGCGATGGCCGTCTCCCCGAGCCATCCCACCGAGGAACCTCTCCCGGCCAGGGCGGACACCATGTCGCGACGCACGGAGTAGTCGTCAGCGGCCAGCAGCACGGCGAGGGCGTCGCAGGCCCAGAAGCACAGGAACGAGGCCACTCCGACCAGCGCGAGGCGTCGACTCACTGGGTGATGCGGTAGGCGTCGAAGACGCCGGGCACCGAACGCACCGCGCGGAGCACCGAGTCGAGATGCATGGCGTCGGCCATCTCGAAGGAGAACTTGCTCTTGGCGACCCGGTCACGCGAGGTGACCAGGGAGGCGCTGAGGATGTTCACGTGGGCTTCGGAGAGGGCCATGGTGATGTCGGAGAGGAGGCGGGCTCGGTCGAGGGCCTCGACCTGGATGTTGACCAGGAACGTGGACTTCGTGGTCGGTTCCCAGACCACCTCGACGAGTCGTTCCGGTTGGGCGCGCAGGCTGGACGCGTTGGTGCAGTCGGCACGGTGCACCGACACCCCACCGCCCTTGGTCACGAACCCGAGGATCTCGTCGGGAGGCACCGGCGTGCAGCACTTGGCCAGCTTCACCCACAAGCCGTCGGCTCCCTTGACCGTGACGCCCGAGTCGCCCCCGTGGGTGAGCCGGCTGCGGCCGCGGCGGCCGGTGATGGTGACGCCCTCGGCGAGGTCCTCCGCAGCGCCCTGGTCGCCACCGTGCAGGTCGATCACCCGGCGTACGACGGTCTGGGCACCGAGGTTGCCCTCGCCGACCGCGGCGTAGAGGGCACTCACGTCGGCGAGCTTGAGCTGGTCGGCGACCAGCATCAGTGACTCGTGGGACAGCAACCGCTTGAGCGGCAGGCCTTCCTTGCGCATGAGCTTGGCGATCTGTTCCTTGCCCTGCTCGATGGCCTCCTCACGACGCTCCTTGGTGAACCAGTGGCGGATCTTCGACCGGGCCCGGGGCGAGCGGACGAACGTCAACCAGTCGCGTGAAGGACCGGCGTTGGGAGCCTTGGAGGTGAACACCTCGATCACGTCGCCGTTGTCGAGCGTGGACTCCAGGGGCACCAGGCGTCCGTTGACCCGTGCCCCGATGGTGTGGTGGCCCACCTCGGTGTGCACCGCGTAGGCGAAGTCGATCGGTGTGGCACCTGCCGGCAGGGCGATCACGTCACCGCGCGGGGTGAAGACGTAGACCTCGGTGCGGTTGATCTCGAACCGCAGGGACTCCAGGAACTCCCCCGGATCCTCCACGTCGTGCTGCCAGTCGAGCAGCTGGCGGACCCAGGACATGTCCTCGCCCTCGGCACTTCGGTCCGTGTCGACGCCGTTGCGGCCGTCCTCCTTGTACTTCCAGTGCGCCGCGACACCGTACTCGGCGCGACGGTGCATGGCGAAGGTGCGGATCTGGATCTCGACCGGCTTGCCCTGGGGACCGATCACCGTGGTGTGCAGGGACTGGTACATGTTGAACTTCGGCATGGCGACGTAGTCCTTGAACCGACCCAGCACCGGGTTCCACCGTGAGTGGATCACGCCCAGCACGCTGTAGCAGTCGCGGTCGTCGTCGACCAGCACCCGGATCCCGACCAGGTCGTAGATGTCGGAGAAGTCGCGGCCCCCGACGATCATCTTCTGGTAGATCGAGTAGTAGTGCTTCGGACGCCCGGTCACCCGAGCGTGCATCTTGGATTCCTTCAGGTCGATCTCGACGGCCTCGATGACCTCGCTGAGGAACTGGTCGCGTGAGGGCGCTCGTTCGGCGACCATGCGGACGATCTCGTCGTAGATCTTCGGGTGCAGGGTGGCGAACGCCAGGTCCTCGAGCTCCCACTTGATCGTGTTCATGCCCAGCCGGTGGGCCAGTGGCGCATAGATGTCGAGGGTCTCGCGAGCCTTGCGCTCCTGGGTCTCCTGCTTCACGTAGCGCAGGGTGCGCATGTTGTGCAGCCGGTCGGCGAGCTTGATCACCAGGACCCGGATGTCGCGGGACATCGCCACGATCATCTTGCGGATCGTCTCGGCCTGGGCGGAGTCGCCGTACTGCACCTTGTCGAGCTTGGTCACCCCGTCGACGAGCAGAGCCACCTCGTCCCCGAAGTCGGAGCGCAGCTGGTCGAGCGTGTAGGGAGTGTCCTCGACGGTGTCGTGGAGGAGTGCGGCCACCAGGGTCGGCTCGGTCATCCCGATGTCGGCCAGGATGGTGGTGACCGCCAGCGGGTGGGTGATGTAGGGATCACCGCTCTTGCGCATCTGGGTGCCGTGGAACTTCTCGGCCGTCACGTAGGCACGCTCGAGCAGGGCCAGGTCAGCCTTCGGGTGGTTCGCCTTCACCGACCGGAAGAGGGGCTCCAGCACCGGGTTGCCGACCGGTGGCCGGGACCCGATGCGCGCCAGCCGGGCACGCATTCCACGACCGGTCTGGGAGCCCGACGGCTCCGCGGCGCGCGCCTGCCCGGCGGGCCCGGCGTGCGTCTGCTCTTCCATTGGAACAGCATAGTGCCGTGGGTGCGAGCAGCTGCCCGCACCCACGGCACGTCGGTCGGTTCAGGCCTTGGGGAAGAGCGGGTACTGCACACCGGTGATGTGCTGGACCACGCGCACCACCTGGCAGCTGTAGCCGAACTCGTTGTCGTACCAGGCGTAGACCACTGCGTGCTTGCCGTGCACGATCGTGGCGTTCGCGTCGATGATGCAGGCCGCGCGCGACCCGACCAGGTCGGTGGAGACCAGGTCCGGCGAGGCGATGAAGTCGATCTGGCGCTTCATCGGCGAGTGCAGCGAGGTGGCGCGGAGGTACTCGGTGAGCTCGTCGCGAGTCGTCTCCTTCTCCAGCGTCAGGTTGAGGATCGCCATCGACACGTCCGGGGTGGGGACGCGGATGGAGGAGCCGGTGATGTGGCCGGTCAGCTCGGGCAAGGCCTTGGAGACGGCAGAGGCGGCACCGGTCTCGGTGAGCACCATGTTCAGCGGAGCGGAGCGGCCGCGACGGTCACCCTTGTGGTAGTTGTCGAGCAGGTTCTGGTCGTTGGTGAACGAGTGCACCGTCTCGACGTGGCCGTGCTCGACGCCGTACTCGTCGTTGAGGGCCTTCAGCGCCGGAACGATCGCGTTCGTGGTGCAGGAGGCGCACGAGAGGATGTTGTCGTCCTCACGCAGCGTCTCGTGGTTCACACCGTGGACGATGTTCTTCACGTCCCCCTTGCCCGGGGCGGTGAGGACGACCTTGGAGATGCCGGGGCGCAGGTGCTTCGACAGGCCTTCGCGGTCACGCCACTTGCCGGTGTTGTCGATCAGGACCGCGTTGTCGATGCCGTAGTCGGTGTAGTCGACCTCGGTCGGGTCGTTGGCGTAGATCACCTTGATGGTGTTGCCGTTGGCGCAGATCGTGTTGTTGTCGGCGTCGATGTGGATCGAACCGTTGAAGGCGCCGTGCACCGAGTCCCGGCGCAGCAGCGAGGCGCGCTTCTTGAGGTCGCCCTCACCACCCTTGCGGACCACGACGGCACGCAGCCGCAGGCCGTTGCCCGACCCGGCCTTCTCGACGAGCAGGCGGGCCACGAGGCGCCCGATGCGACCGAAGCCGTAGAGGACGACGTCGCGGGGACCTTCCTGGCTGATCTTGTTCTCACCCGTGGCCCCGGCGACCTCGCGCGCGGTGAACTCCTCGATCGAGAGCCCGTCGGGGTTCTCCGCGAAGGCGACGGCGATCTGGCCGATGTCGACGCGAGCCGGACCGAGGTCGAGCTCGGCCAGCGCCTGGAGGATGGGCATGGTGTCCTCGATGCGGAGCTCGCGCCCCTCGATCTGACGCACGGCGCGGTGCGTCTTGAGGATGCTGATCACCGACTTGTTCACCAGCGAGCGGCTGTGCACCAGGATCGTGACGTCACGCTCACGATAGAGCGTGCCGATGATCGGGATCATCGCCTCGGCCAACGCCTCGCGGCTCTTCCAGGATGCGAAGTGGTCAGAAGTCACAGCTGTTCCTCGGTCTTTCTCGGGTGAGCGGGTTCAGACCTGTCCGAGCGTGACCAGCGGCAGGTCGCCGATGGTCGCGCGTCCGGGCAGGAAGGTCAGTTCCATGAGTACGGCGACTGCGTGCGGCACGCCGCCACACTCCTCGACCAGCTCACGGGTTGCGGCAACGGTTCCGCCGGTTGCCAGCACGTCATCGATCAGCAGCACACGCTCGCCGGGCGCGATCGCATCGGTGTGGATCTCGAGGGTGGCCTCGCCGTACTCGAGGGCGTAGGACACCGCGTGGGTGTCGCAGGGCAGCTTGCCGGCCTTGCGGACCGGGACGAAGCCGGTGCCCAGGGCCAGCGCCACGGGAGCCGCGAGGATGAACCCGCGCGCCTCCATGCCGACCACCTTGTCGACGACCACGTTGCCGTCGGCATCACGACCGGCTGCGGCCAAGGCTTCCACCACGGCAGTGAAACCGTCGTGGTCGGACAACAGCGGAGTGATGTCCTTGAAGACGACTCCCGGCTTCGGGTAGTCGGGCACGTCCCGGATCAGCCGCTCCATGGCCGAGGCCACGGCATCGGCGTCGATCTGGGGCAACGCCTACTTCTCCTGCTCGCGGGTCTCCGGTGCATCCTGGTCGGTGGTCTCGGGAAGATCGGCGTCCTCCAGCTCGACGCGCCCCGCAGCAGGGACCACGCCGGCCACGGCGCCGCGCGCCATCATCACGACGAGACCGTTGGCGATCTCGATGCCGAGCTTGTCATCCTCCAGCCGGGCAACGGTGCCGAAGATGCCGCTGTTGGTGATGATCTCGTCACCCACCTGCAGCTCCTGCTGGACCTGGCGCATCTCCTTCTGGCGACGCGACGCGGGGCGGATCACCAGCAACCAGAAGATCAGGAAGATGGCGATGATGGGGAGCAAGGACAGCAGGTCCTTCAAGGGGATCCGACCTCTCGAAAAAGCGGGCAAAGAGACTCAATCGAGGCGAAGTCTAACCGGCTTTCACCCTGCAACCTGAATCGCGACGTACCGGCGGTCGCACCGCAGGTGCCCCGCACCTTCGGTGTGGAAGCTCCGGCGTCAGGTGCCGGAGGATCCACACGAACGTGTCGCCGTGCTGCTGGCCACTCAGTCCTCGAAGAGGGTGGCTTCACCGACGTCGGGGGCGGGCGGGGTGAGGCCGAGGTGCTCCCACGCGGCTCGGGTGGCGATCCGGCCCCGCGGCGTCCGGGCCAGGAGGCCCAGGCGCACCAGGAACGGCTCGGCGACCTCTTCGACGGTCTCGCGCTCCTCACCGACGGCGACGGCCAGCGTGGACAGGCCCACCGGTCCCCCTCCGAAGCGGCGGCAGAGCACGTCGATGACGCCACGGTCGAGGCGATCGAGCCCGGACTGGTCGACCTCGTAGAGGTCGAGCGCCTTGTGCGCGACGTCGAGGCTGACCACTCCGTCCGCACGCACCTGGGCATAGTCGCGCACCCGGCGCAGGAGGCGGTTCGCGATGCGCGGCGTGCCCCGGGAGCGGCCGGCGATCTCGGCCGACCCATCGTCCGTGAGGGGTACGTCGAGCAGTCCCGCGCTGCGATGCACGATCTGGTCGAGGTCCTCGGGCTCATAGAACTCGAGGTGGGCGGTGAATCCGAACCGGTCGCGCAGCGGGCCCGGGAGCAGCCCGGCGCGAGTGGTGGCGCCGACCAGGGTGAACGGCGGAATCTCGAGTGGGATGGCGGTGGCGCCCGGCCCCTTGCCGATGATGACGTCGACGCGGAAGTCCTCCATCGCCATGTAGAGCATCTCCTCGGCGGCTCGCGACATGCGGTGGATCTCGTCGACGAAGAGCACGTCGCCCTCGTTGAGGCCGGAGATGATCGCGACCAGGTCACCGGCGTGGGTGATCGCCGGACCACTGGTCAGCCGCAGCTGAGCGCCCATCTCCCCGGCGATGATCATCGCCAGGGTGGTCTTGCCGAGCCCTGGAGGCCCCGAGAGCAGCACGTGGTCGGGCGCACTCCCCCGGGCCTTGGCCGCGTCGAGCACGAGACCGAGCTGCTCGCGGACCCGCTGCTGGCCGATGACCTCGGCGAGCGACTTGGGGCGCAGGGCCGCTTCGATCGCGCGCTCGTCTCCGGCCGCGTCCGCGGAGGTGAGCCGGGAGATCTCGGCCTCTTCGGCCGCGCTGAACTGGTCAGGACCGGTCGCGTCGGAGGTGAACTGCTCGCGGTGCTGATTGGTGCCGGGCAGGCCGGAACCCGAGCGGTCAGGGCTGGACGGAGCCATGCTCAGGCCTTCCGCAGCGTCTGGAGGGCGCGTCGCAGCATGGCGCCGACCTCCGGATTGTCGCCGGCCTCGGGCTCGATCACGTCGAGCGCCTTGTCGGCCTCCTTCGTCGACCAGCCGAGTCCGACCAGCCCCTCGTGCACCTGCTCGCGCCAACCGCCCGCGTTGGCCGTGATGCCGGTACGCGTGCCCTGGGCCTTGCCGGTGGGTGCACCGATGCGGTCCTTGAGCTCGAGGATGATGCGCTGGGCGCCCTTCTGACCGATGCCGGGCACCTTGGTCAGCGTCTTGACGTCCTCGCCGGCAACCGCGGAGCGCAGGTCATCGGGAGCGAGAACGGCGAGGGCCGCCTGGGCCAGCTTCGGGCCGACCCCACTGGCGGTCTGCAGCAGCTCGAAGCAGGCCTTCTCGTCGTCGTCGAGGAAACCGAAGAGGGTCAGCGAGTCCTCGCGCACGACCATACTGGTGGGCAGGATCGCCTCTTCACCATCGCGAAGGGTGGCCAGCGTCCCCGGCGTACACATCAACTCGAGGCCCACTCCCCCGACCTCGACGACGGCACTGTTGAGGGTGACCCCGGCGACGGTGCCCCTGACGAATGCGATCACTGCTGGCTCCTCGTGGTGAATCTGGTCTGCGTGCGAATGGTGGTGTTCACGGGCGGCCGACCTTGGCCTTGGCCACCGCCGCGTCGATGCGCGACTGGGCTCCTCCGCGCCAGATGTGGGTGATCGCCAGCGCGAGGGCATCGGCGGCATCGGCGGGCTTGGGTGGCTTCTCGAGGCGCAGGATGCGGGTCACCATCGCGGTGACCTGGGCCTTGTCGGCCCTGCCGCTGCCGGAGACCGCGGCCTTGACCTCACTTGGTGTGTGCAGCGCGACGGGGATCCCGCGGCGGGCGGCGCAGACCATCGCGATGCCGCTGGCCTGGGCGGTGCCCATCACGGTCGAGACGTCGGACCGGGCGAAGACCCGCTCGACGGCGACCGCATCGGGACGGTATTCGTCGAGCCAGGCGTCGACGCCCTTCTCGATCGTGACCAGTCGGGTCGGGATCGGCTCGGTCGACGATGTGCGCAGGACGTTGACGTCGACCATCGTCAGGGCTCGACCGATCTCGCCCTCGACCACGCCCATGCCACAGCGGGTCAGGCCGGGGTCGATGCCGAGCACGCGCATGGCCAGTCCTTCAGTCGTCCGAACACCTGTTCGGAAACAACGTAGCAACGTCGACCGCCAGGACCGGGCACGACACCCCGGACCACGCCGGTTCAGCCAGTCACACGATCCGGAGAGATCTGCTCCCAGGTCTCCGCGCCGTCGCGCGAACGGAAGAGGTTGACGTCGTCGCTGTAGAAGACCGCGTTCCGGCCGACAGCACGGAACTCGCCGCCGCTGGGGGCCGTGCGCATCGGCAACTCCTTGCTGGTCCCGTCCTCCCGGACCAGAACCAGGGTGCTCAGGTTGCGCTCGACGACCACAGAGCCCGACTGTCCGACCGGGAAGACGCCACTGATCGTCCCGTACTTGAAGTCAGGGCCACGCTTCCACGTCTTCCCACCGTCGGTGCTCGCTTCACTCCACGAAGCCTTGCCGTACCGCTCACACGAGCTGACCAGGACCTCCACGGAGGCATGCTCAACCATGCACTGTTCGGACATTCGATCACTGGAGACCGTCTGCCAACTGCCGCCGGCGTCGGTGCTGAGGAGCACACTCTCGCCCCGCGGGGTGACCACCGTGAGCGCCAGCCCGGCTTGCGAGCTGCGCAGCTCGTCAATTCCGCGACCCACGCCATCGGGAGTGATCTCCTCCCAAGCCACCTGGCCCACGGCAGTGCGCCAGACGCGACCCCGACCGTCGACCATGACGAACCAGTTCTTGTGCACACCGAACCCGAACGCCTTGGCGTCGTGGTCTCCTTTCGGTGCCGGCAGATGGGCCCAGGTGCGGCCGCCATCCGTCGTGCGCATCAGGCCGCTGGTCTCCCACTGGAACAGGCCGTGCTTCCCATCGGCGGACATCGCCAGCGATTCATGGTCGACAGGCGTGTAGCCGTAGCCGTCGTCCTGACCGCGCTTCACTTCCGCGAAGGTGTGCACCCGCCGCCAACCGGCGTCGCCCTGCTTCTTCCACAGCGCGGCGCAGAACTTGCAGGACTTGGTCGCGGTCGTGACGGCCCACACCACGTTCGGACCTGTCGCCGACCAGGTCAGCACCTTGCCGAACGGGCTGTCGGCCAGTTTGTCGACCGACTCGGGGCGAACTGTCGTCGCACCGGACTCGGGCTTCCCCTTGGAGTCGCCCGCACTGTCACAGGCAGCGAAGAGCCCCAGCGCAAGCAAGAGCGACACGAGGCCTCGCAGCCAGGACATCGGTCAGTTCTCGTTGTCGGCTTCGATCTCGGCCATCACGTCTTCGGGGACGTCGACGTTGGAGAACACGTTCTGCACGTCGTCGAGGTCCTCGAGCGCGTCGACCAGCTTGAACACCTTGAGTGCGGCTTCCTTGTCGACCGGGATGTCCATGCTTGCCACGAACTCGACATCGGCGGAGTCGTAGTCGACGCCGGCCTCCTGGAGCGCCGTACGCACTGCGACGACGTCGGCGGACTCGGAGAGCACCTGCCAGGACTCGCCCAGGTCGTTGACGTCGTCGGCGCCGGCATCGAGGGTCGCCTCGAGGACATCGTCCTCGCCGACCTCCTTGGTGGCACCGTCCGTCTCCTGGGACTTGGCCACGACCACGACGCCCTTGCGGTCGAAGAGCCGCGAGACCGAGCCCGGGTCGGCGAGGGTGCCGCCGTTACGGGTCACGACGGTGCGCACCTCCATCGCGGCACGGTTGCGGTTGTCAGTCAGACACTCGACGAGGATGGCGACCCCCTGGGGTCCGTAGACCTCGTACATGATCGTCTCGTAGTCGACACCGCCAGCTTCGAGACCGCCACCGCGCTTGACCGCCGAGTCGATGTTCTTGTTGGGGACCGACTGCTTCTTGGCCTTCTGGATCGCGTCGAAGAGGGTCGGGTTGCCGGACGGGTCGGGGCCGCCCATCTTCGCCGCGATCTCGATGTTCTTGATCATCTTGGCGAAGAGCTTGCCGCGCTTGGCGTCAACCACGGCCTTCTTGTGCTTGGTGGTCGCCCATTTGGAGTGTCCGGACATGCGCTCCCTCTTCTGGTGTGCTGGACCCGGCGACCGGCGCCGGGTCCTACGACGTCGTGATGAGGTTCACGAAGTAGCGATGGATGCGGTCGTCGTCTCCGACCTCGGGGTGGAAGGACGTGGCCATCACGTTTCCCTCGCGAACGGCGACAACCCTACCCGCAGCCGCTCCCCCTTCGACGCAGGCAAGCACCTCGACGGCCTCGCCGGTGCGCTCCACCCATGGGGCGCGGATGAAGACGGCGTGCACCTTCTCGTCGAATCCGTCGAACTCCAGCTCACCCTCGAAGGAGTCGACCTGACGGCCGAAGGCATTGCGGCGGACCGTGATGTCGAGCCCGCCCAGGGTCTCCTGGTCGGCCGTTCCGTCCTCGACGCGGTCGGCCAGCATGATCATCCCGGCGCAGGTGCCGAAGGTGGGCATGCCGTCGGCGATGCGCTGCTGGATCGGCTCGAAGAGATCGAAGGTGCGGGCCAGCTTGAACATCGTGGTCGACTCACCACCGGGGATGATGAACGCGTCGCAGGCCTCGAGCTCCTCCGGACGGCGTACGCCGATGGCGTTGGTGCCGAGGTCGGTCAGGATGCGCAGGTGCTCGCGTACGTCGCCCTGCAGTGCGAAGACGCCAACGGTCGGGCTTGTGGACGAGAAGGGCATGGCCGAATCGTAGGACCAGCACCGCGGCACTCAGTCGCGACTCCCCCAGGTGGAACCCCTGCCCCGCCACTGCGGGCGGATCACCCGCAGCCGCAGCACCCGCTGTGCCTCACGTGCCTCCTGCAGGTCTCGCAGTCGGCCGGCGAGCAGCTGGGTCAGGGAGACCATGCCCACCAGACGGGTCTCGTCCTCCCGGGCAACGACCGGCATCCGGTCCACGTCGGCGGCCGCCATCTGGGTGGCGATGACTCGCAACGTCTCGTCGGGGTGGGTGACCACCGGCGACGAGTTCTTCAGGTCGGACACCGTCAGGTGGCCCAGGCCGTCGTGCTCGGCAGTCTCGAGGCTGGTGCGGGTGACCACCCCGAGCAGGTACTCGTCGGCGCCCACGACGGGGTAGAGCAGCTGCCGGCGTGCTGCGACGTGGCTCGGGTCCACCCCGGTGATGGCGGCCAACGCATCGCGGGCGGGCAGGTCGTCCTCGAAGGTCACCACGTCGTCGGACATCACCTCGCTGACGAACAGGATCTCCAGGGGGTCCACGTCGTACTCACGCGACAGGTGGTAGCCCCGTCGGGCGATCTTCTCGGTGAGCACGGAACGCCGCAGCAGGAGCACCGACACGGCGAACGCAGCGGATGCCCCGATCAACAGCGGGAGCACGACGTCGAACCGTCCGGTGAGCTCGATGGCGAAGACGACGCCGGTCAGGGGTGAGCGCATGACTCCCCCGATCACTCCGGCGAGGGCGACCAGGGCCCAGAAGCCCGGGCCGACGTCGGGGAACACCTGTGCCTCCAGGGCACCCAACGCACCGCCGATCATGAAGATCGGGGCGAGCACGCCGCCTGAGGTCCCGGAACCCAACGACAGCGACCAGATCAGCGTCTTCACGACCAGGATCCCGATCACCAGGTCCAGGCCGATGGTGCCCTGCAGCTCGGCGGCGATCACGTCGTAGCCGACGCCGAGGGCGCGGGGCTCGATGAGGCCACCGATCCCGATCACCAGGCCACCGATGGCCGGCCACCACATCCAGTGGATGGGGAGCTTGTGGAAGCCGTCCTCGGCCGCGTAGACGAGCCAGGTGGCGATCACGGCGAGCAGGCCGGAGACCACGCCTGAGACGACGCACAGGGTTGCAGCCAGGGTGGAGACCTCGAAGTGCGAGGTGACGGGGAACAGCGGCCCTTCCCCGAGGATCGGGTGGCGCACCAGCGTGGCGACCGCGACCGAGGTCGCGACCGGGATGAAGCTGCGTGGTCGCCACTCGAAGAGCAGCAGCTCGACCGCCAGCACGATGGCGGCCAGGGGCGAGTTGAAGGTCGCTGCCATGCCGCCGGCTGCTCCGGCGACCAGCAGGGTCTTGCGCTCGTCCGCGGTCAGCTTGAGCAGCTGGGCCAGCAGGGAGCCGACCGCACCACCCGTCATGATGATCGGCCCCTCGGCACCGAAGGGGCCACCGCTGCCGATCGAGACCGCTGCGGAGACCGGCTTGAGCACGGCGACCCGCGGTTGGACCTTGCTGCCACCGAGCAGGATCGCCTCGATCGCCTCGGGCATGCCGTGGCCGCGGATCTTCTCGGAGCCGAACCGTGCCATGAGACCGATCACCAGGCCTCCGGCGACCGGGGCGCAGAGCAGCAACCACCACGGATGGTCGCCACCGCCCGGGGCGACCAGGGCGGTGTCCCAGCGTTGGTGGAACACGGCATTGGTGATCAAGCCGATGAGCTTGAGCAGCAGCCACGAGACCAGCGCCGCGAGGGCACCGACAGGAATGGCGAGCAGCGCGATCAGCAGGATTCGCGGGGAGGCACTGAAGTCACCCAGGTGGCCGACGTCGCGGGGCGCGCCACGTGTTCCGGGCGCCGTGAGCGGGACGTTCGACAAGGGTGCCTCCTGCTGAACATGTCGTATTACGAGGTATTAGGCTAACGGTGGCGAGCAGTTCCGGACGAATGGAGCCACCACGTGAGCAGACCTGCCCCCGGGCCGCCGGTGCGCGAGCACGAGTACCAGCGGCTCCTCGCCATCCGGACCCGGCTGCGCGCCTTCGAGCGGTGGAGCGCCGACCGCGCTGCCGAGCACGGACTGACCGGTAGCCAGCACCAGTTGTTGCTCGCCGTGCGCGGCCACCCCGACACCGACGGGCCGACCGTGCGCCAGGTCTCCGAGTACCTGTTCATCCGTCCGAACACCGCCGTCGAGCTGGTCAACCGCGTGGTCGCCCTCGACCTGCTCGCCCGGCACGGCGATCCGGCCGATCACCGGGCAGTGCGGCTGCGCCTCACCCCCGAGGGCGAACGCCGGATCCGGGATCTGTCCGCCGACCACCTCGAGGAGCTCTCCCGGTTGGCACCCCTGCTGGAGGACCTGGGCGCGACCTGACCTCCCGTGCTCCGACCGGTCCCCTAGTGTCGAAGCCATGAACATCTGGAACCGGCCGCTGCCGATCATGTCCGCGCCGATGGCCGGAGCGACCACGCCCGAGCTGGCGGCCGCCGTGTCGAACGCCGGTGGCCTCGGCTTCCTGGCCGCCGGTTACCTGTCCGTGCCCGCCATGGCCGCGGAGGTGGCGGCGTACCAAGGGCTGACGGACGCGCCGGTGGCGATCAACCTGTTCACCCCGCAGACCGACCGCTCGATGGAGCTCGGCTCACGCCTCGATGCCTATCGTGCAGGCTTGGTCCCGACCGCCGCGAAGTACGGCGTCGAGCCCGGCGACCCCGCCTTCGACGACGACACCTTCGACCACAAGGTCGCGTGGCTGCTGGAGCACCCCGTCCATGCCGTGACGTTCACGTTCGGGCCGGTGCCGCCCCGGACCGTCATCGCATTGCAAGAGGTCGGCACGTCGGTGGGGTTCACCGTGACCTCCGCCCACGAGGCACAGCAGGCCGTCGCCCTCGGCGCCGACTTCGTGGTGGCCCAGGGAAGCGAGGCCGGTGGACACCGCGGGACGTGGAACGTCTCGGACGTGCCCAACGAGCTGGGTGCTGCTGCTCTCACCACCGCCGCGGTCGCCGCGAGCGGGCTCCCCGTCGTCGCCGCCGGTGGCGTGTCAGGACCCGAGGACGTGGCCACCCTGTTGGCCGCCGGCGCGGTCGCCGTCTCCGTCGGGACACTGTTCCTGGCCTGTCAGGAGAGCAAGGCCCCCGCCGCCCACAAGCAGGCGTTGACCTCCCGCGAGTTCAGCGAGTCGGTGGTGACCCGCGCGTTCTCGGGCCGTTCCGCCCGGGCGCTGGTCAACGACTTCGTCCGGGAGCACGACGGCGAGGCGCCCTCGGCGTACCCGAACGTGCACCACATGACCAAGCCGATCCGCACGGCGGCCGCGGCTGCAGGTGATCCGCAGGCGATGGCCCTCTGGGCGGGAGCCGGACATGACGCAGCGAGCGACAGTGATGTGGGAGAGCTGGTGAACAGGCTCGCCCCACCGGAGTGATCTCGGCTCGGATCAGATGGGATCCAGGCCAGCGCACGTCACGTAGACGGCTCCGCGGTAGATGCGCCGGTCGATGGCGACCCGGCTCGACGTCCAGGTCGGCGCGCCCTTGACCTGTGCCGAGACGTAGACCTTGTAGTAGGCCAGCGCAGTGGGCAGGTCCGCTGGATTGAAGCGGACCGCCAGCACCGACTGGTCCGGCACCCCGTTGGTCACGGGGTTCGCGACCGGGATGCTTCGGATGTAGGACTCTGAGCCGAGGTTCGGCGCCCTCCAGAGCTCGGCCGTGTAGTTCACCTGGGGATACGGATTCGGCCAACGTGCATCCGACCAGTAGTTGTCGAGCCCGCTGGACTGCACACAGGTGACACTGGCAGGGCCCTTGACGGTGAAGGCCGTGATCGAGCCCGACGAAACTTGCGAGGTGTCCGAGAACGTGGCCAGCGTGCCGGTGGGGGCCGACGCCACTCCCCCGGCCAGGAGGACCGCGGCCGAGGTGCCCAGAGCGATCATGCGGGAGACTCGGCGAAGGCCCGTCCCGTCGCCCACGGAGCCAGCGGTCGCATCCGGGGCGTTCCCACCCGACCCGGAGCGCTCCGCATCGCGCTTCCCAGAAGCATCCTCGTCCTGGCCTCGGCCGAAGGCCGAGACCAGGAGCAGGGAGACGAAGGCACCGCACAGCAACAATCCCCCCGGAGTGCTCGCGGCGTTGACGACGTGACCTGCCCAGGGGACGTCGAGGAACACCCGGTAGGCGTCTTCGACCGGGTAGGCCTCTGCGTCAGGTGCAGGGTTGGCGTCACCCTTCAGGTGCAGGATGACTCCGTCATCGGTGTGGTCGATGGAGACGATGCGATGGGTGATCCGCACGTTGCGCCCGGTCTCGACACTCACCACATCGCCCACCCGGAGCTCCGTTGCCGGCACCTCCTTGGCCAGGGCCAGCGCCCCAGCCTCGATCTCCGGCGACATCGAACCGGACTTGAATACCAGCGGACGCGCGTCGAGAGCCAGGGCGAGTCCGCTCAGCACCAGGCACAGCGCGCCCAGCACGGCACCGGACCAGAGCGCGCCCTCTCGCATCCAGTGGGTCCATCTCACCCGCGTGGTCATGACGTCTTCTGGCTGGCGGTGAAGGTCAGCGCAACCGAGCCCGTCTTGCCCTGGTTGGCGTTCGTCGCGGCGAGATCGAGTCCGACGATCACACAGACCTGTTGCGTGCCGCTCGCAGCAATCTGTTGGGCCGTGTCGGTCAGTGACTTGGCCGTCCCGTCGACATTCTTCGCCGGTGCGAGGGATGTTCCGCTGCACGTGTCGACCTGGGGATAGGCCGCGACGGGCTGGGCCCTGCCGGTGAAGAGCTGCACCGTGATCGGCGTGCCGACGAAGCTCCACGCCGGGGAGGCGCCCTGGGTCGCCGTCGCAACATACGTCAACGGCGGATCTCCGACGTTCCTGACGTCGAGATTGAACGCCTTGCGCTCACCGGGCACAAGACCGCTCCACGAGATCGTGGTCTTCGCGTAGTTCGCGCCCGGACCGACAGCTCCGTTGCTGTCGAACTGCAGGTCCATCGTCCCCGAGGAGATGGGCCCGCCACTAACGACCGCAGTGTCGCTCCAGTAGGCATAGGTGCCGATCGATCCGAAGCCCAACAGCAGGCCGAGGCTGAGCACAGCACGCGTCCTGGCGGAGCGGAGCACCTGCCAGGCGCTCTTCCGACCGGTGTTGGGCCACGTCTCAGTGTGTCGTCCCATGACCCGTTCCCGCCTCCTTCCGATCCTTGCGCCGCATCAACGCCGCCCCCACACCCATCCCCACTCCAGCAGTCACGATGAGCCACCCGGTTGCTGGAGCACCAGTGCCCGGCAGGAGCCGGTCTGACTCATCGGGTGAGCCGTCCGTGACAGCTCCCCCGTTCGTCGCGCTCGCGTCGGCCAGCGTGACGCGGAACGAGAGCGCGAGGTCATCACGCTGCGTCGCGTTGGTCGACGTCGGGTCATAGCTGGCCCTGATCCGGATCCTGCGTGACTCCCCGCCCGAGAGCGAGTCGCTGCTGAGCCGGAACGTCCTGTCGGTCTGCTCCAACCGGACCCTCCGATCGCGACCGACCTTGGCGGACAGGTCGATGTCCCCGTTGCGCAGCAGGTGGTCGCGGTCTCGACTCTCCACCGAGATGGTGAGGTGGCCCGCGTCGGAGGCTTGGTTGCGCACGAAGAACGACACCTCACGGACATCCCCCGGAACCCACCGGACGCTCGGGTCGAAGAGTGGCTCGGCAAGGTGACTCGACCAGGACTGTCCGTCCCAGCTGACTCCCACCTCGTCCGCCGCAACGGCCGGCGACGGCACGCCAAGGGCCAGCGCGGCGACAAGGACGAGCTTCCCGAGCAGGTGCTTCACGATGCTGCCCCACGGTTCCGCCGTCGGTCACGCAGCGAGCTGGTCAGCATGAACGCGGCATAGCCGAGCAGGAGCCCAGCAACGACGTAGACCGCCATCTGCCGCTCCTTGCCGCTGAGCCAGTTGTTCACGTGGCCGATGAAGGGCACTGAGTACCAGAGCTCTCCCCGGACCTGCACCGGTCGGACCGGCAACTCGTCGGGAGTCCCGTTGGCATCACCCTGCGTCCGGAACTCCACCTCACCCTTGCCGTTGACGCCCGACGAGACGACTCGGTGCGTGACCACGGTCGGCTCACCGGACTCGAGCTGATAGGTGATCACCGAGCCGACGCCGATGTCACCGACGTCGGCGGGCCTGACCACCACCAAGGTGCCTGGTGGGTAGCTCGGCTGCATCGACCCCGTGAGGATCGTGTACGGCGTCGCGCCGGCGACCCTGGGCACGAGCACCGCCACGACCAGCGCCGCCACGACACCCAGGATCACCAGCCAGGCGAGCACCCGGCCGACCCACGCGAGTGGGCCCGGCACGATCAGGACTCGGTCTGGGTCAGTGACACCGTGATCGCGTTCAGGGTCGCCGTCAGGTTCTGCGTGTCATTGGCGTTGATCGTCGCTGCGTCACCGAAGGGGAACGTCACTGCCAGGGTCGAGGTGATCGTGTCGCCGTCGTCGGCGCTGGTGACCTGGGCAGGGACAGGGGCGCCTTCCTGGTCGACGTACGTCGCGTCCACGTCGAGCTGGAGCGTGGTGGGCGCAGGAGAACTGGTCACCGTGTAGTCGACAGTGTCCGGGGTCTCGAGTGTCGCCGCGAGGTTGTCACCCGAGGCAGCCACGGTGAAGGTGCACTCCTTGACGATCGTGTCTCCCGGGACGATCAGGGAAACAGAGGAGCCCGCCTTGGCATTGTCGGGGCCGTAGACCCAGCCTTCGTCACAGCTCGGGTTGCTGAGGGCAAGTTCGCCCGCGGCGATGTTGCCCCCGGGGAGATCGACGCTGTCGCTCCAGTAGGCGAGAGATCCGGCCCCGCCGAGCAGTAGGACCGCAGCGGCACCGGCGGCGATTGCGCCCTTGGTGGACTTGTTCATGTCATGCTCCCGGGATTCGTGAACGCTCTGCGGCTGGGGTGGTCCGAGCCGCTTCCACAAAGAGAACGGGGATTACTGCTCCCCATGTTCCGAACCGTGCCACAAATGGCCCGAAAGGACCACAGGCATGGTCCGATCGAGCCATGCCGGGGCCCAGGTCCGATCGTCCCCGTCGTGACGTCAGGGACGGCGGTGCCAGAAGGCCGAGACCTCGATCCGCCCCTCGTCAAACCTGGCTGACAACCCGTGCCGTGAGAAGCACGAGAGCACTGCTTCGAGCAGGTGGTCCCCCGGTGCCGCGTTGGCCGTCGAGGCGTGCCACAGGTTCACCTCGAGCATGCCCTCGTCGATCGCGTGCCAGACGTCGGGCTGGGTGAACCAGATGACACCACGGAGGCCGTCC
Source organism: Nocardioides sp. JQ2195 (assembly GCF_012272695.1). Taxonomy (NCBI): domain Bacteria; kingdom Bacillati; phylum Actinomycetota; class Actinomycetes; order Propionibacteriales; family Nocardioidaceae; genus Nocardioides; species Nocardioides sp. JQ2195. Next base: position 2,121,764 of record NZ_CP050902.1, read on the forward strand.
GAGGCGTCCGATGCCAGGGACTCCTTCGCCTTCCAGTGGTCCTCAACGCCCTGGAGGACCCGGACCCCGTGCTCCGAGCACTCGGCGAAGACCGCTTGGAGGCGGTCGTGGTCGGTGGTCGCAGGCCACGTGGATGCCTCGGCAGCCAGGTCCTTCCGCGCGCCGGCCAGCCATGCACGCGCCATGATCGAGGCGTCCGTCTCCGGCATCTCGGCCCGGGTCGCCTCGACGACCTCGGCCTCCATCTGCTCGGGCGACAGGAGCCCGGCCCGCACCTGGAGGCGGGCGAAGTCGACCAGCTCTTCCTCAGGTGTGCGCCGGGCTCCTCGAATCACCATCGGCTGCGCGTCACCAACCGCGCTCGGCGAGCCGGTGCGGCTGCGGGATGTCCTCGACGTTGATGCCGACCATCGCCTCGCCGAGGCCACGCGAGACCTTCGCGACCACGTCGGGGTCGTCGAAGAACGTGGTCGCCTTGACGATCGCCTCGGCCCGCTCGGCCGGGTTGCCGGACTTGAAGATGCCCGAGCCGACGAAGACACCCTCGGCCCCGAGCTGCATCATCATTGCGGCGTCGGCCGGGGTGGCGATGCCACCGGCGGTGAAGAGGACCACGGGGAGCTTGCCCTTCTCGGCAACCTCCTTGACCAGCTCGTACGGCGCCTGCAGCTCCTTCGCGGCGACGAACAGCTCGTCGGCCGACAGAGCACCGAGGCGGCGGATCTCGCCGTTGATCGTGCGCATGTGGGTGACCGCGTTGGAGACGTCGCCGGTGCCGGCCTCGCCCTTGGAGCGGATCATCGCCGCGCCCTCGGTGATGCGACGCAGCGCCTCACCCAGGTTGGTGGCACCGCACACGAAGGGAACTGTGAAGTTCCACTTGTCGATGTGGTTGGCGTAGTCCGCCGGGGTCAGCACCTCGGACTCGTCGATGTAGTCGACACCCAGCGACTGCAGGATCTGGGCCTCCGCGAAGTGGCCGATGCGGGCCTTGGCCATCACGGGGATGGAGACCGCCGCGATGATCCCGTCGATCATGTCGGGGTCGCTCATCCGGGACACGCCACCCTGGGCGCGGATGTCGGCGGGCACACGCTCGAGAGCCATCACGGCGACGGCGCCGGCGTCCTCGGCGATCTTGGCCTGCTCGGGGGTGACGACGTCCATGATGACGCCGCCCTTGAGCATCTCGGCCATGCCGCGCTTCACGCCGGAGGTACCCGTCGCCTGCGCAGCGGCAGCGACGGTGGAATCAGTGGAATCAGTTGCCATGGCTCAAGACTAGTCGCCTGTACACCGTTCAGGTGAACCGCCCCGAATGCCCGGAATTCGGACACGGGGACAGCCCTCCTCAGGGCTGGGGATTCAGGAGCTCGCGGCCTCGGCGTACGCCTGCTGGCGGACCGTCCAGACCCGCTGGAGCACGGTGACGGTGCTGGCCACGGCGAGGGCCCAGAGGGTGACCTCCATCAGGATCGGGAGGTCGAAGATCGCGCCCAGGCCGGTCATCACGAGGATGGAGACCAGACGGTCGGAGCGCTCTGCGATCCCGACCTTCGCGTGGTAGCCCATGCCTTCGGCCTTGGCGCGTGCGTAGGAGGTGACCGACCCCATCACCAGGCAGATCAGCGACAGCCACAGGTAGAGGCGGCTGTCCCCGGGGCCGGCGAAGTAGAGCGCCAGCCCGCCGAAGATCGCACCGTCACCGATGCGGTCGAGCGTCGAGTCGAGGAACGCGCCGAACCGGTTGGTCTTGCCGGTGACCCGCGCCATGTGCCCGTCGATGAGGTCGCTGAAGACGAAGGCGGTGATGAACAGGACGCCGGCCAGGAGCTTGCCCTGGGGGAAGAACACCAGGGCACCGGTGCAGACGCCCAGGGTGCCCACCAAGGTCACCGCGTCGGCACTGATGCCGAGCTTGATGAACAACCTCGCAATGGGGTTGAGCAGTCTGGTCCAGAACGCGCGAAATCTCTCCAACATGGCGGCTGCAGACTACCTGCCGTCGCGGGTCTCGCCGACCAGGGCCTCGACGACCGTCGCCACGACGGAGGGGGCGCCGGCCACGTGCCAGTCCACGCCGGCCGCGTGGACCACGCGCGCCACCCCGCCCAGGCTGCGGATCAGTGCCGCCCCCGGGAGCCGGTCCCAGTCGGGGACCGTGTGCTGGAAGATCACGTCGCAGTGCCCGAGCAGGATCCCCACGCAGTCCATCGTCCCCGAGCCCTGCATCCTCAGGGTTGCGACCTGCTGGATCGCCCGACCGAAGGCCTCGCCGACCTCACCGTCGTAGAACGGCGGATGCAGGTAGGTCGACGCGCACGCGCGTTCGGCCGGAACGTCGACCAGTGCTGGGAGCGGCTCCCCGTTGCTGGTCGCCGCCAGGCCGGGCCCGCCGAGATACACCCGGTCGGTGGCGGGGTGGTGGACCGCGCCGAGCAGCACGTCGTCGCCTTCGGTGAGGGCCAGCGCCGAGCACCACCAGTCCATCCCGCGGAAGAAGTTGTAGGTGCCGTCGACGGGGTCGATCACCCAGGTGCGTCCGGACGCGCCCGCGTGGTTGGCGCCCTCCTCTCCCACGATCGCGTCGTCGGGGCGTTCGGCGCGCAGCGCCTCGACGATCAGCGCCTCGGCCGCATGGTCGGCAGCGGTGACGATGTCGGCGACGTTCGTCTTCTGCTGGGCCCCGACCCCCTCCGCACGCATCCGCGCGGCCAGGCGACCGGCCTCACGGACCAGGCGGCTCGCCAGCTCGAGGTCACCGGTCACCGGCCGGCTTCCTCGGGAGGCAGCCCGGCGGAGTCCCAGGCGTCGGCGAGCAGGTCACGGGTGTCCTGCAGCAGCTGCGGCAGGGTCTTGGTGCCGCCGACGACGGTGATGAAGTTGGCGTCTCCCGACCAACGGGGTACGACGTGCTGGTGCAGGTGGTCCGCCAGCGAGCCGCCGGCCGGCCCGCCGAGGTTGAGCCCGACGTTGAACGCATGGGGGTTGCTCACCGCACGGATCACCACGATGGCTCGCTGGGTGAGCGACATGAGCTCGGCCGCTTCGTCGCTGGTGAGGTCCTCGAGCCCTGCGACGTGGCGATAGGGCACGACCATCAGGTGACCGGGGTTGTAGGGGTGCAGGTTGAGCACCACGTAGCAGTGCTCAGCACGCGCCACCACGAGTGAGTCCTCATCGGGCATCGCGGGGATGTTGCAGAACGGGCAACCGTCACCGGTCATGTCCGAGCGCACGTAGGCCATGCGGTGCGGCGTCCAGATCCGTTCCAACCCGTCAGGCTGTCCGGTGCCCTGCTGGCCGTTCTCGTCGGCGGTCATCGGGCCGCTCCCGGTCAGACCTGCTCGCGGGACTCGACGGCCGCGGCCACCCGGGCCATCGCCTCGTCCAGCGGCACGCCGTTGTCCTGACGGCCGTCGCGGTAGCGGAACGAGACCGCACCGGCCTCGACGTCGTTGTCACCGGCGATCACCATGAACGGCACCTTCTGCAGCTGTGCGTTGCGGATCTTCTTCTGCATCCGGTCGTCGGACAGGTCGACCTCGACCCGCAGCCCCTGTGCCTTCATCTTCCTGGCGAGCTCGAGCAGGTAGTCGTTGTGGCGCTCCGCGATCGGGATGCCCTGCACCTGGACCGGGGCGAGCCAGGGCGGGAAGGCGCCGGCGTAGTGCTCCACGAGGACGCCCATGAACCGTTCGATCGAGCCGAACTTGGCCGAGTGGATCATCACCGGCTGCTGGCGCGAGCCGTCAGCGGCGACGTACTCGAGGTTGAACCGGTCGGCGGACGGCTGGTTGAAGTCGTACTGCACGGTGCCCATCTGCCAGGTGCGGCCGATGGCATCGCGTGCCTGCACCGAGATCTTCGGGCCGTAGTAGGCCGCGCCACCCGGGTCCGGGACCAGCTCGAGCCCTGTCGCGACAGCGACGTCCTCGAGCACCTTCGTGGCGGCCTCCCAGTCGTCGTCGGAGCCGATGAACTTGTCCTTCGAGGCGTCACGGGTGGACAGCTCGAGGTAGAAGTCGTCGATGCCGAAGTCTCGCAGGAGCGAGAGCATGAAGTTGAGCAGGTGCTCCACCTCGGCCGGCGCCTGCTCAGGGGTGACGTAGGAGTGCGAGTCGTCCTGGGCGAAACCACGCACCCGGGTCAGCCCGTGGATCACGCCGGACTTCTCGTGGCGGTAGACGTGGCCGAACTCGAAGAGTCGCAGCGGGAGCTCGCGGTAGGAGCGCTGCCGGGACCGAAAGATCAGGTTGTGCATCGGGCAGTTCATCGCCTTGAGGCGGTAGTCCATGCCGTCGACGTCGAGCGCGGGATACATCCCCTCGCCGTAGTAGGGCAGGTGGCCCGAGGTGTGGAAGAGACCTTCCTTGGCGATGTGGGGCGTGCCGACGTAGTCGAAGCCCTCGGCGATGTGGCGCTCACGGACGTAGTCCTCCATCGCCCGCTTGATCACGCCACCCTTGGGGTGGAAGACCGGCAAGCCGGAGCCGATCTCGTCGGGGAAGCTGAACAGGTCGAGGTCACGACCGAGCTTGCGGTGGTCGCGACGCTCGGCCTCCTCGATGCGGTGCAGGTGCTCGTCGAGGGCTTCCTTGGTCTCCCACGCGGTGCCGTAGATCCGCTGGAGCTGCTTGTTCTTCTCGTCACCACGCCAGTAGGCGGCCGCCGAGCGCATCAGCTTGAACGCCGGGATGCGCTTGGTGGTGGGCAGGTGCGGGCCGCGGCACAGGTCCTTCCAGGCGACCTCGCCCTTGCGGTTGATGTTGTCGTAGATCGTGAGCTCGCCCTCACCGACCTCCACGTTGGCGCCCTCGGCGGCATCCTCGGCGTGGCCGCCGCCCTTCAGGCCGATCAGCTCGATCTTGTAGGGCTCGTCCTGGAGCTCGTTGATGGCGTCGGCATCGGAGATCGGCCGGCGCTCGAAGCGCTGGTTCTCCTTGATGATCTTGCGCATCTTGGTCTCGATCTTCACGAGATCCTCGGGCACGAACGGGGGCTCGACGTCGAAGTCGTAGTAGAAGCCGTCCTGGATCGGCGGGCCGATGCCGAGCTTGGCCTGGGGGAAGAGCTCCTGCACGGCCTGTGCCAACACGTGGGCGGTCGAGTGGCGCAGGATGTCGCGACCGTCGCTGCTCTCGATGGTCACGCCCTCGACGACGTCGCCGTCGGAGAGCTCGTAGGCGAGGTCCTTGAGGACGCCCTCGCCATCGTTCGAGACGACCCGCGCCGCAACGACGTCGGGCGACTCCTTGAACAGCTCCCAGGCCTTCGTGCCCGTCGTCACGGTCTGCTCCGCGCGCGCATCGGCGTGGGCGAGGACGACCTGGATGTCGGACACGAGTGCTCCTTGGGAGGTTGATCGACGGCAGTCGCAGATGGCGACGCCCCGATCGTATCGGCCGGCTGCGGGTGGTCGCGCGCCGGTTTCTGTCGGACGCCCGTCGCGCGGCCGTGCCGAGGCCCCCAGCTGCCAGATCACCGCTTGGTCACGATGGCGCCGAACCGGTCCCGAGCTCGGGGCAGCGTCCTAGGATGTGGGCCCGCCGTGCGGTCGAGCACGGTCAGGCACGTCAATCGGGGGATGTCATGCGGATCAGGGGCCGCGTCGCGCTCGTCGCGGCTGGAGCTGCACTGTTGGCCGGAGGACTCACGGTCGTCAACCAGGTGCGCCACGATGCGGCTCCCCAGGCAGCAGCCAGTGATCCCGCCGCCGACGGCTCGCCCACCCACACGGTGTACGTCGACAACTCCGGCTCCGTGGTCAGCGTCTCGGTCCGCGACGCAACCGAGCCGTGGCAGAGGTCGATGACGGTCACCGTCAACGACCACACCACGACCTTGGACCGCAGCAACCGCACGTCCCGCACGTCCCGCACGTCGGCCGCTCCGAACGCCGACGAGCCCTGTGAGCCCAGGATCACCGCTGAGCCCACCTCGCTGCTGACCCGCCTCGACCTTCCCCGATCGTGCATCACGGGATCGCACCACGTGCGGGTCTTCGTCAGCGAGGACGGCGGCCCGCCCGTCAAGGTCGAGGCCGACAGGCTCCAGCGACCGAACGTCCTGATGATCATGGTCGACGACATGCGCGCCGACGACCTCAGGTGGATGCCGAACGTGCGGCGCTTGATCGGCGACCGGGGCGTCACGTTCACCAACGGGTTCGCGAGCCTGCCCCTGTGCTGCCCCGCCCGGGCCTCCGTCCTCACCGGGCAGTACCCGCACAACCACCAGGTGTGGTCGCAGGTTCCTCCCTGGGGGTTCACGGCCTTCGACGACTCGTCGACGCTCCCGGTCTGGCTGAAGGGGGCGGGCTACCGGACCTCCTACATGGGCAAGTATCTCAACGAGTACGGCACCGGGCCCGAGCCCGGACGGACCGCCGGGACCTCGACGCAGTACGTGCCACCGGGTTGGGACACCTGGCAGGCCTCCATCGACGGTGGCCTCGACCCGTCGGACCCGAACGACGGCGGGACCTACCGCTACTTCGACACCACGTTGAACGACAATGGTCGCGGCTACATCAGCCTCGAGGGGCAGTACCAGACCGACGCCTATGCGCGGCTCACCAGCGACGTCATCCAGGAGGCGGCCGGGGAGTCGGAGCCGTTCTTCCACTACGTGTCCTTCTCCGCCCCCCACGTCGGCGGTCCGCGGGAGCCCGACGACCCCACGAACCTGGCGACCCCGGCTCGGCCCCAGCGGTTGTGGGGCAGCTTCGACCAGCGGATCAGGCAGGCTCCCGGTGCGCACTGGCGCGATCGCGACCAGAGCGACAAGCCGAACCGGATGAAGGGCCACATCTCCCGGGACACGATGGCGCAGGTGCTCGAGCTGGCCCGCCAGCGCGCCGAGGCGCTGCGCTCGGTCGACCACGCGGTCAAGCGCATGATGGGTCGCCTGCGCAGGACCGGCGAGCTCGGCAACACCGCCGTCGTCTTCACCAGCGACAACGGGTTCTTCCTCGGCGAGCAGAACATCCCCAGCGGCAAGGTGCTCCCCTACGAACCGTCCCTCCGAGTCCCGGTGCTCATGCGTGGCCCGGGGATCCCCAGGGGCGAGGTGCGCAGCGATCCGTTCCTGTCGATCGACTTCGCTGAGACCTTGGCCGACCTGGCCGATGCCCGGGTCCCCGGGTCCACGGACGGGCGCAGCCTCATCGACGTGGCTCGGTTGGGCGATGAGTCCCGTGGTGATGCCTGGAGCCGCGTCGTCCTCACCGAGACGCCTCCCAACAAGCTCGACACCCGCCGGCTCAAGCGTCGTCAACCCGTCGGTGCTCACAGCAAGAAGATGCTCCAGGGGCGCGTCACCGGCATCCGGACCGGCCGCTACCTCTACACCGAGTGGAACTACGACCCTGGCGTGTCCAGGAAGGTCGTCGACACCGAGCTGTACGACGTCGTGGCCGACCCGGAGCAGTACGAGAACCTCGCGACGCAGCCCGGCCGCGAGGAACTGATCGCGCAGCTGCACGAGGTGCTGGCCGACGCACGCACCTGCAGGGGTGACGGCTGTCGGGCCCTGCTTCCCGAGAACCTCCGCTGACGGCTCCCTGTCGCACAGCAGAAGAGCCCCCTCGAGAGGGGGCTCAGGTCCGCGGACCTCTGGTGGGCGATACTGGGTTCGAACCAGTACGCCCGGCAAATCGCGACACTGGATATCACCTGCCAAAACACCATCTGAGCTGCACTTATGAGGTCCAGTCACGTGTCTCGCTAACGGACATCTATGGACACGTATAGACTCCTGGTGGACACGGAGTGGACACGAATCAGAGGTGTGGGCGGCATGGCGGGGACCAAGGAACGGCGCAGGTTCGGGCAGGTGAGCAAGCTTCCGAGCGGTCGCTACCGCGCCCGGTACGCCGACCCGGAGGGGCGACGCAATGACAAGGGCGAGCCCGTGCGGCACAACGCTCCCCACACGTTCGACACCAAGGAAGATGCCCAGGCGTGGCTCACCGATGAACGCCGCCTCATCAGCACCGGCAGCTGGACATCACCGGCCGACCGCTCCGCACAGCGGATCCAGAAGCTCCCTACCTTGGCCGAGTACGCTCCGCGCTGGGTCGAAGCTCGACGGGTGAAGGGACGCCCCCTGGCCGACCGCACGCGCGATCACTACACGGATCTGCTCGACCGCTTCATCCTCCCCACGTTCGGACGCGTCACCCTCAAGGCGATTACGCCCGAGTCCGTGGCGCACTGGTACGACACAGCCATGAGCGGCAGGGCCACCACACAGGCACACTCCTACTCGCTGCTGCGCGCGATCCTCGCCACAGCTGCCGATCCTTCACAGAACTCAGGTCGCGCTCTGATCCCGTTCAACCCCTGCAACATCCGGGGCGGTGGCTCAACGGCCCGTCATCGTCGCGTCGACCTCGCATCTGCCGAGGATGTCGCCACGATCGTCAAGGCGATGCCCGAGCGGCACCAGCTCATGGTGCTGCTCGCAGACGGCACCGGCCTACGTTTCGGTGAGCTGGCCGAGTTGCGCCGCAAGGATGTGAAGTTTCCGGCCAAGAGCGCGGAGGCCGGCTCCCCCGGCACCCTGAAGGTTCGGCGCGGCGTGGTCCGCTCGAGGTCAGCCGGCGTCGTCGCCAAGGCACCAAAGAGTGACGCCGGAATCCGTGATGTACCGATTCCCCCGCACCTGCTCGCAGCGATCCGCGCGCACCTGCTCGAGCACGCAGCGCCAGGCGCCGAGGGACTGCTGTTCCCTGGCCGCACGGGTGGCCACCTCTCCCCCAGCGCGTTCTACGGCAAGGCCGGGAAGATCACCAAGGACGGCCGCGAACTCACCAAGGGATGGGGCTGGTACGAGGCGCGCCGACTGATCGGTCGCACGGACCTGCACTTCCACGACCTGCGGCACGGTGCGCTCACAGAGGCAGCACGTCACGGCGCCACGCTCGCCGAACTCATGGCGCTGGGCGGTCATTCGACGCCGTCCGCGGCTCACCGCTACCAACAGGCCGCATCTGGACGGCTGGCCGATCTAGCGCGCAAGAGATCCGCGGCCGCCGGCTGGACTGTGGATGGGGCGCAATGACCAGCATCGGACCCGTCACAGCCGAAGCACTGATTCATCAGCGAGCTGACGGGATCTGTCTTGGCGCGGCTTCCAGGTCGTCGAGCTTGATGCGGATCGCGCGCTTGCCGCAGCGGTAGGCCGGCAGGGTGCCGGCAGCGATCCAGCGGCGGATGGTCTTGACCGAGACCGACATGCACTCGGCGGCTTCTTCGAGGCTGAGGTAAGTCGGGATGCCGCGCCGGTCATGCATCGGGGCTCTCCTCCGATCGCGGAGACGTGGCTGTGGCGAGGAAGCGCCGGGCTTCGGCGACAGTGATGTAGAGGCGGCCGATGCCTTGGAATCGGGTCCAGCGTGGCCCGACACCTCGTCGCCGCCAGTTGTGGACGGTCCGTTGCGGTGTGCGGATGAGGTCGCAGAACTCCTCGAAGAGGATCAGTGCGTTGTCGTCCCGGTCGGTCGGGATGTTGATGGGTGTCATTGCGTTGCCTTCCATCGGTGGCCACCTGCGATGTGGTGGCCTCACAGAGGGAGAGGCAACGTCCCGCGGTCCTGATCGGACAGCCAATGTCTGCTCACGTCGAGACCAGCCTCTCTTGGTCACCTATGTCCCTGGCGGTCTCCCTGCGATCAGTTGTGGCGAGTTTTCTTCGTCACCGGCCGATGCCGTGCGAACGCGGTGGCGTCGTGGGCACCGGCTGAGGTGGACGTCGTGGGCCGCTTCTCGGCAGTGGCGCTTGCAGGCTCGCGGAGTGTGACGGCGCATTCGAGCCGTACCGCTCGATGTCCTCCTTCGCCACCTGCGCGGCGTGTCCGGGTCCAGGATCGGCCCGGTCGCGCGCGAACACGGCCACTCACTGCCTCCGGGCGTCATCTGCGGATTCGGCAACCAGGTGGGCGACGTTCGACTTGCGCCCGCGAGTCATCGCGACGTACGCCGATGCCGCGGTCGTGCTGTCGCCGAGTGCGAAGTGAGCGTGGTCGACGGTGTCGCCCTGGGCGCCGCACACCGTGGTGGCGTAGGCCAGCTCGACGTGTTCTCGCACGTACGCCGCGGGCAGGTTCCGGCTGCCATTCGGGCCGTGCACCTTGAGCCCTCCGGAGCCGCTCCGAGTGAACTGAGCCATTGACACGAGTTGACGTCTTCTACCGGCAAATGACACTTGACCTGCACAAACGGTGGACCCTGGTCCTATCGCGCTGGCGATCGTTGCCAGTCGTTGACAGAGTTTCTGGCCTGTTTTTGGACACCTTCAAGTCGGCGAGCACGCCCCCTTGGCAGTCATGCTTATCCCTCTGTCCGGCATCGACGAGAATGGCGTTGCAGGTGGCCGGCCCCGCCAGTGGCAAGCATCATTGCGGTCTTGACCGCGATGAACCCTCGACTACCGCTCTTGTGTGTTCAGCGGCGAGCGCCTGCTGTCCGACCTGGCAGCTCCGAATGCACTCACACAAAAGATGTTCTCGCGGCCAGTTGGCGTCGACAACACGGACTGTCGGAGGTCTCGGGACGAAATCACAGCGTTCGGCGACTTCGGCCGAGATCGAGTCATCGCAGGACAGAGCCGGTTGAGAAGAGCAAAAGCAACGCATTCGACATGGTGCGTCATCTGGAAGACACGAATGATTCTGAGCGTGCGCGCGGTCGCTTGCGGATCACTGCGTTCCACGGCGCGAAGTGACCGTTGACCTGTAGGTTTGCATGCCGAAGGCGGTGTAGGTGGCTGCACAGCTCTGCGCCCCTCGGAGGTTCAAAGCGCGCCCAAACCGCGCCCTCGTGTCATCTACCGCAGGCGCTCGCGTAGGAACGCGAGCCGGAGCCCCACCGCAGCGCGTCGGACCACCCTGGCCGCGTAAGGAACCTGTCGATGACCGCCCTCGGGCGGCGACTACGGCGGCGTGCGAGTTCGAGCTCTATTACGAGGTCTATTCCCGCGTGGGTGACTGTCATGTCCCAGGACATCGGTGACGCCCACCGGCTGAGTGCTTGGAAGCGGTCCCTGACCTGCGAAGACGCCTTCCAGCGTCTTCCAGTGTCGGGTCGTTTTTCGTTCGCGTGTGGCACCAGTGTGTCCCGGCACTCAGCGTGTTTCTGAGTGGCCCCGAAACCTGTCAAAGATCAAACTCCACCCGTGGTGGACGTGGTGCGCGTTCCCCGCGAAAGAAGCTGGCCTTCACCCACCGCGGATCGGGACAAGCCTCCTCCGGTTCGATAGCAGTGCTACGTCCTTCCTCGTATCGCCGACCTGCAGCCGACTGAGGACTGTCTGCTGGGTCTCCGGCGACCAGTAGATTTGCAGTTCCCGCCGCGCCCGTGTGATGGCCGTGTAGAAGATGTTGTGGCTGATGTCGTCCTCGTTGGCGCTGGTGATGACGATCTTCACCGTGTCGTACTCAAGACCTTGTGCCTTGTGAATGCCTACCGCGTAGGCCACTTGGAAGGGCACAGTGGTCGTGTCGAGGTCGTCGTCCTCATCACTGATGTCTATGTCGTAGACCGAGAACCGGACCGTCGAGTCAGCCACCCAGTGGAGATCAAAGTAGCCATCTACATCGAGCCCGGTGACGGGTCGGTCGAGCCGAACATCGAACTGGATGCTCCCGTCTTCGGACTCAACGCGCATGATGGTCCCCTTGAGATTGTTGTAGATCAGCGGCTTAAAGCGATTCGTGTCTGCGAACAGCACGGGGTCGCCGACCTTGAAGACAGCGGGGCCCCAGGCCACGGCGGGGTTGGGGTTGCTGGCCTGAAGGAAGCGGTTGATGTTGTTGATGCCGTACAGCCCGTCGTAGTTGAGGGCGAGGATGATGTCGTCAGCGGAGTTCTTCGCGAGAAGCGTGGCGTCCAGGGGCGTGGAGTACCCGTTCCGTGCAATGACCTCAGTGATGCCATCATCGAGGGTGCGGACCTTGCTCCAGAGGTCGACCAAGGCGTCGCTGCTCGTGCGGTAGGGAGTCGTCAACTCGAAGACGGACGCTGCCGGGACGTAGGACCGGATGACGTTGAACCAGTTGCCGAACCTTATGGACTCGATCTGGAACACGTCGCCCACGAGGACGAGCAACTTAAAGTTTGTCGTCTCCAGGATGGCCAGCAGGTCCGAGTTGCTCACGGTTGAGCACTCGTCGATGACCAGCACGTCGTACTCGCCGCTCGGGGTGTGCTTGTGGCTGGCGACGGTCCGGAAGATCGCGTTCGGCGCGGTCAGCCGCCGACGCAGATTCTCGACCGCAGGGTGGGTGTTTGCGAGGAACAGCTTCGGGTTGCCGGCGAAGTAGCTCGCAATGTGGTCCACCATGCGCGTCTTTCCCGTGCCTGCCGCTCCGTAGACCAGCGCGACCCGAGACTGGGCGAAAAGCGTGATGAGTGCCTCCCTCTTCGCCGGGTCGTCAACGACGTGCGCCGTGGTGCCAAGCCACTGCTCCACCGCCGCGGTGTAGCCGCTCACTCCCCCAGCCGCATGCTCCTCCAACATGGTCACAATGTCGTAGGTGTCGTCCTCGTATCCCTGGATGAACACGTGGCCCTTGTCGAGGACGAGGTCTCGGGCCGGGCGATGGGTGTAATAGAGGTTCCCGTTGTAGGTGTCGATGAGGTCGCCCACGTCGCCGAGGTCCTCCAGTTCTGCGACCGGCGTGTAGAGGACGCCCCTGTCCTCCACGTTGCGCTGAACTCGCCGTGCCAATAACTCATGGGTCCGGCCGTCGGGGTCAAGGCTGTTGATGAGGTCCCAGAAGCGGGGGTTGTGCGCCCGCGGCGCCGTACAGAACGGCATGTCGTCAAAGGGAATGCAGCCGTAGCTCAGGTTCAGGTTCGACAAGCGGGTGTTGGGCTCCCAGTAGTACTGCGCCTTGAGGACCTCGTTGCGCATCCGCAAGAGCAGGTAGCGGAGAACGTTGTGCCCACGCCGCTCTCCTCGAATAATGCAGCGCGCCTCATCCATCGCGGGGAAGATCTGCGGGTTCTTGGTGCTGACAGTCCCCCGCGCCTTCAGGTCGTCGTAGCGCTCGGGCGTGGCGTCGATGAGTCGAGCAGTGTCGAGCCAGCGGTGAGGCGGCCCATCACGAACTTGTACTCGGCGGAGTCGGTACGCACCTTCTTGGTGTCCTGACCGACGATGCTCGCGAAGTGTTCCAGCTCGCAGGGACGGATGGAGACTTCCCAGTTCCTGATGAGGGTCACCGGCATCTGCTGGCCGAACACCTCGATGGTGGCCGCTTGGAGCCCGAGGTTGGCGGAGTAGTTGTCCGCGATGTCGATGCTGGTGAAACCGATGATGCGGTCGGCCTTGCTGACCCGGTTGACCGCCTTGTAGAAGGTGACCTCGTAGTAGACGCGACCGCCCGTGACGAAGGGGCGGGTCTTGTGGATGTAGTAGCGATCCCAGCGTTCAGAGGTCGCTCGCCCGGGCTTGTCGACCTCGAGGGCAATCTTCTCGTGGTACTCGGCAAGTGCCGGGTCTTGGTCCAGAGGGAAGGATTCGAGGTTGCCGAGGATATCCACGCCGGCCTCGCCACGCAGCAAGATCCGCAGCCGAAGCAGGTACTCGTGGTAACGGAGCATGAGTCGCTCGGACGTGTCTTCGTCGAAGGTGTAGTGGGAGGTGGACGGTTGGAGGAGCGCGTGGAACTTGCTGACGAAATTGAGACGCCCGTTGGCCTTCACCCAGGCCAGCGCGGCCTCGATGGCAGCGTAGTCATGCTCGGCATCCCCGCTCGCCGTGTGCAGGAGGACGGCAACCCCTTCAACCAGATTCCGCAACTGACCGAGCACGTTCTGCGACAGGAGGTCTCGCTGGTTAGCCAACGTGGAGATGTTGGAGCAGACGACTTGGTCTACGGCGTCGATGTGGTTGGCGACCGTTGCCACTCGTGATCCTCCCGCGCAAGATCAATCTTCGGACAGGCTCAGACGCTAGCGCGAAGGCCCCCAAGCTGAGGGAGAATCGACGAGTTCGGGGAGACAACATAGGCTGATGCTGTGGATGACGGCCTTTTGGCAGATCCCCGCCCGGTCCAGCCGCAGCAGCCGGCGCCCAGCACCGAGACCCTTCCTGCCTGGCAGATCGCCTCACTGCGCAAGGGTCTCGACGACCTCGGCCTGATAACGATGGAAGAGCGTCAATCTCTTGTAGTCGAGTTGGCCGGCCGCCCGGTTGCCTCGCTCCGTGACCTCACAGTCGCCGAGGCCCGAGTCATCACCGAGGAGTTGGCCGCGCGCAAGGGGCCAGCTCAGACCTCCGGCAGTGCCTGGGACAACCGCGACGCGGATACGTGGATCGACCGGCTCTGATCATGCCGACACCGAACTGTCGGTGGTCGCCTCCAAGATTGAAGCCAATCCGGACGGTAGATTCAGACCAAGCAGTTCAGGGCGAAGGGGTTTCACATGGCTAGACGAGCGGCATCGCGCGCTCCCCATGTCCCCTCCAGTGCTTCACGACTCCCGGACGGTCGTTTGAAGGACACCCCGGCCAACCGAGCCCTGCATCCTGTGGAGACCCCGCAGTCGCTATTCGAGAGCCCCGCGCTCAAAGAGCAGGCCTACTTCTCCGACAGCCGGTCGCTGGTTTTCAACAACGACGTGTCGAAGGTGCTGCAGGTCCTAGCGAACGAGGGTGTCCAGGTCGACTCAATCGTGACCTCGCCCCCGTTCTACGGCCAGCGGGACTACGGCGTGGACGGCCAAATCGGCCTCGAGCAGCACCCGCAGGAGTTCGTCGACGCCCTCGTTGAGATCTTCGAACTCTGCCGGCCGATCCTCAAGGACACCGGCAGCATGTGGGTGAACCTAGGCGACACCTACTGGAGCGGTAAGGGTGCCCACAAGAGCAGTGAAGCCAAGCAAGGTGCGCGGCGCTTCGGCGTACGTCCGCAGGACCTCCCAGGCGACGGTCTCTGGGCTCGCCCGAAGCAGCTTCTGCTGATTCCACACCGCTTCGCGATCGCGATGCAGGACGCGGGGTGGCTCGTTCGCAACGACAACGTCTGGATCAAGCCAAACCCGATCCCGGACCAGGTTCGCGACCGGTCATCGATGAGCCACGAGTACGTGTTCCACATGACGAAGGAACGCTGGTACTACTACGACCGCGCCCCGGTCGGGCGGGTGTCCTCGACTGGAGGAACGCTGCCGCCCCTGTCGACCTGGGTCGTGAGACCGTCCCGTGGCAACAAGAAGCACAAGGCTTCGTTCTCCGAAGAGCTTGTGCGCATCCCCGTGCTTGCGACGACACCGAAGAACGGCATCGTGCTCGACCCATTTGGCGGAAGCGGCACCACGCTGCGCTTCGCTCGCAAGAATGGCTTCCGCAGCATCGGTATCGACCTGAACCCCGACTATTGCGAGGAAATGGCGACGTCGCTGCGCGAGCTAGCTGAGCAGGAGGACTGAGTGCCCAAGTATCTGGCCGAAGCCGAGATCCGCCACGCCGTCGAGCAGCTCGAGCGGTCGTCCGCCCGCCAGCGGATGTGCGAGTTCCTCATCGCACTGCGGACGCTGAAGCTTGCCGGTACGCAGCAGGTGGCGGTCGCCGAATCTGTGTCGGACTACGTGCAGGCCGTCAACGAGCTCACCAACTGGGCCAGTCCCGACGACGTCGACAAGCCCTACTTCAACCCGTTCGGCAGCGAGGCCGCGTTCAAGGGTCCGAAGTTCCCGTCCAACGGCCCATCGAACACCATGCACGGCTGGGCCACCCAGGCTGACTCCCCGCTGGAGATCATCCAGAAGACCCGCCCCAAGTCGATCGCGCGCCGGCCCATCTCGGAGGCTCAGCTGTGCACCTTCCTGCTGAAGCGTGCCGGTGGCCTGGAGCCCCCGCGACTGATCGACATCGCGGTCTGGTTCTTCCGGTCCACGGACCTCGAGGGTCAGGGCGGCAGCCTGCCGACGCGCGTTGAACTCGAGGCAATGGTCGCCGAGGAGATCGGCCTGACCGACGAAGACGTCGCCGCGCTCTTCCGGCTCGAGGCTGACGACACAGACGCCGACCAGCCCGACGTCGCTGAGGCCAGCGGTGAGGACACCGACGCCGAAGCGGAGACCCTCCTGTGACGCTCAAGTTCGCCGACGAGGCCGCGGATCCGCGCACCTACCTGCCGCAACAGTCATCCGGACCGCGCCAGGCGCCTTCGCAGGCGTCGGGTCGCATCGGCCAAGTGTGCGAGTACATCGAGGCGTCCGGGTTCACCTTCGAGCCCTGGCAGGTCGCGACGTTCGTGACGGCGCTGCAGACCAAGCCGTTCCTGATTCTCGCTGGCATCTCGGGCACCGGTAAGACCAAGCTGCCGCAGCTCGTCGCGGAGGCCACCGGCGCGAAGGTCGTCATCGTGCCGGTCCGTCCCGACTGGACTGACTCCAGCGACCTGCTGGGTTACGAGCGTCTCGGCGGTGAGTTCGTCCCCGGCCACCTGCTGACCCTTTGTCAGCGGGCGATGCAGGAGAAAGACACCCAGTTCTTCTTCGTGCTCGACGAGATGAACGTCGCCCGGGTGGAGTACTACTTCGCTGAGGTTCTCAGCGTGATGGAGAACCGTCGCTGGACTGACCAGGGGACGGCCATCAGCCCGCCGCTGAACCTGCTGGCCCCTGACCTGTCTGCGAACGAGCAGGGTGGCATCGACTGGAGTGGTGTCTACCTGCCGCCGAACGTTTCGGTCATCGGCACCGTCAACATGGACGAGACCACCCACGACTTCTCCCGCAAGGTACTCGACCGCGCGTTCGTCCTCGAGCTCTCCGAGGTCGACCTGTCGGTCTACGGCACAACCGCCGCCTCGCTCCCGGCCCCGGCTGTCTGGAAGGCGCCTGAGTGGTCGCCGGCTCACCTGCGACTCGCTGACGTTCCCGATGTTGAGTCGAACCAGACCATCGTCGAGGCCGTCAACGCGCTGATCCGGGCCAACGAGTCGCTGCAGCGCGCGCAATTGCAGGTCGGGTTCCGGGTGCGTGACGAGGTTGCGCTGTTCTGCCTCAACGCTGCCGGTTCGGCGGAGCACTTCGTCACTCGCGACGAGACCGTCATCGCGCCGCTCGACCTCTGCCTCAGCATGAAGGTGCTCCCTCGCCTGCAGGGCGGCGGCGCGCTCCTGCGTGATGTGCTCGTGGATCTGGCTGGATGGACCACCTCCAGCCCCAGCGAGGCTTCCGGCTCTGAGAGCCCGTCTGGCTTCCCGCGGACCGACGACCGCGTCCGGTTGATGCAGCAGCGGCTCGACCAGACCGGATTCACCTCGTACTGGGTCTGACCCATGAGCCTTCGTATCCAGACTGACCGCTGGGACATCACCGTCGAGGGCGTCAACAAGGCGAGCGTGTGGGAGGGGCGCGCCGGCGCTCAGCAGCCTCGCCTCCGCGTGACGACAGAGGGCCGGGACCGCGTCCTCGAAGTCACGGCCGATGGCACGACGAGCCATCCCGAGGCGCGGACATACGACGGAGTCGGTGCACGCCTGGTCGAAGAGACGAACTACCGGCTGAGCATCGTCAACAAGGTCGGCAACCAGCCCACCATGGCCCACCTCGACCCCGCGCTGGTCCGCGACGTACGCCCGATCCCGGGGTACGCAGACGTCCTCAGCGGAAACATCAACTTCCGCTCGCAGGTCGGAGACAGTCGATTCCTGATCAGCGATGACGAGTCGAGCATCGAGGTAATCGTCGAGGTGCGCCCGTCGAAGCTCGACTACGAGACCGACTACGAGGAGCTCCTGGACAGCGTCACGGGTCTGGCGCGTCAGCTGGTACTTGAGTTCCTCCGCGCCACCACCCGTGGCGCCAGCACTGGCTCTGATCCGGCGACACGCCAGATTGAATGGCTTCTCCTTCTTCGCGAGGAGGTGCAGGGGCTGAAGCAGGCGCTGGCGTACATCGCAGCGAATCCGCACCAGCAGCTCGTGCGCGAGACTCAGCTGGTCGCGGCCGAGCGCATCCGTCGCCCTTCGGCCGCGACCCTTCGGGCGGTGGTCCGCGGTAGTGGCGAGGGCAGCTGGCAGGTCTCGCCTGGCATCGGCCGCCACAGGTCCCGCCTTCCCGCATCGCAGCCGTACGAGACGCTGGACAGCCCGGAGAACCGCTGGCTGCGCGTGCAGTTGGAGAGGGCGACGAATTCGCTGGCCCAGTTGCGTGAGGCCCACGAGGCATCACAGTCGAACCGCAAGGGAAAGCCGAGCGCCCGCAACGTCGCGATCGCGAACGAGCTCGCAGCGATGGAAGAGTCGCTGGTGCCATTCCTGAGCACGTCGCCGCTCACGGACGCCGCGCCTATCGTCGCTCAGGGGTTCACGTCGCTGACGCTGCAGGGCCGCCCGGGCTACCGCGAGGCATACCAGGCTCTGCTCCGGCTCAACATGTCGCTAATCGTTGGTGGCGACGCGGTCAACATCCCCATGCGGGATCTCTCAGAGCTGTACGAGATCTGGTGCTTCCTCGCTGTGGTCCACCAGGTCTCCGAGGTTCTCGACACACCGATCGACGTCTTCGACCTGATCGAACTGCGCGACACCGGTGTCCGGCTCAACCTCGTCCCGGGCGCGAAGAGCACGGTCAAGATCCAGGCCGCCACCTGTGCCGCCAACGTCACCTATAACCGTGAGTATCAGATGCGGTCGGGTCCGCAGCGGCCCGACATCGTTATCGAGTTGCTTCGCGATGATATGCCGCCGGTCTTGCTGTTGCTCGACGCCAAGTACCGCGTCGACTCCACCCCTGAGTACGTACGGACGTTCGGGTGTCCGGGACCGCCAGCGGACGCCATCGGCCAGTTGCACAGATATCGTGACGCCATAACCGTGAAGTACCCGAGGTATCGGCGGGGTCGTCCAGTGGTTCGAGCTGCTGCCCTGTTCCCCCTCGG
Organism: Nocardioides sp. JQ2195; assembly: GCF_012272695.1. NCBI lineage: Bacteria > Bacillati > Actinomycetota > Actinomycetes > Propionibacteriales > Nocardioidaceae > Nocardioides > Nocardioides sp. JQ2195. The sequence continues at coordinate 2,140,667 of NZ_CP050902.1, forward strand.
CGAAGGCGATTCCCAGGCGTGGGTGGAGCATCCGTACTTTGGGGCCATCGACGAAGTAGGCATCGGCGCACTGCCATTCCTGCCCAGCAACACCGCTTGGGTGGAAGAATGGCTTCGTCACGGAATCGACGCCCCAGCAGATCGTCTTGCGTGGCCCGGTCCCGACTTCATCGCGTGGAGCCAGGTCCGGAAACCTTCCCACCTCTGAGCGACCGATCTCCCGACGCTAACCACGCGGCCTCGCTCTCGGCCTGAGCGACATAGCGCAGCTCGAGGGCACGTGCGATCCTCCGCTGACCAGGTGACGCCGCCGTGTGAGTCAGCGCATCCACGAGTTGATCGAGGGTGCGGGCATCAACTAAATCAGAGTCAGCGAGGTGGTCGGCATAGTCGTCGACCAGGATCCGTGAGGACAAGTCGTCGCGATGGTGCACGACGAGCAGGTGCGGCACCACCGCACGCCCCAGCAGGTCCTCGGTCACTGCCACCCCAAGGGCGTGACATCGGACCAATTGATTTAGTTGCGGCGCACCAAAAACCGCATCCGGGTCGTTCCAGACCCCTACGCGTGCAGCGAGCTCGCGATACGGCCGCTTATCGATGTCGACCCGCCTGCTGTTGAACCTGTCGGCGTACTTGGTCTCAATCGCGACCAGCTCGTCGCCCGAACGCGTACGCACCTGGACCAGGGCATCGATGCGCGTCATATCGTTGAGGTACTCGCTGCGGCGCCGTGGGGCATATTCGACCCACACACCGGTGATCCGCTCGAGGTCCGGCCGGTCGAGAAGAAGTCCCAGCGCTCGTGCCGCCCACCGAGGCGATTCCTGCATCGTGCCGAGCAGGTTTAGGGTGAGCGTCTGGCTCGAGGTTAGGTATTTTGTGCAACGGACCGGGTCAACGCCCCACCCTGCTGCCCGGCGTCGCTGGTAGAGACGCTGAGACGCCTCCGAAGTGAAGTTGTGCCCAGCCACCGCATCAGCATCCGTCAAAATGCTTCCGAGCGCCCGCGGAGCCCTTCCTGCGGTCACGCCGAAGCTAGGTAGCCCGAGCACGGCGGCGCGATACCACGACTGGTGAAAGCGAACTCGGCGTGCGAGAACCGGCTCGTCGGGGCGCTGGGGTCCGATGACGTTGAGATCGACGTCCCTCCACCTAGTCGCACTCACCTCACAAGGGTAGGCGCGACGTTTGCCGATGCGCGGATCGACGCGTCGTCGCCCAGATTGTGGCGGGCCTTCGGCCTGCCGAGCGAGCCGATCCAAAGCATCAGCGTCCGCAAGCCCAGTAGCATCAACTTGATTGCGTCCCACCCGAGCCCGAGAACCCCAAGGTTCAACCACCCCGGAGCACCAGCGGCCACGGCCTCCGCCGTGGCGTGCATGGCGATGAGAAGTGCAGTCCCTAATGCGAGCAGCCCGACAGCAGTTCGAAGTCGCGGCGGCGCTACTCGGACGCGACGTCGCACCTACACCCACCTCATGCCCACCAGCGCCGACCGCACCCGCGCAGCCATCGACACCGCTTTCACCACGGATCGAACCAAGGACGAGAACTACAACGAGGCCGCCGACGAGTACACGTCAACCACCTAGCACCCAAGACGCTGCACCCCAGGATGGACGCCCGAAGCGACGGATGGTCACTCACCGGAGGTCGGGGGAAAGAATTGAACCTGCTACCCCTTGCCTCAGTGCGGTGAACGATTGCTCCGCCCCGCCGCTAGCCGGGTTTCCGCACGAATAGGTGACAGCCCGAAGAGCCCGCAGGGCCTCAATCCTGGATACCGGGCTACGGTCGAGTGTGAGCCGAACGCGCCTTTCTCGGCTTCGTCGTCATGTGCCGCAACGCTTTTGACTCAGCCGTCTTGAGCTGCCGAGTACTGCTCGAGTACCGCCTTGGGGATGCGGCCGCGATCGGATATCTCGAGGCCATTGCTCGCGGCCCACTTCCGGACAGCAGTGAGATTCTGATTGGTGGCTTTAGGCTTCGTCGAGCGGCTTGTTCTGTTCGAACTCCTCGGGACCTTGGTGGCAGCCGAGATGTACGGCTTCAGAGCCTTCTCCAGGCCAGCAAGATTCTTCTTCCCAAGGTCGATTGTGTAATCGGTACCTTGGAATGCGAACGAGATTTCCTGGGCGTGCTTGGATCCGTCCAAGTCGTCAGTGATCTGGATAAGGGTGGTCTTTGCCATGACACGATAATGACGGCAGATATGCGACAAATCCACTCACGCAATGCAGCAGGCTCCTTCTGGTTGACCGCGAGACGTAGAACTACAACCGGGCCCGCTTCAGGACCAGGTGACAGATCCACCCCAAGTGCAACGAGACTCGGCGTCACAAGCGGGATCAGCGTGCTGAGCGCAATGGGCGGTCTGTCCGCCCCACGAAGAATTCTCGACGAGCTTGATCGGTCCGGACTGCTCGAGTCCCTAGGTGCATAGGGGCCCGCCGCGGTCTGAGTGCGGATGTTGACCGCAGTGAAGAAAACCACTGCAACCTCACCTGGACAAACGAAGTTCGATACCCGGCGATCATCTCGGTGGCCCGCTGTGGGAGAGCTCAGGCTCACGTCGTCCTGTCACGAGGCTATGCAGCAGACCCGATGGGACTGCTGCAGGTTCGGGTGACAGGTTGACGTGCCCCAGTTGCGGCACGAAGACCTGGAATCACAACGGGATCAGCGCTTGGTGCGCAGGCCTTGTACATCACCGGCCCGGACTCGCTGACCCTCCATCAAGTAGCCGAGCCCATTGGGGCAGCTTGCCGGCGGTCCAGTGGCGGGCGTCGACGAGTCAAACGACGAGCCCGAGGACCGGATGCGGGCCGACGGCTCAGATGGGGTTCGTTGGGTACGTCCACGCCCGTGACTTCATGTCAGATACGCCCGGCAAAACAAGGTGCCCGAGTAGGCAGCACCGCGACGAACGGCACCGTTCGGGGGACCTCGCCGCTAGCGGCGGCGACCGGGTCGATGGTGTCGCCGGCCCAATCGACCAGCATCGCCCGGACATGCTCGTGGGGCAGCGTCGCGACCAGATCGGCGGCGATGTCCTCTTCGCTGAGCACCGTCACCGTGGTGAGCCCTCGTTTCCTCGATCATGCGAACGGGACTGCAGCAAGCAGCGTCTCTGTGTGAGGTAGTTGAGTGCCGCGCGGGCTTCAGTCTCCCCTGGCCGACATGCGGACAATGGCTGCTGTCACGAAACTGAGCCCTAACACCCACTCAACTGCAGAAAGCGCCCATTCTCCATGTATGGCGAGGATCAGACCGGCCCCTAGAACGACTAGGCCGAATATGAGAACCTGCATGACCGTATATCCTTAAGTTTCGTAAGAGGCGATCCATAGTTTCGCCTTCACTCGCTCCCCGGAGACTCGGCATCGATTCGATTTGGCGCCGGGCTTCCCTACCCGTTTCCGCACATAAGTACTGCCGGACTACTCCTGAGCAGGGTTCTTGATCTCCTCGTGTCACAGCCATAACTCGGTGAGTTGGGACTACTGCGTGCGTCTGTTGTTCTCGCCCGCCAAGGTTTCAGAAGTATGGCCTCGGGCAACGTATGGTCGTGGGCCAGTAAGCGATTCGTGCGACAATCGCTGTCAAGCGCTCCGTCGGGGCCACTGTTTGAGGCATGTTCTCCTAGCCTCCGATCGCAGACATGGGACGGGTTGGCTGGAGAAATCTTGAGTCGTTGATGCCGTGGCCCGGCAACTTCCCTGCCACGGCGGCAACCCAACGTTGGGCCAACTCCTCGTCGGAAGCTCCTGCACGAAGAGCACCCCGTAGGTCAGACTCCTGGTGGGCGAAGAGACAATTGCGCACCTGGCCGTCAGCCGTCAGCCGGACTCGATCGCAGTCCCCGCAGAATGGACGCGTGATCGACGCAATCACGCCCACGGTGGCAGGACCACCGTCGACCACAAAGAGCTCGGCGGGGGAACTCCCGCGCGACTCCCTCGCTGGCGACAACTCGAATTCTGTGCTGAGTGACGCAAGAATCTCGTCGGCTGTAATCATCGTGTGCCGACGCCACCCGTGCTGCGCATCCAGCGGCATCTGCTCGATGAAGCGCAGGTGATAATCACGTGCCAGCGCCCAGCGAAGGAGCTCCGGACCTTGGTCATCATTAACCCCGCGGAGCAGAACGGCGTTGATCTTCACCGGACCGAGTCCGGCTTCGTGGGCAGCTTCAAGGCCGGAGATTACGTCGTGCAGCCGGTTACGTCGGGTGATTTTGGTAAAGGTGTCAGAGCGAATGGTGTCGAGGCTGACATTGACTCGGTCGAGTCCCGCTGCAGCGAGCGACTGCGCTTTGCGGGCCAGCCCGAGTGCATTCGTGGTCAACGATATCTCGGGGGCCGCCTCGAGGGCGGCGGTGCGTTGAACGATGTCAACAAGACTTCTACGTAGCAAGGGCTCGCCCCCAGTAAAACGCACCTCGCGCACTCCCAGCAGAGAGGTTGCGATACCAATCAGGCGCACCAACTCATCGTCGGTGAGCACAGACTCGTCAGGCAACCAGGCGAGACCTTCAGCTGGCATGCAATAGGTGCAGCGCAGATTGCAATGGTCCGTCAACGAGACCCGTAGGTCAGAAGCCGTGCGGCCGAAGGCGTCACTCAATGTCCCCATGGGACCAACCTCCCGAGACTGTTCCTCGAACCACTGCAGCCGTATTAGTCCGATCTGTCCGAACTCCCGCAACCAGAGCAGCCTTCATCGCCACATCTAAAACCCGGTCCACTATCTCTTAGTCTCCTTCGATCGCGACTTAGCGAACCTTTCGGGCGTACCGCGCTCGTGACCTAGCGCCCCGAAAGATGGTTTCCCCCCCTCGTTCGAACCTGATCCAGAGACAGATGTTGATGGCTTCCGCATCACCAGCGTTTCGCTGGCCTGAGACTGCAGCCTGTCGACGATCGCCGCAGCCACTTCATTAGTCCCTGAGGTACCCCCAAGGTCAGGTGTGCGAATTCCGTCAGCCAACACACCCTCAAGAGCTGACATGAGTGTCCGGGCCGAAGTGGGCTGTCCGATGTGCTCCAACATCAAGGCGCCGGCCCAGATCTGACCAACAGGATTGGCGACCCCCTTACCCGCGATGTCCGGTGCCGAACCGTGTACTGGCTCGAACATGGAAGGATGCTCCCGTTCGGGGTTCAGATTTGCCGACGGGGCAACGCCAATCGAACCACCGACAGCGGCTACCAGGTCGGAGAGAACATCACCGAATAGGTTCGATGCGACGATCACATCAAGCGACAGCGGCCTCAGGACGGTTCGCGCCGCAAGCGCATCGATCAACACAGACTCCAACCGGACGTCGGGATAATCCACTAGTACCTCCGCGATCACCTGATCCCAGAACGGCATCGAATGGATGATCCCGTTCGATTTGGTCGCCGATACCAGTGATCCGGAACGGCTAGAGGCCAAAGTCGCAGCGTATCTAGCCACTCTGGTAATTCCAGCACGGCTGAAGAGCGCCAGTTGGGTGGCTACCTCCTCCGGTTCGCCCTGGTACGCCCGACCTCCCATCTCGGAGTACTCGCCTTCAATGTTTTCGCGAACAACCACAACGTCTAGCCCTGCGGCATCCCGTAAAGGTGAGTTCACGCCGGGAAGCAAACGCACAGGTCTGAGGTTGACATATTGAAGGAAGGCCCGTCTGATCGGGATGAGCAATCCCCACAGACTGACATGGTCTGGAATCTCAGGATCTCCCACAGCCCCAAGGAAGATCCCGTCTCCGTCGGCGATCTGGTCAAGCCCGTCTCTTGGCATCATTTCACCATCTAGACGGTAGCGATCCGCCCCCCAGTCACGGTGCCGCCAATCGAAGCTGAACCCATCTCGTCGCGCCACCGCATCCAGACAGCCGAGTGCGGCAGGGACGACCTCTTGCCCGATCCCATCGCCTGCGATCACGTCAACCGTGTAGTTCTCCATGCCTGCCTACTCCTCTAAACCCGTCCAGGGTGCACGATCTGTGCTTCGTGCCCCAGGAGACTCGAAGCACAGATCGTCAAGCTATCTATCTCGTCGAATCGTCAGTACCAGCGCGGCGTGTGGCGCCTATCGTGCTCTCAGTTACCCCGCTCAAGTGGCAGACTGGTCGAAACTTCACTATCCGTCCATGTGAGCTCGAGAGTCCCTCGTTTCCTCAACTCGGCGATGAACTCATTCGGATCGTAATAGACCTCGGGGTCAACGAAGCCCTTTCCTGGTCCGGATCCATGCTTGGCGAGCAGATGGGCTCCCACTGCTGCACAAATGCCGGTCTGTCTACCTGTGGCGACATCTCCCCAGTCCACGGGATGCGTGAGGTCGTACACCCGGCGAATGGTTCGACCGTCCTGAGTTCCAAGCACTTCCACTTGTGTGAAGAGTAGGCAGGGAGCAGTGCGCACGCCACCCCACTTCTGCCAGATCCGAGCACGGGTCGCAGCCAGCGGTGTCACACCTGGCATTCCAGGGATCTCCGCTGAATCGAGCAGCCCATACTTGTTCAAAATGCGGATATCATTCATGAGCTCGACCGGCCAGGTCACACGCATTGCGCAGAATTTCAACTCAGGAAAGTGCTTGGGAAGTGTCCGCGGCTCGGTGTGAGAGACGATGTAGACGTGCTGCTTCCCGATGGGTTCGGGGAACTCCGCAACCCGTGAGCCATCCATGGACGCGGCCCAGTGATATCGCCCGTTCTGGAAGTACTGCCGTGTCGGCGTGTCATCCGCGAGTTCCCAGAGAATTGTATCCAGCAGTCCCGGGGAAGGCGCCACTGCCCGCCAAGCCACTCCTTGGATGTGCACCTCCTCGACGGAAGCGAGTTCTTGATGTGCATGATGGACGAGCACATTGGTGAGACCTGGACTCGACCCCAGACCAGACACAGCCGTAATGCCGGCATCTGCCGCTGCACGCTGCTGGGCCGAGGTGGGTTCCGAGATGAGGTCCGCATAATTAACTCCCGCCTCGATCGCCAAGGTGATGACCTCGTCGAACAGGGTCAAGCTCGTGCAATTCATGAGGAGATCAGCACCCCGCAGAGCGGCGAGCATGGCATCACGATCCGCAAGATCTACCACCTGCCCTTCCACGTGCGACCCATTGGTACTCGCCACAACCTCCTCGAGCCGTTTGCTGTCCACGTCGAGCAGGAGGACGCTGCCAATGTCAGCGCAATCCGCGAGTTCACGTGCAACCCATGCGCCAACCTCGCCGGCGGCGCCGAGTACGACGACTCGGGGCTGTGACCGCGTAACGTCGGGCTCATTCATCAGGCGTGGACCTCACCATCAAGCGAGTGCTGGCTGATATCGAAACTGCTCTGCCTGGTCATACATCCTCCAAAGTCACCAAAAAGATTCTCTCCGCAGTGTGTGTGACCACGGTTCGCCTGGGACAGTGGACGAAAGTATGACTTGCCATGGCGACTCCGACACCGACGTCGCCCGCAAGCACACGTGACCTGATATTGGAACTTTGAGCGAGCCCTGCGCCTCAACTTCAGCATCCTCGGACCCCAAAATGCGCACACTCTACTGGTGACTACATCGATCAGTGCCTATACCCAGTGGCGCTCGGACGTTGGGGCGGCTACCCACTGTCGCAGCCACTTCGATGGGTTGTAGTGTCACAGGACGAATGTATGGAAATTGTCCGCATGAACACCTGAGGGCTGCTGGGCATACCGGGCTCGTAGGCGACTGAATTCGTTTTGCAGTTTCCACCACAGGACGTCATCGAACGGAGCAACGGCAAGCATGATCACGATTGAACAGCTGCTGGAACATCCCGAGTTGGGCTGCACCCTGATAGCTGGCGCTTCAGGTGTCCACAAGCACGTCCGATGGGCGCATCTCAGCGAACTGGAGGACCCGACTAGATGGCTTCGAGGCAAGGAACTTCTGATGACCACAGGTTTGGCAATCCCGAAAGATGTCGCGAGCCAGGTCACCTATCTGCAGCGCCTGTCCGATATCGGCGTTTCCGGAGTCGCCATCGGCGTCGGTATGCACGCGCCATCCCTTTCCGCGGAACTCCTCCAGCTATCGGAGGATCTCCAAGTCCCCCTCGTCGAGGTAAGTGGCGGCGTACCTTTTATTGCCATCTCGGAAACTGTGGCCTTAGCTAATCAGGATGCATTGCATCGACGCCTCACGACGCACCTTCGCACCTACGGAGTTCTCGGTGAGGCCAGTCAAAGTCTGATGGAGACTGGCGAGATAGTCCGTCGACTCGAACAGGTCACCGGCTTCCGCATATGGGCAGTGACACGCAGCGGCGCATCGCTGTTTGAGGAAATCGATGTACCGGCTTTCCACGTCCCGCAGGACGTCATCGACCGAGTGCTTGATAACCCAGCCATCCGCTACCCAGAAGAGGTGACTCTGCCCGAAAATGAGGGGGCCGTCTACTTGCTCCCGGTGCACGTCCAGTTGCGACCGGTTGGTGTGCTGGTGACACGGATTAGAGGTCAGCAAGAACCAGACTTGCTTTCCATGCATCACGTCGGAACGATCCTAAGCCACCTTGCGGGCGACCTACTCAAACACCGGGAACAAGTACGTCGCGAAGGAAGTGAGCGTCTTGCACGTATCCTATATGAGTCGGATCAACAACAGAGCCACACGATAGGTGAGCTCTTCACGGACACCGATCCAGGCCAGAAGTTTTGCTTCGCGATCGTAGCGCTCGATGAGACCTCGCACGGCTGGAACGACGTGCACAACTACTTGGTCGAACATGGCTTCGAGCACTACGTAACCAAGCGTGGCGAGAGAGGCGCGATTCTCAGCAGGATTAGCACGGGAACGCTGGATACGTTTGCCAACGTCCTTAGCAAGCACCTTCCCGAAAGCGCAATCGGCTTGAGTTCACCCTCTACGGGCGACACTGACTTGCTGGCATGTCAGCGGCAGGCGCGTTGGGCCTTGCGCTCTGCGGTAGCGGCCAAACAGCCTCTCCAGCAATATGTCGACGCCCCATCGCCTCAATGGTTGCCGATGGAGTCAAGTGGCCTCGAGTTAATCGTGGAGAACGTACTCGGTCCGCTCATAACTTATGACGCATCTCGCGGGACCGAGTTGGTTAGCACGCTAATCGCCTTCTTGGAAGAGAACCGCAGTTGGAAGGCGACAGCAAAACGGCTCTTCGTTCATCGACAGACCTTGATCGGGCGCGTCAGTCGCATCGAAAGCCTCACCGGCCGACAACTTTCCTCAACCGAAGACGTGTGCGACTTGTGGCTTGCCCTCAAGGCTCACACCATCCTCAGGCGTTCGGGTACGGCCACTCTTGATGACTGAACCGAAGCCGCTCGTGTACAAAACTTGAGCAGCGATCCACTGTGTAGTTGATCGGTTTGGACGTCGGCGCGGAGCCAGCTTCTGGCATTACTGGTGGCGCCTCAGGTCGGGTCTCTCCTGATGCCCGCCACCCGGCTCCAGTTGGTGCCGCCCTCCACTGCTCGCAACGGGACGCATCAAAATACACAGATACTCGACTCGGCCACAGGTCACCTCTACTTTTTGTGACACATGTAATCGACTTGGCTCAGTCGTCTGCAATCCCCCGCTTGGCTCGCGCATTCGGAGTTGTGCCCCATATCCCAAAGAATCGCGCCAAGCACTGTCCGACTAGGGAAAGCCAAGGAGGTGGGATAGTAAACTATCCCACCTCCTGATCGTGCTGCCTAACAGGTCGGATGCAGGCAGCGGACCAGTTTTCCCGGTTCCTCCGATCCCAACAGTCGATGCTCTCGACCCCCGGAAGCTTCGCAGAGCGACCTCGTTAGAAAGACCGAGAGTCAATTCAATGTCACATCGTTCTGAACGCGACGTCCATCCTCGATCAAACCCAACAACTTGCTCGGCCCCACGGGAGTACTATCTAACTGCACTCCGAACGGACTCAATGCGTCGGTAATAGCATTCAAAACTGCTGCCGGCGTTGCGATAGTGCCAGCTTCGCCTAGACCCTTGAACCCACCATGCCCGCCGGGAGCAGGAGTCTCAATGTGACCCACGACGATGTCAGGCACCTCCATCGAGGACGGATACAGGTAGTCAAGAAGACTCGCCGACATCAGGACACCGTCCTCATTATAGGAGTGCTCTTCCAACAGGGCGTCACCAATACCCTGCGCGATGGCACCCGCAACCTGGCCCTCCACCACCATCGGGTTAAGCATGACTCCGCAATCCTCTACGGAGACCACCTTTTCGACGTGAACCTTCCCGGTATCGATATCCACTTCGACTACTGCCGCTACACAGCCGTTGCTGTAGCTGCCGTCCGGAGCTGCGGAGCTTGATACCGACAATGCCCCTTCGTCTAGGTTAACGATCGAAGATCCACCACCAAAGTGCACATAGGCAGAGATCTCGGCGATGGATTTGCTTTGCGACGGAGCCCCCCGCACAAAGGCTTTACCTCGCGATATCTCTATGTCTTCAGCACTCGCCTCTAGCATGTCCGCAGCGAGAGCCCTCAGACGTCCCTTCATCTCAGCTGCCGCGCGGCCAATGGTTGCGCCGCCGATGAGTGCGCTCCGACTGGCGTACGTCCCACCTGAATATGGGGTACTTTTCGTGTCGCCCTGAATAATGCGGATATCCTCAATTCGCGCCCCCAAACCATCTGCTGCCAGTTGGGCAAAAGTAGTCTCGTGGCTCTGACCCTGAGAATGCAGGCCAGTCATTACGTAAATGGAGCCATCTACTTGAATGGAAATGGACGCGGTATCATAGTATTTTCCTGGGTAACCCAACTCGTTCCCGATCCGCGCTCCAAACCCAGTAGGTTCGACATACGGACTGACTCCTACACCGACATACCGTCCCCGCTGCCGTTGTTCAACTTGACGGTCACGAATCCCGACGTAATCGACCATGGCCGTGGCCATTTCCAACGCTCGGCGGTAACTTCCTCCATCGTAACGAGGACCGATCACCGAATTGTAAGGCTCATCCGGAATGCAATTCTGAAGACGTAATTCGATTGGATCGCGACCAATGGTCCTTGCCACCTTATCAACGAGAAGTTCCCGGACTGTTTGGCCAGCGGTCCAACCAACTCCACGGTAAACGCCGAGGGGCGCCTTGTTGGTCAGGACGGCATCGGCGACATAACTTGCCGCCGCAATGTCGTAGGTTCCGGTCATACAGTTCACCGCGCCGAGTGATTCGTGGTGCGCCTGGAAAGGTGGCATCGAGTAGGCACCGGAATCACTGAGAGTCTTGGCTCGCATTCCAAGAAATTTGCCGTCAGGTGCCACGGCAATTTCCATTTCCATGTCCATCTCCTTGGCGTGCGAACTCGCGGCCAAGTTTTCGTAGCGGTCTTCAATCCATTTGACCGGCCGGCCTATCAACCGAGAAACCGCTGGAATAACGACATCCTCGGGATACACACTGGCCTTGAGGCCAAAGGCGCCTCCCACCGCGGGCACCAAGATCTCGAGTCTAGTCTCTGCCAAGCCCAAGGGCCCGGCGATGAGCGCCCGGAGTAAATGCGGCATCTGTGTGGAATTCCAGATTCGCATGGTGGAGGTGCCCTGGTCCCAATCAGCTATGACACCACGCGTCTCCAATGGAAGCGCTCCAACCCGACCATGATGAAATGAGATTCCGACAACGTGCTCCGCTTCAGAGAAGGCCTGTTCGACATCTCCTCCTCCGGTTCGTTCAATATGGGAGATATGGTTGTCGCCCATAGCTTCGTCCAGCACCTCAGCACCCGGCATAATCCCCAACTTGGCGCTTGAGATCGCGGTGAGTTCCTCATACTCAACTTCGACGAGTTCACATGCGTCCTCCGCAATGTAGCGAGAACTGGCAACCACGACGGCGACAGCTTCACCAACGAAGCGAACCTTGCCATCAGCCAACACGGCTCGCGCCATTGACTTCACCTCAGGGCGCGGGCCGATCGCATGGATCGGACCGACGCCGGCGAGATCCTCCAGGGTGAAAACCCCTACGACTCCCGGCACCTGCTGAGCTGCTTCCACGTCGATACTGAGCAAGCGTGCGTGAGCCAGGGGGCTGCGCACAAATGCGGCGTGCAACATTCTGGGCAACTCAACGTCATCCAGAAAGCGCGCCTGGCCCCGCATTAGGCGCGGATCCTCTGAACGCGCTACTCGCGCGCCCACATACCTCCCTGCGGAAATGTCTTTGTCCGTCATTCGCCTTCCCCTTCCCCGCTACGCAGACGACAGGCCGCGTCCTTTACCGCTGCGACAATGCCCACATATCCGGTGCATCGGCACACGTTTCCTGACAAGAAATCACGAATCTCATGTTCGGTGGGATCATTGTTCTCGGCAAGCAGTGCCTCGGTTGCCATCAAGAAGCCTGGAGTGCAGAACCCGCACTGGAGTCCGTGGCAGCGACGAAACGACTCCTGGATCGGATGTAGTTCATCGTCACTCGCTAGCCCTTCGACGGTCCGGATCTCCTTGCCTTGGACCTGAACCGCGAATGTTGTGCACGAGCGAGCAATCTTCTCGTCGATGACAACGGTGCACGCGCCACAAACGCCCTGCTCGCATCCCACGTGCGTTCCAAAAAGTCCGAGTTCATGACGCAGGAAGTCGCTAAGCAACATGCGAGCCGGAACCTGAGCCGACTTGAGTTCACCATTAACGATCACGTTCACGCGGTGGAGTTGCTGCTCGCTCGTCATGCCATATCTCCTAGCATCGATGGGAACCCCGCACAGTCGGCAAGTGAACGACGAACCAACGTGCCGGTCACCTTCCTTCGAAACTCAGATGATCCGTGACTGTCGTCGGGCGGCCGAATGACACTGCGCACTTCTGCCTCAGCACTCGCGTGCGCTTGAACATCGTCGAGGCGCGCGCCTAGCAACAGGGCCTCTGCGGAGTGCACACGCAATGGAACTTCGCCAGCACCCATTACCGAGATTCGTGCAGAAGAAATTCGCTGCTCCTCATCCAGATCAATGACCACGGCCGCGCCGACGATCGCAAAATCACCATGGCGGCGAGCTATCTCGTGGAACGCTGTCCGTCGGAGTCTGACGTCAGGAGCATGCGGGACATGGATCTCCGTGAGCATCTCATCGGACTGCAAAGCGGTCGTGAAATATGATCTGAAGAAGGATTCCGCCGAAAGTCGCCGCTCGCTCCGCGGCCCAAGGATAACCATTTCTGCATCCAACGCGAGCCAAACTGCAGGCAACTCGGCCGCAGGATCTGCATGCACCGTGCTGCCGCACAACGTGCCCCAGTTTCGAATCGCTTCGTGACCGACCCACTTCAACGCCTGACCGATCAAGGGCGACGCACCGTGCACCTGAGATGACCGCAGGGCGTCACTATGCCGCACGCTGAACCCAAATCGGAGACCCGAATCATCCATCACAATCTTGTCTGAATTCGGAACTTGGCAAATATCGATCAGCGCGGTCGGACGGGCGAGTCTAAAATTCATGAGCGGCACTAGGCTCTGCCCGCCAGCGATGATCTTCGCATCGTCGCCTTCAGCGGCTAGAAGCTCCAAGGCGTCCGCTGCCGACCGAGCGACATGATAGGTGAAAGATTGAGGCTTCATGACGGTCTCGATTCTTGGAGATTTTCTGATTTTAGCGGCTGCTTCATCGCGAATCTCGCCGCGCTCGGGCATCGATCCCCACGGCGAGTAGGAGAATCAGTCCGAACATGAAGCGCTGGAAAACAATATCCACACCCAGCAAGTTGAAACCGTTCTGGATGAGTGCCAGAACGAAGACGCCTACGACAGTCCGCCAGATTGCACCCGCTCCCCCGAGTATGGAAGTCCCACCAATCACGACGGCGGCAATCGCATCCAGGACAAGGTCATTTCCTCCCGCGTTAGCTTGGCCAGTGCCGACGCGGGATGCGGCGATGACTCCAGCCAGCCCGGCAAGGGCACCACCAACGACGTAGGTAGTGGTTCGCAACGCGTTGACTCGCAGACCGGACAGCCTCGCGGCTTCTTCATTCCCGCCGACTGCATACAAATAGCGACCCCACGTCATGCGGTGCAAGGCCAGACTTAGAAGGATGACGACGAGAGCGAAGGCGACAACGGCATAAGAGACCCCGAAGATCTGGCCCTGTCCGAGCGTTGTGAACCGTTCATCATCTACGCGGATCAACGTTCCATCCGAGATCACCAGCGCAATGCCTGTGATGATCACACTCGAGGCCAAGGTTGCAATCAGCGCATTGATGCGACCAACTGTCGTGAGCATGCCGTTGACCAACCCCACAACGGCGCCGCATAGAACTCCGGCCAGTAGACCCGACACAATATCGACCTCGAGTGCGACCGTCGCAGCGATGACACCCGCCAATCCGAAGGTCGCACCGGCTGACAAGTCGAACCCGCCTGCAATGAACACAAGCGTCGCACCGCAAGCTAGGATCCCAAGCGGCGCCGATTGATCAGCGATATTGAGCAGATTCCTCTGCGTGAAAAAGGCCGGCGAACTGAGAGCCAATGCGATGAATAGTGTGATGAGGGTAAACACAATTCCGAAATCGCGCAGCGGAGCCAACCGGAACCAGCGCTGAGCACCTTGAGTTGGGATATCGATGGCAGCATTCATGAGGTTTCCTCATAGATCATGTGATTGTCCTGGACATGCAGGTTCGCGATGGGTGGTGACACTCGGGGGATCGCACCCAAGGCGGCCTGCACAACCCGGGTCTCTGTAAGGTTCTCTCCGGCGAGCTCTTCGACGATGCGGCCCCTTCTCAGCACGAGAACCCGATGCGCCAAACCGACTACCTCTTCGTGTTCCGACGAAACAAGAACAACCGCCACTCCTTGGGCTGCGATGTCGGTGATCAGTTGGTGAATGGCCGCTTTGGCCCCAACGTCCACCCCTCGTGTTGGCTCATCAATAAGTAGAACTTTGGCACCAAAGGCTAGCCATTTGGCGAACAGCACTTTCTGCTGATTTCCACCGGACAAGGCGAGCACGGGTGCCTCGCTGTCAAGCGTGCGAATGTCGAGCCGCCCATGGAGTTGATCGGTCGTCCACATTTCCTTTCGTTTGGAAACAAAGCCAAAGGGGCTGTGCCGACGGAGACTCGCCAAGGTGATGTTGTTCCGGATCGACTGCCCCATGATCAGGCCTTGGTCCTTGCGACTTTCGGGGATCATGCCAATCCCTCGCTTCGTAGCCCCCCGAGGGTGGGTCATGCGCGCTGCGACTCCGTCGACTTCGATGGTTCCTCGAGCTCGCTCAGCACCGAATATCCCTCGCAAGACCTCGGTCCGACCCGATCCCATCAGGCCAGCCAACCCGACGATCTCACCAGCCCTAACATCAAAGGACACGTCCTCGAAAGCGCCAGAGCGAGTTAGCCCGTGGACCGACAAAAGGCATCGCGCGGAATCGGGTACGTGTCGCTTATCAGGCATAGAGAGGTCGACATTTTTCCCGATCATCGAAGACACCAACGAGGCCGGAGTCTCCAACGCAGCTGAAGTCGTCCGGATGTGCCTGCCATCCTTGAGCACGACGATGGTGTCAGCCAGTCCGAGCACGTCCTCGAGGAAATGAGAGACGAAGACGATCGAGGTCCCCTGGCTGGTGAGCCGACGCACTATCGTGAAAAGTCCTTGAGCCTCTTCACGAGTGAGGGCTGCAGTAGGCTCATCCATGACGATGATCCGGGCGTCCCTCGCAAGAGCTCGTAGGATCTCGACCTTCTGCTGATCAGCAACTCGGAGATTCCCAGCCAGGTCGTCTGGATCAAGGTCGAATCCCACGCTATGCCGCAGCTCTTCAAATCGTCGCCGGTTGCCTCGGTCAAGGATGAATCCTTTACCTCGAGACTCGAACCCGAGAAAAACATTGTCGACAACGCTCATCTCTGGAACTAGGGCGAGTTCCTGCGCCACCAATGCAACCCCGTGACTCAGTGCATCCCGGGGCGATCCCAGAGTGACCTCAACGCCATCTACCAGTATCCGTCCGGAGTCCGGACGATGGACGCCAGCGATTATCTTGCCCAGAGTGGATTTACCTGCACCATTTTCGCCAACGAGGGCGACCACAGTCCCTGACGGTATAGCGATGTCAATTCCGCTTACCGCCTGCACGCCTCCAAATCGTTTCGCCACACCCTCAAGGCGCATGAGCGGAAGGCGCGTATCTCTACTCTCCGGAAGCATTGCGCTCGGCAATTTCGGTAAGAGGAGCCGACCGAGTGGTTCGTGGTGTCGTGTCAATGGTGCCGTCGGGGTTGACGATGACGCCGTAGATGCTTGCGGCCCTGTTCTTCGAGATGTATCCCTCGACGACGTCGTGACGGACCTGTTCGGGGTCGCGTTGGTGTGGCGATCCGTAGCCTCCGCCAGCACTGGACTTAGAGATGAGTCGCTCCCCTGGTGACAGGACCAGGTGCGCGTAGCCACTCACCTGCTTCTCTTGTCCGTCCGTGTCACGAACCCCTGCCCAGCCAGCAGCGCCGGGCAGCCCATCACGTGCACCTCCCGCCGGGAACACCGTGTTGTCCGTGGTCACCGAACATTCCATCGAGGTGTCGACGGGGGTGAATTCCACCAGGACAGAGTTACTCCCCCGGAATTGGCCGGCGCCCTCGGTATCAGGAAGCAGCCGTGAAGTCTCGATGCGCATCGGACGGAGTATTTCTGCCAACTCGATGCTTTCCCATGCGTTCATGCCTGCGCAGCCCCCGGCGTAGGAGAGCCAGCCGTCGGCCCATGGGTTTCCGGGGCCGCCGGTAGCTCCAAGGCACGGCATGTCAACGAAGGGGGTGTCATGACGTGGATCGGTTCCCGACACGATGGCGTTCGATGGGGACAAGCATGCTCCAGAGGCGGCCATACCGGAACCGTCAGCCAACTCGGCGATGGCCTGTTGCACAGCGCTCATGATCCGTTCCGGGATCCCGGTGGTCGCTGATGAGCAGCTGACCGGGTGCCGTGGGATTCCCGCGACACAGTTTTCGCGCAGGGTGATGTCAAGTCGACGGAAGCTGCCGCCATTCGTGGGGACGCCGGGACCGATGCTGTTGAATACGCCCATCATCGCGCCGGTGAGGGCGGTGGCTTCAGTGGTGTTGACTCCGGCGGGGACACAGTCGGGGTTCTCGGTGAGGTCGATCGCGATCATTCCTTCACCGGATCGCACCTCGACCTTGGCGTTGATGGGAACGCCGGCTTCCAGTCCGGGGACTGGCAACGGGTCGTATGCAGTGTTCCCGCTCGCCTTCCCAGCAGGCAACGCCCTGATCGCCCGATCCATCCTGTCCTCGCTGTAGTCGAACCACGCATCGACGTACTCCTCCAGGACGTCCCAGCCATATTCCTCGCCGAGTCCGAGCAGTTCGCGCTCAGCGGTACGCACCGCACCCATCATGGCCAGATAGTCGCCCCACCACATCTCGGGTGCTCGCAGTCGCAGCCGGCACATCCTCAACACGTCGTCGACGCGGTTGTACCTGTCCTCGACCTTCACGCAATCGAAGATCAGTGCACCCTCGTTGTAGACGTCACGCGCAACCGAATTGTAGGTAGTTGGGATGGCGTTACCGCAGTCTGCCAGGTGAGCCTTGACCACGACAGTGAACCGGTGGATCCCATCCGCGTCGATGACCGGGGCGATGAGGGAATGATCGGCCGCATGCGAGTTCCCGGCGTACGGTGAATTGTGGAGAAAGACGTCGCCGGCGTGAAGCTCGGGGTGCAGTTCCTTCATCCGTTGTGCACTCAGGTCGGGACCGGCGAGCACATGGATGGGAAGACTCTCGGCCGCAGCAAGGAGTTCGTCACCACCCGTGACCAAACAACAGGAAAAGTCGCGACCAGTGTTGATCAACCCCGATCGTGCTGTCCTGAAGAGCGTGTTCTGCATCGATCTCACCACGGCCTGCATTCGGTTGGTGAGGACAGCAAGTTGGGCAGGATCTGAGGCGACCGAAACCGTTTTGCGATCACCTTGATCGGCGGCCTGGTTGGGAGGTGTCAGGACAAGGCTCCCTGAGTCTCCTCGGGTCACCGTTGCACCGGGGTCGATCACCACGGTGGTGAACGGGGATTCCACGACCGCTGGGCCGCGGAATACCTCGTCGACAGGCATCGACTCGAGCCGGTAAACCTCAGCCTCCACGTAACCAGTCTCCGGGAAATACATGAGACGACGAATCCCGGAAGTCGCATTGCCAGGGTTCCTCGGAACCCGCCCAACGCTGTCCTCACGAAGTCGACAGCGCACGACCGCGCGGATACCAATCACCTCAATCTCGGCCTCCTCCTGGTTGACCGAGAAAACGTCGAGATGAAGGGCATGGAAATCGTCGCGGAACGACTGCAGATCGTTCTCGTTCTCGATCCGATCACCGGCAAGAGGAACCTGCAACTCCCAGACCTGCTGCGGATAGTTTGCCTCCAGCGCGAACTCAATGTGAACTGACTCATCGGCTGTTCCCACCGTGCTGGCGAACTGTCGGCACCGGCCCTCGAGCTCGGCCAGAGCAGCGTTCGCGCTCTCAAAGTCGAACACTCCCGTGTTCGTGATCAGGGTCATGGCGTACTCAGCCTTCAGGTCACTCATCAGCGCCCCGGCCGCACTCAGCGTCGCACCCGTCTCAGGGATGACCACACGTTCAGCGCCGAGTCGTGCAGCAATAGCCACAGAGTTCAAACCCGCGCCACCGCCCCCACCGACCAGCACTGCCTTGGCGGGATCAACTCCCTGGTTCAGAGTGATCTCCTCGATGGCCGTAACCATCCCCTCAGTGACCAGCGTCATGATGGCTGAGGCAGCGTCCTCGACACTCAGCCCCAAAGGCGATGCGACATGTTCCTCAATCGCCACCCGAGCCGCATCGATGTCGAGCTTCATCTTCCCACCCAAGAAGTACGCCGGGTCGATGTAGCCAAGGACAAGGCTCGCGTCAGTAACGGTGGGCTGCGTACCTCCGCGACCATAAGCAACCGGTCCCGGCTTCGCACCCGCACTCTGGGGCCCCACCCGGAGCAGCCCACCCTCGTCAACCCAGGCGATACTGCCGCCGCCGGCCCCCACGCTCTTCACATCAACACTGGGAAACCCAGTCATGTGTCCGAAGAACGGCTCGCCGATCCACGTCTCACTAGTGGTCGGAATCCTGCCCTTACGGACCAGGCTCACGTCATATGTCGTGCCACCGGTGTCAGCCACAATTGCAGTGTCGGCGTCTGCATCAACAAGCGCGTAGTGACGGCCCGCCACCGGAGCCATCGAGGGACCGGAATTGATCGAGTGAATCGGCTGCTCAGCCACAAACGATGCATCCAACACACCCGCATTCGAAGTAAGAATCAACACCCGCCCATCGAAACCTGCTTCACGAAGACGTCGTTCAAGACTCCCCAAGTACTCCTGCATCAGCGGTTTGAGCGAAGCATCGATCGCCGTGGACGAAGCACGCCGGTACTCGCGCAAAATCGGGTTCAGCTGGTGCGACAACGTATAAGGAACACCCGGCAGGTGCTCATCGAGCAACTCACCGACCCGCAGTTCGTGAGCAGGATTCAGCGTCGACCACAGCAGACACACTGCCACCGCCTCGACCTGCATCGACTTGAGCACGCCGATGTGCGCAACAACTGCAGCTTCATCAAACTCACGCACGACCTCACCTGCGGAGCCAATACGCCCCGGAACCTCGTAAGTCAACGACCGCGGAATGTACGGCTCCGGGTAGGCCTTGGTGTAGTTGAACGGGTCAGTCCGTCCCCCCTCCCGAAACAACAGAGTGTCCGGATGTCCTTCACTTGCAAGCAACGCAGTCCTGGCCGTACCGCCAGTCAAGATCGCATTGATGGCCCTCGTCGTTCCATGGATGAACAAACCATCACCAGCCAGGAGTTCTGACCGTTCAACTCCACGAGCCTCAGCGGCAACCGAGAGAACATTCAGCACACCTTCCACAGGGTCGTCCGGAGTCGTCGACGACTTGTAGACCTGCAGCGTGCCGTCGTCATCCTCAATCACGAGATCAGTGAAAGTTCCACCAGTGTCAACTGCGAATCGCATAGCAAACTCTTTCCTGGCCGATTCCCGGCCCAAATCCGCCGGGTTTCCCGGCTCAAGTTAGATGTCTGAAGGTGTGGGGGTCTCAGCCAGCCCACTGTCCGGAATAGTCTCCGAACTCCGCGCTGTTCTCTTTGGTGAACACCATGGGCCAGGCCAACTCCTCAGCCGGGTTGATGCCAGCCCTGAACCGTTGCGAGCGCACCGCGCGAACCGCTTGGTCCACCAGATACATGCCTTCATCGAAGGGGTACATCATCACCGTGCCGAACCAAGTTCCGCTGCGGACCTTCGCCAGGCCCCGCTGTCCCCCAGCCAGGCCGATGATCTTCACCTGGTCCTCAACTCCCGCCGCCTTCACAGCCAGCTCGATCCCCGCAGCCATCGCATCGCTCGAAGCAGCCACGACGTCGAGGTCCGGGTTCGACTGCAAGATGTCCTGCGTCGCAGCCTGAGCCGGCGCAGCAAGGTAACCGGCTTCCACGCGTGCCACGATCTCGATCTCAGGGTGGGAGGAAAGAACCTGCTTCACCCCGTCGAAGAGTGCCTCCTCCGCGGGGATCATTGCGCCCGGCAACTGCGCTACCTCACACGGATCCTTACCTTCGCAAGCCTCCACGATCAGCTGCCCCGTGCTCTTGCCCAAGGATGCCTCGGGAATTCCCGTCTGGGCGACCACACCCTCAGCATCCGAGACCGGAGTTTCCCAGTTGCTACCGCACGGATAGTTTCCGCAGACCACCTTGATGCCCGCCTCAGCAGCCTCCGCGATGGCAGGAACGACTCCGGAGGCGTCAACCGGAGTGACAAGGAAGGCATCGAACTTGCCAGTCGCGATGGCATCCTGAATCTGTGCGTACTGCTTCTGCTCGTCGAACCCAGCATCAAACGTGGTGACCGTTGCATTGCGAGCCTTGGCCGCGGCCTCGATGCCTACGCCGTTGACTTTCCAGTAGTCGTTCTGGGTCGTGGGTGTGAACCAAGCCAACTTGACCGGCTTCGCATTGCTCACCGAAGTCTCCAGAACAGCCTTTCGTGCCTCCGGCGTCCCCTTTTGTAGCGCCCCCGCATCCGCCGTGCCCTCTGCCTTTCCGCACCCAGCAAGCACGACCAACATCAACACAGCCAGCACAGCCACCACAGGGCGACGTGCCCCGGATGACCTACTCGTCAATCGGCGCATCCCAAACTCCCAACATCGAAAACCGAATCGACCGGCCCCACGGACCGCCGCTGCACCCCAAGGAAGAAGCCCACCTAGAGCGTCTGCGATCCGTCCGAGAAAAGGACCGTGAACTGAAAGATAGGACCCCGCATGTGCCCCCCATCACTAGACACCTTTATGAAACAAGGCCCCGAAACTGCCTTTTGTCTACATCCGGCACTGCCCACACCCAGGTCCGATGAAGCGCCCTAGGTTCTCTGCCGCTCTCATACGGGTTGCGGCTCTCGGTTGAGGGCCGCGTAGTGGGCTTGTTCGTACTCCACGGAGGCGTCATGCCAATAGAGCCGTGGAGTCGTCTTGCGTTGTACCAGTCGACCCACCCGGCGGTGGCGTACTCGACGTCGGCGATGGTCTTGTAGGGGCCGTCGTGGAAGACCGTGGTGCGGATGCATTCGGCCTTGTAGAGCCCGTTGATGGTCTCCATCAGGGCGTTGTCGTAGGCGTCCCCGACCGACCCGATCGAGGGACGGATCTCCTCCAGCGCGAGGTGCTCGGTCAGCCGCAAACTCGTGTATTGCGACCCGGCGTCGGAGTGATGGATCAACTCGCCCGGCACTCTCGGGTGGCCCTCGCGGCCGCGTTGCCACAACGCCATTCGCAGCGGGATCACCACCAAGTCGGTGTGCTTGGTCGTGGCGGCGTGCCAGGCCACAATCCGTTGCGCGTAGACGTCGAGGATGAACGCGACGTAGACGAACCCGACCCAGGTCTTGACGTAGGTGAAGTCGGTGACCCAGACCAGATTGGGTGCCGGTGCGGTGAAATCCCGATCCAGCAGGTCACCGGCCCGGACACCGTCCTTGGCTGGGATCGTGGTCCGGATGCCCTTGTCACGGCGGACGCCGACCAACCCGAGGGTCCTCATCGCGCGGTCCACCGACCCCGCGCTGGCCTCAGCCATGACGGTACGGCGCAGATAGGCCGTCATCTTCCTGCGCCCGTAGAGGCCCTCGGGAGTCAGCTTGCGACGCCCTTGGGCGTCGGTGATCCAGGCGATGTCACGTACCGCGTCGACGACGAGGGCATCGGTGAGGGTCCGCGCCGAAACGACGCGGCCAGCCTGTTTCCAGGCCCGGTAGGTCCGCGCGGCGATCTGGCAGCACTGCTCACGCAGCACCCGACAGATCGACTCGACCGCGTGGCCCTCGGCTCTCATGGTGTCGATGAAGCCCATGATCAGCGGTTGCGGGGGTCGAGTTCCCCGGCGAAGAAACCCGTCGCGGACTTCAAGATCGCGTTGTCCTCCTCGAGCCGACGGACCTTGGCCTTGAGCGCCTTGATCTCCGCCAACTCCTCACTCGACGCGCCCTGGCGCTGACCACCGTCGATCTGGGACTGGATGACCCAGCGGCGTACGGACTCCTGACTGACACCGACCTGCTTGGCCACCACCCCCGCAGCCGCCGTCAACGAGGAGTACTCGCCCTGGTGCTCATTGACCAGACGCACAGCTCTGGCCTTCAGTTCTTCATCGATCTTCTTAGGCATGGTGCTCATCCTCCTGGAATCAAACAGGAGCGGCATCAAACCTGGGGCGCTTCAAGTCACCGGTCACTCGACTGGCCAACGTCCCTGGACATCACACCTGATATGTAGCGACCTTCTGTCAAGTGGCAGGGTGAGGCGCCCGTCCCGATTGCTGGGGGCGGGCGCCTCGTGCTTCGTCGTCGTGGGTGCTGGTGAGCGTGTCGTTGGCGACGCGCGGTCAGACTGATATGCGCGGGTTGGTTACCGCAGGACGGTGCTTTCGGCAGGAGCGGGACCGCGTGTCTAGGAACGAGCGTCGCGGATGAGATGTCCGCTGCTCATAGGTGTTGCGCGGGTCGCTCCAAGCGCTGCCACCAGCCTTGGGGTGGACGACGAGGCAGTTCTTGGTAGCTACTCCTCGAGCACGGCCAGGGACCAGGTCCAGCCGGCGAGTTTCACGGGGATCGCGACGTTGGCGATCGTGTTCTTCTTGCGTCGGTCGATGAACTTGACCCACCGGTGGTGAAGCCGCCGGTTGCCTTCATCGCCGCGAGCACGTGCTGCCGCGGGGGCCAGCTCCCAGCGGTCGCGCATGGTCTTGCCTACGGTGTAGCGGGCGCGGTGGTGCCAAGCTGCCTCGACGAGAAGTCTGCGGACGTGGGTGTTGCCGGCCTTGGTGATCGGCCCCTGCACCCGCGAGGCACCGGAGGAGTGCTCGCTGGGAACCAGGCCGACGAAGGAGCCGATGGTGTTGCCCGTGAACCGGTGCCAGTCGCCAATCTCGACCGCGAGTGCGAACCCGGTCAGGGTGCTGATCCCACGCAAACACCCGAGTCGGTGCACCATGTCGGTGAATTCCGAGTTCCCCGCCATCTCAGCGATCGCGGTGTCGAGCCGGTCCCGGCGCGCCTTGACGGCCAGGACCGTTTCGTAGTCGGAGTCGAACGTCAGCCGCGTCGCCCCGGCGCTCAGCTGTGGGAGTGCCTCGTGTCGTAACCAGATGTCGTGCTTCCCGGTCCACGCCTGCCCGCCGTGGTAGACGAGCCCGTGGCGCAGCAACAGCTTCGACAACCGGTGCCGGGCCCGCATCAGATCACCACGGCAGTCCTCACGTGCCCGGACCAGATCGCGGGCGGCTTCCTGGTCGACGCTGGGGATCGCCACCGCAGTGACCTCATCCAACCGCAACAATCTGGCCAGGTGGACGGCGTCCTTGGCGTCGGTCTTGACCCGATCACCCGAGGGCTTCTGAAGTTTCGACGGCGCGGCGACCACGCACCGGATCCCGGCCGCCGTCAACGTCCGATACAGGTCGAAGCCGGTCGGGCCAGCCTCATACGTCACCGCCAGCGGGCCCGGCAGGTCAGCGAGCCATCCTCGGATGTGCTCATGTGACGGGGTCAGCTTCGCTTGGAACAGTTCGCCTATGACGCCGTCGATCGCTGCAGCTGCAACGGATCGTGCGTGCACGTCGAGCCCAACACTCGTACGCTCTGTAAACACCGGGGCCTCCCACAACTGTCGGATAGGCCGAGCAGGCGGCCCCTGCTCGGTAACCCACGAACATGTGTGAGTGAGGCCCCGGCCCGCAACCCCTCAGCAAGCCCTGAGCGGTCACTTCATACCGTCTAGCGAGGCGCCGGATTGACACTCTCTCGGGACACGAAAGTGGGCGGATCGAAGGCCGCCATGCGCGGTACCTCACCTTTCCAGCGTTCTACTTCAACGAGTGTCGTGTGAGCGCTTGGTCCTTGAGAAAGACTGGAAGTGCCTTTGTCCAGCGTCAGTACGTTGGGATTGCCATGGCGCTCTAAACTTCCTGATGTGGAAGGATCCATCGGATCAAACCAGGCCCCGGTTGACAATTGCACCACGCCAATGCGAACGGCGTCATCGACCAACGCTCCGGCCAGACAGGCACCCCTGTCGTTAAATACTCGGACAATTTCCCCGGAGACGATGCTACGCGCCCTTGCGTCGAGAGGATGGATTCTAATCGGCTCGCGCCCCGCGATCTTCGATGCTCGCGACACCGCCCCGTGATCGTACTGGCTATGCAGTCGCGTCTTCGGCTGGTTCGAGATCAGGTGAAGGGGAAATGTATGCGCAATTGGCGAACCTAGCCACTCAGCAGGTTCCGTCCATACTGGATGTCCAGGGCAGTCGTCATAAGCGAACGCTTCCACAGTCGCCGAGAAGAGTTCGATTCTTCCAGACGGGGTCTGCAGCGGAGCTGCGGACGGATCGCGCGCGAAGGCGACCAAGTCGCCTGGAGGTGAACCAGATGGAGTTGGAAGTTGCAAGCGACCCAATCGCCAAAACTCTGCGAAGTCTGGCAGGTCGACTCCCGTAACTCCGAGAGCGGCACGTGTCTGCTCATAGAGGTGACTGACCCACTCGTCGGAGGAGCGCCCCTCTGAAAACCTATCGCCAAACCCAAGGCGATCAGCAAGGCCACAGAAAACCTCATAGTCAGTGAGACATCCGATTGGCGGCTCGGACGCCTTCTGTTGCGCACACAGCCAAGGATCGTTTGAGCCAGCTGCGAAATCGTTGCGCTCCAGAAAAGTGGCGACGGGGAGCACGATATCAGCGAACTTCGCGGTGGCGGTCCACCATGATTCGTTCACGACGATAACATCGGGGCGCTGCCACGCCTCTACCAAGCGATTAAGGTCTTGATGGTGGTGAAACGGATTTCCGCCACACCAATAGATGGCGCGAAGGTCAGGAAATTTTAGCCGCTTCCCATTATAGTCGATCGTCTTCCCGGGGTTTTCCAGCGCATCGCATATCCGCGCCACGGGAATCACGCTCTCGACAGGGTTTTCTGGTTGAGGCAGCGCGGCGATTCGCTGTCTTGCGCGTTCGACACCCACGCCATGCATCGATCCATAACCGACGCCAAAGCCACATCCAGGTTCCCGCATCCACCCGGTCATCGCGGCCAACGCAACCGCCATCCAATAGGGCTGTTCCCCATGGTCTGCACGCTGGACAGACCATCCTACCGTTACGAGTGTCCGTCGCTCGGCCATAGAACGCGCGAGGTCACGAATACTCTCGCTCGGAACCTCACACGTGGACGCAGCCCACTCAGCGTCCTTTGTTATGCCGTCAGAACGTCCCATCAGATATTCTTCAAGAGGCTCAAATCCTACGCACCGCGTATCCAAAAACTCACGATCATGCAGGCCTTCGATGATCAGTGTATGAGCCATTGCCATCATGAGCGCGACGTCCGTGTTTGGTCTCAATGGAAACCATTCTGCTCCGACTAGGACGGACATGTCATCCCGGATAGGCGAAATGTTAACGAATCGCACTCCGGCGTCGCGACAACTCTGCAGATAAGCATCCGTTCGATGAAGACCCGTGCCACCGTCATTAACTTGTCGGTTCTTGACCGGTATGCCGCCAAATGCGACAACCAGTTCGCAATTTGTCGCGATCTCCTCCCATCTAGGCGTTCGACCCAAAATGCTAAATCCTGAGCCACCAATGACGTGCGGGAGAATTACCTCCATTGCCGCGCAACTGTAGCTATTTAGAGAACCCGTATAGCCCCCAGCCATTGCAAGGAATCGGTGGATCTGACTCTGCGCGTGATGGAAACGACCAGAACTCCCCCAGCCATATGAGCCACCGAAGACAGAGTCATCGCCATGCCGGTCTCGCTGCTCTGATAGCGCCCCTGCGACCAGATCGAGCGTCTCGTCCCAAGACAATTCAACAAACTCGTCGGCACCTCGACGGTAGTTCCCCTCGCGGTTTCGCCCCTCGAGCCATCCTCTGCGAACTGCGGGGCGCTTGATCCGGGCGTTCGACCGCATCGCTGCGACTATTCCGGAGCCGATAGGCGACGGCTCGGGGTCATCCGCGACTGGATCGATATCAACGATCTGGCCCTCTCGTGTAGTGACATCGTAGAGTCCCCAGTGTGTCGCGGTAGTCGTTCGTTTGGCGCTCTCTTCTCGTTCCTCGCTCAATTTGCTCACCTCTGAATTGCGCCATCGGACTCTCACCTGATGTGGGGCGCGGTCACCCTCTATTGACCGAGCACTCGCACTCACGGGTGCGCCATGCCCTGTCCCATCAAGCCGCGCTTGAAGGGACCCCACGTCTGGAAGCTTCAGCGAATAGTTGGACAGAGCAGAACGGCAATCGTCGTTTTTAACGTGACTACCGATTACTCAGGTTCTATTTCGAGAGTTGTATCTGAGTGGTTCGTGGTGTCGTGTCAATGGTGCCGTCGGGGTTGACGATGACGCCGTAGATGCTTGCGGCCCTGTTCTTCGAGATGTATCCCTCGACGACGTCGTGACGGACCTGTTCGGGGTCGCGTTGGTGTGGCGATCCGTAGCCTCCGCCAGCACTGGACTTAGAGATGAGTCGCTCCCCTGGTGACAGGACCAGGTGCGCGTAGCCACTCACCTGCTTCTCTTGTCCGTCCGTGTCACGAACCCCTGCCCAGCCAGCAGCGCCGGGCAGCCCATCACGTGCACCTCCCGCCGGGAACACCGTGTTGTCCGTGGTCACCGAACATTCCATCGAGGTGTCGACGGGGGTGAATTCCACCAGGACAGAGTTACTCCCCCGGAATTGGCCGGCGCCCTCGGTATCAGGAAGCAGCCGTGAAGTCTCGATGCGCATCGGACGGAGTATTTCTGCCAACTCGATGCTTTCCCATGCGTTCATGCCTGCGCAGCCCCCGGCGTAGGAGAGCCAGCCGTCGGCCCATGGGTTTCCGGGGCCGCCGGTAGCTCCAAGGCACGGCATGTCAACGAAGGGGGTGTCATGACGTGGATCGGTTCCCGACACGATGGCGTTCGATGGGGACAAGCATGCTCCAGAGGCGGCCATACCGGAACCGTCAGCCAACTCGGCGATGGCCTGTTGCACAGCGCTCATGATCCGTTCCGGGATCCCGGTGGTCGCTGATGAGCAGCTGACCGGGTGCCGTGGGATTCCCGCGACACAGTTTTCGCGCAGGGTGATGTCAAGTCGACGGAAGCTGCCGCCATTCGTGGGGACGCCGGGACCGATGCTGTTGAATACGCCCATCATCGCGCCGGTGAGGGCGGTGGCTTCAGTGGTGTTGACTCCGGCGGGGACACAGTCGGGGTTCTCGGTGAGGTCGATCGCGATCATTCCTTCACCGGATCGCACCTCGACCTTGGCGTTGATGGGAACGCCGGCTTCCAGTCCGGGGACTGGCAACGGGTCGTATGCAGTGTTCCCGCTCGCCTTCCCAGCAGGCAACGCCCTGATCGCCCGATCCATCCTGTCCTCGCTGTAGTCGAACCACGCATCGACGTACTCCTCCAGGACGTCCCAGCCATATTCCTCGCCGAGTCCGAGCAGTTCGCGCTCAGCGGTACGCACCGCACCCATCATGGCCAGATAGTCGCCCCACCACATCTCGGGTGCTCGCAGTCGCAGCCGGCACATCCTCAACACGTCGTCGACGCGGTTGTACCTGTCCTCGACCTTCACGCAATCGAAGATCAGTGCACCCTCGTTGTAGACGTCACGCGCAACCGAATTGTAGGTAGTTGGGATGGCGTTACCGCAGTCTGCCAGGTGAGCCTTGACCACGACAGTGAACCGGTGGATCCCATCCGCGTCGATGACCGGGGCGATGAGGGAATGATCGGCCGCATGCGAGTTCCCGGCGTACGGTGAATTGTGGAGAAAGACGTCGCCGGCGTGAAGCTCGGGGTGCAGTTCCTTCATCCGTTGTGCACTCAGGTCGGGACCGGCGAGCACATGGATGGGAAGACTCTCGGCCGCAGCAAGGAGTTCGTCACCACCCGTGACCAAACAACAGGAAAAGTCGCGACCAGTGTTGATCAACCCCGATCGTGCTGTCCTGAAGAGCGTGTTCTGCATCGATCTCACCACGGCCTGCATTCGGTTGGTGAGGACAGCAAGTTGGGCAGGATCTGAGGCGACCGAAACCGTTTTGCGATCACCTTGATCGGCGGCCTGGTTGGGAGGTGTCAGGACAAGGCTCCCTGAGTCTCCTCGGGTCACCGTTGCACCGGGGTCGATCACCACGGTGGTGAACGGGGATTCCACGACCGCTGGGCCGCGGAATACCTCGTCGACAGGCATCGACTCGAGCCGGTAAACCTCAGCCTCCACGTAACCAGTCTCCGGGAAATACATGAGACGACGAATCCCGGAAGTCGCATTGCCAGGGTTCCTCGGAACCCGCCCAACGCTGTCCTCACGAAGTCGACAGCGCACGACCGCGCGGATACCAATCACCTCAATCTCGGCCTCCTCCTGGTTGACCGAGAAAACGTCGAGATGAAGGGCATGGAAATCGTCGCGGAACGACTGCAGATCGTTCTCGTTCTCGATCCGATCACCGGCAAGAGGAACCTGCAACTCCCAGACCTGCTGCGGATAGTTTGCCTCCAGCGCGAACTCAATGTGAACTGACTCATCGGCTGTTCCCACCGTGCTGGCGAACTGTCGGCACCGGCCCTCGAGCTCGGCCAGAGCAGCGTTCGCGCTCTCAAAGTCGAACACTCCCGTGTTCGTGATCAGGGTCATGGCGTACTCAGCCTTCAGGTCACTCATCAGCGCCCCGGCCGCACTCAGCGTCGCACCCGTCTCAGGGATGACCACACGTTCAGCGCCGAGTCGTGCAGCAATAGCCACAGAGTTCAAACCCGCGCCACCGCCCCCACCGACCAGCACTGCCTTGGCGGGATCAACTCCCTGGTTCAGAGTGATCTCCTCGATGGCCGTAACCATCCCCTCAGTGACCAGCGTCATGATGGCTGAGGCAGCGTCCTCGACACTCAGCCCCAAAGGCGATGCGACATGTTCCTCAATCGCCACCCGAGCCGCATCGATGTCGAGCTTCATCTTCCCACCCAAGAAGTACGCCGGGTCGATGTAGCCAAGGACAAGGCTCGCGTCAGTAACGGTGGGCTGCGTACCTCCGCGACCATAAGCAACCGGTCCCGGCTTCGCACCCGCACTCTGGGGCCCCACCCGGAGCAGCCCACCCTCGTCAACCCAGGCGATACTGCCGCCGCCGGCCCCCACGCTCTTCACATCAACACTGGGAAACCCAGTCATGTGTCCGAAGAACGGCTCGCCGATCCACGTCTCACTAGTGGTCGGAATCCTGCCCTTACGGACCAGGCTCACGTCATATGTCGTGCCACCGGTGTCAGCCACAATTGCAGTGTCGGCGTCTGCATCAACAAGCGCGTAGTGACGGCCCGCCACCGGAGCCATCGAGGGACCGGAATTGATCGAGTGAATCGGCTGCTCAGCCACAAACGATGCATCCAACACACCCGCATTCGAAGTAAGAATCAACACCCGCCCATCGAAACCTGCTTCACGAAGACGTCGTTCAAGACTCCCCAAGTACTCCTGCATCAGCGGTTTGAGCGAAGCATCGATCGCCGTGGACGAAGCACGCCGGTACTCGCGCAAAATCGGGTTCAGCTGGTGCGACAACGTATAAGGAACACCCGGCAGGTGCTCATCGAGCAACTCACCGACCCGCAGTTCGTGAGCAGGATTCAGCGTCGACCACAGCAGACACACTGCCACCGCCTCGACCTGCATCGACTTGAGCACGCCGATGTGCGCAACAACTGCAGCTTCATCAAACTCACGCACGACCTCACCTGCGGAGCCAATACGCCCCGGAACCTCGTAAGTCAACGACCGCGGAATGTACGGCTCCGGGTAGGCCTTGGTGTAGTTGAACGGGTCAGTCCGTCCCCCCTCCCGAAACAACAGAGTGTCCGGATGTCCTTCACTTGCAAGCAACGCAGTCCTGGCCGTACCGCCAGTCAAGATCGCATTGATGGCCCTCGTCGTTCCATGGATGAACAAACCATCACCAGCCAGGAGTTCTGACCGTTCAACTCCACGAGCCTCAGCGGCAACCGAGAGAACATTCAGCACACCTTCCACAGGGTCGTCCGGAGTCGTCGACGACTTGTAGACCTGCAGCGTGCCGTCGTCATCCTCAATCACGAGATCAGTGAAAGTTCCACCAGTGTCAACTGCGAATCGCATAGCAAACTCTTTCCTGGCCGATTCCCGGCCCAAATCCGCCGGGTTTCCCGGCTCAAGTTAGATGTCTGAAGGTGTGGGGGTCTCAGCCAGCCCACTGTCCGGAATAGTCTCCGAACTCCGCGCTGTTCTCTTTGGTGAACACCATGGGCCAGGCCAACTCCTCAGCCGGGTTGATGCCAGCCCTGAACCGTTGCGAGCGCACCGCGCGAACCGCTTGGTCCACCAGATACATGCCTTCATCGAAGGGGTACATCATCACCGTGCCGAACCAAGTTCCGCTGCGGACCTTCGCCAGGCCCCGCTGTCCCCCAGCCAGGCCGATGATCTTCACCTGGTCCTCAACTCCCGCCGCCTTCACAGCCAGCTCGATCCCCGCAGCCATCGCATCGCTCGAAGCAGCCACGACGTCGAGGTCCGGGTTCGACTGCAAGATGTCCTGCGTCGCAGCCTGAGCCGGCGCAGCAAGGTAACCGGCTTCCACGCGTGCCACGATCTCGATCTCAGGGTGGGAGGAAAGAACCTGCTTCACCCCGTCGAAGAGTGCCTCCTCCGCGGGGATCATTGCGCCCGGCAACTGCGCTACCTCACACGGATCCTTACCTTCGCAAGCCTCCACGATCAGCTGCCCCGTGCTCTTGCCCAAGGATGCCTCGGGAATTGCCGTCTGGGCGACCACACCCTCAGCATTCGAGATCTTACTGGCAAAGTCATCGCCGCATGGGTATCCGCCGCCGCAGACCACCTTGATGCCCGCCTCAGCAGCCTCCGCGATGGCAGGAACGACTCCGGAGGCGTCAACCGGAGTGACAAGGAAGGCATCGAACTTGCCAGTCGCGATGGCATCCTGAATCTGTGCGTACTGCTTCTGCTCGTCGAACCCAGCATCAAACGTGGTGACCGTTGCATTGCGAGCCTTGGCCGCGGCCTCGATGCCTACGCCGAGAGCTGATAGGTAGTCGTTCTGGCTCGTGGGTGTGAACCAAGCCAACTTGACCGGCTTCGCATTGCTCACCGAAGTCTCCAGAACAGCCTTTCGTGCCTCCGGCGTCCCCTTTTGTAGCGCCCCCGCATCCGCCGTGCCCTCTGCCTTTCCGCACCCAGCAAGCACGACCAACATCAACACAGCCAGCACAGCCACCACAGGGCGACGTGCCCCGGATGACCTACTCGTCAATCGGCGCATCCCAAACTCCCAACATCGAAAACCGAATCGACCGGCCCCACGGACCGCCGCTGCACCCCAAGGAAGAAGCCCACCTAGAGCGTCTGCGATCCGTCCGAGAAAAGGACCGTGAACTGAAAGTAGGACCCCGCATGTGCCCCCCATCACTAGACACCTTTATGAAACAAGGCCCCGAAACGGTTCCTTTGTCCATGTCGCCAACTCTTGCGTTCCTCCGACGCATGCGCATCTGCCCACCGGAGACCGGCGACGGGAGACGTCCTTGCCTGAACCGCCCCGGCTTCAGTAGAGGCTGTGGTGTGTCCCGGGTTTTACGGCGTCTGGGTTTCTGGATTCTGGTGCCTGACACCAGGCGGTTCAGATGGGACGACCGGGCTATCCGGCGGAGTTCCGGCGCAGGGTTCTCGACTTGCTCGCCGAGGGAAGGACTGTTGCCAGCGTCGCGCACGATCTCGATGTCAGCGAGCAGACTATCTGCAATTGGCGACGCCAAGGATCGCATCGACCGTGGAGTTCAGTGCGGCCTGACGAAGGCTGAGAAGGGCGAACTGTTGGCTGCGAGGAAGCGGATCGCTGAACTCGAGACCGAGCTGAAGGTCGCTCGCCGCGCTGTCGACGTGCTGAAGGAGGAGGCCAGCCCAAAAGGCGGAACGTGGCGGTCGAGGTGATCGCCGCGGAGGGCTTGTCTGTTCAGGTCGCGTCGGGTGCTGGCCGTGTCTGAGGCCGGCTTCTACGAGAGTGGGAAGCGTGCGCCGTCGGAGCGGTCAGTGCGGCACTCGATGCTGACCGACCTGATCACCCAGATCCACGCCGAGTGCCACGGGATCTACGGCGCTCGCAGGGTCCACGCCGAGCTCACCATCGGCCGAGGTGTCCAGGTTGGCCACGGTCAGGTCGAGTTATTGATGCAACGCGCGGGTCTGCAGGTCATCAGCCGGCGCAAGAAGTGGCGGCGGATCAAGCCGGACACCATCGCGACCGATCTCGTCGAGCGCGACGTCACGCGGAGCGGCCCTAACCAGTTGTGGGTCACCGACATCACCGAACATCCGACTCGCGAAGGGAAGGTCTACTGCTGCGTCGTGCTCGACACCTACTCCCGTCGCGTCGTCGGCTGGTCCATCGACGCATCGCCGACGGCAGCGCTGGTCACGAACGCGCTGGGGATGGCGATCGATGCTCGGCTCGGGAAGCGGCCGGAACCCGGGACGATCATCCACTCGGACCAGGGCGTTCAATTCGGTTCCTGGGCCTTCACGCGACGTGCGAAGGAGTCCGGGCTGCTCGCGTCGATGGGCAGCATCGGCGAGTGCTACGACAACTCCATGATCGAAAGCTTCTGGTCGCGGATGCAGGTCGAGCTGCTCGACCGGTAGAAGTGGAACACCCGAATCGAACTGAGCACCGCGATGCTCGAGTACCTCGAGATCTGGCACAACCGGAAGCGCCGTCACAGCCAACTCGGATGGCTCACCCCCATAGAGTTCGAACGCAACCGCATCATCACCGTGGCATGAGAATCGCATGAATCTCGACTACGCGGAACCTGGGACACACTAGACCAAAACAGTCCTCACGTGCCGGACCAGATCACGGGCGCCTTCCCGGTCGACCCTGGGAATCGCCACCGCGGTGCTCTCATCCAACCGCAACAGTCTGGCCTAGACCGCGTCCTTAGACCCGCTCACCCGACGGATGCTGAAGTTTCGACGGCGGAGCGACCACCCACCATATCCCGGCGCCGTCAACGTCCGATACAGGTCGCACCCGGTCGGGCCAGCCTCATACGTCACCGCCACCGAGCCCGGCAGGTCAGCGAGCCACCCTCAGATGTGCTCATGTGACGGTGTCAGTTTCGCCTGGAACAGCTCGCCTGTGACGCCGTCGATCGCTGCTGCTGCAACGGATAGTGCGTGCACGTCGAGCCCAGCACTCGTATCTTCTGTAAACACCGGCGCTTCCCACAACTGTCGGATAGGCCGAACAGGCGCCACTGCTCGGTATCCCACGAACATGTGTGGAGCGAGGCCCCGGCCTCGCAGCCCCTCAGAAGCTCGGAGCGGTCACTCCATACCGTCTAGTCGAGTCCGGCCCGAGCACCTTCGTCGACGATGGTGTCCTCTTATCGCATTAATCGATTGACCGCAGTTCAGGACCTGACCCTGGAAGCACCTGGCGATCCCGCTCAGCGTGGGGCCTCTACTTGACCTCAGTGGATTCACCCAATTGCCCTCGGCTGCGTGCTGCCGTTGCCAGTTCATAAATGTCCTCAGGATGGACGGGCACCCGGGAAATTCGAACACCGTTCCCCAAGGCATCATCAATGGCACCCGCCACAGCAGCGCCCATAGCAATGAGCCCGACTTCACCCATCCCCTTGGCTCCAAACGGATTATCAGGAGTCGGCGCGTCTTCCGTCACAAATACATCAACATCTGGAATACCTTGCGCATCCGGTAGCAGATAGTCCATGAAGGAAGTTGCGAGCGGCTGCCCGGCCGAGTCATATCTGAACTCCTCGAACAGGGCTCCTCCGATTCCCTGGGCTGCAGCGCCAATAATCTGCCCGCGGGTAGTCATCGGATTGATAATCCTCCCTGCCTCGGCGCTAGTGAAGAGACGCAGAATTTTGTGACCACCAGTCGTCGGATCAACCTCGAGTTGTATGAGTGTAATCCCGTACGGATAGTTCATGTGCTCATCCCGATAGACTCCGGAAACGCTCAACCCCGGATCGTCGCCTACACGCCGGGCGCTCGGTCCGTCCCAGAGTCGGGCGATCTCCGACAGCCTCAGCGAACGCACGGGTTTTAGCACTGTTTGCACACGACCGGCCTCGAACCGCAGGTCTTCCAGAGGCACTCCCAGCAGGGTGGCGCTTACGCGAAGGGCCTTCTTGATGATTCCTCGAGCTGCGTTCTTTGCAGCGCCTCCGGCGAGCACCGTGGAGCGGCTCGACCAAGAGCCGACGCCGTCACTCAGTTGATCCGTATCACCGTGGAAGACGTCAATCTCCTCCGGCTCGTTGCCAAGTTCATCCGCGACGATCTGTGCAATCACAGTTTCGATGCCTTGCCCAACCGATGAAGCCCCCGTCAGTACGCGAATGCGTCCTGACGGATCCACATCCACGGACGCAGTCTCATATATCCCCAAGCCCGCCTTATCCATAAGCACCCCCATACCGGTTCCGACCAATCGCCCAGAAGCTCGAAGCTCTGCGGCTTCGGTCCGCCATGCTTCGAAGTTGGCGGCAACGAGGGCCTTCTCCAGATGGTCCCGAACATCACCTGAATCGAAACGGAATCCTTCAAAGACAATATCCATTCCTGGTTCCCAGGGGAGGTCGTCGCTAGACAACACGTTCTTCAGCCGTATGTCGAGGGGATCCACTTGGAGCTCTTGGGCAGCGACGTCGAGCAATCGCTCACGCGCGAAGGTGACCTCGAACCGGCCCGGAGCACGATATGCGGAGAGCGGCGTCTTGTTGGTCATCACTGCATGGGCAGTGGCCCGGTAAGCGGGAACTTTGTAAGGGCCAGCGACCATTCCAGCCGTGATGTCCGTAATCAGCGGCTCCGATTGGCGCAAGAAGGCGCCATTGTTGTGCCAAATCTCGTCCCTAAGCCCGAGCAAACGACCCTGATCGTCGAAAGCTCCTTCGATACGGTGTACCTGTTCGCGCGCATGGGAGATCGAGACCATGTGCTCGAGCCGATCCTCCAGCCACTTGACGGGCCGCTGGAGACGACGCGCTGCGACGGCCGCCGCCACATACTCAGGAAATACTCCGCCTCGAACACCGAAATTGCCGCCGAAATCTGTGTGACGCATGTGGATAGCACTCACAGGCATCTGGAGGGCATCCGCCAGAACACGACGGCTATTGTGGGCGTGGACCACACCCCAGAACTCAAGCTCATCATGACCGCGTACCGGTTGCACCAAACAACCGCGCATCTCCATGGGCACACCGCTTTGCCGGCCGATTCGGAATTCTGAGCGGAAGTGGTGTGGCGCCTCTGCGAACACTCGGTCCACATCTCCGTATTCCTTGACGAACGTTGCCGATACGTTGCCGCGCGGGTGCAGTCGAGTGCTGTTCTCGGCTGCTTCGACCGAGTCAAGGATCGGTGGGCATTCGGCGTACTCGACAAGTACCTTCTCTGCAGCGTCCTCCGCCCGATAGGGGTCATCGGCGAAGACTGCCACCACCGGTTGGCCGACATAGAGGACCTTCGAGGCGGCTAGTACCGGATGCCCATACTCCTCAAGACCGGGAATTATGCGGTGGTAGCCCACATTCTTGATAGGTACGGTCGCTAGACCTTCGATGTCATCCGCCGTGAGAATGAGTGCCACACCAGGCATGCGCTTCGCATCCCGTACGTCGACGGACTCAATCGTCGCGTGAGCGACGGTGGATCGCACGATGCGCATCCAAAGCTGATTGGAAGCATCAATGTTCCCCACAAAAGCCCCTTGACCGCGCACCAGCCTGTCATCCTCACGTCGCGGAGTGCTGCTCCCCACGTGGGTGCCATGTCCTGGATCCTGTCGGCCTTGAGAGGCTCTTGTCGCAGCAGAAGGTGCTGTAGGGCTGTTCACATGAACAGTATTGCGCCAAACCAGGGACGGTCGTATCCCTTGAATGAAGGCTTCGTGGATCGGATATCCGCATTCCGAAGACCGTATCAAGCCGCATCCGACTGGTGCTCCTGCTATGTGTACGACTTCTCTCCAATCTCAGGAACCTAGAAATCGCGACAACCACCGTACCGGGATCGGAGTCAAGGACTTATCGGCACTGACTGATGGCCATACATCAAGGGCACGCAGCACCATCGTCGTTCTCAATCGGTCTGCCACGGCGGCGCTGCACGCGCTCTCGTGGTACTTTCGCGGCGCGGCGAACTACCCAGCGCTGAACGGACACGCGCCACCACCGCACCCAGACAACTACCCCGGGGCAATCCTTCGGCTCAGTCAGTCCCAGTCCGTGAGCGGCCGAAGTGCCCAAGGCTGTGCCGCCTCGAGTTGCGCGCTCAATGCAAGAATCACGGCCTCACCCTGTGGTGGTCCCACGAGTTGTATCCCGATTGGGAGCCCATTGGAATGAACAGCCAGCGGGAGGCTAATTGCCGGCTGACCAGTGCAATTAGCCGGGTAGGTAAAACTGAGCCAATCGAGATGCTCACGGCCCGCCGTCGCCGGATCGAGCCCCATTTCCCCGATCCGGGGTGCCGTTTGAGGAAATGTCGGGGTAATCAGGACATCGCAATCGTCCCAGAACGAGATCACCGCGCGACTCTCAGCGTGAAGTCCATCCATGGCGCGCACGTAATCCGCAGCCGAGAGGCCATCACCGAACTCGGCGGCGATCGCGTTAGCCGGGTCTAGTAGCGAGCGATCCGTGACCGGCTGAGCAGCCATGGCCGCGGCGAACACGACTATCTGAAGTTCGCGAAGCGCCTGAGTCCGCGGGCCACGCTCCACCACTTGGTGGCCCATCTCCTCGCACAGAGTCGCAATATCGCGCACGCGGCTGGCGATCTCCGCGTCAACTGGAACCTCGGCGTCGCTGGTAAATGCGATGCGCAACTGACCAGGGCCTCTGCGCGTCGCTTCCAAGTATGGCTCTGCTGCGGGGGCAGCCCAGTAAGGATCGCCGGGCAGGTGGCCGGCCATGGCATCCAGCCCAGCCGCAGCGTCCGCGACAGACCGAGAGAGCACCCCGTCAGTCAAGAGTCCGCCCCACCCAGCACCGGAGGTTGGCCCCAAAGAGATACGCCCCCTCGACGGCTTCATTCCCACCACTCCACAACACGCCGCTGGAATACGAACCGAGCCGCCCCCGTCGCTGCCATGGCTAATTCCACAGAGGCCCGCAGCGACCGCAGCAGCGGCGCCACCACTGGATCCGCCAGCCGTGTGATCAATGTTCCACGGGTTGCGAGCAGCGCCGTGGAGTCCATAGTCAGTGACCGGACGACCACCGAGCTCGGCTGTCGTTGTCTTGCCGAGAATGAGACACCCTGCCTGTTTCAACTGGGTCACGGCGAAGGCGTCCTCGCCCGCGATATCGTCCCGAAACGCGCGCGACCCACGGGTGAATGGATAGCCAGCCATGGGCGCGAGGTCCTTAATCGAGACTGACACCCCGGCCAGTGGCCCTGACAATGGCCCGACCCTCGTCTCGGCAGCCCCTAGCTCGGCAAGCTCAATGGTAGTCAGGCAGTAGGCGTTCAAGTCATCATTGAACCGGTCGATCCGCTGCCGATACATGGACACAAGTTCTGAAGCGGAGACCCGTCCCCGAGCAATCTCCTCTGCTTGCACCACCGCGGGACTAAACGGACCGACTTCGGGCACGATATTCACACTTCCACCTCACCTGTTCGGCGACCGTAGATTCTGCCGTGCTCGCCGCGGATGTGCGGCGTCAACGGCCCGAAACCGTAGACCTTGTCCATCTCTGGCGTTTCCAACGCATCCGGCCGGTCTAACTGGTACACGGAAAGAAACTGGGGTTCACCCTCAATGCACTCGTACCGAGCGGCAGCGACAAAACCAGGGCATTCAAGCACCTCAGGGAGATGCGTGGTGTTGTACCACTCATTGAAAGCTACCTCAGCCTCAGGCTCAACGTCGGCACGCACGGTCAGCACATATGCACCTTCCACGTCCGCGGACCCCATTGCGAAGATTGGTCGGTAGGTCCGACGATGCCAACCACGCAACGCGCGCGTCCAAAGTCCCCAATCGAGCGCATCACGCACGGGAGTGCTCTGGGCAACCGACTCGTCCTCCAGTTGGCAAAGCAAAAGGAAGCGTGGTTGGCCATCTTTGCTCTCGAGCCAGGAGGCGCTAGATACGCCCGGAGCTGCACGCAATGATGGGAGTTGCACATCCACCCGCCACTCGCGAAAGGCATCCTCCGCTTCCGCAGTGATGTCAGCATATGTTGCCATCAAAAGTTTGGTGCTCATTTTCTTCCTAGATCTCCTTTTTGTCTCCGGCATCACCCACCCGGCGACCGGCCTGAATCGCTGCAACACACGCATCAAACGACGTGATTCGGCACGCGAATATCAAGCGGCACGGAACGAAATTGTGGTGCAGGAATCGATCTCCCAAGGAATCAGGGAACTTGACGCACTCGTTGGCTGGACCTTCTGGCTCTTCGCGAGGCCGGGCCGACGCTGCCCCCCTCGACGAACGGATGGCGTGAAAGACCCAGTCTCGTGGGGTTCGGTCAGTTGGGCATCTTCATCTCCCGAAGGATGGAGACTCGCTTTGTCGGAATACGGAAACACAGATTTAGACTCAACGATCGGAATCGAGGCTTCGGTCTTCCCAAAGGTCACGAACCGTCGGGCGGGGTTTCCCATACCACGGACAAAGCGGAAAGTCGCGTCAACTCTTGCTGACCGTATTCGCCCCCTCCACGACCACTCCCCTGGTGGCAGTAAAGATCAGTCGTTTTGTGACTCCAACATTGCGACAATCCGTAATGCCACTGCGATCTCATCTCGCCGTTCTAGCACTGTGCTGCCGAGCGCACCCTCCACGGTTTTGAGCCGATACGCGACGGTCCGCTCATTGACCTTTAGGCGAACTCCGGTTGCAGCAGCATTCTGCCCGAGAGCGTAATAGGCCTTAATGGTCTCCAAGAGGGTTCGAGACCTCGCAGAGCCATCAAGCAAACTCCCCAACTCCTGACGAACGAATTCTTTGGCAGCCGGCACGTCGCGCAGCACCAACGCCTCCAACGAAACGTCCCGGTACCAGGTCACGTTCTGAGACCCCAACTTGGCCACCCGATAGGCCAATCCAGCCTGCCTATGGCTGGTCCTGAACCCCGAAACGTCATTGCCATATTGGCCGCACGCAATCTGCGTGGACGACGGCAACTCCACCGAGGCAAGGGAGTCATCGGACCTGGGCGAGCGTGTGGCGCGGCGCAACCATCCAAAATACGCGTTGTCGGTGCCCGAAACCACCAAACACTTCGCATCGAGCCTCGATGCAACGGCCCTGATGGCCGCCTCCGGCTTCTCCCCCCACGCAACCACTGCTAGATGTCGGCCATCCATCGGATACCCAAGAGCTTGTTCATCTGGGGGGGATCCCGCCAAGACCGCATTGACCAACGCACGCTTCTTGCGGTCCGATCGCTGCATAAAAAAGAGCCGATGCTCAGCCTCATATTCCTCGATCAGTGCCGCAACGACATGGTCGTTCCAAGCAAAGTGGTATTGACTAATCCTGCGCAGTGCCGCGCCGCGGAGCTCATCGTCAGACACTGCCCGCTGGGCCGCATCCAGAACTGCGTCCCACATTGCTGCTTGGGCCACCCGCTGCTTGCGAACCAGCGCGTGCAGACTGACATTGGCTTGGGCGGCAAGACGAGCCTGCTTCAGCATGGCCCCTGGTACGGCGTCCTCTACGTCTAACTGGTCTGTCAGCCCTTGGAGGATGGCCTCCAGAGACGACGGAACGGTCTCCATTTCGGTGCCTGCCAACGCCGGATCATCGATAACATAGAATTCGGGGACCTCCTCGCGCAGCCGAGCTTGGATGAAAATCACCAAGTCGCCAAGCACCGCTCGGATCGCCGAGACGACTGCACCCACTCCATGTTCAACTTCCACGACCCTCAGCATAGGCCAGTCACTCCCGTTCAACTCATCGAGCGTCCCGAAGAACTCTGGGACCTGATAGGCGACCTGTCTCGGCCGACCGTTCACTGAGTCATGCGCCGGAATCGATCTTGTGGAAGCAGCAAGCGAGTCGCTCAATGAGTGTGTCGATGACCTCGTCATTCATCGGCGTGGATACACACAGAGTCCCGCTTGGAGCCAGTGCGATTCCTTCCTCAAATGCGATCCAGAACAAGTCCCTCATGCGCCGGGCAGGATTTTGGTCGCGCGAGTTTAGGCGCACGACCGATCCGTAGCCGTTCGCCGTCCAGCCAGACACCTGGCCGCCCTCGGTCAGTCCGGCACGCAGCCGTTCTCCGAGTTCGTTGAGGCGTCCGACCTCGTCAGCATGAAACAGGTTCATCGCGACGAGACCAGCAGACATTGAAACTGGGTTACCAGTGAACGTACCGCCATGAAAAAGAGCGCCTGGCTTGGACGAATCAAGGATCGTCATGACATCACGCCGTCCGAGAATCGCACCCATGGGGAGACCCCCGCCGATTGATTTGCCCGTGACCAGCAAATCCGGGTAGAGGTCGTAGACCGCATTCGCGAAACCTTGAACATGCAGACGGAACGAGATGACCTCATCAACAATTACGAGTGCTCCATGCTGTCGCGCGAGCGTTGCTGCAGTCGCAACGAATTGAGGGTTGAGGGGCCGGCCACCAGCATTCATCGGCATCATATCGAGCACGATCGCAGCGATCTCGCCGCCATGCAGGCTGAACATTGCTCTCAGTTCGTCTGCGTCATTGGGAGCGACGAGTAGAACATCGTCCGTTACTCCCTGCGGCACACCAGCAATTGTGCCCTGCATGGGTAGTAGTGCCTCGCCCGTCCCATGATAACTCGAACTGAGTCCGAGTACTCGGTCTCGTCTTGTGAGCGCTCGCGCCATGCGGACTGCGGTCATCACTGCTTCGGTGCCGGAGTTCGTATAACGAACTTGATCGCACCACGGCACTCTGCTTAGCAAAGACTCTGCATGTGCCACCTCTTTGGGGTTCGGCAACCCAAAACAGGCGCCTGCCTCCAATGCCCGCGTTGCGGCAGCGGTGACCTCGGGATGTGCATGCCCGTGCAGTAGCGTCGTGAAGTTGTTGTTGAGATCGATCTTCTGAACGCCTTCGCTATCCCAGACGTAATATCCACTGCCCCTAACTAGCGTGGGGGCTGGCCGACCGAGATACGCACTGGTGCGACCAAGCCCGCCTGGGTAGACACGTTCTCGGCGTTCTTGGATATTGTCCAACTCCAACGAACCCGACGGCCGATCTGGGCTGGCGACCGCTCTCACTGGTCGCTGCCTCCCGTGCGCAATTGATCTGCGACCCAATCGACCATCTCCAGCCGGGGCCGGGGGCCGAGGTTATGGCAGCAGTGGTCACCCGCGGGCTCGACGACAACCGTGAGATCGGCATTGATGGCGTGCTTCTTCAAGGTTTCAACTTGAGACACAGGGACAAAATCCAGTGCACCTTGTTGGAAGTACGTGGGTACACGCAGTTCAGCCAGCACGGGACGAACATCCAAGCATTCCTCGACGAAAATTCGGGCCTCGTCCATATTCGCGGACTTGCTCACATAACGCCACGATTCCTTGGCCAGTGGTGCTCGGCCTTCCCAATTTTCGAAGTTCACATACCCCCCCCACGAAACGCAAGCTACGAATCGGCTGTCCAAGCTGGCACTACGCAACGCGTAGTGCCCGCCAGCGCTACGGCCAACCACCGCCAAACGGTTCGCATCCAGTCGGGAGTCCTCAATGAGGAAATCGACCACGCGGGATGTATAGCGCTCAAAGTCACCGCAGGCGGCGGTACCTGCAAGCATTTCGCCTTGCCCTGGTCCATCGAAAGTCGCAATGGCAACACCACGGGCGAGCAACAACTCCTCGAACCGATAGCTCTCCTCCTTAGTCGATTCCAACCCACCGATCAGGACCGCGCAGGGCCACGGCCCTTTACCATCCGGCACACGGAGGTACCCAGGAACAGAGACGTCGTCGATTGGCAAGTCGAATCGGACGGCAGGCGGATCAAGGTATGGGGCCGCCTTGAGATATAGATCGACCTTACGCTGTTGACCTGCGGCGCGATCCTCCCCAAACCATAGGTATTGGGCGTACTGCGCACAAAGGGAGGCCGTCACGAACAGCTCACCAGCAGTATGACGGTGGCCAGCGTCAACTGCACGCTGCGCTTCTTTCTCGTAGTCCGCGGCCGTCTTCATCCAGTGATCGAACCAAGATACGTCTTCGCCTCGCTCAAGAGCGGCGGTGAGATCCGCGTAAGGTATGCCATCCATAAGCAAGCGACCCCAGTTGAGCCTTTCCTGTTCAGGGGCTACCTCAGCATTGATTAGAGTCATGTTTTTCCGTCCTTCTGTCTTCCTAGAGCCAGGTCACCACATGACCCGGATCGATCTACGGTCTTATGATTTGCTGCCGAGTTGATGTTGGGCACGGTGTCGATTTCCCGCCCAGCCACGCTGAACCATCGCCGAGCTGCAGGCTTTGGGGTTGGCACCACACGTGCAAGCAGCGCGTGGACGACGGTTTGTCACCGTCGGCGCGCCCCACGGGTTCAGGGGCGTCATGGACTCCCGTCCCTTGAACTCTCGCTCTCCTGCGGCACCCGACCTAAACCCTCCTCGGGTGGTGTTTCCGCGAGTTCTGCCGCCTCGTTGAGCGCGAGTTCCACCGCTTCAACGATCTGCTGGTACCCGGTACAGCGACAGAGATTTCCCGAGATGACTTCACGGATCTCCTCACGAGTCAGCCGCTTGGCCTCGTTATAGATGGGCAGCAACGTCATCAAGAAGCCCGGAGTGCAGAACCCACACTGCAGACCATGACATGCCTTGAAGGCCTCCTGGAGACCATTCAGCTCTGTCCCATCGGCTAGGCCCTCGACCGTTGTGACGCGTTGTCCGTCTACCTGGACGGCGAGAGTGGTGCAAGACCGCACCGGATCGCCGTCTAGGAGGACCGTACAACTCCCGCAAACGCCATGCTCACACCCGATGTTGGTGCCGGTGAGCCCTAGGTCCTGTCGAATGAAGTCGGATAGGAGCCGACGAGGCTCCACGTCACGTTCGTATGCCGTGCCGTTCGCGATGATGCGAGTCTTCATGCAACCTCTTCCAAATTGAAGGCCGACGCCAGCGCGCGGCGTAACATCTCCCCGATGACATCTCGGCGGTATTCCGACGCACCGTGAACGTTTTCGCCAGGGTTCACCCGGGCCATTGCAGACCGAACGGCATCATTGATCCTCCCGGCGTCGACGACGTTGCCAACCAATACGTCCTCCAACCTCGGTGCGAGGCAAGGAGCAGGCCCTGCGGCGAGCAGGCCGGCGCGAACAACTCGACACGTGTCGTCCGGATCCCGCTCGACGTACACAGCGGCGCCACCGATGGCGTAGTCCCCCCTCCGACGAGCAAACTCCTCGAAGCCCCATGAAGAACCTGAGCGAGCGATTGGAACCTCGACAGCTGTAAGCAGTTCGGTGGGAGTAAGCGCGGTCGTAAAGTACGCATGGAAGAAGTCAGCGGCTCGAACCCTGCGCTCCCCCGCACGTGAACGCACGATCATGGTGGCGTCGAGCGCCAACAAGGCTGCTGGGAACTCGGCCGCCGAATCGCTGTGCGCAACGGACCCTCCGAATGTGCCGCGGTTTCGAATCTGCGCGTGTGCC
The DNA here is from genome assembly GCF_012272695.1 of Nocardioides sp. JQ2195. NCBI lineage: Bacteria > Bacillati > Actinomycetota > Actinomycetes > Propionibacteriales > Nocardioidaceae > Nocardioides > Nocardioides sp. JQ2195. The sequence continues at coordinate 2,185,064 of NZ_CP050902.1, forward strand.
ACCCAGGAGGCAGCACGAGCCAGTAGCGGCGTTCGATCAAGGATGAGAGGATGCTTTTCAACCTGTACGTGACGGCTGAGGGCACCGACCCGGAGTACGTCGCCGTCGGTGCTAATGCCCCCTAGCTCGTCCAGAGCAGTGATATCGACGAGTAGGGAAGGCGAGGCAAATCGCAGACTTAGCAGGGGTACCAAACTCTGACCACCGGCGATGACCTTCACGTCGTCGTCACTGTCCAGCGCATCCCAGACTTCATCCAGACTTGTCGCGCGGAGATAGTCGAACGGCGGCGGTTTCATGCTCAGAGTCTCGTCAATGCGGCGCGGATGTGCCTCTGCCCAACCCGTCAAAAAGTCAATACTATTCGACAGAACGCGAAATTCAGGCTCCGTAACGCCAGCCGCGCTCGAGTCTCATGGAGCGGACTAGACTCCGTGACGGGGGCCTCGAGTCGACCCACCGATTTGCAGACGCTCTTTCGCTCGCTTCACCGGGTGCGCATGCATGCAACTTTGAAGGTCTAGTTCAGCGCGTCGACCGGGGGTTCTCGCAACTGCCTGCCCTTCGGGCCCAGAGACGCGAACTCGCAAACTTGGCGGCGCGGCTCAATGGGCCCGGCTGTCGACTGACACCCTACTACGGCCATGCCGACGTCACCCCCAATTGCCGCGTGCCCACGGGCCCGTATCGTGAGTACCAGCGAGGTGCACTCGCACGACAATAGGCAAACACGCACCCATAACCATTCGAGGAGTGGGGCGACAGCACCACGTGTGTGGAGCCCGCGCGTATGCCGACGTAGAGCAGATGGTCATCAGAGTCTGTCCCCATCGCGGAAATGGACTAACGCCTAACGAGATTATCCGACGCTTCGATTTCCATGCAGTACCGAGGGTGGTCCGCACGGGCCGGCCGGGCAGAGTTCAACACGCATCCATGAATCCACGTTGAGTGATGGCTTCGCTCCGCGAGATTCCGTGCAGACTGAGAGTCCTCCCGAGCCAATCCAAGGTCAGCAGACGATCACAGCGCCGTCACGGTTGAACCGGGCGTGATCTTCCCGGGTCCCTAGGCACTGGGCGCAATCGCGGAACTTCGTAAGTCGGCGCTAGGTCTTGGGGGACACTCCGTGGCCAATGTGATCGCGTCATGGCGCTTGGGCGTGACATTCGGGCGGCCATCCAGTTCACCGGTCGAGCCTAGATTCTCAAACTAGAACCGAAGCTGCTGATCATCGACCTACTTCATCGTTCAGAGCGAGAAATCGCCTCATTACGGCGTCGATCGCGACCCTCTTCGCCCAATGCTGGTGCTCGACACCGGTCTTCATCAGTGCTGCCAGTACACCCATCGTCTTCCTTCGGTCGAGACCCTCTATCGACCTGGCGACGTACCCCTCCTTGGGAAAGGAGTAGGCGCTCAAGACATTTCTGCAACTCCGAGCCACACCGATTCGCATGTCGCTGCCACCACGACTCATCAGCAAGACCGTCACCCACTCCACCCGGCAATATGGTTTCACAGCCGCCCCAACCTGCGATCCTGCAAGACAGGGAAGGACCGCCGTGTTTCATCAAGGAGTTCGAAGTCAAGGTCCACGCTCAACACTCCCTCGTTGGCGTCCAACCGCCCTACTACTTCGCCAGTTGGCGCAACGACCTGGCTGTGTCCCCCCATAGTCACGCCACGGTGGGTGCCGGCGGTGTTGCATTGCAGAACCCAAGCCTGGTTTTCAACTGCACGGGCACGGCCGAGCACCTGCCAATGCTCAATACGTTCCAGAGGCCAAGCTGCTGGCACGGTCAGCATGACGGCCCCCGCGTCCACCAAACCACGAAACATCTCCGGAAAGCGAAGGTCGTAGCACGTTGCGAGACCAAGCGCTGTAGACCCCGTCCGGAAGTCCAGATCCGTGACCACCAATCGGTCGCCTGCCTCGAGCAGCCGAGGCTCACCATTGCCAAATCCAAACCGATGGATCTTTCGGTAGGTGGCATGCAGCCCAGTATCAGGTGAGAACACAACTGAGGTATTCCAGAGTCCTCGATCCTCGAACCCCGAATCCGCACCATCTTCGACACGCTCGATGATCGATCCACCGTGCAACCAAAACCCGCGACGGGCTGACACTTCCGCGAGGCGACTAACTATGTCTCCGCTAAGAAGTTCGCTCTCTTCCGCCCATGTGTCAAATGTAAAGCCGCCGTGAGCCCACAACTCAGGTAGTACAACTAGGTCGGCATACGGCAGTTCCTCGAGCTGCATTGCGATCCGCTGAACACGGTCCGACAACGACTCACCGTCTCCGTATCCGACCTGAACTAGGGAGATGCGCAACTTCGAGTCCATAATTTCTCTGCTTTCTGCGAGCGACATCGGCGCTTCTGGTTGGTGCGACGCAATCCGCCTTGTTAGATGAAATCGACGGCTCCAAGCCGTCATCCGGCGGCCCAGCGTTCCTCCACTGAACCGCCCGGATGAAGGGCATCGGCTTGTACCTCCAGGTCGTCAGACCTCACTAGACTTGCCAAGGATGACGGGCCATGTCATGTCCCGCAGGAGCCGACTGCGACCGGCGCCTTCAATCACAAGAGTTAGCACTGGTACGGAGGAGAGCCCAATGCAGTGATTCAATAACCGCAAACACGCTGCCCCAGAAATGTGCACCGCGAGCGCAAGTACTACTAGCGGGCCACCGAGCGAGCTCGCGCTGACGCATATCCCGCAGCAAAGACGCTGATCAGTGCGGCAGAAATGGCTACCAGTGTGCCCCCAGCGGGAAGTGCTTTCGCCCATGTCGTTCCCCCAGCCAACGCCAAGAGATCGATCGCCTCATCACTTGCGGGGCGCACCATCGCAGGACCCGTGACCGGCGCCTTCGCCGGGGATTCCGCTGCGGGCTCTGACGAAGCCGGTGGGTGGTCGGCTATGGGAGTACTCTCGGCCGCAACCATCTCCTGGAGTCTCCGCGCGAACATCGCCATCAGGGCACCACTTACGTCTGCCAGAATGCCTCGACCGAACTGTGCGACCTTGCCGGTGAGGGCTAGCTCAGTCTCAACCGTGACCTTCGTGCCCGTCCCACTCGGCGTCATTGTGGCGGTCACCGTGGCGGTGGCGTCGCCCTGCCCACGAGTATCCTTACCGCGGGCGAGGAGGACCGCCGTCCGGTTCTTAACGTCCAGGCTTGTGAAGTGTGCCTTCCCCTTGTACTGGGCCGTGATCGGACCAACCTTGATCTTCGCCTGACCGTGGAACTCGTCGCCTTCCTTCGAAGTGATCGACGCACCAGGAAGACACGGCGCTACCTTTTCGAGATCGGTCAGCAACGTCCAAGTTTCCTCGGGGGGGAGGCCCACCTCAAACTCGTTGATTAGCTCCATTAGTTCACTCCTCTTCTACGCCGGACGAACCTGGCGCTCCTCGTCTATGATGACCGGTCAATGGTTGACCGGTTTTTGTGTCTCACCCGGCAGCAGTGTGTGGTAGCCGAGGTAACCCAAACTTGTATTCTGCTTTGCCCGGCGGAAAGTTTCCCCCGTGCTGGAGTACCTCAGCCATCGCTCGAACTTTCGCCACGTAGGCATGCCCGATTGCCAGGCGCTCGGGCTCCCAGGCAGCTAACGCTTCGCCTACCAGGCCGCCCGCCATCTCAAGTTGCTCCGCCAAACTCCACGCGTCGGAAGCAGCCTTAGCTGCGCCGGCAGCGGCGTGTGGTCTCGGCGTGATGGCTGCATCGCCGATCAACACGATGTTTCCGAACGCCATACGGTCGACTTCGGCGTCTGATACCACGGTCACGAAAGGCTTTGACGCGGACAAAATTAGTTCGCGAAAGGGTCCGCCCAGCTGGCTTTCAGTGCGTTCACGGAGGCCTGTGAGGTTCTGCTCAGTGATCGCCTCGTGGTGGACCGATACCGGACGACGCTGCCCGGAACGATCAGTCATCAGTAGGTCGAGATCGGGGCCCTCGTCCATATTCCAATACCACTGGAAGTTCAGTCGGTGTCGACCAGTCAATCGACCATCTGTGGAGACCTGAGGGATCGGGTATGCGATGACGTGGCTGTCCTCGAGGAGTCCGTAACTGAACGCATCCTGAAAGAAGTTCCAGGTCTTCTCCGAGAGTTCAGACTCGTCAACCATCCCTCTCCATGTGACGTACCCGGCGTACTTCGGTTTGACGTCAAGCAATTCTGACCTAACAACAGATCCCCCGCCATCCGAGCAAACAATCAAATCTGCTGACGCTGGCGGCCCACTAGAAAAATGGGCGACCGGGCCAGACTCAGTCTGGACGATATGAGTCACGGAGCGTCCGAGGTGATACCGGTCGGTCCCAAACGCATCGAGCAATTTCTGGTAGACGGCGTTGTACGCGGTGAAGTGCCAAGATGCGTCGGTTTCGCCCTTCTTCTGTGCCGTTGCTCCGTCGTAATAACGCATCGATGTGCTGGGGACGCTAATCTCGTCGAGTTGGGTGTCCGTCCGTTCCAACAGGTATCGCACCAATTCTGGTTGAACGACGATTCCGGTTCCAAAGCCCGAAAGAAATTGAGGAGTTCGCTCGTAAACATCTACTTCGCAACCAATGTCACGCAGCACGTTGGCTGCTGTGAGACCTGCGATCGAACCACCTATAACGGCAACCTTGGGCATATTCATCGTTGGACTTCTCCCCTCATTCTCGCCGGTCGGTTCAGCGGTCATGCAGTGGCAGTGCGATCGGTCGCACGGGGGCTCCACTCGCACCCCGAAGACGAATTGGAGCTGCAATCAGGCAGAACTCCTCAATGCTGTCGCGTGAGAGCTCCTCGAGGTTAAGAAGTTCCATCATCGGCACCCCTGACTCGGCCAAGAAATGGCAGTGCCCTGGTAGCCAGTTGTCCTCATGCTGCGACGGTCCTACCTCAACACATTCTTGGTCAGCACCTATCACGGAGATGCGCTGACTAGTCAACCAATTGGCTGCCTCAAGGCTCAGACCGGGTGGATTCCCGAGGACCTTTGAACCTTCCGGCCAGTAACGCATCCGACCGGTCCGCACGAACGCGACATCACCTGGTTCAAGTGTGAGACCTGCGTTGGCGAGCGCCTTTTGACAGTCCTCGACACTGATGGCATAACTGTCCGGAAGACAATCAACTCCCTGGCTTTTCGCGATATCCAAAAGCACACCTCGGGTGATGATGGGAGGGATGACCTCGGCGCCACCCTTGTTCCATCCACGGCTTCCCAAGTGCTCGTCGGCCTTGTAGTTGTTGTAGATTTCCCCATCGACACCGAAGTGGTTGAGCGCGTCGATATGTGTGCCGGTATGCGTGTACATGAACACCACATCACCGGAATAGCACACGTGACGATTCACTCCTTCGCCGACACCATTCAGGTTGTCTACAACCGTTCCTTCGGGAGTGTGGCTCATGAAAATCTGGTAGCCGGGGTCACCCGCACCTTGAAAGCTCGGCATACCGACGAAGTAGTCGATGCTCAGGTCGTAACTGTGTGCTCCGTCCACGCGGGAAAGGAGCGCGGCCGTCTTCTCAGCGTTGAGGTAATTGAGTGCCCCAAGCTGGTCCGCGGCTCCCCATGGACTCGTCGCAACCTTGATGCCTGCCCGAGAACTCATCAGACGTCCACGCGTTCGAAGTCGACGACTGCACGCGCCGAGAACCGCGGTAGAAGCCGCTCAACGACGTCCAGGTGGAACGGGTCGACCGAGTAGGCCTCGAGGTCCTGCCAAGAGTCAAAATCGGTGATGAGAACGCCGTCGAACGGGTCACCATTGTCACCGGGGTCGCCTTGGTGGCTCCCGATCTCCCAGTGCCTGATGACAGGCAAGGCCCCAGGGAGGGTATTGAGGATCTCCACGATTTCCTCATTACTTTGGCCTTCAGCCACCTTCCAGGAAAACACGTGGCGAATCATGGGCTTCTCCTTGTATACGTTGATGTAACGCTCATTTGGGTCCGCTCAGTCTCTGGCGTTGCGGCGGGTTCACGCATCTCCATCCTCAGTAAGATCTGGAGACGTATTTCCGGAATGCTGATGATCAGTGAGGGACTCTCGGCGCGGGAGACGCAGAAGGTCAGTAGGTTGCGCACGATGAAGCGATCCGCGCTGCCGGCAACGTCGCGCCTCAAGTAGCGGCCTCAAGGTCGAGAACCGCGTGAGCGTAATCTCATGTGCCCACTCGCTTCGTGGCTCTAACGAGCATGTCAGGAGGGACGGGCCTGTCTTCGTCGTCGACTCTGCCATTCCCCCGCGGGGCCAAGGTGTCTGCCCTGCTGTAGACATCCATCTGGTGATGCCGTCCCGAGCGACCTCGGTGGGCACCAATGCAGATGAGATGTTCGACCTCGGTGGAGCGCAGTAGTGATTTAGGCATGCGGATAGCACATTGCACCAGCGTTCCATGACAGAGAAGACCTCCCAATGCCTAGTCATCCATCGCGCAGGTTGACCGACTGGCATGGAGCATGTGTCTGCTCCCCGATCCCTCGCCCGCGTCAGTGAGTCAACCCAGCCTGAGGAAGTAGGCAGGAGCGGTGTTCGAGCGGGCGTTGGCAGAGCGTCAGTTCGCTGAATTGCGACGAGTAACGACGGTGGCGCTGTCCGAATCCGTGGGGTGGCCCATGGCTCATGGATGGGCCGATTTCAACAAGCAAGTCAGCGCTTCGTCGATCAACACGACCTCTCTAACGATCTTGGCGAATCGCAGGGTTACTTGAAGGGCGTCACTCAGTTGGTTGACGATGATTCGAACTCGGCCACATTGAATGCACGCTGTCCAGTTCGTCATGGCAGAAATATTCCCGGGCGAATTGAAGCGCTGCAGGTCTGGAGCCTGACTTCCGGTCATTGAGAAAGGCGGCAAGCTGGACTGGGCTCCAGAGGACCTCAGTTCCCTTCCGGCACCGTGGTCCAACAACCAACATGAGACCAGGTACGGCTGTGTGCGAACAGCCGGAACTCACTGTTCGCGGGCGAGAATCCTTACGCAAACCTAGTGCGCAGGGGCATCAAGACCTTGGCAAGACGGGCTATTTCATCGAGCATCAAAATTCCGGCGGCATCTCGGCCGGCGTCATCCCGCAATTCACCATCCTCAGTGATTAATTCACCAAAGTTCGATATTGACACCCCTTCCAACACAGGAATCATGCGAAGCGCAGCGAGAACGGGTTTGAGTGCGGCCACCGATCGCAAGCCTGCCGAGATGCCTCCGTAGGACACAAGACCGACAGGCTTGTCAGCCCACTCAACGAACAAGTAATCCAAGGCATTCTTGAGCGCAGCAGGAAAAGAATGATTGTATTCGGGCAGAACAATGACAAAGGCATCAGCCCGGTCAACCGTGGCGCTCCATTCCTTGGTGTGACCTTTGGTGTACTGCTGTAACCGTGGGTGAAATGGTTCATCTAGCAAAGGAAGTGCCACCTGGGCCAAGTCGACCTCCTCCACTCCAAACCCAGCGTGCTCCTTCGCTACACGCTGTATCCAGTTAGCAACGGCTCCACCACGCCGATCAGGACGGGTGCTGGCGAGAATAACTTGCAGAATCGGTTGAGTCACAGCTTCCTCTTCTTTGCTCATGAGCTGGTTGAATTCCGATGTCGCAATCGACAATTTCCCTGCCACCTAATCACTGTTCCGAGGTAGCACACGTGCAATGGGGCGACCTTTTCTTGAACTGCACCAATGAAGGAGTACGCGAAAGGACCTCAGCTTTTCCTCCTGCTGACTTGGGGGGCACTCACCAAGGTGTCGCAACTGGTCACCGGACTAGTATCCGGCTCGCTGATAGTTTGCCGTTCCCCGGTTGTGCAGGAATCCCAACTCCTTTTTCCCTTTTCCGCAACCTGCGGGAAGCGGTTCAAAACCGAAGCAAAGGCCGGCTTGATCCGATCGAGGCGGACCCGATGGAAGCGAAACCATGTTTCGTCAGTCGTCGACTCCGTTCTCCTCCTGCTCTGCGGGGCGGGGCTGTGGTTACAGAGGGTCAGCTGCCGAGGTATCAGATGCGCGGCGCCAACACCAGGACGAGAGGTCGATAGGGCCAGAGACACTCGTCCGGCGACCACATCTGCGGGGTCAAGGCCTACAGACTTCAAGTCCGATTCAGAGAGCACGGAAAAGCGACCCCACCGGGCACGGTGTGACAGACCCGTCGCTGCCAGTCGATCCGTTCCTCCCTATCTGGCACCTGCTGTACGACGCCGAGGTCCCATGCGCTGACCTGGGTGCCGGCTTGTTCGCTCGCCGCGTGAGTCCAGCCGCGAGGCTCAACCATTCGGGTTCTCGAAACTCTCGGCCGGCAGACCAAGACGTCGCGCGTTAGGGACAACCAACCCACTCCTCGGTTCCATCTGCAAACATCTGGTGTTTCCAGATCGGCACCTCCGCCTTGAGCGTGTCGATCAGATCCCGTGCCGCAGCGAAGGCTTCCGCTCGGTGACTGGAGGAAGCCGCTACGACTACTGCCACATCGCCTAGGCTCAGGTATCCGACGGCGTGCACCGCGGCCAGAGCGCACACCGCGTGGCGTGACGCGACGGCCGCACATACGGCCTGCATCGCTTCCAACGCACGCGGGTGGGCGCTGTAATCCAGCGCGTCGACCAAGTTCTCTTGGTCATGGTTGCGAACGCGGCCCACAAACAATGTGACGCCGCCTGCTCCGTCATGATCAACTGCGTGCAAGACCTCGTCCACGCTCAATGCCTGTTCCCGTATGGCTACCAGTCGGACAACGTCACGTGGCGCTGGGGACTGTTTCTCCTGGAACATCTATCGGGCCACCCTTGCGACACTGGCATTCTCGAGCACGCGCCCGTTGGATTTGATGGCGGACTCTTGAGCTGCCGGCATCAATGGAGCAGCAACTTCAATTGAATTCCCGTGGATCGGCGCTGACGTCTTACCGAGCGGTCGTCCTGTTCCGCGCCATTGCGTTGCAATTATCTCTGCTGCGATGGAAACGGCAGTTTCTTCAGGGGTCCGGCCCCCCAAATCGAGGCCAATAGGTGATGACAGGCGCGAGAGTTCTGCAGGCTGGAGTCCTGCTTCGCGCAGCCGCTTCAGACGGTCTTCGTGGGTGCGCCTATTCCCCATTGCTCCGATGTATTGCGCATCCGTGCGAAGTGCTACGGCAAGCAATGGGACATCAAACTTCGGATCGTGGGTCAGTACGCACAGAACTGCCCGCTCATCCACCTTGCGTCGTTCAAGATAACGATGCGGCCACTCAACCACGACTTCATCCGCGTCAGCGAACCTCGCTTTGGTAGCAAACACCGGACGGGCGTCACACACGGTCACATAATATCCAAGGAATTTTCCGATGCGGACGACAGCGGCAGCAAAGTCGATCGCGCCGAACACGATCATTTCTGGTGGTGGCGCAAACGCCTCAACGAAGATGGTCAGGTCATCCATTCGCTCCTGTCCTTGGGGTCCGAGCTGCACCTCACCAGTACGACCGTGCAGGAGCATCCCTTCAGCGGCGGCGACGACCGATTTTCGTAGCGGACCATCAGGGATGGTGCCAGCTGTACGTCCGCCTTCAACCACGACCCGAGCACCGACTTCATCAGATCCATTGGTGATGGTCGCGACTGCGATGGCGCTACGTCGCCTGTGCGCGGCGATGACGTGGGCGAGTTCTGGAAAATCCTCACGACCAGCAAGTTCGACGAAGACTTCGAGAGATCCACCGCAGGTCAGACCCACCTCCCAAACGTCAGATTCAGAAATCCCGTAGCGTCGCCGCACAGGTATTCCAGTCGCCAAGACCTGCTGAGCTAGCTCGTAAACCGCACCCTCAACGCAGCCACCCGAGACGCTTCCAACGACTTCTCCGGTCTCCGAAACAGCCATGGACGCACCCGCGCTGCGCGGAGAGGAACTCCAAGTGGACACGACTGTGGCCAGCGCGAAGCGAGTACCGTCGCGGTACCAAACGTCAAGTTGGTCGATGATGTCACGCATGAAGTGGTGTCCCTTTCAGGTTTGTCGCCCGGGGGGCTCCAAAAATTCAATGCCTGGTTCATGCATCGCGGTGCCGGTGACGGTGGCAGAAAGACTTACGAGCTAAACCGTGCGGCACTCAAGGCTAACGAGGCTCTCCCTGAACTGGGCTGCAGAAACGTAACGAATCTGTCTGGTCAACATTCGATCGTATGCTTGACCTTGGCGAGGTGGCACGGTGCTGAGCCCCAAAGGTTTGCGCAATCTGGTGACAGATTTTCGTGAAGGCTTTCTGAAAGCCAGCCCTGACCCGTCTGGCCATCAGAGACGCGCAACGCAAACCTTTCATTGCGTGATCGCTAGGGCTCCCTGGACTCTGGTTGACGGGGAACCTGCTCTCACCGGCGCCAAGCGCGAGACGGAACTGCCCGACACAGACGGTTCGACAGACACCGAGTGGGGACCCGCACAGATAGCGCCACCACCTCAATCGCTTCCCACGCAAGGAACAGAACGACGAGGTTCATCCAGCCCGGCGCACCCGCTGCCACAGCCTCCGAGGCGGCCTTCATGGCAACAAGCAGGGAGGCTGTCAGGGCGAGCACTCCTACGACAATGCGTAGGGTGCGCCGCAGCGCTCGCGCTCGGCGGATCATGACGCTCGGCGGGGGTAACGTGGAAGGTGCTGATGCGCGAAGGCCATCGCTGCGATGACGGGAAGTTAGGGATAGACGAGCATCGTCACGAGAAGGACGTTCGCGTTCCCCCTAGAATAGTTGATCACCCTCGCTCTACATCTCGGCCCACGCGCTTGGGGTTTCTCTGAACCAGTATGGGCGAGCACGCTACGAGGCGTCCCTGGAGAGCGACAGCCCCCTCCAGCTCAGCCAACTCCACGCTGCCTACGCACTGCAGCCGACCACCGGATGGGTTGGCCGGATGTCCGTCTCCGAGAGAGTCGCCGGACGCTACCTCGACGGGCGCTTCACCGAGGCGCTCCAGGGCGAAGCCATCGCAGCCATCGAGGACGACACTCGTCTCCCCCGAGCCCTCGCGGGATGGGACATCCAGGCCCACCGCACCCTCGCCTCCGACACATGGCCGACCAACATGGTCCTCATCACCCGCACCCAAGGACTCATCGCCGGCGCCGCGATGGTCCTCGTCGACGCCGCACAACTCGCCGGCCACCTCGAGCCCACCGACCGGCTCAACCCCGCAGTCGTCGAGGCGGACCAAGCCTGGAGCAACCTCGCCAGCCGCTGGGGGGACCTGACCCTCCCTCACGCCCGCCTAGATCCCGACCTGATGTGCGCCGCCGCCGAAGTCCGCGCGGCCTACCGCGAGCTCACCCACGACGCGACCACTATGGCCAGCCTCACCACCATCGCCACCCGACCCGGCCTCGAACGGGGCACCATGGCGTCCCTCCGCTCTCTCGAGTCCGGGTCCGAGCTCTCTTACGTGATGGTCGAAAAGGCAAGCACCCCAGGGCTCACCGGACCCGCCCGCGCGGTCTCCATCCGCGCGCACAACGACGTCGAGGCCGGCCTGGCAACGCCGCCCGCCGAAGGCGACGTCGTCTGGGTCTCACCTGCCGATATCCTCGCTCGCCGAACAATCCTCATACCGCCGCCAGTCCGGGAGTCACTGCGTGCGGCGAGTGCAACTACCGCTGCTGCGTCGTGCGCTGCGGCAGCGGTAGCGACGGTTGGTCAAGTCCCGGGTAGTGGTGTAGCGCTGCGTTCTCCTTGTTGATGGTTCAGGCAGTCAGTTCGGGTAGGTCGTTGACTCCGATCTCGGGTTCGGTGGTGGGCACGATGTTGATGCGGCAGCGAGTGAGGACTTCGAGTCCGAGGTAGCGGCGGCCTTCGGCCCACTCGTCGGTCTGCTCGGCGAGGACGGCGCCGACGAGCCGGACGATGGCGTCACGATTGGGGAAGATCCCAACGCTGTCGGTGCGGCGCCGGATCTCGCGGTTGAGGCGTTCGGCGGGGTTGTTGGACCAGATCTGGGTCCAGACGTCTTTCGGGAACGCGGTGAAGGCGAGGATGTCGGCACGGGCACCGTCGAGGTGCTCGTGGACCTCAGGGAGTTTGTCGGCGACGTAGTCGAGCAGCCGGTCGAACTGGGCGTGCACGGCGGGCGCGTCGGGCTGGTCGTAGACCGAGTGCAGCATCGCCTTCACAGCAGGCCACATCGTCTTCGGTGTGGTCGACATGAGGTTCGCTGCGTAGTGAGTGCGGCAACGCTGCCAGCTGGCGCCGGGCAGGTTCGCCGCGATCGCCTCGACCAGCCCGGCGTGGGCATCGGAGGTGACGAGGCGGACACCGCTCAGGCCGCGGGCTGTGAGGTCGGCGAAGAACTCGTTCCACGCCGCACCGGTCTCTGACGTCGCGACGCGCATGCCGAGGACCTCGCGGTGTCCGTCGCCGTTGACGCCGGTCGCGACCAGGACGACCGCGTTGATCACACGGCCGCCCTCGCGGACCTTCATCGTCAACGCGTCGGCGGCGACGAACGTGAACGGCCCCGCTGCATCCAAGGGCCGGTGCCGGAACTGTTCGACGTGCTCGTCGAGCTCAGCTGCCATCCGCGAGACCTGGGACTTCGAGAGTGAGTCGATGCCGAGGGTCTTGACGAGCTTGTCCATCCGCCGGGTGGACACCCCGGCGAGGTAGCAGTCGGCCACGACGGTAATCAGCGCAGACTCGGCGCGCTTGCGACGCTCGAGGAGCCACTCAGGGAAATAGGTGCCCTTCCTGAGCTTGGGGATCGAGACGTCGACGGTGCCGACGCGGGTGTCGAGGTCGCGGTGGCGATAACCGTTGCGCTGGCTGGTCCGGCTCGGGGTCGGGCGGCCGTACTCGGCACCGACCACGGCGTCGGCATCGGCACTGAGCAGGGTGTTGATGATCGACTGGAGCAGCGAGCGCATGAGATCTGGACTCGCCTCAGCGAGGGCTTCGCCGAGCAGGCCGGCAGGGTCGACAATGTGGGGAGCGGTCATCGTGATGACTCCATTCGAGGATTCTGTGGAAGGTTGACTCGAAGGATCACGCGGTGGCCGCGTCCACGTCCGACATACACGCCGGTCACGAAGACAGCGACCGCGCTACACCACTATCGGGGACTCAACTCGACGGTTGCCCTTACGAATAGCCAGGATGCGGCACCGACCAGCGAGCCTGTGCAACCGCCCAAGAGCCCTCTGCGTCCAACGCAGCAGCACTCGTCCGACCAGACAACTCGTCCACGCGAACTCTCGCTCCGTGACGCCCCGGTGTCAGACCGTCACCGCTGATACACATGCGCGCCAACGACCGAGAAAGAGCGGCCGACTCGCGTGCGAATGGCCGCTCCGGGCGCCTGCCCACCCTTAGAAGACCATCACCAATCGCCGGCGGGAGGTCCCGGCTGCCAGACCAAGTGCGCGTCATCTCCCCAAGATCCGCATGGCCATCACCAATGGCTGCGGGGCATACATTCGCATCCAGGGCAGTGGCACATGAAGCAGAAGAAACCGCACCCGTCGCTGTTGGGGCGGGGGCTTTCAAGTGCGCTCAGGCGTTATCGTGCACGATCTTGGCGCCCTCAGCCGCACGCTGAACCGAGCCACAACCATTCTCCGCAGCGTCACGCGTGTTGTAGGCCTCGCCGACGGCGACAATCTCGCCGTTGCCTGCCTTCAACCGGAACCGGAACTTGCCCCCTTGTCCTCATAAACTTCAAACTTGCCAGCCATGATCGACCTTCCGAGAGAGTGCCATTGGATAATGCGAGGCTAGTGTCCTGTCAGGTTGAAGGGCCGGCTATTTGTTGATCGCCCGGCAATAGCCGGCCAGCCGCTGGAGGATCTCGTCGGCGCTCTTGTGCCAGACGAAGGGTTTGGGGTCCTCGTTCCAGGTCTCGACCCACGCGCGGATGTCGGCAGTCAGTGCTTTGACGCTGCGGTGCGCAGAGCGTTGAAGCTTCTTGGTGGTCAGTGCTGAGAACCAGCGTTCGACGAGGTTCATCCACGACCCGTAGGTCGGGGTGAAGTGGAAGTGGAACCGCTGGTGGCGCAGCAGCCATTCGTGCACGGCAGGGGTCTTGTGCGTTGACAGGTTGTCCAGCACGACGTGGACGTCGAGGTCGGCAGGGACCTCGGCATCGATCTTGTCGAGGAACCTGACGAACTCGGCGCTGGTGTGCGAGGGCCGCAGGTCGGTGATCACCTTGCCGGTCGCGATCTCGAGGGCGGCGAACAGATCGATGGTGCCGTTGCGGATGTAGTCGTGGGTTGCCTTGGCCGGAGTGGTCGGCAGCATCGGCAACGTTGGTGCGCTGCGATTGAGGGCCTGGATCTGGGGTTTCTCATCCACCGCGAACACTGCTGCCGCGACGGGTGGATTGAGGTAGAGCCCGACGATGTCGCGGACCTTCTCGATCAACTCGGGATCTGGGGAGACCTTGAACTCCTCTTGGCGCCAGGGCTTGAGCCCGAACGCACGCCAGATCTCGCTGACGCTCTGGCGGCTGATGCCGTGGCGCTCGGCCATCGATCGCGTGGACCAGTGGGTAGCGTCCTTCGGCGCTGTCTCGAGGGTCTCGACCACGACCGCTTCGATGATCTCGTCACCGATCGTGCGCGCCGCGCCGGGTCGGGGCGCATCGACGAGTCCTTCGAGGCGGTCGGCCGCAAACCGGTGACGCCACTTGGCCACCGTGGCGCGGCTGATCCCCAGTTGTGCCGCCGCCTCGAGGTTGGTGACACCCTGGGCCACCGCCAGCACGATCCGGCACCGCGTGGCCAACGCTTGGGATGAGGAATGCCGACGGGCCCATCGTTCGAGCGTTGCTCGCTCGTCCTCGCTCAGCTCGATCGCGACTGTCGGTCGTCCCGCACGTCCCATCACCGGCTCCATCCTGTTGAGGCTCTTGCCTCTTCAGAACCCAGTTCAGACTACGAAATTCCCGAAACAGCGATATTTGTTCACGGAACAGCCTGACGGAACACTAGCAACCCCGCACCACGACGGCTACAGGTCTTAGACCAGGACCCGCTGAACAGCGTTGCAAGGCTCGCGAAAGCGCGTTGTCGCACCAAGCCGCACGTTGGTCCTGAGCTTGACTTCCAGAGTTTGACCGCAGGTCATGTGGATCCTTGGATGCCCGCTCATCGGCATGAGCGTGCGCCTTCGAGCGTGCGCAGCGCGCCCGGAGTTCCTGCCATTCGGCCACGGCTCCTGCGGGCCGACGCGGATCGCCCAGGACCGCACGAGGTGTTGCGGTGTTGCTCGACCCCGCCAAGGCGGGTGCCTCTGGGCATATGCGGAGTCCCTCAGATTGAGCGCTTGAACTGATGGACACATGGTGGACACGTGACCAAATCAGAACAGCCCCTGATCCTTGCGTTTCCGCAGGTCAGGGGCTGTTTTCGTGAGCGTGGGCGATACTGGGTTCGAACCAGTGACCTCTTCGGTGTGAACGAAGCGCGCTACCACTGCGCCAATCGCCCGCAGGTGCGTCCGGAACATTAGCGCATGGATCGCCTCGACGTGGAATCGCACCCCCGGACCAGCCATGAGAACGTCGCGACACGTGTGATCCAGATATCTTTCAATCACGCGTCATGACTTCCCGACTCGAGCGTTTCATCACTGACACCGGCTCCAGGGAGGCATTCACCCATGCGCTTCGACGCAGATGCGTCACGCAGCACAGTGACGAACGAGATCACGATGCGATGTGTCGACGACCGGGGAGAGTCGGTCGTCCTCGACGCGGTCCTCGGCTACGACGTCCACGACCCGTACGCCGTCACTGCCACGTTCCGCACCGACTACTACGAAGTCGTCTGGACCTTCGCCCGGGACCTGCTCCTGCGCGGCCTGACCGACCCCGCCGGCGAGGGCGACGTGCACGTGTGGCCCTGCCTGGACTCCGACGGACGCTCGGTGGTGATCATCGAGCTCTCCTCCCCCGACGGCGAGCTGTCGGTGCTGGCGCCGTCAGCGGACGTCACCCGCTTCGTCAACCGAACGCTGGCCCGCGTTCCCGTGGGCACCGAGGGCGAGCACATCGACGTCGACCAGCTCATCGACCTCCTCCTGGCCGTCTGACCGGCGACACCACCGTGGGCCGGAGCTCCGCCCGACGAGGTCGCGAGGACCCCGACCCGATCACGGGTCGGGGTCTTCTGCTTCCTTGCGCGCCCAGGTCTGTGCGACCTCGCTGGTGACCGGCCCGGGTGCCGGGTGCTCGCGCCCGTCCAAGGAGTGCACGGCCTGCACGTCCCGCGTCGTCGAGACGAGGAAGACCTCGCTGGCCCGGTCGAGCACCGACAGTGGCTCGTCGACCTCGCGGGCGCCGTACCACTCCAGGACGAGAGCGCGCGTGACACCGGCCAAGCAGCCCGAGTCGAGCGTGGGGGTGCGCAGCTCACCGTCGACGACGTAGAAGATGTTGCTGCCGGTGCCCTCGCAGATGTTCCCGGCGAGGTTCACGAACAACGCCTCGGTGGCTCCGCGCTCAGCCGCGTGGGCCAGCGCGACCACGTTCTCGGCGTACGACGTGGTCTTGAGGCCGGCCAGCGCCCCGCGCTCGTTGCGGGGCCACGGCACGCTGACCACCGACGTGCTCGGAGGGTAGGGCTCCATCGGTGCGGCCACCACGGCCAGGGTCGGTGGGGCCTCCCCGCGTCCAGAGCCCAGGGGCGCGACGCCACCGGTGAAGGTGATCCGCACCCTGCCCAGGGGCAGGTCCTGGCCGGCGACGACTTCGTCGACTGCTCGGCGCACGACCGTCTCGTCGACCTCCGGGAGCCCCAGGCCCGCGGCACTGCGCGCCAACCGGGCCACGTGGCGAGTCAGCGCGAAGGGACGCCCCTCGACCACCTTGACCGCCTCGAAGACCCCGTCCCCCACCGTGAATCCGTGGTCGGAGACGGTGATCGCCGCCGCCCGCGGAT
This sequence comes from Nocardioides sp. JQ2195, assembly GCF_012272695.1. Taxonomy (NCBI): domain Bacteria; kingdom Bacillati; phylum Actinomycetota; class Actinomycetes; order Propionibacteriales; family Nocardioidaceae; genus Nocardioides; species Nocardioides sp. JQ2195. Next base: position 2,201,985 of record NZ_CP050902.1, read on the forward strand.
CCGACAGCACCTGTCCGTTCACCCATGCACGCATGCCTGCAATGTAGCCGTGCATCCGCCCTTCGCGGCACCGGCCAACACGCACTTGGTGGCCCGGATTTTGCACGACCCCCACGTTCGGTTAATGTTCTTCTCGCACCGCCGGTCCGCCGGAGGTTGCAAGCGGACGTAGCTCAGTTGGTAGAGCGCAACCTTGCCAAGGTTGAGGTCGCGAGTTCGAGCCTCGTCGTCCGCTCGGAGAGGTCTCTCCCATACCGGCTCATCCTCGGGTGGGCCTCACGGTGGGTTGGCCGAGAGGCGAGGCAACGGACTGCAAATCCGTGTACACGGGTTCAAATCCCGTACCCACCTCGAATCCACAAGAACTCAACACGGGCGATTGGCGCAGCGGTAGCGCGCTTCCCTGACACGGAAGAGGTCACTGGTTCAAACCCAGTATCGCCCACCACCTTCGAACGGCCCCGAGCACTCGGGGCCGTTCGTGCATTTCCAGGTTGCTCGGGAGCCGTCAGCGCGCGTCGTTCACCCGACGGGCCGCACGAACAGCGCAAGGGCTCGACCGAGGAGGTCCGGCGCAACGGCCCCGGGGGCCACGTTGCGCTCGATCGCCAACCCGTTGGCCAGTGCCATCAGCAGCGTTGCGACCTCGTCGGCAGGCATCGCCAGCTCCACGCCCGCCAGCCGGGAGTGCTCGGCGACGGTGTCGGCGATGATGCGGTGCAGGTCGCGACGCCGGCGCAGGAACGAGCCGTCCGGGTCCCCTTGCCGGACGGCCCGGGCCCAGAGCTCGACGAAGAGCAGGTTCCAGTCGTGGTTCTCGTCCATGGCCCGGGTGAGCCTGTCCCCCAGCGCGCGGGCCTGCGCGGACAGCGGCTGCTCCGTGTTGGCGATCGCGGCCAGGCCGAGCTCGACGTACGCCGAGACGTGGTCGTCGGCCAGCTCCTCGACCAGGGCGTTCTTGCTGCTGAAGTTGGAGTAGAGCGCGCCCTTCGTGAAGCCTGCCGCCGCAGCCACCTCGTCCATGCTCGCCGCCTCGATGCCACGGCGCGCGAAGACCTGGGCCGCCGCATCGAGCAACGCACGGCGCACCTCGTCACGCGTGGGCCGCCGTCGACTGGTGGGAATGGACACGCGCGCTAGGATACTGCACGGTATTGGATACCACTCAGTATCGATGCGAGGAAGGCGTCCCTGATGTCCCTGATGAACCGACTTGGCGCGGTGCGCGAGAACGTCGCGCACGAGGTCGCGCAGTCCGTGCGCTGGGGCTTCGGCCAAGCGCTCCCCCAGCTCGCGCTCGGCGCGGCAGCACGTCGTGGCGACCTCCACGGCCGCTTGGTCGCCAAGACCGTCGACGGCGCCGAGATGCCCACCGACCTCTTCGACGAGGCGCGCGCCAACGGTCCCCTGCAGCGCTCGAAGCTCGCGTTCGTGACCGCCTCCATGCCAACGGTCAGGGAGATCCTGGGCAGCCCCGACGTGCACGCGGGGGTCGAGTTCCAGGCCACCGGCGCGCTCGGCTCCGTGGCCGACTGGGCCTTCGCCAAGGCACCCACCGGCCCGCTCACCCCACCGTCGCTGCTGGTCATCGAGCCGCCGGAGCACACCCGCTACCGCAAGCTGGTGACCCGGGTCTTCACGGTCCGCGCCGTGGAGCGACTCCGCGCACGCACCGAGGAGATCGCCAACGGACTGCTCGACGAGATCGCCGCGAACGCTGACAGACCCGTCGACCTGGTGGAGTCCTACTGTGCGCGGCTCCCGGTCACCGTGATCGCCGAGATCCTGGGGGTTCCCGAGGAGGATCGGGCCACCGTCCTCGACTTCGGCACGGCTGCGGCGCCGAGCCTCGACCTAGGCCTGGGCTGGCGCCGCTTCCGCGCCGTCGACAATGCGCTGCTCGCCTTCGACCAGTGGCTGGCCGACCACCTCGAGGCCGTGCGCCGCAACCCGGGCGGCGACCTGCTGAGCCAGCTGGTGGCTGCTCGCGACGACGAGGGCAACGGGCTCGACGAGCGTGAGCTGAAGGCCACGGCCGGCCTCGTGCTGGCCGCCGGCTTCGAGACCACCGTCAACCTGCTCAGCAACGGCATCAGGCTGCTGCACGATCACCCGGAGCAGCTGGGGCTGCTCCGCAACGACCCTGACCGGTGGCCCCAAGCGGTCGAGGAGGTGCTGCGCTTCGACCCACCGGTCCTGCTCACCGGGCGCACCGCGTCCACGGAGACCTCCATCGCCGGTCGACGTGTCCCCGAGGGCGCGATCCTGACCGCCTTGCTGGCAGGGGCCAACCGCGATCCCGACGTCTTCACCGATCCTGAGGTCTTCGACGTGACCCGGGAGAACGCCGGCGACCACGTCTCGTTCTCAGCGGGTCGCCACTACTGCTTGGGCGCAGCCCTGGCCCGCATGGAGGGTGACGTCGGGCTGCGCACGATCTTCGACCGCTTCCCCGATCTCCAGCTGCTCGACGGAGCCGAACGACGCTCCACCCGGATCCTGCGCGGCTGGGAGAACCTGCCCGCTGCGTTGAAGGCCTAGCGTCAGCTAGTCCTCCTCGGCGGTCTCCTCGTCGTGGGTGCCGGGACGCGGCGCCCACGGCTGCTCCTTCGCCGGGCGTACGACGATCAGCCGGTCGCCGCGAGCCAGCTGGGTCACCACCGGGTCGAAGTAGCGGTAGACCTTCTCGTCGCGCACCACCGCGATCACCTGGTCGGGCAGGGACTGCGGCTGCTTGCCGACCTCCTTGACCAGCAGGTCGCGCTCGGCGACCTCGAGCCCGGTGCCGTAGGTCATCAGGTCCTCCATCACCTCACCCAGCTTCGGTGACATGGACGAGAGGCCGAGCAGTCGACCCACCGCCTCGGACGAGGTGACCACCGCGTCGGCGCCGCTCTGGCGCACCAGCGGCACGTTCACCTGCTCCCGCACCGCCGCCACGATGTAGGCGTCGGGGTTGATCTGGCGCACGGTCAACGTCGCCATCATCGTGTTGGCGTCGTGATCGGTGGTGATGATGACCTGGGAGGCGTCGGCAACCCCGGCGCGGCGCAGCACGTCGCGACGGGTCGCGTCACCGGCAATCACGGCCAACCCGTCGGAGTTGGCCTCCTCGCGAGCCAGTGGCTTCGGGTCGACGACCACGATCGACTCGGGGTCGGTGCCGTTCTGGACCAGTGCGCTGGCCGCGCTGCGCCCCTTGGTGCCGTAGCCGATGACGACGACGTGTTGGTGCATCTTCTTCCTCCACCGGGTGACCCGGAACATTTCACGGCCCTGGGCGGCGAGCACCTCGAGCGTCGTACCGATCAACAGGACCAGGAACGCGATGCGGGCGGGCGTGATGATGAATGCGTTGACCAGCCGGGCGGAGTCGGACCAGGGCGTGATGTCGCCGTACCCGGTCGTGCTGAGCGTGACCGTCGTGTAGTAGATCGCGTCGATCAGGTCCACCCTGCGGGTGGGATCGTTGTTGTCGTAGTAGCCGTCGCGGTCGAACCAGACCAGCAGCACGGTGCCGACGAGGATGGCCAGGGCGAGTAGGAGGCGCCGCCCGAGCTCCCACCACGGGGACCGCGAGCGGGCCGGCAACGAGACACCGCGCAGGACCTTCTGGACTGTCTGGTCGTCCACCCGGATCAGTCCCCCCGGGATTCGCGTGAGCGTGTCGGCACGGGGGCCAGTGTGGCACGGGCGATCATTCCTCGGCCCCGGTCTCGGTGCGGCGTGGCGCGTATCGATCGGTGATCTTGTTCGGCAGCACGGCGTTGATCCTGCGCATCAGCTCCTGCCGCGCACGCTGCGTGGTGTTCTGCGGGAAGGCGGTGTCGCAGGCAGCGTTCAGCGCCGCGCCGATCAGCACAGCGATGGAGACCAGGTAGAGCCACAGGAGGACAGCGATCGGCGCCGCGAGCGGACCGTAGACGGACTTCGAGTCGGCAGCCGTGGCGGTGAGGAACCAGCGCAGCAGGTAGGAGCCGAAGACCCAGCAGGCGAGGCTGAAGGTCGCACCGGGGAGGTTGTAGCGCCACAGGGTCCGGACCGGGACCGACACGTGGTAGAGCGTCGCCAGGAAGCAGATGCACACCACGATCACGACGGGCCAGTAGAGGTCGTCGAGGAACTGCAGGCGCTCGGGCAGCCAGTCGCGGACCAGCCGCGGCCCGGCCACCACCAACGGGATCGAGACCGCACCGGTGACCAGGCCGAGCGCGTAGAGCCCGAAGGACAGCACGCGTGTCTTCACGATCCCTCGGTGCCCACCGAGGCCGTGCATGATCGTGATGGTGTCGACGAAGACGTTCAGGGCCCGGGAACCGGACCAGAGCGCCAGGATGAATCCGATCGAGATCACGTCGAGGCGACCGCCGGCGAGCACGTCGTCGAAGGTCGGAACGATGATCTTGTTGACCGCGCTGTCGGTCATCGCCCGGCTCGAGAGGTCGATGACGGAGTCCCGCATGTCCGCGAGCTGCGTGTCGCTGAAGGTCTGTCCCAGGTAACCGATGGAGCCGGCGAGGGCGAAGATCAGCGGCGGCATAGAGAGCACCGCGAAGAACGCTGCCTCGGCAGCCAGCCCGGTGACCCGGTAGCGCATGCAGGACGACACCGTCGCCACGACGAGACGCCAGAACAGCCGGACCAACCCGAGTGGCAGCCCGTCCTTCCTGTTCGCGGCGGACATGCGCCTAGGGTATCGACATGGCAGTCCACATTCGCGCAACGACGACACCCTGAGCGTCCGTGACCTGCGCCCGGCCGACCGCTCGCGGTGTGTCCGCCGCGGCTCGCCTGCCTCGCACCTTGCATCGCGAGAGTTCTCGTGGAGTCTGTCGATTGCGGCGGTGCTCGCCCGTCATGGTGGTGAGGTCGCGCCCGCGGCCTCGGAGACCCAGGAGGAAAGTCCCATGAGTCACTTCATGATCCTGCTCCCGGCCCCGGAGGCCGAGTGGGCGAAGCTGCCACCCGAGGAGCACGAGAAGGGGATGGCGTCCCACGGGCAGTTCCAGGCCGACCTCGAGGCCGGCGGGCACCGCATCATCGCGGTGAGCCCGTTGGAACCGTCGACCCTGGCCACCTCGATGCGACCCGACGGCAACGGTGGCGCCATCGTCACCGACGGCCCGTTCACCGAGTCAGCCGAGCAGGTGGTCGGCTTCTACTGGATCGAGTCCGACGACGAGGCCGGGCTGCGTGAGATCTGTGCCCGGTTCGCCTCCCGTGGCGAGCACATCGAGCTCCGCCGTCGCCCGCAGGAGGAACGGCACTCATGAAGCGCTACATCTTCCTGATCGCCTACGAGCCCGGCCACTTCGAGCAGCTGACGGCCGAGCAGCAGGAGCCGTTCTTCACCGCGCACGCATCGTTCTCGGCGTACGTGGCCGAACACGGGCAGGAGCACGGTTCGGCCGCACTGGCCGACACCGACACGGCAACCACTGTGCGGCACGTCGACGGCGCCGCGACGATCAGTGACGGCCCGTTCGCCGAGACGGTGGAGATGATCGGCGGGTACTACGACGTGGAGCTCCCCGACATGGACCACGCGATTGCCGCCGCGGCCCTGCTCCCCCCGTCGTACGCCGTGGAGATCCGGCCGACGGTGACCATCTCGAGGTGACCGATCCGGACGCAGTGCTCGACGCGACGGTTCGCGAGGAGTGGGGCCGGCTCGTGGCCCTGCTCCTCGCGCGCCACCGCCGGCTCGACCTCGTCGAGGACGCGCTGGCCGACGCCGTCGAGGCGGCCGCGCGGGCCTGGCCCGAGCAGGGAGTCCCGCACAACCCACCGGCGTGGCTGAACACCGTGGCCAACCGTCGCATCCTCGACCAGCTGAGGGCCGAGGCGATCCACCAGCGCAAGGTGCCGCAGCTGGTCATGGACGCCACGCGGCCTGTCCCGGCCGAGGTGATGGCCGACCCCGGTGGCCTCATCGAGGACGAGCTGCTCCGGCTGGTGCTGATGTGCGCACACCCGGCCCTCGCCCCCGAAGCAGCCGGCGCCCTGGCCCTGCGCCTGGTCGTCGGTGTCAGCACGCCCGACATAGCGCGGCTGTTCCTCGTTCCCGAGTCGACGATGGCGGCTCGGATCACCCGCGCGAAGAAGAAGATCGTCTCCGCCGGGATCCCGTTCGCGGTGCCGAGTGAGGAAGACCTTCCCGGGCGTCTCGACACGGTCGCCCAGATCGGCTACCTCGCGTTCACCGCGGGCTACGCGCCGGGATCCGGGCCGGACCTGTTGCGTGCGGAGCTCGCCGGGACCGCGATCGAGCTGATCTCGGTCACCGACGACCTGCGAGGGCAGGACGATCCGGTGCTGGTCTCGTTGCGGGCGCTGATGGGATTCCAGCACTCACGCCGTGACGCGCGGGTCGATGCGGCGGGAGCGCTGGTGCTGCTGGCCGACCAGGATCGAACCCGTTGGCACCGCGACGAGATCGCCGCCGCGCACGAACGGCTGATGAGCCCGGCACTGCTCGGGCCGATGTCGCCCCGCGCCGCCGCCTACACCCTGCAGGCACGGATCGCTGCCGAGCACGCCCTGGCACCCTCCACGGCGGCCACGAGCTGGTCCCGCATCGTCTCGCTCTACGACCTGCTGCTGCAGGTGATGCCGGGGGCGCCCACCGAGGTCGCCCGAGCCGTTGCCGTCGCCGAGGAACGCGGGCCCGCCGCGGGACTCGAGGCACTCGGCCCGATCACCTGGGCGGGCTCACACCGGCTTCCCGCGGTGCGCGCGGACCTGCTGGCCCGGCTCGGTGACACCGACGCCGCGCGGTCGGCGTACGACACCGCGATCGACCTGTGTCGCAACGAGACCGAGCTGGCCCACCTCAGGGCGAGACGGGACTCGCTCGACGGCAGCGGCTGACTGCTCGCCACGTGCGGCACAATGCGGGGATGGTCAGAGGCAGGAGCCGGCCGGTCGGCACGCGTGACACGTCCGTCGCGCGACAGGTGCTCCTCCTGCAGGTCCTCGTGGTCCTCGTGCTGGTCGTGTCGGCGATCGCGCTGGCCACCTTCGACGCCCGCAACGACACTCGGGCCTCCGCCCGCGAGCGTTCTGTGGCGGTCGCCGAGACGGTCGCCGACGCGCCGGTCCTGGGCAGCGCGCTCGCCAGCCCGGACCCCTCGCACACCATCCAGCCGTACGCCGAGCGGGTGCGCGGCGACACCTCGGTCGACTTCGTCGTGGTGATGGCGATGGATCGCACCCGTTACTCACACCCCAACCCGGAGCAGCTCGGCAAGAAGTTCATCGGCGACCTCGGTGGGGCGCCCGACGGCCAGGTCTTCACCCAGGAGTACACCGGCACGTTGGGCCCCTCCATCCGATCCGTCGTCCCCGTGACGATCGACGGCGAGGTGGTCGCGATGGTCTCCGTGGGGATCACGGTCGAGAAGACGCGTGACCAGCTGATCTCGACGCTCCCTGCCATCGCGGCGAGCGCAGCCGCCGTGCTGCTGGTGGGCCTGCTCGGTGCGTGGTTGATCAGCCGGCGGTTGCGGAGGGTCACGCACGGGATGGGTGCCCAGGAGATGACCCGGATGTACGAGTACTACGAAGCGGTCCTGCACGCGGTGCGCGAAGGCATGCTGCTGCTCGACTCCGACGGTCGCGTCCAGCTCGTGAACGACGAGGCCCGTCGGCTCCTGCACCTGCCCGACGACGTCATCGGGCAACCCCTGGCCGACCTGGGGCTGCCGCCCGGACTGGTCGAGACCGCGGTCGGCGACACCGCAGCCGTCGACGACATCTACATCTCCGGGGAGCACGTCCTGCTGGTGAGCGCATCCCCGGCGGTGTGGGAGGGGCACGGGGTCGGCTCGGTGGTGACCCTGCGCGACCACACCGAGCTCCAGTCCGTCTCCGGGGAGCTGGCGGCCGTCCGTGGACTCACCGACTCGCTGCGCGCCCAGAACCACGAGGCGGCCAACCGGCTGCACACCATCGTGTCCCTGATCGAGATGGGTCGGCCCGAGGACGCCGTCGAGTTCGCCACCGAGGAGCTGCAGGTGGCCCAGCTGCTCACCGACCGGGTGGTCGGTGCTGTCGAGGAACCCGTCGTGGCGGCGCTCCTGCTGGGCAAGATCGCCGAGGCGACCGAGCGCGGGATCGAGCTGGAGGTCACGGGCAGCGTGGCCGAGCATGCTCCCGTGGCCAACGCACGGGACCTGGTGACCGTGATCGGCAACCTGGTCGACAACGCGATGGATGCCGTCACCGGGCAGCGGGACCGCAGGGTCTCGGTGCAGCTGTCCACGGTCGGAACGCGGATCGAGGTCGTCGTCGGCGACAGTGGCCCGGGACTCAGCGAGGAGGCCGCCGCCCACGCCGTCGAGCGGGGCTGGTCGACGAAGGCCTCCGCCGACGAGAGCGGTCGCGGGGTCGGGCTCGCCCTGGTCGGCCAGGTCGCCCGCCGACACGGCAGCAGGCTGCGCTTCGGGCGCTCCCGGCTGGGCGGGGCCGAGTTCACGGTGACCCTCGGGGAGGAGGCGCGGTGAGCGTCCGGGTGCTGGTCGTCGAGGACGAACCGCTGGCCGCGGAGGCGCACGCGTCCTACGTGCAACGTGTCGACGGCTTCGAGCTCGCCGGCGTGGCTCACTCCGCCCACGAGGCCGCCCGCCACCTGGCCAACGACCAACACGTGGACCTGGTCCTGCTCGACATGCACCTGCCCGACGGCCACGGCCTCGGGTTGTTGCAGCGGCTGCGGGCAGCCGGGCACCTGTGCGACGTGATGGCGGTGACATCGGCACGTGATGCCGACGTCGTCCGACAGGCCGTCTCCCAGGGCGTGGTGCTCTACCTCATCAAGCCGTTCACGTTCGCGACGTTCCGCGAGAAGCTGCACCAGTACGCGGCGTACCGCGCACGCGTCGACGCGGCGGCCGCCGGGGTCGTCCAGGAGGACGTCGACCGCATGATGGGTGCGCTGCGGCCGACGGGTCCTTCGGTCGCCATGCCGAAGGGCCTCTCCCCCGAGACCCTCCAGCAGGTGACCACGCTGGTCCGCGAGAGCGAGGTCGCGCTCTCGGCCACCGAGGTCGCCGAGCTGGTCGGCGCCTCCCGCGTCACCGCCCGGCGCTATCTGGAGCACCTCGCCGACCGGCAGCTGGTGGAGCGCAGACCACGCTACGGCGGCGGCGGGCGTCCCGAGGTGGAGTACGCCTGGTCCTGAGGCCGCCCGGTCCTGAGTTCGCCACGCCGGCCCCTTGGCGCCCGGCCCACATGGCCACCTCCCGGGTGGAAGTCCGGCCGGGAGGCGGCCATCTCGCCGGCTGCCCGGGGAGTGGGAGACAGGTGGGACGACCGGTCAGGACAGGTCGAGGCCCGGGTAGAGCGGGTGCTTGTCGAGCATCTCGGCCGAGGCGGCACGCGTCTTGTCGGCGATGCCGTCGGCGAGGGTGTACGACGCCTTCGACGGGCCACCGGCCTTGGTGGTGCCGGGGGCGGTGTTCTTCAGGACGTCGACGACCAGCTCGGCCACGTTGTCGAACTCGTCGTGCCCGAAGCCGCGGGTGGTCAGCGCCGGCGTGCCGAAACGGATGCCGGAGGTGTACCAGGCACCGTTCGGGTCGGCGGGCACCGAGTTGCGGTTGGTGACGACACCGGCGTCGAGCAGGGCCGACTCGGCCTGGCGACCGGTCAGGCCGAACGAGCTCACGTCGAGCAGCACGATGTGGTTGTCGGTGCCGTCGGTGACCAGCTTGGCGCCACGGTTCATGAACCCGTCGGCCAGCGACTTGGCGTTGTCGGCGATGTTCTGGGCATAGGTCTGGAACTCGGGCTGGCGAGCCTCGGCCAGTGCCACCGCCTTGGCGGCCATCACGTGCGACAGCGGGCCGCCGAGCACCATCGGACAACCGCGGTCGACCGAGGGCGCGTACTCCTCCTGGGCCAGGACGAGGCCGCCGCGCGGGCCGCGCAGGGACTTGTGCGTGGTGGTGGTGGTGATGTGGGCGAACGGGACCGGGTCCTCGTCGCCGCTGAAGACCTTGCCCGCGACCAGGCCGGCGAAGTGCGCCATGTCGACCATGAGGGTGGCGCCGACCTCGTCGGCGATCTCGCGCATCTTGGCGAAGTTCACCCGTCGCGGGTAGGCCGAGTAGCCCGCGACCAGCACCAGCGGCTTGAACTCGCGGGCCTTGGCGGCAACCTTGTCGTAGTCGAGCAGCCCGGTCTCCGGATCGGTGCCGTACTGCTGCTGGTGGAACATCTTGCCGCTGATGTTGGGACGGAACCCGTGCGTGAGGTGGCCACCCGAGTCGAGCGACATGCCGAGCAGGCGCTGGTTGCCGAGCTCGTGGCGCAGCGTCTCCCAGTCCTCGTCGGTCAGCTCGTTCACGTTCTTCTTGCCGAGCTTCTCCAGAGCCGGGCCCTCGATGCGGTGGGCGAGGATCGACCAGAAGGCGACCAGGTTGGCGTCGATGCCCGAGTGCGGCTGCGCATAGGCGTACGGCGCCCCGAACAGCTCGCGGGCGTGCTCGGCGGCCAACGTCTCGACGGTGTCGACGTTCTGGCAGCCGGCATAGAAGCGGTGGCCGACGGTGCCCTCGGCGTACTTGTCGCTGAACCACGTGCCCATCGTGAGCAGGACGGCCGGCGAGGCGTAGTTCTCACTGGCGATCAGCTTCAGCGAGGAGCGCTGGTCGGCCAGCTCCTGGCGGGTGGCCTCGGCGATGCGCGGCTCGACGGAGCCGATCACCTCGAGGGCCTGCTTGTAGGCGGAGCTGGTCAGGCCGCTCAGGTTCTGGCCGGACAGGTTGGAGGCAGACGCATCAGTCATGGGGCACACACTAGTGACTCCCGGTGCGGGCGCGAGCGCCGGTCGAGGCGCCGTGCGGAGTGACCTGCCCCACGTCAGGGGGTCCCGGCAGGCTCAGATCTCCGCACAGCGTCTTGCATCGTGAGATCTGTGTCCACACCATGAGATTCGCTGTTGTGGGCAGCGCGTCCAAGGGTTGAGACTCATGCCCATGATCAGCGCTGCAACGCACACGTACCTCGTGGTTCGACGCCACGTGGACTACGGGCGCGTCCGCAGCATGATGTGTTGGCCTTCCTGACCACCCCGCCGCCCAGCAAGTGAGCAGCGGGCGCCCAGACCGAACAGTCCCCGGGCGCCGGTCGCAGGCCAACCCGACGTTTCAATGTCGCAGCGTCGGAGCCTCGCATCGCGCGTCAAGAAATCTGCGCCGAAGGAAACCGATGAACGACGCTCCCGCACCACGCACGCCCCGCCCCCGCCCCAAGAAGGGCGAAGGGCAGTGGGCTCTCGGCTACCTCGAGCCGTTGAACAAGAACGAGCAGTCCAAGAAGGACGACAACCCGCTCAACGTGCGGGCCCGCATCGAGAACATCTACTCCAAGCGGGGCTTCGACTCGATCGACCCGGCCGACCTGCGTGGCCGCTTCCGCTGGTACGGCATCTACACCCAGCGTGCCCCCGGCCTCGACGGCGGCAAGACCGGCGCCCTGGAAGAAGAGCAGCTCGACGACCGCTACTTCATGATGCGCGTGCGCAGCGACGGCAGGCTGCTGAGCCCCGCGCAGCTGCGCACCCTGGGCGGCATCTCCACCGACTACGCCCGCAGCACCGCCGACATCACCGACCGCTCCAACATCCAGTACCACTGGATCGAGATCGAGGACGTCCCCACCATCTGGGAGCGCCTCGAGGCAGTCGGCCTGAGCACGGAAGAGGCCTGCGGTGACTCTCCCCGCGGCATGCTCGGCTCCCCCGTGGCCGGAGTGGCCAAGGACGAGATCATCGACGGCACCCCGGCGCTGCTCGAGATCAACCGTCGTCGCACCGGCAACCCCGAGTACTCCAACCTCCCCCGCAAGTTCAAGACGTCGGTCAGCGGTCACCCGAGCCTCGACGGTGCTCCCGAGATCAACGACGTCTCGTTCGTCGGTGTCGAGCACCCCGAGCACGGGCCCGGATTCGACCTCTGGGTCGGTGGCGCACTGTCCACCAACCCGTTCCTGGCCGCCCGGATGGGCGTCTGGATCCCGCTCGACGAGGTGGCCGACGCCTGGGAGGGCGTCATCTCCATCTTCCGTGACTACGGCTACCGCCGGCTCCGCTCGCGGGCCCGCCTGAAGTTCCTGGTCAAGGACTGGGGCATCGAGAAGTTCCGCGAGGTCCTCGAGACCGAGTACCTCCAGCGCAAGCTCATCTCGAACCCCTCTCCCGAGCGCGCCACCAGCAACGGTGACCACATCGGCGTGCACGAGCAGAAGGACGGCAAGTTCTACATCGGTGCCGCCCCGGTCGTGGGTCGCGTCAGCGGCGAGGTGCTGACCGGACTGGGCGACCTCGTCGAGAAGTACGACGTCGCCGGCGTGCGCTTCACGGCGTACCAGAAGCTGGTCCTGATCGGCGTCGACGAGGACAAGGTCGAGGACGTCGTCGCTGCCCTGGCACGCATCGGGTTGGAGGCACGTCCGTCCCAGTGGCGCCGCTCCACGATGGCCTGCACCGGCATCGAGTTCTGCAAGCTGGCCATCGTCGACACCAAGCAGCGTGCCCACGACCTGATCGACGAGCTCGAGCGTCGCTTCCCTGACCTGGACACCCCCATCACGGTCAACGTGAACGGCTGCCCGAACTCCTGCGCCCGCACCCAGGTCGCCGACATCGGGCTCAAGGGCCAGCTGGTGCTCGACGACGACGGCAACCAGGTCGAGGGATTCCAGGTGCACCTCGGCGGCGGCATCGGCCTGACCGCAGAGCTGGGCCGCAAGCTGCGCGCCCACAAGGTCACCAGCAAGGGCTTGGACGACTACATCACCAACGTCGTCCACGCCTACCTGGGCCAGCGCACCGACGGTGAGAGCTTCGCCACCTGGGTGGCCCGCGCCGACGAGGACGTGCTGCGTGGCGAGAAGGCCCTCGAGGCCGTCTGATGTCCGAGCGCGCACAGCCCCAGCTCTGCCCCTACTGCGGGGACGACGACCTGCGACCGCACGACGGTACGCCGGGTTCGTGGGAGTGCCGCTCCTGCCTGCGCGCCTTCACCCTGAAGATGACCGGAATGATCCGACCCACCGCAGGAGGTGGCTCATGACCGCGGCAACGACGGCGGCCGCCGCTGCCTACCGCGGCTCGCACACCGCGGACCGCTCCCCGGAGGAGCTGCGCGAGATCGTCTCCCACGTGGGCGCCGAGCTCGAGCTGGCTCCGGCCGAGGACATCATCGAGTGGGCCGTGGCCACCTTCGGGTCCAAGTTCTGCGTCACCTCGTCCATGGGTGACGCCGTGCTGGCGCACCTGGCGGCCAAGGTCGCCCCGGGCGTCGACGTGGTCTTCCTGGACACCGGGTACCACTTCATCGAGACCATCGGCACCCGCGACGCCGTCGAGGCGACGATGAACGTCAACCTGGTCACCATCAAGCCCGACCTGACCGTTGCCGAGCAGGACGCGCAGTACGGCAAGGACCTCTACAAGACCGACCCCGACATGTGCTGCGCCCTGCGCAAGGTCAAGCCCCTGGCCGACTCGTTGGCCAACTACGACGCCTGGGCCACCGGCCTGCGGCGCGCCGAGACCCACAACCGCGTCATCGCGCCCGTGATCGGCTGGGACGCCAAGAAGGGCAAGGTCAAGGTCTCCCCCATCGCCCGATGGTCCGACGAACAGGTGGAGCGCTACGTCGCCGAGAACGGCGTGCTGGTCAACCCGTTGGTCCACGACGGCTATCCCTCGATCGGGTGCTGGCCGTGCACCGCACGCGTCGCCCCCGGCGAGGACCCACGCTCCGGTCGTTGGGCCGGGCAGAACAAGACCGAGTGCGGGATCCACTCGTGATCGGCCACAGCAACACGCCAGCAGAACAACCAGCGACAAAGGTGTCGTTCAACATCGCTCGTGAAGGGAGGCAGTTCTCATGACTGCTCCTGCTCTGATCGCTCTCGCCCACGGAAGCCGCGACCCGCGGCATGCCGAGACCATCACCGCCCTCGTCAACGAGGTGAAGACGATGCGCCCCGACCTGCGCATCGAGACGGCCTTCCTCGAACTGTCGAAGCCGTCCTTCAACACGGCGGTGAACAAGCTGGTCCGAGCCGGCTACGACGAGATCGTCGTCGTCCCCCTCCTCCTCAGCGATGCGTTCCACGCCAAGGTCGACGTGCCCACCGCGGTGGCCGAGCAGACCGCCCGCCACGAAGGGCTGCAGATCCGGGCGACCGAGGTGCTCGGCCTCGAGCAGGCCTTCCTGGAGGTGCTCGACCTGCGCCTGCGCGAGGCGCTCAAGGACGCCCGTGTGCGCGAGCTCGACGCCCTGGTGCTGGCCGCAGCCGGTTCCAGCGACCCGCTCGCCAACCAGGCCGTCGGACGACTGGCCCGCCTGTGGGGCACCCACCACAAGCTCCCCGTGAAGGCGGCCTTCGCCTCGGCCACCCCGCCCGCCACGGGTGAGGCCGTTCGCGCCTTCCGGGGCGAGGGACGCCGCCACATCGCGGTCGCCTCGTTCTTCCTGGCCCCCGGCTTCCTGCCTGATCGCGCTGCCGAGCTCGCCCTCGAGGCCGGTGCAGTGGCGGTGTCCGCTCCCCTGGGTGCCCACCCCACCCTGGCGCGGACGATCCTGGCCCGGTACGCCGTCGGCGCCGTGGAGCTCGTCCCCGTCTGATTCGCCAACCACGGGCGGTTGGTGCGCAAGAACCCACCGTTCGCGGCGCAAGAACCCACCGTTCGGCGCGCAAGAATCCACCGTTCGGCGCGCAAGAATCCACCGTTCGGCGCGCAAGAATCCACCGTTCGCGTCAGGAGACGAGCTGGTGGGCCAGGCGCTCCAGTTGTCGGGCCGGGTCATTGGTGATGCCGCCGTGCACCGGGCCCGGCTGGACCACCGTGCTCTTCGGCGCCTTCAGGAAGCCGAAACGGGTGCCGAGCGGCTTGTCCGCCGCCGCCCCGCCACGCGAGTCCCCCGCGCAGATTCCCTCGATGAAGTCGAGGGCGCGGCAGACCTGGTCGAGGTCCAGGCCCGGGTGCAGCGCGGTGAGCCGCTCCCGGTCGACGTTCCAGGCGACCTGGAGGAAGTCCGCTGCCTGGCAGTAGACCAGCACACCGACGTTCACGAACTCCTCGCGCTCGACGCGCGGCACGCACCGCAGCACGACGTACTGGTAGGCGAGGTCAGTCATGACGCGCCTCCGGGGAGCCATTGCCGCGTCCCGAGCCGAGCCGTCAGGAAGGCGACGTACGCCGACCGAACGGCCGCCGCGTCCTCGGCACCGGGCACCGGCTCGAGCCACTCGTCGGGCACCTTGGCGAGGATCTCGGTGAAGACCGAGGCGTCGAGCAGGCCGGCGATCTCCTTGTCGGCGGCCGGTAGGGCCTCGACGTGCCCGAGCATGACGTGGTCGCTGGGGTCCCACGGCTGGGCCGCGAAACGCGATGGATCGGTGACCCCTCCGCCCCATGCGTGATGGAAGTAGAGGGCCGCGCCGTGGTCGATCACCCACAGGTCACCGTGCCAGAGCAGGAGATTCGGGTTGCGCCAGCTCCGGTCGACGTTCGCGGTGAAGGCATCGAGCCAGAGCACCTTCGACGACACCTGGGGTGACGTGGAGGTGTCGCCGTCGAACCCGAAGGAGCCGGGCAGGAAGTCCACACCGAGGTTGAGGCCGACGCTGGCGGTGAGCAGGTCCTGGACCTCTTCGTCGGCCTCGTAGCGAGCAATGTCCGACGAGAGCTCCAGCGCGACCAGGCGCGGAGTGAGCAGGCCGATGCGCCGGGCCAGCTCACCCACGATGACCTCGGCGACCAGCACCCGCAGCCCTTGCCCGGCACCGCGGAACTTGCACACGTAGGTGCCGAGGTCGCCGGCCTCGACGATCCCCGGAAGCGATCCGCCCTCGCGCAGGGGCGCCACGTAGCGCGTGACGGGAACGACGTCGATCACGAGAGTGGTTCCTCGTGCTCCAGCCGGGCCTTCTGCTCCTCGACGTCGAAGTCGGCCTCGGGCCAGGCCAGGTCCATCGCGCGCAACGCCTCGATCAGGAGCTCGCCGACCGCCAGGTTGCGGAACCACTTGCGGTCGGAGGGGACGACGTACCACGGGGCGTGCTCGGTGTTGGTCTTCTCGATGGCCAGCTCGTAGGCCCGCTGGTACGCCGGCCACAACGCACGCTCGTCGATGTCACCCGGGTTGAACTTCCAGAACTTGGTCGGGTCGTCGAGCCTGGCGAGCAGTCGTTCCTTCTGCTCGTCGGCGGAGATGTGCAGCATGCACTTGATGAGGATGACCCCGTCGTCGACCAGCTCCTTCTCGAAGGAGTTGATCGCTGCGTAGCGGTGCTCGATCTCCTCGGGTGTCGCGAGCTCGCGGACCCTGCCGACCAGCACGTCCTCGTAGTGCGATCGGTCGAAGACACCGATGTAGCCGGGCGCGGGCACCGCCTTGCGGATCCGCCACAGGAAGTCGTGCTCCAGCTCCTCCTGGGTGGGGGCCTTGAAGGACGTGATCCGCACTCCTTGGGGATCGACCAGCCCGACAGCGTGGCGAATCACCCCGCCCTTCCCGGAGGTGTCCATCCCCTGCAGCACCAGGAGGATCCGTCGCTCGTCACCCGTCCCTCGCTGGGCGAACAGCTGCTCCTGGAGGTCGGCGAGCTCGTCACCGAGATCGATCAGTGCCTGCTCGCCGGCATGCTTGTCATCCTCGAACCCGGGCTGACCGTGCGGGTCGAACTCGCCGAGGTCGATCGCGCCGGACGGCGCGCGGAGGAGCTCGTGGAAGGTCGCGTGGTGGGCCATGGCGCCAACACTAGTCAACCGAGCACCCGACGGACGTCGAGGGCGCAGCCGACGACGGTCGCCGTCGTGCCGTCGCTCAACGGCTCGTCGAACCACGTGCCCTGCACGAACCCCACCTTCTCCAGGACCCGCAACGACGCGGCGTTGCGGTGGTCGGGCGCCGCGAAGTAGGTCGTGGCGTCGGGGAAGCGCTTGCGGGTGCGGCGCAACCAGGCCCAGAGCATGGCCGCGCCGAGCCCCTTGCCGATCCAGGCATCCTCGCCGATGGCGTAGTCGACGCCGATGGCCTCGGGGTCGGGGGTCAGCAGCGCGAACTCCGGGTAGTCGCTGAGCCGGTAGTCCTGGAGGAATCCCACCGATCGGCCGTTCACCTCCACCACCCACATCCGGGTCGGGGTGGTGCCGTCGATGTGCGGGGCGTACTTCGCCGTCACCGTCTCGAGGTCCGGCGAGCCGTCGTCGAACCACCACTTGTGCACATGCTCGGCAGCACGCCACCTGGCCACGTCGGGGAGGTCACCCCGCTCCATCGGGCGCAGCAGCACGCGCAGGTCAGGGTCGACGATGAATCTCTTGGGCTCCGCCGACAGGTCGACCGCGGTGGGCTCTCCCATCACGGTCGCGGCCAGCCGCTGGGCGGCAGCGTTCCACGACTCGTCACCGTGGACGACTCCGGACAGCTCCCGCTCGCCGTGTCGCACCACCACGTGCACCTGCTCGGCCATGGGCAGCAGGCTAGCCGTGGCACCGTCGGCCGGTCACCCAGTCGACCGGTCACCAGTCGGACGGCGCCTCGAGCGAGTCGTCGGCCGGTCACCCAGCCGACCTGTCACCAGTCGGACGGCACCTCGAGCGAGTCGTCGTCCGGCCCCTCGGCGGCAGCCGCCAGCTCCTCGCGCACCACGGAGAACGTCATGCCCGGCGGGTACCCCTTGCGAGCCAGCATCCCGACCAGGCGCCGCGTGGCCTTCACCTCGTCGAGCCCGGACATCGAACGCAGCTTCTTGCGGACCAGTCGCCGCGCGGCCGCCTCCTCGTCGTCGGGATCGATCTCGTCGAGCGCCTCTCGGGCCACGAGGTCGTCGATGCCCTTGCGACGCAGCTCCTGCGCCAGGGCGCGCCGGGCCAACCCCTTGCCCGGTTGTCGTGAGGCGATCCACGCGCGCGCGAACGCCTCGTCGTCGACGAGGCCGACCTCCTCGAACCGGTCGAGCAACCGGACGGCGATGTCGTCGGGGACGTTCTTCCTCGCCAACCTATCCGCCAGCTCCTTGCGGCTGCGAGCCTGACCGGTCAGCTGGTCGAGCAGGATCTTGCGAGCCACCGCCTCGTGGTCGGCCTCATCTCCCGAGCCGTCGTCATCGGGCGCCAACCCGCTGCCAGGGGCGCCGTCTCGAGGAACCTCCGCCTCCGAAGTCGGGGCGCTGTCGGCAGCGGCGGTGGCGGTGGCGGTGGCGGTGTCAGGTCGCGTGATCTCCCCCGCCGCCACCGCACGCAACCAGGCGTCGACCCCGTCACTGACGTTGCCCTGCCAGCTCGGCGAGGCGTCGCCTCCATCGACCGGCATCTGGTCAGCGGCCCCGGCGCCGGGCGGTGTCCCCGATCCCGGGTCCACCGCCCACGCGGGTGGTGGCCCCTCGGAGAGCTGTGCCGACCACTCGGTCGGCTCGGCCTCGAAGGGGCCGGACATCAGAAGTCGATGTTGGTCGGCTCGTCAGCCAGGTCGACGGGCTCGTCGACCTTCGGCCCGACGCCGAGCTTCTCGAGGATCTTCTTCTCCAGCTCGTTGGCCAGGTCGGGGTTGTCCTTGAGGAAGGTGCGGGCATTCTCCTTGCCCTGGCCGAGCTGGTCGCCCTCGTAGGTGTACCAAGCGCCGGCCTTGCGGACCAGGCCCGCCTCGACACCGACATCGATCAGGCCACCCTCGCGGCTGATGCCCTTGCCGTACATGATGTCGAACTCGGCCTGCTTGAACGGCGGGGCCACCTTGTTCTTCACGACCTTGACGCGGGTGCGGTTGCCGACCATGTCGGTGCCGTCCTTGAGCGTCTCGATGCGTCGTACGTCGAGGCGCACGGAGGAGTAGAACTTCAGCGCGCGACCACCGGTGGTGGTCTCGGGCGAGCCGAACATGACACCGATCTTCTCGCGCAGCTGGTTGATGAAGATCGCGGTGGTGCCGGAGTTGTTGAGGGCACCGGTCATCTTGCGCAGAGCCTGGCTCATCAGGCGAGCCTGGAGGCCGACGTGGCTGTCACCCATCTCGCCCTCGATCTCGGCGCGAGGAACCAGGGCCGCCACCGAGTCGATCACGATCAGGTCGAGCGCGCCGGAACGGATCAGCATGTCGGCGATCTCGAGCGCCTGCTCACCGGAGTCGGGCTGCGAGACCAGCAGGGCGTCGGTGTCGACACCCAGCGCCTTGGCGTACTCCGGGTCGAGCGCGTGCTCCGCGTCGATGAACGCGACGATGCCGCCGGCGGCCTGGGCGTTGGCCACCGCGTGCAGGGCGACCGTCGTCTTTCCGGAGGACTCCGGACCGTAGACCTCGACCACACGACCGCGCGGCAGGCCGCCGAGGCCCAGGGCCACGTCGAGCGCGATCGAGCCGGTGGGGATGATCTCGAGCGGTGCACGGGTCTCGTCGCCGAGGCGCATCACCGAGCCCTTGCCGAAGCTCTTCTCGATGTTGGCAAGCGCTGCGTCGAGCGCCTTGTCGCGGTCTCCAGCCATGGCTGCGTGTCCTTTTCGTGAGAGGTCGATGTGTTGTCCCGGACGCTAGACCGAGCCACCGACAATGGGTGCCGACCACCTGCAGGGCTGTGGACAACCCCGGTCGACAGCACTCAGACTAGCCCGAACAGACGTTCGATCAAGCGCGACACGCAGGCGTGGAATCGAACAGGTGATCGGACAGGTTCACTTGTCCCGGAACGGCAGGTCCAGGGTGCGCCAGACCGCCTCCCACACGCGCTTCGGTGACTCCCCCGCTGCCAGTGCCTCCTGGACCGTGCGCGAGCCGAGCTCGCTGATGACGTGCTGCTCGGCCCACGAGCGCGCGTACCCCGGACCCAGCGCCTGCTCCATCCGGGCCCAGAACTCCGTGTGCCTCATCGACGTCGCCCCCGCACGACCAGCCATGCCTGGCCCCCGTCGGACTGCTGGCGGACCACCTCGGCGACCGACCATCCGCTCTCCTCGAGGACCTCACGCAGCGGCGCCTCCTGCCAGAGGACGAAGTGCCGGGGAGCCTCGATCGTGCCGTGCGTCGACCATCGTTCGCCCTCGCCCTCCTTGAGGGCCACGTGGAGCACGCCCTCCCGCCGGGTCGCCTCGGCCAACCGCCGCAGCACCACGGGGAAGTCGTCGCGGGCGACGTGCAGCAGCGAGGCGTGCGCCCACACACCGTCGTACGGCTCCGGTCCCCTCGGATCGGCCAGCGCGTCGGTGAGCGGGTCGAGGCGGTCCGCCTCGTGGCCCTCGGCACGCAGCAACGCGACGAAGGCCGGTGTGCCGTCCGTGCGTCGCACGCTCAGGCCGGCCGTCTCGAGCGCGAGGGCGTCGCGACCGCCTCCGCTGCCCACCTCCAGCACCCGGGCACCGCTCCCCAGCTCGGCGGCGAACCAGGCGACCTCGGAGGCCACGCCCTCGTTCATGGTCATCGATGCGTCCCGGTACGCCACGGCGTTCGCGTCGTACGCCGAGACCGTCGACCGCCGCGCGTCGCCGACGTCGTGGAGATGGTGGACGACGTCGTGCAGCTGGTACTGCCCGAGCGTCCCGACCGTGAAGGCGGACCCGTCGCTGCGCCGGCCGGTGCGCTGCCACTGGTCGTCCTCGACCGCGTCGAAGAGGGCGCCGACGGAGGCAGCCGCGGCGACCAGCTCGTCCAGCACGGTGGCCGGATCCCGGTCGGCGTACTCCCCCGCCACTGCCGCCGCATCCTGGTCCCAACCGGCCAGCTCCGGGTCGTCCTGGTCGAGCATCAGCTGCAGGCGCTGCGCGAAGACGAGGTGGACGTCGCGCACGTGGCAGGCATACTCCAGCGGCGACCAGACGTCGTCCGCCGGTCGGTTCCGCACCTGCTCCGCGGGCCCCGACAGCACCGAGCGCCACGCCGCCGCGTTCGATCGAATCGCCGCTCCGACACGCTCACGCGCGACGGCGCCGCTGCGGAATCCGCAGGCGGCACAGGGGGTCTCGAGGACCCAGGTCCAGTCCTTGGTGTCAGGTTCGATCGGCACACGCCCATTCTGCGACACGGCCCACCTGCGAGAATGAGGGGCATGGGCGAATACTCCACACGGTCCGCACGCGAACGCGATCTCAAGGACATCGCCGCGATCTACAGCCACGCAGTGGACCACTCGCACGCGACCTTCGACCTGGAACCCCCCGACCTCGACTACTGGCGGGCCCGCCTCGACGGCGACCACCCGGGTGACCACCTGCTCGTGGCCGTCGACTCGGACGACCGGGTCGTCGGCTATGCCTACTCGTGGTCCTACCGGCCACGCCCGGCCTACGACACCACCCGCGAGACGTCGATCTATCTCGACAACAGCGTCCGCGGCGAGGGCGTCGGCAAGCTGCTCTATCCCGCGCTGTTGCAGACGATGGCGATCTCCAGCGTGCACACCGCGGTCGCACTCGTGGCCCTGCCGAACCCGGCCAGCGAGCGGCTCCACGTCGGCTGTGGCTTCGAGAAGACCGGTCAGCTGCGCCAGGTCGGCTGGAAGTTCGGCCAGTGGATCGACGTCGCCTGGTACCAGAAGATGCTGGTCACCCTGCCGTAGCCGTCACGTCCGGCCCGCTGGTTGCGAACCGATCCGATCAGCGGCGGTCCGAGAGCACGTGCGCTGCACCGGCCGAGACCGCGGCCGCGCCCAGCACCGCCGGCCACGCGCCGACCTTCTTGGCCAACGGGTGCGAGGCACCGAAGCCACCGAGGTAGATCGCGGACAGTGCCGCTGTCGTCCCTGCCCCGGACTTGGCCAACCACCCACGCCCGGCCAGGACCCCGGCAGCTGCCAGCACCGCCCCACCCAACGGGCGTACGCCGGTGGCGCGGGCGACCAGGTAGCCACCGACCAGACCGGCGGCAGCAACGGGGGCAGTGGGCAGGGCCTGGGCGGCAGGAAGGTTCATGGCACGAACCTATCCACCCGGGACAACGTGGACTCGAGGAGGCGGCCAACCGATCCGCCCCGGTCCTCGTCTCTCCTGTGACACCGGACAGCAACCGAAGAGGAACCACCTTGAGCAGGTCCTACGACGAGGAGTTCACCGCGTTCGCGGCGGCCTCCCTCACCGACCTCCGCGCGTACGGCGTACCTGATGTGCTCCGACTGGCACACCGCGGAGGACGCCGCCCAAGAGACCCTGATCCGGGTCTACCGCTCGTGGCGCCGTGTCGAGAGGCGGGAAGGCCTGCTCGCCTTCGGAGAAGAACCCGATCGTCGCGCCGCCATTGCGTCGTACTGACTGTTCCCACTCGCCGACTGCCCCGAGCGCGCGAGGTCGCTCGCGCGGGGTTCTTTGTGCTTTATTGGACCAGACGTTGAGCCGACGTCTTTTGCTGACGTCGTTCGCGGCGCCCCGTCTGGATCAAGGCCCAGATACATGCAGGGATGTAGATGAACCCGGCAATGCACATGGGCAGGAAGATGAACAGAAAGCCTGCGAACGGATCTCCGTCGCCGTTTGCAGTGTCCTCCTCGTTCGCCCCGCTGAGGTCGTTGCCTATCTCTAGAATGGCCCAGTAGATGACCACCCCGACGATGAGCATCGTGAGCAGAAGAAGCGCTCGCTTCGATGGGGTGAGGTAGGGCAAACTGAGTCTCTTCGTCATTAGAACTCACACTTTCTAGTTCCGAAGCCGAGTGCGCTATCGGCTTCTCGGATTGGGTTCGGCCCCCAAGGTCCGGTGGTGGAAGCACGGCTCCCCACCTCTCCCCATCCACCAGCGTAGCCATACCAGGGCTCGCCCATGACGTTCCTCAAATTCCGGTTCGCCGGCCACAGGGGTCCGTCTCCACTGACCTGATCGGGCCTCACTCCGAAGAATTCGAACGGCCGGCCCCCAGCGGGGTAGCTGCCATGGGCATTCTTCGCTACCCACACCACCGGGTGCCCTTTGTACTTCGGGACCTGGTTCCAAGGAAGCGCGCACGACTCCTTATGCACGAAATACTGAACTGCTGCCGACTCGTTGTGCCCGTTCAACCGCTGAAGCCGCGCTCGTCTCCTTCGGCTGAGCAGAACCCGAGTCGGCCAACTGGTTCAAGCCGAACGGATCCCAGCCACGCAAAGGGGCCGGCGGTGGTGGATTCGCCGGCTGCATGCCGAATCCCTCACCGCCTCTCGATCATTCCGCCAGAACAAAGCCAGCGTCGAAGAATTCCCTGCGAACTTCGTCCCAAAGGGAAAGCGCACGCACCAGCGAGAACGCCTCACTGCCACTGAGCAATAGAGGCGCTGCTGGCCCGCGTGACATGGTTGAGCTCATCGGCGTCAGCACCACCACCGTTCAACGGTGGGTGACAACGGGCCGCCTCACAGTCGACAAACACCCCAGCTACGGCTGGATCCGCTTCACCCAAGATGAAATCGACCGCCTCGCAGCTGAACGTCGACAACGGATCAGCTACGCCACCGCGGCGAAACTGATCGGCGTTTCCACCAGCACGATCCGCACCTTTGTGCGCGGGAGTGAGGTCGCGCATCGCACCGCTCCGCAGCAACAGCCCTCCATCTCCAGGCGATATGCGGACGATCTCAGAGACCAGAGAGACGAGTCCAGTGAGCGGTTTCCCGCCAGGCTTGGACCTGGGAATGCTATGTCGGTGCATCGACGATGATCAGGAACAGCCCGGTCGCAGCTAAGTAGATGATCCATGCCCCAAGAGCCGCGCCGATTCCGAGACCGAGATTTCTGAGCACGCCGGTGGAGCGGGAGCAAACAAGTATCAGTGCGGCACACAGTGGCAGGGCCAGCAAAATTAGGCCACGATCACCGCGAGCGTTTGCGAAAGCAGACTCCGAACCAGCAATGCATGCGACTCCTAGAAGAAGGCCTAAGAGTGCTGGTCCGCCACGTATCAGTAAGGCACGAGTGCCTCGAGTTTCCCTCATCACGTAGTCCTTTTCACTCGCCACTAGTCGTTGTCGATGGGGTAGCCGGTGTTATTCGCTCGGACACAAATATTTACCCCAAAGCTCGGTGCGGATTCCCTCGACCGTTGAGGGTTGGGGCCGCGTGGTCCGGTAGTGAGGCTATTCTGTCCGACCTCCCCCCAGCCGCCGGTGTAGCCCCACCAAGGTTCTTCCTTTACTCGCTTGACATTTATTGCTGTGTTCCAGAGTGGCCCGGACATGATGTCGTCTCCCAAGACAGTGCGTGCGCCAGGGGGATAACTTCCATGCGCCTCCCTTGCGACGTGCACGATGGGGTGACCGTTCGTCTTTGGGACCCGAGCCCAGGGGAGCCTGCAGGAATTGTGGTGATAGAAGTACTGAACCCATGTGGGACGATTGGTACTGGAATCCAATTTGATGGCGATATGTTCCCAATCTCCCTCGTGAGTGAAGGCCGATGAGAAGGTCGGATTATAACTGTTCGCGTAGTGGAACCAGTAGTGCAGCAACTTTTTCTCTACGTATTCAACGTAGGTTGGTTCGTTGCGACCGAGACCGCCCCCGTCTCGGTTCGCCCTATAGGAGAGTCCCCTGGGGTGGTGGGGTTTGAGGTCCATCGGCGGGGCTGCGTGACGTAGGTGGCCATCGGCGGGATCTTCGGTGTGAAACGACCAAGTAACGCACTGAAGGAGACCCACCGATGGCCTTGTCCCAGTCTGCCCTGTCTGAGTTGCTCGACGCGTTCCGCACCGGAGATGGCGTCGACATGATCCGTGAATCGGTCCGCACCGTGCTGCAAGAGCTCGTAGATTTCGAAGCTGCCGGGGTGATCGGCGCGGAGCGCTACGAGCGAACCGAAGACCGCTTCACCGAACGCAACGGCACCCGGCCGAAGCTGCTGGCCACCAAGGCCGGCGATGTCGAGCTGCGGATCCCCAAACTGAGGAAGGGGTCGTTCTTCCCCTCCATCCTCGAACCCCGCCGCCGCATCGACCAGGCGCTGTACGCGGTGGTGATGGAGGCCTACGTCCACGGTGTGTCCACCAGGAGTGTGGACGACCTGGTCGCGGCGATGGGCGCCGACTCGGGGATCAGCAAGTCCGAGGTCTCCCGGATCTGCGAAGGCCTCGATGAGTCCGTCGGGGCGTTCCGCACCCGGCCGCTCGATCACACGCCGTTCCCCTACGTCTACCTGGACGCGACCTACCTCCACGTGCGCAACAAGCCCGGCAAGGGCGGCCAGGTCGTCTCGATGGCGGTCGTGGTGGCGACCGGGGTCGCCGCCGACGGGACCCGTGAGGTCCTCGGACTCGACGTCGGCGACAGCGAGGACGAGACGTTCTGGCGGTCCTTCCTACTCAGCCTCAAACAACGCGGCCTGGCCGGGGTGCAGTTGGTCATCTCTGATCAGCACTCCGGGCTGGTGGCGGCATTGAAGCGGTCCTTCCAGGGCTCCGCGCACCAGCGGTGCCGGGTCCACTTCGCCCGCAACCTGCTCGCCCACGTACCCAAGTCCCACGCCGACATGGTCGCCGCGGTGTTCCGCACGATCTTCGCCCAACCCGACCCCAAGGCCGTTACCGCCGCGTGGGACGAGGTCCGTGACCAACTCGCCGCCTCGTTCCCCAAGGTCGGCCCGCTCATGGACGAAGCCAAGGCGGAGGTACTCGCGTTCACCGGCTTCCCCAAGGCCCACTGGTGCAAGATCTGGTCGACCAACCCACTCGAGCGAGTCAACAAAGAGATCAAGCGCCGCTCCCGAGTGGTCGGGATCTTCCCCAACGCTGCCGCGGTGATCAGGCTCGTCGGTGCGGTGCTGATCGACATGCACGACGAGTGGATCGCCGGCGACCGCCGCTACCTCTCAGAGGAGTCCATGGCGCAACTCAACGACACCATGGATACTGGTACTCATGCCGCCATCAAGAGCGGCGAGTAGGGCACCGAGGATCCCCTCAAAGCCCACCACCCCGCGGGGCTCTGTCCGCCCTATAGTCCATGAACATACCCTCGACGTCGACGCGCGCTTTGCCGGGCGCACCCTTGGTGTGCGGCCTCAGGTCGTCATCATCTGCCTGAAATAGATCAGAGGAGGCAGTTCCATGTTTGCAGAATAGGTTACCGCGTTGACGGTGGTTGTATGCGCCGGACAATCGGCCGGCATCGATGTCATCATCGATCGAGTGGTCATTGCATCCCGAATGAGACCAGCGGAGTTCGGATCGATCAATAAAGGACGTCGCCGAGAGCGGCCAATGCTTCTCGTTCGTGTGAAAGAACAGCAACGGTGCGTGCTGGACGCGGATGTTTGCCCCGGCCAGTGCTGCGGCTGCATTGTCTATGTCCTTCTCCGAGAGCGTGGTGAACTCTTCTGCCGCGATCGCCGGGTCTTCAACGTAGACGCTGTCGTCTCCTGGTTCGGGGTCCGGATTCGGCTCGGCGGGTAGAGGTTCTCCTTCCACGAAGGTTGGGGGGTCAACGAGCAGCAACTTGGTGGCGCCCCAGTTGTTTCCGGAAGTTGAGGAAGATGATGCGTGCACGCTGTAGACGCCTGTGCCGAGCGTCCCGGCAGGTACGGTCCACGAAGTGGTCTCACCACCCTGAACATTCGATATTGTGTGGGTCGCGATCGTTTCTCCGGATGCTGCATCGATTTCAACAGTGAGATCGATTGCGAGTTCTCCAGGGTTCGTAGCTGAGATGGTGGGAGTAACCTCGTCAGTCCGCAGTTGATCGCAGGGAGCCATACAAGGATCGATCGTGAGGTTTTCCGGAGCCTCGGGTCCAGTTTGGAGCTGAACTTGAAACGTTTTCCATTGGCTCCAAGTCGTTGAGGTTTCGTCGGCGGCGCCGATTCGAAACTCGTATGTCTTGCCTGACTCGAGGGTTCCGTCTTCAATCGTGAACTCAGCCGGCGCCTCCGTGGGGGCTCGCTGCCCAGTTGCGGACGCGAGCAAGGAAGAGGAACCCACCTCCCGCAACTCCATCTGCGGTGTCAGCGCACCAGAGTCGGGGTCGTCGGGGGTGGCCACTAGGACAACCTCTTCCGACGTGGCGATCGCAGGTTCGCACAGATCTAAGCAAGGACTCAGCGTGAGAGCCTCGATAGGGATCTGAGGCGTCTCGTCGACATCGACCCCAAGCATCAACCAATCCGACCGCGACGAGTAGCTCCCGTCGCTCGCCGAGACTCGGTAGAGATAGACGGATTCGTTGGCCAAAGCACCGTCTGGAATCTGCCAAGACACAGATTCGCCGCTGGCACCCGTCGCCGTCCCGGTGGCAACCACAGCGGAGGTGTCCTCCTCGACGATTTCAAACGTATAAGTGAGCAAGCCGGAGTCGTCAAGAGAGCTTGCGATGATAGTTGGCCTAAGACTCTCTGTGAAAGCCGTTTCAGCCTCGCATGGGGCCAAACAGGGGGTAAAACCAGGCTCAGGTACGGATGGAACCACGTTGTAGGTGACGATGAGTCGTGGGCGTAGCGATGTGTCGGCGATGTAGGAGGAGCGGTATTTGCGGTAGCTCTTGTTGATGGTCTCGTCTGCCGCCCGCAGCTTGAGGCCACGGTTGGGGTAGGTCTGGTCGGCCCAGCCGCCGACGATCGTGGTGAGATCCCACGTGGCGTCTGCGGTGGCGCAGTCCGGACCACCGTGGGCCGGACTGTAGGAGGCTTGGCCGGCGGTTGTGCCCTCCGGCTGGTTGGCCCAAGTGACGTTCGAAGGGCTCCAGGTGTCGCTGAGTCGTCGCACCTGGATCTCAGCCCCGGTGCAGGAGACGGATGAGAAGTTCCGCAGTTTCAGTGCGGCGGAGGTGATGTCCTTCCCCACCCACGTGGTGTCGTTGAACTTGAGCAGCGACCGGTACTTGGTGGCTCCGAGATCGTTCGTTCCCACGCGCAGTTCGGGGTCGTTCATCACCCAGCCCTGGCGCTCCGGGCTCGAGATGTATGCGCTCCCGGCTTCAGTGAGAGTGAACGTCGGGTCGATCGTCACCGGGTACGTGGTGGCTGGGTCGTTGAGGAACTCTGTGTCCGGGGTTAACGTGAGCAACGACTCGCCTGAGGCCGGTGCGGACACTTCAACGCCCACGGGAGCCACATTGCTGTCGACGGGATTGGTTGCAGGGTTGCCTTCCCACATGAGTGGTGCAGCCGCGGTTGCGATGGTTTCGCCAGCAGGGGTGTTGATCTCAACTCCACCATTCGGAGTTTCGACGAGTTCCGCTGCTCCGGTCACGACGGGTAGGGCAAGTTCGAGCGGCTCAGTGGGAGCTGCGTGCAGAACCAAGTAGTGACTGAACCCGGTGGCTGTGGCAGTCACTACGAGGTCAGAGTTGCCTGGCCCTGCACCTGCGTAGGTGGCCGTGGAACCGTCGAGTTCGGGTTCCGGGAGTTGCGTGGGCCACTGCCACTTCAGGGCCCGCCCATCAGCGTGAAGGGTCGCGAAAGTTCGGTCTCCGTCAGTTGAGAGTTGGAGGTTCCCGACTGCGTGGCGAGGGCGGACGGTGCCATTGTTTTCCACGAGGGTCGTGTCAATGTCGTGCCACGTTCCTGAAGACTCTTGGACCCGCACTGGATCGCTAGTGACTTCGGCCGTCCAAGTGCCATCCGGGTTTGCGTAGACCTGAGCGGTCTCGCTCCTCTGGCTGATGTCCTCCACCCGGTTCCCGGATGCCTCCGCTTGGACCAGCAGCGGGTCCCTATCTGTTTGCGAGTCAGCCTGGGCTGCCGGAGCGGACGTAAAAGATGTGAGGGTGGCGGTTCCAACGGCCACCGTGCACAGTGCGGCCAGGAGCGCCGACGCTCTGCGGTGTGGGTGCATCGTGATGTCTTCCGTCAACTGAATGGGATAGGCGAAGTCTCAGGTGGTTCTCAGGAAAGCGACGCCAAACGACAGGAAGTAGTCCGAACGGACTCTGAAGTAGCCCATTCGGGTGACTGCACTGGACATGGTCGGCAGGTTCGCAGGCGCCCTGAGAGTGCCCTCAGAAGAATCAGCCCTCAAGCACTCGCATTCCCTGGTGGAACGCCAACAGGGAGGCCGTACGACGCGCCGTCACCGGAGCCTGTCAAGGTTTCTGTGTAAGGGCCGGTCATTTCAGGTGGGGGTTGATCCGGTCGGGGTAGACCCGAGCGAGTTGCTCGAGGGCTTGCTTCCAGTTGGTGACGACCTGGCCCTCGACGAGTCGGGGTTTGGCCTTGCGCTCGGCGGCGGGTTTGCCGCGTTCCTTCTCACGCTCGCGGGCTCGTTTGTCCTCGATGTTGCAGATCGATAGCCACAACAGCTTGATGACCGCGGTGTCGTTGGGGAACTGGCCTCGGTTCTTGATGATCTTGCGCAGTTGGTAGTTCAACGACTCCATCGAGTTCGTCGTGTAGATCACCCGACGCAGCTCGGGCGGGAACGCCAGGAATGGGATGAACCGTTCCCATGCGGCGTCCCAGGTCGCGACCGCGTGGCGGTACTTCTGACCCAGCGGGGTGGCCTTGAACGTGTCGAACTCGACCCGGGCGGTGTCAGCGTCAACAGCGGTGTAGATCGGCTTGAAGGCTTTGGCGATCGCCTTGCGGTCCTTGTAGTTCACGAACCGCATCGCGGCCCGGATCAGGTGCACGGTGCAGGTCTGCACGGTCGCTTGCGTCCATGTCGCCTCAATCGCCTCGGCGAAACCGGTGAGCCCGTCGCAGCGCACGATCAGCACGTCGCGGATGCCGCGGTTGGCCAGGTCGGCGCACACGCCGGCCCAGAACTTCGCGCCCTCAGTGGCTTGGATCCAGATGCCGAGGACGTGCTTGATGCCATCCATGTCGACGCCCACGGCGATGTGTGCGGCCTTGTTGATCACGTGCGCACCGTCGCGGACCTTGACGACCAGTGCGTCGAGGTAGATGACCGGGTACAGCGACTCCAGCGGGCGGCGCTGCCAGGCCATGATCTCCTCGCCGATCTCGTCGGTGATCTTGCTGATCGTCTCGTGCGAGAGGTCGGTGCCGATCGTCGTGGCGAGGTGGTGCTGGATGTCGCGGATCGTCATCCCGCCCGCGTAGAGGCTGATGATCATCTCGTCGAGCCCACCGAGCCGGCGTGAGCCCTTGGGGACCAGCCGCGGGATGAACGTCCCGTCCCGATCCCGCGGGACGTCGAGCGGCACCTCGCCGATCTGAGAGGCCATCGTCTTCGGCGTGGCGCCGTTGCGGGAGTTGGCGAACAGCGCTGCCTCGGCCGAGCCCTTCTCGTAGCCCCAGATGGTCGGTCAGCTCGGCTTGCAGACCACGTTCGAGTGCGGCCTTGATCAGACCCGGGATGAGGCCGTCATCGCCGGTCAGTTCCAGATCGCCCGCATCGATGCGGGCGAAGATGTCGTCCAATGCTCCCGACGCGGCCATCTCGGCAGCGACGTCAGAGCCACGACGATCAGATTGTTCGTCGGTCACGAGGTCCATCATGTTCCTTTCAGATGGACCGATCCCTTACACAGAAGATCTGACACCTCTCGGGTGGGGTCGCAGCGTTTCGCAACGTCGGAACGAGTTGAGCGGTTGCGGATCGCCCGCCGGATCTCGGCGCAAGAACTCCGCGCGCATACCGAAAGACGGAACCACGTGAGGCGGACTAGACCGGCTGAGCCAAAACGTGCGAATTTCTCAATCTCAAAGCGCGCCCCCGGGCACCCGCTCTTTACTTCTCCAAACCGCCCCTAGGAAAAGCCAGAGCGGAACGACCCAACGGAGGGAGGGCGCATGTCTAGAAAACATGCGATCACTGGAGGCCTGTGCGTAAGCATATTGGCAGTAGCACTGGGCGCGACCATCACAGACGCGAACTCAGACAGCATCCCCACAAGTCCATACGCTGCGACTATCGCGCCGGAGGTCAGCGACCCACTCGATGCCCTTTTCGACGGAACCCCCTTCCGCCAAGCTGTATGGATGAACTTCCAACGGGTCGTTGCTGGCTGTATGAAAATGTACGGTTTTAATTACGCCGCTGCCGCCCCTAGGCCCCAGTCGGTTGAGCCGGCCAGCCTTCCAGTTGAGGAAAGCACCGCCGGCTCCGATGTCACGTTTCGTGAGACAAAGTCCATGCAGTACAAGATGCCAACCCGCCAGGCACCCGCCAGCATCGTTGCCGGACCCAGCTCCGCTTACTACCAGGCGCTGCGCGGTGTCACCATCCCATCAGGGCTGGGCTCCAAGGCCCTGAATGCGTACGACTGGCGGGCCTACGACGGTGTCAACTCGGACAACTTCGGCATCTCAGCCGAAGACACCGGCGGATGCGAAGCTGAGGGCCGCGAACTCGTCTCTGAACCCGCGTTGCTGGCACTCGAGGAACTCCAAATCCAAGCGGCTCCTCTGGTGGAGGCCATCGGCACTGACCCGATTTACGAAGGACTTCAAGCGGACTGGATCGACTGCATGGCCGACCAAGACTACAACTATAGCTCCCCGATCGAGCCAGCCACGACAGCCGCAGTGGAGGCTTCTGACCTATATGAAGCCGGCGGTACGGCTGGCCAATGGGCTACTCTCGAAGCTGCAGAGGAGGATCTCGCCGAGACCACCGCTGACTGCCTTACGACCACTGGCTATCAAGCCTATCTCGATGGCTTGTCTACACAGCCCGAGTGGCTGCAGTTCGTGACTGACAACCAGGAGCTACTCGACTTGGCCGGCGGTCGCACCCTCGCGGTGGGGGGCAACCAATGAGCGGATGGACGAGAGCAAGGTTCACGCGCAGTGCGATTGCGTTGGCCATTGGCATCGTAATGATATATCTCGGCGCTTCGTGCGGTGCCCCGATCAGCGCGAAGATCAAGAACGTCACATGCCGTGGTGCGATCGACAATGTTCATGGGTCTCACCACAACGTGGGACGGATCAACGTCGTCGCGAGTGGGGCGTGCGTCGGCGCAGCGACTCGCCTCTCGGCTGACATACAACTGCAAAAACGGCTCAGCTCTGGCTGGACTACCGTCGCTGTCTCTGACAGCAGCCAACGCGTCCTCTATCCCAAGTCGGGGCGCGTGTACAAGTTCTCTGCCAACACTTTCTGTGCATCGGGTGACTACCGAGGAGTGGCGTCGCTTCAAGTTCAGGTCAGGCCGGGCACGACCATCTTGAACAGGTTTGGTCAGGCTGGAAAGAGTCCCCAGTTCACAAGAAATCCCTGCACTTCGGAGACCTATCACGACTACTGAGATCATGAGTTGTCCTGGGTGATTGTCCCATCCTGTCGCCCAGGACAATTCTCGTCCTGTCACTTTGAGCCGGGGAGGAGTGTCGAAATGCCAGTCTCTGACGACTCGGGGTTCCCTGCGCCCTTATCTAGCGTCGAACATGCCCGGTGGATCGCAGAAACAATCGCCCCTGGAACAGGCATCATTCGCAACTATGTCCCGACGGACCTTGATGGCGTGGCCCGCGTGCTCCATCGAGCTGGCCACGACTACGACCTCACCTGGAAGCGGATCAGCGCAGCCTCAGGAGAGACACTGTCCTCCGATACTCAGTTCGACGACATACGGCAGAGCCTAGGCGAAGAACCGCCCGCAGAAGTCGGCTCACTGGATCCTGTCTCCCAAGAGCGCCTCACCGAGATTCTGACTGAGTGGAGAGCTACGCAGGCGAGTGTGTTCTTCGGGTGGTGGACGGGTTCGGCGAAGGTGGGGCGATTGCCTGGCGTGCACGGCGCGCCCGCCTATCGCGGCCCCAGAGAGTGTGTTCTGTTCGAATCCGAGTTCGACAAGCTGGCGCACCTCGCGACCGAAGTTGGCGTCACTCCCTATCACTGGTTCGATGCTTCGAAGTCATGGCTCGTCGTCACGGAACTCGACTTCGACTCGACCCTAGTGGCCGGCCCATCTGACCTGATCGACGCCATCACCAGCGATACCGTCCTGGAAGCCTTCGAAACCAGCTACAGTGCTGACCTGCGTTCACATCGTCCCTGAGATTTCGCCACGCCCACCGTACGGACGGTATGTGGTTAAGTACAGCGCTGCCCCGGCGAGCATCGACTACAAGACGACAACCTGGCGCAGAGCGTGTAGCCCTTCCGTTTGGTTCTCGTAGAGGTACACCGGTTTCGTCATCGGCCCGGGTCGGGTGATTCATCTGATGCAACACGCAGGCTTATAGTTTGCCATAAGAAATGACATCGGTTAGCGGGAAAAGCAATCACTTGAGACAGAGCCCCGCGGGGTGGTGGGCTTTGAGGGGATCCTCGGTGCCCTACTCGCCGCTCTTGATGGCGGCATGAGTACCAGTATCCATGGTGTCGTTGAGTTGCGCCATGGACTCCTCTGAGAGGTAGCGGCGGTCGCCGGCGATCCACTCGTCGTGCATGTCGATCAGCACCGCACCGACGAGCCTGATCACCGCGGCAGCGTTGGGGAAGATCCCGACCACTCGGGAGCGGCGCTTGATCTCTTTGTTGACTCGCTCGAGTGGGTTGGTCGACCAGATCTTGCACCAGTGGGCCTTGGGGAAGCCGGTGAACGCGAGTACCTCCGCCTTGGCTTCGTCCATGAGCGGGCCGACCTTGGGGAACGAGGCGGCGAGTTGGTCACGGACCTCGTCCCACGCGGCGGTAACGGCCTTGGGGTCGGGTTGGGCGAAGATCGTGCGGAACACCGCGGCGACCATGTCGGCGTGGGACTTGGGTACGTGGGCGAGCAGGTTGCGGGCGAAGTGGACCCGGCACCGCTGGTGCGCGGAGCCCTGGAAGGACCGCTTCAATGCCGCCACCAGCCCGGAGTGCTGATCAGAGATGACCAACTGCACCCCGGCCAGGCCGCGTTGTTTGAGGCTGAGTAGGAAGGACCGCCAGAACGTCTCGTCCTCGCTGTCGCCGACGTCGAGTCCGAGGACCTCACGGGTCCCGTCGGCGGCGACCCCGGTCGCCACCACGACCGCCATCGAGACGACCTGGCCGCCCTTGCCGGGCTTGTTGCGCACGTGGAGGTAGGTCGCGTCCAGGTAGACGTAGGGGAACGGCGTGTGATCGAGCGGCCGGGTGCGGAACGCCCCGACGGACTCATCGAGGCCTTCGCAGATCCGGGAGACCTCGGACTTGCTGATCCCCGAGTCGGCGCCCATCGCCGCGACCAGGTCGTCCACACTCCTGGTGGACACACCGTGGACGTAGGCCTCCATCACCACCGCGTACAGCGCCTGGTCGATGCGGC
This sequence comes from Nocardioides sp. JQ2195, assembly GCF_012272695.1. NCBI lineage: Bacteria > Bacillati > Actinomycetota > Actinomycetes > Propionibacteriales > Nocardioidaceae > Nocardioides > Nocardioides sp. JQ2195. The sequence continues at coordinate 2,236,084 of NZ_CP050902.1, forward strand.
GGCGGGGTTCGAGGATGGAGGGGAAGAACGACCCCTTCCTCAGTTTGGGGATCCGCAGCTCGACATCGCCGGCCTTGGTGGCCAGCAGCTTCGGCCGGGTGCCGTTGCGTTCGGTGAAGCGGTCTTCGGTTCGCTCGTAGCGCTCCGCGCCGATCACCCCGGCAGCTTCGAAATCTACGAGCTCTTGCAGCACGGTGCGGACCGATTCACGGATCATGTCGACGCCATCTCCGGTGCGGAACGCGTCGAGCAACTCAGACAGGGCAGACTGGGACAAGGCCATCGGTGGGTCTCCTTCAGTGCGTTACTTGGTCGTTTCACACCGAAGATCCCGCCGATGGCCACCTACGTCACGCAGCCCCGCCGATGGACCTCAAACCCCACCACCCCAGGGGACTCTCCTATCACTTGACGAGGGAAGTGATTGCCATGCTGGAAGCATGGCAATCGAGTGGCGGCTGCGTCCGGTCACGGCAGAGCGGGAACTCTGGCAGACCAGCGATCTGCGCCGGGCCCTCGAAGACGTCGGAGCGCCGGGACTGTCCCAGGCACAGGTCTACCGCCTCGTGTCCTCTCGCCCAGGGCGCCTCAACCTCGACACACTCGACGCGCTCTGCCGAGTCCTCGCCTGCAACGTCGAGGACATCCTGCGGCGAGTACCCGACGAGGAACCCTCGACGTGAGCGAATGGATCTCAGCCCGCGCCGCCGCGGAACTGACCGGCATCAACGAAAACACCATTGAATGGTGAGTCCGTCAGGGGCGGATCGATCAAGCGGTTGCGTCACGGCAACAGACCAACGCTGAACAAGGGCAGCGTGGAAGAGTTCGCCGCGAGCTACGTCCCCAAAGGCAAGCGCACGCAGCAGCGCTACCGTCTCACCGCCACGGAGCAATCGAGGCGCTGGATTGCTGGCCACCACAGTCCGCGTGACGTGGCTGAGCTCTTCGCGGTGAGCGAGACAACCGTGCAACGGTGGGTGGCAACGGGCCGGCTCAGTGCCGAGAGACACCCCACCCGCGGCTGGATCCGCTTCACCTACGACGACGTCGACTGCCTCGCCGACGAGCGCCGAGAATGGATCAGTTACGCCACCGCCGCGGAACTGATCGGCATCTCGGCCGGCACAGTGCGCGCCTTGGTCCTCAAGGGCGAGCTCGAGCACCGCACAGCCTCACAGCAGCAGCCCTCCATCTCCAGGCGATCTGCTCAGGAGTGCAAATCGAAAAGACAGGTCGAGAAGGACGCGCGTGCTGCGAAACGGGCCGCGAAGACAGCAGCTAGCAGTCCTCCGGACGACGGGGAAGTCTGGCTCAGCCTCACTGAAGGTGCCCTGGTCTTGCGAGTGAGCAGAACCCGGGTCGGCCAACTGGTCAGGTCCGGGCGAATCCCTGCCACCAAGCGTGAGCGACGGTGGTGGATCCGACGCTCACACGCCGAGTCGCTCTCAGCCACACGGGCAGTTCGCTTGATGCGCGTCAGGTAGGTTTCGCGGCGGTACCGAGGAGGGGCAAACCAATCGAAGGCAATGGGGCTGCGCGAGCGGAGTACGGCAGAACGATTGTTGGTACGCTGGGGCAAGAATTGGCTGACCGGCTTGGACCGGGATCCGACCCGACGAATCTCGAATCCACCTAGACTCGGGAACGACGGCCGGTCGCGTAGTGAGCTTCTCCCACCTTGACGCACTCGACGTTGAGGAACCCCAAAGGCGAGTGTTCGTCGGCTCACTCACGTCGCGGGTCCTCAGCCCGTGCGGACGAGAAGGCGACGACCCCCATCAAGCCTAACGGTTGCGGCCACCCCCATCGCTGTAGGTCGCTATGCCATGGTGAACCCTTGTGCTCACCTGGGTTCCGACGTTGCTGCTGCCTTCGTTCGTCAGCGACATGCCGACCACATCCCGGCACCTCGACCACGAGCCGTGTCCTCCAGTTCGGTGTATGCCGAGGACCGTGCAACCGGGGGCGAGCTGGTTCGGGGGCGAGCACCGCCGGAGTGGATCTGGGCAGCACCGACGTCGCGCCCGTCGGCCTGCACATACCGCAGCCAGCGGCCGTAGGTGTCGACGTCGCGCTGGCTGGGATCACTCACGAGGGTCACCCGAGTACCCACAGGGAGCAGCTGCTCAAGGTTCTGCTTGGACGGCTGGCCGTAGCACTCCCCCGGTCTGCCGGGATGCGGGATCTCGGAAGCACTGATCCCGAGGAACCGAACCCGGACCGACGCACCGGCCCGAGTCGTCACCTGGACGGTGTCGCCGTCGAGGACGTACGCCATCGTCCCTCGCGTGCGCTGCGCCGACAGAACGGAGTCGCGGTCGCCGCGACCCGGGGCATCGAGGAGGTTGCCACCGAGTTCGCCACCAAGGGCGAGGCCACTGAAAATGCCGCGGATGCCAACGACGATCACCGCCGCCACGATCACCAAGGACACCACGCGCACCGGCGTGTTGGCGATCGTCGCGGCACTCCCGCATGCCTGGTCGCGCCGACGACCGGTTCGTTCCCTCGGTGCGCGGATGCTGGCGGCATCAACCCGGCCGCTCCAATGCCGCCACCGGCGCGGGGTGCCACACGTCGGTTGCATCAAGGAGAGCCGGCTGCTGGTTGGTCCGCCCCCAGACCAGCACGTTGTTCAGGTTCTTACCCGGCCCATAGGTCAGATAGGTCCCGTCGCAAGAGTCCGCCCGAATTGCCTGCGCGTAGCGGAACCGACGCTCGCTGTTGACCCGACCGACATGGACCCACTTGCCCAGCGACGAGGCGACCCCCGCCAGGTTGCACGCCTCCGGCCCAAACTTCCATGCCGTCGATCCCCCGATGAATAAGCAGTCGATCTCATCCCACAGGTCCCACGAGGAGAACTCCATACCGTCCTGCGCGACGTATGCCACCGGGTAGCCCAGGTCGCGGATCTTTGCAAGCCACGGCCCGGCACGATCCTCGGTGGCCGCTGCATCACCGACAACATCGGGCGCTGTCGCGAACAAGCAGGTGTCCGCGTCAGCCGCATTGGCGACGAGGAACCGCCACCACGGGTCTGGCTCCCACCGTTCTGAGAAGCAGCCGTTGTCGGCACACCACATCACCCCAAGTGGGCGACGGTTCCCCAGCTTCGGTGTGTCAATGAAGCCGAGCACACCCTGCGCCATCGCCTCGGTACAGCAATTGGTGGGTCATCGGGGTGTTGCCGTGCGCTGGGGCCTGTCGCGCTGGCTTTGCCGCATCAGTCGAGGCCTCATGGCCGAGGTGTTGGTCCTCGATGAGGTCGAGAAGATCGACCGGCTCCCGGTCGCGGCCAGGAGGCAGCGCGAGCTCGTGTAGCGCGAGACGCTCGGCGTCGAGGGCGTCGTGGTCCTTCTCCCAAGCCTGGAGCACGCCGCTGGCCTCGAAGGCGGCCAGCTCGTGGACGTAGGCCTCCTGGCGCGGGGTGAGGGGCTGTCCCTCAATGATCGGTCCGCACCCGACGGCCTCTGCGCTGGCGGCGAAGCGTGGGTACGTCCTGCGGTGCTCGCGCATCCGCTCTCGGAGCTCGGCGAACTGCTCGGGAACCTCGGCCGGTATTGCGTTGGCGATGGCCTCGATCTCTGGCCACGCGATGAACTCGCGTGGGTTGTGCCACGACTCGTCGAGGTCGAACCCGAGACCATCGGTTGTGCCGGCGATCCACTCCCCCGTCGCCGGGTCGGTGTGGTGTGTGACCGACCAGCCGGACTCTCGGACGCGACGGACCTCCGCCGGATCGAGGAGGATCGAGGTCAACGCCCAGCTCGACCACACTCGCAGAAGCTCGCACTGACGACGACGGCTAGTCACAACCACCGCGGCCTGATCGCTCATCGTCCGACTCCTGGCCCGGGACGCGGCGACGTTCGCTCGGTGCGCGCTGGTGTGGTGCTAGAAGGTTCCCGTCCAAGGCCGGGCGGAAGAAGTCCGGACGGTCCCGCGATCCTGTCGCCGGGTGGGCTGTCGAGGGGCTCACCACGCCGCCGCAGTTCGCTGATCAGAACAGCTTGTTCACGTCGCGCCTCCCTGGCCGTCGACGCCGAGCTGGCATCCATCCGTCGATCCCCTGCTTCGACCAACCACACCCGCAAATCGCCCGTCCGCATCTCACGTGCCCTGTCCGCGATCGACCCAAGCAAGGAACCCTCCTCGATGGTCATTGCGCCACCTGGACGCCGGAGGCCTCAGCAACAGCACTCGCACCGCGCTCGTCACTGCCGGTGGAGACGTCTCGGGTGTCCGTCTCGACCTGACGAAGCCGACGCACCGTCGCAAGATTCAATCCGGTCAACTGCACGACGTCCTTGACCGCGAGCTTCTCCGCGAGGAGCTGCTCGATCGCAGTCGCGGCGGCGACCTCAGCGTCGAGGATCGCCCGCTCAGCCCGCGTCCGTTCCTCCCAGGCCAACTCGACGTCGACCGACGCCTCGTCGATGCGCCGGTCCCGGGCCAACTGGTCCGGGTCCAGCTTGAGCCGGCGATCACGCGCCACCTTCAGCCGGGCGTCACGCGCCCGATCCCGAACAGTCTGTGCCCGTGTCGCCTTGCTGCCCACTGGGGACCACCTCTTCCGTACACCTCACAGTCACCGCCAATCCACCGCGACGCTTCACACAGACGAGAAGCAACCTCGACCAACCCCGATCGGACACCACGACCCCGACCAAAACTTTGGACTCCACAGACTCACGTCCGGAACAGCGCATGCGTCCCACACGGGGACGCCAGATGCCATCCGGGTCGTAACGGTGCAACTGCCGCGCTGCACAGAACCTGCACTGTGGTCGTAGCCGGTGTCGCTGCGGACTGCCCCGGGCCGCAGGCGCACCGATCGGCCGCTCGACGCAGCGTCGATGGCCAAATGGTACGCGTTCCAAGCCAGACAAGGTCCGCAGCCACCATTGCGGGTACGAGGTGCCGGAGCCAACTACTCATCGAATCCGGCGGGCATGACCTCGACCAGATCCGGCATCGGGACCCAATCACGAAAGACGTCGCGAGCTGCCGACGCGCTGGTGTGTACCCGCGAGACCCACGACCCTCGATCGAACTGAAGTCGATCAGCGGAACGACCGCTGCGCCGTCCATCTGGAACCGTCAAGCCCGACGATCACAAGGTTCAGATCAGAGCCAGGAAGCGACCAACGCGACCAGGAGTGAAACAAGCCGGCTCACGTCTGTGACCCCTCGTCGCAACGTTTCATGACTGCCAATGCCCGCGAGGCTGCCGCCATGACGCCGGGCCAGCGAGCGTCGCCCGTGTATGCCTCGTCTGGCCGTTCGCCGAGTTCACGAATCATCAGGCCGAGCGCATTCTCCAAGTCGATGAAGGCCGAGATCTCTTCCAGATGCAGGATGTCGGGGACGGCGCTCTCGGGTTCAGGGAGAACCATGCAGTCGTCGTAGAGGATGTGCACATTGAGCGTCAGGTCATCGAAGTAGTCGACGCCTTCCTCGACCCAGCCCCACCGTTCCTGCCGCAGAGGATCGCTCAATGACTCGAGGGCTGCGACCACCTCGAGCCGCATTTCTGGAAGCTTGATGGACCCGGTCATGGCGCGTTCCAGGACGTCCAGTTGCGCCAATCAGATAGCGGAATGTGCGCTTGTGGGTCGTCGATCGTGGTCGGATCCGCCGGAAGGCGATATGAGTTGGCCATCACGATGGGCGTCCGAATCGCACCCGTGGTCTCGTCCGCATGGTTGCCACCGTGCACGGACCACGTGTCGCTCGTCAGGGTCTCGAAGTCGTGCTTGTCCGGTCTCATGCTTCTCCTTTGGGTAGTGGCTTCGGTTGCCTTCCCGGGGCGCGGATCGGCAGCGTCGCGGGCCGCGCTCGACCAGTGCCTACGATGACATGTAGTTGCATCCGGCGAACCAGAGGAGTGCGTCAGTGTCCGAGACGCGGCACGTCGTGTTTTTGGTCTTCGACGGCATGAAGATGCTCGACGTGACCGGACCCGCTGAGGTCTTCTCCGAAGCGAACAGGTTCGGCGCCGGATACATCCTCGACTACGTGTCGCCCCAGGGCAAAGCAGTGGTCACGTCGATCGGGACAATGTTTCCGGTCACTGCTGCAGCCGCTGATGTGGTCGGGGCTGACACAGTTGTCGTTTCGGGTGGTGATGACCTTCCGGTGAAGTCGATCCCGCCCGAACTGATTGCCTCGGTGCTCGTTCTGCATGCCCGGTCCCGGCGCATGGTCTCCATCTGCACAGGCTCGTTCATCCTGGCCGTATCCGGCCTCTTGGACGGTCGCCGCGCCACGACGCACTGGCGCCACGCCGACCTGCTTCGCACGGCGCACCACGATCCGCCTCCTCATCGACGACTCCCGTCGCCCAAAGCGCCGGGAACGCTCGACCGAGATCGACGACCACCACATGGGCGGCACACCCGCCGGGGACGTCGAGGTCGTCGAGCGTGACGCCGTGGTGCGGGCGCTGTCAGAGCTCACCCCGAAGCGACGCGCGTGCGTCGTGCTCCGCTACTACCACCAGCTGTCCGTCAGGGAGACGGCCGCCGCGCTGGGCTGCTCCGAGGGAACGGTGAAGAGCCAGACCTCTGACGCACTGCGCGCGCTGAAGCCGCTGCTCGAGACGGACGACACCGAGACAGGACCCAGGCTGTGAACGACTCCCTCCACGAACGGCTCCGCCGGGCCGCCGACGACACCGAGCACCCGCTGACCACCGACATCACCGACCTGCTCGGGCGGGCCCGCCACGAGCGCTCCCGCCGGCGCACCCTCACCGCACGGGCCGCCGTGCTCACCGCTGCCGCCCTGATCGGGACGACGCTGGGCGTGCGCGCCGTGCTCCCCGACGACTCGCGCCCCGCCGCGCAGGAGGAGCCGCGGTCGACGACGCCCACCTCGGCCGACGTGCCTCTCCACGAGGGTGACATCGTCCGCCGCTGCCTGCCCCAGCTCGAGAAGTACGAAGAGCTCCCGCAGTACGAAGGAACGGGGGACACCCCGGCCCGGCAGTGGCGGATTCCCCGCGAGCGTGACTACCGCGCCGGCGACCTGGTCGCCCTCCAGGACCGTCGTGGCTCCCGCAACCGCGTGCTGTGCGTGGTGCCCGAAGCCGGCCATGAGCACGACGAGGTGCCGTTCTCCGCCTACGAACCCGCTGCTTCGCGGCCGGCAGCGGTCGCTCAACGATGCAGCGAGGAGTTCCTTCCGCAGGCCGACCTGGACTTCAGGACCGGAGAGTTCCTCGGTCACCCCGACCGGCAGATGCCCGACCTGCGCCGGGCCACCGTGGCTGCCGTCGACTCCGCCGGACCCGTGCTGGAGGTTCTCCTCGACCTGGGCGGGAAGCACTTCGCGTGCGCCCTCAGCCCGGTCACCTGGGATGCCGGTCCGTTCGGCGTGGGCAGGACCGCCCCCGAGGGCTACGCGATCTGGGTCCAGGGCTCGGCGACGGGCGCCTCGGGCAAGTCGATCGTGGACGAGGACGCCACCTACTACTACGCCGCCGGGACCATGCCGAAGGACGCCGCACGCATCGAGGTCACGCTGGTCACGGGGAGCACCTTCACGGTTCCGGTGACCGACGGGAACTACGCCTTCGTCCACAAGGAGCCGGGGACAGGCGGTGTGGTCAGCTACGACTACCGCGTGCTCGACGTCCGGGGTGCCGTGCTGCACGAGGGAACCGACCGGATGTAGGACCGCCGCACGGGCTCCAGCCGCTCCTGATCTAGCCTCTGCGGCATGGATCCACTCGTCATCCGCAACGTGCTCCCGGTGCCACTCGGTGTCGACGAAGCAGCTGCCACCGAACCCGTCGACGTGCTCGTGGAGGACGGCGTCGTACGCCGGATGGGCACCGATCTGCCCGACGTCGACGACGCCCGGGTCCACGACGCCGACGGACGCTGGATGATCCCCGGTCTGTGGGACCACCACGTGCACCTCGGCCAGGTGGCGATGACCACGAGCCGGCTCGACCTGTCCACGGCCCGGTCGCCGGAGGAAGTCACCTTCTTCGTGCAGGAGCGCCTCTCCTATGCACCCGACAAGCCGCTGGTCGGCTTCGGACACCGCTCGGCCACGTGGCCGCGCAAGCCAACCGTCGCCGAGCTCGACGAGGTCTCCGACGGTGTCCCGATCGTGCTGATCAGCGGCGACGCCCACCACGCGTGGTTGAACTCGCCTGCCCTGCGGGGGCTCGGCCTCGCACCGCGCAACGAGGTGGTGCGCGAGTCGGAGTGGTTCGAGGCCTACGGACGGCTGGAGGGGCTGATCGGCAGGGAGGCCACGCCGGAGGCGTACCGCACGGTGCAGGCCGAGGCCGCCTCCCGGGGCGTCGTCGGCCTGGTCGACTTCGAGTTCACCGGCGGCGCCGACGACTGGGCCGGGCGCTGGGCCGAGGGAGTCGACCTGTTGCGGATCCGGATGGCCACGTATGCCGACGGCCTCGACGCGGTCCTCGACGCGGCGCTGCGTTCCGGCGACACGATCCCGGACACCGGACTGGTCACCATGGGCCCACTGAAGGTCATCTCCGACGGCTCGCTCAACACCCGCACCGCGTGGTGCTGTGCGCCGTACACCAACGGCGACGACCTGATCCATCCGTTCGGCTATGCCAACCAGACCGTCGAGGAGCTGCGCAAGCTGATGGTGCGGGCCACCACCGGCGGTCTCGAGGTTGCCGTGCACGCGATCGGTGACGCCGCCGTCCACGAGGCACTGCTCAGCTTCGCGGCCACCGGGGCGCGGGGCTCCATCGAGCACGCCCAGCTGATCGACCCTGCCGACGTGCCCCGGCTGGCCGCTTCCGGCCTGCGTGCCAGCGTGCAGCCCGCCCACCTGCTCGACGACCGCGACGTGTCCGAGCACTGCTGGGCCGATCGGCTCGACCGTTGTTTCGCCCTGCGGTGGATGCACGACGCGGGCACCCGGATGCACCTGGGCTCCGACGCCCCCGTGGCTCCCCTGGACCCGTGGCTCGCGATGGCGGCTGCCGTGCACCGCAGCGCCGACGAGCGCGACCCGTGGAACCCCGGCCAGTCCCTGACCGCACGCGAGGCGTTGGCCGCGTCGACCGACGGGTGGGGCACGGTCGCCGTGGGACATCCGGGCGACCTGGTGCTGCTCGACGCGGACCCGTTGGCCGACGTCGGTGACACCGGGGCGACCAGCACCCACCTGCGCTTCATGAACGTCGCCGCGACGTACGTCGCCGGGCGGCTCACCGCCCCGCTCCTGAGCTGATGCCGCGCCGGGCACCTGCGCGGTGCTGGCGTCGCTTCCGCGGCAACCGGTTCCGCGGGGAGTGACCTGGACACCGCGTTGCTCGCAAGAGGGGGCGGGTGTGGGTGCCATGGTGGAAGATGGCCTGCATGGCCCTCGAGCAGTTCAGCGCACCCACCCGCGCGTGGTTCGAGGCTGCCTTCGCCGAGCCCACCCCGGCCCAGGCGGGAGCGTGGGCCTCCATCGGGGCCGGGCAGCACTCGCTCGTCGTCGCACCGACGGGGTCGGGCAAGACGCTCTCGGCCTTCCTGTGGTCGATCGACCGACTGCTCACCGCTGACCCTCCCGACGACAAGCTGCGTCGTTGCCGGGTGCTCTACGTCTCGCCACTGAAGGCGCTCGCCGTCGACGTCGAGCGCAACCTGCGCGCGCCCCTCGCCGGCATCCGCCACACCGCCGAACGACTGGGCCAGACCGTCAACGTCGTGAGCATCGGGCTGCGCTCCGGTGACACCAGCGCCGCCGATCGTCGCCGGTTCCAGACCAACCCTCCGGACATCATGATCACCACGCCGGAGTCGCTCTTCCTGATGCTGACCTCGCGGGCCCGCGAGGCGCTCCGCGGCGTCGAGACCGTGATCCTCGACGAGGTGCATGCCGTGGCGGGCACCAAGCGGGGCGCCCACCTGGCCCTCTCCCTGGAGCGGCTCGACGACCTGCTCGAACGCCCCGCCCAGCGCATCGGGCTGTCCGCGACCGTGCGTCCGCTCGACGAGGTCGCCCGGTTCCTGGGCGGCACCGCTCCCGTGACGATCGTGGCCCCGCCCGCGCAGAAGTCGTGGGACCTGAAGGTCGTCGTCCCCGTGGAGGACATGTCCGAGATCGGCCAACCCCTCGAGGACGACTTCGAGGGACCCGCCGCCGGAGGTCCTCGCGCCGTCTCCATCTGGCCCCACGTCGAGGAGCGCGTGGTCGACCTGCTCGAGTCCCACCGGTCGACGATCGTCTTCGCCAACTCCCGGCGCCTGGCCGAGCGACTGACCGCCCGGTTCAACGAGATCGCGGCCGAGCGCGCCGGTGTGGAACCCGCCGCCGACGGCTCCCCACCGGCCCAGGTCATGGCCCAGTCCGGGCAGTCCGACGGAGCGCCAGCGGTGATCGCCAAGGCGCACCACGGGTCGGTGTCCAAGGAGCAACGCTCCCTCATCGAGGACGAGCTCAAGCGCGGCCGGCTCCCCGCGGTGGTCGCGACCAGCAGCCTCGAGCTCGGCATCGACATGGGTGCCGTCGACCTGGTCATCCAGATCGAGTCGCCGCCGAGCGTGGCCAGTGCCCTGCAGCGCGTCGGACGGGCCGGGCACCAGGTCGGCGAGGTGTCGCGGGGGGTGTTGTTCCCCAAGCACCGCGGCGACCTCGCCCAGACCGCGGTCACCGTGCAACGCATGCGCACCGGCGGCATCGAGTCGCTCCGGGTTCCGGCCAACCCGCTCGACGTCCTGGCCCAGCAGGTGATCGCCGCGGCCGCCCTCGACGACTGGGACGTCGACGCCCTCTACGCACTGGTGCGACGCACCGCCTCCTTCGCGGGGCTGCCGCGAGCGGCGTACGACGCCACCCTCGACCTGCTCAGCGGCCGCTACCCCAGCGACGAGTTCGCCGAGCTCCGCCCCCGCATCGTGTGGGACCGCGTCACCGGGCAGCTGACCGGCCGACCCGGCGCGCAACGACTCGCCGTGACCAGCGGCGGCACCATCCCTGACCGGGGACTCTTCGGGGTCTTCCTGGTCGGGGAGAAGGCCAACCGCGTCGGCGAGCTCGACGAGGAGATGGTCTACGAGTCGCGGGTGGGCGACGTCTTCGCGCTGGGCGCGACCAGCTGGCGCATCGAGGACATCACCCACGACCGGGTGCTGGTCACTCCAGCCCCGGGGGTGCCGGGGCGGCTTCCGTTCTGGAAGGGCGACTCCCTCGGTCGACCGGCCGAGCTGGGCCAGGCGGTGGGCGCGTTCACCCGCGAGCTCGCCACCATGCCCGCCGCGGAGGCCCGGGTCGCCGCCACCGACGTGGGCCTCGACGCCTGGGCGGCCGACAACCTGCTCGCCTACCTCGCCGAGCAGCGCGAGGCCACCAACCAGCTGCCCAGCGACCAGACCATCGTGGTCGAGCGGTTCCGCGACGAGCTGGGTGACTGGCGCCTGGTGGTGCACTCCCCCTACGGCACACCGGTGCACGCGCCGTGGGCCCTGGCCGTCAACACCCGGCTGCGGGAGCGCTACGGCGTCGAGGCCTCGGCGGTCGCCAGTGACGACGGCATCGTCCTGCGCATCCCCGACACCGACGCCGAGCCCCCCGGCGGTGACGTCGTGGTCTTCGCGCCCGACGAGATCGAGGACCTGGTCACCTCCGAGGTCGGCGGCTCCGCGCTGTTCGCGAGCCGGTTCCGCGAATGTGCTGCGCGGGCGCTGCTGCTGCCGCGTCGTGACCCGGGACGCCGTTCGCCGCTGTGGCAACAGCGCCAGCGCTCGGCCCAGCTGCTCGAGGTGGCCGCCAAGTACCCGTCCTTCCCGATCGTCCTCGAGGCCGTGCGAGAAGTGCTGCAGGACGTCTACGACCTGCCCAGCCTGGTCGCCCTGCTGCGCCGGATCGACCAGCGCGAGGTGCGCGTCGTCGACGTGGCGACGGCCCAGCCCTCGCCCTATGCCCGCAGCCTGCTCTTCGGCTACGTCGCGCAGTTCGTCTATGAAGGCGACTCCCCCATCGCCGAGCGCCGCGCTGCCGCGCTGAGCCTCGACCAGGGCCTGCTGGCCGAGCTCCTCGGCCGTGCCGAGCTGCGCGAGCTGCTCGACCCTGAGGTGCTGGCCGAGGTCGAGGCGGAGCTGCAACGACTCGCCACCGACCGCCGGGCCCGCGACTCCGAGGGCATCGCCGACCTGCTCCGGCTGCTCGGGCCGCTGACCCACGCCGAGATCGCCGCCCGGTGCGTCGACGACGCGGACGTCGCCGGCTGGATCGCCCACCTCGCCGACTCCCGCCGAGCAGTCCCCGTGCGGATGGGCGGCGAGGACCGCTGGAGCGCTGTCGAGGACGTGGCACGGTTGCGCGACGGGCTCGGCGTGCCGACCCCGCCCGGCACTCCCGATGCCTTCACCGAGCCCGTCGAGGATCCTCTCGGCGACCTGGTCGGACGCTTCGCGCGCAGCCACGGCCCCTTCACGTCGGCCGAGGTCGCCGCACGACTGGGGCTCGGGGTCGCGGTGGCCCAGCAGACCCTGGTCCGGCTCGCCTCGAGCGGCCGCGTGCTGGAGGGTGAGTTCCGCCCCTCCGGGAGCTCGGGCAGCCAGGAGTGGTGTGACGCCGAGGTGCTGCGCAAGCTGCGCCGGCGCTCGCTGGCCCGGTTGCGCAAGGAGGTCGAGCCCGTCGAGCCGGAGGTGCTCGGCCGGTTCCTCCCCACCTGGCAGAACCTCACGTCCTCCCGTGGCAACGGGGGTGCCCTGCGCGGCATCGACGGCGTGCTCACCGCGGTCGACCAGCTGGCCGGGTGCCCCGTGCCGGCCTCGGCGCTCGAGCCGCTGGTGCTGGCAGCCAGGGTGAGCGACTACGAGCCGTCGATGCTCGACGAGCTCACCGCCACCGGCGAGGTGCTGTGGTCGGGCCACGGGGCACTGCCCGGCAGCGACGGCTGGATCTCGGTCCACCTGGCCGACCAGGCTCCGCTCACCCTGCCCGAGCCTTCCTCGGACCTTCTCGGCGAGACCCATCGGGCCGTGCTGGAGGCACTGTCCCCCGGAGGGGCCTACTTCTTCCGACAGCTGGGCGCGGCCGTCGGGTCGACCGACGACTCAGAGCTGTCCGCCGCCCTGTGGGACCTGGTCTGGGCCGGTCACCTGACCAACGACACCCTCGCCCCGGTGCGAGCGCTCACCCGCTCCGGCACGACCACCCACCGGAGTCGGCGTACTCCCCCGAGGGCGCGCGGCAGCGCCCGCGGCCGCGCGACGATGCCCTCGCGCACCGGACCGCCCGAGACCGCCGGACGCTGGGCCGCCCTGCCCGCGATCGAGGACGACGCGACCCGCCGGACGCACGCCACCGCGGAGGCCCTGCTCGAGCGCCACGGAGTGGTCACCCGCGGTGCGGTCGCCAGCGAGCGGGTGGTGGGCGGCTTTGCGGCGGTCTACAAGGTGCTCTCCCTCTTCGAGGACTCCGGGCGCTGTCGACGCGGCTACTTCGTGGACGGGCTCGGGGCGGCCCAGTTCGGCTCGGCGGGCGCGGTCGACCGGCTGCGCACCTTCGTCGAGCAGTCTCCCGGCGAGAAGCCGGTCGCCGTGGCGTTGGCCGCCACCGACCCCGCCAACCCGTTCGGCGCTGCCCTGTCCTGGCCGGAGCGCGTGACCGAGGAGGGCGCCGGGCACCGTCCCGGGCGCAAGGCCGGCGCGATGGTGGTGCTGGTCGACGGGGCGCTCGGGCTCTACGTCGAGCGTGGCGGACGCACCCTGCTCACCTTCACCGACTCCCCCGACCTGCTCGGTCCGGCCTGCTCGGCGCTGGCCGACGCCGTACGCCGTGGCGCGCTCGGGCGGCTCACGGTGGAGAAGGCGGACGGCGAGCCCCTGCTCGGCCGTGGCGACTCGTCCTCCCCCTTGCGCATCGCCCTGCAGCAGGCGGGGTTCGTGACCACACCGAAGGGGCTGAGGATCCGTGCCTGAAGGCGACACCGTCTGGCGCACCGCACGTGCCCTGGACTCGGCCCTCACCGGGGCCAGGATCACGATGAGCGACTTCCGGGTGCCGTCGTTGGCCGAGGTGGACCTGCGCGGTCGGCTGGTCAACGGCACCGTCTCGCGCGGCAAGCACCTGCTCACCCGCATCGGAGACGACCACCTGCTGCACACCCACCTGAAGATGGAGGGTTCTTGGCACCTCTACCGCTCGGAGTCGCGCTGGCAGCGCCCCGTGGAGCAGGCCCGCGTCGTGCTGCGCACCCCCCGCTGGATCGCGGTCGGGTTCTCCCTCGGTGTGCTGGAGCTGCTGGGCGCCGACGAGACGGAGCGAGCGGTCGGCCATCTCGGTCCCGACCTGTTGGGTGAGGACTGGTCGCCCGACGAAGCCATCCGCCGCCTCATGGTCGCGCCGGACCGCACGATCGGCGAGGCCCTCCTCGACCAACGCAACCTGGCTGGCATCGGCAACCTCTATCGCAGTGAGCTCTGCTTCCTCAACGGGATCCTCCCGACCACGCCGGTCGCGGAGATCCGTGACCTGCGACGGTTGATGGCCCGGGCCAAGGCGTTGCTCGAGGCCAACAAGACGCGACGCATCCAGACCACCACGGGCAACACCCGCCACGGACACCAGCACTGGGTCTACGGGCGCAACGGTCAACCGTGCGCTCGGTGCGGCACGACCGTGAGGATGGAGATGATCGGCACACCGGGACGCGAGCGGGCGGCGTACTGGTGTCCTTCGTGCCAGCACTGACCCGGCGCCCGAGCACGTCCGTGGACCGGGGCGGCGCCCTCTCAGGCTGCGGAGGCGACCACACCGGGGCCGGTGCCCACGGTGATCGGCGTCGGCACGATCTCGAGCGCGCGTTCCTCCACGGCGACCGCGTCACTCACGTCACGCAGCACGTCGGAGAGCGGCAGGTCGAGGGCACCACACAGCGATGCCAGCAGCTCGGACGATGCTTCCTTCTGGCCACGCTCGATCTCGGAGATGTAACCGAGGCTCACCCGGGCCTCCGCGGAGACCTCACGCAGGGTCAGGCCACGCCGCATGCGATGCGCGCGAAGCACCTCGCCGAGGATCCGACGAAAGAGCACCATGAGCCCGTCCTTTCTCCGTTGATGGGCCCAACGCTACCTGTTCCCTGTTTCTTCCCGCCGGCGACTGCGCCAAGGTCCGGAATTCGGAGCCGGGCTGCCCGGTCGCGCGGCCGTGCGACCGGAACTGTGGTGGTCTTGCCGTTACGGTGACCTGCATGGCAGCTCTACCCATCGAGGACTACGCCCTGATCGGCGATCGACACACCGCGGCCCTGGTCGGCAAGAACGGTTCGATCGACTGGCTGTGCCTCCCCCGCTTCGACTCCTCGGCCTGTTTCGCAGCGCTGCTCGGCACCGAGGAGCACGGCCACTGGCAGTTCGAGCCCGTCGACGACTACACGGTCACCCGCCGCTACATCGGTGACTCCGCGGCACTCGAGACCACCTTCACCACCGACTCGGGCCAGGTGACGATGCTCGACCTGATGCCGGTCGGCGACGGCCGCGCCGACGTCGTACGCCGTCTCACCGGCGTGGGCGGCACCGTGCGGATGCGCCACGAGTGGGTGGTCCGGGCCGACTACGGCGAGGTGCGACCGTGGGTGCACCGCGAACGGGTCGACGACGTCGAGCTGATCGTGGCGATCGCCGGGCCCGACAAGTTCGCGCTGCGCGGCCCTCGTCTGCCGAAGGCCGCCGACCACCGTCACAGCGACGAGTTCGACGTGCGCGAGGATGACGAGCTGACCTGGTCGACGACCTGGGTCCCCTCCTGGGCCGACCTGCCGGAGTCCATCGTCGCACCGGCGCGCATCGCCGAGACCATCGACGAGAGCAACGACTGGGCGGCGTCGTGCCGCACGGACGTGCCCCACCGCGACCTGGTGGTGCGGTCCCTGGTGACTCTGCGGATGCTCACCCATGCGAAGACGGGAGGCATCGTCGCCGCGCCGACCACCTCGCTGCCCGAGGACTTCGGCGGCGAACGCAACTGGGACTACCGGTTCTGCTGGCTGCGCGACGCCTCCCTGACGCTCGAGTCCCTGGTCACCGCCGGCTTCACGGACGAGGCCAAGCTGTGGCGGGGCTGGCTGCTGCGAGCGGTGGCCGGCGACCCGGAGGACATGCAGATCATGTACACGATCGACGGCGGGCGCCGGCTGCCCGAGCGCGAGCTCGACCACCTTCCCGGATACCTGGACTCGCGGCCGGTGCGCATCGGCAACGGAGCGGCCGACCAGCGGCAGACCGACGTGCTCGGTGAGGTGATGATCGCCCTCGACCTGGCCCGCAAGGCAGGGTTGGCCCTCGATAAGGATTCCTGGGCCCTGCAACGTGCGTTGGTCGACGAGCTCGCCGAGCACTGGCAGGAGCCCGACAACGGGCTCTGGGAGATTCGTGGGCCGTTGCGCCACTTCACCCACTCACGGGTGATGGTGTGGGCTGCCTTCGACCGGGGCATTTCAGCCGCCGAGGAGCACGGTCTCGAGGCACCGGTGGAGCGGTGGCGAGAGATCCGTGCCGCGGTCCGCGACGAGGTGTTGGCGAAGGGCTTCAACGCCGAGCGCAACTCGTTCACCCAGCACTACGACACCACCGAGGTCGACGCCTCCTTGCTGGTCCTGCCGCTGGTCGGGTTCCTGCCCGGGGACGACCCGCGCATCCTCGGCACCATCGAGGCGGTGGAGCACGACCTGATGCGTGACGGCCTCCTGCTGCGCTACCGCACGGAGTCCGGCGTCGACGGCCTCAGCGGCGGTGAGCACCCGTTCCTGGCCTGCACCTTCTGGTTGGTCTCGGCCTATGCCGAGGCCGGGCGCCCGGACGACGCGCGCGAGCTGCTCGACCGGCTCGCAGGCTTGGCCAACGACGTCGGCCTCCTCTCGGAGGAGTACGACGCCGGCAATTGTCGGATGGTCGGCAACTTCCCCCAAGCCTTCAGCCACCTGACCCTGGTCCAGGCGGCCTTCCGCCTCTCCAGGCTCGAGCAGCCCTGACGGTCGGGCAGTCCTCACGGTCGGGCAGTCCTCACGGTCGGGCAGTCCTCACGGTCGGGCAGTCCTCACGAACGGGCCGTCCTCACCAATGAGAGGCGCCCGGAGGGAAGACTCCCTCCGGGCGCCGACTCGTGCCGGTCGTGCTGGTGCTACTTCACGACCTTGATCGTGATCTTCTTCTTCACCGACTTGTTGAGCTTGTCGCCGGCGTACTTGACCACGACCTTCTGCTTGCCCTTCTTGGTGAACTTCTTGAGCTTGATCTTCGCCTTGCCACCCGAGAGCTTCTTGGCGTAGCTCTTGCCGTTGGCCCTGACCGTCACCTTGCCGGTGGGGGTCTGGCCGACCGCTGCGAGCGAGACCACGAGCGTGGCCCGCGTCTTCTTGACGTGGATCTTCCTCGGCTTCACCTTGACCGTCATCGACGGCTTGGCCTTGACCACGGTCACGGTGTCGTTGGTGATCGCGACCTTCGTGTGGTCATCGCCGAAGTAGGCGACCTGGATGGTGTGCTCGCCCACCGTGTCGAGGGGGGTCACACCCATCTCGGCCGTGCCGTCCTCGAGGTTCGCCAGGGTCCGGATCATGCCGTCGACGTAGAGCACGACGTATCCGGTGGCGGTGTAGCCCTCGGTGGCCACGTTGGTCGTCACGACGATCGAGTCGGCCTTCACCACGGGCCTGTCCGTGCTGAGCGTGGTGCTCAGCTCCGGGGTCGCCTTGACGACCTCGACCTGCACGGTCGTCTCCGAGGGGTTGTTCTGCTCGTCCCCGGAGTAGCGGACGGTCAGCTGGTTGGTGCCCATCTCCAGCTTGGTGCTGTCGAACCGGATGTTGGCGGTGCCACCGGTCAGCGTCCCGGTGCCCACGACCTGGTCACCGAGCAACAGCTCCACCTGGCCGGTGGAGGGGTTGGCCGAGTCGAGCGTGGCCACCACCAGGCCCTTGCTGCCATAGGTGACCGGCTCGGCCGGGCCCTCGGCAGTGAGCGTGGTGTCGACGGCCGGCAACGGCAGGCCCACCTGGGTGAACGACGGATCGGCGATCACACCGACCGTCCACATGCCCTCGAGGTCTGCCGGTGCGGTGAACGCCACCGTGGCAGCACCGTTGGTCACCGGGAAGCTGCCCATGGGCTGCGAGTCGGTGCCGTTGGTGAGGAAGACCCGCACCTCGGTGTTGGCCGGGCTGCCGAGCGAGGTGAGGTCGAGGTTCGACAGGTCGAACGAGACCTCCTGGCCGGCGAACACCACGCCCGGGTAGCCGTGCTCGACCACCTGCTGGCGGGCGAAGTCCGGGCTGAGCGGCTGGTGGCTCTCCAGGTAGCTCATCCACAGCTCACGGTCGACCAGGCCGGTGTCGCGGGCCACGCCGTCCTTGAAGGCGAAGAAGTTGTCTCCACCGCTCGCCAGGAACGAGAACGTCGAGACCGTGTAGGTCGCGGTGGGGTCGAGCATCTGGCCGTCGATGATCACCGAGGTGATCCGCTCACCCCTGGGCTTGGTCGGGTCCTGGGTGACCCGGACGTTGTCCGACAGGCCGAGGGCCAGGAACGGACGCGACGACCCGTCGGGCTGCCACTGCTGCTCCAGGACGGCCCTCAGCTGGGCGCCGGTGAGGTCCACCAGCGACACGTTGTTGACGAACGGAAGCACCGAGTTGGCCTCGGCGAAGGTGACCACACCGTTGGTGTTGGCCGGGTTCTTCGAGGTGTCACCCGCGAAGAGCAGGTCGGCCCGCAGGCCACCCGGGTTGACGAGGCCCAGATCAGCCTCGAAGTCCGAGGGCAGCCCGTCGCGCAGCGCGTTGCCGACCAGGTCGCCCACGGTCGACTCCGCACCACGGTCCTCACCGCCGGTGGGCGTCTTGGCCCGGCTGATGTCGCCGGTGATCTCGCCGACCGGCTGGTTGCCGATCTCGGCGGCGTGCGCCAGCGCTGCGTCCACGACCTGCTTGACCTGTGCCACGCGGGGGTACTTCTCGACGAGCACGGCGTCGTCCTCGGTGGTGCGGGCGACGTTGCGTGCCTCGTAGGAGACCACGTCACCCGTTGCGGAGTCGACGGTCAGGGAGACCTGGCCGACGTTGTCGGCGTACTGACCGGTCTGGATGATCGGTCGGCTCGCGCCCTCCTCACCGGGGACCGGAGCGTCCCAGGCGTAGGTCTGGTGGGTGTGGCCGTTGAAGATCACGTCGACCGCCGCGTCGAGGTTCGCCATCTCGGCGAACTCGCCGCCCTTGGCGACCTCCTCCTCGTAGCTCGAGCCCACGCCCTGCGTGGCGCCGGCGTGGAAGCTGGCAATGATCACGTCAGCCTCCCCGTTGGCGTCGTCACCGTCGGAGAGCTCGCCGGCGACCCGGTTCACCGCGTCGACGGGGTCACCGAACTCGATGTCCGCGATGCCGGCGGGGCTGACCAGCGAGGCGGTCTCCTCGGTCACTGCTCCGACGACGCCGACGGTCACGCCGTCGACCTCGAAGGTGGCGAACTCCGGCAGCACCGGGTCGGTGGTGCCCTTCGCGTAGACGTTGGCACCGAGGTAGTCCCACTGGGCGTTGCGGGCGTCGTCCGGACCGATGACACGGTCGCGCAGGTCGGCCCATCCCTTGTCGAACTCGTGGTTGCCCACGGCGGAGGCGTCGAGGCCCAGCGCGTTCATCACGTCGATGGTCGGCTGGTCGCCGTCCACCGCCGAGGCGAACTCGGAGGCACCGATCAGGTCACCGGCACCGACCATGAGGGTGCTGTCGGCACCGCCCTGCTCGGTGAGCTCCTCGACAGTCCCGGCCCACTTGACCGTGTTGTCGTTGATGCGGCCGTGGAAGTCGTTGACTCCGAGGAGGTTGAGCGTCACCTGGCCCTCGGCCGGAGTGTCGTCGGTCGAGATGCCGACGATCTCCGGGTCGTGGTCAGAGCTGCGGTAGACGTTGGGCTCGTAGAAGTCCGTCACGTTGTAGTTGTGACGGCTGTACTCGAAGGCCACCGACTCACCGGAGTTGATGTTCCAGATGTCGGCACCCTGCACGGTCTCCAGAGCGGCGTCGTTGGCGAGCACGTGGTCCAGCGAGCCGGAGAGACCACTGAAGGAGTACGTCGACTCGCCCTCGGTGTCGGACTCCACGGCGGTGAAGCCGGCGTCGTAGAGGGCCTGCATCGGGTCCTCCTGCGAGTAGGAGTTGAAGTCACCGGTCAGGAAGACCTTCTCGGTGCCCCGGTCGGCGGCGAAGTCGTTGGCGAAGGTCACCAGCGAACCGGCCATGCGCACCCGGTCACCGTTCCATGCACCCTGGCCGTCCCCGGTGTCGACGTTGTCGCCGGTGGCGTCGTCGCCCGACCCCTTGGACTTGAAGTGGTTGACGACCACGGCGAAGGCGGCGCTGTCGTCTGCGCCGGCCGGCTTGAAGGCCTGGGCCAGCGGCTCACGGGCGTTGTCGAAGATGGGGTCCCCGACGAGCACCTCGGAGGCACCGACCAGCTCGACGCTGGCGACCTTGTAGATGAACGCGGTGCGGATCACGTCCTGGTCGGAGACCGGTGGCAGGTCGTCAGCGTCCGGCGACGGGGCGAAGGCCCAGACGTCGGACCCGGCGGCTGCGTTGAGCGCGTCGACCAGGGTGGACAGCGCGTCGTCACGGTCGGTCTCGCCCAGGGCGACCGAGTTCTCGATCTCCTCCAGCGACACGACGTCCGCGCCGAGCGCGTTGATCGCGGCAACGATCTTGTCCTGCTGGCGCTGGAGGTCCTCGGCCTCAGCGGCTCCGCGGGGACCGTTCTCCTCGCACCGGTTGTCGGTGACCGGGTCGCCGGCACGGTCGGTGTAGAACGTGCAGCCGGGTGCCCAGTCGACACCGAGGGTGTTGAAGTAGTTCAACACGTTGAAGGTGGCGATGTGGAGGTCACCGGCGACGGCCTCGGGGGCCGGGGTCCGGGTGTTCTCGAACGTCGCGACCTCGGCACCGCTGCCGGTGACGGGCGAGGTGGGCTGGAACTTCCAGTTGTTGTTGCGGTACTCCAGGATCACCGGCGCCGCGAGCGTGGCAGCGGCACCGACCCGGATCGGGTTGGCCTTCGACAGCCACGGCAGCGGGGTGCCCTGGTTCTCCGCGTTGAAGAAGTTGAGGCTGGCACCGTCGTCGAGGATGACACCGCGGGCGGCGTTGTCGGCCTTGACCGCGTCGGCCTCGGGGGTTCCGGGGCGGGCGACGTCGGTCCACTGGATCAGCGGCTTGTTGCCGGTGGCCAGGCCGATCTCGGCGTACTGGTTGGTGGCGTAGGTGTTGGTGACGGTGAAGTCGTCGGTCGGGGCGAGCAGCTCGCCCTCGTGGGCCTCACGGTCGGTCTCGGTGGTCGGGTAGGCCGTGACCAGCGCGGTGACCTCCGGAAGGGCGGTCTCGAGCTGGGTGACACCGCCGGCCGCAGGGGTGATCTCGGTCGTGCCGCTGAACTCCGAGACCGGACCGGTCACCTCGACGGAGTCGCCGATGGCCAGGTCGGCGGCCCCGACCGCACTGCCGTAGACGAAGACAGCGTCGGAGGCACCCGGGGTGGCATCGGTGGCACCACCGGTGCCGCCGGTCTGGATGTAGACGCCGTTGAGGCCACCGGTGTTGTACGCCGCGGTGACGACGCCCTGCGTGGTGACGATGTCGCCGACCAACGGTGAGGCGGGGCCGGTGCCCTGGACCTCGGCGATCGTGGCTTCCACCTCGGTCGGCGGCTCGGGCTCGGTGTACACCGCGCCCGGGGTCGGGGCACTGGAGATGAAGTCGGCCGAGTTGTCGTCGGTGTCGGCGTTGTCGGCGTCGCGTGTCGAGGAGGTGCTGTTGGTCGTCGCCGGCGCCTTCGCCGTCTCGAAGCTGGTCGTGGAGCTGCCCCAGCCGAGGAAGTCGATGACCTGCGCGTTGTCGATCGCACCCGTGCCCGGGTCGATCCCGGCGGCGCTGTCGGCCAGGTAGATCTGACCGCCGCTCCCGGAGAGGTTCAGGCCGGCCGTCGCGTCCGGGGTGACCGGGAGGTCGACGCCGTTGGCGCCGCCCTGGCCCTTGACGACGTAGTAGCCGCCGGCCGGGACGCTGGCGCCGACGGGCAGCGCGAAGACGTTGTTGGAGGTGCCCGTGCCGGCGGCTGAGCGGTACTGCAGGCTCTTGCCGCTCAGGTCGATGGCGGCATCGGTCGGGTTGTGGATCTCGATGAAGTCGGCGTTGTAGACGGCACCGGAGTTGCCCCCGCCGCCGTACGCCTCGCTGATGACGAGGCCGCTGCCGTCGGGCGCAGCAGCTGCGGTCGGGGCTAGGGCGAGCGTGGTGCCCACCATGGCAAAGGTCGATAGGGCGGCGAGCGCGGTGAGACGCGGTCGCCTGGTCAGGCCAGACAATTGAACTCCCAGGGAACGACACGGACGGTGGCCGATCAGGGGAAGGAGTCAGCCCGAACTGACACGTGACCGGGGGTGGTCACTTTGCCCCAACATCCGCACCACCGCCACCGATACCGGCAAACTTTCGGTAACAACGGAATGCACGGACGATCTTCCGCCGGCCCGGCGGGCGTCCTGACCGGCGCGACCGGGCCGGAACCGACCGACGAGCTGTTCGGGGGGAGTCGCCCCGGAATGTCTCAGGAGGTGGTGCGGATCGTCTCGCGCTGGCGCCAGGCGTCGCGGAAGAACTCGTAGCCCGACCAGAGCGTCATCGCCACGGCACCGGCGAGCAGGACGTGGGAGACGTAGTAGAGGACGTCGCCGGGCACGTCGAGGGCTCCGTCGATCTGGCGGAACGGCAGGCACAGTCCCGACAGGGCGACCGCCTGGAGGACGGTCTTGATCTTGCCGCTCTGGGCGGCCGCGATCACGACGTTCTTCATGATCGAGAGGCGCAGCAGGGTGACGCTCCACTCTCGCAGCAGCACCAGGATGGTGACCCACCACCAGACGTCTCCCACGATCGAGAGCCCGATGAACGCCATCCCGGTGATCGCCTTGTCGGCGATCGGGTCGGCGATCTTGCCGAAGTCGGTGACCAGGTTGCGGGCACGGGCGATGTCCCCGTCGATCTTGTCGGTGATCATGGCGGCCGCGAACAGTGCGAACGCCACCAGGCGCCACGTGATCGAGTCGCCGCCGTCGTGCAGCAGGGCCCATCCGAAGAACGGCACCATCAGGATGCGCAGCGTGGTCAGCGCATTGGGCACGTTGAAGTTGCTGGGCTTGGCCGAGGTCTCGGTCATCGGATGCCTTCCGTGCTGGCGATCAGGTCGACGCCGTCGGTGCCGACGACCGTGGCGCGCACGACGTCACCCACGGCCACGTCGTCGAGTCCTTCGACCACGGTGGTTCCGTCCACCTCGGGGCCCTGGTGCTCGGCCCGGCCCTCGGCAACCCCGTCGACCAGTGCCTCGATGAGCACGTCGACCTGCTCGCCGATGCGTTCCTCCGCGCGCTGGGCGTTGAGCTCCTCGACCAGGCTGAGCACGTGCTCGGTGCGTTCGTGGACCTCGTCGGGATCGACCTTGTCGGCGTACGTCTCGGCCTCGGTGCCGTCCTCGTCGGAGTAGCCGAAGACACCCGTCACGTCGAGGCGTGCCTCGGTCAGGAAGTCGCACAGGGTCTCGAGGTCGTCCTCGGTCTCGCCGGGGAAGCCGACGATCACGTTGGAGCGGATGCCGGCCGTCGGCGCGATCGAACGGATCTGGGACAACAGGCCCAGGAAGCTCTCAGGGTCACCGAAGCGGCGCATGCGACGCAGCACCGAGGCGGACGCGTGCTGGAAGGACAGGTCGAAGTAGGGCACCACGCCCGGAGTGTCGGCGATCGCCTCGATGAGGCCGGGCCGTGTCTCGGCCGGCTGGAGGTAGGAGACCCGCACCCGCTCGATGCCCTCGACGGCCGCGAGCTCGGGGAGCATCGTCTCGAGCAGCCTCAGGTCACCGAGGTCCTTGCCGTAGGAGGTGGAGTTCTCGCTGACCAGGAAGACTTCCTTGACTCCTTGGGTGGCCAGCCACTGTGCCTCCTGGATGACGTCGCTCGGACGACGGGAGACGAAGGAGCCCCGGAAGCTCGGGATGGCGCAGAACGAGCAGCGCCGGTCGCAGCCGCTGGCCAGCTTGAGGGGCGCCATCGGGCCGCCCTCCAGTCGGCGGCGCATCGCGCGCGGCCCGGAGGCGGGCGCGATCCCCTCACCCAGGTCGGGCGCGTCCGTGGGGACGGCACCGTGGCCGGGGACGCTGACCGAGCCCGCGTCCCGCTCGACCGGGGAGATCGGCAGCAGCTTGCGGCGATCGCTCGGGGTGTGTGCCTGGTGGGACTCGCCCGCGACGATCGAGCGCAGCCGCGCGGCGATGTCGGGATAGTCGTCGAACCCGAGGATCGCGTCGGCCTCGGGCAGCGAATCGGCGAGGTCCTTGCCGTAGCGCTCGGCCATGCAGCCGACCGCCACCACGGCCTGGGTCCTGCCCTCTGCCTTCAGGTCGGCCGCCTGCAGGATGGTGTCGACCGAGTCCTTCTTGGCCGCCTCGACGAAGCCACAGGTGTTCACCACCACGGTGTCGGCGGACTCCGGGTCGTCGACCAGACGGAAGCCGTCGGCCTCGAGCCGGCCGGCGAGCTCCTCGGAGTCGACCTCGTTGCGGGAACATCCAAGGGTCACCATCGCCACGGACAGCAGTCCGTCGGCGGGGCGTGAAGGTGAAGTCGTCATGGTTGCCTCCGAGTATGCCGTCTCCCCAGCAACTTCTGCTCATCCACCGCCGGGTGGCAGCGCAGGTGGTGACCGCAATCACCTGCGCGGCAGGTCAGAGCCCCAGCAGGCGGACGGCGTCCTCGCGCATCTCCACCTTGCGCACCTTGCCCGTCACCGTCATCGGGAACTCGTCGACGACCTGCACGTAGCGTGGGATCTTGTAGTGGGCGAGCTTCCCGGCACAGAAGCCACGCAGCGCCTCCGCGTCGATCTCGGCGGCTCCCTCCCGCATCCGCAGCCAGGCCATCAGCTCCTCGCCGTACTTCTCGTCCGGCACACCGATCACCTGCGCGTCGAGGATGTCGGGGTGGGTGTAGAGGAACTCCTCGATCTCACGGGGGTAGATGTTCTCCCCGCCGCGGATCACCATGTCCTTGATGCGGCCCGTGATCGAGACGTTGCCCTCGTCGTCCATCACCCCGATGTCTCCCGTGTGCATCCAGCCGTCCACGAGGACCTCGTCGGTCTTCTCGGGGTCCTCCCAGTAGCCGAGCATCACCGAGTAGCCCTTGGTCTGGAACTCCCCCGGCACGCCACGTGGGGCGACCTCACCGGTCATCGGGTCGACCACCCGGATCTCGAGGTGCGGGCCGACACTCCCCACGGTGGCCACCTTGACCTCGAACGCGTCGGCGGGGCGGGTCTGGGTGGACACCGGGGACGTCTCCGTCATGCCGTAGCAGATGGTCATGTCCACCACTCCGGCATCCAGCACCTTGCGCATCATCTCCGCTGGGCACGGGGAGCCGGCCATGATGCCGGTGCGCAGCGTGCTGATGTCGTAGGTCGCGAAGTCGGGCAGGGACCACATCGCGATGAACATGGTGGGTACGCCGTAGAGGCTGGTGCACTTCTCGGCATCGACCGCGCGCAACGTGACCTCGGGGTCGAAGCCGGGTGCCGGGATCACCATGGCCGCACCGTGGGTGGTGGCTGCCAGGTTGCCCATCACCATGCCGAAGCAGTGGTAGAAGGGCACCGGGATGCAGATCCGGTCGACCTCGGTGTAGCCGCAGCCCTCACCCACGAAGTAGCCGTTGTTGAGGATGTTGCGGTGGCTCAGCGTGGCGCCCTTGGGGAAGCCGGTGGTGCCCGAGGTGTACTGGATGTTGATGGCGTCGTCGGGGGACAGCGTCGCCTGCACCTCCGTGACGCGGGTCTGGTCGATCTCGCCCGCTCCGGCCACGAGGTCGTCCCACGATGACTGCCCGATCACCACCACCCGCGACAGCGTCGGGCAGTCGGGACGAACCTCGTCGATCATCGCCGGGTAGTCGCTGGTCTTGAACGACTCGGCGACCACCATGGTGGCGATGCCCGCCTGGTTGATGACGTAGGCGACCTCGTGGGTCCGGTAGGCCGGGTTGACGTTGACCAGGATCGCGCCGATCTTGGCGGTGGCGAACTGCACCAGCGTCCACTCCGCGCAGTTGGGAGCCCAGATCCCGACCCGGTCGCCGACGCCCACCCCCGCCGCCAGCAGGCCGCGGGCCAGGGTCTCGACCTCGGCGCCGAACTCGGCATAGGTCCAGCGACGACCAGTGGCGAAGTCGATGACGGCCTCGCGGTCACCGTGCGCGGAGACGGTGGCGTCGAAGTTGTCGCCGATGGTCTGCTCGAGCAGGGGTACGTCGGTCGGGCCGGAGGTGTGGCTGGGTGCTGGGTGGGTGTCATGAGTCACATCGGCCAGTGTGCCGCAAACCGTCCCTCCGGCGAAGGACCCCCACGCACGTGACGCCTCTCCACGACGAAGGGCCAGCGCCGGGTGCGATGGCATCCGGAGCTGGCCCCTCGGTCGTCTGGGCCGCTAGTCGGTCACGCGGTAGGTCTTCTGGGTCTTCTTGCCGTCGGCGCCCAGTGAGCCCTGGTCGGACCCGTTGACCTGCACGTCGATCGCTCCCCCGTCGTCGGCATGGACCTGGAACGGCGGCAGCACGTCGATGCGGTGCACGTCGCCGTAGGTCACGTCGGCGTCGAAGACGACCTTGTCCTTGGCGTCACGGATCACCAGGTGGGTCTCGCCGTCTGCGGTCACCTTCACGGTGACGCTCTCGACCGCGGGGGCACTCTGGTTGGGTCCGTCCGATCCGTTCAGGATCGGCGCCGGGCTCTGCAGCTCCACCGGCGTGTCCATCACCAGGCGCGCGATCGACCAGGCCAGCACCAACGTCATGATCGCGGCGATCAGCACCGACCAGTTGGGGCCGCCCCGGGTCGAGCGGATGCCGCCGCTGGAGCCGGTGGCCAGCTCGGCCTCGAAGACGCGTCGAGGGTTGATCGGGGCATCGGCGTAGCGCTCGTCGTACGCCTTGAGCAGTGGCGCCGCGTCGAGGCCCAGCACACGAGCCAGGGTCCGCAGGTGGCCACGCGCGTAGAAGTCGCCGCCGCAGGGCACGAAGTCGTCGACCTCGATGGACTCGATCACGTGGGGCCGGATGCGGGTGCGCTCGGCGAGCGTGTCGACGCTCAGGCCGATGCGGGTGCGCGCGGCGAGGAGATCGGGACCGATCACCGGATCGGCAGCCGGCTCCGCGGCCAGGTCGTCGATGACCAGTGGCTCGACGTTGTGCTTCACGGTGGCGATGGGACGGACCCGGTCGCCCCAGGTCGTGGTGTCCTCCACCAGAGGGATGCTGCCCTGGCGACGCAGCTCGCGCCCTTCCGGCAGGTCATCAGGGATCCGGTTGCCAGCGCTGTCACGGGCGGTCGCGCCGTCGGCGAACAGGTTGCTGTGGATCTCGATGCGCGACGCCGGGGTGATGTCGCGCAACGGGCTCGGGGTGGCACTGGCCACCAGGGGCTGGGTCCGCTCGGTGTCGTCGGCTGCCTCGGCCACGGCGGCGTCGGACTCGTCGTCACGACGCGAGATGCGCGCGGCAAGCCCTGCCTTCCAGGCGCCGAGCGTGCCCTGCAGGCGAGTGCCGAGCGGCTCCCGGTCGTCGTCCCGGTCGTCCTCGACCCCGTCTTCGTCACGGTCCTCGTCACGGTCCTCGTCACGGTCACGGCCGTCCCGGTCGTCGAGGCCGTCCGCCGGGTCGTCGTCCTCGTCGAGGTGCTCGTCGTAGTGCTCGTCCTGGTCGCGGGACGCGGGCATCGACAGCATGCGGGGCAACGCGAAGGTCGCGCGCGGTTCGTCGCCGTCGTCGAGGTCCTCAGCGGCATCGACTGCGACATCCGTCCGGGGCTCGATAATCCGGGTGGCTCCGCCGGCCAGCTCGCGCAGGGCGGTGGTCAGGTCCTCGGACAGCCCGGGGACTCGGGTCGACAGGCCCAGCGGCACGGCGAACGGCGAGCCGTAGAGCGTCTCCGACAGGCGACCCTGCCGACGCCCGGAGGCATCGAGCTCGTCACGCACGCGGTCGGGGTTGTGCGGCACCAG
Organism: Nocardioides sp. JQ2195; assembly: GCF_012272695.1. Lineage (NCBI taxonomy): Bacteria > Bacillati > Actinomycetota > Actinomycetes > Propionibacteriales > Nocardioidaceae > Nocardioides > Nocardioides sp. JQ2195. The sequence continues at coordinate 2,264,175 of NZ_CP050902.1, forward strand.
GACGACCTTGCCGTCACGCAGGAGCCCACGACGCGGCGTGTGCTCGACCGCGGCGAGTGCTCCCCAGGGCAGTCCTTGCCAGGCGCGACCGAGACGGAGCCGCACACCCTGCGCGTCAGCGACCATCAGCGGGGTGCGGGCGTCGAGGAAGGCGTGCAACCACGTGGCTCCGATGGCGCCGAGCACCACGAAGAGGGTCCAGTCCAAGACGTGACCACTCTGGACGGCTCGACCCAGGTAGGCGATCGCGACGCCCGAGGCCACCGCCCCGATCAGTGCGGCAAGCCCGCCGTTGCGTCGGACCTCGACGACGTCGGGGGCCGCACCGAGCACGCTGCCCGTGGTCTCGTCATGGCCGGTCTCGACCTGCTCTGCTGCGCTCACGCTTCCCCCTCCAAGGTGGCAATGACTCCGTCGAGCTCATCTGGCTTGACCAACACGTCTCGGGCCTTCGAACCCTCGCTGGGGCCGACGACGCCCCTGCTCTCCATGATGTCCATCAGTCGACCTGCCTTGGCGAAGCCGACGCGCAGCTTGCGCTGCAGCATGGAGGTCGATCCGAACTGGGTCGAGACCACCAGCTCGATGGCCTGGACCACGAGGTCGAGGTCGTCGCCGATGTCGTCGTCGAGGTCTCGCTTGGACTGGGCGGGCGCGGTGACGTCCTCGCGGTACGTCGGCGCGAGCTGCTCCTTCACGTGCGAGACCACCTGGGCGATCTCGGCCTCGGTGACCCAGGAGCCCTGCACACGAGCGGCCTTGCTGGCGCCCATCGGCAGGAACAGCCCGTCACCCTGCCCGACCAGCTTCTCGGCACCCGGCTGGTCGAGGATGACCCGGCTGTCGGCCAACGACGACGTCGCGAACGCGAGCCGCGACGGCACGTTGGCCTTGATCAGCCCGGTGACCACGTCGACGCTCGGGCGCTGCGTGGCGAGGATCAGGTGGATGCCGGCCGCTCGGGCCAGCTGGGTGATGCGGACCACCGCATCCTCGACGTCGCGCGGCGCCACCATCATCAGGTCGGCCAGCTCGTCGACGACCACCAACAGGTAGGGGTAGGGCGAGAGCGTGCGCTCGCTGCCCAGCGGGAGCTCGACCTTGCCGGCCCGCACCGCCTTGTTGAAGTCGTCGACGTGGCGGAAGCCGAAGTTGGCCAGGTCGTCGTAGCGCATGTCCATCTCGCGCACGACCCACTGCAGCGCCTCGGCAGCCTTCTTCGGGTTGGTGATGATCGGCGTGATCAGGTGGGGCACACCTTCGTAGGCGTTCAGCTCGACCCGCTTGGGGTCGACCATGATCATCCGCACCTCGTCGGGCGTCGCCCGCATCAGCACGGAGGTGATCATCGAGTTGATGAACGACGACTTCCCGGAGCCGGTGGCACCGGCGACCAGCAGGTGGGGCATCTTGGCGAGGTTGGCGACCACGAAGCCGCCCTCCACGTCCTTGCCGATGCCGGTGATCATCGGGTGGTGGTCGTTGCGGGCCACGTTGCTGCGCAGCACGTCGCCCAGCGAGACGATCTCCTTGTCGGTGTTGGGGATCTCGACACCGACGGCGGACTTGCCCGGGATCGGGCTGAGGATCCGCACGTCGGCACTGGCCACTGCGTAGGCGATGTTCTTCTGGATGTTGGTGATCTTCTCGACCTTGACACCCGGGCCGAGCTCGACCACGTAGCGGGTGACCGTCGGACCGCGCGTGTAGCCGGTGACCCGCGCATCGATGTTGAACTCGTCGAGCACCGTGGTGAGCCGTTCGACGATCTCGTCGGAGGCCTTGGACTTCGCCTTGTGCACCGAACCGGGCTTCAGCACATCGCTGGACGGCAGCGAGTAGGTGACGTCACCGGAGAGGGCGAGCTGCTCGACGCGGGCCGGCAGCTGGGAGTGCGGCGGGGGCTCGAGCTCCGCGCGCTCGGCGACCGTGGTCTCGGCGACGGGCGTCGGGGCGTCGACGGCCTCGCCCGCCGCGTTCTCCTCGGCGACGTCGATCGCGTCGGCCTTGCGACGACGCTTCTTGACCTCGCGGTCCTCGAGGACCGGCGAGTCGTAGGCGGGGTCGCCCATGTCGGGATCGATCTCGTCGTCGACGGCCTTCTTGCCACGTCGGCCGCGCAACGACTGGGTGGCTTCCTCGTCGTCGGGCTCCGGCACGGCACGACCGAGCAACCAGTCACGCTTCTCGGCCAGCTTCACCGGGATCTGGTAGACCGGCGTGGCCGCGATGACGAGGATGCCGAAGACCGCCAGCAGGGCCAGCAGGGGCACCACGACGTACGGCGAGCGCAACAGGTCGAGCAGCAGGCTCGAGATGACGTAGCCGACCGCACCGCCGGCCTGCTGGAGCGCCTCGGTGTCGCCGCGGACGGGGCGTGGACTCCCGTTGGCGATGTGCACGATGCCGAGGACGCCGAAGGACAGCGTGACCCAGCCGATGGCCTGTCGGCCGGCCGGCCCGTTCTGCTCCGGGTCGCGCATGTTGCGCCAGCCGATGTAGACGAGGCCGAGCGGGACGAACCAGGCGAGCTTGCCGACGGAGCCGGCGACCATGGTCCGGAAGAAGTCCATCACTCCCCCCGGCAGCTGCCACCAGACCGCGGCGGCCACCACGAACGCCAGCCCGTAGAGGAACAGGGCCGCACCGTCGCGACGCTGCTCGGGGTCGATGTCGCGGGCGCTCCGGCCGATCGAGCGTGCGGTCGCGCCGATGGCATGGGCGACGCCCAGCCACACGGCCGCGAGGGCACTGCCGATCGCCACGAAGGCGCGCAGAATCGGGCCAGGTCCATTGCGTACGGCGCGGGGGGCCGGGCGCTTCGCCGGGGACGGCTTGCGCTTCGGCGTCGGCTTTCGCTTGGCCTGGCTGCCTGTACTCCGAGTTCGGGTGCTCGAGCCGGCCTTTGCAGACGTGCTCTTGCTCCGCGAACCCGGCGGGGAAGACGTACGGGTCGCCATGCTCAGGACTCTAGGCGATCGTCACTCCAGTCACACGGACCACACGTTGCGTGTCGCGCTCGAGTGCCGTTTCCGACGCCCCATCCACGCAAACCGGACGAAACGCCCCGACGGAGAATTCGCGGTGACCAACCCGTTACCGGAAATCTTCATTGTGACCTAGACCACCAAGACCGAAACTTCTAGTGTGACCCGAGTCACGGCACACCCCCGTCGTGGCAACCAGGAAATTGAAAATGGAGGGCACCATCGTGAAGTTCCTCAGGCAGGGCATAGCCCTGGCCGTGGTGGGAGCAGGCCTCGCCGCCGTTCCCGCCCTCAATGCGAGCGCCGCTCCGGCGCCAGCCAAGCAGGACGACAAGTCCTTGGTGCAGGAGATGCGCAACCAAGCCGACCGCAACCCGGCGATCAGCACCGAGGACGCCACCGGGAAGGTCGGCTTCGTGCGGGCCCCGCGCGGCGCCGACCTGATGCCGGGCAACAGCGCCTCCCCCGCAGCCAAGGCAGACGCCTACCTCGACAAGTACGCCGAGGCGTTCGGCGCCGACAGCGGCCAGCTGGTCCGCGACAGCGTCGCCAAGAACAACCTCGGCACGAGCATCAGCTACGTCCAGACCTACAAGGACGTTCCCGTCTTCGGCACCCTGGTCCGTGCCTTCGTCGACAAGCAGGGCAACCTGACGCGGGTGAACGGTGAGGCCGTTCCGGACCTGAAGCTCTCGGTGACCCCCAAGATCACTGAGGCCGACGCCGGCAAGCGGGCGGTCACCCTGGTCAAGGCCCAGCCGCCGACGACCGACGGCAAGTCCGACACCACGGGCGTCAAGGCGAAGACCACCGAGCTGGTCGTCTACCGCCACGGCCTGGTCCAGGGCATCGAGGGCGACAGCGAGCTGGCCTACCAGGTGGAGGTCACGAACGAGAAGAACGTGCGCGACATGGTCTTCCTCAGCGCCAACACCGGCAAGATCGTCAACCGCTACTCGATGATCGACAACGCCCTCCACCGCGAGCTCTACGAGGCCGACGAGGACCGCAACCTCACGCTGGTCTGGGAAGAGGGCGACCCGCTGCTTCCGGACCCCGAGGCCACGGTCAACGCGGACCAGGACTCCATGGTCAAGTCGACCGGTGAGGCCTACTGGTTCTTCAAGAACGGGTGGGGCCGCGACTCGTTCGACGGCGAGGGCGCCCCGATGTACACGATCAACAACGACCCCGCCATCCAGTGCCCCAACGCCAACTGGAACGGTGTCACCACCAACTACTGCGACGGCGTCTCCTCCGACGACGTCGTGGCGCACGAGTGGGGCCACGCCTACACCGAGTACACCCACGGCCTGATCTACCAGTGGCAGTCGGGTGCCCTCAACGAGGGCTACTCCGACATCTGGGGTGAGACCGTCGACCTGATCAACAACCGGCTCGACGAGGGCGAGGGCGACCTCTCCAAGAAGCGCACCGTGGGCATGTGCTCGACGCACTCCCTCGCAAACCCGCTGGTCACGATCAACTCGCCGGCCTCGATCGCCAAGGACTGCCTCACCGGCGGTTACATGGGCCCGGTGCTGGACGCTCCGATCACCTCCGACGTGGTCATCCCGACCGACGCCGTCGAAGAGGGCGGCACGGCCACCGATGGTTGCTCGACGTACGACGACGCGGCTGCGGTCGCCGGCAAGATCGTCATGGTCGACCGTGGTCTCTGCACCTTTGTGGAGAAGGCCGAGGTCGCCCGCGACGCAGGCGCTGCCGCGCTGATCATCGGCAACCGCGACGACAGCCCGATCAGCTTCAGCAGCCCTGACACCACGTTGCCGCCGACGGCATCGATCGGCCTGACCGACCGTGAGGCGATTCGCGCAGCGGTGGCCTCGGGCACCCCGGTGAACCTGACGATCAAGGATGCCAGCGGCACCCGTGAGGACTCCTTCCGCTGGTTGATCGGAGAGAAGAGCGCGGCCTTCGGCGGTGCGATCCGCGACATGTGGAACCCCACCTGCTACGGCGACCCGGGCAAGGTCTCGGACGCCGAGTACAAGTGCTCGACCGACGACAACGGCGGTGTGCACGGCAACTCCGGCGTGGTCAACCACGGCTACGCGCTGCTCGTCGACGGTGGCACCTACAACGATGTCGCCGTCAAGGGCATCGGCCTCGACAAGGCAGCGGCCATCTACTACCAGGCGATGACCGTCTACCAGACGCCGGTGAGCAACTTCACCGACCACGCCAACTCGCTCGAGGCCTCCTGTGCCGACCTGACCAACAAGGCCATCAAGAAGCTCTCGACCCGCGAGGACGACTCCAAGGTCAACTACGACAAGATCACCGCCGACGACTGCGCACAGGTCGCCGCGATGACCCAGGCCGTGGAGTTCCGTCTGGACCCGACCGAGGAGTGCGGATGGCAGCCGCTGCTCGCCCCGAACGCCCCCTCGGCGTGCGGTGAGGACTTCGCCACCGACGAGGTCTTCTCCGAGGACTTCGAGAGCGGCATGGACAACTGGACGCTCTCCCAGGAGAGCGTCTTCGGCGGAGCCCCGGATCCGGCTGACTGGCACACCACCTCGGACTACCGCGGTGACCACACCAGCTCGGTGGCGATGGGCAACGCGCCCGACCAGGGCGACTGCTCCGGCACCGCGACCGACATCTCGAGCGCGAACTTCATGACCAGTGGTGACATCGTGGTCCCCGCGGACGCCTCGGCGCCCCGGATGACCTTCGAGCACTACATCGCGACCGAGGTCGGCTACGACGGCGGCAACGTGCGACTCAGCGTCAACGGTGGCGAGTTCGCTCCCATCGCCCCGGAGGCCTTCACCTTCAACGCTCCGGGCCAGCTCGCCACCGCGGCCGAGCAGAGCACCAACCCGCTCGAGGGCCAGCCGGGCTTCTCGGGCACCGACCCGGGCACGCCGTACGGCAGCTGGGGCGAGTCGCAGGTCGACCTGGCCGCTGCAGGTGTCGCCCCCGGTGACACCATCCAGATCCAGTTCGCCATCGGTCGCGACGGCTGTGGTGGTGTCGACGGTTGGTACGTCGACAACGTCAAGGTGCTCGACTGTGTCGAGAAGGTCACGGCCACGGTCAAGGCCACGCCGAAGCCGAAGAAGATCAAGCGGAACAAGGCGAGCAAGGTGACCGTCAAGGTGACCGCGCCCGACACCGCCGTGACCGGCAAGGTGACCATCACCAAGGGCAAGAAGGTCGTCGGCAAGGCGACGCTCGCCGACGGCACCGCTGTGATCAAGGTGAAGGGCAAGAAGTTGAAGATCGGCAAGAACAACCTGGTCGCCAACTACTCCGGATCCGACACGATCAAGGCTGGCAAGGACAAGTTCGTCATCAGGGTCGTCCGTCGATGACCTGGAGCTGACGAAGCACGGCACGTCGGAGGCCCCGTCCGGACTCGTCCGGGCGGGGTCTCCTGTCATGTCCACCGCCCGGGCCCTTCTCCCGATCGTTCATGTCGCCGGCCATGCGCTTCGTTGGACGAGTGCCGGCGAGGAGCGAGCCGGTGCATCGAGACTGACGCGGCGTACCCCTCGTTCGTCGAGCAGGTCGCCAGCCGGCCGCATCGAGACGCATCACGCAGTGATCGGCGACGCACGCTCGAGACCCGACGACGGCCTCAGAACCGTTTCCTGGCCGAGGCTGAAACGACCTCCCACCGTTGGTCGATCAGTGCCTTGCGCTTGGCGCGGCTCCAGTTCTGCAGCTGCTTCTCGCGTGCGAAGGCGACCCCGACGTTCTCGTGCTCCTCGAACCAGACCAGCCGAACCGGCAGTCTCCGCCTCGTGTGGTCGGCACCTTTCCCGACTCGGTGCTGTTCCATCCGCTGCTCGAGGTCGCGGGTGCTCCCGACGTAGAACGATCCGTCGGCGCACTCCAGCATGTACGTGAAAGCCACACCCGAGGATCGGCCCCAGACACCGAAGCGGACAAGGGCACTCTGCTGGCCTGTGGACAAAGGTCTCGATACGGGCGCACAGCGCCCTGGTCGACCAACGAACAAGCCGCGCCCAACGAAGACCTCGCTGGTCGAGTGCCGGCGAGGAACGAGCCGGTGTATCGAGACCCACGGACCCACGGACCAGGTCTCGATACGGGCGCAGAGCGCCCTACTCGACCAACGAAGTGAGGCGCGCCCTGGTCGACCAACGAAGTGGGCGCCCAACAAGAAGCTCGCTGGTCGAGTGCCGGCGAGGAACGAGCCGGTGTATCGAGACCCACGGGCCCACGCACCAGGTCTCGATACGGGCGCAGAGCGCCCTACTCGACCAACGAAGTGAGGCGCGCCCTGGTCGACAACGAAGTGGGGCGCGCCCTGGTCGACCAACGAAGTGAGGCGCGCCCTGCGCGACCAACGAAGTGGGGCGCGCCCTGGTCGACCAACGGACAGGAGGGCGGGTCAGGCGAGCGCGGCCAGCCAGGGCACCACGACGAAGGCAGTCGGGGCCACGATCACCGAGCCGGCGAGCAGGATGAGCAGCGCCGCCTGGACCGGGTGGTCGTCCCCGTCGAGCAGGCGGACCCGGTCGACGAGTGCCACACCCGCGGCACCCAGCGCGGCCTGCGGCGCACGCCCCTCAGCCAAGGTGACCAGGGCCCGCGCCAGCGGCAGCGGCCCCGAGACCCGCGTGGCGGCGCGATCGGCCAGCACCTCGGCGAGCAGCTGCACCTCCCCCAGCGCAGCCTCGCTCGACACCCAGCGCGGGAACGCCCGGTGCAGCACGCTGAAGGCTTCGAGCACCAGGTCGTGACGCGCCCGCAGGTGCGCCCGTTCGTGGGCCAGGACTGCCTCGATCTCCACGTCGCTCAACCGCTGCAGGGCGCCGGCCGAGACCACCACGCGCGCCCCCTGCATGCCCGGCACGCAGTAGGCCACCGGCACGTCGTGCTCGAGCACCTGCGCACCGGGGCCGTCGTAGGACAGCAGGTCGAGCTGCTCGCGGTGGCGCCGGCGCAGCGTCCTCAACGTGGTGCCGACACGGTGGCCGCTGAGCGCCAGCCGACCGACGACCATGGAGGTCAGCGCCAGCGCGACGCCGGCGATGGCCCAGCCCAGTGGGTCCGGCGCCCGCCGCCACGCGTGGTCGGTGACCAAGGACAGCCCGGTGCCCACCGCTGCCAGCACGGCTCCGAGCGCGACGCTCTGCCACAACAGCATGGCGGCTCGCGGCGTACGGCGCAGGCGGGGCAGGCGGGCCATCAGGGACGGCACCGGCCCGGCGAGCAGCACGGCGAGCACGCCGAGGACGAGGGTGGTCATCGGATCAGGAGTCGGGACCGGTCAGGTCCGCCAGTGCCTGCTTGAGCGCGGCGATGTCGTCGGCGCTGGCGTCCTCGACGAAGGCCACCAGGGCTGACTCCCGACTGTCGCGTCCGAAGTCGCTGAGCGTCTCGCGCATCAGGTCGGCGGTCATCGTGCCGCGGCTCGCGGCAGCACGGTAGAGGTAGGCCCGGCCGTCCCGCTCCTGGTGGACCACGGCCTTCTTGGCCAGCCGGTCCAGCACCGTCATCACGGTCGTGTAGGCGATGTCGCGGGTCTCGGCCAGCTGCGCGTGCACCTCACGTACCGTCCACGCCTTGTCGTCGGGCGGCGACCACAGCACCTCCATCACGGCGCGTTCGAGGTCGCCCAGTCGACTGGACGGACGCGCTGACCGGCGACTCGACCCGCGACCGGGCTGGCGGGACGTCGAGCGGGACTTCGGGGCTGCCATGCGGTCGATTGTACCTACGCTTCCTCGTCGTACTACGCTCGGTCGTATCTACTACTCGTTGTCGTAGACAACCTCCACCGGGAGCCGCTCATGGACGTCGTCGAAATTGCCCGCTGGCAATTCGGAATCATCACCGTCTATCACTTCCTCTTCGTTCCGATCACCATCGGATTGTCGGCGATCATCGCGATCTTCGAGACCATGTGGATCCGCACCGGAAACCCGGTCTACCTGCGCCTCACCAAGTTCTTCGGCAAGCTGTTCCTGATCAACTTCGCCATCGGGCTGGTCACCGGCATCGTCCAGGAGTTCCAGTTCGGGATGAACTGGTCGGACTACTCCCGCTTCGTGGGCGACGTGTTCGGCTCGTTCCTGGCCATCGAGGGCCTGCTCGCCTTCTTCCTCGAGTCGACCTTCCTCGGCCTGTGGATCTTCGGCTGGGACAAGCTGCCCCGCTGGCTGCACGCCGGCTGCATGTGGCTGGTGCACATCGGCACCCTGCTGTCGTCGTACTTCATCCTCGCCGCCAACTCGTGGATGCAGCACCCGGTGGGCCACTCCTACAACCCGGAGACCGGGCGCGCCGAGCTCACCGACTTCTGGGCGGTGATGTTCAACAAGGTGCAGGTGGTCGCCTTCCCGCACGTGGTCACCGCCTGCTACCTCACCGGCGGCGCCTTCGTCCTCGGCGTCTCGGCCTGGCTCCACCTGCGCAAGCGCACCAAGGACGAGGACCGGCCGATGTATCTCACCGGCGTCCGGATCAGCGCCTGGATCGTGCTGGTCGCCGGACTCGGCACCGCGATCACGGGCGACCTCCAGGGCAAGGTGATGACCGAGGTCCAGCCGATGAAGATGGCTGCCGCGGAGGGCCTCTACGAGACCTCCGAGTCGTGCGCACCCTTCTCCGTCTTCACTGTCGGCACACCCGACGGACGCCACGAGAAGTTCGCGGTGACGGTCCCCTGCCTGCTCTCGTTCCTGGGCACCGGCACCTTCGACGGCAAGGTCGAGGGCATCAACCCGTTGCGCGAGAAGTACGCCGAGGAGTACGGCACCGATCCGGGTGCCGCCTACTACCACCCGACCGACTACGTCCCGGTGATCCCGGTGACCTACTGGTCGTTCCGCTTCATGATCGGACTCGGCATGGGTGCGGCGGCCGGCGCGGCCCTGCTGCTCTGGGGCCTGCGCGGAGGTCGTCGCCCCCAGGCCAGGTGGTGGTCGTGGCTCGCCCTGTCCCTGCCGTTCGCTGCCGTCTTCGCCAACTCCTTCGGCTGGATCTTCACCGAGATGGGTCGACAACCCTGGGTGGTCTACGGCCTGATGACCGTCGACAACGCGGTGTCCCCCGGGGTCTCGGTCGGCGAGGCGCTCACCTCGCTCCTCGTGCTGACCGGCCTGTACGCCGTGCTGGCGGTGATCGAGTTCGGCCTGCTGGTCAAGTACGTCAAGGCCGGCGCCGAACCGTTCGTGGAACCGCCTGACCCGTCGCTGAGCTCCTCGGACGACGCCGACGACGCCCCGCTGACCTTCGCCTACTAGGAGCAATCATGGAACTCACCACGGTCTGGTTCATCCTGATCGCCGTCCTGTGGATCGGCTACTTCACCCTCGAGGGCTTCGACTTCGGCGTCGGCATGCTGCTGCCCGTCCTTGCCCGGAACGACACCGAGCGGCGGGTCATGATCAACACCATCGGCCCCGTCTGGGACGGCAACGAGGTGTGGGTGCTGGTCGCCGGTGGCGCCACGTTCGCGGCGTTCCCCGAGTGGTACGCCACGTTGTTCAGCGGGTTCTACCTGCCCCTGTTGGCGATCCTCGTCGCGCTGATCCTGCGCGGGCTGGCCTTCGAGTACCGGCACAAGCGACCCGAGGCCGACTGGCAGGCCAACTGGGACCGCGCCATCATCTACGGCTCGTTGGTGCCGGCCTTCCTGTGGGGCGTCGCCTTCGCCAACATCGTGCGTGGTGTCCCGATCGACGCCTCGTTCGAGTTCACCGGAACGACGCTGACGCTGCTCAACCCGTTCGGCCTGCTGGGCGGCGTGGTCACCACACTGCTCTTCCTGACCCACGGCGCGCTGTTCATCGCGCTGAAGACCGACGGCGACATCCGGCACCGGGCCCGCGCCCTGGCCCTGCGCCTGGGAGCCGCTGCGGCCGTGGCCGCGGTGGCCTTCCTGGCCTGGACCCAGGCGATCACCGGGAACGGCAACAGTGCACCGGCCTTCGTCGTCGCCGCCCTGGCCCTGGTTGCCGGCCTCGTCGCGGCGAGTCGAGGTCGTGAGGGCTGGGCGTTCACCGGCACCTTCGTCACGATCGCGCTGGCGGTGGCCGGACTGTTCCTGGCGCTCTTCCCCGACGTGATGCCGTCGACGACGGACGCCGCGCACTCGTTGACCGCGACCAACGCGGCTGCGACCGCCTACACCCTGAAGGTGATGACCTGGGTGGCGCTGGTGTTCACGCCGATCGTGATCGGCTACCAGGCGTGGAGCTACTGGGTGTTCCGCAAGCGGATCGCCACGCACCACATCCCCACCCCCGAGCTGGCCGCCGAGGGAGCCGGTGCGCGATGAAGCCCCTGGACCCGCAGGTCCTCCCCCACCTGGCTCCGGCACGGCGCCCGCTGGCCGTCGTCGTGGGCGGCAACGTGCTGACCGGGCTGCTGGTCGTCGCCCAGGCGTTCGCCGGGGCGGCGCTGGTCGCCGGCGTGCTCGACGCGCCGTCGGGCACCGGCTGGCACGCGGCGGCATGGTGGTTCGCGGGGATCACGGTCCTCCGGGCCGTGCTCGGTCGTGTCGTCGACGCCGCTGCGGCCCGTGCGGCGGGGCAGGTCGGCGTACACCTGCGTGACCTGGTGCTCCGCTCGGCCCTGGCGCAGTCGTCGACCGACCTCGGTCGTCGCCGTCGTGGTGAGCTGACCACACTGGCCACCCGCGGGGTGGCGGCCGTCGAGCCGTATCTCACCCGCTACCTGCCGGCGCTCGTGCTCGCGGTCGTCCTGCCCGTGATCACGCTGGTCGCGATCGCGGCGCAGGACTGGCTCAGCGCGCTGATCGTGCTGCTCACCCTGCCGCTGCTCCCGGTCTTCGCGGTGCTGATCGGGATGACCACGCGCGACAAGGCAGACCGGCAGTGGCGCGCGCTGGGCACCCTCGCCGGGCACTTCCTCGACGTGGTCCGCGGCCTGCCCACCCTCGTGGCCCACCGCCGCGCCGAAGCACAGACCGCCCAGATCCGCGCGGTCACCGACCGCCACCGCCGGGCCACCGTGGACACCCTCAAGCTGGCGTTCGCCTCCTCGGCCGCCCTGGAGCTGATCGCCACCATCTCGGTGGCCCTGGTCGCGGTCTGCGTCGGCCTGCGCCTGGCCGGCGGTTCCCTGGACCTGCGCACCGCGTTGACGGTGCTGCTCCTGGCTCCCGAGGCCTACTGGCCGATCCGCCGCGTCGGCGCCGAGTTCCACGCCGCAGCCGAGGGCACCGCCACCTTCACCGCGATCACCCACCTCACGCGAACGGGCAGTTCTTGCGTCGCGAACGGGCAATTCTTGTCGTCCGAACAGGCAGTTGTTGATGCCTCACCGCGCACCATCCGCCTCGACGACGTCTCACTGGCCTGGCCTGATCGCGAACCGGTGGTGAGCGGTCTCAGCGCACGGCTGCTGCCGGGCACGATCACCGCCGTGGTCGGCCCGTCCGGCTGCGGGAAGAGCACGCTGCTGCACACGCTCCTGGGCGAGCTGCCCGTCGCCGGCGGCATGCTCCGTGCCGGCGGCGACGACCTCGCGGCCGTCCGGCGTACGTCGTGGCAGGCGCGCGTTGCACACCTCCCGCAACGCCCGTGGTTGGTCGCGGACACCATCGCCGCGAACCTGCGCCTGGGCCGCCCCGAGGCCACCGAGGCGGAGCTGTACGCCGCCCTGGCCACCGTCGACCTGGCCGGACTCGTCTTCGCGCTCCCCGACGGCCTGGCCACCCGGCTCGGCGACGAGGGCCTGGGGTTGTCCGCCGGGCAGCGCGCCCGGCTGGCGTTGGCCCGGGTGGTGCTCGCCGAGCGTCCCTACGTGCTGCTCGACGAACCGACCGCACACCTCGACGCCGACACAGAGCGGATCATGCTCGACGTGATCAGGATGGTGGCCGAGACCAGCACGGTCGTCGTCGTGGCACACCGCCAGGCGGTCGTCGACGTCGCCGACCACGTGATCGACCTGGCCACCGTCGCCGTCGACGCCCCGCGCCCGCACGAGCTCACCGGTGCGGGAGGCGGACCGGGAGCCCTCCCCGGAGACGAACCGGGAAACGAACCGGGAGACGGAACCGGAGCCGAGTCGGGAGCCGTGCCGGCACGAGGCGACGCCCTCGCGCGTCGACCCGCACCTGCGCGACGTACCCAGCGGTCAGCGCCGGTGGACGCGGCCGGCCCGGGAGTCGGCAAGCGTCGCCTCGACGGCGCGTGGGGCTGGGCCCTGACGGCCGTGCTGGCCACGCTCGGCGCTGCCTCCGGCGTCGCCCTGACCGCCACCGCTGGCTGGCTCATCGCGCGCAGTGCCGAGCAGCCGCCGATCCTGATGCTCACCGTTGCCATCGTGGGCGTGCGGACCTTCGGCCTGGCTCGACCTGCACTGCACTACGTGGAGCGCCTGCTCGGCCACGACCTCGCCCTGCGCGAGCTGGCCGAGCGCCGTGCAGGCGTCTTCGCCCGTCTGGTGCCCCTGGTCCCGGGCCGCACCGGCCGTCACGGCGACGTGCTCACCGGAGTCGTCGACGACGTCGACTCCCACCTCGACGACCTGCTGCGGGTCCGTCTGCCGATCGCCAGCTGGCTCGGGGTCACCGCCATCGCCGGCACCCTCGCGTGGTTCCTGCTACCCCTGGCCGTGCTGCCGGTCGTCGGGGTCGCGCTGCTCGGAGGTGGCGCCACCCTCCTCATCGCGAGGGCGGGCGCGCGCAGGCACGAGACCGCGTTCGTGGACGCACGTGCCGAGGTCGGACGCCGCAGCGCGGACCTGATCGGCTCCGCCCGCCAGTGGGTCGTCTGGGGTGCCGCCGAGCGGGCCCTGTCCGAGGCCGATGTCGCCGGGAAACGCCTGGCCCGGAGCGCCCAGGGCTCCGTCGCGGGGGTCGCCGTCGGCCGCGCGGTCGCGCTCCTGAGCGCAGGCCTGGGCACCGTGGCGGTCGCGTTCATCGGCGCACCGGGACTGGCCGAGGGCGCCATCAGCGGGCCGATGCTGGCCCTGCTCCTCCTGCTCCCGCTGGCCCTGGCCGAGGTCACCGCACCCCTGGCCGACGCCGGCGCCCTCCTCGTGCGCACGTCGGCCGCCCAGGCACGGCTCACCTCCCTGACCGGGCTGGACCCGGCCGTCTCCGAGCCGACCGCCCCGGCCTCGTTGGACGGCTCTCCGGCAATCTCCGTGCGCAACGCCTCTCTGGGTTGGAGGCCCGACGAGGAGGTGCTCCAAGGACTCGACCTCGACCTGCCTCCCGGACGCCGGATCGGCATCACCGGGCCGTCGGGCTCGGGCAAGTCGACGCTGGCACTGGCCCTCCTCAAGCTGCTGCCCGTCCGGGCGGGCCACCACGACCTGGGCTCCATCCCGGTCGCCGACCTCGACGGGGACGACGTACGCCGTGTGGTCGGGCTGCTCGACGACGACCCCTACCTCTTCGGCTCGACGCTCGTCGAGAACGTCCGGTTGGCCCGACCGAGCGCCACGGACGGCGAGGTGGCAGACGCACTGCGCGCCGCCCACCTCGGTGACTGGGTCGACGGCCTGGCCGACGGGATCCACACTCGAGTCGGCGACGGCGGAGTCGAGGTCTCCGGCGGCGAGAGGGCCCGCATCGGCCTGGCCCGAGCCGTGCTCGCCGGACGCGACGTCCTCGTGCTCGACGAACCCACCGCCCATCTCGACGCGGCCACGGCACGCGCAGTCGCCGACGACCTGCTCAGTGCCAGCGCGGGACGCAGCATCGTGTGGATCACGCACGACACGGTCGGCCTGGCCGAGATGGACGAGATCCTCGACCTCGGAGCGGGTGCCGAGCTGGTGGTCCCGGCAACCGGGTGAGCCCACGACGCAGCACATAGGCTGTCCGGCGATGACCACCCCGGCCCGCGCAACCCACCACTGGTCCGACGTGGCCGGTGCCTACGCCGACACCTTCGCGCACTACTGCGCCGGCACGATTCCGTTGCTGCTCGAACGCGCGCGCCTCTTGCCGGGGGCGACGGCACTCGAGGTGGGCGCGGGCACCGGCCTGCTGTCGGCCCGGATCGTCGAGACCGACGCTCGCCTGACCGCCACGGAGCCCGACCCGGGCATGCTCGCCGCCGCACGGCAGGTGTTGCCCGCGGAAACCCGCCTGGTGAGGGCCGGGCTGCCGCGGTTGCCCTTCGCCACCGGCCTCTTCGACGTCGTGGTCGCCAACTTCGTGGTCAATCACGTCGACGATCCGCGGGCTGGGGTCTCGGAGCTGGCGCGGGTCACCCGGCCGGCCAGACAGGTGCTGTTCACCGTGTGGCCGTCCGGCACCACCTCCCAGGGCCAGCTCTTCGCCCGGGTGCTGGACGCCTCCGGGGTCACTCCCCCGCCTGCCGACCTGTTGCCGCCGCACCTCGACTTCGAGCGGACCCGCGACGGTGTCGCCGCCCTGGCCACCGGCGCCGGGCTCGAGGCCGTGTCGGTGGTCGAGGTGCCGATCAGCTGGCGGATCCGCCCCGACCACTTCTGGCGCGGGATCTCGGCCGGCATCGGCGTCATCGGCCGGGCCCTGCAGGCACAGCCCGAGGCGGTGCGCACCAGACTGCGGGCGTCGTACGACGACCTCAGCCGCGACCTCCTCGACGGCGACGACCTGGTCTTCTCCGCGACCGCACTCCTGGCAGAAGGAGTCACACCGTGACCATCACCCTCTGGACTCGGAGGCCCGAGACCGTGTGGCGTGGGACGAGCTCTTCACCGCTCCCGACGTCCGCGGTCGTGGCGTCGCCCGCAGGTTGATCGAGGCCGTCGCCTGGGCCACCACACGCGGCCGCGCGCCACGGCACACCCGCGAGACCGACGCGACCACCCGCGCAGGAGTTTCGTCGTTCCGGGCACGGTGACGTCGATTCTGGTGGACAGTGCCTCCCATGACCTGGTGGCTGTCGCTGGCCCGGTGGCCGACGTTCCTCCCCGCGCTGTTCACTGGCGCGTGGACGGCGTTCTTCATCGACGAGCCACTCGGGCCGGCACACCTCGCGGTGCCGCTCATGGCCGTGGCCGTCCTCCTGGCCCGCACCCGGCCCCTGCTCCCTGTTCTGCTGCTCGGTGCCGCCAGCCTGACCGGACTGGTCAGCGGTGGCCGCTACGGCTCGCTGGAGCTGGTTGCCGGCGCCGTCCTCCTGCTCGGATGGGTCGGGCGGCGTACGCCGGAAGCGTGGGTCGGCCTCCTCGCGATCGGGCTCACCGCCCTCCCGGAGGCGATGCGCGACGGCATCACGCTCCGCAAGCTGGTCGTCACGCTCGTCGTCTTCGGATCCTTCTGGCTCTTCGGCCGGCTCGTGCGCCACCGCGCCCTGGCCGCAGCCCGTGCCGTGGCCGAAGCGGAGCGACTGGCGGCCGCGGACCCCGCTGCTCTGGCCCGTCCCCGGGCCGAGGCCGAGCGGCGTCACGTCGCCGCCAGTGCGGCCACCGACCTCCGCGCGGCGGTCCACGACATGGTGTCGGCCATCGACCACGCCCTGCTCGGGACGACGCCGACCGTGGCACATCTGCGGCGCATCCGGGAGCGCGGCACCCGAACGGTCGAGGAGCTGCGCAAGCTCCTGCTGCTCCTGCGGGCCGAACCCACGTCAGCAGGGGCGTCGTCCCCGCCCGAGCGCTCGCGGTGGCGTGTGGACCTGGGCCTGGCTGCAGCCGCCGCGTCGGTGGCGGCCATCACCCTGTGGCAGGTCGACGGCTGGGCCGACGAGCGCTGGGTCGCCCTCGCCTATGCCGGAGTGGTCGCGGCGCTCGCCCTCCGGCGTACGACGCCACTCATCGCGGTTGCCCTCCTCGCGACCGCGTTGGCGCTCCTGGCCGTGCAGCCCCCGGACGACCCGGACGCCCTCCTCCTGATGGCGGCCGGCGTGGCCGCGGTCCTGTGGGAGCTCGCCAGCACCGACGACTTGGAGCACCGTGCCCTCGCGGGCATCGTCTGCGTGGCGGCGATCGTCCTGGGCACGCGGTTCGGCACCGACGGAACGGCCTTCATCGCGACTCTCCTGCTGGTCTCGGTCACCAGCAGCCGGGCGTGGGGTGAGCCCGACCGCATCCTGCAGCGAGCCCAGGAGGAGTCCGTGGTGCTGCGCGCTGCGCTCGAGAACGGCGTTGCCGAGGCGGTCCGACGCGAGCGTGTGGTCATCGCCCGGGACCTGCACGACGCCACGAGTCACGCAGTGGGCATCATGCTGATGCAGGTCAGCGCCGCCGAGGCCAACCTCGAGCCGTCGCCGGACAAGGCGATCGCCGCCCTGCGCATCGCCAGGGAGGCCGGCGACCAGGCCCGGACCGCGAGCAGTCCGCTGCTGCCCGGCGAGACCGGCCCGGCCCCAGCCGGCACCACCCCAGCCGGCACGACCCCAGCCGGCACCACCCTGGACGGCACCACCCTGGGCAGTGAGCTGCTGGCGCTGATCAGCCAGTGGAGACGTTCCGGCCTGGCGGTGGAGGCCCGGGTTGACCTGCCCACGCCGACCTCCCCCGAGCTGGCCGGAGCCTGCTACCGAGTGGTCCAGGAAGCCCTGACCAACTGCGCCCGGCACGCTCCCGGGAGCGAGGTGAGCGTGCTGGTGGCCCGACGACGCCACCACCTCTTGGTCCAAGTCGAGGACACCGGACCCCAGGGCGCGGTACCTTCCACTCCAAGCGGCGGATGGGGGCTCTCCGGGCTGCGCGAACGCGTCAGCGCCAGCCACGGGCACTTCTCTGCCGGTCCGGGCAGGCGAGGCTTCACGGTGACGGCTCGCTTCCCGCTCCCCTCGGCGACTCGGAGTGGCACATGATCAGCGTGGTGGTGGCCGATGACCTGCCCTTGGTGAGGAACGGGATCCGCTCGATCCTGGAGGCCGAAGCCGACATCGCGGTCGTCGCGGAGGCCGAGCACGGGCTCCGCGCCGCCGAGCTGGCCGCCCGGCACGACGCGGACGTGGTCCTGATGGACCTGGAGATGCCCGCCCATGACGGCCTGGCCGGGCTGCACAGGATCCGGGAGCAGAGGTTGCGGGCCGCCGTGCTCATGCTCACCCTCTACGACCTCGACGACCACGTCGCGGGCGCCCTGCGATCGGGGGCCGACGGCTACCTGCTCAAGACCAGCCCACCGGAGGAGATCACCGCCGCCGTGCGGGACGCGTACGCCGGCCGGCTGGTGTTCTCCCGCCCTGTCGGCGAGCGCCTGGTCGACGCCTACCTCCAAGGATCCACCGCGCCGGCCCCGTCGGCCAGGCACCTCGTCGAGCGGCTGAGCGACCGTGAGCTCGAGGTGTGGCACGCGTTGAGCGAGGGGTTGTCGAACGCGGAGATCTCCGCCCGCCTGCACCTCAGCGAGGCGACCGTGAAGACCTACGTCACCCGGTTGCTCACCAAGCTCGAGGTCCGCGACCGGGTCCAGGCGGTCGTCCTCGGCTTCCAGAGCGGGCTGCACCAGGCGGCGGTGCCGCGCCCCCGCCCGTCATCCCAAGGTTGACCCGAAGTCGCGACCTTCGGGCGACGCGCCGGGCCCCGCATCGTTCCTAGACTCGGCGACCCGTGCACGGCCTCGATCCGCCGATCGGGCGACCTCGCGGAGCCATCTCGAGACCAGAGGAGTCAACCCCATGGGTCTGCGCACCCTATTGCGAACCAGCACCACCGTGGTGGCGACCACCGTCGTCGCTGCCCTGCTCACCGCACCCGGCGCCAACGCGCACGTGTGCCTCGACTGTGAAACTCCCGAGCTGCCCGAGGATCCCGGCGTCCCCTGTCCCACGATCGCGGCGACCACAGATCCGTGGATCGTGGTCCCCCAGGCGCCGTCCGCACCCAAGGTCGGTGAGGTGGTCACCGCCCGGACCGGAGTCTGGAACAGCAACACCAAGAACCTGAAGGTGATGTGGTTCGTCGGCGACAACGCCGCCACGACCTCGACCTCCCACACCTACCTGGACAACCGCACCTTCAACTACACGGTGAAGGCGCAGGACCAGGGCAAGCAGATCCGGCTGTGGGTCCGCGGCATCGGCGCACAGTCGCCGTGCGTCAAGGACGAGTTCTCCGCCGCCACCGACGCGGTGCAGAACGGCGCACCGCCTGTCAACCAAGCCGCTCCCTCCGTCGCCGGCACAGCACAGGTCGGTCAGACGCTCACCGCCTCTCCGGGGACCTGGACGAACTCCCCGGAGTCCTACAGCTACGCCTGGTACCGCGAGGGCACGAGCACGAGCTTCGCCCACGGGCCCACCTACACGCTCACCCCGGCGGACCTCGGCACGAAGATCCGGGTCGGGGTGACCGCCCAACGCCCCGGACACTTGGTCGGGTTCGAGTACTCGACCTTCACCAGCACCGTCGTCCGGGGCAGCCTCGCGGCGATCTCCCCTCCGAGCATCACCGGGAACCGGGTCTTCGGACAGACCCTGACCGGCGATGAGGGTGAGTGGCCGGTCGGGACCGACATCGCCCGGCACTGGGAGCGCGACGGCTCACCGATCCCCGGAGCGACCGACAACGACTACACGCTGGGACTGAAGGACATCGGGCACTCCGTCTCCTACGTGGTCACCGCCACCCGCGCCGGCTACGACCCGCAGACGAGCCGGATCGGTGGCAGCACTGTGGCCCGAGCCGCAGCCCCGGTGTGGACCGGCAGGAAGATCACCCTCAAGGGCACGCACCAGGTGAGGAAGAAGGTCAAGGTCGTCATCGGCGCCAAGAAGATCAGGACCAGGGCGGACGCTCCCGATGCCAAGGTGCGCTACCAGTGGCTGCGCAACGGCAAGGTGGTCAAGGGGTCCACGTCGCGGGCGCACCGGATCAGGAAGGCCGATCGTCGCACGAGGCTCAAGGCGCGCATCACGATCGCCCGCCCCGGTCACCGCGCGCTGGTGATCACCACGAAGGCCGTGCGGATCAGGAACAACGGCACGAGGATCCGCTGACGCGAAGGTCCGCGCGGTCCCGTGTCGAGCCTCGCCGGCCCGCGTGAGCCGGCGCCGGCCCGGGTCAGCCCGCAATGACGAACAGTCCGCAGGTCCTCGTCGAGGAGGGCCTGCGGACTGTCCGGTGAGTGCAGAGGCAGTGGAGCGGGCGGCCGGTCTCAGGCCTCGATGACGACCGGGACGATCATCGGACGACGCTTGTGCTTGTTGCTCACCCAGCGGCCGATGACTCGGCGTACGGTCTGCTGCAGCTGGTGGGTGTCGTTGACCCCGTCGGACATCGCCTTGTCCAGCGCGTCGATGATCGGCTGTCGGATGCCGTTGAAGGTGTGCTCGTTCTCGACGAAGCCGCGGGCGTGGATCTCGGGCCCGCTGACCACGTGGCCGGACTGCGAGTCGACCACGACGATCACCGAGATGAAGCCCTCCTCGCCGAGGATCCGGCGGTCCTTGAGCGACGACTCGGTGATGTCACCGACCGAGGTGCCGTCGACGAACACGTAGCCGCACTCGACCTTGCCGGCGATCTCCGCCTTGCCGTCGACCAGGTCGACGACCACGCCGTCCTCGGCGATCACCACGTTCTCGATGCCGGTGGCCCGGGCCAGGTCGGCGTTCGCGCGCATGTGCCGGATCTCGCCGTGGATCGGCAGCACGTTCTTAGGCTTGACGATGTTGTAGCAGTAGAGCAGCTCACCGGCGCTCGCGTGCCCGGAGACGTGCACGAGCGCGTTGCCCTTGTGCACCACGTTGGCCCCCCAGCGGGAGAGCCCGTTGATCACCCGGTAGACGGCGTTCTCGTTGCCGGGGATCAGTGACGAGGCCAGGACGACGGTGTCGCCCTCCTCGATGTGCACGAAGTTGTGGTTGCGCTGGGCGATCCGCGACAGCGCGGACAGCGGCTCGCCCTGCGAGCCCGTGGAGATCAGCACCTGCTTGTGCGGGGCGAGGTCGGCCAGCTCCTTGGCGTCGACGATCACACCCTTCGGCACGTTGAGGTAGCCCAGGTCACGGGCGATCGCCATGTTGCGCACCATCGAGCGGCCGACGTACGCGACCTTGCGGCCGTGGGCGACCGCGGCGTCGAGCACCTGCTGGACCCGGTGGATGTGGGAGGCGAAGCAGGCGACGATGATCCGCTGGTCACGGGCGCTGTGGAACACGGAGTCGAGCACCGGGCCGATGCTCTTCTCGGTGGTGGTGAAGCCCGGCACCTCGGCGTTCGTGGAGTCGGTCATGAACAGGTCGACGCCCTCGTCACCGAGACGGGCGAACGCGTTCAGGTCGGTGATCCGACCGTCGAGCGGCAGCTGGTCCATCTTGAAGTCACCGGTGTGCAGGACCAGCCCGGCACCGGTGCGGATCGCCACGGCCAGCGCGTCCGGGATCGAGTGGTTGACCGCGACGAACTCGAGGTCGAACGGGCCGAAGGAGATCGTGTCGCCGGCCTTGACGACGTGGTGCACCGTCTCCCTGAGCCGGTGCTCACGCAGCTTGGAGCCGAGCAGCGCCAGGGTCAGCTCGGAGCCGACCAGCGGGATGTCGCCGCGCTCGCGCAGGAGGTACGGCGTGGCGCCGATGTGGTCCTCGTGCCCGTGGGTCAGCACCAGCGCCTCGACCTCGTCGAGGCGTCCACGGATCGAGGCGAAGTCGGGCAGGATCAGGTCGACGCCGGGGTGGTGGTCCTCGGGGAACAGCACGCCACAGTCGACGATCAGCAGGCGGCCGTCGTACTCGAAGACCGTCATGTTCCGACCGACCTCGCCGAGGCCGCCGAGCGGGGTGATCCGCAGTCCACCCTTCGGCAGCTCGTGCGGCACGGAGAGTTCGGGGTGCGGATGGCTCAAAGTGGATCTCCTCAGATGAGACCGGCCGCCTCCAGCCCCGTGCGAAGTGCGGTCACTTCTTCCTCGTCGAGCTCGACGAGAGGGCTGCGGACGTGTCGGTTGTCGATGACGCCGAGCAGCTGGAGTGCTGCCTTGGCGGTGGTGGCTCCGTAGTTGGGGACGCCCATGACGGCGTCGATCGCGGGGAGCATCCGCGTGAAGATGGTGAGGGCTTCGGCGTGGTCGCCGGAGCGGAAGGCGTCGGACATCGCCTTGATCTGGTTGCCGGCCACGTGGCCGACGACCGAGACCACGCCGGCCGCGCCGTGGGCCAGCCAGCCGAGGTTGGCGATGTCGTCGCCGGAGTAGACCGCGTAGCCGAGCTGCTGCAGGCGTACGCCGCGGGCGAAGTCGCCGACCGCGTCCTTGACCGCGACGACCGACTCGATCCTGATCGCCTCGGCGTAGGTCTCGAGGGAGATCGTGGTGCCGGTGCGTCCCGGGACGTCGTAGAGCATCACGGGGACGCCAGTGGTCTCGGCGACCTGGCGGAAGTGGTGCAGCACGCCCTTCTGGGACGGCTTGTTGTAGTAGGGGGTGACCAGGAGCAGCCCGTCGGCGCCGTTCTTCTCGGCCTGCCTGGCCAGCTCGACCGAGTGGGCGGTGGTGTTGGTGCCGACGCCGGCGACGATCTTGATGTCGGCGCCCACGGCCTCGCGGACGGCGGCCAGGATCTGGCCGTCCTCCTCGATCGAGGTGGTCGGCGACTCGCCGGTCGTGCCCGAGACGACCAGTCCGTCGTGGCCGTTCTCGACCAGGTGCTGCGCGATCTTCTTGGTGCCTTCGAAGTCGACGGAGTCGTCATCGTTGAAAGCAGTGGCCATCGCGGTGAGCACGCGACCGAAGGGCGCGGCGGGGGCAGCGGAGGTCATGGCGACAGGTTATCGCTCACGGACCCGGGTTGAGCGCACAGGTGGCTGCGCGGACACCCGAATTCGTGCTCCCGACTCCCTGTGCCCAGTCTCGACGCCTTCCTGACCGAGCCTCAGACGGCTGGCATGACCTGGTCGGCGACCAGCCGGAGGTGGTCGAGATCGGCCAGGTCGAGCACCTGCAGGTAGATCCGCTGGCTGCCCAGGGCCTCGAACCGCTTGACCTTGGCGACCACCTCGTCGGGGGTGCCGGCCAAGCCGTTCTCCCGCAGCTCGTCGACCTCACGACCGATCGCCTCGGCACGCCGGCGGATCTCGGCCTCGTCGCGCCCGACGCACAGCACCAACGCGTTGGACCAGGCCAACTCCTCCGGGTCTCGGTCGATCTCCTCGCAGGCTGCACGCACCCGGTCGAACTGGGTCTTCGTGGTCTGCTCGTCGACGAACGGCAGGTTGAACTCGTCCGCGTACCGCGCCGCGAGCGCCGGCGTACGTCGTCTGCCGAGGCCGCCGATCAGGATCGGCGGCTTGGCCTGGGTCGGCTTGGGCAGGGCCGGGGAGTCGGTGATCGGCCAGGTGGCGCCGCCGTGGCTGAACCGTTCCCCCACCTCGGTGCCCCACAGGCCGGTGATGATCGCGAGCTGCTCCTCGAAGCGGTCGAAGCGTTCCTTGGTGGACGGGAAGGGGATGCCGTAGGCCGTGTGCTCCTGCTCGAACCAGCCGGCGCCGATGCCCAGCTCGACCCGGCCGCCGCTCATCTGGTCGACCTGCGCGACCTGGATCGCCAGCACGCCGGGGTGACGGAAGGTCGCCGAGGTCATCATCGTGCCGAGCCGGATGCTCGTGGTGTCGCGGGCCAGTCCGGCCAGAGTCGTCCAGGCGTCCGTCGACCCGGGCAGCCCCTCGGTGCCCATGCCGAGGTAGTGGTCGGAGCGGAAGAAGGCCCCGAAGCCGAGTTCCTCGGCGGCCAGGGCGACCTTCAGGAGGTCGTCGTAGGTCGCGCCCTGTTGGGGTTCGGTGAAGACACGGAGTTCCATGACGCCCAGCCTGCCACGCCCGTGCACACGCCCGGGTGTCCTGCTGGGTGCGCGACAGCGGAGGATTTCACGCGCATGCTGCGTGGGATCCTCCACTGTCGCGAGCGTGTGACCCCGGAGCACGCCTCCGTCGACCTCAGTCCGGGAAGCGCTTCCTCAGGATGGGCAGCACGTGGTGCTCCAGCAGCGGTGCGAGGTCGGCGTGGGCCTCGTCGAGTCCCATCCAGCGCATCTCGTCGATCTCGCCGTCGATGCTCGGCTCGCCCTCGGGGCTGGCGAGGAATGCCTCGGAGCGCAGCAGGTGTCCGGGCTCGTTGGCGGCCAGCGAGACGAAGCTGCCGAGCGGCTCGAGGTCGGTCGGGCTCAGGCCCACCTCTTCCTCGGCCTCACGCCGGGCCGCATCGGCGGGCGCCTCACCCGGCTCGAACTTCCCGCCGACCAGCATGAACCTGCCGGTGCCGCGCTTGCGGACGGTGAGCACCTGTCGATCGCGGACGAACGCGACTGCGGCCACCACGATCGTCGGCGGCGCAGCCGTGCGCTCCCACCAGACCCAGTCGAGCCCGGGGCCCGCGGCGCGACCGGTCTCGCGCCACTCGTCCGGGCTGAACTCGGGATACCGGGCGTCACCCTGCGGCTCGAGGTCGATCTCGGTGAGGACCTGGTGGGTGGCGAACGGCATCGCCTGCTCATAGACCTGCGTGCCGCCCGCGATGACGGTGTCTCCCGGCTGGGTCGCGGCGAGGTCGAGCGCCTCGTTAATGCTGTGCGCGACCAGCACCTTGTCGGCGTACTCCCCCGCGCTCCAGTCGCG
Organism: Nocardioides sp. JQ2195; assembly: GCF_012272695.1. Taxonomy (NCBI): domain Bacteria; kingdom Bacillati; phylum Actinomycetota; class Actinomycetes; order Propionibacteriales; family Nocardioidaceae; genus Nocardioides; species Nocardioides sp. JQ2195. Next base: position 2,288,645 of record NZ_CP050902.1, read on the forward strand.
CTGGCGGGTGACCACGATCGTCGTACGCCCGGGCAGCGGGCGCCCGATCGAGTCGTAGGTCGCCCGGCCCATCACCAGGGTGTGGCCGAGGGTGACCTTCTTGAAGTGCGCGAAGTCCTCGGAGATGTGCCACGGGATCTCACCACCGTCGCCGATCACCCGGTTCCGGGCGTACGCCGCCACCATGACGACCCGCGGGGCGTCAGGAATCGTCGGTTCGGGCATCAAGAATCCACCGTTCGGGCATCAAGAATCCACCGTTCGCGCATCTCAGACGGCGATCGGGGCCTTGATCCCGGGGTGGGGGTGGTAGCCCTCGAGGGTGATGTGGTCGAGGTCGAAGCCGTCGATCTCGGTGACCGACGGGTCGAGCGTCAACGTCGGCAGCGGACGCGGCTCGCGGGTCAGCTGGAGCCTCGCCTGCTCGAGGTGGTTGGAGTAGAGGTGCGCATCGCCGAAGGTGTGCACGAAGTCACCGACCTCGAGCCCGGTGACCTGGGCGACCATGTGGGTGAGCAGCGCGTAGGAGGCGATGTTGAACGGCACTCCGAGGAACACGTCGGCGCTGCGTTGGTAGAGCTGGCAGGACAAGCGGCCCCGAACGCTGTCTCCTTGGGGCGGCGCGACGTAGAACTGGAACATCGTGTGGCACGGCGCCAGCGCCATCTGCGGGATGTCGGCGACGTTCCACGCGGAGACGATGTGGCGCCGCGAGTCGGGGTCGCGGCGGATCTGCTCGATGACCTGCTTGACCTGGTCGACGTGGCTGCCGTCCGGAGCCGGCCAGGAGCGCCACTGGTAGCCGTAGACCGGTCCGAGGTCGCCGTTCTCGTCGGCCCACTCGTCCCAGATCGAGACGCCGCGGTCCTGGAGCCACTTCACGTTGGTGTCACCGCGCAGGAACCACAGCAGCTCGGCGAACACCGAGCGGGTGTGCACCTTCTTGGTGGTGACGAGCGGGAAACCGGCCGACAGGTCGAACCGCATCTGGTGGCCGAACACGCTGCGGGTGCCGGTGCCGGTGCGGTCCCCCTTGTCGGCGCCGTCGTCGAGGACACGCTGGAGGAGGTCGAGGTAGGGCTGCACGACAGCAGCCTACGACGCGTGGTTCCATGAAGGTGTGACCCACTCCGAGCTTGGTCTGATGGTCCTCTCCGGTTCGTCCGGTCGTCTCGAGACACAGCGCTGCGAGATGTTGCGCACGCACGGCATCGACGCCGTCCCGGTGCAGTGGTTCGGCGGCACCGGGCAGCCGAGGACCCCGCGGCGGGTTCCGCTGGAGTCGCTGCTGCCCCACCTCGAGCAGCTCGACCGGCGATGCCGTCGCGTGGGCATCCTCGGTGTCTCCTTCGGGGCGGAAGCAGCCCTGCTGCTGGCGGCGCGTGACGTCCGGGTCTCCGCGGTGATCGCCCTGTCGCCGACCTCGGTGGTGTGGGAATGCCCGGACCTCGAGGACGGCCGTCCGGTGCACGACGCGAAGTGGACCTGGCGCGGTGAGCCGATCGCCGGCGTTCCGTACGTCGACCAGACCGGGCACGCGCTGGCGGACGCGCGCGAGGTGCACGAGAAGAGCGTGGCCGCCCTCAACGGCAACCGGGTCGACTACGACATCCCGGTGGAACGCATCGACGCCTCCGTCATCGTGAGCGCCGGCGGCGACGACCGGGTGTGGCAGTCCGCGGCGTTCTGCGAGGACATCGTCGCCCGTCGCACCCACCACGGACAGGACACCACCCACCTCGTCGAGGCCGGGGCCGGGCACCGCGTGCTGCTCCCCGGGGAGCAGGCGCCTCCCCCGCGCACGGACCTTCCCGCGGGCGGCGACCCTGAGGCCGACCGGGCGCTCGGTGAGAAGGTGCTGGCCGCGATCCTGGAGCTGGGCTGAGCCGTCCGCTCCGCCTGCTGCGCTCCACGTCGCCTTCGTCTGCGCCGACGAGCAGTCGATCGGCGTCATCACCGGCCGATCAGATCGAAGGGCCCTGGCAACTCATGGTGCAGGCTCAGGCGTGCAGGCTCAAGCGTGCAGGCTCAGGCGTGCAGGCTCATCGGACCGTAGACCTCGCGGTCGGCCTCGAAGAGCGTCACCGCGTCGACACCCTGCTCGGCCAGGTCGGCGTAGAACTCGCCCACCCACGACTCGGCGTCCGCCTGGCTGACGAACGTCTCGTCGGCCAGGTCGCCGGTGATCTCCACCACGGCACCCGAGGCGTCCTCGAGGCGCCAGGTCCACGGACGCGGCGGTTCCGGGCTGGGTTTGAAGGTGGTCGGCTCTGGGGGGACGTTGGCCATGGCGTGAGACTAGCGCGCCCGCCTTTGACGAACGGGAGGCACGGTGGCACATTTCGGACTGGTACGTCGTCTCGTGGCGTCGTGCTGCACGTCCCGCTCTGGGGAAGCCGGTGAGATTCCGGCGCTGACCCGCAGCCGTCAAGCCGGAACACCGGACGGGATGTTGGCTCCAAACCGCCGAGGTCTGCGGAACGGGAGCCGGGCGCTCCTCCGGTCCGGTTCACGACCCCGCGTGCCGAACCCAAGAGAAGGTCACCACCCAATGCGTTCGCTGCGCACCACCATCGCCACCGCCCTGTCCCTGGCCCTGGCCGGACTGGTCATCGCCCTGACCCCGTCCACCGCCCACGCCGACGACGTCTACCGCTACTGGGCCTACTTCAGCGTGAGCAACGACAAGTTCGTCGCCCAGGCGGTCGGTCCGTCGTCGTCGAAGCCGAAGGACGGCACCGTCGAGGGCTACCGCTATGCGGCCCCCGCCGACTTCAACAACCCCAACGTCCCCCGTGCCGACCTCAGCAAGGTCACCTTCGAGTCGGTGTGCGGCGACAAGGAGGCCGAGTCCGACCAGAAGCGGGTGGCCGTCCTCATTGACTACGGCGTGGAGGCCGACGCCGCGAAGGGCGCCGAGATCCCCGAACCCGAGGCGTTGTGTGCCGTGGTCCCGACGAAGGCCACCGGGCTGCAGACGTTGCAGGCCGTCGCGCCCGACCTGCGCACGGAGAAGTCCTCCTACGGCCCGAGCCTGTGCGGCATCAGCGGCTACCCCGCCACCGGTTGCTCCAGCGACACCGCCGAGAAGGGCACCCCTGCCGAGGAGGGAACCGTCGAGTTCCAGACCGCCGCGGCGGGTGACGCCTCCGGCTCCGACGTCTCCGGGGCCGACTCCGAGTCCGACGACGACAACCTTCCCGTCCTCCTGGGCGTCGGCGGCGTCATCGTGGTGCTCCTCGCCGGCGGTCTCGTCCTGGCCCGCCGCAACCGCTCAGCAGCCTGATCATGCGCCCACACCACCTGATCACCCACCCGCGTGCACTGCACCCGGGTGCCTGGTGGCTGTGGGCGATCGGCCTGGCCGCCGCGGCGAGCCGCACGATGAACCCCGTCCCGCTGCTGTTGATCATCGCGGTGAGCTGGTTCGTCGTGTCGGCTCGTCGTGGCGACACCCCGTGGGCGTCGTCGTACGCCCTGTTCTTCAAGCTGGCGCTCTTCGTGATCGCCGTCCACCTGGTCTTCCAGACCCTGCTCTCGGGCAACGCCCAGGGCCTGACCGTCCTGTTCACGCTGCCGCAGCTTCCCCTGCCCGAGTCGACCGGGCTGCAGATCGGCGGCGAGGTGACCCTCGAGGCCCTGTTGTCGGCGCTGTACGTCGCGCTGCAGCTGGCCGCGATCTTCTGCTGCATCGGGGCAGCGAACGCCCTGGGCAGCGCCCGCCAGCTCCTGCGCTACGTGCCGGCGGCGTTGTACGAGATCGGTGTCGCCTGCATCATCGCGCTCACCTTCGCGCCCCAGTTGGCCACCGACGCCCGTCGGGTCCGCGACGCGGCCAGGCTGCGCGGCGGCAACACCGGGCGGATCCGTCGCTTCGGTCGGCTGGCGATGCCGATGCTCGAGGGCGCCCTGGAGCGGTCGGTGGACCTGGCCGCCGCGATGGACTCGCGTGGCTACGGACGGACGACGGTCTCCGACCCGCGCTCGCGCCGGATCACCTCCGCCCTCGTGATCACCGGGATGCTCGGCGTCTGCCTCGGCGTCTACGGGATCCTCAGCGGCACAGCCTCCGACTGGATGGGCCTGCCGGCACTGCTTGTCGGCTGCGTCCTCGGCATCGCCGGGCTCGTGGTCGGCGGTCGTCGCACCGGGCGCACCCGCTACCGCCCGGACCCGGAGGCGGTCCCCGAGCTGCTCGTCGTCGCCAGTGGCCTCACCGCGGCCGTGCTGACGTTCTGGCAGATGCGGGTCGACCCGACGACCCTGGTGATGGGCTCCGTCGCGAAGGTCCCGCCCGTGCCGGTGCTGGCCTGCGTCGGCATCCTGGTCGGGGCGCTCCCGGCGTTCCTCGCCCCGCCGTTGCCCCGCCCGGCAGCCCAGGCGCAGCCCGACGAGCTCGAGGTGGCGGCATGATCCGCTTCGACCAGGTCTCCATCACCTACTCGGGCGCCGCCGCCCCCACGTTGAGCGACGTCGACCTGCACGTCCCCGAAGGCGAGATGGTGCTGGTGATGGGCCGCACGGGAAGCGGCAAGTCCACGCTCCTGCGTGCCGTCAACGGCCTCGTGCCGCACTTCTCCGGCGGCACCCTGCGCGGCCGGGTCACCGTCGACGGGCGCGACACCGCGACCCACCGGCCCCGCGACCTCGCCGACGTGGTCGGCTTCGTCGGACAGGACCCCCTGGCCGGCTTCGTCACCGACAACGTCGAGGACGAGCTCGCCTACGGCATGGAGTCCCTCGGTGTGTCGCCGTCCACCATGCGCAAGCGGGTCGAGGAGACCCTCGACCTGCTCGGTCTGGCCGACCTGCGCGGTCGTCCCCTGGCCCAGCTCTCCGGTGGCCAGCAGCAGCGCGTGGCCATCGGTGCCGTGCTGACCACGCACCCCAAGGTGCTCGTGCTCGACGAGCCGACCTCCGCGCTCGACCCGCTGGGCGCCGAGGACGTGCTGGCCACGCTGCAACGCCTGGTCCACGACCTCGGCATGACGGTGGTCCTGGCCGAGCACCGCCTCGAGCGCGTGGTGCAGTACGTCGACCGGATCATCCACGTGCCCGGCAACGGCGCCCACGTCGAGACGGGCGATCCCGCCACCGTCCTGGCCACCACACCGATCGCGCCTCCCGTCGTCCAGCTCGGGCGGGCGGCGGGCTGGTCCCCGTTGCCACTGACCGTGCGCAACGCCCGGCGCCGGTCGGTGGAGCTGCGCGCCCAGCTGGCCGACGTACCTCCCCCGGAGCACCGCGCGACCTCCCTGGGAGCTCCGGTCGGGTCGGTGAAGGACCTGGTCGCCGGCTATCCGCGACGACCCGTGATCAACGGCGTCACGCTCAGCGTGGCCGCCGGCGAGATCGTCGCCCTGATGGGCCGCAACGGCGCGGGCAAGTCGACCCTCCTGCGCACCTTCGTGGGACTGCACAGGGCCACCTCCGGCCGGGTGGAGGTCGGCGAGGTCGGGCTGGTCCCGCAGGTGCCGGCCGACCTGTTGTACGCCGCGAGCGTGGCCGACGAGTGCGCCACGGCCGACCGCGACGCGGGAGCCACGAAGGGTGCCACCCGGGAGCTGCTCGACCGACTGGCCCCCGGCATCCCCGGCGAGCAGCACCCACGCGACCTGTCGGAGGGCCAGAAGCTGTCGCTGGCCCTGGCGATCGTCCTGGTCTCCGAGCCGCGGTTGGTGCTCCTGGACGAGCCGACCCGTGGCCTCGACTACGTCGCCAAGCAGCAGCTGATCACGGTCCTGCACCAGCTCGCCGACGCCGGCCACGGCATCGTTTTCGCCACCCATGACGTGGAGCTGGTGGCCGAGGTGGCCTCGAGGGTCGTGGTCCTCGCCGACGGCGAGGTCGTCGCCGACGGTGCTGCCCCCGACGTGGTGGTCGCCTCCCCCGCCTTCGCCCCCCAGGTGGCGAAGGTGATGGCGCCGCAACCGTGGTTGACCGTGCACGACGTCGCCGCGGCCCTGGCCTCGACCGATCACTCGCTGGCCGGGAGCGCCCATGAGTGACGTCCACGCGATCCGGGTGCACGCCTCGGCCGGCTTCGCGCTGGTCCTGGCCAGCATCGTGACCCTGGGCGCCTTCGGCTGGCCGTTCGTCTTCGAGCCCGCCGGCGGCGTGGAGGCCTCCTCCCACGGCTCGGACGCCCCGTGGCTGTTCGCCCTGATCCTGCCGCTGCTCGCCGCGATCGTGCTCGCCGAGCTCAACGCCGGCGGCATCGACGCCAAGGCAATCGCACTCCTCGGCATGCTGTCGGCGATGGGAGGCGCACTGCGCGCGCTCTCCCCCGGCGTGGCCGGACTGGAACCCAGCTTCGCGCTGATCATGCTCGGCGGACGCGTGTTCGGTCGCGGGTTCGGCTTCGTGCAGGGGGCGCTCTCGCTCTTCATCGGCGCGCTGATCACCGGGGGCGTCGGACCGTGGCTGCCGTTCCAGATGATGGCCGCCGGCTGGGTCGGCTTCCTCGCCGGCTGCCTGCCGGTGCGTCCCGGCCGCCGTGAGGTGCTCCTGATGGCCGGGCTCGGCTTCTTCCTCGGCCTCCTCTACGGCGCACTGATGAACCTGTGGTTCTGGCCCTTCGGCCAGTACGGTCAGGGCATCAGCTTCGTGGAGGGAGCGTCGGTGGCCACCAACGCGACCAACTACGTGCGCTACTACCTGACCACCTCGGTGGTGTGGGACCTGGCTCGTGGCATCTTCACCTTCCTGTTGCTGCTGCTGGTCGGCGCTCCGTTGTTGCGCGCCTTCCGCCGCGTGGCACGACTGGCGAACTTCGACCCCCACGTGGAGTTCCTGCGATGAGCATCCGCGTGCTCGGCACCGGCGCGGCCGACGGTTGGCCGAACCCGTTCTGTGGCTGCGCCTCCTGCGCGGCCGCTCGCGCCTCGGGCCGGGTCCGCGCGCAGACGTGCGCGATGGTCGACAGCTTCCTGCTCGACTGCGGCCCGGAGACCCCCCGCACCGCCGAGCGATGTGGCGCGTCGTTGACGTCGGTCCGGCACGTGCTGCTCACGCACGACCACCCCGACCACACCGCGCCGGCCTTCCTGCTCTACCGCTCCTGGGTCACCTCGGCCGACGATCCGCTCGACGTGGTCGGTCCGGCCTCGGTGATCGACGGGGCCCGGCAGTGGCTGGCACCCGACACCCACGTGCGCTTCCACGTGGTCGCTCCCGGGGACTCACTCGTGCTCGCCGGCGGCGTGGTGCGCGTCCTCGCTGCCGCACACACCGACGATGCCGTGCTCTACGACGTGGCCGCCCCGAGCGGGCGGGTGCTCTATGCCACCGACACCGGTCCCCTGCCCGCCTCCACCGTCGCCGCGGCACGGGACGCGGCGTACGACGTGGTGCTGCTGGAGCAGACCTTCGGCGACCTCGTCAGCCACGGCACCTCCCATCTCGATCTCCCTGCCTTCGCCGACCAGGTACGCCGGCTCCGCGGTGTCGGTGCGATCACCGACGCGACCGACCTGGTCGCCGTACACCTCTCGCACCACAACCCGCCGGCACCCGAGCTCGCGCGCCGCCTGGCGGCGTACGGCGCCCGGATCGTCGACGACGGCTCGCTCGTCGGACCGGGGGCACGCAACGCACAGGCACCACGTGACCGCGCTGTGCCGCGATCCCACGACCGCGACGCGGCCGGAGCAGATGCGCGCGATGCGCAGTCACCAGGTGACAGCGATCCGCGCGCACACCTGCGCACGCTCGTGATCGGTGGCGCCCGCAGCGGCAAGTCGACCGAGGCAGAGCGGTTGCTGGCCGCCGCCGAGGACGTGACCTACGTGGCGACGTCGTACCCGCGCTCGGAGGACCCGGAGTGGGTCGAGCGGGTGCGCCGGCACCAGCTGCAACGGCCCCAGCACTGGTCGACGATCGAGTCCCTCGACCTCGTCGGGCTGCTGCGGACGGCGGGCGGGCCGCTGCTCATCGACTGCCTGACCCTGTGGCTGACCCGGGTCATGGACGAGCACGAGGCCTGGGACGACGACGTGTGGGCAGCTGGAGCCTCCGAGAAGGTGACAGCGGCGGTCGACGATCTCGTCGTGGCGTGGCGCAGCACCAGCCGTCGCGTCGTCGCCGTCACCAACGAGGTCGGCCAGGGGCTGGTTCCCGACCGGGCCTCACTGAGGCGCTTCCGCGACGAGATGGGACGGCTGAACAGCAGGCTCGCCGCCGAGACCGAAGACGTGCGCTGGTGCATCACCGGGCGGGTGGTCCACCTGTGAGTGCGCTGTGGTTGATGCTGGGCACGCTCACCGCGGTCCGGGTACCGGCACCCACCCGGGTCGATCGGACGGTGGCCGGGCGGGCGATGGCGCTCGCTCCACTCGGTGGGGTGCTGCTGGCCGTGCTCACCGGGGTCCCGCTGGTCCTGGTGAGCCGTCTCGACGCGAACGTTTCTGCCTGGGCGTTGGCGCTGATCGTGCTCGGTGCGTTGGCGTGGCTGACGCGCGGGATGCACCTCGACGGACTCGCCGACACTGCCGACGGCCTCGGCTCCGGCCGTCGCGGCACGGGTGCGCTCGAGGTGATGAAGAAGTCCGACATCGGGCCCTTCGGAGTGGTCACGCTCGTGTTGGTGCTGCTGCTGCAGGCGGCGTTGCTCGCCCAGGCACTGGCCTTCGGCGTCGGTCCGCTCGTGCTGCTGCTCGCACTGGTCACCAGTCGGGGTGTGCTCCCGGTGCTGTGCACCCGTCTGTTCCCCGCGGCCCGGCGCGACGGACTGGGTGCCACAGTGTCCGGCAGTGTCGGGGGCGGGCTCCTGGTCGTCTCGATCGGCCTGGTTGCCGGGCTGCTCGCGCTGGCCGTCGTGCTCGCCGCCAACTGGTCGGCCGGGCTCGACGGCTCGACCGCGACCCTCGCCTTCGAGGACGCGGTGCAGCTCCTGGTGGCCGCACCGTGCGGACTGGTCCCCGGCGTGCTCCTCGCCCTGCGCGCCCGCAACCGCTTCGGCGGCGTCACCGGTGACGTCCACGGCGCCGCCGTCGAGGTGTCCTTCACCGCCACCCTGCTCATCACCCTGCTCCCCCTCTGACCAACGGGCAGTTCTTGCTGCGCGAACGGGCAGTTCTTGCTGCGCCAACGGGCAGTTCTTGCTGCGCCAACGGGCAGTTCTTGCTGCGCCAACGGGCAGTTCTTGCGCGCCCAACAGGCACGATTTGAGGTCACGCCTCAGCGCTGCCCGTTCGCGCACCAACGGTTGCCCGTTCGCGCAGCAACGGTTGCCCGTTCGCGCACCAACAGTTGCCCGTTCGCGTCAACAGGATGCAGGGCGGGTCAGGACTCGCGGACGGAGGTGTCCACGAACGGCGGCTTCACCACCGTGAAGATCTCACGGCGACCTCGCACGTCGACCGACACCTCGGAGCCCTCCTCGACGAACTTGGGCAGCAGCGCCATCCCGATGCCCTTCCTCAGGGTGGGCGAGAAGGTGCCGGAGGTGATGTCGGCCAGCGGGACGTCGGCCGTCAGTCGCACCGACATGCCCGGACGCGGGATGCCACGGCCCACGGCGAGCAGGCCACGCAGGATCCGGTCGACCCCCTTCTCCTTCTTGGCCAGCAGCACGTCGCGGCCCCAGAAAGCGTCCTTCTTCCAGCCCACGGCCCATCCGACCCGGCCCTCGCTGGGCGTGACGTCGAGCGAGATGTCCTGGCCGTGCAGCGGGTAGCCCATCTCGGTGCGCAAGGTGTCGCGGGCGCCCAGGCCGGCAGCGAGGATGCCGAACTGCTCGCCGGCCTCCATCAGTGCGTCCCAGAGTGCGCCGACGACGTCGTTCTTGGCGATCAGCTCGTAGCCCCGCTCGCCGGTGTAGCCGGTGCGGCACACCACCACACCCGACCCCTTGAAGTCGGCTTCGACGAATGACATGTAGTCGTGGCCGACAGGCAGCCCCACTGCACTGAGCACCTCGTCGGACTTGGTGCCCTGCACGGCGAGGACTGCGTACTCCTCATGGTGGTCGGTGATCTTCACCCCGTCGGGCGCGGTGGCCCGCAACCGGCGTACGACCTCGGCGGTGTTGGCCGCGTTGGGGACCAGCAGGATGTGCTCGTCGTCCTGGTAGTAGGCGATCAGGTCGTCGACGATCCCGCCGGTCTCGTCGTCGCAGCAGAGCGTGTACTGGGCCTTGCCGGGCTCGATCTTGGCGAGGTCGTTGGAGAGCGTGGCATTCACGTACGCCGCAGCGCCGGGCCCGGTGACCATGGCCTTGCCGAGGTGGCTGACGTCGAAGATGCCGACGGACTCGCGGACGGCGGTGTGCTCCTTGACCACTCCGGTCGCGTATTCCAACGGCATCGACCAGCCACCGAACTCGGAGAACTTGGCGCCCAGGGCGACGTGGCGATCGTGGAGCGGGGACCTGAGGAGGGAGGCATCAGACATGCTCAGAACCTATCCCAACTACAGTGCTGGATGTGACGACCTACACCCTCCGCAATGCCAGCCCCGCCAAGACCAAGGCCGACGTCGTGATCGTCGGTGTCACGAAGGGTGACAAGGGCCCGAGTGTCGCCGCGGGAGGTGAGGATGTCGGTGCCGCCTACGCACGCAAGTTCCGCCCGCTCCTGGCCATCATCGGCTTCACCGGCAAGGCCGGGGAGACCGCGAAGGTCCCCACGTCCGGCACCATCAATGCGCCGCTCATGGTGCTCGTCGGGCTCGGCGATGCCAAGCAGCTGACGCCCGCCGTCGTACGCCGTGCAGCCGGCAGCGCCGCACGCAGCGTCAGCAACGCCGCGTCCGTCGCGCTGGCCCTGCCTGCCGACTCCGCTGAGCTGGTCCGAGCCGTCACCGAGGGCTTCCTGCTGGGTGGCTACACGTTCACCGACTTCAAGCGCGACACCAAGCCGCAGAGCGAGAAGTCGAGCGAGGTCGTGGTGCTCAGCCCGGTCGCCCGCCAGGGCGAGGCGAGTGCCGCGTTCGACCGCGCACAACTGGTCGTCGAGGCGGCCACCGCGACCCGTGACTGGGTCAACCTCCCTGCCAACGCACTCAACCCGGTGACCTTCGCCGACCAGGTGGTCGCTCAGCACAAGGAGCTCACCAAGGGCAAGGGCGCCCCCGAGATCGGCATCCAGGTCTGGGACGAGGACGACCTCGCCAAGGACGGTTGCGGCGGCATCCTCGCCGTCGGCGGTGGGTCCGCCACTCCCCCGCGCATGGTCAAGCTGACCTGGAGCCCCGAAGGAGCCACCCAGCACGTGGCGCTGGTCGGCAAGGGGATCACCTACGACTCCGGCGGCTACACCATCAAGCCGCCCGCATCCATGGTCTCGATGAAGGAGGACATGGCCGGCGCCGCGAGCGTCATCCAGGCCCTCTTCCTGATCGCGCGGCTCAACCTGCCCGTCAAGGTGACCGCCTGGGCGCCGATGGCGGAGAACATGATCTCGGGGGCCGCGATGCGCCCCGGTGACGTGCTCACCATGCGCGGTGGCACGACGGTGGAGATGACCAACGCCGACGCCGAGGGACGTCTGATCCTGGCCGATGCGCTCGTCATGGCCACCGAGGAGAAGCCCGACGCGATCGTCGACATCGCCACCCTCACCGGCGCGATGGTGGTCGCGCTGGGCGAGAAGGTGGCCGGCCTGATGGGCACCGACGACGTCGTGGCCGACCTCCGTGTCGCGGCCGACGTCGCCGGCGAGGCGGTGTGGCCGATGCCGCTGCCCGACGAGATGCACGAGCGCGTCCGGAGCAGCAAGGTCGCCGACCTGGCCCAGAGCGACTGGGTGCGGTGGGGTGGTGGCCTCTTCGCCGGCGCGTTCCTGCGCGAGTTCACCGACGGACTCCCCTGGGGCCACCTCGACATCGCCGGTCCCGGCTACAACACCGGCGGCGCCCACGGCTACATGGCGCCCGGCGGCACGGGCTTCGGCGTGGCCACGCTGGTCGAGTACGTCGCGGGGCTGGCCGACCTCACCTGAGCCGGGTCGCGCCGCTCAGGCGCTTCCCGACTGCTTCTCGGGGGCCGTCGCCCCAGCCTTCTTCACCGGTGGCCGCTTCGTGGCCGCCTTCTTCACGGCCTTCTTCGCGGCCGGGCTCTCGCCTCGGGACGACCGCACGTCGCGGAAGGCCATGCTCGACGTCGCGTCATCCTTGGTCTCGAAGAGCTCCGTCGCGCGGATCAGGTCGGTGAGCCGGGCATAGCCGTAGTTGCGCGGATCCATCGACGACTGGTTGCGGATGCGTTGTCCCACCGTGGACGCACGAGCCCACCCGGAGTCGTCCGCGCTCCCGGAGACGGCGTCGCGAAGCAGCTTGACCAAGCCGGCATCGCCCCGGAGCTTCTGCGTCGGGACGCGGTCGGGTGGGGTTCCCGTGGTCGACGCGACCGACTCGTCAGGCTCGTGCGCCGAGGCATTCACCTTGTCCAGGTGGAGGAACCGCGTGCAGGCATTGACGAACGGGGCAGGTGACTTCGAGTCGCCGTAACCGAAGACGTCGGCGCCGCGCTCGCGCAGGTGCATCACCAAGGGGGTGAAGTCGGCATCGCTGGACATCAGCCCGAAGGCATCCGGCCGGTCGCGGTGCAACAGGTCCATCGCATCGACGACCAGCGCGATGTCGCTGGCGTTCTTGCCCTTGGTCAGTGCGTACTGCTGGATCGGTCGGATGGCACGCTCGTGGAGCACGTCCTTCCAGTGCTTGAGGTGGGTGTCGTCCCAGTCGCCATAGGCTCGGCGGGTCCTCGCCTCGCCCTCGTTGGCCAGGTCCTCGAGGACCACGTCGATCTTGCTGGCCTGCGCGTTATCGGCATCGATCAGCAGGATGATCCGGCGCCGTTCCTCCGCACTCACAGGCCCTGCTGCTTCTTGCGCCGGTTGTAGTCCCGCATCCGCTGCGGCACGCCGACCACGGCGGCGTCGTACGACGGCACCTGGTGCTTGTTGGCGAAGTTGTGCGCCCAGGCCACCGACGGCACCCGACGGCGGGTCCACTCGCCGTCGTGCGCGACCAGCAGCAGCGTGACGTCGCTGACCGCCGTCCGCGGCTCGACGAAGCCCTCGACACCTCGCCGCGTGGAGACGAAGTTCTCGAGGTGCGCGGTGTCGGCGGCATCGGAGGCGCGCACCGTGGTCGAACCCGTGCGCGCGCCGCCCGTGGGGCGGCTGACGCGGGAACGTCGTCGGAATCGGTCGAACAGGCCCATGCGAACAGTGTGACCCACCGACCCCCGTCGGCGCCGGAAGTCCGCCAGTCCCAAGGGTGGTGTCGGGCGTCACGGGGTTAGTGCAAAGATGGGCGACGTCGATTCATCAAGAGTGGAGGACAGCGTGACGGAAGCGGCAACACCGCAGACCGGCAACACCTTTGACGTGGTCATTCTCGGCGCCGGCTCGGGGGGCTACGCATGCGCCCTGCGCGCGGCCCAGCTGGGCCTCACCGTGGCCCTCGTCGAGAAGGGCAACCTGGGCGGGACCTGCCTGCACGTCGGTTGCATCCCGACCAAGGCCCTGCTGCACGCGGCCGAGGTCGCCGAGAGTGCGAAGGACGCCGCCCAGTTCGGCGTCCAGGCCACCTTCGAGGGTGTCGACATGGCCGGGGTCAACTCCTACAAGGACGGCGTGGTCTCCCGGCTGTTCAAGGGACTCACCGGCCTGATCAAGTCGCGCGGCATCACCGTCGTGGAGGGCGAGGGCAAGCTCACCTCCCCCACGACCGTCGACGTCGGCGGCACCACCTACACCGGTAAGAACGTGGTCCTCGCCACCGGCTCCTACTCGCGTTCGCTGCCCGGCCTCGAGATCGACGGCGAGCGGGTGATGACCTCCGAGCAGGCGCTGCGGCTCGACCGGGTCCCGAAGTCGGCGATCGTGCTCGGCGGCGGTGTCATCGGTTGTGAGTTCGCCTCCGTCTGGAAGTCGTTCGGCGCCGACGTGACCATCATCGAGGCTCTCCCCCGCCTGGTCGCGGCCGAGGACGCCGCGTCGTCGAAGGTGCTCGAGCGCGCCTTCCGCAAGCGCAAGATCAGCTTCCTCACCGGCACCCGCTTCGAGTCGGTCAAGACCACCGACTCGGGCGTCGTGGTCACCGTCGAGGGCGGCAAGACGGTCGAGGCCGAGATCCTCCTCGTCGCCGTCGGCCGCGGCCCCAGCACCGACGGCCTCGGCTTCGACAGCGTCGGTGTCGCGATGGACCGCGGCTTCGTCACCACCGACGAGCGCCTGCGCACCAACGTGGAGGGCGTGTACGCCGTGGGCGACATCGTCCCGGGCCTGCAGCTGGCCCACCGCGGCTTCCAGCAGGGCATCTTCGTCGCCGAGGAGCTCGCCGGCCTCAACCCGGCGGCGATCGACGAGACCGGCATCCCGCGCGTCACCTACTCCGACCCCGAGCTCGCCTCCGTCGGGCTCACCGAGGAGCAGGCGACGGAGAAGTACGGCGAGGTCGAGGCGTTGACCTATGACCTCGGCGGCAACGGCAAGAGCCAGATCCTCAAGACCCAGGGGTTCGTGAAGCTGGTCCGTCGCAAGGACGGGCCCGTTGTCGGCGTACACATGGTGGGCGCCCGAGTCGGTGAGCTGATCGGTGAAGCGCAGTTGATCTACAACTGGGAAGGCTTCGCCGAGGACGTCGCACCACTGGTGCACGCCCACCCCACCCAGAACGAGGCGCTCGGCGAGGCACACCTGGCCCTGGCCGGCAAGCCGTTGCACGCGCACTCCTGACACCCCAGTATCTGAACAAGACCCACGAAGATTCGAGCGAAGGAAACACATGGCCACCGAAGTCAACCTCCCGGAGCTGGGCGAATCCGTCACCGAAGGCACCGTCACCCGCTGGCTGAAGCAGGTCGGCGACTCGGTGGCCATGGACGAACCCTTGCTCGAGATCTCGACCGACAAGGTCGACACCGAGATCCCCTCGCCCGCCGAGGGAACCCTGCTCGAGATCAAGGCCAACGAGGACGACACCGTCGAGGTGGGCGGGCTCCTGGCGATCATCGGCGCTGAGGGCGAGGGCGGCGGTTCGGCCGACGCCGGATCGTCCGAGTCCGCCGAGGAAGCCCCGGCCGAGGAAGAGCCCGCCGAGGAGGCTCCGGCCGAGGAGGCTCCGGCTGAGGAGGCTCCCGCGGAGGAGCCCGCAGCCAAGGAGGACACCCCCGCCCCGGCCGCCGAGACCGGTGGCTCGGACGCCGGCGGGACCGAGGTCAAGCTCCCCGAGCTCGGTGAGTCCGTCACCGAGGGCACCGTGACCCGCTGGCTGAAGCAGGTCGGCGACGAGGTCGCCCTCGACGAGCCGCTGCTCGAGGTCTCCACCGACAAGGTCGACACCGAGATCCCCTCGCCCGTGGCCGGCACTCTCCTCGAGCAGAGCGTCGCCGAGGACGAGACCGTCGAGGTCGGCGCCGTGCTGGGCAAGATCGGGGACGGCAGCGCCGCCCCGGCAGCCGCGGAGGCTCCCCAGGAGCAGCCGAAGCAGGAAGAGGCCCCCAAGGAGGAGCCGAAGCAGGAGGCGCCCGTCGAGGAGGCCCCGAAGGAAGCGCCGGCCACGGAGGAGCCCCAGCAGGAGGAGGCACCGGCCCAGCCTGCTGCGGAGTCCAAGCCTGCCGAGTCCAAGGCTCCCGAGACCCAAGCTGCCGAGACCAAGTCTGCGGCATCCTCGGTCAACGAGGACGCCGGCTACGTCACGCCGCTGGTGCGCAAGCTCGCCAACCAGCACGGTGTCGAGCTGGCCAGCATCACCGGCACCGGTGTCGGTGGCCGGATCCGCAAGCAGGACGTGCTCGACGCCGCCAAGGCCAAGGAGGCCCCGGCCGCTCCTGCTGCCGAAGCCCCCGCTGCCGCGGCTGCGTCGCCGGCGGCCCCGGCTCCGTCCGCGCCGTCGCCGCTGCGTGGCAAGACAGAGCCGCTCAGCCGGCTGCGCAAGGTGATCGCCAAGCGCATGGTCGAGTCGCTGCAGATCTCGGCGCAGCTCACCCAGGTGGTCGAGGTCGACGTGACCAACGTGGCGCGCAAGCGCAACGAGTCGAAGGCCGACTTCCTCGCCCGTGAAGGCGTCAAGCTGTCGTTCTTCCCGTTCTTCGCGAAGGCCACGATCGACGCCCTCAAGGCCCACCCGGCCCTGAACTCGCAGGTCGACGCCGAGAAGGGCGAGGTGACCTACTTCGACGCCGAGCACCTGGCCATCGCGGTCGACACCGAGCGCGGACTGCTCAGCCCGGTGATCCACAACGCCGGTGACCTCAACGTGGCCGGCCTGGCCCGCAAGATCGCGGACCTCGCCGACCGCACCCGCAACAACAAGGTCAAGCCCGACGAGCTCTCCGGCGGCACGTTCACGCTGACCAACACCGGCAGCGTGGGTGCACTATTCGACACGCCGATCATCAACCAGCCGCAGGTCGCGATCCTCGGCACCGGCACGGTCGTCAAGCGCCCGGTCGTCATCGACGACCCGAACCTCGGCGAGACGATCGCGGTGCGTCACATGTGCTACCTGTCGCTGACCTACGACCACCGCATCGTGGACGGTGCCGACGCCGCGCGCTTCCTGCAGGACGTGAAGCAGCGCGTGGAGTCGGGCTCCTTCGAGGTCTGATCCCACAGGTCTGGCCCCACCGGTCTGATCCCACGCCGAGCCGGCACGAGTTGACGCACAGGCGTCACCACGTGCCGGCTCGGTGCATTTCCGGCGAATCCGCACGACTCCGCCGAGGTCCGGGCGCTTGCCGCCCATGGCAGGCTGGTCAGCATGGACGTCGTCATCGCCGGATCCTCCGGGTTCCTCGGCACGAACCTGGTCACCGCCCTGCAGGACCGCGGCCACCACGTGACCAGGCTGGTACGCCGGGAGGCCAGCGCCGCTGACGAGTCCGCCTGGGACCCGTATGCGGGCGAGGTCGACCAGTCGGTGATCGACGCGGCGGACGTGGTGATCAACCTCGCTGGATCACCGCTGATCGGCAATCCCCACTCGAAGAAGTGGGCGACTGACCTGGTCAGCAGCCGGGTCACGACGACCCGGGTGCTGGCGGACGCGACCGCACGGAGCCACCGCAGTGGCGCCGGCTCCCCGGCGTACCTCGCCGGCAGCGGCATCTCGTTCTACGGCGACCACGGCGACCAGACGTTGTCCGAGGACGACCAGTCGCAGGGCGAGGCGTTCCTGACCGGTGTGACGCAGCTGTGGCAGGACGCCGCCCGGCCTGCGGTCGACGCCGGCGCGCGGGTCGCGATCCTGCGCACCGCCCCGGTCATCGACCGCACCCATCCCCCGCTGAAGCCGATGTTGCTGCCCTTCAAGCTCGGGCTCGGAGCCCGCCTGGGCAGCGGTAGCCAGTTCTTCCCGATCATCTCGCTGCGCGACTGGGTCGGGGCCGTGGCCCACCTGGCCGAGCACGACTCGGCACACGGGCCGTTCAACCTCTGCTGCCCGATCACCCCGACCAATGCCGAGTTCACTGAGGTCGTGTGCACCGCTCTCGGGAGCAAGCCCCGGCTGGCGGTTCCGGCGTTCGTGCTGCGTCGCGCGGCCGGTCGGATGGCCCCGGAGATCCTCGGTTCCATGCGCACCCAGCCCACGGCCCTGGTGGAGACCGGCTACGAGTTCGCCGACCACGACGTGCGCGACGTGGTCACCTCGGCACTCAGGCCACGCTGAGTCAGCGGACCTCGGAGACCAGCCAGGATCCGTCTCGGCGGACCATGGCGATGCGTCGCCGGTCGGCTCGGTCGTCGGGCAGTGCGGTGCGCTGGTCGCCCTGCACGGCCACCGCGCCGTCCAGTCGATCGGTGACCTCCACGACCAGCCGTGACGGCGTACGGCACAGGACGCGGAAGGCCAGCACCTGCATGCGCAGGTGCTCCACCCGCAGCCCCCGGCCGAGGTAGTCGCGCAGCAACGCCACGTCGGTGTCTCCTGACCGGCTCCCCGGGGCGTAGAGCGAGCGCAGCGCACGGACGTCGCCATCGGAGTAGGCCGAGGCCCGGCTGCGGTCCCAGCGATCCAGGACCTCCCTCGCCGACCTGCGGGCCTCACCCACCCCGAACGCCCCGCCTGCGACGGCGGCCGCCTGCGCACTCCCGCCCATCCGCACGTCGACCGGAGTCTCCTGGGCACTCGATGTGGAGGACGTCGGAGCAGTGCGGTGGGACAGCCACAGGATACCGGCCACCGACGCCGCCACGAAGACGACGCTGAGGAGACCGGTGACCAGCCTGCGGGAAGCCATGGCTCCACCCTTGCCCAACGAGCGTCTCGTCGCATCCGGTTGTCCACAGGCCCTCGCGCAGCTCCGAGGACGTCGCCCCGAAGGCCCGTGACCGGGTCGGGGGCGGGGCCGGATCGACCCGGAGTAGGGTCGATCCCGTGCCACTCGAGTTCCGTGAAGTGGGCCTGGGCGACCAGGCCGTCGACTACCTCGAGGCGTGGGACCTGCAGGGAGCGGTCCACGCCACCGTCGCCGACGGCGCTGAGGACACCGTGCTCCTCCTCGAGCATCCCCCGGTGTTCACCGCAGGCACCAGGACCGACGCCCACGAGCGTCCGCTCGACCCGGGTGGCGCTCCGGTGATCGACGTCAACCGGGGCGGCAAGATCACCTTCCACGGACCGGGGCAGCTGGTCGGCTATCCGATCGTGAAGCTCCCCGAGCGGGTCAAGGTCGTCGACTACGTACGCCGTGTGGAAGAGGCCCTGATCCGCGTGTGCGCCGACTTCGGCGTCACCACGGCGCGCATCCCCGGACGCAGCGGCGTGTGGCTGCAGGCCGACGCCAGGGGCCCCGAGCGCAAGATCGCCGCGATCGGGCTGCGAGTCTCCAAGCGCGTCACCATGCACGGCTTCGCGCTCAACTGCGACGTCGACCTGAGCTGGTACGACCGCTTCGTGCCGTGCGGCATCGCCGACGCGGGAGTCACCTCGTTGTCGAAGGAGCTCGGCCGCGACGTCACCACCGCAGACGTGGTGCCGAGCGTGGAGAAGCACGTGGCCGACCTGTTGGCCTGGGGCGACTACACCCCCACCCCCGACTACGAAGCCCGTCCCGAGCCGCCCCGGCTCAAGCTGCTCACGCCCGGCGCCTGATCCCGCCGCCTCCATCCCCACTTCCCCCGATAGTCCCTAACCAGCGGCATGCGATTCGGGCCCCGGGACCTGCCGGACGTTAGGGACTATCCAAACGCGGGTGGGTGGGTGGGTGGGTGAGCGAGCTGCGGCCAGGGGACGTCGTACGGCGCGGCGCGGCGCCGCCACGACCACCTGCTGTCAGGATTCTCCCGACACGGAGGGGGTAGCGCGTGAGCGAGCTGGTGATCGAGACCGCAGGTCTGCGCAAGGAGTTCCGCACGAGACACGGGGTCGGCGTCGCCGTCGAGGACCTGCATCTGGCGGTTCCGGCAGGTGGCGTCCACGGTTTCCTGGGGCCCAACGGCTCCGGCAAGACCACCACCATCCGGATGCTCCTCGGGCTGGCCCGCCCCACCCGCGGCACGATGCGCCTCTTCGGGCGCGAGGTGCCCCGCGACCTGTCCGACGTCCTCCCCCGCATCGGCGCGGTCGTCGAGGCGCCGAAGTTCGCACCCAACTTCACCGGCCGGCAGAACCTGCGGCTCCTGGCCGGCACCATCGGGATGCCCGAGTCGCGGGTGGACGAGGTGCTGGAGACGGTCTCGCTCAGCGGCCGTGACGACGACCGGTTCCGCGCCTACTCGCTCGGCATGAAGCAGCGGCTGGCCATCGCCGCGACCCTGCTCAAGGACCCGGACCTCCTGATCCTCGACGAACCCACCAACGGGCTCGATCCCTCCGGCATCCGTGAGATCCGCGAGACCATCCGCGGCCTGGGCGCGCGTGGCGTGACCGTCCTGCTCAGCTCGCACATCCTCGCCGAGGTGCAGCAGGTCTGCGACTCCGCGACGATCATCGGCCGCGGCCGGATGCTGGCCAGCGGCAAGGTCGACGAGCTGATCGGCGCGGGCGCTGCCTGGCGCGTGGGCGTCCCCGACCCCGCAGCGGCGGCCAGGGTCCTGGCCCAGCACGACCTCGCCGCCCGCATCACCGACGGCCGACTGCTCGTCGACACCGACGCCCCCGAGGCGATCACCCGGGCCCTCGCCGGCGAGGGCATCTTCCTGAGCGAGCTGGTCGCCGAGCGCGCCGACCTCGAGTCCGTCTTCCTGCAGCTCACCGAAGGCACCAGCCTCGACGACTCGGCCACGAGCAACCGCCAGGATCCGACGACCCGTGGGGAGGCCGGCGCATGAACCTGCTCAAGGTCGAGCTCACCCGCCTGCGGTGGCGTCGCGCCGCACTCCTCATCCTGTTGGCTGCCGTCGTGCTGCCGATCATCTTCATCGCGGCCACCGCGTGGAACACCCGTCCCCTGAGCGATGCCGACATCGCCGATGCCCGGTCCCAGCTGGAGATGAACCAGCAGTACCAGCAGGAGAGCGTCGACGACTGTGTGGCGCACCCGCGCCAGAACGGCCTCGAGCCCGACGACCCGAAGCTCGAGGAAGTCTGCCGCGACATGTTCCTCTTCGAGGACGACATCTCCAACTACCTCTATCGCGACCAGCTCAGCACGCCGTACGCCCTCGAGGGCCCGGGCCTGTCGACGGCGGTGTTCATGGTGCTGCTGGCGATGATCCTCGGCACCACCTTCGCCGGGGCCGACTGGGCATCGGGGTCGATGAGCAACCAGCTGCTCTTCGAGTCCCGCCGGGCCCGCCTGTGGCTCGCGAAGGCGGCCGCGGCAGCGATCGGCGGCGTGGTCCTGGCCGTGGTCGGGAGCGCAGTCTTCTGGAGCCTGTACGCCGGCCTGGCGGCGATCCGCGACGTCCCGCTGGCCGGCTCCGGCGACGACGTCGGAGCACTGGCACTGCGCTCGCTCCTCTTCGCCGGTGGCGCCGCACTCATGGGGTTTGCCGTCACCATGCTCTTCCGCAGCACCGTGGCCTGCCTCGGGCTGCTGCTCGCCGGGGCCATCGGCGGGTCGATCCTGATGTCCGTGCTCCCCTTCGACGACCCGGAACGATGGATGTTCCACTCCAACGCGGCCGCCGTCCTGCAGGACGGCTACGAGTACTGGCCACGGGGCGACTACATCTGCGACATGGGCGACTGCAGCGACGCCATGGTCACGCTCTCGCTGGCCCACGGCGTGGTCTACTACGCGGTCCTGCTGGCCATCGTGTCCGCTCTCTCGATCGCCTCCTTCCGGCGGCGCGACGTGCCCTGACCCGGGTGCCCGCACCGGGCGCATCCACGGCGTACCGATGGGTTCGCAGTCGATTGGGGTGGCCTTCGTCACGGGCGTAGAGTGGCGGCCGTGACGCAAGCTCCAGCCGACCAGGCCACCTCGCCCACCGCCCCGAACGGGCGCAAATTGCTGAGACTCGAAGTGCGCAACTCGGAGACCCCGATCGAGCGCAAGCCCGAGTGGATCAAGACCAAGGCCAAGATGGGCCCGGAATACAACGAGCTGATGAAGCTCGTGAAGTCCGAGGGTCTCCACACGGTCTGCCAGGAAGCGGGTTGCCCCAACATCTTCGAGTGCTGGGAGGACCGCGAGGCCACCTTCCTCATCGGCGGTGAGCAGTGCACCCGACGCTGCGACTTCTGCCAGATCGACACCGGAAAGCCCCAGCCCCTCGACCGCGACGAGCCACGCCGCGTCGCCGAGTCCGTGCAGAAGATGGACCTGCGCTACGCGACCATCACCGGCGTCGCCCGCGACGACCTGCCCGACGGTGGCGCCTGGTTGTACGCCGAGACGGTGCGCAAGATCCACGAGCTCAACCCCGGCACCGGCGTCGAGAACCTGATCCCCGACTTCAACGGGAAGCCCGACCTGCTGGCCGAGGTCTTCGAGTCCCGTCCCGAGGTGCTCGCGCACAACGTCGAGACCGTGCCGCGCATCTTCAAGCGGATCCGTCCGGCCTTCACCTACGAGCGCTCCCTCGGTGTCATCACCGCGGCCCGCGAGTTCGGCCTGGTCACCAAGTCGAACCTGATCCTGGGCATGGGCGAGACCCGCGAGGAGATCTCCCAGGCGCTCACCGACCTGCACGACGCCGGCTGCGAGCTGATCACCATCACGCAGTACCTCCGCCCCTCGCTGCGCCACCACCCCGTGGAGCGCTGGGTCAAGCCCCAGGAGTTCGTCGAGCTCAGCGAGGAGGCCGAGGACATCGGCTTCTCCGGTGTGCTCTCCGGTCCGCTGGTGCGTTCGTCGTACCGCGCCGGGCGTCTCTACAAGCAGGCGATGGAACGCCGCCAGCTCGCCTGACGATAGTCTCCACCCCGCATCACTCGCACTGATATCCAGAAGGCCAACACCATGTCGACTCCTGTGGCACCCGAGAAGATGAGCCGCCGCAAGCAACTCGTCCAGACCTACAAGATGGCGAAGAAGACCGACACCCGGCTCGGTCTGTGGATGCTCGGCGCCTTCATCGTGGGCGCCGCAGTCGGCTTCGCGCTGTTCTACTTCCTGCCCGGCCCGATCTGGTTGTTCCCGGTCATCGGTGGACTGCTCTTCGGCCTGCTGTTCGCGATGATCATCTTCGGGCGCCGCGCCCAGAAGGCCGCGTTCATGCAGATGGACGGCCAGAAGGGTGCCGCCGCTGCGGCCCTGGGCATGTTGCGACGTGGCTGGAAGACCGACCCCGCGGTGGCCTTCACCAAGCAGCAGGACGTCGTGCACCGGGTGATCGGCCCGCCCGGGATCGTGCTGGTCGGTGAGGGCTCTTCCGCCCGGGTCAAGCAGCTGCTGATCAACGAACGCCGCAAGCACGAGCGGGTCGCGTCCGAGACCCCGATCCACGAGGTGGTCTGCGGCAACGGGGAGGGCGAGGTGCCGCTCGACAAGCTCGTCAAGCACGTCACCAAGCTCGGCCGCAACATCAAGGGCCAGGAGATGACGGACCTGCTCTACCGCATCAAGGCCCTCGACGCGAACCGCTCCGCGATCCCGATGCCCAAGGGCCCGGTGCCGACGAGCATGAAGGGCCAGCGCGGCAACCTGCGTGGTCGCTGACCCTCCTGCTCACATCCTGCCCGACGGCACCGGTACGCCGGGTCAGGCCGGGCAGCTGGTCTCGGTTGCCGCCATCAGCCAGGTGCCGACCATCTCGTCGGCGAGGGTCGAGCCGGCCCCGAAGTATTCAAGGCCCTTGCCGTTGGCACCGTTCGGGTTCATCTTCCCCTCATCCTTGGGGTCACCGATGGTCATCGATGCCTTGATCTTGATGCCCACCGGCATGCTCTCGGCGCGCAGGGCGGCGTACCCCGCGTCCACCTGCTCGTCGCACTCGGCGGTGAAGCCGGTGAACATGGCGGCACCGTCCTCCGCGCTGAACACCTCCCAGTTCGCCGACACCGGCCCGTTGAGGCTGTACATCGGGATGTAGCAGTGGTGGGCGCTGGCGCTCGTGGCGCTCAACGCGATGGCTGCGACGGCCCCGGTGCCGACCATCATGCTCCGTTGCATGATCCGGTTGATGTTCATCTGCATCTCCTCGTCAGTGCCGGTCTGTTCCGGCGCACCACCGATTGCACCAGAGGCACCGAGCCGCGGCCATCGCCCGAAATGGGGAGATTGCCCTGGTCCGCTCGGGTCAGGGCGAGGGCGTTCCGCTGGGGAAGTCCTGGATCTTGTTCGCAGGCGGGGCGACGATGTTCACCGGCTCACCCCAGTCGGACATGGTCAGCGTCATGGAGCCCTGCGCGTCCAGCTCGGCCTCCATCTTCGCCATCCGGCCCTCGTCGTCGAGCCAGACATCGTAGGTGAGGTCCTTGGGCACGAGGTCGGCGTCATCACCGAGGGACTTGGCGAACTCCTCGGTGTTCGTGGTCACCACGTAGTGCTGGGTGTGCACACCGTTGACCGAGTCGTCCCCCACCATCGTCACCTTCTCGATGCCCTGGCCGAACATCTCGACCGTCGACTTCGGGTCGAAGGACGACAACCCGCCCATGCTCTGCGCCAGCGGGTTCTCGGGGTCGTCGAGGTCGATCTGGAAGAAGGTGTCGGAGGTGCCGGAGCCGAGCATCGGCATCGCCATGTACATCTTGCCGTCGACCACGCGCGCCTTGATGGCCTGCTCACCGAAGGCCGGGGCAGACATCGTCATCGACATCTTCGGCGCGTCACCGGTGTAGTCGAGCTTCCCGTCGGCGGTCATCGCCAGGCCGGCGTTGACCAGCTCCATCTTCACGCTGGCGGTGTCGACCTTGGTGAAGGAGTCCTTGATCGTGGTCGCGAACTCCTCGGCGTCGACCTCATCACCCACGGGAGCTGCTTGGCTCCCGCTGCCCGAGGCGGACGAGCCCTCGCCGGCTTCCGGCGTACTGCTCGAGGACGGGGCGTCGGCGCCGGAGGCCGTGTCGTCGTCGGCCCCGCAGCCGGCTGCGGTGAGGGCCAGGAGGGGTACGACGGCAGCGGAGGCCAGTCGGGTGCGGAAGCGTCGATCGGTGAGGCGCATAGGCCCCAATCTATCCGCGCGACCCAACCCCGTTGATGACGTCTCGCAGGAGGACCGTCGACGTGCCGGCGACCATGTCGTGCAGGCCACGACCATCGGGGCGGAAGACCAGCGGCGGGATCACCAGGCACACCATGACGCTGCGCACCAGCGCCATCAGGAGGCTGACCGGCCGCCCGCTCCTGTCGAAGCGTACGACGCGCAGGCGCAGGGCCAGCTTGCCGAAGGAGCCACCGACCAGGGCGGTGAGCACCGTGCTCTCGAGGATGAACACGCCCATCGTGTAGAGCCCGGCGAACTGGTTCTCGCTCCACCCGCCGGCCCCGATCAGCAGCATCACGACCAGGGTCGAGGCGATCCAGTCGACGAGGAGCGCGCCGACGCGCTGTAGCCACGATGCTGTCTGTTCCACCGGCCGAACTCTACCTTCGGCACCCCGGAGCCCGGTGCCCGGCAGCCCCTCGCCGGCAGGCGGTCCACCTGCTCGGCCACCGGGCAGGTGTTACATGGCTGAAACAAACCGGATACGGTCAAGAAACTGCCAGTGACTACTTTTGCAGGCATCTTCTGGTGCAGAGCCGCATCGGGAATCTCAATCCGCACGAACTTGCGGTCGCCCCAGTCCGCCTGGGTCGCGACCAAGGAGGAACGAATGTTCGCGAACAGCGAAGAGCTTCTGAAGTACCTCAAGGACGAAAAAGTCGAGATGGTCGACGTCCGTTTCTGCGACCTCCCGGGCATCATGCAGCACTTCACGATTCCGGTCTCGTCGTTCGACCAGTCCGTCTTCGACGACGGCCTGGGCTTCGACGGTTCCTCCATCCGTGGCTTCCAGGCGATCCACGAGTCCGACATGCAGCTCTACCCGGACCCGACCACGGCGTACCTCGACCCCTTCCGGGTCGCCAAGACGCTGGTGGTGAACTTCTTCATCCACGACCCGATCACCGGTGAGGCCTACTCCCGCGACCCGCGCAACATCGCTCGCAAGGCGATGTCCTACATGGCCAGCACGGGCATCGGCGACAAGGCGTTCTTCGCCCCCGAGGCCGAGTTCTACGTCTTCGACCAGGTCCGCTTCGCGACCAACGCCAACGAGGGCTTCTACCACATCGACTCCGAGGCCGGCGCCTGGAACTCGGGTGCCGCCGGCACCGAGGACAGCCCGAACCGTGGCTACAAGGTGAAGTACAAGGGCGGCTACTTCCCCGTCGCGCCCTACGACCACTTCGGTGAGCTCCGCGACGAGATGGTCATCGAGCTGGAGAAGTCCGGTCTGCTGGTCGAGCGTGCCCACCACGAGGTCGGCACCGCCGGCCAGGCCGAGATCAACTACAAGTTCGACGAGCTGCTCAAGGCCGCCGACGACGTGATGAAGTTCAAGTACATCATCAAGAACGTCGCGTGGCGCAACGGCAAGACCGCGACCTTCATGCCGAAGCCGATCTTCGGTGACAACGGCTCGGGCATGCACGTGCACCAGTCGATCTGGAGCGAGGGCGAGCCCCTCTTCTATGACGAGACCGGGTACGGCGGCCTGTCCGACATGGCGCGCTACTACATCGGCGGCATCCTGAAGCACGCCCCGGCGCTGCTGGCCTTCACCAACCCCACGGTGAACTCCTACCACCGTCTGGTGCCCGGTTTCGAGGCCCCGATCTCGCTGGTCTACTCGCAGCGCAACCGGTCGGCCTGCGTGCGCATCCCGATCACCGGCTCGAACCCGAAGGCCAAGCGCATCGAGTTCCGCTGCCCCGACCCGTCGGCCAACCCCTACCTCGCCTTCTCGGCGTTGCTGCTGGCCGGCCTCGACGGCATCAAGAACAAGATCGAGCCCGCGGACCCGATCGACAAGGACATCTACGAGCTGCCGCCGGACGAGATGGCCGACATCGAGCAGGTGCCGACCACCCTCGACGAGGTGCTGAAGGCCCTGGAGCAGGACCAGGACTTCCTCACCGTCGGGAACGTCTTCACCCCCGACCTGCTCGAGACCTGGATCGACTACAAGCGCACCCAGGAGATCGCGCCGGTGCAGCAGCGTCCGCACCCGCACGAGTTCGAGCTCTATTACGACATCTGATTCTGGGGTCCTCGTGACCTGCGGATAGATTCGTGAAACGGCGCCTGACCTGCGAAAACGTCATCCAACGTCTTTCAGCGTCAGACGCCGTTTCTCGTTGTCGTGCGTACCCATTGCACCCCACGCGGGGTCCGCGCCAGATTCCGTCTTCCAGTCACGGTGCCTCGTACGATGCGCGCACCAGGCCATCTCGACAAGGACGACATCGATCTGAAGTTCACCAGCTCAAGTCCGCTGGCGGCCCTGAGTAGGTCAGGTCATTCGGTCACCAGAAGGTGCCTGCTCGGGTCTGCACCGGGAGACCCGAGCAGTCGCCTACGGAGCGCGCCGCCGCGATCACGGCGAGCAGCCTTCAGTAGCGCGTGGTCCCCATCCCACGGCGGTCGAAGGCTGCGCGGCGCTGCTTCAGCTCGTCGCGGCGTTCCGCTTGGCTGATGCGCTGGTCGGGAAGGTCCGTGGCAACGTCGGAGACATCCATGATGCGCACATCGACTGGTGCAGGGACCTCGCCCACCGCGAGACCCTGCCACCGCAGGAACACCAGACCCTCGACGTCTCCCCCATTGTCGATCCAGTTCGCGACGCCCGGGTCTGACGCCGAGATGACATAGGTGATGGTTCCGTCGGCATTGCGGTGCGTCTGAGTGAGGTTACGGCTCGAGGTGCGGTCCCAGTAGTTGAGTGACGCGAAGAGGTTGTCACCCAGCTGGATTCCCAGATACTCAGCATCCGCGGGTTCTACGGTCAGGACCAACGCTTGGTCAGTGCGGAGAGCGAAGCGACCGAACGAACTCACCTGTCCCGGCATGCCCCCGACCGAGGACTTCGGCGCCAGCACAGTGTTGGCGCCGATCCGCTGGAGCTGGCTGGTGTAGGCGTTCCAGAACCGGACGGCGTCCGTGGTGCGGCGCGCCACCTCGTCGGCTGCATCGCCGGTGGCGAGGTCCTGGCGACCCCGGCTGACTTGCCGGATGCTCATCCGAGCCGGGGCCTCCGTGGCCCAGTCGTTGAGGGTGTCCCGCACGACCAGCACCGTGCCGTCGCCTGGCAACTGCAGATGCGGCCCGTCGACCATGCTGGCGGGACGTCGGTCGAGTGTCACCCGGAACCGACCCCGACGATCGGCGTCGAGGTCGTCCCCGGTGAGGAAGCCCAGCGTCTCGTGGAGGCTGTTCTCCTCGCCCGGCTGACCAGACAGCAACTGGAAGTAGACGTTATAGCTGGAGTTGCGCCGACTTGTGATGACGTAGGACGCCTTCGGATCGAGCCGGATGAAGCGATAGACGTTGTCGGGATTGTCGAGACCGGCCCGCCCCACGGGATAGGGACTCCGGAGCATCGTGGGTCGAGGTGACCGGTTGGACAACTCGGAGAGCGCCTTCACATAGGCCACGCCGGCGACGTACTCCTCCACCCTGGGGCGGCTGATACCGGCCGCGACGACGTACGGCGTGGCCAACAGTTCGTCGACCAGGACGGCCCGCGCTCGGCGTACGACAGGCTCGTCCGCGAGGCGTCGCGCAGCCGGGGTCAGCCGCTCGGTCGCACTCAGGTCCTCGCCCCGAAACTCAGGAGCTGGACGAGGGCTGGCACGGACGTGGTCGAGTGCCTGGCCGGTGTCGTGCAGCGCATCCTTGCCGTGGCCGGCGCTGGCTGGCATCGCTGCTGCGGCAACCACAAGAGTTCCTATGGCCAAGGCCGCTGAGAGCCTGGAGCTTCGAGGAGCGCGCATGCAATCTTCCTTCTGTCAGCGGGTCGGATCGACCCCATCGAATTCCGGTGATCCGGATCACTTGGCACCCTCGGTTAGTTGTTTGTCTAAACTCAAGGGATGCTGCCGAAGAACGAGACGAAACGTCGGCCTCGGGGCCCGGAGGAGGTGCGCGCGGCGCTATTGCGAGCCGCCCGTAGCGAGTGGTCCGAACGTGGACCTGACGCACCACTGAGGGCCGTCGCCACCCGTGCGAATGTCAATCACGGGCTGATCCACCACTATGTCGGCAACAAGGAGGATCTCCTGCGTGCGGTGCTCGCTGAGGACAACGAGCTGGGCGCTGCGGTCGCCGCACGGATGCGCGACTTGGCCAGCAGCACCCGCGCCATGTTCCTGGTCGGGACTGCCCATCCGGAGCACACACGCCTCTCGGCATGGCTGGCACTGGCCGGCCGCAGCGACTTCCTGGTCGGAGAAGGACCTTCGATGAGCGACGTGATCGTCGCGAAGCACGCCGACAATTCAGGTGGTCCGTCCGAGCAGATGCGTGCGGCGCTCGCTCTCACCATCGCAGCGGTGCAGGTGGGCGCTCTTCTCGCAACAGATCGTGGACCTTCTCGGAGGCGACGCGGAGGAGTTGCGTCACGCGGTGGGCGACCTTATCGGCACGCTGGCGCCGCACGATTCCGTCGCCGATGTTGCCGCTGGAGTCGGGGGGCGACGCTTGGCGCTGAGCGAGTAACCGTCACGAGCCCTGACCGGTCTCGACGACGTGGGCGTCATGAGGTGGGTTTCGTGGCGACTCGGTGAGCCCTTCGGTGGCCTGATGCCGGGAGCACGCGGCGCAGTGCTCGCGGTAATGCTGCGCACCGGGGCGGCGCTGACGGGCCGGCGCATTCCAGCACTCGCCGGCAGCCACAGTTTGGGCGCTGTCCAGCAAGCCCTCCGGGATCTCGAGCGGATCGGCGTGATCACGACCGAGACAATCCGGTCGAGCTGGCGTACACCGCATCAACGAGAGCCACGAGGTCATCGCTCGCCTGCGCTCGCTGGCCAGCCCCATCGAGATCCTGACGCGGGTCGTACGCGCGACTGCGCCCAACGTCGAGGCCGTCATAGTGTTCGGATCCGTCGCCCGAGGGGAAGCACGCGTCGACAGTGACATCGACCTGGTGGTGATTGCATCCGAGGATTGGGCTGGTCGAGCCGACCTTCAACAGCAGGTACAAGAGCGTCTCGGCAACGACTGCGACGTACTCCACCTGCCCTCCGAGGACTTCGACCGGGCTCCGAAGGAGCGAGAGCCTGTCGTCGGCGAGATCCTCCGTGACGGCTTAGCACTGGTCGGCACCATGCCGCGTCCCAGTAGACCCAAGGCGCCATGACCTCGGCGGAGAGCACGAACTACGCCAAACGGGAATTGCGACATCTGATCGTGAACTGGTCGATCTCTTAAGGGTTCGACCGATCGATGGCCCCGGGCACCCCCGGGGCTATCGTCAATTGACAGGCAGTCTGGCCATGTCAGGCTTCACTGAGGCGCTGCATTCCACCCAGAATGACTCACAACCTAGATCTCGGTGCTTCTTCGGCGTCTGAAGAACTGACGGTCATCGCAACCCCTCCGACCCAAGCGGCGTTGTTTCGGCTTCCGGAACGCCTCTCCAGGCACGCGCGCCGCAGGCGCGCGACGCGAGTTGTCTCGGCGAGAGTCAGTCGTCGGTGCCATTCGGCTGGGCAGGCAAGCCGTCCAGCCACCTCGCCATCTCGATAGGCTTGGCGGGGAGGAAGGTACCGAACCCCCTCAGTTCGCGAGCACCGGCGATCGCGGCGCGGGCCTCGGCGTCGGTCAGCACGGCGTCGCAGTATGCGAACGCCACGCACAGCGCATCGATGTCGGAGATGTGGTTGACCTTCCAGGGGTGCTGAGGGTTCTGGTGATACCGAGCCTTCATCGTCACCGAGACCTGGAGTTGGGGCATCGCTGCGAACAATGCGACGAGGTCGGGCGGATCGAGCAGGTCGTGCCGCAGGCCTTCCTCCTCGCGTTGACGGAGATGAAGAGCGAACAGGGTCATGCACTCATGAGCCACCTCACGAGCGAAAATGTGGTCGCGCAGCCGCTGTCGGCGCAAGGCGGGGTCGTTGTCGAGGATGGTGCGGGTCTCGAGCTCGAAGTCCAGCCTGCTCTGCATACGGACTCCGTAGTTCTCGGGCAGGTACCCGTTGCGGCGGAGGTTCGGTATCTCGCTGTCCTGGGGACCTTCGAGCACCTTGCGTTCGAGGATGTATCTCATCTCGGCGAGCTGCTTCTCGAAGGCTTCGTCGCCGATCGCCCGTCGAATCTGGGCCTCGAGGTCCTCGCCAGTTCCTTGGTTGAGGAACTTGAAGCCTCCAGTGCGGCCGAAGGCCCACATCGCAGAATCCTGCAAGAGCGGTACTGGCTGGTAGGTGGACGCAACCCCGTACACCTTGTCGACGCCGGCCGCGACTTCGACCTGAATCATGGTCGGCCGGCCGGCGAGGTAGAGGTAGCTGGAGAGCTCCTCCATGATGTCGGCAACGTGGCCGCGCTGCCGGGGGCTCGGCACCCGGTGCGCTACTTCCATGAAGTGAACGGCAGACAGCGGAAAGAGTGCGCGTCCGTCGGCCTTGGCGCGACGCGCCGAAGCGAGCAGGTCCGAGTACCCCGGCAACACTTTGATGGCTCGCCCGTCCTCCGAGGTGAAACCGGCTTCGGCTCGACTCGCTTTGGCGAGCTGGATGTAGTGGTTCAGGTCGAGGTAGACAAGCGGTTGCGCTGGTCGAGTGACTCTCGCCCACACCAACTGCTCGGGAACGGGCGCTTCCAGCATGATGGGATAAACGCTACGGGTGATGCCGTGCGAGCGCCAACGGGTTTGAGCGAGGGCTCCCCGCGTGGGATGGCTAGGCCTTGCTGGTGAGGATGATGCCTGCCGCCGTCACTCTGTCCTCTTCTTCGAGGTTGGCGACGAGCATCAGCAGGAACTCGGCTGCCTGCGGTGCACCGTGCTTTTCGGCGATCTGGCCGTAGATGCGGGTGAGCACGGTGCGTAGCGGGTCGGCTGCCCCGGGCAGCTCGTCCAGTGCAGTTCGGATGCCCTGCATCACGAACGGGAACGTGTCTGGTCGTAGCCAGGGCTGCGAGAGAAAGTGGGTGAGCAGGATGTTCAGGTTCTCTGAGGCGCCAGCGACGTTGCCCGCCGTGATGCGCACGAGGCCGAGACCGGCGGCTGCTGTCCAGTGAGCGATGCCCGTTGCTGACTCGTCGGCGATCGTGGCGATCGCTGTCGTCACGAACCGCACACACTCGGCCGGGTCGCTCCACGTGTGGGCACGTGCAAGAGAGGCGGCGGCACCCTTCGGAAGCCAACCATCGAGCTTGGCGGCGAGCGTGAGTACGTCAGGGTCGAAGTCCAGGTCCACGTGGTAGCCAGCGACCAGGGTGGCGCGCACGGCAGCACCGAGTTCAGTCGAGATGCGGCCCGCCGCCTCAAGCGCGGTAAGCAGGTCAACCGTTCCGAACGTCATGGCACCGTCCGACGCAGCAAGCTGCCGGAGCGACCGGTCATCGCACCAGAACGCGCGTTGTTCGGACAGAGCGAGGTCGATCGCGCTCAGCCAAGTGGTGTCTCCGGCGAGCTCGGCAAACCTCTTCAGACCAGGCCACCCACGTCGCTCGGAACGAGCCAGAAGCCCGACGACACGGTCTCCGCGTGTCGCGAACGCCTGCGCCTCGTCCATGCCTGTCTCTGTGATGCGTGGACGGTTCTGTTTGGCATCCCAGCCCAGCGTCATCGTCGAGAGCATGTTCAAGCTCTGCTGAGCTCCAAGGGCATCGCGGTACGCGGAGTCCGTAGTCTCGAGTGCCACGAAGGCGCCGACGAGAGTGTCTGCTGTCGTTGGGTCGAGCAGCGACAACGTCGCGGCAGCGGAGGGATCGATGACCACGCGTGTGTCGAGCGCTCCGGCCGCGGCCGCCTTGGCATCGGCGGCCATCGGTGGGAAGTGGCTGTAGGCCAGGCCTGCTCCGGTCTTGATGCACGCTTCGACGTAGGTGCGGCCGGTCAACTCCGCGGCAAACCCGAGCGGCAGATCCCCTCGCTCGACCTGCTCGCGTATCTCAGCGACGCCGGGGTCTTCCTTCGCCTGGTCTTCGAGCAGAGCGGTCAGGGAGCCAAGCAGGTCGTCCTCGTCGAGGGTGAACTGCCGGAAGATCTGGTTCTCGGGATGGTTCGTGGTGAACTCTTCCGTGGCTTTGTGGAGCTCACTGATGTCGGAGTCAGCGACTTCGCGCTCGTGACGGTTCAAGCCGCGATAAATCTGAATGAGGAAGACACCGACCACGTCGGCCTCGTGCATCCAGGCGGCCATCATCTCCAGCGCTCGTTGCACGAAAGCCGAACTGTTGTCGCACTCGGCGGCGAGACCGATCCATGTCCGGGCATCACCGGGCGTGCGCGGAGCGACAGGCTTGCCGTCGTGTTTGAGCGCGCGCCACGCGTCCTCGAGCTTGCCGTCGCGGACCAGGCTGTGCACGAGGGCCCACCGGATGGTCAGGTTTGCTGGGGCGATGGTGATCATCTCGCGAGCGACCGCCAGCGATCGGGTGAACTCGCCCATCGCTTCGAGCGCCCCGAACTGAATCATGAGCGTCTCCAGGCGTCCCGCCCAGGACGCGCCTCCAAGCGAGAGTGCGGTGGCCGCGACGTCGAATGCCTCCTTGTACTTGCCGGCGCTTTCGTATCGGGCGGCGGCCATGCGGGTCATCAGCGGCTGGTTCCAGCGAGCGCCGCCGGCCTCCAGGGTTGCGGCGGCCTCCTCGAGTTGCCCTTGGGCCATGAGCCTCTCGGCCAGTAGCACCGTTAGCTGTTCGGACTCGGTGGCGCGTACCCGCAGCAGCGACATGTCCGCGTCGCAGGTCATGACCTCGTGGATCTTCTTGATTCGTTCGATTGCGTTGCTGTACTCGCCGGACAGAGCTTGAAGGTCGGGCAGCCGTAGGCCAAGGGGGGCCAGCGCCGAGGCGGTCTGCAACCGGGCAGTTTCGTTGGGCGCGTTGTCCCAGGCTCGGAGCCACGCAGTTTCAGCGTCGTCGTGGCGGTCTTCCGTGAAGGCTTCCCAGCCTTCGACTGTGTCTGTGACGAACGGGTCTCCGAGCGCTTCAGCGATGGCCTGCGCGCCCTCGAAGCGCCCCATCGTGGCGGCCAGGATTGCCGACTCCCTCTGAAGCCGTTCGTCGCGGGCCTCGTGCGGCAGCGCCTCGCCGTCGGGGGCTGGTCGGGTGAGCCGCCAGGCTTGGTCGACGTCGGTGGCGAGCGCGGACGCCGTCACCGCGGTCAGGATGGGAGCAACGCTGTCCCCGAGCCAGTCGCGCCGGGAGTCTCGTGCCTGGATCGCCAGGTCGTAGGCACGCGCAAAATCGTCGAGCGGGTGATCGCTCCCGCCGTAGTACCCACGGGAAAGAAGTGCCTCCGCGGTCCGGAGGGTGTTGCCACTGCCTTCCGGGTTCTCGGCGGCGCCGGCGGCGCCGATGGCGATTGCTCGATCGAAGTCGCCGAGCCCGGTGGCCGCGGCCGTGCGAAGGATGGCCCTGATCGACTCGTCGTTCGGCGTGTCCGGTGACCAGTCGTCGAGGATCTTTTCAGCGGTTGCGTATTCGCCTGACTCGATCGCCTCGCCAGCAGCCGCAAGCGGGTGTTTCGGCACGGACCGGGCCCAAAGTTCTCGAGCGCGAGCAGAATCCTCAGGCCGGCCGGTCCCAACCGTCAGGCCCGCACGCGCCCACCAGTAGGACGCTGACGCGCCCCCGTGGACTCCGCGGGTGATGAACGTGAGTGACGCTGAGGTCGCTCCGTAGTCGGCAGCAACGCACGCCAGCCAGCACCAACCATCCGCCGGTGCCTCTTCGAGTCCTTGCGGCGGCTGCGCGGCCCATTGCTCCAAGAGGCTGCGGCGGTCCCGCTCACCGGCGAGGGTAATCACCAACCCCCGTAGCGACACCCAATGCGTAGCCAGTTCTCTTGCAGCGTCGGACCGCCACGGGTGCAGCTTGGCAAGAGCGTTGGTGAACGCGAGCTCGTCGCCTCCGGAGTTCAGCAACGGCCTGGGCGCTCGGACGTCGCCGGCGATCGCCTCCTCAATGCGCTGAGTCTGGGTCACCCGAGCGTCGCCGTCGGTCATTCGCCGAAGCGTCTCGTTCCGAACCAGGCCGACCACGCGCTCTGCGGCGGCGGCAGCGTCTAGGCGATGCTCGTCAACATGGAGCGTCAACTTTGGAATAGTCGCGCTCAGGGCCTGGAACTCGCCTGAGGCGACGGCTGCGCGCACATCCCGGTTCTTGAGCCAGGCCGTCAGGTCCTTACGGCTGACGCGGACCCCGTCAGCCTTGGCCTTCTTGGAAACCACCCAGGCGACGCGCAGCCTGAAGGTCTGCCTCCCGAGGAGTTCGACGATCTTCTTGCCTGCAGCGCTGCCGACCCCCTTCGCGGCGCCGGCCACTGACGCGGTTGTTGCCGCGGCACTAAGCGGGTCGATCAAAGCAGTCTCCTTCGTCGGGCCTCTATCCTCCCGGAAGGGTCCGACGATTCGCCGGGTTCTGGCGACCTTTCCTGCAGGCATACGCCTTTTCGCCACGGCGCAACGACATTCGGACATGCTGAATCCGCGCCAGACTGCTGCGGCCCAGGTCCGTATAGCGACAACCCTCGTCGCTTCGCGTGTTTGCCGCGACCTGCGTCATTCCACCGCCTGTCGGCACAGCAGCGACAGGACAAGAGGACTTGGAGGGGGTTCGCCAAGTGACCAGTTTCAAGTCGTGAGATCGGAGCGCACGGTGCAACCCTGAGATTAGGTTCGGTGCAGCCGTGCCGACTGGTCAAACTCCCCGCTTGCGATTAAACGCCTCACGAGAACTCGGAAACGCCTCGACAGAGCCCCGCGGGGTGGTGGGCTTTGAGGGGATCCTCGGTGCCCTACTCGCCGCTCTTGATGGCGGCATGAGTACCAGTATCCATGGTGTCGTTGAGTTGCGCCATGGACTCCTCTGAGAGGTAGCGGCGGTCGCCGGCGATCCACTCGTCGTGCATGTCGATCAGCACCGCACCGACGAGCCTGATCACCGCGGCAGCGTTGGGGAAGATCCCGACCACTCGGGAGCGGCGCTTGATCTCTTTGTTGACTCGCTCGAGTGGGTTGGTCGACCAGATCTTGCACCAGTGGGCCTTGGGGAAGCCGGTGAACGCGAGTACCTCCGCCTTGGCTTCGTCCATGAGCGGGCCGACCTTGGGGAACGAGGCGGCGAGTTGGTCACGGACCTCGTCCCACGCGGCGGTAACGGCCTTGGGGTCGGGTTGGGCGAAGATCGTGCGGAACACCGCGGCGACCATGTCGGCGTGGGACTTGGGTACGTGGGCGAGCAGGTTGCGGGCGAAGTGGACCCGGCACCGCTGGTGCGCGGAGCCCTGGAAGGACCGCTTCAATGCCGCCACCAGCCCGGAGTGCTGATCAGAGATGACCAACTGCACCCCGGCCAGGCCGCGTTGTTTGAGGCTGAGTAGGAAGGACCGCCAGAACGTCTCGTCCTCGCTGTCGCCGACGTCGAGTCCGAGGACCTCACGGGTCCCGTCGGCGGCGACCCCGGTCGCCACCACGACCGCCATCGAGACGACCTGGCCGCCCTTGCCGGGCTTGTTGCGCACGTGGAGGTAGGTCGCGTCCAGGTAGACGTAGGGGAACGGCGTGTGATCGAGCGGCCGGGTGCGGAACGCCCCGACGGACTCATCGAGGCCTTCGCAGATCCGGGAGACCTCGGACTTGCTGATCCCCGAGTCGGCGCCCATCGCCGCGACCAGGTCGTCCACACTCCTGGTGGACACACCGTGGACGTAGGCCTCCATCACCACCGCGTACAGCGCCTGGTCGATGCGGCGGCGGGGTTCGAGGATGGAGGGGAAGAACGACCCCTTCCTCAGTTTGGGGATCCGCAGCTCGACATCGCCGGCCTTGGTGGCCAGCAGCTTCGGCCGGGTGCCGTTGCGTTCGGTGAAGCGGTCTTCGGTTCGCTCGTAGCGCTCCGCGCCGATCACCCCGGCAGCTTCGAAATCTACGAGCTCTTGCAGCACGGTGCGGACCGATTCACGGATCATGTCGACGCCATCTCCGGTGCGGAACGCGTCGAGCAACTCAGACAGGGCAGACTGGGACAAGGCCATCGGTGGGTCTCCTTCAGTGCGTTACTTGGTCGTTTCACACCGAAGATCCCGCCGATGGCCACCTACGTCACGCAGCCCCGCCGATGGACCTCAAACCCCACCACCCCAGGGGACTCTCCTAACGCCTCGCGCAGTCGATCGAGCAACAGTCTCGCGAGAGCAGGCGCGGTTGCCACATCTGCCTCCTCCACTTCGCGCCAAAGTTCCTCTCGCACGTTCCCTGTGGCCAACCATGTCTCGACCGAGATCGTCG
The DNA here is from genome assembly GCF_012272695.1 of Nocardioides sp. JQ2195. Taxonomy (NCBI): domain Bacteria; kingdom Bacillati; phylum Actinomycetota; class Actinomycetes; order Propionibacteriales; family Nocardioidaceae; genus Nocardioides; species Nocardioides sp. JQ2195. The sequence continues at coordinate 2,325,375 of NZ_CP050902.1, forward strand.
CGTGCATCCTGACGCGTTTGCCGAACACTTGAAGCGCAACAGCTGCTACGAACGTAAAGCTGTATTGGGGCTTGTGTTCGGCGACGATCATGAGGCCTGTCTCGTACGCCGGTGTTTCGCCACCAGTACCGGGCGCGCGGCGGCGCTGCCCCTCCGGGATTGCGGTAATGCTTGAGTGGACCCGAGCCAGGGTTGCCGGCCACTCCACCACCTCAGCCGCGGCCGAGTCCACTCCCTCCGCTAGCACGGCTGCTACGGGTTGTGCGGCCTCGCGCGCAACTGTGAGAGCTCCGTCGGCTTCACGCTCCGCCGCCCTCAACTCCTCGAGTCGCGCGGCCAGGGTGCCCTCGCGTCGCGCACCGAAACTCGAGACTGGTTCCGCTACCGCGTCAGCATTGGAAGTGCTCCCAAGCTCGAACGGGTCGCACCAAAGGCGTCTGCTGTGGAAACGAAGCTGGAAGATGGGAACTGATGCCACTGGGCCCAAGACTGCCTGCAGCGCGGGAATGCGCTCCTTTGGGAACTCGTCTCCTAGGAACACGCCGTTGAGCGCGTCCGCTATGTCGAGATAGAACGGTGAAGGCGACAAGTCGGTGCGAACAAGACGAAACTCTGACTCGTTTGACCAGTCCATATGTTTGCTGAAAAACAACTCGTGGTGGTGAGTCTCGGAGTAGCGAAATGCAGCCGCGTCTGCTCCGAACTCCTGTACTTGAAGCAAGTCGATGCCCTCTGGGCCAGCGCCCAGGCTGACCGTGCGGTAGCGCACGTCGCCGCTGAACTGGTGGACGGCGGAACGCTTCGCCGCTTCGAACGCAGACAGCAACTTCTGACGATCGAAACGAAGACACACTCCCGCATGACGCTGGCCGTAGTGGGCCCATAGCGAGAGGTGAGACCAACCGCGGAGCGCGTCCCTGTCGAGCACGGCCTCCGGAAGGTCCCAATCATTTGTGAAGCAAGCGACCTTAGAATGCATGCGGATGTACCGATCGATCTCCTCCCACAATTCCATTGTCGCCTCGGGGCTGAATTCGGCTGAGCCCTGGAGGTTTGGGTACAGGGGTTTCGATTCCCACAGGTCGTTCGTGCTGTGGAACGGCGACAGCCGGATGGTCTGGGTCGCCAAGATGCCAAGGATGGCGGCGTCCGACGACGTGTAGTGGTAAAGGTCGTCCGTTTGCCTCTTTGGCGAATTGCGCAGTTCCTCTTCGAAGTACGCGGTGTAGTCGGTCGACATGGGTGCAATGCAACCACCCGAGCTAGGCGACGAGCCCGAGTAGGGCCAGTGGCACGCACACAATCTGGCCCAGCCGACCACCCGGATGAAACTCACATAACTTGCCTCGGTGGCGAGTGGTCTCTTCGACGACCTGCGATGTGTCCTCTGTTCGCTTCCCGCGTGAGGCGGGGGGCGCGACTGCGACCGCAGCGCGTCACTCCGCCGCGATGGAGTCTCTTCTCCTTCAGCACCAAGGCTGGGCTGCCACGCAGCAGCTTCGCCGTGCCACGAAGTAGTGGGTGTCTGGCATGGTGCCGTTGTGACTTCCAACTTCCACGAATTGATGGCTTCTCCCCGACGTGCGGCGCGCTCAACAGGTCGCGTACTCGGTCGAGATGGTGGGAGACATCGCTGCGAACTACGACGGCGCGGTGGACCGCGGGGAGTTCGGCGTTGCCCGTTGCATGCTGGACGCCTTCTACGTCCACATACGTCTGCTTGCTGATTTCCTGGTGAAGAGCACGCACGATTTGGACTTCGGGCCTCGGGACTTCGGTGTTGATTGGGCAAGCCAGATACGCCCGCAGGGACCCGGCTGGACAAGTACTGGGACATCGCCAGCAAGTATGTGGTGCACTTCGGCCGCCCACGCGTGCCGGAAAACCTCGAGGATCTTCAAGCCTTCCGGATCGGCGGACAACTTTTTCATTCGATGGCGACCGACGCGCTAGAGGTCTTCGGCCGGTTCTTAGTCAGCCTCGAATCGGTCGCTTCGCGCTGGCAACATGGATCGCTTATCCCAGACTCAGCCCGCAACCCCGTCGACTGGCGGTTGAGGATCCGTGCAGAGCAAGCAACCATCCTAAGGGCGGCGTTCGATGAGGGCGCGGAAGCTTAACCTTGACGACAGCGCACCCCGCATCTGAATCTCTGGGCTCGATGCCCGGGTCAAGTCCCGGGTAGTGGTGTAGCGCTGCGTTCTCCTTGTTGATGGTTCAGGCAGTCAGTTCGGGTAGGTCGTTGACTCCGATCTCGGGTTCGGTGGTGGGCACGATGTTGATGCGGCAGCGAGTGAGGACTTCGAGTCCGAGGTAGCGGCGGCCTTCGGCCCACTCGTCGGTCTGCTCGGCGAGGACGGCGCCGACGAGCCGGACGATGGCGTCACGATTGGGGAAGATCCCAACGCTGTCGGTGCGGCGCCGGATCTCGCGGTTGAGGCGTTCGGCGGGGTTGTTGGACCAGATCTGGGTCCAGACGTCTTTCGGGAACGCGGTGAAGGCGAGGATGTCGGCACGGGCACCGTCGAGGTGCTCGTGGACCTCAGGGAGTTTGTCGGCGACGTAGTCGAGCAGCCGGTCGAACTGGGCGTGCACGGCGGGCGCGTCGGGCTGGTCGTAGACCGAGTGCAGCATCGCCTTCACAGCAGGCCACATCGTCTTCGGTGTGGTCGACATGAGGTTCGCTGCGTAGTGAGTGCGGCAACGCTGCCAGCTGGCGCCGGGCAGGTTCGCCGCGATCGCCTCGACCAGCCCGGCGTGGGCATCGGAGGTGACGAGGCGGACACCGCTCAGGCCGCGGGCTGTGAGGTCGGCGAAGAACTCGTTCCACGCCGCACCGGTCTCTGACGTCGCGACGCGCATGCCGAGGACCTCGCGGTGTCCGTCGCCGTTGACGCCGGTCGCGACCAGGACGACCGCGTTGATCACACGGCCGCCCTCGCGGACCTTCATCGTCAACGCGTCGGCGGCGACGAACGTGAACGGCCCCGCTGCATCCAAGGGCCGGTGCCGGAACTGTTCGACGTGCTCGTCGAGCTCAGCTGCCATCCGCGAGACCTGGGACTTCGAGAGTGAGTCGATGCCGAGGGTCTTGACGAGCTTGTCCATCCGCCGGGTGGACACCCCGGCGAGGTAGCAGTCGGCCACGACGGTAATCAGCGCAGACTCGGCGCGCTTGCGACGCTCGAGGAGCCACTCAGGGAAATAGGTGCCCTTCCTGAGCTTGGGGATCGAGACGTCGACGGTGCCGACGCGGGTGTCGAGGTCGCGGTGGCGATAACCGTTGCGCTGGCTGGTCCGGCTCGGGGTCGGGCGGCCGTACTCGGCACCGACCACGGCGTCGGCATCGGCACTGAGCAGGGTGTTGATGATCGACTGGAGCAGCGAGCGCATGAGATCTGGACTCGCCTCAGCGAGGGCTTCGCCGAGCAGGCCGGCAGGGTCGACAATGTGGGGAGCGGTCATCGTGATGACTCCATTCGAGGATTCTGTGGAAGGTTGACTCGAAGGATCACGCGGTGGCCGCGTCCACGTCCGACATACACGCCGGTCACGAAGACAGCGACCGCGCTACACCACTATCGGGGACTCAACTGATGCCCGGAGGCTGCCCCCGACATGTTCCGTTTACAGCGGCACTTCCTGGAGGCGTCTTACCGCCGCCAGCGGGCCCCACGGCGCCGCTTGTCCGCCGACCGTCCCGCACGACGCCTACGCCTCACCAACCAGTGATAGAAGGGGACGTCGCCCAATAGAGGGACGCCAGACGAGGTGGATTCTGTCAGCGCAACGCAGGTCTGATGTCATATGCTGGACGACACGTGAGTCCGGAACGCCGGACCCCGAACTGCGGAGGGCGGCATGCGATGGTGGCCGCCGCGCTGGCCCGGACGGCGTCGCGCGGGCCCGGCTGAGCCTGGGTCGAGTGCGGCGGCCGGGCGTGCCCTCGTACCGGTTCAGAACTCGCCTAGCCCTGTACAACACCGCGCGTCTGATCCGATGTTCGGTCGCGAAGCAGAACTCGACGAGCTGACGGCTCTGACATCGCAGGCGGTGCTCATCGTCGGTGACAGTGGGATAGGCAAATCCCGCCTCCTCGAGGCCGGGCTGGCACGGCTGGCCGAATCCTCGACTCGCCCTGAGGTTATCTGCTCGACGCGTGTCCAGTTGACCCGTCGACCGGGCGCACTCCAGGGTGCCCTCCTCGAAGCGCTGGGGCTGGCAGTCACGATGGCCGAAGCCGCGGAGGGCCCGGCACGTCGCTGGGAACGCATCTTCCGTGACACCCTGGCTCAGGTTGCACAGAATCGTGTGCGCGACATGGTGGCTGGAGCTCACGGATACATGCTCGGTATCATCCGTGCCCGGCTCGGCGATCCAGTGGCAGACCTGATCGCCGAAGTCGGAGATCAGCTGAGCTTGTCCGCAGCCGACCGGCTGTCGAACCAGATCGCCGCAGCCTCGGACCCCGACGCGCTCCAAGCCTTCAAAGAACTCGCCTTCTGCGCGAGCTCACTCACTGATGGACCACTCGTGCTCGCCCTGGACGCGGTCGAGCGGATCTCTGATGACGACTTTCGCATGCTGCTTGACCTGGTCGAGGACCTCCCTCAGGGTGTTTTTCTACTGATGGCGCACGCCAGCCGCGCCGCAGACGACCTGGCCCGCATTCGTCAGCTCGACGAGGTCGGCTCAAAGGCGACCGTTGCCGCAGCCGGCAACGATGACGATCCAGCGCCTCGCGCGCTACGGGTGGTCTCCCTTGCGCCCCTCCCGACGCCCGTTGTCGCTGGGTGGATGGAACACGTGGGACTCAACTGGCGCGCAGCCGAGAGCTTGCTCGAAGACGTCTTGCACACCACCGGTGGCTATCCATTGTACGTCGACCAGGCGCTGCGGGCGCTCGCAGCCGGACGCGACCTCGGCACGGTTTCGGGAGAAGATGCGTTCGTTTCCCGCAGCCAGCAGAACTACGCCGCGCTCCAGCTCGACGAACAGCAAGTGGTCACGCTGCTCAGCGCCTTCACTGATCCACCGGACCTCCCGATCGTCCTCGAGGTGACTGGCTTAGACGAGGTTCGATGGACCGTCATGGAGCGGCGCCTGGTCGAGGCGCGTGTGCTGGTCACTTCGGTACGCGGTCGACCTTGGTTCCATGAGCTGGGTCGGCGCGCGATTTGGACCTCGATTCTCAGTTCGCACCAACGGGGAGCCAGTGCCACCGTCGCGGCGAATGCCATCCTCGCATCAGCCGATGCCGCTGGCTCTAGCTCCATCCAGGACTGCATGGACCTGGCCCGTCTAAGCCGTGACGCACCGAACGTCGCGTCGGCCCACGAAGCGCTCGCCGAGGCGCTGGACTTGGTGTCCGAGGAGCTCGCGCTACTGGCCGCGATGGTCGAGCTCGAGGAGGACGGCAACCAGGGTGCTCTCTCGCTCGACCACCTGGTGCGGCACGCTCGACACCGGTTCGGCTTCTCCGGCCCGGTCGGCACAGTCGTGAGGGATCTTGAGGATAAGCGGCTCGTGGTGACCGCAGAGAACGACGACGTCGTGATCGCCCTTCCGGTGTGGCGTTCTCCAGCCGCAAAGATGGCTGTCATCGGCCGCATCGCGACCGATCTTGGTAGAGGTCCCATCCAATCGCTGGCCTCCACCCTGTTCGAGGAGTACGTGCGTCCCTTGCTGGGCGAGTTCCACGCCGGTTCGTTCGGCGTGGGCAGCCCGAGCGTCACCGAACTGGGTCGGACTCTCGGCCAGATGGAGTACGACCGGGCGGTCGAGGCAGGCGTGGAGCATGTCAGCCGCCACGATCGTCCCGGCCTGGTGATCCGACCGCGGCTCGGTGACCTGCGCCTTTACGGGGCTGTCAACTTTCCGTCGACCGAGCTTCGCGATGCCGCACGCCACCAGCTCGCTTCGCTGCCCGACGACGTGCATGGTCTGGGGGAACCACTGCGGTTCGAGGTCATCCTCCCGTGGCCGGCAGAAGGTGATCCGTTGCCCGCCCTACGATTCACCCGCGCAGCTAAGCTCGCAATCGGTGAGGATTTCAAGAATGCATCTCACTTCACCAAGGCAAAGTCACTACCACCGATGTCGACTGTCGCCGCCGAGCTCGAGCTAGAGCTCGACGCGTGGAGGATCGTCCGCGAGCTGTCGTCGCCAACCGAGCGTCTCGCGATGGACATTGACCAGCCGTACGGGCTGGTGCTCGTCGGTGATGAGACGCAGGCGTGGGTCGGTGAGGTTCGGGGAGCCGATGACCTGATCGATCTTGGTCCGCCGCCGGGTACCCTGACCTCGAAGCGGATGTTTCTTCAACTGGAAGAGTTGGCGGGCCTCCGGGATGACCGACACATTAGCCGGGTGCGGTACCGGGGCGGAACACCCAGCAACCCGGTGCCCTCCGTTCTGTCTGCGACTCACAAGCGGCTTCAGGCGTTCAACAAGGCCCAGCGCATCGGGTACCGCCTGCAGATTCCCGACGACGTGGGACTCTTGTCGGCGATGCTCAATCGAGCGCACCAACAGCGCTATGACGACGCGATCGCGCTCGTTGATGCCGGCATTTTGCCTCAGGATTCCGATCGGAGGTTTGGCCGAGAGGTCTTCGCGATCATTCGTCGCGAACGGCCAGGCGATCGGCTGCGGGGCTTCGAGCACAGCCTAGAAACGTTATCGATCCCGTCGGAATCGGCTCCCGGCGAGGTTTATCTCATGATTACGGACGAGCCGTCCCTATCCGTCGGCTTCCCCGACGTGGAGGAATTTGGTCGCTGGTTCCACATCCCCGAATTTGACCCGATGCGCGCGACTCGAACTAGTGGGAGGCTCAACGGCGCCTTGGCCGACGCTCTTGGCTACGACGAGGTTAGGCTTCCGCAGAGCTACTGGACGTGACGCTGCGGTGGCACAATCCGAACGTTCAGGAACTGCGTCATTCCACCGCCATTGACGTGCCCTCCGGCTCGTGCCGAGCGCGTCATGATCGACCACCAAACGCTTCAGGTGAAGAACCCACCATGGGTCTCATCCATCGCCAGCTGGCGCCTGAGGGCAGGATTCGAAGGCCACGCCAGATCCCCTACGACCGTGCGGCTCTGCCCAGCGACCTCACCGCCCCACACCGGAGTCTCGGTGATCGAAGGCCCGGCTGGGTGAAGGCACGACTCGCGCCTTCGATCGCCCAGTCAGTTGCAGGGAGCACCTTCACAACAGGGCCGGATCCAGCCACACCCGTCACAGCGCTCGTGGGAGGTCTCCCAGCGCATCAGCGTTCCGCAGTTGGGGCAGGGCTCGGTGAGGTCAGCCATGACGGCCACGTTAGCTCCGCGCGTGAGCGTGCGCCGGGCGACACGGCGTACGTCGTGGGGTGCAGATGAGGCAACGGTCCCGATCGGACCAGTGCGACGGGGCCGAACTTCCCCATCCCGTCGGTGTCGGTTCTCTCGGTGCTTCTTGCCCTGACTCGGGGCGCCCATAATGAGCCACGTGCCAACCGTCGATCCCCACGAGACCGTCTCCGGTTTGCTCTCCCACCTCGAGCCGCGCGATCGCGAAGCCGCCAGGTTTGCCAGGCTGCTGCTCGCGTCCGGGTGGGAGGTCATCACCTGCTGGGGTCCGGTCCAGATGGATGTCTGGGCCCTCGAGCTCGCGCGGGGCGACATTCGCGTCCGCTTCGGGATCGAGCGTGGTGTGAGCGACGGAGTCCTCGTGCGACACCCCGGTGGCCAAGAGCCGCTCGGCAGAGTCGTGGAGCGATGGGCCGCGACCCGCGGCATCGATCAGCCCCAGCTCGTCCCCCACGGTCTGCTCGCGCTGGCCACCCTCGACGTTCCTGACCAGTGATGTCGCCTCCTGCTCACCGGGTCGGAGCGGCCTGCGGGGTCGCCGAGGCCGCTGGCGTCCCGTGCGACGACCTGAACACGGTGTTGACGACATGGCGAATCATGGCGGTGAACACCAGGAGCCAGACGCCGAAGGCCACCCACAGCTCGCCGCGGCCGATCGCCTCGACCACCGGCAGGTCGTCCGCCTTGCCCAGGTAGATGCCCGCCACGGCGTACATCCCGAGCGGGAACACCAGGCTCCATAGCGTGGCGTCGTACCGCAGGGGGATGCCGCGCCGGACATGGCGCCACCAGCCGGCCGCGACGAGCACCGGGATCAACCACGTCGCGAAGGCCCAGAACACCACGGCCACGCCGGCGATCAGGTCTCGGGTCACCCGCACCATCGGCGCGTCGGCCATCTCGACGATCCGAGCGCCGGCGAGCACGGTGATCGCCAGCGCGCCCATCGAGACCCAGTAAGGCGGCGTCAGCTCCTCAGGCCCGAACGGATAGAGCATCAACCGCAACGCGACGAACACGCCGACCGCCGCGTAGAGGAAGACTCCCACCGACCACGACACCACGGCGAGGAGCGCGAGCTCGCGGCGGCCCGACGCATAGAGGGGCTCGATGGTCGCGGCGGCAGTCGCGACGGACTGGCTGGCGACCACCCAGATGAACCAGGTGCCGTTGGCCGAGGCGACCACCGGGCGCTCCTGCCGACCGAGCACGGCGGTCCACGGGACCACGTAGCCCAGGACCAGCCAGACCACGCCGGCGGCCACGAGCAGGGCCGCGGTGGCGCCCGGCCAGTCCGCGAGACCGAGGCGGACTCCCAGCACGTTGGTCCCGGCGACGAAGGTGAAGAACCCGAAGGCACGTCGCGGATCGGTGAAGTCCTCCACCACGGCGGCCCGGTGGCGCAGGAAGCGGAGGACGGTCAGCACCACGAGGACGACGTACGCCGCGGCGCACACGCCCAGCAGGACACGGGACAGCACGACGAGGTCCTCGAGGTGCATCCCGACCGACAGGATCCCGGAGGCCATCACCAGCGCGAAGTATCCCGGGGTCAGGCCCTCGAGAGCCTGGGCGAACCGATCGCGGACGTGGGTCACGCCTCCATGTTCCCCGACCCCGTGGGGCCTTCGTCAACCACACCCAGCTCCTCCTCGAGCGCGGCCCGCAGCTCGGCGAAGTGCCGTTCCGCTCCGGCTTCCTGATAGCTCGACGTGTCCGCCATCGTGAAGCCGTGCTCCGCACGCGGATAGATCGCGCTGCGGTGGCGTACGCCGGCCGCGGTCAGCGCCTCCTCGAAGGCGGCGATCTGCTTCGGCGTGTTGGACCGGTCCCCGGCGGCGTGCCCGGCGAGCACCAGCGCCCGCACCTGCGGAACCACCAGGTGAGGGCTGTCGGCCCCCTCGACCACAATGCCTCCGGTGTGGAACATGCCCACCACGGCCACGTCGTCGGGCCGGTGGGCCGCCGTGCGGAGCGCCAGCCGACCACCGAAGCAGTAGCCCGTGGTTCCGATCGGGCCGTCCGCGACCCCGTCGGCCTCGCGCAGCACCGAGAGCCACACATCGGCGTCGGCGTCGATCCGCTCCGGGGCCATCGACCTCACCCGTCGCATCACCCCGTTGGCGAAGAAGGCCTTCCGGTTCTCCGGGACCGTGAGGTCCTGCTCGGGGGCGAGGTCCGCGGCGGCACCGTCACGCCAGAAGACGTTGGGCGCCAGGACGACGTAGCCCCAGCTGGCGATCCGCTCGGCCATCCGCTCGATCTGTGGTCGAAGCCCGATGGCGTCCATGTAGAACAGGACCCCGGGCCCCCGGTCGCCGGCGAGGTAGGCCTCGGCCTCCTCGCCGCCGGGCATCGTGCAGAAGATCTGTGCACCCATGGGGCCAATCTAGCGATGTCAGTCCGCTGGCACGCCTGGACTCACGCAGGGAGACCTCAGTGCGCGTCGAGCCACGTCACGACGTCCGCGAGCACCTGGTCCTTCTCGGGCTCGTTGAAGATCTCGTGGTAGAGCCCGTCATAGATCTTCTGGGTCTTGTCGGTCGAGCCGATGGCGTCGTGGATGAGCTGTGCGCCGGCGGGGTCCGCCAGCCTGTCGTCACCGCCGTGGAGGACCAGGGCCGGCAGGGTGAGCGCGGGGAGACCCGCGGAGACGCGGTCGATCGCGACCAGGACCTCGGCGCCCGTGCGCGCGCGGACCTTCCCCGTGTAGACCAGTGGGTCGGCACGGTAGGCCTCCACCACCTCGGGGTCACGACAGATGTTGTCGATGCCGAGGTTCACGAGGGCGAGGTTGGGCAGCAACCTCGACAGGAGCGGCGCCGCGAGCCGCTCGAGCCTCGACCCGATGCTGGGGTCGATGGCGGCTCCGGAGAGCACCACGCCGCTGATGCCTGCCTGCCCCTGGGTCACGAGGTAGTCGAGGCTGAGCAGGGCGCCGAGGCTGTGCCCGATGATGAAGACGGGCACCCCCGGTCGTGCCGCCTCGGCCATCCCCCGCAGCGCGTGCACGTCGGCGACGAGTGCGCCCATCCGGCCGATGTTGCCGGGCGTGCCTGCTGACCGGCCGTGCCCGTGGTTGTCGAGCGCATAGACCGCATAGCCCGCGTCCACCAGCCTCGCAGCCAGACCTGCGTAACGCCCGGAGTGCTCGGCCACCCCGTGCACGACGAGCACCACCGCCTTGGGCGTGCTCTCGGGCAGCCACGCCTGCCAGTAGCTCTCCCCCAGCGCACCGGCCAGACGGCCCTCTTCGCATGTCATCACCGCGCCAGCCTAGCGATGCGCCGGGCCCCGTGAGTTGGGGTTCGATCATTTCAGGGACTGGGAATAGATACCCCCATAGGGTATGTTCGACGGACATGGGCGACCACGCAGACCACCCTGAACACCACGCAGACCACCACGCAGACCACCACGAGGCTCACGACGGCCACGGCGGCGTCAACGCGATGGCCGTCTCCGCCACCCTGCACTGCCTGACCGGCTGCGCCATCGGTGAGATCGCCGGCCTCGTCATCGGGACCGCCGTCGGCCTGGCCATGGGCTGGACCATCGCACTGTCGATCACCCTGGCGTTCTTCTTCGGCTATCTCCTGTCCACCCTCCCCCTGCTGCGGGCCGGGCTCGCCATCAGCACCGCCCTGGGCGTCGTGCTCGCCGCCGACACCCTCTCGATCCTGACCATGGAGGTCGTCGACAACGCGGTGATGGCGCTCATCCCTGGCGCGATGGATGCGGGGCTGGTCAACTGGATCTTCTGGGTCAGCATGACGATCGCCTTCGTGGTCGCCTTCCTCGCTGCTTGGCCGGTCAACCGCTACCTGCTGCAACGTGGCAAGGGGCACGCGCTGACCCACGAGTTCCACGGCGCCGCACCCGCTGCCGGCGTACGCCGTCTCGTCCCGGAGCTGCGCACGTCGACGCTGGTCGCGGTCCTGGTCGCCTTCATGCTGGGTGGACTGATCGTCTCGATCGCCGCCGAGCTCGGCGCCTGACTCGTCCGACGACTCGTCCACCCGCACCGTGTGGCCGTCGGCGGGCACACTGACCGCTGTCGGAAGCACGGTCGGGTCGCACGGTCAGGTCGCGGCGCCCTGGCGGCTACTGGTCGGGAAGGCGCAGCTCCGGCTCCCCACAGTGCGTGCACGCATATTCTTCGGCACAGGGCTCCATGTCGTAGTGGACCTCCACGAGATGCCAGTCGTGCTCGTGGGCCGAGGGCTCGGCCGCGGCCGAGGCGACCGCCTCGACGGGCCCGCCGCCGGACAGCAGACCTTCGGGTTCAGTCCCTTTGCGCACCATGCCTCCTCGGAGTTCGTCGACCCGGTGCCCAAATGTCGCGATTCCAAACGGGTGCAGCCCCGGATCGCACCATCACGGCGGATCCGACGGCCACCAACCCGGGCTGCCCCTGTCCCCAAGGTGCGCCCGACGCCCGCGCTCCGAAGGACTCAGACCAAACCGCTCACCCGGTCGATGAGGGCGAGGCTCGGGAACTCGTCCTGACGGATCTTGTCCATCAACGCCTCGGCATACGCTGCCACGTGCTCCGGCCCCATGGACTGCTCGATCATGTCGAGCATCGTGGTCGACGGATAGGTGTCCCTCGAGATCCGATCGATGAGATGACCCACCAATGCGTCGCGGATCTCGCGCTGCTGCTGCTGCCACTCCTGCGGTTCCATGTCTCCTCCTGGTGGTCCTGTCGTTCGTGCGTGGTTCGTCGTGTCCGTCAGCCGAGGCGCCGGCGGGTGCGGCGTACCTTCTTCTTGCCGGAGTGCATCAACCCGGACGCCTTGCCTGCGGTCTTGCCGGAGGCCTTGCGCCCGCGCTTGGCGACCGCGGCGACCCCTGAGTCGACCGCGGAGGCGGCTCGCTTCCCACGACGGCCGGTGGTCTTCTTGAGCTCGTCGACGGGGTGCACGACGGCGCGGGGCAGCATGAGGCGTACGGCGAGGGCGAACAGCCGGCGCGCCAGCATGAGCACCGGGATGCCCAGCGGAAGCAGGATCACCGTGACGCAGAGGACCACGCCGACCAGGCCGACGACTGCGGCGAGCAGCCACAGGACGGCGCCCAACAAGCCTCGCAGCACCCTCATGGCGACACCTCCTCGGTGATGTTCATGGCTCGAGCAGGCTGCCCAGCGGCCCGAGGTCGATGTTGAGGTCGGCAGCAGTGAGGTCATAGCGGGACTTCAGGTCCTCCATGGCCTCCTCGAGGTGCATCAGACCGGTGCCCAGTCCTTCGATCTGCTCCTCGGAGAGGTCACCCTCGTCGACGCGGCGCAGCGCCTGCTTCTCCATCAGCTGGCGGACCAGCTCGATGATGGTCAGCACCAGCTTGAACAGGTCACGCTCGACGGACTCGGGATCGGTCTCGAGACGCTGGGGCAGCAGCGACGGCTCGCGAGTCATCGCGTCCTCACCATGTCCGCACGCACGCTCGTGATCAGGGCGTGGAGCCGCACCTGGACCAGGTCGACCCCCGAGAGCGAGATGACGACGTCCCCGGCGAGCACCACGCCGGTGCCCAGCAGGCGGTCGAGCAGATCCACCAGGGCAACCTGCCCCAGGGCACGGGAGCCGTCCCCGACCCGCTCCGGGGCCTGCTCATCGACAGAGGTGGTCATCATTGCTCCAGCATCGCGAAGGAGTACGGCGGCCACGGCCCCGCGCACGTGATCTCCACCGAGGGGTGGGCCTCGGCCAGGTCGCGAACCCGTGAGTCCACGAGGTGCCCGTCGTCCGCGTCGATGAGGTAGGCGCCGTTGAGCAACATGGTCCCGGCGTGGCCGGTCAGACGGGGATCCTGCGGGTGCAGGCGTCGGCTCGCGACGGACATCGCCGACAACGCGTCGTGGATCTCGTCACCGACCTGTGCCGCGACCGACTCGGCGTCCGACCGAGCCTGGGTGGCCGCCCGCTTGCGCCTGAGGTATTCGGCGCCTCCGAGCCCTCCGCCCGCCGCCACGCCTGTGGGCTCGCGTTCCGCCGGCGGGGCGAACACCTTCACGCTCCACTCCAGACGGCCCTCCACGTTGGCGAGAACCTGCTCGAGAGCGGTGCCCCACTCGTCCAGCCGCTGACGCACACCCTCGTCGTCGAGGCAGATGGTGGCGATCCTCAAGGGCGCCGTCGCACCCAGCGCAGTCACCGCCTGGATCACCGCATCGTGCGTGCGGGCCACCTCCTCCAGCCACTCGAGCTGCTCGAAGTTCTCCCGCAGGGGCTCCTCGCCGTACTCGTCGAGGTCCACGTCGCTGACCACGGCCGCCAGGCCCTGGTGCTCAACCACGTCGAGCCGGGCTCTCCCGAGACCGGTCGTCCCGCTCAGGGCGCTCGACGGAAGTCTGCGGGTTATCGCATACAGATAGCGAGCCGTTTCACCCACGGCGTTGTCCCTCCTTGGCTCCTTGCTCCGACGTCTCCTCGCTGCCGCTGCCGCCCTCCAGCGCCTCGAGGCGCTCGCGGAGTGCGCGGTTCTCCTCGGCGAGGGCGTTCTCACTCGTCGTGAGCATCGGATCGTTGCGCCACCAGTCGATGCCCATCTCCTGGGCCTTGTCGACGGAGACGATCAGCAGTCGGATCTTGATGGTGAGCAGCTCGATGTCGAGCAGGTTCACCCGGATGTCACCCGCGATGATGATGCCCTTGTCGAGCACACGCTCCAGGATGTCGGCCAGGTTCGCCGGTTGAGGTCGGTTGCTCTGGCCCATCGGTCCTGAGTAGCGCGGCTGCGGGGTTGGTGAGGACTCGGTCATCGCGACTCGTCCCCCACGTTGCCGCGGACGTACCTCTGGACCCGGCGGTAGCCCAGCAGGTCTCCGCCCGAGTCGACCTCCACCTCGTAGGTGGCCAGGACGTCGGTGGTGTTGGGGATGCGACGGAGCTCGACCACCTCGACCATGACGGCCCATCCGTCGTCCGTGCGCTCGAGGCCGGCCACCCCCTCGGGTTCCTTGCCCGTGAGTGCCAGCAGCTGTTGGGCCGCCAGCTCAGCGACGCGGCTCGCCGAGGCTCGTCTGGGTGCCTCGCTGCTCGGAGCCGCGGCCTTCCTGCGCGTGCCGGCCTCGGAGCTGGCGGACTTCTTGCTCGTGCCGGCCCCGGAGCTGGCGGACTTCCTGCTTCCCGACGGACTCTTCCGCGCGGTGGTCGCCTTCTGTGCGCTGGGCTTCTTCTGGGTTGGCATGCTCAATCCTCCCGGTGACGGTTCTGCCCGGCCATGAGACGTTCGATCAGCTCGTCCTCCCATGCAATTGCGTCGTCCTCGCTCAGCTCACCAGCCGCTCGGCGGCGATCGACCTCCTCGAGCTGCGACCGAATGGCGGCGGGATCGTAGAACTGGTCCTCTGCCTGTTTCAGGATCTGCTCGGCAGCAGCGACCGTCCCCCGCAACGGTGCGAGCGGCAGGCCGAGCAGTCCCGTGATCAACCCCATGGCGCCCCTTCGACGAAGTCGTAGGGAGCCACCGGGCCCACCAGGCTCAGGTGGATGCGCTCGTGCAGGATCTCGGCCAGGTCCTCGAGGCGGTCCTCGAAGTCGGCTCGCCGGTCGTCGTCGACCAGGCAGGTGAGATCGACGACCGCCTCCAACCCCGAGCCCGCGGTCACGTTGACGGCGACCGTCAACGGGGCGACGGCATCACAGACAGTCTCGGCATCGACGTCGCGCTTGGCCTCCATCTCCTGGGCAACGAGCTCCCCCAGACGCACGAGGTCGCCGTACACCGCTTCCTCGGGCTGTCCCTTGGTCCGCGCCCGGAGCTCTGCGACGGCCGGATCCGTGGCGACCACCTCCCTCAGCACCGTGTCCGTCACGTAGGTGGCGCGCACGGTGAACTGGCTGCGGCCCTCGAGCTGGTCGAGGAGCTCAGTGAAGTGTCCTTCGTTGGGCGCCAGGAAGTCCTCGACGACGCTTGCCTCGTCGGGCATGAGCGACCCGAACTGCACCGGCACGACCACCCCGCCGGCGAGGAGGTCGTCCACCACACGGCTGTAGGCCATGAGGTCGGCGCGTCTCCCCGGAGGCCGATCCACCGCGACGTCGGCGACCACGGCTGCCACCGCCCCGTGGACGAGCAGCCGCAACGGCGCGTCGTCGATCCCGACGGCGTCCATGGCAGGACGATCCGCTCCGCGCACCACCGCGTACACCCAGCATCCTGTCTGCTGTCGGACGTCGGCGGCCATGGCCATCCCCGTCACGCCTTCTCAGCACGTCGACGCGGCGCACGCTTGACCGGGCGACGGGACGACTCGTCATCGTCCTTGTCGTCGTCGTCCTTTCCGGTCAAGGCCTTCTTCGCACCTTCGACGGCGCCCTTCACCTTGCCGCCGGCGCCGCTCTCCTGCATGTTGCCGATGAACTCGTCCAAGGGCTTTCCGCCGCCGTGCTCGATCAGGTCCAGACGGTTGGTGGCCTCGGCGAAGCGGAGGTAGGTGTCGACACTGGCGATGACGATGCGAGCGTCGATGGTGAGCAGCTCGATGCCCACCAGGGAGACGCGGACGTAGGCGTCGATCACGATGCCCTTGTCGAGGATGATTTCAATGACGTCCGCGAGCCCACTCGGGGCCGGGCGGTCGAGGTATCCGCCGCCACTGCGACGGGACATGGTCTGGGTTGTCATGGAGTTCTCCTAGAAACTGGTGAGTGAAGTGATGGGGGGTCAGGACTTGCGGCGACGACGCGATCGAGGCTTCTCTTCTGGTTCCTCGTCGCGGATCTCGTCCTCGTCATCCACCTCGCCTTCCTCGTACTCCTCCTCGGGATCTGCTTCCTCCTCGCCTTCCTCCTCCACTTCTTCGTAGTCGTCCTCGTCCTCACCCTCGGGCTCTTCGTCGTCGGGCTCGGCCTCCTCGGGCTCCTCGTAGTCGTCCTCGGGCTCGGCCTCCTCGGACTCCTCGGGCTCCTCGTACTCCTCCTCCGACTCCTCCTCGGGCTCCTCGTAGTCGTCCTCGGGCTCAGGCTCCTCGGACTCGTCGGGCTCCTCGTACTCCTCCTCGGGCTGCTCGTCGGACTCTTCGTCCTCGGGCTCCTCGTAGTCGTCCTCGGGCTCGGCCTCCTCGGACTCGTCGGAGTCCTCGTACTCGTCCTCCGGCTCCTCCTGCTCGTCCGGCTCCTGCTCGTCCGGCTCCTGCTCGTCCTGGTCCTGTTCCTCCTGCTCCTGTTCCTCCTGCTCGACCACTTCTTCGTGCGACTGGACGACCTCGCCGTCCTGGATGACTCCGCGCCATCCCTCGACGTCGTCGGGCTCCAGGATCGTCCGCGTCATCACGTGACGCCGGAAGTGCCGCAGCTCTGCACGGGCACGCCGTCCCTGTGCCTCCCAGATGTTGCCCGTCTTCTCGAACAGGCCCTGGGGGTAGTACTCGAGGACCACCAAGATCCTGGTGAGATTCGGCCCGAGCTCGTGGAAGGTGACCGCGCCGTCGACGTGGCCCTTCTCGCCCTTCGACTTCCACACGATGCGCTCGTCAGGAATCTGCTCCAGGATCGTCGCCTCCCACGTGCGGTGGCTCAGGAAGATCTGGGCCTTGAACGTGAGCTTGGTCTCCTCCTCGGCCTCGACGTTCTCGACCTTCTTCATGAAGCTGGGGAAGGCACCGAACTCGGTCCACTGGTTGTAGGCGACGGAGATCGGCACACCGACGTCGATCGACTCGATGATGTTCGTCGACTTGGCCGCCTTCGATCCACCGCCGCTCTTCCCACCGCCGCCGGTGACCTTGTCCTTGATCCCGGAGAAGGCTCCCTTCACGGCGCCGGCGACGGGGTTGTCCCCCTCGGCCTTGGCCTCCGCGCCCTTGCTCACGGCCTTGCCGATGGGGCCTCCGTCGGCGATGTCCTCGAGCTTGTCCGTCAGCCCGCCGACCTTGTCGGTGACTGTGCTCAGTGCGCGCTCGCCGACCGTCTTGAGCAGGTCGGACGACACGTCCTTCAGCTTGTCCATCGCTGGGTTGGGTGTCTTCGCCATGGCAGATCAGCTCCTCGATCCGGAACGGCTGGACCGGCTCGAGGAGCCGGACGTCTTCTTCGCCGCGCTCTTGCGGGCGGGGCTCTTCTTGGCTGTGCTCTTCTTGGCCGCCGAGGGAGCCTTCTTCGCTGCCCTCCCCGACTTCTTCGCGGCGGTCTTCTTGGCCGGTGCGGACTTCGCCGCGGTCTTCGCCGTGCTGGTCTTCGCAGTGCTGGTCTTCTTTGGCGCAGACGTCGCGCCCGAAGCCTTCTTGGCCGGTGACTTCTTGGCGGCCGATGAGGTCTTCTTGGCGCCGGCGCCTCGTCGCCCGGAGGCCGCCGACGTGGCCTGCTTCGTGGGGCGTCCGGACGGCGAGGACTTGGACTTCGTCGGTGCCGACTTCCGGGGGCTCCTGGACGAGGACCTGCGCGAGCGACGAGGACGCTCGGGCTCCTCCGGCTCGTCCTCGGGTTCCTCACCCTCGTCCGTCGGTTCCTCTGGTTCCTCGGCTGACTCATCCTCGGCCTCGTCGCCCTCGTCGGGCTCCTCCGAGTCCTCCGGTTCCTCCTCCGAGTCCTCGGGCTCCTCGCCGGCGTCGTCTTCGTACTCGTCGTACTCGTCAGTCTCGTCGTCACCGCCGTCATCGCGAAGCCTGGAGCTCAGGAGCTCGAGACGCGAGGTCGCCGTGGTCAGCGCCGCAGTCTTCGCAGCGTCCATCAGCCGGCCGGTGATCTGACCCTGGAGCTTCTGCAGCTCCGGGTTGTTGTCGACCAGCTTCGAGCCCTGCGCCAGCAGGGCGCGTGGATTGGTTGCCACTCGTTGGCCGGCGAGAAGACTGCCGACGGTGAACGCGAGCTTCAACTTCTTGGTGCGGCCGAGAAGATACCCACTGGCCACACCAATGGCGATCTTGGTCGTTGCAGACATGCGTGCTCCCTGAAATTCCTCGATTCATGGATCCCGACTTCCGGGCATCCTCGTGATCTCCCTCACGCCGCGGTACCCACATTCACGGGCTGCACACGTCAGGTGCCGAGGAGCCGCAGTTCGTTGACCGAGCACGACGGCCGGTAGATTCACCGGGTGCCTGACACCCGCCCCCGCCGTACGTTTGCCGTCATCAGCCACCCGGACGCCGGGAAGTCCACGCTGACCGAGGCCCTGGCCCTGCATGCCCGGGTGATCAGCGAGGCCGGTGCCGTGCACGGCAAGGGCGACCGTCGTGCCACCGTGTCCGACTGGATGGCGATGGAGAAGGCGCGCGGCATCTCGATCACCTCCGCCGCGCTGCAGTTCGTCTACCGCGACCACGTGATCAACCTGGTCGACACCCCCGGGCACAGCGACTTCTCCGAGGACACCTACCGCGTGCTGTCCGCCGTCGACTCCGCGGTGATGCTGGTCGACGCCGGAAAGGGGCTCGAGCCGCAGACGCTGAAGCTCTTCCGGGTGTGCGCCCTGCGTGGCATCCCGGTGATCACCGTGATCAACAAGTGGGACCGCCCGGGCCTGTCCGCACTGGAGCTGATGGACCTCATCCAGGCGAAGATCAACCTGCGACCCACCCCGCTGACCTGGCCGGTCGGTGAGGCCGGCGACTTCCGCGGCGTCCTCGATCGCCGAACGGACGAGTTCATCAAGTACACCCGCACCGCAGGAGGTGCGACCATCGCCCCCGAGCGCCGGATGGATGCTGACGAGGTGGGCGACGACGACCGCGATGTGTGGACCACGGCCGTCGAGGAGCACGAGCTGCTCGCGCTCGACGAGGCCGACCACGACCAGGAGCGCTTCCTGGCCGGCGAGACCACCCCGGTGATGTTCGCCTCCGCCCTGCAGAACTTCGGTGTCGCGCAGCTGCTCGACCGGTTGCTCGACCTCGCTCCAGCGCCGCACGCGACCGAGGGTGCCGACGGTGCCGTGCGCGATGTCGACGACGAGTTCAGCGCCTTCGTGTTCAAGGTGCAGTCGGGGATGAACACCGCCCACCGCGACCGCCTCGCCTACGCCCGCATCGTCTCCGGCTCCTTCGAGCGCGGCATGGTGGTCACCCATGCGGCCACGAAGAAGCCGTTCGCCACGAAGTTCGCCCAAGCCGTCTTCGGCCGCGACACCACCTCGGTCGAGACCGCGGAGCCCGGCGACATCATCGGGTTCGTCAACGCCCAGGCCCTGCGTGTCGGCGACACCGTCTACGTCGGCGACGCGATCGCCTATCCCCCGGTCCCGTCCTTCGCCCCCGAGCACTTCGTCTCGGCCAGCGCCAGCGACATCGGCCGCTACAAGCAGTTCCGTCGCGGCATCGAGCAGCTCGACCAGGAAGGCGTCGTCCAGGTGCTGCGCTCCGACCTGCGCGGCGACCAGAGCCCGGTGCTGGCCGCGGTCGGACCGATGCAGTTCGAGGTCGTCGAGGACCGGATGACCAACGAGTTCAATGCCCCGATCCGCTTCACCCGGCTCGACTACCAGGTCGCCCGACGCACGGACGCCGCCGGCGCCACCGCGTTGGCCGGCATGCGCGGGGTCGAGGTCCTGCAACGCTCCGACGGCACCCACCTGGCGCTCTTCGTCGACCAGTGGCGCGCCAAGGTCACCGCGCGCGACAACCCCGAGGTGATGCTCGAGGAGCTGCCCGCGGGCGGCTCCGCATGATCCACCGGGCTCGTCGGACCAAGCCATGAGAGCCGTGGTGCAGCGGGCCTCGTCGGCATCGGTCACCGTTGCCGGCGAGGTCGTCGGACACTTCGACGGGCCGGGGCTGGTCGTGCTCCTCGGCGTCACCCACGACGACGGCCCCGACGACGTCGCGTGGCTCGCGCGCAAGGTGCGCGGCGTCCGCATCCTGCAGGACGAGAAGTCCGCCTCCGACGTCGACGCGCCGATCCTGGTGGTCAGCCAGTTCACGCTGTACGGCGAGGCGCGCAAGGGCCGCCGGCCCACGTGGGCCGCGGCCGCACCGGGCGCTGTGAGCGAGCCGTTGTACGACGCGTTCTGCGGTGAGCTCGAGTCCCTCGGGTCACGCGTGGAACGAGGTCGCTTCGGAGCCGACATGGCGGTCTCCCTGGTCAACGACGGACCGGTCACGCTGATCCTCGACTCACCCTGACTCCGGGGCCGCGTGCCTGTGGGTCAGGAGCTGGCGGGGCCGCGTGCCTGCGGGGCAGCTTGCCTGCGCGTGGATGTGCCTGCGGGGCAGCGTGCCTGCGCGTGGGTGTGCCTGTGGGTCAGGATGCCTGCGCGTGGGCGTGCCTGCGGTCGGGATGGTTGCGGGTCGGGCGAGCTCCGCGTGCGGACCGGGTGCGCTCTGCGACGATGAGGGCATGCCAGGAGTCGGCCGAGCGTCACGGTGGATCGTCCTCGTCGAGGGCGCCAGCGACCGGGCGGCGCTGCTGGCGTTGGCGGCACGCGACGGCCGAGACCTGGCGGCCGCGGGCGTGGAGATCGTGTCGATGGACGGCGTCACCAACACTCGCGCCTTCGCCCGGCACTACGGCCCCGGTGGGGACGACCTGCGCCTCGCCGGGCTCTACGACGCGCCCGAGGAGGAGTTCGTGCGCCGCGGGCTCGCAGCGGCCGGGCTTCCGGTGGCGGGACGCCCGGCGGCCGGGCTCCCGGCGGCCGGGCACTCGGGGGCCGGGCACTCGGGGGCCGGGCACTCGGAGGCCAGAGTCTCCGAGGCGTTGCAGGTCGGGTCACGGGACCCTGATGCCCTGGCCCGGTTGGGATTCTTCAGGTGCACCCGAGACCTGGAGGACGAGCTGATCAGGGCCGTCGGCATCGACCAGGTCGAGGCAGTCATCGAGGCCAACGGCGAGGGCCGGTCGTTGCGCCTGCTGACCCAGATGCCGGCCCAGGCCGGGTGGACGCGCGAGGAATTGCTGCGGCGCTTCATGACGTCTCAGTCGGGCCGCAAGGCTCGGTACGCGCAGCTGCTGGTCGATGCTGCTCCGGCCGACCGGGTGCCGGCGCCGTTGCGGGACCTCCTCGCGTGGGTCTGCGATGCCCCTCCTCGTGAGGAGGGCGCCGCCCGCTGAGGTCCCCCGTGCATGACGAGCCCCGGAGCAGGGCTTGCGAGACGGGGCTCACCGGTCGCGAACGAAGTCGAGCATTCGCTGGGCCGGAGGAGGCAAGGGCACGTCCGTGCGCCAGGTCAGGCCGATCGTGCGTCGAGCGGCCGCTGAGTCGAGCTTGATCCCCACGGTGCCCGAGAGCCCGGCGAACTGCTCGGGAACGATTGCCACCCCCAGCCCGGCGGCGACCAGGCCCTCGATCGTGGCCAGGTCCGTGCTCTCGAAGGAGATAGGCAGCACGATGCCCGCCTCGCGCATCAGGTCCTCCACCGCGGCCCGATAACCGAAGCCACTGGGCGTGGTGACCAGCTCGTCGCCGGCCAGGTCGGAGAGCGCGATGCGCTTGCGGCGCCGCAACCGGTGCTTGGCAGGCACGACGACCACGAGGCTCTCGCGCTGGACGACATGCCACCCGAAGGCGCCCTCGGGCCGCATGGAGGTGATCGCCAGGTCGGCCGCCCGGGACGCCAGGTCGCCCACGATGTCGAGCCCGGACTCCTGGCGGAGCACCACGCGCACCCCCGGGGCATGGGCGTGGAAGTCCCGCAGCACCTGTGGCACGAGCGACGTCGCCATCGAGCTGACGAATGCCAGCCGCACCGTGCCGGCATCGGGATCGTGGCGGGCCCGCAGCTCGTCACGCAGGAGAGTGTGGCGTCGCACGATGTCGCGAGCGGCCTCGACCACGAGCTCCCCGTCAGGCGTCGCCACGACCCCGGACGGCACCCGCTCGAAGAGCCTCGCGTCGAGCTCGTCCTCCAAGCGCGACAACGCGCGCGAGAGCGTGGGCTGGCTCGTGCCGATCACCGCTGAGGCGTCGGTCACGTTCTCGTGCTCGGCGAGGAGCAGCAACCACTCGAGATCACGCAGCAACATGGAGTGATCATACGGAATGCGCATGATGATTGCTCAGGCTTGACATTGGACGCATGACCCGCGCGGCCCCATGGTGGTCGGGTGAGCACCACGACGCCTTCCATCCGCGACACGACGCGGGACGAGCAGCCGATCTTCCTCGGCCACTCCCCCGGAAGCCTCGGCTACCGGCGCATCATGGTGGCGATGTTTGCCGCCGGGCTGGCCACCTTCGTGCTGCTCTACTCCACACAGGCGCTGCTGCCGGCCTTCGGGCGTGAGTTCGGCGTCTCGCCCAGCGCCAGCACCCTGACCGTCTCGCTCACCACCGCTGCCCTGGCCCTGGCGCTCCTGGTCGCCGGGCCGGTCTCGGAGATCGTCGGGCGCACGAGGTTGATCCACCTCTCGATGTGGGCCTCGGTGGTGGTCGCCGCGGCCTGCGCGCTGGCTCCCAACTGGTCCAGCCTGGTCGGCCTGCGCATGCTGGCCGGCTTGGCTCTGGCCGGACTGCCGGCCGTCGCCACGGCGTACCTCCGCGAGGAGCTGCATCCCTCCGCCCAGGCCCGTGCGGTCGGCCTCTACATCGGCGGCACCGGCATCGGCGGGATGGCCGGACGCCTCGTCACAGCGCCGATCGCCGACGTCGCCGGCTGGCGCTGGGCGATGGGAGCGGCTGCCGTCTTTGCGCTGGTCTGCGCAGTGCTGGTCGGCGTGCTCCTGCCGGCCTCCCGCAACTTCCACCCCTCGCCCGCCAGTCGCGCCACCCTGGTCCGGATGGCTCGCGACGCCCTGACCGATCGCGCGTTGCTCGCGCTCTACCTCCTCGGCGCGTGCGTGGTCGGCACCTTGGTCGCCACCCTCAACGCCCTCGGCTTCCGGCTCACCTCGTCACCGTTCCACCTGAGCCTGGGCGCGGTCGCGTTGATCTACCTGGTCTACGCCCTGGGCACGGCGAGCTCGATCGCCGCCGGCCGTCTCTCGGATCTCCACGACCGCCGCGACGTGGTGCCGTTCGGTTGCGCCATCGCGCTGATCGGCGTCGCGCTGACACTGAGCTCCGTCCTGCCCGTGGTGGTCGTGGGCATCGCGCTGATCACCATCGGATTCTTCTGGATGCACGGCATCGCCAGCAGCTGGGTGACCGTGCGGGCCCATGCGTCCGGCGCCAGCACGAGTCAGGCGGCCTCGTTCTACCTGTTCTCCTACTACGTCGGCTCGTCGGTCTTCGGCAACCTCGGGGCGACCGCTTGGACCCACGCCGGCTGGCACGGCGTCGTATTGCTGACCAGTGGACTGCTGCTGGTCAGCGCCGCGCTGATCGCCTTTCTGCGCCACGTCCCAGCGCTGGCGCCTGCTCAGCACCGGACACCCGCGGCAGCCTGACGTCGACCGGGCTCGGGTCGGGCCACCGCTGCCTGGAGGTCCCGCGGCAGCCTGACGTCGACCGGGCTCGGGACGGGCCACCGCTGCCTGGAGGTCCCGCGAGAGCCTGACGTCGACCGGGTTCGGGGCAGGGCACCGCTGCTTTGATGTCCCGCGGCAACCGGGCCCCGACCTGGAGGCAGTCCCCGGTTGAACAAACGTTCATTCAAGATCGATCTTGAATGAACGTTTGTTCAACGCGATCGGGGGTCTCGGCGCCGGGTCGGTCCGTGACCCACCGGCCCGGGGTCAGGCCGCGACCGGAGACAGCTTCGGGTCGTCCTGCCAGACCTCGCCGTGACGCGAGGCGTCGTACGACGTGTGGTCGAGCAAGCCTTCGCGCTTGGCCACCAGCGTCGGCACCAGGGCCTGGCCGGCCACGTTGGTCGCCGTGCGTCCCATGTCGAGGATGGGGTCGATCGCCAGCAGCAGACCGACGCCCTCGAGCGGGAGACCGAGCGTCGACAGAGTGAGCGTCAGCATGACGGTCGCGCCGGTGACACCAGCGGTGGCCGCCGAACCGATCACCGAGACGAAGACGATCAGGACGTAGTCGGTGAGGGCGAGGTCGACGCCGAAGAACTGGGCCACGAAGATCGCCGAGATCGCCGGGTAGATGGAGGCGCAACCGTCCATCTTGGTGGTCGCACCGAGCGGCACCGCGAAGGACGCGTACGCCGGCGGCACCCCGAGGTTGCGCTCGGTGACGGACTGGGTGACCGGCATGGTTCCGATCGACGAGCGCGACACGAACGCCAGCTGGATCGCCGGCCAGGCGCCGGAGAAGAACTGCTTGATCGACAGGCCGTTGGCGCGCAGCAGGATCGGGTAGACGACGAACATCACGAGCGCGAGGCCGAGGTAGATCGCTCCGGCGAACGTGCCGAGCGAGCCGAGGGCGTCCCATCCGTAGGACGCGACCGCGTTGCCGAGGAGGCCGACGGTGGCGATCGGGGCCAGCAGGATGATCCACCAGAGCACCTTCTGGACGATGGCCAGCGCGGAGCGCACGACCACCAGGAACGGCTCGGCCGCCTTCCCCACCTTGAGGGTGGCGATGCCGACCGCGATCGCGACGACCAGGATCTGCAGCACGTTGAAGGAGAGCCCGACGGAGCCGTCGCCGTTCGCGCTCGCCTCGAGGCCCATCACGTTGGCGGGGACCAGCCCGGTGAGGAAGTCGAGCCACGAGCCGGTGGTGCCCGGCGCCTCGGCGGCTGCCTCCGTGACGCTGGTGTGCTTGCCCGGCTCGAGCACCAGCCCGAGCACGATGCCGATGGAGACCGCGATCAAGGCGGTGATCGCAAACCACTGCAGGGTCTTCCAGGCCAGGCGGGCAGCTCCGGTCACCTCCCGCAGGTTGGCGATCGAGGCGACGATCGCCAGGAACACCAGAGGTGGCACGACCGTCCGGAGCAGCGTGACGAAGGTGCTGCCGACGGTGGTCAGCGTCTCGGTGAGCCAGTTCGGGTCGGTCTCACCGGTGGCCGCATCGACTCCGTCGGCGCCCATCGAGCGGGCGACGAGGCCGAGGATGACACCGACCACCAGGCCGATGAGGACCTGGACGCCGAAGGAAGGGAGCCAACGCCGACGCTGCTTGTCGGGTGTGGCGGTCGTGCTGCTGGAGCTCATGGAGGAGGCCTTTCACTGCGGCGGACGGCGCACCTCTGGCTGCCGTGGCGCCGCGTCCAGTTCGAAGGAGGGACGGGCAGGGTGATGCCGAGGCGCAGCGATCGACACACGGACCTACCGTGCGTGGACGGGGCAGCGCCTCCGGCTCAGCGACAGCGAGTGCTCTGGGTGCGTTGGAGGTCGACGACGAGGCGACGCGTCAACAGCTCGCCCTCGTCTCGCTTCTCTGCCTGCACGTTGGCTGAACCAACCACTGCGACCCGACATTCCCGCCACCCGATGTGATCCACGCAGCACTCACGGAACGCCGGGTCTCCGGGTCGCCGGGTTGTCAGGGCGTCGGGTAGTCAGGGCGTCGGTTGGCAGGTCGCCTGGGTGGTCTACTCGCAGCCGACGCCGTCGCCGTCACGGTCCAGGTGCGACCCGTAGCCGGGGCCGCCCCGGCGCACCGGCGCCGCACCGGCTGCCCGCGCAGCATCGCAGTTCTCGAAGTAGACGGAGACGAGCGGCTTCGGCTTCGGCTTCGGCTTGGGCTGCTGGGAGGGTGCGGCGAGCGTCGCGGCCGGTGTGGGCTCGGTGGTGTGCGTCTCGGCGGGCGCGCCCGGGTCCTTGATGTCGTGGTCGACCTCGGTGGCCGCCCCCCAGGTGTCCTCCGGCAGCACCTGGTCGATGCAGCCTTCCAGGACTCGGGTGATCGCGTCCCTCTCGGGAGCGGTCACCCACAGCCCGTACTTCTGCTTGACCGCCACCTGCCGGGCGACGTACTCACACCGGAACGGCTTGTACGCCGGCAGCCAGGTCGCCGCGTCGCCGTCACCCTTCTGCCGGTTGGCGCTGGCGTCGGCCGGCAGCAGGTTCAACGGGTCGTTCGCGAACGCTGCCCGCTTCCTGATGTCCCACCGAGCGGCACCCGTCGCCCACGCGTTGCCCATCGCGACCACATGGTCGATGTCGATCAGGGTCCCGTCGCCGTGGCGGTAGTCGATGGAGCGGCCGGTGTAGGGGTCGGCGTACACCCCGGTGCCGACCACGCAGCCGTTGGACTCCAGCGCGACGTCGGTCAGCAGGTCGCCGAGCACGTCGTTGCGGGTGTCGCAGCCGTTCCGGTCGGCGTCGAGCCAAGCTTGTCCGAACCGGGCCCGGTCGTAGCCCGTCATCGGCGCCCGCCCCTTGAGCGCGAGCAGGGCCAGTGCCGCGAGGGCGGTGTCCTCGGCCTCGTCGGTGACCGGTTCGACAGGAGCGCTGGTCGTCTCCTCCGGCGGCGGAGCCTGTGACGTGGACGCAGCGGTGGTCGGTGCACTCGGGCTGGGGGTGGTGCTCAACCTGACCTCGGCACTCGAGCTGGGCCCTCCGTCCGCTTCGCTCGGCGCGCAACCGGTCAGCGCGACGGCAGCAACCAGCGCGCCCACGGCGTACTTCAACATCAGACCCGACCCCCGAATGCAATCCCTTGGGCACAAGCATGCCTGTGCAGCCGTGTCTGCGCTGGCGATTCACCGAACCGGGAGGAGCATCATTGGCGAAACCGGGAACGAACGCCCCGACTCGGTGGACAATCGGCGTGAACCGGCCGTGGCCAGCAGGACAGAACGCCAGCAACCCAGAAGGAATCGACGTGAGCCTCCAGCACAACCTGATCGACCGGGGCAAGTGGTACTACACCCTCACCATCGCGTCGTGCGGCCTCTTCGCGTGGGTTCCCTTCCTCCATGCCGCCTCGCGGTTGAAGGGTCGCGGTCTCGGACGTCTGGCGGCGATCTTCGGTGCCGGCGCGGCGATCTCCACGATCCTGATCTCCGCGGCGCCGAACGACCCCAACGGCGATCCGACGGGTCCGTTGTCCACCGTCGGCGCGATCCTGACCTTGGCACTGATGATCTTCGCCTGCGTGAAGCTGAGCCCGATCCGAGCCGAGATCTATCCGGACCGGTATGCCTACCGGCCCGCCCCCGTGGTCGATGCTTCGATCCAGAACGCCTTGGCGGCCCGTGAGCACCGGGCGAAGGCCAGACAGATCGCGGAGAACGACCCCTCGTTGGCGCGCGACCTGCGGATCGGACGGCCCGACCTGCAGCGCGAATACTACGACGGCGGTCTGGTCGACCTGAACAACGCCCCCAAGGAAGTGATTGCCAAGCACTGCGGTCTCCCCGATGAGGCCGCGGAACGCATCGTCAGCCATCGGGCGCTCTACTCGGAAGGCTTCTCGAGCGTCGAGGAAGTGATCGTCGTGAGTGATCAGACGGCCACGCACGCGGGCTTCCTGCGTGATCGCGGAGTCGTGCTCCCCCGCTGACCCACGGCCCTGCGTGTCGGCCCCCTGGTCCTCTCGGGTGGTCCGGCGGTTCGCTGCGCCTTGTCCACAGGCCGCTGATCGGGACTTCCGCCACCTCTTCGATGTGCGTAATGTGCAGGCGTTGCCTGATTCTCGGGAAGGTGAAGATCGTGGGCGTTGGTCGATCAATGGCCGCGGCGGCACTGGCCGTGGCCTTGCTGGGGCTCGCCGGGTGCTCCGACGACGACGCGAACGCTGACGACGAGCCGTCATCGACGATGACGCCCACGGCATCGACCAGCCCGACGGCCTCCGAGTCGTCCACGCCCGAGGAGCCCACGCTCCCGGAGTGGCCCGCAGCCGCCGACGGCACCGGCGACAAGGCCGCCCGCGCCTTCGCACGCTACTGGCTGGAGATGGTCAACTACGCGCAGTCGACCGGCGACACCGCGCCACTCGAAGATCTGCACACCCCGGAATGCAGCGCCTGCACGAGCGGAGTCGACCAGGTCAAGTCGGACTGGAGCCATGGCAGGACCCTGCGGGGAGGCGAATATCGAATCGATCATCTCGGAACCCGGCGATCTTCAGAGAAGCTGATCAACATCGCTGAGATTCGCGCGCAATATTCCAAACAAGAGAAGATCTCGCGCTCAGGGAAGGTCCTTGAAGTCATAGAGCCCGCACGAGTGGCCTATCGCTTATATCTACGCAGGGACGGCGGCAGATGGGTGGTTGCTGCTTTGGAGGTCTGGCAATGAAGCCATCCGGGGCGCGACTAGCGGCAATTCTGCTCTTCAGCTCCATCATCTGGTCTGCAATCTCATTGGCGCCAGAGTCGTCGTCCGCTCTGGAATGCCCACCTGGAACCACGTCCGTCGCAGTCAGCCTTGAGGCCAGTGCATCCTCATCATCCTTCGCAGCGGGAGGCCTTTCGCAAACCCAAGCCGTTTGTCGAACGATCAAGACACTCAACACCGCTGATGCCAGCACAACCGCAGCCCCGAATCCGTTCGCGAACCTTGGAAACATCATGTGCATGACTGCGGCCGCTGTGGCGCATTCAGACACTGCGGAGATGTGCCCAACGGGCGAACAACCCGCGCCACAGCAGATCACCCTGCTCATGGTTCTCCGCGCGTTCCAGAAGGTCGAGCTCCCCAAGCCCACGCTGAGCATCCAGCCACCGGGCGGCAAGACCTTGGTCAACTTCGACACGATCTTCTCCACCGACGCCGATTCGTTCCGGCGTACGGTCCATCTCCTGGGGCGCCGGGTGCAGCTCGGCATCACGCCGGTCTCCTACGTGTGGGCCTACGGCGACGGAACGTCCGAGACCACCACCGGGCCCGGCGTGGAGTGGAGCTCCGGTCGGCCGATGAGCGACTACCTGGTCCATGCCTACGAGGACGCCGACGTGACCATGCAGCCCCGGGTGTCGGTCGCCTACTCCGCCAGGTTCCGAGTGGGCAACGGTCGATGGCGTGACGTCTCCGGCACGGTCACCTCCGAAGGCACACCCGTCGACCTACGGGTCGTCGAGGCCAGGTCGGTCCTGCTCGGCACTTCCTGAGCAACCCAGCCAGTCAGTCACACCTGTGCGATGCGGATCGTCATCCCAGTGACAGCAACTGACGAGAGGAATGGCCATGAGCGAGAAGCAGAAGTACGACGGGTTCAGCGAGGAAGAGCGCACCGCGATGAAGCAGCGTGCAGCCGAGCTGAAGACCGCGAGCAAGCCCACGTCCAAGAAGGCAGCGACCGAACGCCAGGCCCTGCTCGACACGATCGCCGCGATGCCCGGCAACGAGGCGGCCATCGCCAACCGGGTGCACGAGATCGTCACCGAGCACGCGAGCGACCTGTTGCCCAAGACCTGGTACGGAATGCCGGCGTGGGCCCGGGACGGCAAGGTCGTGGTCTTCGTCAAGCACGCCTCCAAGTTCAAGATGCGCTACACGGAGGTCGGATTCACCGAGGACGCGCACCTTGACAGTGGAGACATCTGGGCGACGGTCTTCGCGGTCACGACGATGACCCCGACAGTCGACGAGGAGCTGACCAGGCTGGTCAGGAGCATCGGCTGACGAGAGCGCAGGCCCCCCGGGACAACGCGTGTCGAACCGCAGGCGCGCTACTTGACGAAGCCTTCCTTCTTCAACCAGTCGAAGGCCACGTCGACCGGTTCCTTCCCTTCGACGTCCACCTGCGCGTTGAGCTTCAGCAGCACCTCATCGGTGAGCTTCTCGGTCACGGGCGCGAAGAGCTCCTCGATCTGCGGGTAGTCCTCGAGGATGTCCTCGTTGACCACGAGGGACACGTTGTACTTCGGGAAGTAGGACCGGTCGTCCTCGAGGACGGTGAGGTCGAGCGCCACGATGCGACCGTCGGTGGTGAACACCTCACCGAAGTTGCACTCCCCCTTCGCCGTCGCGCTGTAGACCGCACCCGTCTGGTAGGTCTTCAGGTTGGACTGGGGTACGCCGTTGCGTCCGAGCGGGATGTCATAGGTCTTGAGCATCCCGGGCAAGCCGTCCGGCCGGTTGGTGAACTCCGACTCCACGCAGAACGTGCGCTCCTTGACCGGGAGCTTCTGGATCTCCGAGAGCTTGGTGATGCCGAAGCGCTTCTTCACCTCGGGGGTGATCGCGAAGCCGTAGGTGTTGTTCATCGGCGCAGGCGGCAGCCAGACCAGGTCGTTCTTCTCGAGGTCCTCGTCGCGCACGGCGACATACTGCTTCTGCTCGTCGGGGATCGGGTCGGTGTGGCCGAGGTAGGTGATCCACCCGGTGCCGGTGTATTCCCACATCGCCTCGATCTGCCCCTCGAGCTGCGCCTGCCTGGCCGCCGCGCTCCCGGGGATGTTCGTCAGGTCGGTGACATCGGCACCTGCCGAGGCGAGCAACGACACCGCCATCTTGCCGAGGATGATGTTCTCGCTGAAGTTCTTCGAGCCGATGGAGATCTTGAGTCCGTCCATCGACTTCACGTCGGCCACCGGCCCGGCGAGCTCGCCCTGGCGGATCGGACCAGCAGCGGTGCCGAGGAAACAGCTGCTGAGCAGCAGCGACATGGCGGAGACGACACTGACCAACCCGAGCCGACCGCGTCGGCGACGCCGTGCGTCGTTCATCTCAGATCCCCTTCGGTCGGGTGACCAGCTCGAGGACACGTCCGAGCCACTCGATCAACAGCGCCAGCAAGGCGATCAGGAGGGCGCCGGTCACCATCAGTGAGAACTTGAAGAGCGTGATGCCGGTCTGCAGGATCTCGCCCAGACCACCGGCGTCGATGAAGCAGCCGAGGGACGCGGTGCCGGCGATCAGCACGAGCGAGGTGCGCACTCCGGCCATGATCACCGGGATCGAGAGCGGCAGCTCGATCTTGAACAGCGTCATCGAACCGGTCATCCCGATCCCACGACCGGCTTCGACCAAGGTCGGGTCCACGCCCTGGATGCCGACGATGGTGTTGCGCAGCACGGGAAGGATTCCATAGAGGCTGAGTGCGATGACCGCGGTCCAGAAGCCGCCCTGGAGCCAGAGGAAGAGCAGCACGATCAGTCCCACGGAGGGTGCCGCCTGCCCGGCGTTCGCGATGCCGACCACGAAGGGCGCCAGCACGTTCAGCCCCCGGCGGGTGAGCATGATGCCCAGGGGTACGGCGGCGAGCACCACGATGATCGCCGAGACGACCGTCAGGAGGACGTGCTCCCAGATCAAGCCCTGCAGCAAGGGGCCGTCGTACCACGTGGCGGGGTTCCAGCTCGGGAACGGCGCGTGCCAGTCGGCCGGGTTCCAGCTCGGGAACACCTCGGTCCACCGACTCTGGAACAGCACGTTCCACGCCAGCTGGTTCGACTCGACCACGTCGAGCTCGGCGGTCTGTCGCCACCAGACGAAGCCGCCGAACATCGCCGCGACCAGGATCGGTGGCACGGCCAGCATCAGGGCCATCTCGCGTGTGATGACCCGGCCCTTGGCCTTGCCCGTGGGCTCGGTCCCCTCGGGGGCCTCAGATGCCGACTGCCGATCGAGCGGCTCGACATCGACCGGGTGGGGGTCAGTCATGGCTGCCCTCCCCCGTCGGGTCGCCGCCGGGAGGCGCCGCGGCGTCCGCTGCCCTGGCCTGCTCCACGTTCTCGGCCGCCTCGCGTTCGGCCTGGCGCATGTGGTCGGTGACGGTCTCGAAGTCGATGACACCGAGATACTTGTCGCGGTCGCCGGTGACGATCGCCTTCGAGTGCGCCGCGGTGAGCATCGTGTCGAGCGCGTCGTTGAGGGTCGCTGCCTGGTCGAGGGTGACCAGGTTCTCGCGCGGCGAGCTCAGCACCCGCGGGTTGTTGCGCATCTGGCGCAGCCACGGCCAGGCAACGGGGCGCTCCCGCTCGTCGAGGACGACGACGGTCTCGTCGCCGGCCTGCTCCGCGGCCTGGATCACCGGCGCCATCTCGTCCCCGACATGGGCCATCGTCGGGTGGCTGAGGTCGAGGCTGCGCACACGGGTCAGCGAGAGCTGCTTGAGTGTCGACCCGGCCCCGACGAAGTCCGCGACGAAGTCGTTGGCCGGTGCGGCCAGGATGTTCTCGGGGGTGTCGTACTGGGCGATGTGGGCGCCCTCCTGGAGGATCAGGATGCGGTCTCCGAGCTTGATCGCCTCGTCGATGTCGTGGGTGACGCACACGATGGTCTTGCCCAGCTCGCGCTGGATGCTGATCAGCTCGTCCTGGAGCCGTTGCCGAGTGATCGGGTCAACCGCCCCGAAGGGCTCATCCATGAGGATGACCGGCGGATCCGCGGCCAGCCCGCGCGCCACACCGACACGTTGCTGCTGGCCACCGGAGAGCTCACGCGGATAACGGTCCCGATAGCGGTCGGGGTCGAGACCGACCAGGTCGAGGAGCTCGTCGGTGCGGGCACTGATCCGCTTCTTGTCCCAGCCGAGCATCTTCGGCACGACGCCGACGTTGGTGGCAACCGTCATGTGCGGGAACAGGCTCCCACCCTGGATGACGTAGCCGATCTTGCGCCGCAGGCTGCTGGCGCTGTCCTGCTTGATGTCCTGGCCGTCGATCAGGATCGTCCCCGAGGTCGGCTCGATCAGCCGGTTGATCATCTTCAGCGACGTGGTCTTGCCGCAGCCGGAAGGCCCGACGAACGTGACGATCTCGCCCGCGGGGATGGTCAGCGTGAGCGACTCGACGGCGGCGACCTTCTGCCCCGGGTAGCGCTTCACCACGTTCTCGAGGCGCAGCTCGGCGCCACTGATGGACCTGCCGTCACCACCACCCTCGTCGCGGTGCTTCGCGGAGTCGGCGGCCTCGATGTCGGTCATGCGCGAATTCCCTTCGAGATGGTGAAGCGACCCAGCAGCAGCATCAGCACGTCGGCGATCAGGGCGACGACCACGATGCCCACCGTGCCGACCAAGGCGTAGTTGACGGCGTTCTCGTTGCCGGCCTGTGAGAGGCCGGTGAAGATGTAGCCGCCCAGGCCGGGACCGAGGACGTAGGCGGCGATCGCGGCGATGCCCATCGACATCTGCACCGAGGTGCGGACGCCGGCGTGGATCACTGGCCAGGCGAGCGGGAGCCGGACCCGCATCAGGATGGCGACCTCGCCCATGCCCATGCCCTTGGCCGACTCGAGCAGGTCCTTGTCGACCTGGCTGAAGCCGACCACCGCGTTGCGGAGGATCGGGAGCATGGCATAGAACGCCACGCAGATGAAGGCCGTCATGGCGCCGATCTTGGTGAGCGGCAACAACAGGCCCACCAGTGCGAACGACGGGATGGTGAGACCGATCGCGGAGAGCATGTTGGCGACCGACTCGAGCACCTGGAACTTGTTGATGACCACCGCGAGCAGGACGGCGACGATCGTGGCCAGGAGCACCGCCTGGAAGACCAAGTTCGCGTGCTGCAGGGCGTTGTAGAGGATCAGGTCCCAGCGGTCCCTCACGAAGTTCCACATGGCCCGGGGATCACCTCACTGATCAGCTGACGGCCGCTTCAGCCAACCACAGGTGGGCCGGGAGGTGACGCAACGGCGTGTCGCCGGACGGGTCGGGAACGCGTCGTGCGTCAGCCCAGCAGCACGACGAGGACCAACGAGACCCCGGCAGCGACGACCGTCGAGACGACGGCCAGGAGCAGCGCTCGCAGGGGCACCGGCCACAGTTGGCGCGCCACGATCGTGGTGCCGAGTCCGAACATCGCGGCCGCGAACAAGCAGGTGGTGACGTCACTGGCCAGGTCGAGCATCCCGGCGGACAGGACTCCGGTGGCGCGGGTGCCGACGGCCGCCAGGAAGCCGACCAGGAACAGCGGGACGAGAGGACCGCGCCGGCTCCCGTGGCGACCGTGGCAGATCCGGCCGGAGGCGACCTGGACCGGCACCAGGAGCGCCACCCGGGCCAGCTTGACGGCCATGGCGGTGGCCAGGGCCACCGTCCCGCCGCCGATCAACGACGCGGCCGCGATCACCTGGGCCACCTCGTGGATGCTGGCCCCCGCCCACACCGCGGTCTGCTGCCGGTCCAGGCCCAGGACGTGCCCGAGCGTGGGCACGGCGACGATCATGGCGCTGCCGAACGCGGTCACCAGGGCGACCGCCAGCCCGACATCGCGCGGCCTCGCCCGGATCGACGACTCGACCGCAGCCACCGCGGCCGCCCCACAGATCGAGAAGCCGGCGGCGATCAACGTGGTCAGCTCCCGGTCCAGCCCGAGCGCCCGTCCGACCACCTGTGTGGCGGCGTACGTCGTGAGGACGGTGCCGAGCACGACCACGACCGCCCCCGGGCCGAGGTCGATGACATCGGCGACGACCACCTTGAGCCCGAGGAGCACCACGCCGGAACGCAGCAGGAGCTTGTCGAGTCGTGGCGACTGGCCGACGACGTGGCGGGCGACCGGTCCCAGGTTGGCGCAGACGACTCCGAGCACCAGCGCCACCAGCAGCGGCCCGAGCAGGGGAAGCTCGCGACTGATCAGCAACGATGCTCCGGCCGCGAGTGCGGTGACGACGAGCCAACGCAGGACCTGTGCCGGCCGGGTCGGCCCCGGCCCCGGCGCGGTGGCCGGGTGGGCGTCGACCTGGCGCGCGCTGCCAGCCGTAGCGGAGGCCGTGGTCGAGTTCATGCAGCCACCCTCCTCGGCGGCGGCCGTGGCCGGTAGACCCCGAGGTGAAGGTGGGATATAACCGTTGGTTATGAGTCGGGAGCTGGATCTGCAGGCGCTGCGCCTGCTCGTCCACCTCGAGGACACCGGCAGCCTCGGAGCTGCCGGTCGCCGACTGGGCATCTCGCAACCCGCGGCCAGCGCGGCGTTGCGCGCGTTCGAGACCCGCTGGCAGCTCACGATCGCCGAGCGCTCGGCCCGTGGCACCCTACTGACGCCCGACGGCACCACCGTCGCCGCCTGGGCCCGCGACCTGCTCCACCAGGTCGACACCGTGCGGGGCGGCCTGCGCGCGCTCGGGGCCCACCGCAGCCAGGAGGGCCACGACCTGCCCATCGCCGCAAGCCTGACCATCGCCGAGTTCATGCTGCCGCGCTGGATCGGCGAGCTGCGGGCGACCCAGCCGGGCATCCACCCCCGGGTCCAGGTGGTCAACAGCGATGCCGTGGACAGCCTCGTCCGCTCGGGTGACTGCGTGCTCGGGTTCGTCGAGACCAGCATCGTGGCCACCGACGTGGCCCGTCGCGTCGTCGGCTCCGACCGTCTCGTCATGGTGGTCCCGCCGAACCATCCGTGGGCGCGACGCAGCACTCCCCTGCTCCGCTCGCAGCTGCTGGAGGCCGAGTTCGTCGTACGCGAGGAAGGCAGTGGCACCCGCGACACGTTCGAGCGGGCCCTGGCCGCTCAGCCGAGGATCTCGATGGTCGCCACGTCGACCACCGCGATGGTCGGCGCCGTGCAGGCGGGGATGGGACCCGCCGTGGTCACGCCCCACGCCGTCAGGCCCGCGCTCGAGACCGGCGAGCTGGTCGAGGTCTCCCACGGACTCGACCTGGAGCGGCCGTTGACTGCGATCTGGCGCAAGGACCGCGCCCTCGAGCCCGCTGCGGCTGCGCTGCTCCGGATCGCGCACCGCACCGGCCGCTGAGTCGCGCCGGGCCCGGGAGCTGCCAGCCGCTTGGTCGTGCTGAGCACCGCCATCGCGGGGTGATCACTCGAAGACCGGCAGCTCCTGCGCTGATCCCAGCAGGACCCGGAAGGGGTCACCCTTCGCCTCCAACCGGTCCAGCACTGTCCGGATCGTCCAGCCGTCGGACCGCAGGCCGGGATC
This sequence comes from Nocardioides sp. JQ2195, assembly GCF_012272695.1. Taxonomy (NCBI): domain Bacteria; kingdom Bacillati; phylum Actinomycetota; class Actinomycetes; order Propionibacteriales; family Nocardioidaceae; genus Nocardioides; species Nocardioides sp. JQ2195. Next base: position 2,361,238 of record NZ_CP050902.1, read on the forward strand.
GTCCAGCTCGTCCCAGGTGATCGGCACGGAGACCGGCGCACCCGGCGCCGGGCGCGTCGACCACGGAGCCACCAGCGTCTTGTTGATCGCGTTCTGCGTGAAGTCCAGACGCGCCCGACCCTTGCGCTTCTTGACCTCCCACTCCCAGCTCACCAGGTCGGGGAGCACCTTGCCCACGGTCCGCGACAGGCTCTCCACCCAGGCTCGGGTCTCGTCGAAGGTGTAGCCGGCCACGATCGGCACCCAGATCTGGATGCCCCGCTTGCCGGTCACCTTCGCGCCCGCGGTCACACCGAGCTCGTCGAGCGCGGTGCGATGCAGCCGCGCCAGGTCCAACAGCTCGTCCCACGTGGTCCTCTCCCCGGGGTCCAGGTCGATCAGGGCGTACGTCGGCTCGTGCGGTGCCTCGGTCCGCGAGGTCCACGGGTGCCACTCCAGCGCACCGAAGTTGGCGGCCCACACCAACGCCGCAGGTTCGTCGGCGACGACGTACGTCGTGGTCTCACCCGGGTCCGCCTCGGGGTTGTCCCACGCACCGAGCCACTTCGGTGCGTGGTCGGGCCGCTGCTTGTGCCAGAAGCCCTGGGCGTCGGAGCCGTCGGGGTGGCGTCGCAGGTTCAACGCGCGGCCCTCGACGTAGGGCAGGGCCACCGGCGCGATCCGCGCCACGTAGGCAAGGAACTCGCGCTTGGTCACCGGCTCTGCGTCGTCCCGCGCCGGGAACAGCACCTTGTCCAGGTTGGTCACCTTGAGCCGGCGACCGAAGACCTGCCACGTGCCCTCCTTCCCGATCTCGGCAAGGGCGTCGATCGCGTCGTCGTCGAGCTGCTCGGGAAGCAACGAGACCTCGGCCTCCGCGGCCGGCTCGTCGGAACGCCAGGCGTGGTGGGGGTCCGCCTTGACCTCCTCGTTGGTGCGCCCGCTGAGCACGGAGACGGGGTGGTCCTCCGGGTCCCACCCGTCCACCGCGTGGTCGTCGTGCTTGTGCAGCAGCATCCACTCGTCCTTGTCACGGTCCGGGTCACCGCGGCGAACCAGCACGAGGCGTCCGCGCAGCTTCTCGCCGTGCACCTCGGCGTGCAGCTCACCCTGGGCGATGGCCGCGCCGGGATCGTCGGTGTGCACCGGCTCCCAGGTGCCGGTGTCCCAGACGATCACGTCGCCGCCGCCGTACTCCCCCTCCGGGATCACGCCCTCGAAGTGCAGGTACTCGATCGGGTGGTCCTCCACGTGCATGGCAAGGCGGCGTACGCCCGGGTCCAGGGTCGGGCCCTTCGGCACCGCCCAGCTCACCAGCACGCCGTCCACCTCGAAGCGCAGGTCGTAGTGCAGGCTGCTGGCTCGATGGCGTTGGACGACGAAGCGGTCGCCGCCCGGTGCTCGACCGCGCCCCCCGGCCGGTTCCGGCGTGCGCGTGAAGTCCCGCTTGCGGCGATAGGTCTCGAGGAGGTCGGCCATACCGGAGCGGTACCCGACACCGGACGGATCACGCCACCCGGACCGGCAACGACCAGCACCGGGAAGACCCGTCACGACGGGGCCCCGGCGGGACCTCGCCCGTGGCCCTGGCTCGGCACCGGGTCGGCGTGGGCACGCAGGCAGCGCTGGGGTCGGATGGAAGAATGGTCGCGACCGACACGCACCGGACGGATCCGGCGCACGCCGGGAGGAGCCCCGCCATGACCGACCCCAAGACCACTGGCGCCGATACCACTGGCGCCGACAGCACCGGCACCCAGAGCACGGGCAGCGACCGAGCTGGCACCGACAGGACGAGCGGCGCGTCGCGCTGGCTCCCTGCCCTCATCGCGATCATCTCCGTGGTCGCGGTGGTCGCGCTCGTCGCGGGCGTCAAGCTCATCGGCGATGACGACCCCGGTGACTCCCGCGTCGACGGAACGCCGTCGGGCACCTTCGGCAAGGTGATGAAGGGCGCTGCTGCCGCCGAGCCCCTCACGAACGAGGGAGAGGTCGTGCTGCCGTGGATCCGCCTCGACGTCGCCGCAGGTGAACCCGTCGATGAGATCCCGGCCACCAAGAAGCAGGCCGCGGTCGCAGCACCCGCCGGCGGCAGCTTCATCCGGGTCGAGGTCAGCAAGCAGGGCACCGTTGCCTTCGCACTGAGCTCGAAGTCCCCGGCCGACGACGTGGACCTGCTGCTGCGGGCGGACGGCACGGACTACTCGCTGACCGAGGGACCCGACGGGCTCGAGTTCGACCCGTCCAAGCCGTGGCTCTTCCAGAGTCGCGAGACCCGTTGGCTCAGCGTCGCGGGCCAGCCCACCGACGTGCAGGTGGTGTTGCGCGTCGGCGACGTGGAGCAGGTCGTCGACGCCGCCAGCGGCAAGGTCGACCTGGGTGACGCAGCCGCCCTTGCCGACGTCCCAGCACTCAACCAGGACTACGACCAGTTCCCCTGTGGCTCGTTCACGCGCACCGATTCCGGGGCCGACCTGCAGCCGGGCGCGGCGCCCTGCACGGTGAGCAGCACCCTGCGCACGCCGTACGTCGACGGGCTCGGCTGGGCCGACACCGGCCAGGAGTTCCTGGTGGTCAACGTGCGCACCGCGAAGCAGCTGGCACTGTCCGGCGAGAGCCCGGCAGCGGTGACCGAGCGAGCGGCCACGCTCGACGGCGCGGACCCGATCGACACATGGCAGCGCGACAGGTCCAGCACCCAGTTCGTCTTCGAGGTGCCCGAGGGAGAGCAGGGCGACCTGACGCTCACCTCGAGCTTCGGCGAGCAGGGCAAGGATCCGGTCGCCACGCTGGAGTGGAGCATCGACGCGGCCAAGCTCGGCTAGGACTGCTTGTCGCGCCGCAGCTGCCGCTTGTTGCGCGCCGCGGCTGCCGCGGCCTGCCGTCGGGGTCGTGGAGGTGGCGGTGGGGCCGGCACCGCGAACGCCATCTTCAGCAGCGACAGCCGGCGGTCAGGAACCAGGAGGACGGGTCACCGGGTTCGGTCGAGGCGGCCACCGCCCCTAGATTCGGCGGCCGCGCTCGACAGCGCCGGGGATCTGCGAGGATCGATCCGAGACTTGAACCATTCAAGTACATTCTTCAACCAGATGGCCCTCCCGGGGCCGTCGACGCCGTACCCCCGCCCCGACCAGACGAACGACGAGGTAGACGACGAGATGTCCCGCAAGCGCCCCGGTGACAAGCCAAAGAAGCCCGTCGACGCCGAGAAGGTGGCAGCCAAGCGGGAGCGCCGGGAGCGGGCGAAGGCGATCCGCGAGGCCGAGCAGCGCAAGCAGCGGCGCAACAAGGTCCTGGTGCAGGTCGGTGTCCTCGCCGCGGTGGCGGTGATCGCCGTGGGTGTCGTGATCGGGATCAAGAAGGCGAGCGAGCCCGACTTCGTGGCCGCACCCACCGGCTTCGCCGACGACGGCGGCATCACCGTCGGCAATCCGGATGCACCCGTGACCGTCACCCTGGTCGAGGACTTCGCCTGCCCGCACTGCGCGGCGCTCCACCAGGAGAGCAAGGACCTGATCAACGGGTATGCCAACGGCGACGACGTGGCCGTGGAGTTCCGTCCGGTCGCCTTCCTCGACAGGATGTCGAGCGACGAGTACTCCAGCCGCGCGCTCAACGCCGCGGTCTGCGTCGTCCAGGACGATCCGAAGAACTGGCTGGCCATGCACGACTCATTGCTCGAGAACCAGCCCGCCGAGGGTGGTGCCGGTCTCCCTGACTCCCGGCTCACCGAGATGGCTGTTGAGTCCGGGGCCGACGAGGACGCCGTGTCCACCTGCATCGACGACAACAAGAACGAGGGCTGGGTCGACTACACCAGCAACGAGATCACCAACGAGGCCGACTTCCAGGGCACCCCGGGCGTCTACGTCAACGGCGACCGCGTCAACCCCACCGCCGGCGCGATCCAGTCCGCCGTGCAGGAGGCCCAGGCCTCGTGAGTGAGGAGGCGGCCGTGCTCGAGGCACAGGACGGCGTGATCATCTGGGGGCGCGCCACGGGGATCCTCGTGGCGGTGCTGTCGTTCCTCGGTCTGGCCGCCGCGTTCACCTTGTCCGTCGACAAGGTGAAGCTGCTGCAGGACCCGAGCTTCGAGCCCAGCTGCAACTTCAACCCGATCCTCTCCTGTGGCTCCGTGATGGCCACCGAGCAGGCCTCCGTCTTCGGCTTCGCCAACCCGTTCCTGGGCGTGGTCGGCTTCAGCATCGTCCTCACCCTCGGTGCGCTGCTTGCCGCCGGTGGCCGGGTCCCGACGCCGATCGTGGCCGGCGCCGCGATCGGCACAATCGCCGGCACGGTCTTCGTGCACTGGCTGATCTTCCAGAGCCTCTACCGCATCGGTGCGCTGTGCCCCTGGTGCATGGTGGTCTGGGCTGTGACCATCCCCTTGGCCTGGTGGTTCACCCTGAAGGCCGTCGAGCAAGTCGCCTCCGGCGACGGCGTACGCCGGGTGGTGCGCGTGCTGTGGGACTGGCGCTTCACCGTCGTGGGCCTCTGGTACGTCGGTGTCGCCGTGCTGGTCCTGGCTCGCTTCTGGGACTTCTGGACCAGCAACCTCTGACCCGGACCGCGTGTCCTTGATGAGCGAGCCGCGGATGGTTGATGCGCGAGTCGCGGATTGGTGACGCGCCCACGGGGCAGGCGCCCGGCTGCCGCGACCGCCCGGCTGGCCCGACCGCCCAGGCTGCCGCAGCACGAGGCTCACACCGCCCGACGTGCCTCACTCGAGCAGGCGGGTCACTTCCACCGAGGAGTAGAACGGCTCGAGCTGCGCGCGGATGATCCGCTCCAGGTCGCCGCTCTCACGCAGTGCGTCGATGACTCCTGGGGCGATCCGGACCAGGTCGTCGACGACGTCCTCCCGGTCGAGGTCGAGCTCCCCGAGCAGCTCGGTGGGCGTGTAGCCGCCGAACCGCTCGAAGAATCCCTTGACCACCACGGTGGCGAGGGCGGCGACGTGCTCATCGGCCAGGGTGGTGATCGCCATCTCGTGGAGGGCGTCGACCAGGCTGGCGACCTCCTCGCGGCTGGCGTGCTCGCCGACACCGTTGACCGGCTCCGCCCCGACCATGTCCCACACCTGCAGCAAGGCCTCGCGCGTCGTCGGGTCGCGCAGGGTCTCCACGATGATGCGGTTCAGGCGGCGTACGGCGAAGGTCCCACCCCTGCCCATGGTGTCGCCGATCAGCCCCTCGAACTGCTTGTCCGCAGCCCCCATCACCTTGGAGGCCGCGTTGGTGCCGAAGGACATCAGCGAGCCGAGCCCGGGCACCTTGTCCGCGACGGCCTTGTTGGCCTGCAGCACCTCACCGACGATGCGCCCCATGAAGCGTGAGGCCATCGTGCCCACGAGGGGGCTGGCGGTCAGCCGCTCGAGTGCGCGCTCGAGCACCGGGGTCAGCCCGAGGGCTGCGTCGAGGGCCGCCTCGACCTGGTCCCGGTCGAACACGTCACCGACCGTGTGCGGCTCGGTCGGACCATCCATCGCGACCTGCAGGCCCAGGTCGACGAACCCGCTGACTGCCGCGCTGGCCGGGACCGTCGCCAACGCCCGGACCACCACCTCGGCGATCACCTGCTCGTCGACCAGATCAGCCAGCTGGTGCTGCCCGCCGACCGCCATCAGGTCATCCGCCAGGCCTCGCACCGTGGACTCGAGGTGGGCACCTGCCAACCGGTCGAGGTGGTGGCGCACCTGTGCGTCGAGCAGCTGGCTGGCGAGGGACGCGGCGGTCGGCTTCGAGGAGGGCACAGGCAGACGATACGGCCACGACGTGCCCTAGCCGCCGTCCCGGTTGGCGAGGATGGCGGCCGTCGGTGGGATCACGGCGGCAACAGCCGACATGACCACCGCTGCGGGGACCGACCAAAGGCGCACGACGTTCCACGCCAGCACGATCAGCAGGATGCAGGTCCCCATCATCACGAAGTAGACCCGGCGCCGCTTGGCCTGCCGGTGCGAGAGGGACTCCTCAGCGTCGGTCACCCGGGGCGTCCTGTCGCGTTGTCGCACCCTTCCAGTGTGCACCCGAGGCGTCGGCACGCCGTCCCTGCGGACGGGCACCGGACCAGCGCCGCACCGGTGACGGGTACGGCGACTGCGCGAACCGGCCAGCCCGGCTTCAGGCCTCGATCATCACGTCGCGGCCATCGGCGGTCACCGGTGCGTCCTCGTTGATCGCGGCCACGGCCTCGGTCAGCTCGGGCTCGACCGGCGGACGGTGGTCGAGGTGCACGCCGGCGATCATGCACCGCACGGACCCACCGGCCAGCTCGATCGTGGGGATGTCGACCGAGACGATCTCGCAGGACTCCTCGATCGCAGCGACCTGGTCGGGCCGCAGGCTGGCGCGTGCTCGGGCCGACATCGCCATGATGTAGCGACGCTTGCCCTCCGGCGTACGGCCGCAGAGCTCGACAGCGTTGCCGGCGAACTCGCGCACCTGCTCCTCGGTGATCTCCACGACCTTGCGACCTTGGACCGTGAGCCGCTCGCGGACCTCCTCGCGGCGGCGCAGGTCGGGGATCATCTCCAGCGCGAAGAGCGCCACCTCCGTGCCCACACACGCGATCACGTTGGTGTGGTAGACAGGAACGCCGTCGGAGTCGACGGCGTCGAAGGCCATCGGTTCGTAGCCGAAGTCGGTGCAGAACCGCTCGAGCACGTGGGTGTCGGCCCGGTGGCTGACCGCCGTGTAGGCGACCCGCGACACGTGGTCGAGCACCATCGCGCCGGTGCCCTCGAGGAAGATCCCGTCGGGCTCGAGGCCGGAGTAGTCGATGATCGTCTGGACCCGATAGTCCGACTTCAGCATCTCCAGCACGTCGGCCCGCCTCTCGTGGCGACGGTTGGAGGCATACATCGGGTAGACCGCGACGTTGCCCCCGGCGTGCGTGGAGAGCCAGTTGTTCGGGAAGACGCTGTCGGGGCGAGTGTGGTCCTCGTCCTCGAACACGTGCACGCGGACGCCGGCCTCCCTCAGGGCCGACGCCAGGGCATCCATCTCCGCCAACGCCCTGGCGGCCGTGGCGTCGGCCGACTGTCCCTCCGGCGGATCAGCCTGGAAGGCGTTGTCAGCCGACGTGACCGGGTTGGGGGTGAAGCGTTCGGCACGGACGAGGATGACGGCAGAGGGGGCTTGGGCACTCACGACAACGGAATCTAGACCATCGGGACGGTGGAAGCCGAACGCACGGAGTCGGCGTCGGACTCGTCCGTGATCGGCGTGATCCAGGACTGGTGCGTCGCGCTGTTCTTGGTGATCGCCAACAGCTCGTCCATGTGGGGCTCGAGGCCGGTCACCTTGTCGAGCGGCACCCCCACGATCAGCTGGAAGCCCAGTCCCCGCCACGCCTTGACCGCACGGCCGGCGAAGTCGGAGTCGGCCTTGACGAACCCCTCGTCGAGGAACACCGGCGCGAACCGAGGACGCGACCGCATCTCGTCGCCCAGCCGGAAGCGCAACGCGGAGCCGACGATGAAGGCCACCAGCTCCTGGCTCTCACCTCCGGACTTCTCCCCCAGCGTGCGGTAGGTCGCACGCAGCTCGCCGGTCACGTGGTCGTACTGCTCCGCACTGATCTCGACATGACGGCGTACGTCGAGCAGCCGGTCCCGGTCGGTGAGCCCGATGCTGGCCTGGTCAGAGCGCCGCAGCTGCTGCATGAACCGGCTCAGGTCGGCGAACCGCTTCTCGAGCGCGGCGTCGTCCAGGTCCTTCGCCGTGGCCGACGACAGCGCGCGCAGGTCCTTGAGGAAGACCTGCACGTGCGCCGGGGACAACCGGCGCAGCCGGATCCGCAGCCGATGCCGCTCGGCGCCGAACTCGAGGCGTCGCAGGATGGCGTTGATCGGCTCGAGCCGGTCCTCGATCTCCTCGATGGAGGCCGCCATCGCCCCCACCAACGGCACCAGGTCCTGCCCGCTCCACTCGGTGAGCCGCCGGCGCCACTCCGTGCGCCGCTGGGCCAGGCCGGTCTGCTTGATCTCCTCGAGGATCCGCGCGTAGTCGGCGTACGACTCGGTGGTGCCACCGAGGTTGGGCGCGTCCCACTGCAGCTTGTACATCCGGAAGATCGCACCGAGCTCGTCGTCGGCCCGCTCGATCTCCGCGTGGGCGTCGCCCACGGCGTCGCGCAGCCTCTCGGCGAGCCGCTGTGAGTTCTCCGGGAAGCGATCGAGGTCGTCGGGATCGGCGGGCGCCGAGGCGGCTGCGAAGTCGGCGGTCAGCGTGGCCGACTGCTCCTCGGTGAGCACGGCCCGCCCGGAGTGCTGCATCGCCTCGAGCCGGTCCTTGACCGAGTCCTCGTCGTCGACCAGGCGGCCGTGCACCTCGTTCAGCTGGTTGCGTCGCTGCTCGAGCGCGAACCGCTCCTGCCGGGTCTCGTCGAGGCGCGTGGTGAGCTCCTCGATCTGGCGCTGCAGGGCCTGCAGCTGGTCGTCGGAGCCGAGGATCTCGCGACGCCGCCGGCCGATGTCGGCGATCCGCTCGTCGCTGCCGGTGACGTCGAAGTCGTCGAAGCGCGCCGCGACCACCGCGTCGTAGGCCGTGTGGCGCTGCCCCAGCACGCTGGCCCGGCGGTCGAGCTCACGCACCCGGTCGTCGAGCGCGGCGAGCTGCTCACCGACGGAGGCCAGCTCGGCGTCGATCTCGGCGATCGCGTCGTCGTTGGAGAAGCCGATGATGCTGCGGGAGTCGGCACGACCATGGCTGCCGCGACGTCCCTTGCGGGTCTGGCCGGCGGCCGTCACACGGTGGCCGCCGCCGTCGAGTCCCGCAGCGGTCTCCACGCACAGTGCGTTGCGCGACGGCTCGGCGACGTGGGCCTGCACCCACCCCGAGAACGGCGACTCCTTGAAGTCCAGCTTGCCGGCGACCCGCTCGGGGTCGGCCGGCTCGGCTGCGGGCAGGTCGAGCTCGACACCCTCGAAGGTCAGCCTTCCGCGCAGGTGCAGCCCGTCGATGCCGGCCGAGAAGCCGGCCAGCTCGTCGATCGGCACCAGCATGGTGCGCGCCGAGGCACCGAGCACGGTCTCGATGGCGGTGCGCCACTTCGACTCGTCGGCCGAGACGTCGATCAGCTCCGCCACGAACGGCAGGCGGTCCTCGCTGATCCCACTGGCCTCGGAGACCGCGGCGCGGAGCTCGTGGAGCCGCGCCGGCACCCGACCCGAACGTCCTTCCAGGGAGGCTCGTTCCTGACGCAGCTCCGCCTGCCGCTGGTTCAGCGGATAGCCCCCGCGCAGCACGTCGTCGCGCTCCGTGCGCAGCGCGTCGTGCTTGTCCTGCCAGTCGGCCATCCAGGTGCGCGCCTGCTCCTGCAGGGCAGCGAAGCCCACCGCCGAGGACAGGGCCTCGTCGGTGGACACCTCGACGGACGTGCCCGACTCTTCGTCGGGGGCGGCTGCGAGGGGCGCCTCGAGCAGCGGCAGCATCCGCTCCGCCAAGACGGTACGACGCGACAACCTGTCGTCACGCACCACCTTCTCCTGCTCCAGGGCGTTGCCCAACGACTGGAGCGTCGAGCCGCCCGCCGACCGGTGCGACTCCTTGGCCGCCTCCAGGTCGCCGACCAGCGCGGCCTCCGCCGAGGCGGCCTTGGCCAGGTCATCGGCCGTGGCCGCACGCGCGCGGCTGTTCGTGGACAGGGCCGACTCGATGAGTCGCAGGTGCGTGCCCAGCAGCCAGAGGCGCAGGGGTGTGTCGCCGGCAGCGGTCACCCCGTAGGAGTCGAGCTGCCCCAGGCGCCGGGCAGCGGCGCTGCGGCGTTCGTGGAGCTCCGCGATCGGCGCCAGCAGCTCGAGCTTGGCCTCCTCGGTGCGCATCGCGGAGTACGCCGCGTCGAGGTCGTCGAAGTGCTCGATCGCTCGGTCCGCCGCGGCGTACGTCGCCGGGCGCTCGAGCACCATGTCCTTGTAGAGCTCGTCGACGCTGCGGACCTGGTTGCCACCCTGGATCCGGGAGAGCAACCGCAACGCCTTGGCGCCGTCACCGTTGGCACCGATGCCCAGACGGGCGTGCAGCACGGCCGAGAACTCGGCGTAGGTGCCGTGCGCCCGGATGCCGGGCCAGAGCTTCTTGATCGTGTTCGCGTGCAGCTTGTCGGGAACGGCGACCTCGAGCCTGTCGAGCTCGACGGTGCCCTCCACCGAGAACAACCGCATCTGCACGTCGCTGGACCGGGTGGCACGTCGCGGGACGTAGTAGGTCCGCAGGGCGGTGAAGCGACCGCCCTGGTCGTTGACGAAGGTCATCGCGATGGCGCCCCAGGTGTCAGACCCCTTGCCACGCAGGAGCTTCTCCACCGGCCGACCGGTCCTGGGATCGTCGACCACGTCCACCGCACCGCGCAGGTAGGAGAGCAGGTTGCGCTGGCCCACGCTGCGCGCGCGGCCGGCGACGGCGTCGTTGGAGGCGCCGTTGAACTTGGTGTCGGACGACATCATCAGCGCGGTGTAGGCATCGAGGATCGTGCTCTTGCCGACCCCCGAGGCCCCGGAGATCATCGTCGCGTCCCCACGCAGCGGAATGGTGGTCAGGCCACCGAAGCCACCCCAGTTGACCAGCTGCAGCAGGGCCGCGCGCCACTGCACGGTGTCGTCGACTGGGTTGGCCACCGCGCGGTGCAGGAAGAGCCCCTCGGAGTGCTCCGACTCGTCGACGCGTCCGTCGTTGGTGGCGTCGGCCCGATCCCGGCTCGGGTCGTCCGACGCAGCGGCGAACGAGGACGTGTCGAGCCCTCCGGTCACGTCCAGGTCATCCGTGCTCATTCCGCCTCCTCCTCGAACAGCTCGACGTCGGCCTCGTCGCCGGCCTGCTCCGCACCGTTGGCCTTCTGCAGCGCCTCGACCAGCTCGACCAGCAGCTCCAGGGGCAGCAGCGGCTCGACGGCCTCGCTGATCTCGAAGCGGTCCTCGGAGGCGGTGGGGATCAGCAGCCCCGACTTCGCGACCGTGGTCACCGCGTTCCTGGCTCGACGTTCGTCACCGGCCTCGTCGGTGGCGTGCGGCGGGCGGAAGCTGGCCACGTGGTTGACGATGTCCTCCCGGTCGATGAACACACGGGTGTCGCCACCTGCCACACCGGAGCGCAACCGGTCGCGCAGGTGGACCAGGACGATGGTCTCCTCGCGCGACCACGGTGCGTCGTACAGCAACGTCGGAAAGCGGCTTCCGGTCTCGGAGACCGCCTGCCGTTTCCAGGCCACCTCGCGGGCCCGGTCGACCTGCAGGTCGAGGAAGAGGTCGTTGAGCCGTGAGCGGAGGGCACGCTCGTGGTCGACCAGCACCTGCCAGTCGCGGGGGTGTGTGCGCGCGCTGATGAAGCGCTGCTTGAGCAGCGTCACCAGCGCCTGGCGCTGGGCCAGCTCGAGGCCACCCTCGTCACCCTCGAAGAGCGACACCGACGTGTCCTCCGGGTCGCCCGATGCCTCCACGGGGTCGATGGAATGCTCGGTGTCGGGGCAGGTCTCGTCAACGACGTCGGTCATGCGTGGTGCTCACTGTTCTGCTCGTCGGCGTGATCAGGGTCAGCGGTGCCGGGGCCACCCGCGTCGATCGGCATCCGCGGCACCGAGAACGTGCGCCGGGAGCCGTCGTGGCGCTGCGCGGCGTACGGCTCCGGGTCGTCCGTGCTCACCCAGCCGCGATCGGCGGCCAGGTGCAGGAGACCGAAGATCTCCACGGGGCGCCGCAGCTCCGGCTCCAGCTGGCCGAACAAGGCGCCGAGCGAGTCCGCCGGCAGCAGGTCCGCGAGTGCCTCGTCGAGTCGCTGGCGCAGCTCACCCAGTCGCGGCCCACCCTGGGCCTTCAGCTCGGCCAGCGTCAGCGACGGGACGTCGGCGGGTGCGGGTGGTGCGATGCGTTCGGGAAGTACGTCGTCAGCCGGGTCGTGGAACCTCTCGCGGAGGTGGTCGACACTCACCCGCGGGGGCAGGAGCGGTACGTCGTGCGTGGCCCGCGGACCGGTGTTCTCCACCCACGTCATCAGCTCGGACTCGACCTGGCGCAGGGTCTGCTCGAGCTCGCGGTCCCGCGCAGCGTCGTGGGAGACGATGTATTCCTTGAGCGTCGCGGTCACCCGAGAGCGTTGCTTGAGCACCCGGTCGAGCCCGTCACGCACCAGCCTGACCGTGCCGCGCAGCTCGGCGCGGTCGGCCTCACCGAGGATCCGGTCGGAGAGCGGGTGGTCGAGGAGCGCGGTGAGGTCCTCGCGCAGCTGGGTGACCAGCGCCTCGTCACGCAGCAGCGCGAAGGCACCCTCGAAGGCCCGCCCCTCGTGGGTGCGGGTCATCACCATGTCGGCCCGGTCCAGGTAGTCGTCGATCACGTCGCCGGCCGGTCGGTCCTCGGCCCGGAACGCGGCCAGGATCTCGCCCCGGATCTTCGCGAAGCGCTCCTCGACCCGGGCGAAGTCACTGGGCAGTGCGGAGATCAGCGACAGCAGCTCGGTGTAGCCCTCGTGCATGTAGTCCTCGGTGGCGCTGACCATCTCCGCACCGTCGACCAAGCGGTCGCGCTCCGCCTGGAGTCGGGCGATCTCCTCGTTGAGCAGGGTGACCCGCGTGGTGCGGTCCGGGTTGGCCTCGGCGTTGAACCGGCGCACCGTGCCGAGGATCGTGGCGATCCGGTGCTCGCTGAGCGTGGCCCGGTCACGGGTCAGGTTCTTGACCAGCTCCAGGGCCTGCTGGGCGTGGGAGGTCAGCGTGTAGACCTCACGGCCGCGCTCGTCGAGCGCACGCACCAGCCACTGTCCGCGCATCCATCGGTGGCACAGCTCCTTGCCGGAGCCGTTCGGGAGGTCCTCCTCCCCCACGGACCGCAGCTGTTCCAGGTGGGACTCGACCTGGGTGTGCAACCGAGCCGTGGGGATCGGGGTGTTGCTGCGGCCGAAGGCCGACCGGAAGAGCGTGATCACCACGGGTGCCTGGCGCTGGTGCAGCAGGGTGAGCGTGGGCGTCGCGAACGCGCCCCTGACGCGCTGCAGCTCTCCCTCGATCTCGCTCATTCCACCTCGATCCGCTCACTCCACCAGTGACTCGCCGGCGCGTCACCAGCGACCCGCTTGCCGTCCGTTGCGGCGCCCAGCATCCCAGAGCCCTCCCGCGGGAGGTTCCCCCGCCCCGTCCGGGGCGGTCAGCACGGCGATCCGAGATCGTGAGCACCGCCCGCCGCTCGGCGCTCGCTCCGCTGTGCTCGGCACACACACCGCTGCGCTCGGCACACACGCCGCTGTGCTCGCCGCTCGCTCCGCCCGCCGCTCGCTCCGCCCGCCCTCGGCGCTCGCTCCGCTGTGCTCGGCACACACACCGCTGCGCTCGGCACACTCGCTGCTGTGCTCGCCGCTCGCTCCGCGGCGATGACTGTGGCGACCACCTGCCCTTCTGCGCGGGCAACAGCCGAGGACTCAGGAGCGGTCGATCACGGTTGCGCGCGATTCACTGTCACCAGGTGACAGTGAATCGCGCGCAAAGCCGTGGACCGTGAGATGAGGTCGAGGAGCGGGCCGGCACGAGCGGGAACGAGCCCGGCATGAGCCGCGACGGGCCAGGACGAGCGAGCACGAGCGGGCACGAGGCACGAACGAGCATGAGCGGGCGCGAGGCACGAGCGGGCACGAGGCACGAGCGGGCACGAGGCACGAGCGGGCAGGAGCGCCTACGGCAGGCGGAAGGTGGAACGCAGCGTCTCCAACCACGACGTCAACGTGGGCACGAGACCGTCGCCGAACGTCGTGTCGAACCCGGCATAGCCCATGCCGATCACCACCAGGGCGGCCAGGGCCAGGAAGAGACCGGCTGCGACCAGTGCCCGGCCGGCGACGTGCGAACGACTCGTGGCAGCCATGCCGACGACCACCACGACGAGGGCCATTCCCCCGGCCAGCAGGGCGAGCCCGCGCGCCTGCGTGAACGGCGCCGTGAGGATGGCGACCAGTCCGAGGAGGAAGGCAGACACCGACGCGGCCGAGGTCCGCACCGGACGGTCCGGGGACGCCTCGAAGAGACGAGTGATCTCATCCTCTTGCGGTGCTGCCCCCAATGACGTCATGGCTCAAGCCTAGAAGGAGGACGGGCCGCTCTCCGGCAACCACACGGGCGGTTCGGAGATGACCCGAACGAGTCATCCGTGGACGGTCGCCATGGTGCCGATCGGAGACGCACGCGGATGGCAGACGCACGCCGATGGGAGATCGCGACGCCGATGGGAGACGCACGCCGGCGCGGTCACGTGAGCTCAGCCAACCGCACGACCGCCCGGTCCAGTCGGCCCTCCTCGGCCAGGATCGCGCGCTGCCGCACCGAGCCGGTGCCCTTGGTGAAGACCCGCTCGAGGCCCTCGTGGACGCGCTCAGCATCTCCGGTCGCCTCGAGCGCCGGCGTGACGTGGGCGACCAGCGACTCGACGACGTCCTCGGCGGGTCGTGGCCGGTGGGAGAGCGGGTCGAGCAGCTCGCCGCCCAGGCCTCTCCGGCCTGCCTGCCACATCGACAGGCGCAGGACTGCCACCGACACGGGGTCCGCGTCCTCCCCCGCTGCCCAGGCGCGTGCCCCGGTCTCGACGAGGGCACGGGAGAGAGCGGCGACGAGCACGGCGTCCCGCGGATCGAGGCAGACGTCGGCGACCCGCACCTCGAGCGTCGGGTAGCTCCGCGACGGCCGAGCGTCGAAGTAGGCCATCCCCTCGTCCAGCGGGACCCCGGTCTCCGTGAGCAGGCGCAGGTGGTCGAGGTAGGCCGCACCACTGCCGAACACCTCGGTCGGGCCGTTGGTCGGCCACCGGGTCATCACCTGCGAGCGATAGCTCTCGTAGCCCGAGTCGCCGCCCTGCCAGAACGGCGAGTTCGCGCTCACCGCCAGCAACACCGGCAACCAGGGCCGGATCCGGTCGAGGGCACCGATCGCCTCGTCGTCGGAGTCGACCGACACGTGCACGTGACAGCCGCACGAGAGCTGCTCGCTGGCGGTCAGGCCGAAGCGCTCCCGGATCTCGGCATAGCGCTCGTCGTCGACGGGCTGCGGGCGGACCGGGAGGGGCGTCGTACCGCTGGCCAGCACCAGGGCACCGGCCTCGGCGGCGGCGGCGCGTGCCTTCTCCCGCCACCGGCCGAGCTCGATCTCGAGCAGTCCGAGGTCCTGCACCGGAGGCGTGTCGGTCTCGACCTGCTGCTCCTGCAGCTCGGGTCCGAGTGAGCCGCCGACGTCGTCATTGGCCTCCCCCGTCTCCCCGCGGCGCTTCGCGACCCGGAGCACCTGGCTGGCGACCGAGCGGGGAGCACCGGTCGTGGCGTCGACCAGGAGCAGCTCCTCCTCGACCCCGACTGTCCGGATCGGGGTCGGGGTACCGACGGTGGCATCTCCACTCAAGTCGTCACGCTCCCCACGAAAGCACCCACAGGACCATGTGTCGTCTGTTCGGCTACGTCACCGATGCGCCCCACTCCGTTGCCGATCTCCTCGGCGACGAAGGGCTGGCCGCCTTCACCTCGCTGACCGCAGTCCACTCCGACGGCTGGGGCATGGCCTGGCAGACACCGGAGGGAACCCGCTGCTCGAGCTCGCCACGCTCGGCGGACATCGACGAGACCTACCGCATGCTCGTCGAGGAGCCGTTGTCCCATGCGGGGCTGGTGCACCTGCGTTGGGCGACCGGCGGGATCGACGTCGGCCCGAGGAACACGCATCCCTTCCTCGAGGACGGCGCCGCCTTCGCCCACAACGGCCATGTCTCCCCCATCGCCGAGCTCGAGGCCCTGCTCACGCCGGAGACCCGTGCGAAGCTGCGGGGCGACACCGACAGCGAGCGCTACTTCCACTTCGTCCACCAGAGCGTCGAGGAGCACGGGGACGAGGCCGAGGGTGTCACCCGGGCCCTGGCGACGTTGATCAAGAAGTTTCCGCGCTGCAGCCTCAACGCGCTGATGCTCACCCCGACGCACATGTTCGCCATCCACATCAACTCCCGTGCCGACTCGCCCATGCGGGCGCTGCGCGCGATGTTCGACGACGAGGACGACATTCCGCCGCGACACACGACGGAGTACTTCGCGATGGACTACCGGGAGAGCGATGCCGGGCTGGAGATCGTCTCCAGCGGCCTCGACCAGCCGGGGTGGACGCCGGTGCCCGAGGACACTGCGGTGATGGTCGACCTGTCGACCCGCGAGATCACCCGGCTCGACCCGATCGCGACGCTCGACGTCGACGACAGCTGACGTCCCGGGCCCCTGCCGCGTCATCCACACGGTGTCCCCTCCCACGGACACCCCTCAACCCTGCGCCGGGTACGGCGACTGGGCGAGCAGACCGGCCAGGTGAGCCGCATGGGCGGCCAGTGTGGCGGTGGTCCCAGCCGTCTGCTCCGGGGTCGGCGACTTGTCCTTGTAGTCGACCCCCTGCATGGCCTCGCCGACCCAGTAGGTCACCGCACTGGCCGGCAGCGTGAAGCCGACGTCGATCAGCGCTTGGGCCAGCTCAGCGGTGACGTGATGGGCGCCGTCCTCGTTGCCGACGACCGCGATCCCGGCCACCTTGCCGAAGGTGAGCATCCGGCCCTGGTCGTCGGTCTCGGACAGCTCGGCGTCGAGGCGCTCCAGCACCATCTTGCAGACCGCGGAGGGTTGTCCGAGCCAGATCGGCGTGGCGAGCACGAGGATGTCGGCATCCAGCATCTTCCGGCGCAGTGCGGGCCAGGCGTCGCCGTCGCCCTCGTCGGTGCTCACCCCGAAACGTACGTCGTGGTCGACGACGCGCTCGATCGTGCCCGTCACCCCGTGCTCACCGAGGGCGGCGAGCACCTGCGAACCGAGCAGCTCGGCGCTCGACTCCGCCGGCGACTTCTTGAGGGTGCAGTTCAGGACCAGACAGGTCAGTTCAGTCATGCCGTCTGGTACCCAGCCGGAGGTCGGTCATGCCGGGGGGCCTGCACACCGAGCCACCGCTCCGGGCCGTCGTTCACTCCAGGATTCGGTCCATCGCGACCTGCAGGTGCAGCTGCTGGAGCCTGTCCAGCTGCGAGTCCGCACGGTCCAGGAGGCCCTGCACGTGCCGTGGATCGATCCTCCCGTCGTGCTCGGCCAGCTCGCGCAGCAGCTGCCACCCGATCCGCTTGGCGGAGACCGCGTCACGGAGGGCCTCCAGCTCCAGGACGTCGGTCAGGGGTGAACGACTGATCACGCGGCCGTTCGGCTTGAACCGGCCGACCCACTCTCCGGCACGGGCGACCAGCGCCCCCGTGCGAGATGGCGGGAAGCCCAACGACACCATGATGCGACGCAACGACTCGCGGTCGTCGTTGACCTCGCGCGCAATGTCGCGGACCTGGGCGGCCGCCTCCCGGTCCGGAAGCGTGCGCGCCACCCGGTCGAAGAAGGCGACTCCTCCCGTCGCCCCTGTCCAGTGGTGCTGCAGGTGTCCCTCGAGGACCTCACTGTTCATGACTCCCCCTCGAGTCGGCTGGGGAACCGCTCCCAGACCCGGTGCGAGCCAAGGAGCTCCTGCACCTGGGGCAGGAGGGAGGGCGCGTCGTCACCACTGAGCACCCCGGGGCTCCCGTCGACGCCGCACGCCACCAGGACGTCCTCTCCGGCGCCCCACGCGCCGATCGCCTTGGCCTGGCGCCAGCACTCCTCGACCAGCAGGGTGACTCTCGGGTCGGGCCGCTGATCGGCATCAGCACCGGCCTTGGCATCCCGGGCAGGGATGGCGTCAGGTGCTGCCGCCGGGTTCCCCGCGAGCAGCAGTGCGTCGAACTCGAGCGAGCGCCCGGTGGCGAAGGTCCGGTCGACGACCACGCCGCCGACCTCTCCACCGCGGGCTGCGATCACCAGGGGCACCATCCCGGCCTCGGTGATCGACTCGACGAGCCCGGTGAGGTCCTCCGGGTGGTCGACGTCGGCGACGATGCCGACCTTGCGTCCGTCGACCGGCCAGGTCTCGCCGACCTGGGTCAGTGCCGACGACGCGGTGACCTCGGCCAGGGCCTCCTCCGGCTCGGGCACCGGGAGGCCGAGGGCCGTTGCCACCTCACGGCACAGCACCGGGTCGATCTGGGCCAGGCACTGCACCTGGCGCTCCCTGACCGCCGGGTCGTGACACTTGCCGAGCTCGAAGCTGTAGGCGCCGATGATGTGCTCCTTCTCCGGGGCACTCATGCTCGACCAGAAGAGGCGAGCCTGGCTGAAGTGGTCGTCGAACGACTCGGCGAGCTCACGGTTCTTCACCGACTCGGGGATCCTCACCGGCGCGTCCGTGAAGGGGCGGTCGTCGTCGGTGGCCATGAACGGGCACCCACCGTCGAGGGAGCTCGGGTGGTAGGGCGCGATCCCCGTGTGGTCGCCCTGCTGGGCGAAGCCGTCACGCAACATGTCGTTGACGGGCGCGTGCGGACGGTTGATCGGCAGCTGCGCGAAGTTGGGTCCCCCGAGGCGGGTGATCTGGGTGTCGATGTAGGAGAACAACCGCCCCTGCAGCAGCGGGTCGTCGGTCACGTCGATGCCGGGTGGCAGGTGGCCGGGGTGGAAGGCGACCTGCTCGGTCTCCGCGAAGTAGTTGGTGGGATTCGCGTTCAGGGTCAAGCGACCGATCGCCTGCACCTCGGCGAGCTCCTCGGGCACGAACTTGGTGGGGTCGAGCAGGTCGATCCCCTCGAAGACCTGTTCCTCGTTGTCGGGGAACACCTGGATCCCCAGCTCCCACTCGGGAAAGCTGCCGGCCTCGATCGCGTCGGCCAGGTCTCGACGGTGGAAGTCCGGGTCGCCACCGGCGGCCAGCTGGGCCTCCTCCCAGGTCAGCGAGTGCACGCCGAGCGCCGGCTTCCAGTGGAACTTCACCAGCGACGTGTCGCCGTCGGCGTTGGTCAGTCGGAAGGTGTGGATGCCGAAGCCCTCCATCATGCGGAAGGACCGCGGGATGCCGCGATCACCCATGAACCAGATCGTGTGGTTCTGCGCCTCCGTGTGCAGCGAGACGAAGTCCCAGAAGGTGTCGTGGGCGCTCTGCGCCTGCGGGATCTCACGGTCGGGATGCGGCTTCGCGGCGTGGACCACGTCGGGGAACTTGATGGCGTCCTGGATGAAGAACACCGGGATGTTGTTGCCGACGAGGTCGAAGGTGCCCTCGTCGGTGTAGAACTTGGTGGCGAAGCCACGGGTGTCACGCACCGTGTCGGCCGATCCACGGGAGCCGACGACGGTGGAGAACCGGGTGAACACCGGCGTACGCCGTCCCTTCTCGAGGAACGCTGCACGGGTCACCGCAGCTGCGGTCCCATAGCCCTCGAACACCCCGTGGGCGGCCGCGCCGCGCGCATGGACCACGCGTTCCGGGATGCGCTCGTGGTCGAAGTGGGTGATCTTCTCGCGCAGGTGGTGGTCCTGGAGCAGGACCGGCCCGCGGGCACCCGCCTTGAGGGAGTGGTCGGTGTCGCGGAGACGAGCGCCGTTCGCGGTCGTGAGGAGCTCGCCCTGCTGACCACGTGCTGTCGGATCGGCTCCCTCCGTGGCCCCGGTCGGGGTGCGTGGGTCAGGTGAGCCCTGTGCCTCGGTGCGGGCGGTGGGGTTGCCGGCCGGTTGGGCGCGCTGGCGATCGGATGTCATCGAAGCCTCCTGGTCTGGGGACGACTCCGGTACCCGTCTCGGCGGGATGCACCACAGCTCCCCAGTAGATTGGCGCCCGTGAACGGATCCACTCCGGCCCTGGTGCTGATCGACATGCAGGTCGCGTTCTTCGCCTCCGGCCCCCTCGAGTCCCGGACGAACGCCCTGGTGGAGCAGTGCAACGCCCTCCAACGCTGGGCGTTCGAACAGGAGATGCCGGTGATCCGGGTGCGCACCGAGCACCTGCCGGACCGGTCGACCTGGACACTCAGCATGCTCGAGGACGACCAGGGCTTCCTGATCGCCGGGGACGACGACGCCCAGCTCGTCGATGGCCTGGCCGTCGACGGCGGCACCGAGGTCGTCAAGACCCGCGACAGCGCCTTCCACCACACCGGGTTCAGCGATCTCCTGCGCGAGCGCGACGTCGACCTGCTGGTGCTCTCCGGGGTCTCGACCCACACGTGCGTGGCCGCGACCGCCGGCGACGCCTACGCCCACAACCTGCACGTGGTCTTTGCCGAGGACGCCATCGCCTCTCACCGTCCCGAGCTCCACCGACCGACGCTCGAGGTGATGTGCGAGGAGTTCAGGTTCCGCAGCCTCTCGACCGCCGAGATCACCGACGGCTCCGGGCCCGACCTCACGGCACGCCCCGTCTGACCGGCGACCCGCGCCCGGGGCGCGGCATCAGGATGCCGGCGCTGGGTACACGCCACGCATGCAGACCTCGCAGCCGGCAGACCCGACCACCCGACAGCTGACGTTCGGCGACGTGGCCATCGTCTACGACAACCGTGTCCTGGCGCCGCGACCGTGGACGGCCGCGCAGTCGGCCTGGGCCACGGAGGCCGCCGACGAGGTCCCCTCCGGCCCGATCCTCGAGCTGTGCGCCGGGGTGGGGCATATCGGCCTGCTGGCGATGAAGAGCACCGGCCGACGTGGTGTCCTCGTGGACATCGATCCCGTGGCCTGCGAGTTCGGTCGCGGCAATGCCGCCGTCGCGGGGCTCTCCGAGCTCGTCGAGGTGCGCCAGCGCCCGGTGGTCGACTGTCTCGACTCGGGCGAGCGTTTCCCGCTGGTGATCGCCGATCCCCCATGGGTGCCCAGCCAGCACGTCGGGCGCTTCCCGGAGGACCCGGAGCTGGCGATCGATGGTGGAACGGACGGACTGACGCTGGCCCGCGCCTGCGTGAGCACCATCGACCAGTGCCTGCACCCCGACGGGGCAGCCGTCGTGCAGCTCGGCACCGTGGCGCAGGCCGACGACCTCGGGGACTGGATGGCGGATGAGCGGATCGACTTGGCCACCACCGAGGTGCGCACCTTCGGTGAGAGCGGAGTCCTGATGCTGTTGGGCCGGCCTGCCTGACCTGCTCCCGGGATGACCCGGTCAGTCGACGACGATCGCGACTGATCAGCCCGGCACTGGGTACCTCTGCCGCACACACTCCCGGGAGGTGGTCCCATGCAGTTGCCCGCACCGCGCGGCCCGCTCAGCCAGCAGGTGGCACATGTCCTTGCCGACCGAGCCATGGATGCGCCGGTCGTCACCGCACTCCCCCTCCAGGACGACGACCTCCTCGTCAACGAGGACGTCCAGCTGGCCCTGTGGATGCTCTTCGAGCTGCACTACCGGGGCTTCGACGACGTCGACCCCGACCTCGAGTGGGATCCCCTGCTGATCCACTCGCGCACGATGCTGGAGGCGTGCCTCGAGCAGACCCTGCGCCGCCTCACCGCCGACGACGTACGCCGCGCAGCGTCGAGCGCGGGCGACCTGCCCGAGCAGCTGAACCACCTGATCGACGAGCTGGACGGTGGCTCCCTGGCGTCGCACCTGCAGCGCCACGCCACCGAGGAGCAGTTCGCCGACTTCCTGCGCCAGCGCAGCGTCTACCAGCTCAAGGAGTCGGACCCGCAGAGCTTCGTGCTGCCCCGGCTCGACGGGCCGGCGAAGGCGGCGCTCGCCGAGCTGCAGTACGACGAGTACGGCGCCGGGCGACCCGAGCGGCTGCATGCCACCATGTTCGCCCGCGCCATGGAGGCGATCGGGCTGGACAGCGCCTACGGAGCCCACGTTGACGAGGCCAGCGCCATCACCCTGGCGGTCAACAACGTGATGTCGATGTTCGCACTGCGACGACGACTGCGCGGTGCCGCCCTCGGGCACCTGGCCGCCTTCGAGGCCACCAGCTCGGCCCCCTGCCGACGCATCGTCTCCGGCATCGAACGCCTCGGCCTGCCCGAGGTGACCGCCGCCTACTTCGACGAGCACGTCGAGGCTGACGCGGTGCACGAGCAGCTCGCGATCCGCAACATCTGCGGCACCTTGGTCGAAGCCGAGCCCGAGCTCGCGGACGACGTGCTGTTCGGTGCGGCCAGCTGCCTGAGACTGGACGGGCTGGCCGGCGCGGCGCTGGTCGACATGTGGAGCCGGCCGGCTCCCCGACACCTGGTCGGGGTCCAGGCATGACGGGCGCCGCGGCAGGCCCCGGGGCAGGCACAGGTGACCCCGGCGTTCAGGCCGGTCCGTCGTCCGCTCACGCCGGTCAGGCCGGTCGGACCAGTCAGACCAGTCAGACCGATCCGGCAGGTCGGACCAGTCAGACCCGGCAGACCGGACCGGTCGGTCAGGAGGTGCGCACGCAGGACTGCCCGGGCGGACCGCTGCTCGTGCGCGGCGCGGCCTCGTGGGTCGGCCAGGACGGCGAGGAGCACCCGGTCACCCGACCCGTCGTGGCGGTGTGCCGCTGCGAGCGGTCGCAACGGCAGCCGTGGTGCGACGGCACGCACAAGTTCGTCACTCCCCGGGCCTCGGCACAGACGAGCAGCTGAATCAGCGGTGGCGGCCGACGAGGCCGTCCCTGCTCCGCCTGGGCCCACGTCATGCGGGCCTCGACGCAGGCATGCGGCTCCACGCACGCACGCACGGGTCGCGGGGCCGGACGCACACACGGCCGCCGCCTCCGGCGCACGTGCTGCGTACGGGCCCTCGACGCACGAGCGGCCCCACGCCTCCGGCGCACGTGCGGCGTACGGGGCTCTCGACGCACGAGCGGGCGGCGGGCTGGCCGCAGCCGGACGGGCGACGGCTGCGGGTCAGGGATGCAGCGGCGGCATCCGGCTGCCCGCTCGCGCGGGCATTCCGCTGAGCACGGCCTCCAGGGCGTCGGCCGCGGTGTGCTGCGGCGACCACGCGAGGTCTCGCACCGCGCGGTCGGTCGCCATCAGCGGGAGCTGCATCACGGCGTCGAGCAGGTTGCCGGGAACCGGCAGGGCGCGGGCGCGCCACGCAGCCTGCAGTCCGGCGCTCGCCAACCGGGCAGGAACCTCCACGGTCCGTGCCCCGAACAGCTCCCCGAGCTCTTCACGAGCGATCACTCCGTCACCGGCGAGGTTGAACGCTCCACTGACGTCGGTGGTGGCCACGGCGGCCAGGGCCCGGCCCACGTCGCCGGCGTGGACCGCCTGCAACCGCAGGCCCGCCGGCACCGGCAGCACCGGGATCCGCCGCCGGTCGAGCAGGCTCGGCCGGGCCAACGCCCCGCCGAAGATGCGCCGCTGCTCACTGGCAGCGGAGCGCTGGAACACGAAGGCCGGGCGAACCCGGACCAGTCGCACCTCGGGATGGGCGAGGGCGAACGCGTCGAGAGCCCGCTCGACGTACGCCTTCTCGCGGCAGTACGCCGCCGGCGAGGCACCGTCGGTGTCCCAGGTTTCGTCGACCGGGTGGTCGTGGTCGACCGGGGAGTAGGCCGCAACCGACGAGACGCACACGACGGCCGGTACACCGGCCCGGGCCACGGCGGCGAGCAGACGGCGGGTGCCGACTGCGTTGGTCGCCCAGGTGACCTCGGGCCGGTGCGTGGGTTGGAACTTCCAGGCGAGGTGCACGACTGCGTCGGCTCCCTCGACCACGGGTGTGAGGTCGTCGGTCGCGACATCGGCCGCACGCCACTCCACGGACGTGTCGACGGTCTGTCCCATGCCCTCGGGACGCCTCCGGGCAACACCGACCACGTCCTCTCCACCCCCGGCGGAGAGGACGCGGACGGTGGCGCTGCCGAGGTTTCCGGTGGCGCCGGTGACGACGACCTTCACTGCATCTCCTCGACCTACGAGAAGATGCTGACGCCACCAGGGCCGACGAGCAGGCCGACGATGATCAGCACTGCTCCCCACAGGACTTGTCCACGCACCAGCGCAACGATGCCGCTGATGACCAGGATGGCGGCGATGATCAGCAGGATGACTGTCATGTGATCCCTCCATGTCTGCGGCCGGACCCAGTGTCCGCCGCGCGCCGCCCGGTACCCAACGGATCGAAGTTCATCCGTGCCGACTGCTCACGCGCCTTGCGGGTACTGCGCGGGGACAACGATCTCGAGGAGGAATCCATGAAGGCCGTCACGTGGCAGGGCAAGCGCGACATGCGGGTCGAGGAGGTCCCCGACCCGGGCATCATCGACCCCGACGACATCATCGTCGAGATCACCTCGACCGGGCTGTGTGGCTCCGACCTGCACCTCTATGAGGTGCTGACCGCGTTCATGACCCCGGGCGACGTCGTCGGGCACGAGCCCATGGGCACCGTCGTCGAGGTCGGCCCGGAGGTGCGCGAGCTGGCTGTCGGCGACCGTGTCGTCGTGCCGTTCAACATCAGCTGTGGCACGTGCTGGATGTGCCAGCACCACCTGCACTCGCAGTGCGAGACCACGCAGAACCGCGACCAGGGCACGGGTGCCAGCCTGTTCGGCTACAGCAAGCTCTACGGGCAGGTGCCCGGTGGGCAGGCCGAGTACCTCCGGGTGCCGTTCGGCAACCAGCTCCCGATCAAGGTCCCGCACGGCCCCTCCGATGATCGGTTCCTCTATCTCTCCGACGTCCTGCCCACGGCGTGGCAGGCCCTGCAGTACGCCGACCCGGCCCCCGAGAGCACCGTGCTGGTCCTGGGCGCCGGTCCCATCGGCGACATGGCCACCCGCTTCGCCCTCGACGCCGGCCACCGGGTGCTGACCGTCGACCGTGTCCCGGAACGCCTGGCCCGCGTCGGCGCGCGCGGCGCGGAGACGATCGACCTGAGCTCCGGGGATGTCGGCGAACAGGTGCGCGAGCTGACCGACGGACGCGGCGCCGACGCCGTGGTCGAGGCAGTGGGCATGGAGGCCCACGGCTCTCCCGTCGTAGAGGGGATGACCAAGGCGATCTCCCGGATGCCGAGTGCCGTGGCCGAGCCGATGATGCGCAAGGCCGGCATCGACCGGATGGCGGCGCTGAACACCGCCTTCGACGCCGTACGCCGCGGCGGAACGATCTCGATCGCTGGCGTCTACGGCGGCGCGGTGGACCCGATTCCGCTGCTGCAGCTCTTCGACAAGCAGGTCCAGTTGCGCATGGGCCAGGCCAACGTGCGCGCGTGGACCGAGGACCTGATGCCGTTCCTCGACGGGCCCGACGACCCGCTGGGGGTCGAGAGCTTCGCGACCCACCACCTCCCCTTGTCGGAGGCGCCCGAGGCCTACCGCACCTTCCAGGCCAAGGACGACGGCATGGTCAAGGTCGTCTTCAACCCGTGACGGGATCCACCGACCGAGAAGGGTGACGCCCGTGATGCGGATGCTGGTCCTCGGAGTGACGGCGCTGCTGCTGTGCTCCGGTTGCAGCAACGGCCAGGAGGACGACGTACGAGATCGTGCTGCTGGCTTCGAGGCAGCCCTGGACCACGCCGACTGGTCCAGGGCCTGCCAGCACCTCGCCCCGCCGACCCGCGCCGAGCTCGCGGACTCCGGCGGGGGCTCGTGCGCCAAGGGACTCTCCGGCGAGGAGCTGGACCCACCGGGTCGGCTCGACACCGTGCAGGTCTTCGGCACCACGGCCCAGGTGAGCTTCGCCCACGACACCCTGTTCCTCAGCCGCTTCGGCGACGGGTGGCGCGTCGTCGCCGCCGGATGCACGCCCCGCAAGGACAAGCCCTACGACTGCTCGGTCCAGGGAGGTTGAGGATGCGCCTCATGTTCGTCGCCTACCTGTGCGTGATCATCGCCGGGTTGGCCATCACCCTGGTCACCGCCCTCCAACACCAGTAGCCCTCATCGGGAGGTTGCCCATGCGTCGGTTCATCAAGGAGAACTCGCTCAGTCTCGTCTTCGGCCTGCTGTTCATCCTGGCCCTGGTCGGTCAGGCGCTGGCCGGCTGGCACCAGTTCAACGACCAGCAGCTGGGCGAGGGCTACCACCAGATCACTCTGGGTCGCTATCTCCTGTCGGCGGACTTCGCCGTGGACGTGACGGAGAACTGGCAGAGCGAGTACCTCCAGTTCCTGCTCTACATCACGGCCACCGTGTGGTTCCTGCAGAAGGGCTCACCGGAGTCCAAGGAGCTCGGGAAGGCAGGGCTCGAGTCCGACGAGGACCAGATGGTGGGCCCACACGCCAAGGACGACTCACCGCGCTGGGCCCGTGTCGGCGGCGTGCGCACCGCGCTCTACTCGTGGTCGTTGTCCTTGGTCATGGCGACCATCTTCCTGGCCTCGTGGCTGGTCCAGTCCGTTGCCGGGTGGGCGGCCTACAACGAGACTCGCGTGGGGCAGCTGCGTGACCCGATCTCGTGGCCTGCCTATCTGGCGAACGCCGACTTCTGGGCCCGGACGCTGCAGAACTGGCAGTCGGAGCTCCTGGCGGTGGGCTCGATGGCGGTCCTGGCCATCTACCTGCGCCAGCGGGGCTCACCGGAGAGCAAGCCCGTCGGGGCGCCGCACGGCGCCACCGGGTTGGAGGGCTGAGCCGGCCCCCGGAGCCGGCGAGGCGGTCTCCCCCGTCGCGCCCGAGCGGGGCGGGCGCTCAGTTGCCCGGCCAGTCCCCGGTGACCCGCTGGAAGGCCCGGGCGCCGCCACGATCCACCAGGGCCCGGACGACGGCGTAGATGGCGCCCTGCACCACCGCGGCCATGAGGACCTCGCGCAGGCCGTACTCGCTCTCGAGGGCCTTCGGCGGATCCTGGTCCTCGCCGCGCGAGAGGCGGCCCCACACCCAGCGGAAGACCATGCTCGCGGTGAGCCCGGCCGCCATGGAGGCGACCAGGCCGACCGGACGGTAGAGGATCTTCGCGGACGTCGTGCCTGGTTCTTCCTTGCTCATGACGGACCTCCCGTTGGTGTGTGTCACTCACATCTGTCGGCCCATGAGGTACCCACCGGGCGGCTCCTCACCCGCTCCCGCACGCACTGTGCCGGGCCCGGGAGCCGTCGGAGGTGACCGCTCACTGGACGGGTCTGGAGTGGCGCTCGGCTTCTGCCTAGGCTCGTGGTTTCATCGATCGCCAGGAGAAGAGATGACCTACCGTCCCGAGACCGTCGCCGTCCACGCCGGTCAGGAGGAAGCCGACCCGACCACGAACAGCCGGGCGGTGCCGATCTACCAGACCACGTCCTACGTCTTCAACGACACCGAGCACGCGGCGAACCTCTTCAGCCTCGCCGAGCCGGGCAACATCTACACCCGCATCATGAACCCCACGCAGGACGTCTTCGAGCAGCGGATGACCCAGCTCGAGGGCGGCGTCGCCTCGCTCGCCGTGGCCAGCGGCTCGACCGCCACGACGTACGCCGTGCTCAACCTGACCAACGCCGGCGACAACATCGTTGCGATGTCGACCCTGTACGGCGGCACCTACGCGCTGTTCGCGCACACCCTGCCGCAGTTCGGCATCGAGGTGCGCTTCGTCGACCCGGAGAAGCCGGAGGACCTCGCTGAGGTCGTCGACGACAAGACCCGCCTGGTCTTCGGCGAGACGGTCGGCAACCCCAAGATCAACGTCGTCGACATCCCGGCGTGGTCCGAGGCCGCGCACGCGCAGGGCCTCCCGTTGATCATCGACAACACCGCCCCGACGCCGTACCTGGTGCGCGCGATCGACCAGGGTGCCGACGTCGTGGTGCACGCCGCGACCAAGTTCATCGGTGGCCACGGCACCTCCATCGGCGGTGTCATCGTCGACTCCGGCAAGTTCGACTGGGCGGGCAACTCCGACCGGTTCCCGGGCCTCACCAAGCCGGACCCGGCCTACCACGGCGTGGTGTGGACCGACGCGGCCGGCCCGGCGGCGTACATCATCCGGGCCCGCACCGTGCTGCTGCGCAACACCGGAGCGGCCACCACCCCGATGAACTCGTGGTTGTTCCTCCAGGGCCTCGAGACCCTGCACCTGCGGATGGAACGGCACAGCTCCAACGCGCTGGCCGTCGCCGAGTTCCTGCAGGGCCACGACGCCGTGTCGTGGGTCAGCTACCCGGGCTTGGCGGACAGCGCCCACAAGGAGGTGCACGACCGCATCGGCACCGGGAAGGGCTACGGCGGCCTGCTGAGCTTCGGCCTGAAGTCCGGCCGGGAGGGCGGCAAGAAGTTCATCGAGTCGCTGGGCCTGTTCAGCCACCTGGCCAACATCGGTGACGCGAAGTCGCTGGCGATCCACAACGCCACCACGACGCACAGCCAGCTGGAGCCCGAGGAGCTCGAGGCGGCCGGCGTCCCCGAGGACATGGTGCGCCTCTCGATCGGCATCGAGAACGTCGAGGACATCATCGCGGACCTGGAGCAGGCGCTCCTGGCCAGCAAGTGAGTCGAGCCCTGACGAGACCACGCTGATCCGAGCGGTGAACACCTGATGGCGAGCGGCACGCTCGGCCACGTCGAGCAACAGCGGGTCGTCCTGGCCAGTCCGGACGACCCGCTGCGCCTGCGTGGCGGCGGTCGGCTCGACCACGTCGAGATCGCCTACGAGACCTACGGCGAGCTGTCGCCGGAGCGCGACAACGCGGTCTTCATCTGTCACGCCCTGACCGGCAACGCCCACGCCGCGGGGCTGCACGTGGGTGAGAAGAAGCGCGGTTGGTGGGACAACCTGATCGGGCCCGGCAAGCCGGTCGACACGAACCGCTTCTTCGTCATCTCCCCCAACCTGCTCGGTGGCTGCTCCGGCAGCACCGGCCCGTTGTCGAACGACCCGGCCACCGGGGCGCCGTACTGCCTCGACTTCCCGATCCTGCACATGACCGACCTGGTCGCTGCCCACCGGCGTCTCACCGCCCACCTGGGCATCGAGAAGCTGTACGCCGCCGTCGGCGGGTCGCTCGGCGGGATGCAGGTGCTGCAGTGGGCGATCGATGACCCGGAGGCGATCGACCGGGCCGTCGTGGTGGCCGCGTCGTCGCGCCTGACGCCGGAGAACATCGCGTTCTCCACGATCGGGCGCGAGGCGATCATGTCCGATCCCGACTTCTGCAACGGCCGCTACATCGAGCAGGGCGTCTTCCCGTGGCGCGGGCAGAAGGTCGCCCGGATGATCGGGCACGTCACCTACGTCTCCGCCCAGTCGCTGGACGCCAAGTTCGGCCACCGGCGCACGTCCCGGGGCGATGACTGGACACTGCAACCCGACTACGAGGTGGAGCACTACCTCCAGCACCAGGGCAAGGTCTTCCTCGACCGCTTCGATGCGTTGTCCTACCTCTACCTCACTCGGTTGCTCGACTACTTCGACCCGTTCGGTGACCCTTGGACGGCCGACGCCCTGGGCACGACGCGCACCCGTTTCCAGGTGACCTCCTTCGACACCGACTGGCGCTTCGACACTGCGCAGTCGGTGCGGATGGCCACCGAGCTGGAGAAGCTCGGCGTGCAGGTCGACCGGGCAGAGCTGTCCTCCCCGTTCGGGCACGACTCGTTCCTGCTCCAGCCTCCGGGCTACCACGAGCGCATCGCCGCGTTCCTCGCCTGACGCGAGGACGGCCGGCGAGGGGGTTGATCCCGGCCGCGGCCGGGAGCAGGGTGGAGTCAGACGATCCCACCGAGGAGGAACCGATGAGCTCCCTCGACCAGCTGCCCGTCCTCGTACGCCTGACCCGGCGCCTCGAGGACGCCGAAGCACTCGACGGCCCCGTCCATGCACTCGAGCCCAAGGTTCGCCGGCTGTTCGGCTCTGGCGCGCGCGGCCGGGTGCTCCGCGGTGACTGGCTGGGCCACGCCCTCCATCCCCTGCTCACGGACTTCGTGATCGGCTCGTGGACGTCGGCCACCGTGCTCGACGTCGTCGGTCGCGGCCGATGGCCCGACGCCGCCCGGACCCTGGTCGGCACCGGTCTCGTGGTGGTCGGCCCGACCGCGTGGACCGGCTGGGCCGAGTGGTCGGAGGCGGGCCCGACCGACAAGCGGGTCGGCTTCGTGCACGCGGTCAGCAACGGGGTCGCGATCGGCCTCTATGCCTCGTCCTGGATCGCCCGCCGCAGGGGCAACCAGCGCGCTGGTGCACGACGAGCGCTGGCCGGAGCAGCCGTGGCGAGTGCGGCCGGCTTCCTGGGCGGTCACCTGGCCGTGGCCCGCAAGGTCGGCAGCCGTCACCCGGAGTTCGACGCGCCAGACCTGCCCTGACGCTGCCAGTGATCGGCCGGGTGCAGCGAGGTCAGCAGCACCCCGCCCCTCACGACCTGAGCACCTTCTCCAGTGCCTTCCCCCTCGCCAGCTCGTCAACGAGCTTGTCGAGGTAGCGGATCTTCTGCATCAGCGGGTCCTCGATGTCCTCGACCCGAACGCCGCAGACGACTCCCTTGACGAGCGTGACGTTCGGATTGAGCGAAGCGTCGTCGAAGAAGTCCGCAAAGCTCGTCCCGGCGTCCAGGTGGCGTTGCAGGGCCTGCTCGTCGAAGCCGGTCAGCCACTCGATCACCTGGTGGAGCTCGGCCTTCGTGCGGCCCTTGCGCTCCACCTTGGCGACGTAGTGGGGATGGACGGAGGCGACGCTCGTCGCGAAGATCTTGTGCACGACCCCGAGCCTATCGGGGACAGGGCTCCGGGCTCACGGCTCGGGGCTCACGGCTCCGGGCTCAGGGCTCAGGGCTCGATCGAGCGTTCCTCACTGCCGTGGCCGGGCTCGAGGCCGGCCGCGTCAGACACCCGCAGCGGCGTGAACTCACCGCCGTGCTCGGCATGCAGCACACGCGTGGCCAGGTTGACGTGGTCGCCTCCCACGTCCAGGAGCGAGATGCGCTCGAGGACCATCCGGTTCGGGCAGTCGGCCAGCAGGGGGACGCCGTGCTCGTGGCTCGTGACCTCCAGACCGGCGAACTTGTCGGCGTCCTCACCGGTGACGGTGCCGAACCGCTCCGCCAGGTCCCGTCGGTGGGCAGGCAGGAAGTGCAGCCCGAAGTGGGTGGCGCGCAACCCGACCCGATAGGTGTGGTTCGCCTTCGACAACCAGAAGCAGTAGTGCTCCGGATCGATGCTGGACTGGCTGTGGAAACCGACCAGGCATCCCGCACGCACGCCCTCGACAGCGGTGGTGACCACGACCAGGGCCGGATCGACCGCGGCCATCAGTCGATCGAACGCGTCGTCCATCGGTTTCCTCTCGTCGCGGTGCAGGTGAGCGGTTCACCCTCCAGCCTAGGCACCACCGCTCCGCCGCGCCGTCGGTCACGGCGCTGAATGGCACACTCGTCGGTGGGTACTCGGAGGTGACTCGGTCGGGAGGTGTGCTGTGGGAGGCGCCAGGAACGTGGCGACGTCCGTGCGTGAGCTCTGGGGCTGCTACCCACTCATCCCGGTCGCCATCAAGGCGGCCCTGGCCGCGGCCCTGGCGTGGTTGGTCGTGCAACCGCTGGGTGGGCCGGCCGACGACTACTCCTACTACGCACCGCTCGGGGCCGTGGTGGTGGTCTCGTCCCGGCTGACCGAGTCCTTGCGGTCGTCGATGGAGACGGTCCTGGCGATCGCCATGGGGGCCACCCTGGCCGTTGCTGCCCGGTGGGCGCCCCTGCCTGAGGTCGTGGGCATCGGGCTGGTGGTGGGCATCGGGACGCTCCTGGGCGCGTGGAAGCGCGTCGGCTCCATGGCCAGCTGGGTGCCGATCTCGGCACTGTTCATCCTGATCGTCGGCGGCCCCCAACCCGCTCCCTACGTGCTCTCCTACCTGGGCCTGACCGCGCTGGGCGCGGTGGTGGGGGTGGTCGTCAACATGCTGGCACCCCCGATGCCGATGATTGCGACGCGCAACGTCCAGAAGGCGCTGCGTGACCTGTTGGCCGACCAGCTGGACGGCCTCGCGGACGGTCTCGAGCGGGATCCGCTGCCGACCAAGGACGAGTGGCGCATCGGTGAGTCCGAGATCGCGGACAAGACCCAGAGGGCCCAGGAGCTGATGGAGCAGGTGTCCAGCGCCTCACGGATGAACTGGCGCGTCCGATGGAGTCGCAGTGCCGCCGACCAGCAGGACCGCCAGAATCGCGCCCTGAACCACCTCTCCTTCCTGGTGCAGGAGATGACCACCCTGCTGGCGCACCAGGAGAACGCTGACCGCTCGCTGGTGGCCCTGGGCCCGACCCTGCGTCCGCCTGCGGTGCACACCTTCCGTACGGCGGCCGACGCCCTGCGCTCCGTCGACTCCACCGTCGCGGGAGACGAGGAGCTCGCGGCGGCGCACCGGGCCGCGGACGAGTTCGCCGATGCGATCAGGCAGCAGCAGGACGGTAGCAACGGCGAGACCTTCGCCGCCGGCGGCCTGGTCACTGCCATCCGTCGGGTGCTCGCCTCCGTCACCGCCGAGGAGGAGTCACAACCGGTGAGCGAGTCCTGAGCGGTCCTGGTCACTCCTGGACGAACGCGGCTACTCCCGGGCGGACCTGGTTACTCCGGGGCGAACGCGGCTACTCCTGGTCGGTCAGGGGTCATGGCGGCGCGCTGGCTGGGTACCGCGACCAGCATGACTGAGAGCCCGAGCTATGACCCGCAGACGCGTCCCAACGTCGGCCCCGGCGTGACCGAACCCCCGGCCGAACCCCCGGAGACCGATCCCCCGACAGACCCCGGTGGCCCCGGCACGCTCCCGGGCGGCACGCCCGACCCGGACCCGGCAGCCGTCCCGGACCCCACCTCCCCCGACGATCCCGAGCACGGCGTCCCGCAGGACCCGCTGCCCGAGGGAACGCAGCTGGAGAATGCCGAGTCCTCGCTCGACCAACCCTCCGAGGACACGGAGTGATCCGCCGGACCGGCTCTCC
This sequence comes from Nocardioides sp. JQ2195, assembly GCF_012272695.1. Lineage (NCBI taxonomy): Bacteria > Bacillati > Actinomycetota > Actinomycetes > Propionibacteriales > Nocardioidaceae > Nocardioides > Nocardioides sp. JQ2195. The sequence goes on from NZ_CP050902.1 coordinate 2,393,863, forward strand.
TCCCGGATCGCGGAGCCGGTGACGAAGAGCCGGTGGCCAAGACACGGTGACCAGAAGTCGGTGACGAGGAGAGGTCCATGAAGAAGGTCGAGCCCCGGGCAGCGGGAGCCACCCGTCGGGTGGTGGTCGTGACGGGTGCATCGGGAGGAATCGGCCGCGCCAGTGCCCGCATGTTCGCCGAGCGCGGGGACCGGGTCGCGCTGCTGGCCCGCGGCTCGGCGGGTCTCGAGGCTGCTGCGCAGGACGTCCTGGCCCGCGGCGGGATCCCACTTCCGATCCCCGTGGACACCTCCGACCACGAGGCCCTCGACGCGGCCGCCCAGCGCGTCGAGGACGAGCTCGGTCCGATCGACGTGTGGGTCAACGACGCGTTCACCTCCGTCTTCGCCAGGTTCGTCGACATCACTCCCGAGGAGTACCGCCGCGTCACCGAGGTCACCTACCTCGGCTTCGTGAACGGCACCCGAAGCGCGCTCAAGCGAATGCTCCCGCGGGACCGGGGCGTCATCGTGCAGGTCGGCTCCGCGCTGAGCCACCGCGGGATTCCGCTGCAGTCCGCCTACTGCGGCGCCAAGCACGCCCTGTGGGGATTCCACGAGTCCCTGCTCACCGAGCTGCGCCACGACCACAGCAACGTGCGCGTGACCTCGGTCCAGATGCCCGGAGTCAACACCCCGCAGTTCACCTGGGTCCTCTCCAAGCTGCCGAAGCAGGCCCAGCCGGTGCCACCCATCTACGATCCGGACGTGGCAGCCCGCGGCGTGCTCCACGCCGCCGACCACCCCGAGCGGCGGGCCTACTGGGTCGGCATCGCGACGGTGGGCACGATCGTGGCGAACCGCCTCGCCGGCGGACTGATGGACCGATACCTCGCCCGCACCGGCTTCGCGTCGCAGCAGACCCCGGACGACAAGCCCGCAGACCAACCGAGCAACCTGTGGCAACCCGCCGACGGCGAGGGCGGGCACGACTTCGGCGCCCGGGGCCCGTTCCGCGGACGGGCACACGCGCACTCACCGCAGCAGTGGTCCTCCCAGCACCGCTCCTCGCTCCTCGCCGCCGGGGCGCTCGGCGCAGCCACGGCCGGAGCGTTGGTGGCACGGAGGGCCGGATGAGACCCCGTCCGCGATGGTTGCCGCACCGCCGGACCGATCCGACGACGAAGGGACCTCGATGACCACCACCGTTGCCGACCAGCTGTTGGCGCGCCTCAGGGAATGGGGCGTCGAGCAGGTCTTCGGCTACCCCGGGGACGGCATCAACGGCATCCTCGGCGCCTTCTCCGCGGCCGACGACCGGCCACGGTTCATCCAGTCCAGGCACGAGGAGATGAGCGCCTTCGAAGCGGTCGGCTTCGCCAAGTTCAGTGGCCGCCCCGGTGTCTGCATGGCCACCTCGGGACCCGGCGCCATCCACCTGCTCAACGGGCTGTACGACGCGAAGCTCGACCATGTGCCGGTCGTGGCCATCGTCGGCCAGACGGCCCGGAGCGCGATGGGCGGCAGCTACCAGCAGGAGGTCGACCTGCTCTCGCTCTTCAAGGACGTCGCGAGCGACTACGTGCAGGTGGTGACCGTGCCCGAGCAGCTCCCGAACGTGCTCGACCGGGCGATCCGGACCGCGATGGCGCGCCGGGCACCGACCGCGATCATCGTCCCCGCCGACGTCCAGGAGCTGGAGTACTCCCCGCCCGGGCACGAGTTCAAGATGGTGCCGTCGAGCCTCGGCGTCCAGCGCGGCACGGTCCGGGCCGACTCCCTCGAGCTCCGGCGCGCCGCCGAGATCCTCAATGCCGGCGAGAAGGTCGCTCTCCTCGTCGGCCAGGGAGCCCGTGGCGCCGTACCCGAGGTGACCCAGGTGGTGGACCTGCTCGGTGCGGGGGCAGCGAAGGCCCTGTTGGGCAAGGACGTGCTCAGCGACGAGCTGCCCTGGGTGACCGGGTCGATCGGTCTCCTCGGCACCCGGCCCAGCTACGAGATGATGCAGGAGTGCGACACCCTGCTCATGGTCGGGTCGAACTTCCCCTACACCCAGTTCCTGCCCGAGCTCGACCAGGCGCGTGCCATCCAGGTCGACATCGACGGGGCGATGATCGGGATGCGCTATCCCTTCGAGGTCAACCTCGTCGGTGATGCGGCGGCCACCCTGGGCGCCCTCGTCCCGCTGCTGGAGCGGAAGACCGATCGGTCGTGGCAGGAGTCGATCGCCGACCGGGTGACCGACTGGTGGGAGACGATGGACGCCGAGTCAGGCGTCCCGGCGGACCCGATCAACCCGATGCGGATCTTCACTGAGTTCTCCTCCCGGGCACCGGCCGATGCCATCGTCACCTCCGACAGCGGGTCAGCCGCGAACTGGTATGCCCGCCAGGTCCGGATGCGCGGCGAGATGCGCGGCTCGCTCTCCGGCACCCTCGCCTCGATGGGCCCGGCCGTTCCGTATGCGATCGGCGCCAAGTTCGCCCACCCTGACCGGCCGGCGATCGCCTTCGAGGGTGACGGCGCCATGCAGATGAACGGACTGGCGGAGCTGATCACCATCCGGCGCTACTGGCAGGAGTGGGCCGACCCACGGCTCGTGGTCGCCGTGCTGCACAACAACGACCTGAACCAGGTGACCTGGGAGCTGCGGGCGATGGGTGGGACGCCGAAGTTCGTCGAGTCCCAAGCGCTGCCCGACGTCTCCTACGCCGACTTCGCCGCCTCGATCGGCCTCGGCGCCATCACGGTCACCGATCCTGACGCGCTGGCGGACGCCTGGACGACGGCGTTGGCAGCCGACCGGCCGTTCGTGCTGGACGTGCACTGCGACGGCGACGTACCGCCGATCCCCCCGCACGCCACGCTCGACCAGATGACGGCCACCGCGAAGGCGATGATCAAGGGCGACGCCAGCCGCTGGGGCGTGATGAAGGAGGGCATCAGGACGAAGCTGCAGGAGGCGCTGCCGCACGGCAGTGACGACTGACAACCACCTGCCCTGCCCCGGGCCCGTGTGCTCGGCGGTGCGCCCGGGGGTGCGCCCGCGCGTGTGCCCGCCCGCGGGACAGTCACGTATGAATCCGAGAGGTTCGGCTACCGCCCGGTCATGACTCGGACACGCAGCACGGTGAAGGGCAAGCCGCTGAGCAGGGCCGAGGTGCGTGACATCGACGCCTGGTGGCGGGCCGCGAACTATCTGTCCGTGGGCCAGATCTACCTGATGGACAACCCGTTGCTCCGGGAGGAGCTCCGACCCGAGCACGTGAAGCCACGCCTGCTCGGCCACTGGGGCACCACCCCCGGGCTCACCTTCCTCTACGCCCACCTCAACCGCGCGATCACGGCCCGCGACCTCGACACGCTCTACATCGCCGGCCCCGGGCACGGTGGCCCGGCGATGGTGGCCTCGGCCTGGCTGGAGGGCACCTACTCCGAGGTCTACCCGGAGATCGGCCGTGACCTCGACGGCATGCAGCGACTCTTCAAGCAGTTCTCCTTCCCCGGCGGCATCCCCAGCCACGTCGCCCCGGAGACGCCGGGCTCAATCCACGAGGGTGGCGAGCTCGGCTACTCCCTGGCGCACGCCTACGGGGCGGCCTTCGACAACCCCGACCTGGTCGTCGCGGCCGTCGTCGGGGACGGTGAGGCGGAGTCCGGGCCGTTGGCGGCCAGCTGGCACTCCACCAAGTTCGTCGACCCGCGCCGGGACGGTGCGGTGCTCCCGATCCTCCACCTCAACGGCTACAAGATCGCGAACCCCACGGTCCTGGCCCGGATCCCGGAGGACGAGCTGCTGTCCCTGCTGCGCGGCTACGGCCACACGCCGTACGTCGTCGAGGGTGACGATCCCGCCTCCATGCACCAAGCCTTCGCCGCCACCCTCGACCACTGCCTGGACGAGATCGGCGACATCCAGGCGGAAGCCCGCTCGGCCAAGCGCAGGCCGGCTGCTCGCCGCGCTTGGCCGATGATCGTGCTGCGCAGCCCCAAGGGGTGGACCGGGCCGAAGCAGGTCGACGGGAAGCAGGTGGAGGGCTCGTGGCGCTCGCACCAGGTGCCCTTCGCCAACGCTCGTGAGGACGACGACCACCGCAGGGTCCTCGAGAAGTGGCTGCGCAGCTATCGTCCCGAGGAGCTCTTCGACGACGAGGGCCGCCCGGTCCGGGCCGTCGCCGACCTGCACCCGCCCGGCGAGCGCCGGATGAGCGCGAACCCGCACGCGAACGGCGGCGTGCTCACCCGGAGCCTGGTGCTGCCGGACTTCCGCGAGCACGCCGTCGCCGTGGAACAGCCCGGGACCGGGAGCGTCGAGGCCACCCGGGTCCTGGGCGGGTGGCTGCGCGACGTGATGGCGGCCAACGGTGACCAGTTCCGGATGATGGCGCCCGACGAGCACAGCTCCAACCGGTTGCAGGACGTGCTCGAGGTGACCGATCGGACCTGGAACGCCGAGATCCTCCCCGGGGACGACCACCTGGCCGTCGACGGGCGGGTGATGGAGACGCTGTCGGAGCACATGTGCCAAGGGTGGTTGGAGGGCTACCTCCTGACCGGCCGGCACGGGTTGTTCTCCTGCTACGAGGCGTTCGTCCACATCATCGACTCGATGTTCAACCAGCACGCCAAGTGGCTCAAGACCACCAACGACATCGACTGGCGGCGCCCGATCCCGTCGCTCAACTACCTGCTGACCTCACACGTGTGGCGCCAGGACCACAACGGCTTCTCCCACCAGGACCCCGGCTTCATCGACCACGTGGTCAACAAGAAGGCGGACGTGATCCGCGTCTACCTGCCGCCGGACGCGAACACCCTCCTGTCGGTGGCCGACCACTGCCTGCGCTCCCGGCAGTACGTGAACGTGATCGTGGCCGGCAAGCAACCCGCCCTGCAGTACCTCCCGATGGACCAGGCGATCACCCATGCCACCAAGGGCATCGGCATCTGGGAGTGGGCCGGCACCGAGCCGCGGGACGCCACCGAGCCGGACGTGGTGATCGGCTGCGCCGGTGACGTGCCGACGATGGAGGCGCTGGCAGCAGTCTCGATCCTGCGCGAGCACTTCCCCGACCTGCGGACCAGGTTTGTCAACGTGGTGGACCTGATGCGGTTGCAGCACGAGAGCGAGCACCCGCACGGTCTCTCCGATGCCGACTTCGACTCACTGTTCACGACGGACCGTCCGGTGATCTTCGCCTACCACGGCTACCCGTGGCTGATCCACCGGTTGACCTACAACCGGGCCAACCACGAGAACTTCCACGTCCGCGGCTACGTCGAGGAGGGCACCACGACGACGCCGTTCGACATGACGGTGCTCAACGGGATCGACCGCTTCGACCTGGCCATCGACGTGATCGACCGGGTGCCGCGACTGCGCGCCACGGCGGGCGCCGTCCGGGATCGCCTGAAGAGCAAGCTGGTCGAGCACCGCACGTGGGTGCGCACCCACGGGGAGGACCTGCCCGAGGTCCGGGACTGGGAGTTCAGCAGGGCGCCCGGCCCGGTGGAGCAGACCTCACAGTTCGCCCGAGAGGCACCGGAGGGCTGACCGCGACCCGATCACGGGAGCAGCTGAGCGACCGGGACGCTCAGGAGGTGGCGAGCGACCCCTCGGACGTCCGGTGCACGAAGCCGTCGGCGAGCGCGAAGGACAGGGCTCGCTCGAAGCGACCCTTCTCCCAGTAGGGGGCACCGACGAGTGCGGCCAGCTCGTCCGGCGACTGCGGTCCGTTCGCGCGCAGTGCCTTCACTATCTGCCTCTCCTCGTGGGCGACCCCTCGGTCGCGACTGCCTTCCGTGGTCGGCTTGGGCGGGGGCATGGGCATGGTTCTCTCCTTCTGTTCAGGCGTCCGCTCTCGAGGCGTCCTCGGCCGTCAGCGGCTGGGCGATGCTCTCGAGGGACTGCCCCTCGGCTCGCACCCCGAGGAACGCCTCGACGATTCCGCCACCGATCATCAACGCGGCGCCGATGAAGTATCCGAGCGCGATCTTGGTGATGTCACCGCTGCTGGCGGCACTCTCGATCAGTGCCCCGAACAGCAGGGGTCCGCTGATGCCACCGGCCGCCGTGCCGATTGCGTAGAAGAACGCGATGCACAGCGCCCGGGTCTCCATCGGGAAGACCTCGCTCGCGGTGAGGTACGCCGCACTGGCGCCGGCCGAGGCGAAGAAGAAGATGATCGCTCCGATGACGGTCAGGGAGACGGCCGTGACCTGGCCGAGGAAGATGCCCGCTCCGGCGAGCAGCACCCCGGACAGGATGTAGGTGCCCGAGATCATCCGCACCCGGCCCACCCGGTCGAAGAGGGGGCTGAGGGCCAGCGCGCCGATGAAGTTGCTGGCCGCGAAGATCGCGAGGTACCACCCGGTCTGCTTCACACCGAGGAACGTGGTGAGGGTGTCGCCGTAGGTGAAGAAGAAGGCGTTGTAGAGGAAGGCCTGACCGACGAAGAGGGAGAAGCAGAGGATGGTGCGTTTGGGATAGAGCTTGAAGACGGTGTGGGCGATCTCCGCGATCCCGATGGTGCGTCGCTGCCGGATGGTGATCGTCTCGTCCACGTCGTGGAGCTCGCGCCCGGACTCCTCCCGGACCCGGCCCTCGATGCCCTCCACGATGCGCTTGGCCTCGTCCTCACGTCCGTGGATGAACAGCCACCGCGGGCTCTCGGGCACGTTGCGACGTACGACGAGGATGCCCAGGGCCAGGACCGCGCCGAGCCCGAAGGCCAGCCGCCAGCCCCACGCCGGGTCGACGAGGGTGGGGTCGAGCAGCGGGATGGTGAGCAGCGAGCCTCCAGCAGCACCGATCCAGAAGGACCCGTTGATCGCGACGTCGACGCGTCCGCGGTACGCCGCCGGGATCAGCTCGTCGATCGCGGAGTTGATCGCGGCGTACTCGCCACCGATCCCGGTGCCGGTGAGGAAGCGAGCCGCGAAGTACCACAACGGGTTCATCGAGAACGCGGTGAGCACCGTGGCGACGGTGTAGACGCCGAGCGTGATCAGGAAGAGCTTCTTGCGGCCGAACCGGTCGGTCAGCTGGCCGAAGAACAGGGCGCCGGTGCAGGCTCCGGCGACGTAGACCGCGCCGGCGAGGCCGACGTCGAAGTTGCTGAGCCCGAGACCGGTGCCACCTGGCTTCAGCGCCTCGGACATGGAACCGACGATGGTCACCTCGAGACCGTCGAGGATCCACACGGTGCCGAGCCCGATCACCACCATCCAGTGCCATCGAGCCCAAGGCAACCGGTCCAGCCGTGCCGGAATGTCTGTGGTGACGCGACCAAGTTCAGCAGTGGACATGCCTCGCAGGTACCCCCTGTCGGCCTGAGCATTCCTCGCGGCGTCGTGCCCGCCGGCGGCGGGCGGGGAGCCGCTCGGCTGCCGTCAGGCCGGTCCGCCTTCGTCGGAGGCGCCGGCGATGGCTGCCACGTCGACCTCCCTGCCCGCGGAGATCTGCTCGGCGAGGAGCTCGCGTCGCTCGTCGGTCAGGGTCAGTCCTGCCTCGCGCAGGCCCTTGTCCAGCTCATCCTCGATGGTGCCCTCGGTCGCGGTCTCCTGCCACGCGTTGACTCGTTCGACCACGCGGTGCAGGGCTTCGATGCGGGCATCGTCCTGGTTCATTTCAGTCATGGGGTCCCGGTTCCCGATCCTCGCGATCCCATGCGCGATCGACCAGCCGGGTTCCGCTCCCCTGAGGGATCCCTGATCCCGGGGCGAGGGTGCATCCGGGGGAACAACCGGATGTGCGGCAACGGTCACCGGTGGTGACCTGACGGTGTGACCCTCCTCGACCGTCCGGTCCGCGACCAGGACCCGGCCACCGCACCCCTCCGGCCCCGCCCTCGGCAACGGGCTCGGAGCATCTTCCTGGCGCGGCAGCTGGTCCTCCTGCTGGTCGCGGTGGCCACCTACTTCGGCGTCCGCGGCCTCACCGTCGGCGACACGGTGACCGCCACCGGCAACGCGCACGGCGTGGTCGCCCTCGAGCGCATCCTCGGCATCTTCGTCGAGCAGCCCGCCCAGGCGGTGGCACTCGACGTACCCGGCGCGATGACGGTGCTGAACGCGATCTACATCTACGGTCACTGGCCGGTCATCGCCGCCGTCCTCGTGTGGCTCGCCCTCCGCCGGCCGGGCGCCTACCCCGTCTACCGCGACGCCCTGCTGCTCTCGGGCCTGGTCGGGATGGCCATCGTGGCCCTGCACCCCGTCGCTCCCCCGCGGCTGATGGACCTCGGGTTCATCGACACGGTCACCACCCGGACCAACGCCTACCGGGTGCTGCAACCACCGCAGTTCACCAACCCGTACGCCGCCATGCCGAGCTTCCACGCGGGCTGGGACCTGCTCGTCGGGATCGCCCTGGTGCGGGAGTCCGGCAATCGCTGGATGCGTGTCGCCGGGCGACTGCTCCCGCCCCTGATGGTGATGGCGGTCGTGCTGACCGGCAACCACTACTTCCTCGACGTCGTCGCCGGTGACGCCATCGTGATCGCCGCCCTGCTCGGGGCGTCCTGGTGGCACGGTCGCCGTCGGCCACGGACCCCGCCACGGGCCCCGCCAGAGATCCGTCCACGCACCCGGCCGCGACCCCTGTCGCCGGCGCTCCGACGGGACTAGCGTGGTGGGCCCATCCCGTTGCCGAGGAGGAACTCATGGCATCACGGCTCAACCCCTACATCCAGTTCGAGAACACCGCCCGCGAGGCGATGGAGTTCTATGCATCGGTCCTCGGCGGCACGCCCGAGGTGATGACCTTCGGGGCCATGGGCGCCGAGGGCCCCGAGAAGGACCTGGTCATGCACTCGTTCCTCGAGACTGACGACGGCTACGCCCTGATGGCCGCCGACACCCCGCCCGGGATGGACGTCGCCCAACCGAGCCGCCGGATCACCATCAGCATCTCCGGTGACGACGACCGGCTCCGTGAGCACTTCGCCAAGCTGTCCGAGGGCGGCACCGTCACCACCCCGCTGGAGAAGCAGATGTGGGGTGACGAGTTCGGTGGCTTCACCGACAAGTACGGCGTCGAGTGGCTGGTCAACATCGGCAACGGCGAGGGCTGAGCCCGAGCCGTTCGCCCAGACCGCCGGAGCACGCCGGCTTCGGGCAGCGGGTCGTCAGTGGTCGGTCGGCGGCACCCACCCGGCGGTGCCGGTCATCCACTGCGCGAACCGCTCTCCGATCCGCCGGTGTGTGGCACCGTCCGGATGCAGCGCGTCCGGGAGGGGGAGCTCCTCGGCATCGGCTGCGCCGTAGAGCTCCCGGCCGTCGAGGTGGGCCAGGTGCGGGTCCGACGGGGCGCGCTCGTCCACGATCCGCTCCAGCTCGGCACGGATGGACTCCAGGGTGAGCTTGCCGACCGCGACCTCGTCGGAGCTGCCCCCGGCCACGAACGACAGCCGCCCCTCCTGCAGGGCGCTCATGTCGGGAAGGCTGGGCCCGGGCACCTGCTCGTGGATCGGGCACAGGATCGGCGAGATGAGGAGCAGCGGCGTCTCGGGGTGGCCCTCGCGGATGGTGTCGAGGAAGCCGTGCACGGCCGCACGGAAGCCGCGCAGTCGCACCAGGTCCTGGTTGACCACGTTGATGCCCAGCTTCAGGCTGATCAGGTCGGCACGAGTGTCCCGGATCGTCCGCGCCGTGAACGGATCGACGAGCGCACTGCCACCGACGCCGAGGTTGAGCAGGTCCAGGCCCGCGCGACGCGCAGCGACCGCCGGCCAGGTGCCGGTCGGATGGGTGGCGTTGGAGCCCTGGCTGATCGAGCTGCCGTGGTGCAGCCACACGGGAGCGTCCCGAGGAGCAGGAGCCACCGCCGCGTCCGCGCGGAGTGCGACCAGCACGGTGGCCTCGTCGTGGGGCAACCAGATCTCGACCAGCTTCTCCCCCGCGGCCAGACGGTCGAATCGGATCGTCCCGGGATCACCCTGCCGGTGCTCGAAGGAGCCGGCGGACATGTCGATGACCAAGGTGTCGCCACCGGGCACCGAGCCCTGGTTCGCGAGCACGCCGTCGACCACCAGGTCGTGGATCCCGTCAGGTCGCACCGGCGCGCCGACGTACTCACGCTTGGTGGGGATGGTCTCGAGCTCCAGCCTGGTGGCGCACGTGCGGAAGACCAGGCGTACGCCAGAGGGTTGCGACTCGGCCATGTCCAGCTGGGGATCAGCGGCCTGCGTGCGAGCCCACGACGGCAACCGGTGCGGCCGCAGGCCACGCCCGGTGTCCTCCAGCTCGACGAGTCCGCGCAACAGCTCCGGGACGATCGGCACCTCGATCAAGTTCGACACGTGGGCACGATATCGGCCCCCCGGCCCTGCCGGGCCCCGTCGACGACCGTGGTCGCTTGTGTGGCGGCACTCGTGGGTCTAGACATGAGGTTGGTGGCCCGAACCGGGCCCTGCGCCGAACACCCTTCGACGGATCGTTGCCCCGCCTGATCTGGAAGGACCTCACCATGAGCATGAGCACGCCTGCAGCACCCGACCCCCACCACCGTCTGCCCGCGAACGGCCCGCTGAGCAGACCCGCGCTCGAGGCACCGGCCCGTGCAGCCATGCCGACGAGCAGGTTGGCCGGGTGGCTGCTGCTCGCCGTCCCGGCCATCGTCTTCCTCGCCGAACCGTTCTTCGTCGACCATGGAGCGGTGGGCCGGAGCACGTCGTTCCGCGACGCGCCGCTGGCCCTGTTCGTCGGCCTGGCCGCGCTGAGGATCGTCACCAGCCAGGGTCGACAGCTGATCGCCCCCGTGGTGGCGGGCGCGGCCGGAGCCGGGCTGCTGCTCAGCGCCATCCTCGCTCCGCACGACCACGTCGGGGTCACCGTCACCGAAGCGGTCTGCGGCGTGTTCACGATCATCCTGGCCGTGGTCGCCGGCATGTCATCGGACTGACAACTGCTGGAAGGGTGGCACGCTGACGGGGTGAAGCCTGACCTGTTGCTGAGTTCCTGGATCCTCGAGGCACTGGGTGCCGCCGGCACGACCGCATCTCCGCTGCAGGTGGCGAAGGTGGTCTGGTCGCGGCACGAGGAGGACCTCCGATCGGCCGGGGACCTGTTGTTCACCTGGCAGATCGACCTGCGCACGACTGCTGAGGCGATGGCCGAGGCTGGGAACCTGCTGGTCGAAGAAGCCGGTTGCTGGGCGTTGCCGGCGGGCACGGCGGTGCCGGACCTGGCCCGCCGGGCCTGGTCTGCGGAGGAGATCGCCACGGCGGTGGAGGGCTACCTCAGCCTGTTGCAGGCCGAGCATGCCGGTCGGCCCCTGCGGCGTTCGGAGGTGCTCGCCGACATCACAGCCGGGACCGGTCGCACCGGAGAGCAGCTCGAGGCGATGATGTGCAACATCTCCGAGGTGGTGCGGGAGCACGACATCGTGCCGTTGGCGAGCTATCGACCACGCTCCAACGTTCCGGTGGGCGTGCGTCCGGCCGTGCGCGCCGCCCTCACCGGCGAGTGACGGCACACCGGATACAGGTCCTCGCCACGGGCCGGGCCTCGAGCCTTCCCTCGCCGATCGGCTCGCCACAGGACTCACACGTTCCGTAGGCGCCGGCGTCCAGCCGCGTCACCGCCGCGCCGATCTCCTCGAGGTGCTGCTTGGCCTGCCGGACGAGCGCCCCGGTCTGTGACCGCTCGAAGGCGATGGTGGCCCCCTCCGGATCGTGCTCGTCGTCGGCGTTGGTGTCCCGCGAGGCCTCCACCACCGAGTCGAAGTCGTCACTCAGGCTGGCCAGGCGTTCCAGCGTCGCCTCCCGCTCGGCCTCGAGCCGAGCACGTGCCGCGTCCGTGTCCGTCATGACCGAGCGGACCCGCCGTTCACGTGGTCGAGGAGCTGCTGAAGACCCATGCCACCATCCTGACACTCGCTGGGATCCGTCGCCGTTGCCGCCGTCGAGCCCTGTCACCATTGCCGCGGTTGCGCCCTGTCACCATTGCCGCGGTTGCGCCCTGTCACCATTGCCGCCGTTGCTGCCGCTGCGCCGAGTCGCCGTCGTCGCCGCGTTGCCGTTGCCGCCGAACGGGTGATCTGGTCGAATCAGGACCAGGAGGCATCATGAACCTTTCCGAGGCACTGATCCGCGAGCACCACGAGATCGACGCCGGCATCGAGGAGTTCGTCAACGAGCTGGAAGCCGACAACGTGAGCGCGCAACCACTGCTCACCGCGCTCGCCGCACTGCGACGCCACATCCATCTCGAGGAGACCATCCTCTTCCCGCCGCTGCGGCAGGGCGGGCTGATGATGCCGGTGATGGTGATGCTGCGTGAGCACGGTGAGCTCTGGTCGGTGATGGACGCCCTCGCAGTCGCCGTCTCCGCCGAGGAGCCCGACCTCGAGCAGCTGCGTGAGCTCTGCGGCGATCTCCTCGCGCGTCTCGACGCGCACAACAGCAAGGAGGAGCCGATCATCTATCCGCACGCCGAGAGTGATCTTCCCGAGGACGCTGCGGCCGAGCTGGCCGACTTCATCGACAACGGGACCCTGCCCGGCGGCTGGGTCTGCGAGGGCGCCCGCTGACCGGGAGCTCGTTGACCGTGAGCGTGCTACACCGGCTCGCTCGTGGAGACGACAGGAGAAGGCTTCACAGGAGCAGACCCTTGGCTCGGTGGCTTCCGTCGACGACGACCCGGTAGAGAGCAAGGTCGTGCCTCTGGACGCGTTGCACCGCCGTGGTGAGCGCCCCTCGCGCTCCGGGGACCCGGGCCAGGGAGTCGCGGACGGCGACGGACGGCGCCGCGAACCACAAGCGGTGCTTGGAGGCGGCGACGAGCCGGAGCCGTCCGAGGGTCTCTCGCGCTTCGGCGCCCAGCGGTGGCAGACGGTCGCGCAGCCGGACCAGCATCGTCGGCAGCTCCTCGAGCGCGGGGTCACCCGGCGTGAAGATGTCGAGGTCGCTCGACTGCGGGCGACGAACCGGCTTCAGGTCGGGGTCGAAGCTCCATTCCACTGTCGTCACCGTTCCTCCGCTCAGCCGGACCACCCGCTGCCGAAGGCGTTCACCGAGCTCGCTGTCGAACGGATCACCGACACCGAAGTCGTAGGCACCCGACACCACGAGCGTGTCGGCGACCCGGCTCAGCTGGACGTCGTGGACGGCGTCGGCGAGGTCACTGGCTGCCAGCTGTGTCGAGCGGGCGATCTCACCGAGCCAGAGCCGGCGCAGACGCACGCTGACCGCTGCGGCTTCAAGGATTGTGGTCATCTGCGATTCCTACAGGAGGGCACCGACACCCCCTCTCCCCGATACCGACGTCTGTCCCGACCGATGTCTGACCCGATACCGATGTCTCTCCCGATGCCAACGGCCGCCGGGAGGCGTAGCGTGGAAGGCCCGTGAGAGGAACTGCCGTGGCCACTGTCAGCGTCCGCTACATCGTCGATGATGTCGATGCCGCGATCGCCTTCTACTGCAACCAGCTCGGCTTCACCGAGGTGTCGCATCCCGCCCCGACCTTCGCGATGCTCAGCCGGGGCGACCTGCGCCTGGCTCTGAGCGCCCCGGGCGGTGGCGGGCAGGCGATGTCCGACGGCACCCGTCCCGAGCCCGGCGGGTGGAACCGATTCCTGCTCGAGGTGGACGATCTCGACAGCAACGTCGCGGCCCTGCGGGATGCAGGAGCCGTGCTCCGCAGCGAGATCATCGACGGTGTCGGCGGGCGACAGGTGATCGTCGAGGACCCCGCCGGCAACCCGGTCGAGCTGTTCATGCCGACACGCGACGAGGCTCGGTCGGACCGCTCATGACGCCGGCAGGCCACGCCCGAGCCGTCCCTCCGGCGCGGCGGGACCCGAGGTGCCGGTCAGGAACGGTTGAGCGCGACCGCTTCCTTGATCAGCTCCACGAACGCGTCCTCGTCGAGCGAGTCGCCCGAGCGGATGTCGATCGCACGGCGCGTGCCGGCATCCAGGCTCGCGTTGAAGAGGCCGGAGGGGTCGTCGAGCGACGCTCCCTTGGCAAAGGTGAGCTTCACCTTGTCCTTGTAGGTCTCGACCGTGCAGATCAACCCGTCGCACGAGAACGTCGGGACGCCGTCAGGATTCGAGGCCTTGCGCCACTTGGCCTCCTCGATGACCTCGGGCTCGGCCCGCTCGATCAGGGCCCGAACGTGCTCCACAGTCTCATTGCGCCAGTCATCGCTCATGCTCCAGACCCTACCGATCCTGGCCGTACCGATCCTGGCCCTACCGATCCTGACCGTGCATCGATGAGATGTGTGTGGCCCGCCGCATCGGGTACTGGCTCGATGTGGGACCTCCGGTCCCGCATCTGATCTGACGACGAGAGAAGGGAGCCCCTCGTGGCTGGGAACAAACCACTGGGCAAGATCAAGAACGTCACGGCCGGATCCCTGAAGATCTCGGCGGCCGCCGCCGGGAGGGCGATCGGTCTGGCCAAGGGAACCCTGAGCACGAGCGGTCACGTGGCCAGGTCGGTGGCAGCCGGAGCAGCCGGCGCGGTGTCGTCCCTGACCGGTCGACGCCAGGCCACCCCTTCCGAGGAGCAGTCCACCGGGACGGACTCCGCCACTGCTGCGCCGCAGGCCGAGCCCGCGACGTACGCCGCCCAGGGCGGGAGCGCCGAGAGCGGGCGCCCGGAACCCACTGCGGTGAAGGAGGCCCAGCCCGAGCCGGTGAACGTGACCGAGGAGCTCGGACTCGACCCGGCGCCGGTCGAGAAGCCGAAGCCGAAGAAGAAGCCCGCCACGAAGCCGACGAACCGGATCGACGCCGCGGCTGACCCCAGCACCATGGACGCCACTCCGGCTGACGTGGCCAAGACCATCGGGAAGGACTCGCCGGGCAGTACGCCGTCCACATGATCGGGGCTGCTGACTGCGAGAGGATCGACGGATGAACCGTCGCGCGCTCGTCCGCCGTCCCAGCCCGCGCCTCGCTGAGGGGCTGCTCACGCACCTCGATCGGGTGCCCGTCGACGTCGACCTGGCCCACTGGCAGTGGGACGGGTACGTCGCCGCGCTGCAGGCCGAGGGCTGGCAGACCATCGAGGTCTCGCCCGCCCCGGACTGCCCGGACTCGGTCTTCGTCGAGGACACGGTCGTGGTGTTCGGCGACCTCGCGGTGATCACCCGTCCGGGCGCTGACGAACGCAAGCCCGAGACCGCAGGCACCGAGCACACGCTGCTCGAGCTGGGCTTTCGGGTCGCCCGCATCGAGGCTCCCGGGACCTTGGACGGCGGCGACGTGCTCAAGCACGGCACGACGATGTGGGTGGGCCTGGGCGGCCGCACCAACCGGGCGGGCCTCGACCAGTTGGCCCGCCACCTCGCACCACTGGGCGTGGACGTGGTCGGCGTACCGCTGACGAAGGTGCTGCACCTCAAGTCGGCGGTCACCGCCCTGCCCGACGGGACCGTGGTGGGGTACGACGACCTGGTCGACGACACCAGCGTCTGGTCGCGCTACCTCAGCGTGCCCGAGGAACCCGGCGCGCACGTCGTCCTGCTCGACGAGGCCACCGTGTTGATGTCGAGCAGCGCGCCCAGGACGCGAGAGCTCTACGAGGCGCGCGGCCTGCGCGTGATGGCGGTGGCCATGAGCGAGTTCGAGAAGCTCGAGGGCTGCGTGACCTGCTTGTCAGTGCGCCTGCGCGGTTGACGCACGCCAGCCGCCGGCATCAAGAACGCGCCGCTCGCGCATCAAGAACCCGCCGCTCGCGCATCACGAACCCGCCGCTCGCGCGCATCAAGAACTCACCGCTCGCGCATCAAGAACCCACAGGTCGCGCATGAGGTGACAGCGATTGGGCACCGAGGGGTGACTCGAAGGGAGCGAACCATGAACGGAAAGCTGAAGATGATCATCGGCCTCGGTGCCGGGTACGTGCTCGGCGCACGCGCCGGACGCGAGCGCTACGAGCAGATCGTGCGACGTGCCAAGGACTTCGGCCAGAACCCGAAGGTCCGGGCGAAGGCCGAGCAGGCCCGCGACCTGGCCGGGGAGAAGGCCGGGCACGCCGCCGAGGCGGCCAGGTCGAAGGCCTCCGAGACGGTCTCGGCCGCGAAGCACAAGGTCCACGGATCCGGCGAACCCACCACCGGCCTCGATGCCGGTCTGGCCGGCAGTGACCCGGAGACGACCGCGGATCTCGGTGCCCTCGGCACCGGCCCAGCCACCCCGGGCGAGGTGCCCCGGTGACCTAGGGTTCCGCCCGGCTGCGCCGCGCCGTGCGGTAGGCCGGCTCCCGCAGCCGGTTGACCCAGGCATAGTGCTCAAGCCCCGGGAGAGGCCCCACCTCGATCGGATCGAACGAGGTGTCGCCCTCCTGGCGCTCGAGCAGGTGCAGCTCCCCGAAGGTGATCCATTCACCGGTCAGGCCGGAGTGCTGCAGGTCGAAGCGGTCCGGGGCCGAGGCCTCGGCGGCGAACAGGACCGGGCCTTCGGGTCCCTTGTAGGGCAGCAGGCTGGTGTGCCGGTGGCCCTGCGCGGAGCGGGCCGGGAGCAGCACGAACCTGGAGAGCCTTCCCGATCCGGTGGTGGCGAGCAGCAGGTCGGCGTGCCCGCCGGGCACCTCCACCCGCACCGCCATTCCCAGGATGTCCGGCCATGACGTCGGCAACCCGACCGCAGCAGAGAGCCGGACGACGGCGTCGTCCTCCCCCAGCTCGTCCACCCAGCTCACGCCGATGTGCTCGGGCGATCCGTGGCGGATCACCCGGGCGCTCCACACCTCGCCCCGCGGGTGCAGGGGCTTGGCGCTCGGCCGCACTCGCGCCACGGCCTCGGTCGCCGCGGCGAGCAACTGCCCGCCGGCACTGGAAGCGCTGCGGGTGAGGCGTGCGGCGAACGATCGTGGATCCACGGAGAACAGGTCCCTTCTCGAGGTGAGGTTCCAGTACCCACAAAGCGATCGCGCATGTTGTCGCGACGTGGTTGCGCATGTTGCTGCGTCGAGTGGGCACCGGAGGGCATCGACCCTGCGCGACAGGAAGGCACGAGATGACCGACGAAGTGGCCGCCCAGGCGGACAAGCCCGACTCCCCCGGTGACCTGACCAAGCACTCCTGGTTCTACGTCGCCCGCAAGACGGCTCGCGAGTTCGCCGACGACCAGTGCACCGACCTGGCTGCGGCGCTGACCTACTACGCCGTCCTCGCGCTCTTCCCGGCACTGTTGGCGATCCTGTCGCTGGTGGGGCTGGTCGGCCAGGGCCCCAGCACCGTCGACACCTTGTTGCAGATCCTCCGGGACGTGGGGGCCGGAGGAGCTGCGGAAACCTTCGAGCCGACCCTGACCGAGCTGAGCACGGCCTCCGGTGCCGGGATCGGCCTGGTCATCGGGCTCGCTGCCGCGCTGTGGTCGGCCTCGGGGTACGTCGGCGCCTTCGGCCGTGGGATGAACCGGATCTACGAGATCGACGAGGGACGTCCGATCTGGAAGCTCCGCCCGGCGATGCTGCTGGTCACCCTGATCACGGTCGCCCTGGTCGTCGTGGTCGCCCTCGGACTGGTGCTCACCGGACCCGCCGCGCAGGCCGTCGGAGACGCGATCGGCCTCGGCGACGGCGTGGTGATGGTGTGGAACATCGCCAAGTGGCCGGTGATGCTCGCGGTGGTGGTGCTCATCGTGGCGCTGCTCTACTACACCACCCCCAACGTGAAGCAGCCGAAGTTCCGCTGGATCAGTGTGGGTGCCGTCCTGGCCATCGTGGTCTGGATCATCGCGTCGGCGGGGTTCGGCTTCTATGTCGCCAACTTCTCCAGCTACAACAAGACCTACGGTTCCCTCGCCGGTGCCATCGTCTTCCTGTTGTGGCTGTGGCTGACGAACCTCGCCCTGCTCTTCGGTGCCGAGCTGGATGCCGAGCTGGAGCGGGCCCGCGAGCTCCAGGCCGGCATCCCCGCCGAGGAGAGCATCCAGCTGCCGGCTCGCGACACCCGCAAGAGCGAGAAGGCGGCCGCCAAGGAGCGCGAGGACATCGCTCGTGGGCGGCGACTCCGGCGCACGCGCGGCGGGGACCAGGACGTGTAGAGCCCTGCCCGCCCGCCGCGCCTCCGACGTACGTCGAGCTGCCTGTCCGCGTGCCCCCCGCTCGGCCGGCAACCTCTCGCCCGGCCGGCGTACGCCGTGTGGCTGGTGCCGAAGCGGGTACCGCACGCCCATGACCGACCACGTTGACCTCGGAGGAGGTGCACGACAGCCCACAGCTGCCCCCGCAGCACCACCGCGACGACCACTGAGCGAACACCGGACTGCGCTTCGCCGGCCTACGTGCGCCGGGTGAAGCGGAAGGATCCATCGGGTTGTCGCTCGTGCAGGTAGGCCTGGTCGTGGACCCGGTGGTGATGATGGCTGCAGAGCAGGACTCCGTCCTTGACGGAGGTCTTGCCGCCGTGGGACCACGGGACCAGGTGGTGGATCTCGCACCACTCGGCCTTCACGGTGCACCCAGCGGCTTGGCATTGCCCGTCACGCAGCCGGATCATCTTGCGTTGCATCGGATGGTGAAGTCTCGATCGACGGCCGGCGTCGAGGATCTGTCCCTCGCCACCGAGCACCACCGGGATGATCTGGGCCTGGCAGGCCAGCCGCCGCGCGGTCGCCGCCGTCATCGCGACGTCGTCGTTGAACCCGATCCCGGCCGAGGCCAGGTCGGTGCGCAGCTGCTCGAGGCTGAGGGTCACGATCACCGTGGTCGCGTCGCCCCCATGATCGGGCAGGCGGCTGGGATCGATGCGTTCCAGGAGGTCTCCCAACGCACGCGCCAGCAGCCTCGAGTGGGGCACCCGGCGACCGTCGGACTCCGCTGCCTGCTTGCGCGGCTGCGCGAAGGCTTCCAGACAGGTCGACAGGCGCCTGGCCACCGCATTCGGCAACACCCCGGCGATCCGGGTCGTGCCGTCCCCCTTCGGGGTCAACGTCAGCTTGGCCTTCTCGGCAGCGTGCTTCTCCTCCTCGGCCAACCGCTTGGCCTCACGTTCCTCGGCCGCATCGGGATCCACCACATCGGCCAGCCCACGCCCCAGCTTGCGCAACCCGGCCGCGTCCAGCTTCTTGGCCGCGGTCAGCATGATCTGCTCCGCCTCGAGGAGCTTGGTCGCACTGAGGTCGTCACGGGTCCCGTCCAGGGCATCGGCGATCGCGCGAGCCTGGTCGAGGTGCACGTCACCTGCCGCCAAGGCCGCCGCCGTTGCCTGCCACCGCACGTCGAACGTCGTGGCCAGGGCCAAGTCGGTGCGCGCCTCGGCCGGCGCGATCCGGTGGTCCGCGGCCATCCATGTCGCCACGTCCTTCGCCCCGTCTCGTGCGGCGACGTCTCCGGCGACCGCCATCACCTTCAACCGCACCGCGGCCAGCTGGGCCTGTGCGGCAGCCAGGCCGCGCAGCAGCTCACGCTTCTGCGGCTCCGGCACATAGAGCGGCTCGAACTCGCCCATGGCGCTGATCGCATCGCGCACCGAACCCAGACTCTCGGTCATCGGGTGCATCATCACGATCACTCCTCCACACACGCAGGTTGGACTTCACTGCGATGCCGGAGGCCTCCTCGGCAGGCGATTACTGACCGTGATGCATCTATCCACCAGACTTCGACCGGCCCTTCACGACCACCTAGCCACATCGTCGGATGAACTGCGTTCATCGTACACCTGTTCGAACCAGGTCGCCAGAGCAAATCGCCCGTCGTGGAGAAGTTTTCTGCACGACGGCTTCGCATCCGCGCGACGGGGTACTGCGCCATCAGGAGCGTCGGCCCTCCCGGGCGACGACCACGCCCACACAGGAGGAACCATGACCACCACCCCGGAAGAACCGCTCAGCGACGACGACATGACCACCACGCCCACGGGCAGCGCACCGGCTCCCGGCGGCGACGCCGACGGAACTGACGGCGGAGACGCCGACGGCACCGACGGCGACGCCACGGACACCGCCGACGGCGACACCACGGACTCCGACGGCACGGACTCCGACGGCACGGACTCCGACGGCACGGACTCCGACGGCGCCGACGCGGATGGGACCGATGGCACCGACGGGGTCGCACCCTGACCGTGCCGGGCTCTGCGCTCGACCTGCTCAGCGGTGATGCCCAGACCTTCGTCTCGAAGGTCTGGGCATCCCGCGTGCACCTGCACCAGGCGGACCCCGCGCAGCTGGTCGACCTCTTCTCACTCGACGACGCCGACAACCTGCTGACGTCCTCGGCGATCCGGACCCCATCCATCCGGATCGCCCGGGACGGCTCGGTGCTGTCCGAGTCGTCCTACACCCGTGGTGCCACGCTGGCCGGCAAGCCGCTGACGGGGCTGGTGGACCCGCGCAAGGCGCTCGACCTGTTCGCCGACGGCGCGACGATCGTCTACCAGGGCTTGCACCGCTACTGGCCGCCGATCACACGACTGGTTGCCGAGCTCGAGCTGGAGCTGGGCCACCCGTGCCAGGCCAACGCCTACCTGACCCCGCCCGGCGCCCAGGGCTTCGCGGTGCACTCGGACTCCCACGACGTGTTCGTCTTCCAGACCGCCGGCTCCAAGCTGTGGGAGGTCCACGGACCCGAGGGGGCCACCGACGTCCGTCTCGAGCCCGGGCTGTCGATGTACCTCCCGACCGGTACGCCGCACGCGGCACGAGCCCAGGACACCGTCTCGTTGCACGTCACCCTGGGCATCAACCAGGCCACCTGGCGAGGACTGCTGCAGCGCAGCCTGGCCGACGTGGTCGCGGGCGCACCCGACGAGCACCTGCCGGCCGGCTACCTGGACGACCCCGACACCCTCGTCGAGGAGCTCGCCCACCGGTTGGAGGACCTGGCCACGCGGGTCCGTGGCGTCGACACCGCGGCGGCCGTGGAGGCGGAGGTACGTCGCTTCCTCACCAGCCGCAGCTCTCGTCTGGCGGGCGGGCTGCACGACGCCCTCACCCTCGAGACGATCACGGAGACCACGCTCCTGCGCCGCCGTCCCGGTCATCCCTGCGTGTTGCTGACGCGCGGGCAGCGTCTCGACGTCCTGCTCGGCGACCGCTCGATCGACGTGCCCGGATGGTTGCGTCCCGCACTCGATGAGGTCCGCAACCGCACCGAGCTCCGTCCGGGTGACCTGGCCGAGCACCTCGACCCGCAGAGCGCGCTCGTGCTCTGCCGTCGCCTGGTCCGGGAGGGCCTGCTCGAGGTGGTGAGGTGACCGCCCGCGACCCGGCGTTCCGCTGCTCGACCGCAAGCCGGCTGCGGGACGAGCCGGTGGCAGGAACCGCCTCGACGGTCAGGGCGTTCCTGCTGATCGAGCACTCCGGCCCCTGGGGTGACAACGCCCTGCGCGACGCGCGACTGCCTGATGGGCTGGGCAACGCCGTGGCCGCACGGGCCGCGGCCGCCAGGGTCCGTCCCCTGCTGGTCCGCAGACCGGCCCGCGGCGAGCGCACCCAGGGCACCCGGGTCTTCGCTGCCTTCGCCCACCCCTCACGACCGTGGATCGGGGCCACGGTGCTCGACGACCCCCACCAGCTCCTCGAGCTCGACCTGCCCGCGCTCGGTGCCGGGCACTCCCCCGGCCTGACGGCGTACGACGGCACGCTGGTGTGCGTGTGCACGCACGGGCGCCACGACGCCTGCTGCGCCGAACGCGGCCGGCCGCTCGCCGCGGCGCTGGCCGCCGCCCACCCCGAGGCCACGTGGGAGGTCTCCCACATCGGCGGTGACCGGTTCGCCGGCAACCTGCTGGTCCTCCCCCAGGGGCTCTACTACGGTCGCGTGGAGCCGGAGTCGGCGCTGGCGATCGCCGACGGCCTCGCCACCGGGCAGCTCGACCTGGACCACCTGCGCGGCCGCTCGTCCTTCCCCATGCCCGTGCAGTTCGCGGAGGTCGCGCTGCGTCGACAGCTCGGCGAGACGCGCGACGACGCCGTCCGCCTGCTCTCCCGACAGGTGGACGAGGACGTGACGCACGCGGTGTTCAGTGTCGGCGGCGCGCCCTGGGCCGTCAGGGTTCGTACGTCGACCGGTGACGAGCCGCTCCAGCTGACCTGCCGGGCCACGCGGGACAATCCGGTCCCCCACCACGAGACGCTGTCGATCGTCCGCGCAGGGTGACGGCCACGGCCCGGGGTCGAGATCGCCGCGGTGGGTACCGTCGGAGGCACGTTGACCCCCAGCACGAGGAGATCCCATGAAGTTGAGCCACGTCCCGTTGCGCCTCGCCACCGGAGCCTTCATCCTCAACAGCGGCCTGTCCAAGCGGAAGCTGCCGCCCGAGGCCGCCGAAGGCCTCCAGGGCATGGCGGCCAACGCCATTCCCCAGGCGAAGTCCATGGACCCGAAGGTCTTCGGCCAGACCCTCAGCACGGGTGAGATCGCCCTCGGCGCGGCCCTGCTCACGCCGTTCGTGCCCTCGGTGCTCGCCGGAGCCGCGCTGACCGCCTTCGGTGGCGGCCTGATCCAGATGTACCTGAAGACACCGGGCATGACGGAGGAGGGATCGAAGTTCCGACCGAGCCAGCAGGGCACCGCGATCGCCAAGGACACCTGGCTCGTGGGAGTCGGTCTCAGCCTGCTGATCGACGGGCTGACGTCACGCAGGACGGGCCAGTCCGACTGACCGAGCACCACCGCCCGCCCGGCGCGTGCATGATCCTGAGGGGCGCGACGTGCTGCTGACCTTCGGACACGGTCGCCTCGAGCGCGACCAGCTCGGCGCGCTCCTGCGCGGCGCCGACGTCGAGACGGTCGTCGACGTACGCCGTTTCCCCGGCAGCCGGAGCAACCCGGCGGCCGCGGCGGGGCAGGTCGAGGACCTGCTCGCCGAGCTCGACATCGGTCATCGCCACGACGCCCGTCTGGGTGGGCGGCGACGACTCACCAAGGACGAGGACGAGGACACCCTCGACCCGTGGTGGCAGGTGGCCGCATTCCGCGCCTACGCCGCGTGGACGCGGACCGACGACTTCGCGGCAGGCCTGCGGGAGTTGCTCGCCGACGTCGACTCCCGGCGTACGGCGATCATGTGCTCGGAGGCGGTGTGGTGGCGCTGCCACCGACGGATCATCAGCGACGTCGCGGCGGTGGCCCACGACGTGCCGGTCCGGCACCTGATGCACGACGGGCGGCTGGTCGAGCACCCGATCAGCGACGGGGCACGACTGCGTCCCGACGGCGTGGTGGTATGGGACCGCTGACCCGTCGGTCGTCGCCGGCGCAGCTCCCGGGGACGGCGAGCTGAGGGCTACTGGGTCGGGTTCTCGCAGAGGAACGGGGCCCGGGAACCCCCGGAGTGGTACTCGAACTCGGCACCGCCCGCGGCGAGCACGATGCGCCGGCCCTCGACCAGCGCCTGGGTGTACATCCGACCCGGCTCGGCACAGCCGAGACTGCCGTCACGCCAGGTGACGTCCTGCACGCGCACCACCTCGACGTCGTCCGCCGCGATCCCCTGCCTCTCAGCCAGGTCGTCGACCGCCTCCTGCTGCTCAGGGGGCAGGGTTCCGGAGCCCGATGGAGAGGATCCCTGGCCGGGGCTCCGGGGGCCCGAGGTCGCGTCACTCATGCCTTCCTCCTCGTCATCGGAGTCGGACGAGGTGCCGCACCCGCAGGCCAGCACCGTGACCAGCAGCAACCCGACGAGATCCCGAGTGCACCTCATGTCGTCCACCCTAGCCAACCGGCCCACGACGCGGACGGGACAGCGCGCTGCGCGGTCACCTCAGATCGGCAGGGCCTTGCCGGGGTTGAAAATTCCGTGCGGATCGAGGGCTGCCTTCACAGCGTGGTGCATCCGCGCGACCGCCGGTGACAGCTCGCGGCCCAGACCGTCGCGCTTGAGCAGGCCGATGCCGTGCTCGCCGGTGACCGTGCCCCCGGCTTCGAGGGCGACCTGGATGATCTCGTCGAACGCGGCCTGCGCGCGAAGGCCGGCGGCCTCGTCGCCGGGCGGGGTGACCAGCAACGGGTGCAGGTTGCCGTCGCCCTCGTGGGCGATGGTCGCCAGCTTCACGTCGTGCCGATCGCCGATCGCCCGCAGCTGGCCGAGCACGTCGGGCACCCGGGACAGCGGCACGCAGATGTCCTCGGTCAGCACCACCCCGAGCCGCTCCATCGCAGGGAACGCGAGCTGCCGGGCGGCATACAACGCCTCCGACTCCTGCGCATCGGTGGACGCCGCGGTGTAGGTCGCACCGGCCTCCTCGAAGCAGCGGAGCAGCTCGGCCACCTCCTGCTCCCCCGATGCCCCGGGCGCGTCACTGCGTGCGATCAGCACGGCGTCCGCCTCGCTGGCCAGGCCCATGTTCCGCCAGGCGTCGACCGCCTCGAGGCAGCCCCGGTCGACCAGCTCAAGCAGGCTCGGCGCGACCCCTGAGGCACCGATGAGCGCCACTGCTCGCCCGGCATCCTCGAGCGAGTCGAAGTTGCCGATCACGGTCGTCGGCTCCGGCGGCAGCGGCCGCAGCTTCACCACGACCTCGGTGACGATCCCGAGCGTTCCCTCGGAGCCGACCATCAGGCCGCGCAGGTCATAGCCGGCCACTCCCTTGGCGGTCCGGCGGCCCAGCCGCACCACCTCGGCGGTCCCGGTCACCACTTCGAGCTCGCGCACGTAGTCGCCGGTGACGCCGTACTTCACGCAGCACATGCCGCCGGCGTTGGTGGCGACGTTGCCGCCGATCGTCGACCACGGGCTGCTCGCCGGGTCCGGCGGATACCAGAGGTCGTGCTCGACCAGGGCGGCACGGAAGTTGTCGTTGACCAGGCCGGGCTGCACGCGAGCCAGTCGGTGCTCGACGTCGACCTCGAGGA
Source organism: Nocardioides sp. JQ2195 (assembly GCF_012272695.1). Lineage (NCBI taxonomy): Bacteria > Bacillati > Actinomycetota > Actinomycetes > Propionibacteriales > Nocardioidaceae > Nocardioides > Nocardioides sp. JQ2195. Next base: position 2,418,602 of record NZ_CP050902.1, read on the forward strand.
CCTGGTCCATCTCCTCCAGCGAGACCACCACCGCATCGGCCGTCGCGTTGGCGCCACCGGACAGTCCGGTGCCGGCGCCCCTCGTGACCACCGGGGTGTGGTGCTCGATGCAGGCCGCGACGACCGCACGCACCTGCTCGGTGGTGCGCGGGCGCACGACCGCCACCGGCACGTCGTACGCCGCCCACACAGCGCGGTCGTGGGCGTAGGCCGACGTGGAATCCGCGCTGATCAGCAGGTCGAGGTCGTCGATGGTCTCGAGCGTCTCGATGATGGTGGTCGTCACAGCCGATCCCTCACTTCCCACCGTGAGGCTATCCGCCCCGCCCCGGACAGCGTCCCCGAACATCCCCCTCGCGGCGGCAAGACCAGTCCCGCCGTCGTGTCCCACGACACGTGTCGAGTTGGACGATTCTCCTGCGGGTCGGGCCGATGACACGCACACTGGTCGAGGTCTTTTGCACAACTACGGGAGAAGCAACACCACATGAAGCGCATCATCACCGGGCTCGCCACCCTCGCTGCCATCGTGACGCTCAGCGTCGCACCAGCCGTCCTCGTCGGGTCGTCGGCGGAAGCCGCCAGCGGCACCCCGGGCTGCATCACCAAGTCGGAGTTCCGCAAGGTCACCAAGAAGACCACGATCAAGAAGGCTCGTCGGATCATCGGCGCCAAGGGACGCCTGTCGTACTCCAACTCCTACTCGGACGGAGACGCGTCCCGCAGCTACGACTTCCGCCAGTGCGGTCAACGGTGGAGCCTCTCCTCGGTCTCGTTGGACTTCGAGAAGACCGAGCGTCGGGTGTGGGTCTCCGACTGGTACTGCTACGACGGCGAGTGCGAGGACTGGGGCGGCTACGAGACCAAGTACGTCAAGCCCTTCATCGTCACCGGCAAGTACGCCTACTGGTTCTAGTCAGACTGGCTACTTCTGGTCAGACTGGCAAGCACCGGGTCGCTCAGGGAGCCTCAGCCCAAGTAGGCGTCCGCCAGCAGGTCGACGGAGCGCAACCGCTCCTCGACACGGGTGCCCTGGTGGGCCACGATCAGCTCGTCGGCACCGGTCTCCTCGGCGAACTGGTTGACCTGCTTCTGGATGACGTCAGGAGTGCCGACCGCGCTGTAGGTCATCATCTGGTGCAGGTGCTGCGCCTGTGGTGACTCCAGCAGGACGTCGGCCTGCTCGTCGGTGTACGGCGTGCCCGGGCGCAGGATCAGCGCGACCCGGCTGCGCAGGACTTCCTGCCGCTGGCGCTCCGCATCGGCCTGGTCGTCGGAAGCGATGACGTTGTAGCCCGCCATGACGTGGGGTTCGTCGAGCTGCTGCGAGGGCTTGAACTCGCGGCGGTAGAGCTCGATCGCCTGGTGCAGCGCGGCCGGCGCGAAGTGTGAGGCGAAGGCGTAGGGCAGCCCCAGGGCAGCCGCCAGTCCGGCACCGAACAAGGAGGACCCGAGGATGTGCAGCGGGACGTCGGTGCCCTTGCCCGGGTAGGCGTCGATGCCCGGGATCAGCGACTCGCCGCGCAGGTAGCCCTGCAGTTCGAGGACGTCCTGCGGGAAGGTGTCGGACGAGGTGTTGTCACGCCGCAGCGCCCGCATCGTGTTCTGGTCACTGCCCGGCGCACGGCCCAGGCCGAGGTCGATCCGGCCGGGGTGCAGGGACTCGAGCGTGCCGAACTGCTCGGCGATCGTCAGCGGCGAGTGGTTGGGCAGCATGACACCCCCGGCGCCGAGCCGGATGGTCGTCGTGTGGGCCGCCACGTGGGCGATGAGCACCGACGTCGCCGAGGACGCGATCCGCGCCATGTTGTGGTGCTCGGCGTACCAGACCCGTGCGTAGCCTGACTCCTCCGCCTTCTGGGCCAGGGCCACCGTGCCGGCCAGCGCTTCACCGACCGGTTGGTCGCGGGCCACGGTGGCGAGGTCGAGGATCGAGACCGGGAGGGGCATGCGGCACCTTTCAGCGAGGGTACGGCGCACAACCGGCGCCGTCGTCTCTCGGGACAACCCCACCGGCAACGCATTTCATCCCACTGCTCAGCTGGCCCTGTCTACCTCGACGATGCGGTGGGAGCACGAGGCGGCGTACGCCAGCAGCGTGTCCTTCTCCGCCCGGTCCACGGTCAGCCCCCAGCGGACCTTCACCGCCACCCACTCCGTGACGTAGCGACACTTCGCCCGGGCGGGCATCCACTCGGCGGGATCGCGGTCGCTCTTCGAGCGGTTGGACGACGCGGTGACCGCCACGAGGGAACGATCGTCACCGAGATCGTTGGCGAACCGCTCGCGCTTGGCTGCCGTCCAGTCGCGACCACCGGAGTCCCAGTTCTCCGCCAACGGCACCAGGTGGTCGATGTCGAAGTCGCTGGGGTTCGTGGTCGTCCGGCCGTCGTAGTAGGAACGCCACTTCCCGGTCTGCACCGTGCAGTTGTCGTTCCAGGTCGCCTCGGCGCGGGTCTCAGCGAGGAGCACCTCGGCGCGGGTGTTGAAGCAGTCCGAGTCGGCATCCGTCCAGTGCTTGTACGCCGACCGGTCGTAGCCGGTCCGGTTCTCCGTCGCGACGTCCAGGCGCCGGGTCCGGGCGACCAGCGACTTCAGGTGCGGCCGCACGTCCACGACCACTCGCGCACGGTCCCGGCGACCGTGCTTGTCCGTCACGCTGTAGACGATCCGGTGCCTGCCCACCTCCGTGTCGCGCGGCCGGATGCTGAGCTTGCGCCCGTTGCGCACGTCGGCGCGCAGCCGGGCAGGCGCCTTCACGATCCGCACCCGCGCCACCCGCTTGTGGGCCACGGAGTCATTGGCGAGGGGCCTGACGACGACTTCGGTGCCGGCCCGCACCTCCACCCGGTCCTTGACCGCCTCCGGAGCACTCCCGTGCGCCCGGGCAGGAGCCTGCCACCCGACCAGCGCGAGCCCCAGGAGGAGCACCACCACGGCGCGACTCGACCGATTCACCTGATGCCCCACCGACGACCTCACCACCCTCGACCCGATCCTGCGCCCATCATCGCGGACCGTTGCCCGCCTTCGGCCCATCTCGAGACATTCGGCACGTCACCGCGGTCGCAACTGTCGAAATCGGCCGACCCCGTTCGTGGAACAGGTGAGACCAACCAACCGGCGCCATGGAGATGTCGCCACCGATTCCCGAGGAGAGGGCCGAGATGCTCACCATCGAAGAAGACCGGGGCACCTACACCGGACGCCTCCACCCGCACAACGGCTACTACGCCGGCGACTTCAGCCGCCGCTCGAAGAACGGCGCCACCGGGCGCTCGGCGATGACCGGCTCCGGCCTCGGCACCCGGACTGCAACATGGGGTTCCGCCCCGAGTGACCCTGCCGCCTGACTGATCCGCCGCCTGACTGATCCGCCGCCTGACTGATCCGCCGCCTGACTGACCCGCCGCCCGACTGACCTGCCGCCCGGCTGACCTGCCGCCCGACTGACCCCGGCTCGCGGGGAAGTCGCGGGGGCAGGACCTGGAGTCCCGGCGCGAAACCGTCTCGCGCGGGGACGGGTCGGACCGGCGGATGTCAGCGCCTCGCCTCCTGGAACCGCTGTCGCCCCTCGTCGAGGTCGACGATCGGCTCGGGGTAGTCGAGGCCCGCCCTCACCTCGGCGGGCAGCTTCCAGGGCGTGTGCACGGCCGGGCCCTCGATCGTGGCGAGCTCGGGCACGTGGCGTCGGACGTAGTCACCAGAGGGGTCGAACCGCTCCGCCTGGCGCAACGGGTTGAGCACCCGGTTCGGCCGCGAGTCGGTGCCCGTGCCAGCCACCCACTGCCAGTTGAGCTGGTTGTTGGCGACGTCGCCGTCGACGAGGTGGTGCATGAAGTGCCGGGCGCCCTCGCGCCAGTCGAGGTAGAGCGTCTTGGTCAGGAAGCTGCCGACAACGAGCCGACCACGGTTGTGCATCCAGCCCTCGGTCCGCAACTGGCGCATCGCGGCGTCCACGATCGGGTAGCCCGTGGCCCCGGCGGCCCAGGCAGCAAGATCGTCAGGGTCGTCGCGCCACCGATCACCGTGGCCGCGGTAGTCCCGGACGCCGGCCTCCGGGCGAGCGGCGAGCACCTGCAGGTGGAAGTCGCGCCAGGAGAGCTGTCGCACCAATGCCTCGGCGCCGCGCGAGCGTCCTGCCTTCGCGATCAGCTCCACGGGTGAGATGCAGCCGAAGTGCAGGTAGGGCGAGAGCCGGGAGGTGTCGTCGGCGGCGAGGTCGTCGTGGTGGTCGTCGTACGCCGTGACGGAGGTGCGCAACCAGGCGTGCATGCGCCGGCGCCCCTCCCGCTCGCCTCCCGGAGGGAGGTGGGTCGCCCGGTCACCGGCGCAGAGCGTGTCGGCCGCCGCGATCCGGCCAGGGCTGGTCAGCGCAGGCTTCACGGCCGACCTCGGCGCGAGGGTGCGCGGCGCGTCGAGGACCGGACGTCTCGGCCGGTCCGCCCATCGGCGGTGGAACGGCGTGAAGACCGCGAAGTGGTCCTTCCCACCGGGCACGACCACCCCCGGCGGCACGGCGACCAGCGTCTCGTCGTGCACCACCAGCTCCACCGGCAGAGCCTCCTCGAGCGAGGCACGACGGCGCTGCGCGTGCGCGCTCCAGTCCCCGGAGACGTGGACCACGTCGGCCCCGGTCTTCGCGACCACGGCGGCCACCTCGGTGGCCGTGTCACCGCGACTGACTTGCAGTCCGTCGCACCCGCGCTGGCGCAGGGACGCGTCGAGGTCGTGCAGGCAGTCGACGAGGAACGTGGCCCGGTTGGGAGCGAGGTACGGCGACTGCGTGATCGCGTCGTCGAGCACGAACAGCGGCACCACGCGTTCGGCATCGGCGACGGCGGCCGACAGGGTGGGGTTGTCGTGCACCCGGAGGTCACGGGTGAACAGCACGATCGCCGTGTGGGTGCGGGTCATCAGGCGACAGCCACCCCGTGCAGCGACTCGGGCGAGGTTGGATTCGCCGATCGAGCACATGCCCTGACCACCCCGAGGATCCACGGCACCGCGCGCATGCGAGCGGGATCGAAGCGCGATGCGGTGCGCCACACTTCCAGATAGCTGGCCCGCAGCAGCGCCTCGGCGTCGTGGGGGTCGAGGCACCTCGCCAGGTGGAAGGCCAAGACGCTGGTTGCGTCGTACAGCGCCGCGAAGGCGTCGCGGTCACCGGCGCCGACGCGCACAAGCAGCGTGTCGGCGTCGGCGACGCCGGTGCGGGTGGCGACGGCGGTGGCGAGGGCGGTGGCAGTGCCGGTGCCGGTGGCGGTGCGGGTGGCGGTGACCGTGTCACGAGGGTGGTGCATCACGAGTCTCCCTGCAGGACGGTTCGGGGTGGCTGGGGCTGCTGGTGACCGAGCTCTCCGCCGATGCGCCCGCCGTAGGGGCGGCCGTGGTCGGCGTACTCCTCGCGACTGAAGACCAACGTGGTGTCGCCGATGTCGACCCGACATCCGGTGCGCAGCAGCTGGCGATCGACGGTGGCCCCGTTGACCCGCACTCCGCCAGCGCGGGCGACGAGCACCAGCTCGTCGGCCTCGTCGTGCACGACCTCGGCGTGCAGTGCCGCCAGACCCTCGATCCGCAGGTCGCAGTCGTCGCCGGAGCCGATGGTGGTGACCCCGTCGCGCAGCCAGGTCACCCGCTGGGAGACACCGACGAGCCGCGGCTGCTCTGCCAGCACCAGCCGGGGCTGGCCCCCGCGCGCCACGTCGTGGGTGGTCGTGATGACCCGCTTGGGCCGGCGCTGGAAGGTCGGCGCGATCGGGAGGAGTGTGGCCGGCGGCACCAGGGCCCGATCGGGAAGGACAGCTCCTCGACCCCGCGGTCGCAGGCGGGCCCGGCCCGGCGCAACCAGGCTGCGCAGGCTGCCCAGGCGGATGTGGCGCGAACCCGTCAGGCGACGGTGCCACCACGAGGCGCGGACGTCGCCAATCCTCAGCAGGATGGACTTTCCGTCGGTGACGTCGAGCCGGATCCCCCGGCGGCACAACGCATCGGCCAGCTCGGCCAAGGACGCCGCGTCACCCGGCGAGGCGAAGACCTCCGGGCGGTCGACCTCGAGGGTCAGGCTCCGCCCACTGCCGCGCAGGTGCCCGCGGGCGGACCCGCCATCCGGCAGGTCGACGGTGACCCGGAGGTCGGCACTGATCTGGAGCCGGCGGCTCATGTCAGGCCGATCGTGGCGAGGCTGCTCGGGGCGAGGCCGGCCGGGCCGACGCGCGGTCATCGGTGGTCACCCGCAAGGTTCCGTTCAGTCGCCAGGTTGCCCGGGGAGCGTTCTGCCCCGTGTCTCGCGGGATCTCCACCTCCATCTCCTGGAACTCGTAGTTGATCGCTGCCTCACGGCCCGTGAGGAACGACCACATGCGCATGCCGAGCTCGGTCCAGTCGACGACCTCGGTGGGTGCCGCACCACCTGCGACCTGCTGAGTGTTCTGACTCATCACCGCTCCTAAGTTGAACATCTTCCTAAACACTTTGTTTAGGTTTAGGATCTTAGGGTGCACCCGACCACCGAACAAGCGCAAGCCCCCGACCCCAGCTCCACGAACGGCGGCTCCAGGAACGAGAGCCCCACCAACGACAGCCCCACCAGCGGCACCCTGACGATCGGCGAGCTGGCCGAGCAGACCGGGCTGAGCCCGGCGACGCTGCGCATGTGGGAGTCGCGGCACGGGTTCCCGGCCCCCCAGCGCCTGCCGAGCGGCCATCGCCGCTACCCGGTCGAGACGGTCGACCGGGTGCGAGCGGTGATGGCCCGACAGGCCGCGGGTGTCCGCCTCGAGGCCGCGATCAACCAGTCCGGCGACAGGTCGATCCCGCGGACGCTGTCGGTCCATGCCGAGCTGAGGCGCACCGAGCCGCACGTGGCCCCCCTGCTCCTGCGCAAGGCCACGCTGGTCGCGCTCTCCCACGCCATCGAGGACGAGTGTGTGGCGCAGGGCGAGCGCACCGTGCTGTTCGGGGCGTTCCAGCACGAACGCCACCTGCGTGCCTCGCTGCCCCGGTGGGAGGACCTGGCCCGCACCGGTCGGGCCACCTTCGTCTTCACCGGCGGGCCACACTCCACCGCCGCCACAGACGTCGGCCCTGCCTCCGACTTCGACCCCGACTCCGACCCCGACTCCGACCCCGACTCCGACTCCGACGCCCACGCGTCGGTCAGCCAGTCCCGACTCACCCACGTGACACTGCCCGAGGATGCGCCGATGCTGCGCGAGTGGAGCCTGATCTGTGAGGGCGTCGCCCAGCCGATCGCTCTGTCCGCGTGGGAGCTCCCCGGCCAGGACGGCGTCCCCGACCGGGAGCGCAAGTTCGAGACGGTGTGGACCCTCGATCCGGTGGCAGTGCGCCACGCAGCGCTCACCTGTGCCGACGTGGCCACACATGCCGGCGTGCCGACCGCTCGCAACGTGCTCGACCAGCTCGACACACCGACCGGACCGCACGGCGGTGACGCGGCGGCCGCGACGCGACTGTTCCTCCGGGTGGTCGGCTACATCGAGCACCAGCTCCGCGACTGAAGCACCAGCTCCGCGACTGGCCCGCTCAGGATTCCCCGCTCAGGATTCCCCGCTCAGGACAGGTGGCCGCATGCTCTTGACCGGGCGGTCAATCAAGGAGCACTCTGGAGGGAGGCACCCGCCTGTCGACGACGGGTCAACGGAAAGCGAGGAATCAATCATGAAGAAGTGGACTCGATGGCAGGACTGGGTGGCGCTGGCAGCCGGCGTCTACGCCCTGCTCTCCCCCATCTGGACCAACACCGAGACCAGGGCCACCTGGACGATGGTGGTCCTGGGCGCAGCCGTCGCCGTGGTCGCCCTGTGGTCGCTGGCGATGCCCGGCGATCAGATCGCCGACTACGCCCTCATCCTCATGGGCGTGCTCCTGTTCATCTCCCCGTGGGTGATGGACTTCGCCACGAGGGACAACCTGGCCATGACCGCCTGGATCACCGGTGCGATCACCGCCGTCGCCGGCGTGCTGGCCATGCCCCAGATCGAGAAGAGGATGCACCCGCACCACAGGACGATCACCCACTAGTCCGGTCACGTGACGCCGGAGGGCGGACAGTCCGGGTGCTGACGCTCGGCCCCGCCCTCCGCGTTCCTGCCACTCCCCAGATTCGGAGCCCGATGCCCACCCATGACCGTCGCACCCGCATCCTCGACGCTGCCGAGGAGCTCTTCGCCGTGGACGGCTTCGACGCGACGCCGACGGCCCGCGTGGCCGAGGCGGCCGAGGTGCCGAAGGGACTCGTCTTCTACTACTTCCCCCACAAGATCGACCTGCTCCTGACGCTGCTGAAGGAACGCTTGCCGACGCCGACGAAGGAGTCCGTCGCAGACGTCGTACGCCGTGGTGACCCGGCCGGTTCGCTGCTGGCCGTGCACCGCAGCCTCGGTTTGGAGGACCACGACTCGCTGGTGCTGCGCACGATCATCTTCCGTGAGAGCGGCACGCATCCGGAGGTGCGCGACCACCTGCGCCAGCTGCGCCGCTCGCTGGTCGACCTGACCGAGTCCGCGCTGGACCAGGCCGTCGAGTGGACCGTGGCGAAGAAGCTGCTGCGCCAGGGCGCCGAGACCTTTGTCGCGGTGATGCTCGACCACGCCAACGCCCGCCGGGCCGGCGGCGCGCTTCCGGACATGAAGGGCGCCGCCGCCGTCGTGGCGTTGGCGGTCGGCACGCCGGCCCCGGCCTGATCACGACGGCACACCCGTCCACGGGCACTGTGGGCCGCGGACACTGTGGGCCGCGGACACTGTGGGCTGCGGGCACTGTGGGTCGCGGGCACTGTGGGCCGCGGACACTGTGGGCCGCGGACCCGGATGATGCGCTTCCCACGCGGGATGCGTGCTGGTGCTCCACCGCGTTGAACAAACGTTCATTCAAAACGTCCTTTGAATGAACGTTTGTTCAACCGAGCCGGCGATGGGTTGGAAGGGGCCGCCCGGCGACCTGCCCTTCGAGCCGGCGATGGGTTGGAAGGGGCCACCCGGCGACCTGCCCTTCGAGCCGTCCCTCGAGCCTCCGGCGGTTCGAGGGACGGCCTGCATGACAACCGGGGCGGGCGCCGGCGCGTCCTCCAGTCAACTCCTACGGGTGAGGTGCACCGATGACGTTCCGCTCTGATCACGCTGGCCGCGCCGTGCTCGCGGACCCTCCTGTCGCCACGCGGAGGGCGCGCTCAGCCACGTGCGTCCTCCTGGCCTTGACGGTCATGGCCGCGCTCGGGTCCGCCTGCGGGAAGGACCCCACCACCAGCGGCCCGCCGTCCAACGCCGCTGAGGACGCACCAGCACAAGGCACCACGTCGACCAAGGACGCTGCAGACACATCAGCACAGGGCACCACGTCGACCAAAGGCGCTGAGGACGCACCAGCGCAGGGCGGGACGGCACTTCCTGAACACGTGCGACCACAGCAAGGACGTGGCTCGGGCGAACCCGTCGTGCTGACCGACGTCCGGGTCACGCGTCACAGGAACGACGACCGGATCGTGCTGGAGTTCTCCGGCACCGGCACTCCGGGCTGGAACGTCGAGTACGTCGACGAGGCCCTCCTCGAGGGCAGCGGTGAGACCGTCGACCTCGAGGGCACCTCGACCCTGCAGGTCTCCGCCTCCAACACGACGTGGCCGGCGTCCGACTACTACAGCGGACCCACGCGGCTGTGCGGCACGGACGCCATCCCCGCCGTGCACGTCGCCGGCACGTTCGAGGGCTACACCCAGGTGCTCGCCGGGCTCGACGGCGTCCGGCCGTTCCGGGTGCACAGCCTCACCCGACCGGCCCGGCTGGTGATCGACATCGGAGACTGACGCGACGTCATCACTCCGGCGTCGCACCGCTCGAGTCCCTGAGGCGATCGGGTGGACGGCCGCGGACCGGACCAGCTCATGACCGTCCGGCCCTCAGCCGGTCCCGCACCAGTGCCGGGTCAGGGTTCGTGGTCGGGCGACCGTCGATCAGGACCGTCGGGACCGTCTCGTTGCCGTCGTTGACGCTGCGGACGAACGCTGCAGCCTCCGGGTCCTGCCAGATGTTGACCCAGGTCGCCCGGCGCCCACCGCGCCCCAGACGAAACCGCAGCCGCGCACAATAGGCACAGCCCGGTCGCCAGTAGATCACCACTGCCCGCTCGGACGCCGGCAGCCGCTCGACCTCTGCATGCTTGGCGTCTCCACCGAACCGCCACGGGCTGAGCCACCAGGAGTACGCCAGCCCCAGGGCGCCGTACACCACGGCCAGGGCGATCGAGCCGTCCCGCGCGGCATCGACCACGAGCATGCCCGTCACTGCGAGCACCAGGAGCCAGAGCCAGCGCATGTCAGACAGGATCTCACGTCTGATCAGAGCCGGACCCCGACTCGAGCCCGGACCTGGACCCGAACCGGCCCCGGACTCAGGGCACCGACGGCACGGCGCAGGTCATGCCCGGTGTGTAGATCCCGTAGCCACGCCCCTCGGGGTCCATCTTCATGCCGACGTAGTTCTTGTAGAACGCGACGTGGCCCGCGAAGCCGGTGTGCACGTGCATCTGGTCGGTGGGGCTGTCGTACTCGGAATAGGTGCCCAGCAGGGCCGCGCGCACGGGTTGGCGGGTGGCGTCCGCGAGGAGCGCGGCGAAGCACGAGGCGTTGGCCGCGCAGAAGGCGTACTTGAGGAACTTGAACTTCGTCGTGATGGTCGAGCGTGAGGGGAACGGTGAACCCAGGACGGGGATCAGCCACTTGTCGAGGTAGTCGACATCGTCCTTGACCACCTTGTCCAGGGTCAGCACCGTGTCGTCGCCGGTCCCGCTCGAGGAGTACGCCTTGGCACCCTCCATCGCCCACAGGGCGTGGTGGATCACGCGAGGAAACGCGCAGCCCCACAACCAGGAGTACCCGTCACTCGCGAAGGCGTCCCTCATCAGCTTCAGGGCCGCGGCGTCCTGCGTGGGTGCGACGAAGTCGTACTGACCGCGCGAGTCCTTGTCGCTCGGGTCGCGCTGCGTCGGTCCGAGGGTCACCGTGATCGAGGTCGGCGCCCCGCCAGTGGCAGGCACGGGGACGCTCGGACTGCGGTTGTCCCAGCTGTTCACGAGGATCAGCCCGCCCATCCAGCCGTGGCCGAAGAAGCTCAGCTCCTGCAGGGTCCCCGGCTCGGTCACGCCGATGTCACGGACCGCCGCATAGACGTCGGTGATCGACATGACGCCCCATTGACCAGGCTTGAAGGCCGTGTGCGTCGCCCCGCTGGCATCGGTGAACGTGCCGTAGCTCGCCCGGCCGACCGGGTCGAGCGTGCGTACGACGGTCGCCGTCTCGACCTGCTTCCCGCCCGGGTAGGTGACCTCGATCTTCGTGACCTTGCCACCACGCACGTCCATCATCAGGAACCGCAGGTCAGCCTTCTTGGTGTTCTGGCGGGTGAGGTACTTGCGCCGGTTCGTGGCCAGCAGCTGGAAGTCGACCCCGGCGAACTCCCAGTCCACCGCCGCCACGATGATGTGGTTGCGCATCGGACCTCCTAGTTGGACGGCTGCCAGTCGTCGCCGACCTTGGCCCAGGTGGGCAGCGAGTCGTCAGGCCGCAGCTTGGAGAGCGTGGTCGGGAGTCGGACCAGCCAGGGTTCGCCGACGGGCACCTCGTTGCCCGGTGCGCCGGTCGCCTCCTGGATCTCCTTGACGATCGGCACGTAGAGCGAGCTCGAGATGTCCGGCGGCGGCCCGCCGTTCCAGATCTCGCCGGTCTCCAGGTAGTGAACGACGGCAGCCTCGAACCCCGGCCGCACCGGGAACACCACTCGGCCGGCGCCGGCGCGCAGGAAGTCGGCAAACGTCGGGTCGACGTCGTCGAGCAGCAGGTGGTGCGACCACGCCGGCTTCCAGCCCCAGAAGTAGGGGTAGAAGAAGTAGACGAGGTGCTCCCACTCGAAGGCCTGCTCGAAGAAACGGACGTAGGGCATCTGCGCCTCGCTGCGTGCCAGGTTGGGCTGCGGGTAGCCCTCCGCCGAGACCTCCAGTGCGCCGAAGGCGTCGAACTGCTGGGCGGTGAGCAGTGACAGGCACTGCTTGCGCAGCTCGGAGGTGATGATGCGCGAGTTCCACAGCGGGTTGCGACCAGAGATGACGACGCCTGCGGCAGCCGCTGCCTCAGCGAGCTTGCTCTCGTAGCCCTGCTGCTTGGTGAGGAAGCCCTGGGTGAGCGCTGCGTGCGTCTTCAGCTGCCAGGCCGTCATCGCGCGCTGGGTGCGCTCGCAGAAGATCTCGACGGTGGCTGCGAAGTCACGCAGCTTCCACCCGAAGGTCGAGATCGAGACCGATCCGACCTCGTCGGCCATGTCGACGTACGTCGAGTCGGTGAACACGTTGAGGCCGTTGTTCCCGATCAGGAGGTACCACGATGCGCCGGGGTAGGTGTTCCAGGCAGCCGTCCACAGTGCGTAGCGCGCGACGTACCCCTCGTCGATGACGATGTCGGCGGACTTGCTGAACTCGTAGGGGTCCTGCGGCACCGTGCCGTCGAGCGCCTTGCTCAACGTCTTCACGGGCGGTGGCGGCGCCTCGATCCCGGTCACGTCGTACTGACGTGCCCAGTAGGCGTAGTTGCCCTCGGTCACCTGGGTCGGAGTGAGGGTGAACGGCACCGGAGGCTTGATGGTCTCGTGCTCGAGCTTGCCCTTGGTCTCCGCGACCATGAACGCCGTGCCGGGCTCGGGCAGCGTGACGTCGAAGAGCATCCGCTTGCCGTAGTTGTAGACCTGCGCCTGGAGCACCTTGTCCACCCATTGGTAGACGCCCGAGATGTTGCCGTCCCCGTCGGTGTTGTCGAAGCCGTGGGAGTACTTCTCCTCGAACTCGTTGAGCGTGGTCGTCGACCTTCGCTCGAGCACCCGCTCGACGACCTTGCTGACCGACCGGGAGACCACGTCCTTGCTGAACTCCGAGGCCTGCTTGGTCGACTCCTCCGAGGAGTGGTTGGTGGCGAAGTCGGCGTTGGCCTTCACCTCGACGAACGGGCCGTACTTCGCGGTGACGGCCAGCCCCGCCTTGAACTGCGTGTCGGCCTTGATCGTCGAGCTGGTCTCCCGACGCAGCGAGAAGCGGTCGGTCGACTGGGTGTCCCGCTCCTCCTCCTTGCTGGTCTCCGACTCGGTGAGGATGGTGGTCTCGGTGCGCTCCAGGCGACGCGTGTCGCGGCTGAGGTGCTCCGACTTGAGGACGTTCTCGACGTGGGCGAGCTCGCCGCCCTCGTAGCGCAGCACGTGCTCCTTGACGAGCAGTAGGTCGCCGATGCCGACGGGCCGGATCGACCCGTGGCCCTGCGGCATGCCGGCGGACGGCGAGCCGACGAGCTCGTCGGCGTCCGACTCGGCCGCCAGGGAGCTGCCCAGCTTCGAGACCACGCTCACCTTCGACGGCTTCTCCGACAGCGACGACAGCTTCGCGCCACGGGCTTCGTCCAACGTACGCAGCATCACCGGCAGCGGCGTGCTGGACGTCTCCACCGAGAGCGAACGCAGGGTGCCCTGCACGGTGGCCGGCAGCTCGCGCGCGGCCTGCGCGTCGATCACCCACGGCACCCGTGGCGACACCGACCCGGGTTCGCTGCCGTCGCGCGCGACGTCGCGGTGCTCGCGCACCTCGGTCTCGCGCTCGGTGGCCGCTTCGCGGACGGTCTCCCCCAGCGGACGGCGTCGCTGTGGTTCGGTCTCGAAGACCGACGCCGGGAGCGACTTCAAGGTCGTGATCACCTCGTCGATGCGTGCGACCTGCGCGCGGATCTCCTTGTCGCGGTCGTCGTCACGCTGGTCGTCACGGTCCTCATCACGCTCGTCGTCACGCCCGTCGTCACGGTCCTCATCACGGTGGTCGCCGCGCTCGTCGTCGCGCTCGTGGTCGGGCTCGGGTTCGGGACGGGTCTCGTCACCATCCCGTCCGGTCGGCTCGTCCGGCAGCACCAGGGGTCGTACGCCGATCACGTCCACGCCGTCGGCGACCCGGGCCATGACGTCGAGGCCCTGGGCGACGACCGCCAGCGCACGCGTGTCCGTGCCCGACGACCCGGACACCACCTTGGTGGCGACGAGGGTGTCCTCGACGCGCTGCCGGTAGGTCCCGAACTCCGCCTCCGCGACGGTGTCCGCTGCGCTGCGACCCGTGGTGGCCTGGACGAGCGCGTCGGCGTCGGCGTTCGAGAGCCGGTCGACCCCGAGCGCGTCGGCGACCGACCGCGCCGCGACGCCGAGGGGCGAGTCGGTGACACGGCGTACCGCGTCGTCGGACTGGAGGAACGCCGCGGCCTCGCGCCGCAGCCGGCCGCCCGAGACCCCGAGGTCGAGCGACTTGGCAGTCAGAGTGTGGATGTCCTCGTCGGCGGGCAGGTCCGCCGGACGCATGACCATGAATCGGAAAAGCTCGTTCATCCGTGCTCACGTCCCTTGCTGGTTCCGGGCCTTTGCTGACGAGGAGTTCCGCGCGCGGCCGCTGATACGTCGGTGCACCACGAGTGAGCAATCCTGGGGTGATCGCAGACGACGAGTGGCCTCAGGACCCGGCAGCGGCCCGCCTCTCGAAGAACGAGCAACCGACCAGGGCCAGCAGGGCCACCACAGCTCCGGCAACAGCATCAATCACGTAGTGCTCCCCGTAGTAGACCAGCGCGGTGGACATCGCGACCGGATAGAGCAGGAGCAGCCAGCGCAGCGGTGAGCGAAGCCGCGAGACCGCGTAGAACGCGATCAGGAACGCGATTCCGGCATGCAGTGACGGCATCGCGGCCACCTTGTTGGCCATCCCCATCAGCACCATGTTCTGCCGGTGCAGGTCGAAGTCGGCCCAGCCTCGCCCGCTCATCCGGTGCACATCGCCGATGACGCCGAGCTTGGCGGCCATCCACGGCGGCGCCATCGGGTAGGCGAAATAGATCGCCACTCCGATGAACAGGGTCGCGATGTAGCGCCGCATCCACATCAGCCACTCCAGCCGGTTGCGCATCCAGAGCACTGCAGCAATGGTCAGTGCGGCCAGGAAGTGCGACGCATACACGGTGGTGAGCAGCACGTCGTACCACCGCGGAGCGCTGTCCTCGATGCACGGGTCACCGCACAGGTTGCGCTGCAGCAGCTCGGTGGGAGTCGTCCCTCCCCCGAGCCACTCGTCGGCGCGGACCGGTGCGGTGACGTGCACCGGCATGAAGGTCTGGTCCGCGAGGCCACGCAGGAACCAGTAGACGATGACCAGCAGCATCGGCCGCCACCAGTCGCGCACGAAGTCGAGGTGTCGTTCGCGCGGTGCGTCGATGTGCCAGACGATCGTCATCAGCCAGAGCCAGAGGGCCACGCCGATCGCGTCGTTGGGGATGCCGATGACGCGGATCCAGACGACCAGCAGGGCGACGTACGCCGCCAGGGCCGCGACCCGCGCCGCCGGTCGGGTGGTCGGCATCGGTGGTCGCTCGAGCGGCCGCAGCTCCAGGAGCGTCATCGGGGAACGTCCTCCCGGAAGATGCGATACCCGGCGACATCGGCGACGCGCGCGTAGTAGAGGCCGATGTAGCGCTGGGCAGCCGTGGTGTCGATACCCCAAGTGCCCAGGCCCCTGCCCGAGATCACGAGCCAGGTCGGCCGGTCGGGGCCGGCCATCACCGTGGCCAGCTCGTGCAGGCGAGAGTCGCGGACCCGCACCGGCAGGCTCCACAGGTGCGGATAGGGGCTCTCGAGGCCGGAGGACTCGAGGATCGAGGCCACCCCGAAGGCCACCACCGCCGTGTCACCCGGCTGTGCCCGAGCGGCCAGGAAGCTGGCCACCTCCTGCTCGGGTCGGTCGATCGGGTGGACGAGCACCCACCCGATCGAGCACAGCGTCGACACCGCGATGAGTCCGACGGCCACGGGGACCGATCCGCGCAGCCGTTGCGGCAGGCCGCTCACGGCCGCCAGCAGGACCAGACCGGGGAGGAGACCCGTCAGGTAGTGCAGCCAGTAGCTGCCGCCCGCGACCACGGCCACCGCCTCCCAACCGACCACGGCGAGTGCAGGCGCCAGCAGGTGTCGGGAGGGTTCGCCGAACGCTGCCTGCCGTGCCCGGCGGAGGAGGACGACCAGCAGCAGTGGCGCCCCGCTGCCGACCAGGGCCCACAGCATCAGGCCGAACCGGTGGCCCGTGGCGGGCGACTCCGTGGCGACGGTCGATGCCTCCCAGCGGAACTGGACGACGGCCGACCACAGGTCGACCGGGCCGGTCCCGAGGGCTGCGGACCCGATGACGACCACGGTGAGGACGGAGCCGGCGCCGAGCGCAGCGCCCAACGCCGTGGTCCCCCGTCCGCGGAGTCCGAGACTGCCGTGCGACGCGGAGTCGCTCGTCCCGGCCGCCGCGTCGCCCGACCTTCCCGACCTGATGACGCCGGCGACGAGCAGCGCCAGGAGGAGCACGAAGACGTCGAGGAGGTTCTGCTTGGTCAGCACCGCGGCTGCGCCGGCGGCTCCGGCCACCATCCCCCACCTCAGCGCGGTCCGCTCCGACGAGGGCTGCATCGAGGTCGACCGAACCGATCGGATCGCCGCGATCATCCCACCGAGCAGCAGGGGCAGGCCCAGCAGCTCGGCATTGACGACGGTCCCGCCGAAGAGTGGGGTGGCGAGCAGCAACGCAGCGACCGCGGCGGGAAGCACGGGTGCCGTGCGGGTCCGTGGCGCCACGGTGCGACCCAGGAGCCCGGCCAACGACACCGAGGCGAAAACCGCGACCATGCCCAGGAGTCGCAGTCCCGAGGCCCCGCCCATCAGGTTGCCCACGGCCACGAGAGCGATGAGCACGGGTGGACGGTCGACCCAGTAGTCGCCGTAGAGGGAGTCGCCCGGGCCCCACTGCCGGGCGACCATCAGGAGGCCGCTCTCGTCGGGGCTCAGCGGTCTCCCCAGGAACGGCAGCCACCCGAGCACGCAGGCCAGCGCAGCCATCGCCAGGACGACCTGCCAAGGACGCTGCCGGAGCAGGTCCGCGATCCGTCCACGCGCGATGGCCCGAGCCGGTCGCTCCGCCAACGCCATGAGGTGCATTCTCATGCAGTGGCCAAGGATTCGCTCGTGTTTTTTCCGATCCGGTCGAGTGCTTTCACACCGTGTCTCCGCCCTCGCGGATTGTCGGTCCGGCTGTCAGAGTTTGCTGGTGAGCTCCCACACCGTCGTGGCCACGGCCAACGTGCACCGTGGTCTCGGTGCCGCCGATGCCCGGCGGGCACTGGACGAGGTGCTCGAGCAGGAGCCTGACCTGATCGGCCTGCAGGAGTGGCATCCGTGGCGCGCCCGACTGCTGCTGGCGACCGGCAGGGTCGGGCTGGCGCGAGGCCGCCGGGTCGGGCAGCGGATCGGCCGGCAGAACGCCGACCACTTCTGGACCATGCCGGTCCTCGGTGACTGTGTGGTGGGTGCTCGACGTGATCGGTTCACGCTCGACGAGGCGCGGGTGGTGCCGCTGAGCAGGCCGGCCCGGGCAGACAAGCCTGAGCGCTGGTTGGGCATCGAGCCACCCCACTTCGCGACCGTGGCCGTCTACGACGATCACGTGGCTGGCCGGCGGGTGAGCCTGGTCAACTACCACCTCGTGCCCGGGGTCCAGGCCCGCGGACGCTACCGCGACGACCGACCGCTGCTCGTGGCTCGCCACCAGCACGAGGTGCGTCGGGTGCAGCGCCTGGTCGACGAGCAGCTCGCGCTCGGCCACACGACGTACGCCGTCGGGGACTCGAACTTCGACGGCCTCCGGCTGGACGGGTTGACCTCTGCATGGGAGGGACGGGACGACCAGCCGGGGACCCTTGGCCCCCGACGGAAGGTCGACGACGTGTTCGGCCCGGGGCCGGCCGTGTCGGTGCGGTTGCTCGAGAACGCGTCGGACCACAAGGCCGTGCTGGTCCAGCGGCCGGACTGAGGCGGTCGAGCAACGGACCCTGCGCATCCTGGTCTTCTTCGCGGGTCGATACCTTTGCCGACATGTTGATCGCACTCGCAGACCGCTCCCCCGTCGTCCCCGACTCCGCGTGGGTGGCGCCCAACGCCACCCTCGTCGGCTCGGTCCACCTGGCCGAGGGGGCGTCCGTCTTCTACGGTGCGGTGCTCCGCGCCGACAACGAGCCGATCACCATCGGCCCACGCTCCAACGTGCAGGACAACTGCGTCTTCCACGTCGACAAGGGCAAGCCCGTCACCCTCGGTGAGGGCGTGTCGGTCGGCCACGGCGCGGTGGTCCACGGGGCCACGATCGGCGACCACGTGCTGGTCGGGATGGGCGCAACGGTGATGAACGGCGCCGTCATCGGCGACGAGGTCCTCATCGCCGCCGGCGCACTGGTCACCGAAGGCATGGAGGTGCCGCCCCGGTCACTGGTCGCGGGAGTGCCCGGGAAGGTACGCCGGGAGCTCACCGCCGAGGAGGTCGAGCGGTTGCACGTCAACGCCGAGATCTACGAGGAGCACCGCGAGCTGCACCGAGGCGGCACGGTCGCGGGCTGATCCCGCTCGCCGCCGGGACGTGGGCGGACGACGTGCACCCGGTGGCACCACCAGGAGTCACCGGGTGCACCTGCTCGAGCCGCGGCTCAGGGAATCTCGGGCGGCGGGCTGGCCAGGAAGCCGGTGTGTCCATTGCAGGAGTCGCCCGGCTGGGAGCCCGACGCCTTGAGGTCCTGCACGGTCGCACCCGCATCCCGTTCCGCCTGCTGCACGTGGCCCCAGTTCTGCGGAGGCGCCTGACCGGGTCCGGGGAATCCTGCACCGTCGCCGTCCTCCAGGCCGGAGAACGCGCAGATGGAGTTGGCATGGGCCGAACCCAGGCCTTGCCCGCCCTCGGGCTGACCGTTGCCGTTGACCTCGCCTGCCGTGGCAGGTCCGGAGGAGAGGATCAGCGCCGCACCTGCGGCTGCTGTCGTGACCAGAATTGTTCTGATGCGCATGACGTTCCTTTCCATGAGTGACCGAGAGGGTCCGCCCGGGCGGGCGGACAAGCCCCATCATTCGCGCCGGTGCGGCGCTGCGCATCGTCGATCGGGGTGACATTCGCTCTACCCCCGAAGCACCCCCGAAGAGCCCCCGAAGAGCCGCCGAAGAGCTCCCGAAGCCGCAGATCCGTGCAGAGTGCCGGCGGCGGGTGGAGACCGGCGACCCGAGGGTGGTTGATCAGGGGATCGGCCACGGGCGCCCAGCATCGCTCACCGCCGCGGCTCGCAGGGGCTCAGCGGATTGCCCAGGATTCAGTCCCGGCCGAACGGGTACCGGCAGCCCACGACCACGACCAGAAGGGTGCCGGATGGACGGCCGGGAGCGCAGGACACGTGTGGGATCCACGCTGGTCCGGGACGACGGACCCTCCAGGAGCCGGGAACGGTGAGGACTCCACAGGTCACGCGTCGGCCCACCGTGCTGCTCTCGCTCGTCCGAGCCGCCCACTTCGGCCCCTCGGTCGCCGTCACCGTCGTCGTGGCGCTGCTGGCCGTTGCCCTCGACCTGTCCGCGTATGAGGGCCTCGTCGTCACTGCCGCGGTCTTCACCGGCCAGCTGACGATCGGCTGGGGCAACGACCTGCTCGACGCCGATCGCGATCGCGCGGTCGGCCGAGGTGACAAGCCGTTGGCGAGCCGCGACCTGGCACCGTCCTTCGTGCTGCGTTGCCTGCTCATTGTCGGTGTCGCCTGTGTCGTGCTGTCGTTGATGGTTGGCTGGCGCAGCGGGATGACGCACGTGGTCCTCGGTGTCCTGTCCGGCCACCTCTACAACCTGTACCTGAAGGCGTCACCCTGGTCCTGGCTTCCCTACGCCGTGGCGTTCGGCTCGCTGCCCGCCGTCGTCTCTCTCGCGGGCCACCCGTCCGAGCTGCCCCCGGCGTGGATGGTCACCACTGCGGCCGCACTAGGGGTGGCCGCGCACTTCCTCAACACGCTGCCCGACCTCGAGGACGACGTGGCCACCGGCGTACGCGGGCTTCCGCACCGGTTGGGCGCCGTCCGCTGCCGACTCATCGCCACGGCGCTGCTGATCCTCGCCACGGCGGTCGCGGTCCTCGGCCCTGCCGGGGCACCGGCCCCGTGGGCCTGGACCACGCTCGTCGTCGTGGTTGCCATCGCCAGCATCGCGCTGTTCGGTCGCGGCAAGGCACCCTTCTACGCAACCGTCACGATCGCGCTGGTCGACGTCGTGCTGCTGGTGGCGGTGGCCCGATGACGGCCTGGGACCTGGCGGTCGTGGGGGCGGGTCCGGCTGGCGCGGCCACGGCGCTCGGAGCGCTGCGCGTCAACCCGGCCCTCCGCGTGGCGTTGCTCGACCGCGCTGATTTCCCCCGCGACAAGTCCTGTGGCGACGGGATCGCCCCGCAGGTCATCGATCTCCTCGACGAGGCCGGCGTCAGCGGGATCGTCAACGACCGGGTGCCGGTCCCCCGGCTTCGACTCGATCGCGGCTCGTTCGGCGTCGACCGGAAGATGACGCGGCCGACGTGGGTGGTCCCCCGGACAGTCTTCGACCAACGGCTGGTCCGGGCCGCGCAGACCGCCGGCGCGACACTGGTGCGGCACAGGGTCCGCAGGCTTGTCCAAGGGTCCACGCTCATCCTCGACGACGAGGTGGAGGCGCGCACGCTCGTCGGCGCGGACGGCGCGCACTCCGTGATCCGTCGGGCGCTCGGTCTGGACCCGGGGCCGATGGCGGTCGCGATCCGTGGCTACTCCCCCACTCCTGCGAGCCGGTCGGGTCAACAGGTCATCGTCTTCGACACTGCGCGGCAGCCGGCCTACGCCTGGTCCTTCGACCGCGGCGACGGCCTGTCGAACGTCGGCTACGGCGAGCTGCTCGACCACCGGCGCGACGGCCCTACCAGGGCCCAGATGCTGGAGAGGCTCGACACCCTGTTGCCGGGCGCGACCGACGGCGGCACCGACTGGAAGGGGCACCAGCTCCCACTGTCGACGGGACGCTGGCGCCCGCCCGCGGGGCGGGTGATGCTGGTCGGCGACGCCGCCGGACTGGTGAACCCGATGACCGGCGAGGGCATCTACTACGCCGTGGCCACCGGGCTCGCTGCCGGGCGGGCGGCTGCTCGAGCGTTGGCGGCGGGCGACCCGACGACCGCCGGCGCGCGCTGTGCCAGTGCCATCCAGCCGCTGCTCGGGGGCCATCTGCGTCACGTCGCGGTGGCTGCATGGCTGTGTCGGCACGGCAGCGTGATCGACGCCGGCCTGCGCGCCTCCGCCGTCGACCAACGCGTCTTCGACGACCTGGTCGAGCTCGGACTGGCCAACGGCCGCATCACGACGGCCATGGCGCGCGGCCTCGTCCGCGAGCTGGCCGGCGCCAGCCGGAGCCGGGGTCTCCGGCGACGCCGCAACGACACCGAGGAGAGTCCCGCATGAGAATCCTGAGCGTCCGGGGGGCCCTGCCCGAGCACCGCTACAGCCAGGCGGAGATCACCCACGCCTTCACGCACACGATGCTGCGCGTCGCCGTCGACGAGAGGGTCGTCCAACGCCTTCACCGCAACGCCGGAGTCGAGTCGCGTCATCTGGCCCTGCCGCTGGAGAAGTATGGCGAGCTGGCCGACTTCACGGAGTCCAACGACGCATTCATCGACGCCGGGGTCGAGCTCGGCGCCCGCGCCGTCACCGACGCGCTGAAGGCCGTCGGGCTCACCCCGCAGGACGTCGACCTCATCATCTCCGCGACCGTCACCGGCCTCGCGGTCCCCTCGCTCGACGCCCGCGTCGCCTCCCTGACCGGGATGCGTCCCGACGTGATCCGGATGCCACTGGTCGGGTTGGGTTGCGTCGCCGGTGCCGCCGGAGTCGCACGACTGCACGACCACCTCGCCGGCCATCGCGACAGCGTGGCCGTGCTGATGGCCGTCGAGCTGTGTTCCCTGACCCTTCAGCGTGACGACCCCTCGGTGCCGAACCTGGTCGCGAGTGGGCTGTTCGGTGACGGCGCAGCGGCCGTGGTCGCCGTCGGTGCCGACCGCGCCGAGCAGATCGATGAGGTCCCCGGCGCGCCCCAGCCGGAGGTGCTGCGCTGCCGGAGCCGGCTCTACCCCGACTCCGAGCGGATGATGGGCTGGGACGTCGGCACGACCGGCTTGAAGATCGTGCTGGACAGCGACGTGCCCGCGATCGTCAACCAGTACGTCGGCGAGGACGTGCGCACCTTCCTCCGGGACTGCGGCCTGACGCAGGACGACATCGAGTGGTACGTCGCGCACCCGGGCGGACCGAAGGTCCTCGAGGCCATGCAGGAGACCCTCGGCGTGGACAGGGAGGCACTGCAGGTGACCTGGGACTCCCTGGCCCGGATCGGCAACCTGTCCTCGGCGTCGGTGCTTCACGTGCTTGCCGACACCCTCGCCGAGCGGCCACCCACGCCGGGCTCCTACGGGCTGATGCTCGCCATGGGCCCCGGATTCTGCTCCGAGCTCGTGCTGCTCCGGGCACCGGAGTCGGCCAGATGACCTGGTTCACCGTGCTGATCGCCGTCGTCGGGCTCGAACGGCTCGCCGAGCTGGTGGTGTCGAAGCGCAATGCCGCGTGGAGCTTCGCACGCGGTGGCGTGGAGTCCGGACAACGGCACTACCTGGTGATGGTCGTGCTGCACACGGCCCTGCTGGTGGGCGCCCTGATCGAGGTGTGGTTGCGCCGACCTGCGTTCCTCCCCGTCCTCGGTTGGCTGATGCTTGCGCTGGTGCTGGCCGCCCAAGGTCTCCGTTGGTGGTGCATCACCACGTTGGGTCGCCAGTGGAACACCCGGGTCATCGTCGTGCCGGGGCTGCCGCGCGTCACGGGTGGTCCCTACCGCTTCATCTCCCACCCCAACTACGTCGCTGTCGTCATCGAGGGCCTTGCCCTGCCGCTCGTCCACTCCGCCTGGATCACCGCGCTGGTGTTCACCCTCTGCAACGCGGTGCTGCTGTGGGTGCGGATCCGGGTCGAGAACCGGGCGCTGGACTCCTTGCCCGTGGCCGCTTCCGGCGTACTGCCCGACGCACGGGTGAGACCATGAGGGACCTCCTGGCGATCGGTGGCGGTCCCGCCGGGCTGGCCAGTGCCCTGTATGCCGCACGCGCCGGTCTCGACGTGACGGTGTGGGACAAGCGCGCCGGCACCATCGACAAGGCCTGCGGCGAGGGGCTGATGCCCGGTGCCGTCTCCGCGCTCGCGGGCATCGGGATCGAGCCGACCGGTGAGGACCTCGTCGGGATCCGCTACCTTGCCGGGAACCGCTCGGTCGAGGCGCCGTTCCGCAGTGGGCTCGGTCGCGGCGTCCGACGCACCACCCTGCACTCTGCGATGCGGTCAGCGGTCGTGGCCGCCGGCGCATCACTGGAACAGCGATGTGCCGAGCACATCCGGGCGGAATCCGACGGCGTCGAGGTGGACGGGCAGCACTTCCGCCACGTCGTGGCCGCCGACGGACTCCACTCTCCTGCTCGGCGCCTGCTCGGACTGGAGGGCCGAGCATCGCCTCGACGACGCTTCGGGCTGCGCAGGCACTACCGGGTCGTGCCGTGGACGTCATTCGTCGAGGTGCACTGGGCCGACTCGGCCGAGGCCTATGTCACCCCCGTCGCCGACGGCGTGGTCGGTGTTGCCCTGTTGACCTCCTCCCGAGGCTCGTTCGAGGACCACCTGATGCGATTCGGACCGTTGCGGGCCCGACTGCGCGATGCCGCGCCGATCGGTGACGTCCTCGGGGCGGGGCCGCTCCGGCAGCGGGCCCGACGACGGGTCGCCGGCCGGGTGCTGCTCGTCGGGGACGCAGGTGGATACGTCGACGCCCTCACCGGCGAAGGCGTGGCCATGGCCCTGGCCCAGGCTCGAGCGGCCGTTGCCGCGATCGTGGACAATGACCCGATGCGCTATGAGAACGAGTGGCACGACATCACGCGGCGCTACCGCCTGCTCACCGCCTCGCTGCTGGGCGCCACCCGGTTCACTCCGCTTCGTCGGGCGCTGGTCCCGACGGCGGAGCGGCTGCCGGGAGTGTTCTCGGCGGCGGTCAACGCCTTGGCGAGGCCGGCATGACCGCGGAGCTCGTCATCCTCGTCGATGAGGCGGGGAGAGCCATCGGCTCGGCCCCCAAGGCCACGGTGCACCACGCGCACACGCCGTTGCACCTTGCCTTCTCCTGTTATGTCTTCGACCGCGCCGGCCGGCTGCTGCTCACCCAACGGGCCCACGACAAGCCGACCTTCCCGGGCGTGTGGACCAACAGCTTCTGCGGCCACCCGTCACCGGGTGAGGACATCTTCGAGGCGGTCGAGCGCCGGGCCGGGCAGGAGCTCGGGCTCACCCTGGCAACACTCGATCTCGTCCTGCCGAGCTTCCGCTACGAGGCGACCGGGGCCAACGGGGTGCGCGAGAACGAGCTGTGCCCCGTCTTCACGGCGACGGCAACCTCCGCGGTCGCCCCCGACGCCTCCGAGGTGGCAGCGTCGCAGTGGATCACGTGGCCCCTCTTCCGTGACGAGGTGCTCGCCGGTGAACGCGACGTCTCGGTCTGGTGTGCCGCACAGGTCGCAGAACTCGCCGCGCGCGAGGCGGTCGATGGCCGGCTCACACCCTGCACCCGCGCAGAGCTGCCAGAGGCCGCTCGTCCGGAGGTTCAATGATCCATGGTCCGGCAGGTAGCGTCGCCATGGTGATGGAGAGCTGGCCGGGGACGGCCTACCCCTTGGGCGCGACCTTCGACGGCAGCGGCACCAACTTCGCGCTGTTCAGCGAGGTGGCCGAGCGTGTCGAGCTCTGCCTCTTCCAGCCCGCCGAGGACGGGTCCGAGACCTTCACCGAGACCCGGGTGGAGGTGACCGAGGTCGATGCGTTCGTGTGGCACTGCTACGTGCCGTCGATCCAGCCGGGCCAGCGCTACGGCTATCGCGTGCACGGCCCGTGGGATCCCGCCCAGGGCCTGCGCTGCAACCCGAACAAGCTGTTGCTCGACCCCTACGCCAAGGCCACGAGCGGAGAGATCGACTGGGACCAGTCCCTCTTCGGCTACAACTTCGGTGACGAGGAGTCCCGCAACGACGACGACTCCGCGGCCCACATGGTCCACGGCGTCGTCGTCAACCCGTTCTTCGACTGGGAGGGCGACCGCCGGCTGGCCATCCCCTACAACGAGTCCTTCATCTACGAGGCCCACGTGAAGGGCCTCACCCAGCTGCATCCGGAGGTGCCCGAGGAGCAGCGCGGCACCTACGCCGGCCTCGCCCACCGTGCTGTCACCGACCACCTCACCAAGCTCGGCGTCACCGCCATCGAGCTGATGCCGGTGCATCAGTTCGTGCAGGACTCCACCCTGCTCGACCAGGGGCTGCGCAACTACTGGGGCTACAACACGCTGAGCTTCTTCGCCCCCCACGCCGACTACGCCGCGAGCGGCACGGGCCAGCAGGTCCAGGAGTTCAAGGCGATGGTCAAGACGATGCACGCGGCGGGCATCGAGGTGATCCTCGATGTCGTCTACAACCACACCGCGGAGGGCAACCACCTGGGCCCGACGCTGAGCTTCCGGGGCATCGACAACCCGGCGTACTACCGGCTCGTGGAGGACGACCAGCGCTACTACATGGACTACACCGGCACCGGCAACAGCCTCAACGTTCGGCACCCGCACTCGTTGCAGCTGATCATGGACTCGCTGCGCTACTGGGTCACCGAGATGCACGTGGACGGCTTCCGGTTCGACCTCGCCGCCACGCTGGCGCGCGAGTTCTACGACGTCGACAAGCTCTCCACCTTCTTCGAGATGGTGCAGCAGGACCCGGTGATCAGCCAGGTGAAGCTGATCGCCGAGCCGTGGGACATCGGCCCCGGCGGCTACCAGGTCGGCGGCTTCCCGCCGCAGTGGACCGAGTGGAACGGCGACTACCGCGACACCGTGCGTGACTTCTGGCGTGGCGAGCCCTCACTGGGCGACTTCGCGTCGCGGCTCGCGGGCTCCTCGGACCTCTACGAGCACTCGGGTCGCCGGCCGTTCGCCAGCATCAACTTCGTCACCGCCCACGACGGCTTCACGCTGCGAGACCTGGTGTCCTACGACGAGAAGCACAACGAAGCCAACGGTGAGGACAACAACGACGGCGAGAGCCACAACCGCTCGTGGAACCACGGCGTGGAGGGGCCCACCGACGACCCCGAGATCCTCGAGGCCCGGGCCCGCGAGCAGCGCAACTTCATCGCGACCCTGCTGCTCAGCCAAGGCGTGCCGATGCTGCTCCACGGTGACGAGCTCAGCCGCACCCAGGACGGCAACAACAACACCTACGCCCAGGACAGCGAGATCAGCTGGGTCCACTGGGACCGCGCGGACGAGCCGCTGATCGAGTTCACGGCAGCGGTCGCCAGCCTGCGCGCGAAGCATCCGACCTTCCGCCGCAAGCGGTTCTTCACCGGCAACACGGTGCGCACCGGTGACGGCGAGCGCCTCAACGACATCGTCTGGCTGGGTCTCGACGGTGAGCCGATGGCCGACGACGCCTGGCACGACGGCGCCAAGGCGATCGGGATGTACCTCAACGGCAACGGCATCGCGGGCAAGGACGCCCGTGGTGGCACCATCACCGACGACCACTTCCTGCTCTACTTCAACGCCGACGGTCCCGCGCAGGTGACCCTGCCGAGCGACGAGTACGCCGCCGCCTGGGACGTCGTCATCGACACCGGCAGCGACGTCGACACCGATTCCGTGCTCGAGGCTGGTGCCACCGTCGAGCTGACCTCCCACAGTGTCGTCGTGCTGCGCGAGCACCGCGAGGCCCAGCCGACCCCGGACCACTCGGTCGCGGCCTCCCTCGCTGCCCGATCAGGGACCGACCAGCCGTGACCCGCGTCCCGCGGAACACCTACCGGCTCCAGGTCACCCCCGACTTCGACCTGTACGCCGCGGCGAGCCGGCTGTCCTACCTCCACGCCCTCGGCATCGACTGGGTCTACCTCTCGCCGTTGCTCGCCTCCGAGCCCGGCAGCCAGCACGGCTATGACGTGGTGGCCTTCGACCACGTCGACGAGGAGCGTGGCGGTCCCGAGGGCCTGGCCGCTCTCTCCGCGGAGGCCCGGCGCCTCGGCATGGGAGTGCTCGTCGACATCGTGCCCAACCACGTCGGGGTGGCCACCCCGACCGAGGACCCGTGGTGGTGGGACGTCCTGCGACTGGGCCGCGAGTCCGAGCACGCGAGTGCCTTCGACGTCGACTGGGCCGCGGGCGACGGGCGCATCCTGATCCCGGTGGTCGGGGACGACGACGAGGCCTCGATCCGCATCCAGGACGGCGAGGTGCGCTACCACGACCAGCGCTTCCCGCTGGCTCCCGGGACCAGCACGCTGGAGGAGCAGCACTACGAGCTGGTCAGCTGGCGGGCCGCGGACGACGACCTCAACTACCGGCGCTTCTTCGCGGTCAACACCCTGGCCGCGGTGCGGGTCGAGGACCCCGAGGTCTTCGCCGAGACCCATGTCGAGATCCGTCGCTGGTTCGACCAGGGGCTGGTCGACGGCCTGCGCGTCGACCACCCCGACGGCCTGCGCGACCCCAAGCGCTACCTCGACGACCTGGCCGCCCTCACCGGAGGCGCCCACGTCCTGGTCGAGAAGATCCTGGAGCCCGGCGAGTCCCTGCCGACGTCGTGGGCGACCGCCGGCACCACCGGCTACGAGGTGCTCGCCCTGGTCGACCGGGTGCTCACCGACCCAGCCGGCGAGGCCCCGCTGACCCGGCTGGAGGACCGGCTCCGGGGTGAGCCGGTCGACTGGGCCCGCATGGTCCACGACAACAAGCGCGCCGTCGCCGACGGGATCCTGCACGCCGAGGTCAAGCGCATCACTCGCGAGCTCCAGCGCCTCATGGACGGCGCCCCGGGCTCGGTGACGGAGGCGGAGGTCGAGGACGCCGTCGCCGAGCTGCTGGCCTGCTTCCCCGTCTACCGCTCCTACCTGCCCGAGGGACGAGCTCACCTCGACGAGGCGTTCGCCGCAGCCCGCGCCCACCGGAAGGACCTGGCAGCGGCGTACGACGCCCTCGAGCCGGTGCTCTCCGACCCGTGGACCGCGCCGGCGCGGCGCTTCCAGCAGACCTCGGGAATGGTGATGGCCAAGGGGGTCGAGGACTGCTCGTTCTATCGCTGGTCCCGGCTGACCTCGCTCAACGAGGTGGGCGCCGACCCCTCCGTCTTCGCCGTCGCGCCCGCTGCCTTCCACGACGCGATGGCCCTGCGCCAGCGC
This sequence comes from Nocardioides sp. JQ2195, assembly GCF_012272695.1. Lineage (NCBI taxonomy): Bacteria > Bacillati > Actinomycetota > Actinomycetes > Propionibacteriales > Nocardioidaceae > Nocardioides > Nocardioides sp. JQ2195. The sequence goes on from NZ_CP050902.1 coordinate 2,446,845, forward strand.
GAGTGGCCGCACGCGATGACGACCACCTCGACCCACGACACCAAGCGTGGTGAGGACGTGCGGGCCCGCATCGCCGTGCTGTCCGAGCTGCCCGACGTGTGGGAGGCCGCTCTCGACGAGCTGCTCCGGCTCGTCCCGGTGCCCGATCCCGCCTTCGGGTCCTTGCTGTGGCAGGCGGTCCTGGGCGTCTGGACTCCGGACCACCTGCCCGACCTGCCCGAGCGTCTCCACGGCTATGCGGAGAAGGCGATGCGCGAGGCGGGAGACCACACGACGTGGACCGAGCCCGACGAGGAGTACGAAACGGCCGTGCACGCGGCCGTGCACGCGGTCTTCACCTCCCCCGAGGTGCAGCGGGTCCTCACCGACCTGTGCGCCCACATCGACGAGCCGGGCCGGAGCAACTCCCTGTCGCTCAAGCTGGTGGCGCTGACCGTTCCCGGGGTGCCCGACGTCTACCAGGGAAGCGAGCTCTGGGAGACGTCGCTGGTCGACCCGGACAACCGCCGCCCGGTCGACTTCGAGCACCGGGCGGCCGTGCTGGCCGGCACCGACTCCGACGACGCGGTGACCAAGCTGCACGTCACCTGCTCGGCGCTGACGCTGCGACGCGACCGACCCGAGCTGTTCACGACGTACGACGTCGTCCCCGCCCGCGGGCCGGCGGCCGAGCACGTGCTGTCCTTCGACCGGGGCGGAGCCATCACCGTGGCCACTCGCCTACCGGTCGGGCTCGGCACGGTCGGAGGCTGGGCCGACACCACGCTCGACCTCCCGCCCGGCACGTGGCACGACGTGCTCACCGGTCTCCGCGCCACCGGACGGCTCGACGACCTGCTGGCGGTGCACCCCGTGGCCCTGCTCGTGCGCGAGGACTGAGCGACGTGACGACACGTGGCCATGCTCGTGCACGACGACTGAGCGACGTGACGACACGTGGTCCGTTCGACGTCTGGGCGCCCCGCCCGGAGCGCGTCCGGCTGCTGCTCGGCGATCCGGCCCAGGGTCCGGTGATCGCGATGAGCCGTGGCGACGACGGGTGGTGGACGCCGGACGAGCCGCTCCCGCCCGCGGCCGACGAGCCCTCGGTCGACTACGGCTACCTGCTCGACGACGACCCCGACCCACGACCGGACCCACGCTCCCGGCGGCAGCCTGCCGGGGTCCATGGCCTCTCACGACTCGAACGCACGTCGTGGACGTGGACCGACGAGTCGTGGACCGGGCGTCAGCTCGCCGGGTCGGTGATCTACGAGCTCCATGTCGGCACCTTCACCCCGGCCGGTGACCTCGACGCCGCGATCGCCAAGCTCGACCACCTGCGCAGCATCGGCGTCGACTTCGTCGAGCTGATGCCGGTCAACGCCTTCAACGGCACCCACAACTGGGGCTACGACGGCGTCGGCTGGTTCGCGGTCCACGAGGGGTACGGCGGCCCGGACGCCTACCGCCGATTCGTCGACGCCTGCCACGGCGCCGGGCTCGGCGTCGTCCAGGACGTGGTCCACAACCACCTCGGGCCGTCGGGCAACTACCTCCCCCTCTTCGGCCCCTACCTCAAGCAGGGGTCGAACACGTGGGGCGACCTGGTCAACCTCGATGCGGACGGGTCGCCCGAGGTGCGCCGCTACATCCTCGACAACGTGCGGATGTGGCTGGAGGAGCTCCACGTCGACGCACTCCGCCTCGACGCGGTGCACGCGCTCAGCGACTCCTCCACCCCTCACCTGCTGGAGGAGATGGCGGTGGAGGTGGCCGCCCTGTCGGCCCACCAGCGTCGCCCCCTCACGCTGATCGCCGAGTCCGACCTCAACGACACGGTGCTGGTGACCCCGCGCGAGGGAGGCGGCCTGGGCCTCGACGCGCAGTGGAGTGACGACTTCCACCACGCCCTCCACGTCGCACTCTCCGGCGAGACCAGCGGCTACTACGCCGACTTCGAGCCGTTGGAGGCGCTGGCCAAGGTGTGCGAGCGCGGCTTCTTCCACGACGGCACGTGGTCGTCGTTCCGCGAGCGCGAGCACGGTCGCCCGGTCGACGTCGAGCACATGCCCACCTGGCGCCTCGTCGTGTGCAACCAGAACCACGACCAGGTCGGCAACCGCGCCCGTGGGGATCGCCCCGCGGAGCACCTCGACGTCGACCAGCTCGCGTGTGCCGCGCTCCTCACCCTCGCCGGCCCGTTCACGCCGATGCTGTTCATGGGCGAGGAGTGGGCGGCTTCCTCGCCGTTCCAGTTCTTCACCTCCCACCCCGAGCCCGAGCTCGGCAGGGCCACCGCCGAGGGACGCATCGCGGAGTTCGCGAGGATGGGCTGGAACCCCGACGAGGTGCCGGACCCTCAGGACCCCGAGACCTTCCGTCGCTCGGTGCTCGATTGGGACGAGCTCGCGACGGGCCACCACGCAGTGGTCCTGGACTGCTATCGACGGCTCGCCGAGCTGCGTCGCAAGCTCCCGGCACTGACGGACCCCGACTTCACCTCGGTGTCCTGCACGGTCGAGGGCCGCGTCCTCACCATGCGGCGCCGCGACGTGCTGGTGGTGGTCAACTTCGGCGACTCCGCGGCGACGCTGCCGGTCGACCACTCCGCGCTCGTCTTCGCGACCCCGTCCGGTGCGGTCCTCGACGCGGGAGTCCTCTCCCTGCCGCGCCATGCGGGAGCGCTGCTCCTGCGCGAGACGACGCCCGACCGGGGCATCGACCGGGGCCTGAACCGGGCATCGACTCGGGCATCACACGGGCATCACACGGGAGGCAGGCTCAGCTCCATGACCGTCACTGAGGAATCCGCTCCCGGAAGGCTGGTCGACGTGCACGGCGACGGCGACCGTGGCGTGGTGCTGCTGTGGCACGGGCGCGGAGCCGACTCACGACCAGAGCTCGCGCAGCTCGGCGCGACGATCGCCCAGCACGGCGTACGCGTGGTGGTGCCCGACTGGGACTGCGATGACCCCGACGGCGGCCGCACAGCGCTGCTGGCCTCCCTCTCCCACGCTCGCCGGGTGGCCGAGCAGATCGGTGCTGATCCGCAGGAAATCGTCCTGGTCGGTTGGTCCCTGGGCGGCACCGCCGCCCTCGGCCTGGTCACGTGGCTCGACGAGCCCGTCGCCCGCGTCGTGCTGCTGGCACCGGGTGACGGCCCGAACGCGATCGTTCCCTTCACCGGCGAACCGCTTCCCGAGGTGTTCCCCCATGGCGCGGGGCGACCACTGGTGCAGTTCGTGAGCGCGGTGGACGACGACATCGTGTCGCCCGCCCTGGTCCGGGGGCTGGCTTCGCGGTTGACCGCAGCGGGCTGGGCGACCTCGTGGACCGATCTCGAGGCCGACCACTGGTCGATCGCCATGACCCGATTCGATGAGGTCGCCGATCGCGGCGTGCCCACTGACGACCCTGCCGCGCTGGCGACAGGGCGCCGAGTCGCAGAGATCATCGCTTCGCCCCCGGGCTCCTAGGTCTCACCGTGTGCACCGAACCGCTCAGGAGAGCACCGAGAACCTGTCGCTGCTGCCGCATCTCCCACCGAACCTCAGCAGCAGGCGTGGCTGCGAGAGTTGTCTGCTCCGGCTCACGTGGACTTGTTGAGCGCCTTGCGTGCCAGGCGCGTCACGACCCGCTTCCTGACGAGCTGCGGGTAGACCCATCCGTCCTTCATCGTCACGTCCCGGGTGCGCGTCACCGTCACCCGCACGACTGTTGAGCCCCTGCGAGCCACGACGGCATGACCGTTGGACTTGAAGTTCCCGACCTCCCGGAACTTCCACGCCACACTTTGAGCGCCCACGGTCACCGCTGGGACCTTCGTTCGCCACGTCGTCCAGATGCCGTCACATTCAGTGCACACCCATTCGGTGACCTTCGGGCAGCGCCGCGGATAGGACCCGTTGCGCCTGACCGCACGTCGGGCGGAGTCTGCGTCGGCATAGCGCAGGATCACGATCTCCGCACCGGACCACACCGAGCGTGGCAGGCCACTCTCCCTGCCGTGGTAGGACTTCGACCTGGCCTCGTCGTAATCCAGCATCTGCTCGTCGGAACGGCAGTCTCGCGGCTTCCCCCCGACGGTCTTGAAGGACCCCCGGTAGGCACGCCATTCGCCCACCCCGTTCATGGATGCCTTGACGGTCCTCTTCGCGAGGAAGTCCGACTTCACGATCGTCCCGAGCGAGTGGGCCGGCAGCATCCCGAGGCTGAGCAGCATGGCGAGCCCCAGAGGGAGCATCACTCTCGCCACTCGACCTCCACAGATCATGCGCTGCCGCTCACGCTGCGATTTCATGCGATCTCCATGCCCGCATCATTCCACCTGGCACGGCGTGGATGGCGGGTTCGAGAACATCGAGACAGGTTGGGCGGAGGTGGCTCCGCTCTCAGCTCGCGATGAGCGTCCACAGGCTGCTTCCTGCGTGCTAGTTTCGCCGTACCAGCGACTCAGGAGGACGCGGATGCACCTGACTCCTTCCGACACGGACAAACTGTTGCTCAGCGTGGCCGGCATGGTCGCCCGCGACCGCCGCGAACGCGGCGTCCTGCTGAACCACCCCGAGGCGACCGCGTTGCTGTCCTGCTGGGTGATGGAGCGGGCTCGCGAGGGTGCCCGCGTTGCCGACCTGATGAACGACGGCCGCCACGTCCTCACCCGCGACGAGGTGATGGAGGGCGTCCCCGAGATGATCCGCGACGTCCAGGTCGAGGCGACCTTCCCCGACGGACGCAAGCTCGTCACGATCACGGAGCCGATCCAGTGATCCCCGGCGAGGTCCGCGTCTCCGCCGAGCCGCTCGAGCTGAGCAGCGGCCGCGAGCAGCGCACGCTGGTGATCGTCAACGACGGCGACCGGCCGATCCAGGTGGGCTCCCACATCCACCTCCCCGACACCAACCCGGCCCTGAGCTTCGACCGGGACCGGGCGCAGGGCTTCAGGCTCGACGTCCCCGCCGGTACGTCGATCCGCTTCGAGCCGGGCGTCAGCCGAACGGTCGACCTGATCGCGTTGGGCGGCACCGGAAACGTCCCCGGGCTGCAGATCCGCCACCTCGACGGCGACCTGCCGACCCACGCCCGCCAGCCCAAGCCCGTCGTACCGTTCGGCACACCGGGCACGCCCGTCGAGAGTCCGGGCCGGGCCGGCGGCGCCGGCGTCCGGCTCAGCGACCAGCCCCCGCATCCCGAGCCCGGGCGCGAGAACGAGAGCGGCAGCAGCACCAGCGACAGCGACGACGAGGTGACCCGGTGAGCAGGATCGACCGCCGTGAATACGTCCAGCTCTACGGACCCACCGTCGGCGACCAGATCCGGCTGGGCGACACCGACCTGTGGATCCAAGTCGAGGAGGACCGCACCTTCGGCGGCGACGAGTCGGTCTTCGGCGGTGGCAAGAGCATCCGCGAGTCGATGGGCCAGGGCCTGACCACTCGTGACCAGGGCGCCCTCGACCTGGTGATCACCAACGTGGTCGTGCTCGACCACGGAGGCATCGTGCGCGGCGACGTCGGCATCCGGGACGGCCGGATCGTCGCAGTCGGCAAGTCCGGGAACCCCGACATCATGGACGGCGTCCACCCTGACCTGCACATCGGTCCCAGCACCGACGTGATCGCCGGAGAGGGCAAGATCCTCACCGCCGGGGCGATCGACACGCACGTGCACTACCTCAACGAGACCGAGATGCTCGAGGCGCTCGCCACCGGCACGACGACCGTGGTCGGCGGCGGCACCGGGCCCACCGAGGCGTCCAAGGCCACCACCGTCACTCCCGGCGCCTGGTCGCTGGGCATGATGCACCGCGCCTTCGACCACCTCCCGCTCAACGTGATCCTCTTCGGCAAGGGCAACACGGTCAGCGCCGCCGCCCTCGAGCAGGAGGCTCGGAGCGGCGCAGGGGGTTACAAGGTGCACGAGGACTGGGGCGCGACCCCTGCCGCGATCGACGCCTCGCTGCGCGCGGCCGACGAGTTCGGCCTCCAGGTCGCACTGCACGCCGACAGCCTGAACGAGGCCGGCTACGTGCAACACACGATCGATGCGATCGCCGGCCGCGGCATCCATCTCTTCCACTCCGAGGGCGCCGGCGGCGGCCACGCCCCCGACATCATCGTGATGGCCAGCGAGGCCAACGTGTTGCCTGCCTCGACGAACCCGACCCTGCCGCACACGGTGAACACCGAGGCCGAGCACCTCGACATGCTGATGGTCGCGCACCACCTCAACCCACGCGTGCCCGAAGACCTCGCCTTCGCGGAGTCGCGCATCCGAGGTACCACGATGGCGGCCGAGGACATCCTCCAGGACATGGGCGCCATCTCGATCACCTCCTCCGACGCCCAGGCGATGGGCCGCATCGGAGAACTGATCTCGCGCACCTGGCAGGTCGCCCACGTGATGAAGGCGCAGCGCGGCCAGCTCGGCACGTCGATGCCGGCCGACAACGAGCGGGCCCGTCGCTACGTCGCGAAATACACCATCTGTCCCGCAGTGGCGCACGGCATCGACCACGAGGTCGGCTCGGTCGAGGCCGGCAAGCTGGCCGACCTGGTGCTCTGGGACCCGGTCTTCTTCGGCATCAGGCCCTCCGCGGTGATCAAGGGCGGAGCGATCGTCTGGGCGCCGATGGGCGACGTGAACGCGGCGATCCCCACACCCCAGCCGGTGTTCATGCGCCCGGCAATGGCTGCCTCGCCGGGCTCGGCGCCGCACCTGGCCACGTCGTTCGTCTCGCCGCTGGCCGTCGAGGACGGACTCGGCGACCGGTTGGGCCTGCACCGCCGACTCACCGGCGTACGACCGACGCGACAGCTGACCAAGGCCGACCTGCCCAACAACACCGCGCTGCCGGCCATCGACGTCGACCCCGAGACCTTCGCGATCACCATCGACGGCGAGCTGGTGCGCCCGCAACCTGTCGACGTCGTCCCCCTGGCCCAGCGCTACTCGTTGTTCTGAGCTGGTCTCCTGTGACTGCTGACCTGGGCGCACTGCTCCTCGCCGACGGCAGGTTGCCGACCGGCGGCCACGCGCACTCGGCCGGACTGGAGCCGGCACTGGTCGGGGGCCTGGATGCCGGCCAGGTGCCGGACTACATCGACGCCCGGCTGCGCACCGTCGGCCTGGTCGAGGCCTCAGCGGCTGCCGCGGCGCTGCGGACGGCTCTCGAGGAGCCCGCCCGACTCGACCGTGTGCAGGACGAGCTGCTCGCCCGCACACCGAGCGCCCCCTTGCGCCAGGCTTCCGAGCTGCTCGGCCGTGGCCTGGCCCGGTTGGCATGGCGGCTGTGGCCCGAGCATCCCGCCGTCGTCGCCCTGCACGGGCTCGGTCGGCCACCCCTGCGCCCGATCGCCCTCGGCGTCGTCGGCGCCGCGCTCGGGATGAGTGCCGCCGCGGTCGCGAGGGCCAGCCTGTATGACGACGCTCAGACCGTCGCGGCAGCGTCACTCAAGCTGCTGCCGGTCGACCCCGCCGACGCGACCAGCTGGTTGCTCGGCGCGGCCAGCACCATCGAGGCCATCGTGGAACGTGCCGTGGCCACCGGTCCCGACGAGCTTCCCGCACTGACTGCCCCCATGGTCGAGCTGTGGTCGCTCGACCACCACCACTCCACGAGGAGGATCTTTGTTTCCTGAGACATCGGCCCAGACACCTGTCCGCCCCCTGCGACTGGGGGTTGCCGGTCCCGTCGGCACCGGCAAGAGCACGATCATCGCGACCCTGTGCCGTGAGTTGTCCTCCGACCTCGAGATCGGCGTGGTCACCAATGACATCTACACCGATGAGGACGCCCGCCAGCTCCGCGCTGCCGGCGTGCTTCCCGTCGAACGGATCCGTGCGGTCGAGACGGGCGCCTGTCCGCACACCGCGATCCGTGACGACGTGACCGCGAACCTGCTCGCCGTCGAGGATCTCGAGCGCGACTTCGCGCCCCTCGACCTCGTGATCGTGGAGAGTGGCGGCGACAACCTGACCGCCACGTTCAGTCCCGCACTCGTCGACGCCCAGATCTTCTGCCTCGACGTGGCCGGGGGCGGCGACGTGGCGCGCAAGGGTGGTCCCGGCATCGAACGCGCAGACCTGCTGGTGATCAACAAGACCGACCTCGCGCCGTACGTCGGCGTCGACGCCGAGCAGATGGTCAGCGACGCCGGCTCGGTCCGCGACGGCCTCCCGGTGCTTCCGGTCAGCCAGCACGACCAGGCATCGATCGACCAGTTGTGCGCTTGGGTCCGCGACCTCGCGGTCAGGCACGGACAGGGATCGCACGTGCCCCAGGACCCCGGGCCGATGGCGCCGCACTTCCACGCCACGGACACCGACCACGTGCACGGATGAGCAACGAGGCGGCGGTCCGGATTGCGGTGGACCGCCGGCCCGGGCACACCCGGATCGAGCGGCTCGACGCGAACAGGTTCGTCCGGCCGCGGGCGGTGCATGCCGGGCCGGACCTCGTGCGGGTGGCGCTCGTGGCGGCCTGTGCCTCGCTGCTGGCCGGGGACGACGTACGACTCGAGGTCGAGGTCGGACCGGGAGCACACCTGGAGATCATCGAGCCGTCGGCGACCGTTGCCTACAACGGCCGTGGGGGTTCCTGCAGGTGGGCCGCGGCGATCCGGGTCGCCGAGGGCGGCAGCCTGGTGTGGGCCGGCGCGCCGCTGGTGGTCTCCGAGGGTGCGGACGTCGACCGGTCCACGACCGTCGAGCTCGCCGACGGCGCGGTCGCCCTGCACCACGAGACCTTGGTCCTGGGCCGCAGCGGGGAGGCCGGTGGCCGGCTGCGCGCGAGGATGCGGGCCACGTGCGAGGACCGCCCGCTGTTGGTCGAGGACGTCGATCTCGGCGATCCGGGCCTCCGGCGCGCCCCCGGCATCCTCGGCGAGAACCGGGTGCTGGCCACGACCGCGCTCCTCGGCGCGCGACCGGCGGAACCACTCCACACGCACGAGACCAGCCTGGCGGGTCCGGGTGCGCTGGCGCGTTCGCTGGCCAACCAGGCCCACCTGACCGACCTGGCGTTGGCGGCAACTCGGCAACGGTGGCAGGCGGTCGTGGAGGACCGCCGACTTCACCGGTCTGTCGGCTGAGCGTTGCCCAGAAGTCCCGCCTCACGCACGCTGGCGACGAATCAGCTCGGCAAGCACCGAGGGCTCGTCGCTGATGATGCCGTTGACCCCGATGTCGACCATCCGGTCCAGCAGTGACAGGTCGTTGACCGGCCAGGTCATCACCAGCTCCACGTGGCTCCGAAGCCGCTCGACCACGTTCCTGTCGAGCAGCGTGCAGTGCACGGAGGCCCCGTGGAACCCGCCGGTGCCCACGCGCTTCCAGAGCGCCGTCAGCTCGCGTGGCTTGCGGGCCGACAGCACCGGTCGAACCTGGTCGAGCTCGGCGACCGCAGTGACTGCCGACCAGTTGCGCCCGCACACCAGCACGGGCTGGGCCCGGCTCCTGTCGGCCAGCAGTCGCACCACGGCCGTGCCCACCCCGGCGCCGATCCCCTTCAGGTCGAGCATGAAGGTGGTGCCGTGGCGATCCGCCTCGAGCAGCTCGTGGAGACCCAGCCTGGGTGCCGAGGCCGGCACCAGCTCCCAGCGGTCCCACAGGAACGGCAACGGGCCCGCGGTCTTGAGGTGCCTGACCTCCAGGCGGTCGCGGTGTCGGTGGATGTCGCACTCGATGACGTCGACGCCGAGGGCGTTCGCCTCGTGCAGACCGGTGAGCGAGTTGCCGGCCCGGTGCGCGATCGCGAGCACACTCACGCCGACACCCGTTCGACGGGCCGGGTGTCGCGGCGTCTCTCCAGGGCCCGGCTGGCCACCTGGCCCACCAGGGCCAGGCTGAGCCCGACCAGGACGTCGAGGATGAAGTGGTTGCCGGTGACCACGACGGCGACCGCCATGAACGCGGGCATGATGACGCCGAAGGCACGGAGCGCCAGCGAGGTGCTGGCACTCACGATCGCGATGCCGACCAAGAGGTTCCACCCCGCGTGCAGGCTCGGCATGGCGGCGTACTGGTCGACGAAGGCGGGAGGCTGGAGCACGCGGTAGGAGTAGGAGGTCTCGGTGACGCTGTCCATGAAGCCCAGGCCGCTCAGCCGAGGCGGCGCCACCGGGTAGGTGACGAAGAGCGCCATGCCCAGCAGGCCGGAGACCAGCATGGCGTTGCGCAGTCGCAGGAAGACGTCGCGGTGGTGGACGCCGGTCCACACGAGCGTCACCACGATCACCGGCCAGTGGCCCCAGATGTAGACCCAGTTGGCCAGCGTCGCGAGGTGGGCGTGCTCGATGAACGGCCCCTGCATGGTCTGCTCCACATAGATGCCGAGCGACTTCTCCCACTCGACGATCAGGTGGGCGTGCTCGACGGCAGCGTCGACCGAACCCTCGGTTGCTCCCCGGATGCCGAAGTAGGCCGCGACGGCGCTGACGACGTACGCGACCTGCTTGAACAGCCACATCCAGCGGACCACGACCCCTCCATGGATCACTTCCCCTGATCCAGTGTCCGCGAAGGACGGGCCGGTGTCCTCCCCATTAATGAGGGGGTGTGCTCCCCGTTGCCGAGGCGTGTGCTCAGGCGGCAGCGGGCGCCGACGCCGCGGAGCGGCGGAGCAGCCGCCGTGTCGCGATCAGGCTGACTCCCCCCAGCACCAACGCCGGCAGCCAGGCGACGGCCGCCTTGAGCGCGACCGCGGCTGCCGCGGCGGTCCACGGAACGCCGAGGGCCACCAGCGCGACGACGAGCGCGCCGTCACGCGGGCTGGCACCGTGCGGGCCGGGAACGGCCCCGGCGACCTGGCTGGCACCGAAGGCACCCAGCAGCTCGAGCGGGGACAGCGTGTAGCCGGTGGCGCCCAACGTGCCCAGCAGCAACATCGCAATCGACGCCTGGTAGGCGGCGGAGAGCGCCAGGGCGTGCGCGAACTGCTTCGGACGCGGCAGCGGCCCGGTCGGCAGCAGCTGCGGCCAGATCCGGCGTACGACGACGAACGCGACCAGCGCTGCCGCGCCGATGCCCAGCGCGGTGAGCATCATCCGCAGCGGGAGTGTGGAGCCCGCGAAGACCACGAACGCCGCCAAGCCCACGGCACCCACCGTCCGGTCCACCGCGACGCTCGACAAGGCGTCGCCACGAGGGATGTCGGCGTGGGTGAGCCGGCGGATCCGCCACAGGTCGGCGCCGACGTGGCCGGGCGTCAGGAGCCCGAGCAGCTCGGACTCGGCGTAGGCGCGAAGGAACCAGCGTCGGCTGAAGTCGGCGTTGGTGAGGGCCCGCCAGCGCAGGGGGCACAGGACGTACTTGCCCACGACCCAGGGCAGGAGCCCCAGGAGCACCGGCCACAACGAGAACGACGGCAGCCGGGGCAGCGTGAAGGCCGGCACGGCCACCGCGACGACGACGCCGAGTGCCAGGAACGCCCGCGAGTGCAGGATGGTGCGCAGGGACATGAAACCTCTCTGATTCGCCTGTTCGGGCCTGCGAGCGCAGGCTCAGTTCGTTCGGGCGAAACTTCGTCGGTCCAACCCGTGGTGTCCCCCAGCCAGTTCCAAGGTACCCAAATCTGGACATATCACCCATTCGGCGGCTCGCGGGCGCACGACCGAAGGAGGGTCTCCGCGTCAATTGCGACGCGCTCCACAGCCCGCGTCCTGCGTGCCAGTTCGCCCAACCAGCAGCTCAGGAGGACCGCGTCACACCCGTGGCGGGTTTCAGGCCTTGGGGCTGACCAGGACCTTGCTGTGCCGGCTCTTTCCGGAGTCGAGCTCCTCGAGGAGGTCGCGTAGCTCCGAGAGGCCAACCGTGCCGGTGTGCAGGGCCGTCACGTCGACACGCTTGCCGGCGATGGCGCGGATGGCACCGAGGAAGTCCTCGTGGTTGTAGGCGAGCGAACCGACCACCGTCAGTTCCCGCACCTGCCAGTCCCCATAGCTGACCGTCGACTCCGTGAGGGGGAACCCCAGCAGCGCAAGGGTTCCGCCGCGACGTACGAAGCTCGCCGACGGCTGCAGAAGTGACGCCACGCCCGCACACTCGTAGAACACATCAGCCCCGAGACCGTTCGACACCTCGGCCAAGGTCGCTTCGAGGTCGTCAGGTGCGACGACGTCAGGGAAGCCGAGTCCAGAAGAAGCCACCTCGCGACGCGCGGCCGAGGGCTCGGAGACGATGATGCGCCCAGCACCCGCGTTGCGCGCGTGCTGCGCGGTCAACAGGCCGATGGGTCCAGCCCCCTGCACCACCACGATCGCGCCCAGCTCTGCGGCAACCCGGCGTACGGCGTGGAAGGTCACCGCGGCCGGTTCGACCAGGGCGGCCTCGATGTCGGAGACCTCATCGGGCACCGGGATGACCCGACGTGCGGCGACGTGCACCCGACCCGCGAACGCGCCATGGTCCGGAGCCTCGTCGTCGACCCCGTTGGCCTCCGCGAACGCCGTGTCGCACTGCCGTGCGTGGCCAGCCACACACTGGGCGCATCGACCACAGGCCGGCCCGACGCCTCCCATCACGCGCTGACCGACCTCGATGCCGCTCACGCCGTCACCCACGGCACTCACCGTGCCTGTCCACTCGTGGCCGAACACTGCGGGCGGAAGCATGTGACCGTCCGTGTAGCCGTGGACGTCCGTGCCACAGATGCCGGTGTAGGTGATGTCGACGATGACGCGACCCGGCGCCGGCTCGGTCAGCGTCTCGACCCCCTCGCGAATCTCCCGTGGGCCGGAAACCGTCAGGAAGGTGCTCTCAGGAGATGTCATGCCCCCAGCCTGCCCGGTCGGGGATGCGAACCCAAGCGCGGTCACCTGCGAGCCCGGTCGCCTGGCAGGCGAAACCCGGAAGACCGACCCACCGCAGGTCGCCGCTATTCGCCCTCGCCACCCAGCGCTTCGATCTGTGCCTTTGACTGTCGCGATGCCGGACCGTCGTTCTCGATGCGAGCCGAGTGCTCTGCGAGTCGTGATCCACGGTGCGCTTTCCAGCACTGACTCTGTGACGCCGGCCGAATGGACGAGGATGTCCAAACGGCCGGCGTCAGAGATCTGGTGGTCAGGCGCGCCCCTGCTCCGGTGAGTCGGCCCCCACGAGCACGACGGTGTTGCCGAAGACCTCCTCGCCACGACCCATCTGTGCATGTGCCTGCGGGATGTCATCGAACTTCAGGACTCGTCCCACGACTGGATCGATCTTTCCGTCGCACACGAGCTGGTTGTAGGCGAGTGCTTGGACGTCGTTCGTCCCGTGGGAACCTTGGAACCGCTTCTGGCGCGTCCAGTGATAGCGCAGGTCGACCATCGCGTCGAACCCTGACGTGCCTGCGCAGATGACCACCATGCCGCCGGGCCGGCACAAGAAGATGCTCGTCGGAACAGTGGCCGCACCGGGGTGCTCGAAGACGATGGCCGGGTCTTCCCGTGCTCCGGCAACCTCCCACAGCCGCTTGCCGAAGGCACGCACACCGGTCGTCCATTCTTTCTGGCCGGCCTTGTCGTCAACGAGCGGAGGAACTCCCCAGTGATCGAACTCCCGTCGGTTGATGAATCCGATCGCACCGTGCTTCATTGCGTATCGGCCGCGCTCCTCATCGGAGACGACCGCGACGGCTCGACCACCTGCATGCTGGACGAGCTGAGTGGCCTGGGTGCCGAGACCGCCGGAACCACCCCAGACCAGGACCAGGTCATCGGGCTGAACGGTGTTTCCCTCCCATCCAAGGAGCATGCGGTAGGCCGTCGTGCCGACCAGGGTGGGGGCCGCTGCCTCGGCCCAACTGAGGTGTTGCGCCTTGGGCATCAGCTGGTGGGACTGCACACGAGCAAACTGCCCGAACGCACCATAGTTGGTGTCATAGCCCCAGATCTTTGCGCTGGGCGCGATCATCGGGTCCCGACCTGCAGCGATCCAAGGATCTTCTTCGTCCCAGACGCCCGGGTGGATGACAACCTCGTCACCGATCTGCCAGTCGCTCACCTCATCACCGATCGCATAGACGACCCCCGAAGCATCTGATCCACCGACGTGGAAGTCTTCCGGCTCGCCACGCTTCTGACGCACGCCGACCTGGTCGACCGGATAGCCCCTGGCAGCCCAGACGTTGTTGTAGTTGATCCCGGCGGCCATCACTGCGACGAGAACCTCTCGGCTGCCGATGCGCGGAGTGGGGACCACCTCGTGTTGGAAGGCGTCTGCTGGATCCCCATAGCGGTCCTGGCGGACGGCCTGCACGTGCATCTGCTCGGGCACCACACCGACTGGTGGCAGGGCGCCGATGGCAGTTGCGTCGGCTCCGCGAGTGGTGACGGATGTGCGTTCGTTGTCGTTCATGGTGTTCCTTTCGTCCGAGTTTGAGTCAGTCCAGGCCAGCAAAGCGGTCATCACGCCAGGCGAGTGCCGCTCCAAGGCCCTTGGAAGCCACGAGCTCGGTGAAGTCGGCGCGTTCAGGGGTGTCTGCCGAGTTCAGTACGGCGGCAAGGTCGAGGTTTCCCTGCACCGCGTCCCTGAGGCCCATCTGCTCGTAGGCACGCATGAGGGTTCGCTTGGTGTAGCGCAGGATGGACAACGGGGTGAGCGCGATCTTCTGCGCCAGCTTCGTCACAGTGGCCTCGAGCTCGTCGGCGGGCACCACCTTGTTCACCAGCCCGAGCTCGAGAGCACGATCGGCCCCGATGACGTCACCGGTGAAGAGAAGTTCATTGGTGACCTTCTGTCCGAGGATGAACGGCATCAGCAGCGTCACAGGTCCGGAGCCGAACCTGATCTCAGGCTCTCCGAACTGTGCCTCCGGTCCGGCGATCAGCAGGTCGCAGGCCATGGCAAGCTCACAACCGCCGGCAAGGCACCATCCTTCGACCATCCCGATGACCGGCTTGCTCAACCCCCAGACCTGCATGGTGAGCCCAATGTTGTTGGAAAGGCCTCCGTGCCACTGCTCAGCAGTGGACACCTCGAGCTCAACTTCCTCGGCGATGTCGTAGCCGACACTGAACGCCTTCTCACCGCCTCGGAGGACGACAACCTTCACCGAGTCGTCGGTGTCGGCTTCGGCCAACGCCTCGGACAGCTCGCTCATCAACTGCACCGACAGGGCGTTCAACTTCTTGGGGCGGTCGATGGTCAGCCAAGCCACGTCACCGCGACGCTCGGTGCGGATGAACTCGTGCATCGTCTCAGTCATGCCGAAACCTCTTCCTTGTCTGTGCTCTGCAACTCATGGATTGTTTGTGCTTCGAGATCACGCAGGCTCCGTTTGTCGACCTTGCCGACCGCAGTTCGGGGGAGGTCTTCAACGAACTTGATTCGATCCGGCAGCCACCACTTCGGCATCAGGGGCAGCAGGTGAGCCACGATCTGCTCCTCGGTTGGCCGCTCACTGGAAGACTCCGTGGTCACGTAAGCCACCGGACGTTCTCCCCACCGAGGATCAGGTCGCGCAACCACGGCGGCGCCGGTCACCGCCGGATGCGTACAGAGCAGGTTCTCCACCTCGGCGGAGGCGATCCATTCGCCTCCTGACTTGATGAGGTCCTTGCTCCGATCGTGGAGCCGGATCCGTCCCGAGAGATCGCGCGAGGCGATGTCCCCTGTGTCGAACCACTCGTTTCCTCCGGCTGCCCGCCCCAGACCGATGACGAACGGCCCTCGGATCTCCAGTCGTCCGCGGTCCCCGGCTGGCACCGGACCGTCGATTCCGACGACACGCATCTCCACCAGTGGGATGGGCCTGCCTACAGACTCCTCCGCAGCCTCGCGTTCGTAGGTGCTGCAGGCCATGGATTCCGTCATTCCCCACGCACTGACCACCTCCGTGTCCAGGACGGAGCGGAGCGTCGAACACACCCAGTCAGAGACCGGTGAACCGCCGGTCAACACCTCACGAAGAGCCGGGAACTTGGTGCCTGGTGCGGTTAGGACAACTTCACACACGTCGTGCCAGACCGTGGGCACCGCTGCAGCGACCGTGACCTCTTCTTCCTGCAGAACCTGGACCAGGCGCCTTGGCGTCAGGTCACCACCAGGTAGCACCAACGATGCACCGACCATGACCGAGACCAGTGGCAGTCCCCAACCATTGACGTGGAACAACGGTGCGAGGGGAAGCACCCGGTCCTTGCGTGACAACCCAGTCGCGTCCACGGTTGCTTGGCTCAAGCAGTGCAACAAGGCTTGGCGATGGCTCACGGTGTGGGTCTTCGGAGATCCGGTGGTGCCGCTGGTGTGGAAGCGGTACGCCGTGTCGTTCTCGTCCGTGGCCGGAAGTGGATCTGCCACCCGCGCACCTTCGGTGACCACGCCCTCCAGGGAAGGACACCCCGGGTCCCCATCACCCATCATCAGGACAGGGACAGCCATCCGCTCCAGGACTGAGAGCACCGCACGCGCTGCCTCACCAACCGTTGGGTGCGCCAGCGTGGCCGGGTCGACGATCACCAGGGCCGGAGCAGACGATGATGCGTCGAGGATCAATGCCTCCGTCGGGGTGCGCGGATTGAGACTGTCGAGGGCAGCACCGGTCAGGGGTACGCCGAGGAGCAACTCCACGTGGTGCGTCGAGTTGAACGCCAGCACCTTGACCGTGTCGCCGGTACCCAGGCCGAACCGGGACCGCAGGCCCCGGGCGAGGTCGCGGATCCGCCGAGCGGCCTCAGGGAAGGAGCGGACCGACCGAGCAGAGCTCCGGTCGACAATCTCGGCGTGGCGGTGAACCTCCTCCATCCGCCAGACGAGGTGGTCAAGCGTCAGACCCGACATCCCAGGTCACCGCGCCAGAGTCGTGGTCACGGGCACCGGGTTGGCGAGGGTGTCCCTGATCGGCGAGTGCGCTTCCACAGCCTCGACGAGTGCTTGCAGGTCTTCACCGGAGGCATTGCTGGCCGTCGCATGCACGACGACCCGAATGGCCTGCGCACCAGGTCGCACCCGCTGATCGATCCCGAGGAAACCCTGGAGATCGAAGTCGGTCTCCATCTCGAGTCGAAGCGTCTCCAGCTCGATCCCCCGCACTGTCGCTTGGGCTGCGAAGGTCGCCGCGTAGCAGCCAGCCAGGGCCTGCAGGACATATTCACCGGGATTGGGGGCATGGTCCGTGCCCAAAAGGGCTTCTGGTTCATCGGACTCCATGGTGAAGCGCGTGGTGCGGACCGGAGCGCCGTTCTGCACGACATCGGCCGTGGTCGATCGCTGGTGGCATCCGCCGAGCCATTCGCAGTCAATGCCGAAGGTGACCTGGGCGAGCTCGGGCTGCTTGCGTACGGCGTCCAGGGTGTCCTGCAGTGCTTGTGTGTCGATGCCGTTGGGAGCGGTCTTCTGGTTCGTGATGGTCATGATCAATGTCCTTCCGATGGTGGATCAGGCTGGTGTGGGAATCAGGCGTCAGCGGGACGAAGCACGTCCTCGTCCGCTGCTGGCTGGCGAGGAGTTGGCAGGTCGACCGGAGCGGCGTCGTCCGACGCGTTCTTCTCGTCGAGCTGCGCCCGGTAGGTCTCCGGAGCCAGGTAGGCACACAGGGCAGTGACGACACTGAGACCGATGAAGTAGATGACGACATATCGCGGGCTGCCACCGCCGAGAGCCAGGAGACTGGTCGCGATCAGCGGTGAGAATCCGCCACCGAGCACAGATCCGATCTGATATCCGAGCGAGGCGCCACTGAAGCGGACACGCGTCGTGAACATCTCCGAGAAGAAGGCCGCTTGAGGTGCATACATCGCGTCGTGGAAGACGACCATGCCGATCACGATCGCCACTACGGCAATGACCGGGCTACCGCTGTCGACCAGCCCGAAGAAGGGAAGGATGAAGAGGCCACTGGTGACTGCGCCGAAGAGGAACACCGGTCGCCGCCCCACACGGTCGGAGAGCATCGCCCACAGCGGGACCGAGACCAGACCGATCGCTGAAGCGATCATGACGGCAATCAAGCCGGCGTTCGAGTCTTCGCCCAAGCTGTCCTTGATGTAGACGAGCGCGAACACAGTGAAGATGTAGTAGACCGCGTTCTGCGAGATTCGCATTCCTGTGGTCAGGATGACCGCTCGTCGCTCCGTGCGAAGAACAGTGACCACGGGCAGTTTGTGGGTCTGGTTCGACTCCCGTAGCTCCGCGAACTTGGTCGGCTCGCTGAGCTTCATCCGGATGATCAGCCCAAGAACGACGAGCAAGCCGCTGGCCAGGAAAGGCAGACGCCAGCCCCACGTCATGAATGCATCGCTGGTGGTGAGGCCCCGGGTCATGGCGAAGGCACTCGTCGCCAGGAGCATGCCCGAGGAGACGCCCATCTGGGTGAAGCTTCCGTAGAGACCGCGGCGCTCCGTGGGGGCGAACTCGACCGACATGACGGCTGCCCCGCCCCATTCGGCGCCGACGGCGAGCCCTTGGATCAGCCGAAGGACGAGCAGGAGCACCGGAGCGAGGAGGCCGACCTGCGCGTGGGTAGGAAGGAGTCCGATCCCCATGGTGGCGGCGCCCATGGTCGTCAGTGAGACCACGAGCACGCGCTTGCGTCCGACGCTGTCACCGAGGTGCCCACCGACAATGCCTCCGAGCGGCCGAGCCAGGAAGCCCACGGCGTAGGTGGCGAAGGCGGCGATGACTCCGACAGCGGGGCTCGAGTCCGGGAAGAACACCGGGCCGAAGACCAGTGCTGCCGCGGTGCCATAGAGGAAGAAGTCGTACCACTCGATGGTGGTCCCGATGAAGCTCGCGAAGCCGACTTGCTTCGCACTGCTCTGTCGCGGGGTCGCGGTCGGTATTGCTGGATTGCGTGTCATGGCTGCTCCTGAGAAGTGCGTCGAGCGACGCAGGATTCGTGATGGACACAGGGCTTCGTCTGTGCGGGAGCGACACGTGCGACGTCATCGCCGAGCCGTCATTCCCTTGCTGAAGTCGAACCGAGCACTCGCCGATCGAGGGCGCTTCTGGGGTGTCCTGCATCACATCCTTGATCGTGGGCAACAGACAACCAGCGCAAGCATGGGGTGACAATGACCAACCCCTCACAGGGCTGTGCAGAACTGCAGAGGCGCAGGTCACCCAGCGTGAGCGAGGCCCTCGGTCTCATGCACGAGCTGTTCGATCACCGAAGTGAGAGCCCGAATCCGAGCAAGTCTGGAGAGGTTCCGAGGAGCGATCATCCAGTAGCTGCGTGGTGAGGCGGAGTCGAAGCCTTCAAGCCGCTCGAGTCCAGGAAGTCGATCCCCGATGTAGGTCGGGAGGTAGGCCAGTCCCAGCCCTTCCTGGGCTGCTCGGATCTGCGCGGTGATGTTGTTGCTCTGGATGCACGGCTCGACACCGGGAACCATGTGGTGGAGCGTTTCGTAGGTCTCCACACCGAGGGCTTCGTCGACGTACCAGATGAAGTCATGGTCTGAGAGGTCCTCGACGGACGAGACCGCGGCTCTCGAGTTGAGGTAGCTCGGTGCGCCGTACAGCCGCAATTCATATCTGGCGAGCAGACGTACGTCGACCGCTCGCGCTTGTGGCTTCTCGATCGTGATGGCGATGTCGAACTCCCGCGTCGTCAACGACGCGTGCCGGTTGGCCGTGACCACCTCGACGTTGATGCCCGAGAAGCGTTCGCGCATCCGCGCCAGACCAGGGGTCAGCAGGTAGGCGCCGAGACCTTCGGGCGTGATCGCGCGGACGGACCCGGTCAGGTGTTCACCCGTCTCGAGGCAGTCTTCCCGCGCGGCGCGAACGGCTGCCTCGACCGACTCGGCATGACTGAGCAGTCGAAGGCCTGGTTCCGACAAGACCCAACCCGCAGGTTCCCTGAGAAAGAGTCGTTGACCGACCGCGCGCTCCAGTCGTGAGATATGACGGCCCACTGTCGTGTGGTTGATGCCCAGGTGCTTTGCAGCCTCGGTCAGGCGACCCCGCCGGGCCACCTCGAGGAAGATGGCCAGATCATCCGCGGACAGCATCCGAGAAGAGTAGCGGTGGTCGAAGGTCGTCGCCGGATCTCGCGAAAGAGTTACCTCAAGGAGAGGCCCAGAGAGCGCCCGTGAGGGCATTCAGTGAGCCGGCCCAACGGACGAGACACATCCATACTCAGGACTTCCCGAAGCGCTGGAATGCGGCTTGCCGGGTGATGTCCAACGCGGCTCCGATCACGGTCCATGAGTCGCCGGCCTCACGTGCTGCAGCAACGGCATCGCGCAACTCGGTCTGCGCTGCGTCCACACCATGGCGGGCTTCGATGATCCGCCGCATGTGCCGCGCATCACGGGCTTGTGACCTGGCGGGCTCCAAGGAGTTGAGACCGGTGTCGTCGACCTTCTTCAGGATCTTCATCCTCATCACCTCACTTCAAGTACTCGTAGAACTTCGCGCGCAATCGGTCCGCGTGGATGATCCGGGTCGGCCCGGCAACAGGAACGGCGACCAACTCAAGCAGATTGCCAGACAGATCCGTCCCAATCACCAAGAGCCGGTCCTCGCCGTCGTATTCAAACTCGACATAGCGGATCGCCTGCTCGAATGCATGCACGATGTCGCCGGCGGTGACGCCGTGCCTGAGAGCCGATTCCCTTATCTCCACTTCGTAAACACAACCTTTACACGCGGCCCGCGTAAATACAACCTTGACATCCTTGTGGGACCACACACCGAAGAGAACCCGAGATGTTCCCGATGTCGCCAGAGTCCCAGAAGCCACCGACACCCCGGGACCTTCGATCGCTCAGGCTGAAGTGGCCGAACTGAAAGTCACTACCGGACCTTCCCGCGAGCCCCATCCGTGTGGGCCGCGCGAAACGTGCGGCCCACACGGGCTGTTGGGCTGGATCAGCGGAGCACCTTCGAGGTCTTGGCCGACTTCTTCTTCACCGTCACGTAGCCCTTCTTCGATCCGGTGACGACCACCTGGATCCGCTTGCCGACATACGCCCGGCGCACCTTGAACCTCTTGCCGGTGGCGCCACGGATCTTCTTCTGGCCGACCTTCCAGACGTAGCGGAACTTGGTGCCGGCCGTCCACGTGCCCGCAGCGACCGAGACCTTGCGGCCGACGGTGGGCTTGCCGGTCACCCGCGGCTTCGAGGAGCGCAGCTTGCCCTTGGCGATGGTCTTCGTCTCGACCGAGGTGGCCGAGCCGCTGCCACCGTCGGCCAGGGTGCCGGTCACCGTGACGGTGACCCGCTTGCCGGCGTGGTCACCGGTCAGCAGGAAGGTCCGCGAGGTCGCCCCGGGAACCGGAGCCCCCGACACGCTCCACTGAAGGCTCAGCTCAACACCATCGCCCCAGTTGCCCGGCTGCGCGGTGAGGCGGTTGCCGACCTTGGCGACCCCCGAGATCTTCGGCGTCACCGGGGTGACCTCGCTCGGCGGCGCGTCCGCGATCGGCGTGGTCGGTGCAGACGTCTCGGCGAGCTCCGCATAGCCGGGCTGCGTGCCCGTCACCGTCACCGTGATCACCGCTCCGGCGTACGCCGGCAACAGGTCGAGCGTCGGACCGGTCGCGCCGTCGATCGGCGAACCGTTCGCCGTCCACTGGTACGCCAGCTCGACGGCGGGATCGACCGGACCCCACTCGCCCGGGTCGGCAGTCAGCGTCTGGCCCACCTCGGGCTCACCGGTGATCGCCACCTGGCCGCGAACCAGATCGCCCGGTGCGACAGCAGCCGTGGCGACAGAGGTCTGCGAGGCGGACTCATAGCCGGGCTGCGAGCCCGTGACTGTCACGGTGATCTCGGCTCCGGCCCGGGCGCCGCGCAGCTCCAACGTGGGCGAGGTGGCACCAGCGATCGGCTCGCCATCGGCGAACCACTGGTAGGTCAAGGACACGGCCGGGTCTGCCGGTCCCCACTCCCCTGCGTCAGCGGTCAGCGTCGAGCCGACCTTCGCCTCACCGGAGACAACAGGGATGGATGACGTCAGAGCCTGCGCGTTGGGTGGTCTCAGGCAGGGACACGCACCACGACAACCGATGTGATGTCCACGGTCTCGCCACTCACCAGTGTCGCCTGTGCCGGAGAATCCACGCTAATGCTTTCGTCGAATGCGACCTGGGTGCTACTGCGTTCTTCGTCGCCATAGAGCACGTCGACACCTTCGTACGTGCCGTCGTCCTTGAGCGCCATGCCATCGAAGAAACGGCCGTTGGCCAAGTCGTTGACATGCGCCACGACCTGCCCACGATCGACGGAAACCTCGAACTCCGACTCGTATTCCAAGAGCCCATGCTCTTCCGCCGATTCGGCCACCTTCCGTGCCGACCGCAGGAGTTTGAAGGAATATGAATCGCCCCGGGTTTCGTGGAGGCTCGGTTACTTGGATCCGGCCTCGGTGAGGACGGGTGTTTCAGGGTAGTGCTCGGGCTCGGTGCTGGCCCAGTGGTTGGTCTCGAGCTCGGCGGGCGGGATGAGCCCGATCTCGCCGTGGAGCCTGCGGTGGTTGAACCAGTCGACGTATTCGGCGACGGCGATCTCGACGTCACCGACCGACTTCCAACCACCCTTGGGGCGCATGACCGGGTTGCGGATGCACTCGGCCTTGAACAGCGAGTTGAACGCCTCGGCCATCGCGTTGTCATACGAGTCGCCCTTGGACCCGACGGATGCGACAGCGTCTGCTTCGGCGAGCCGCTCGGTGTAGCGAATTGCTCGATATTGCACGCCCCTATCGCTGTGGTGGATCAGGCCGGTGACGTCCTGGCCGGCTCGCTGCCGGGACCACAGACCCATGTCGAGGGCATCGAGTGCGAGGTCGGTGCGCAACGAGGTGGACACCTGCCAGCCGACCACCATGCGACTGAAGACGTCGAGGATGAAGGCGGCATAGACCCACCCCGAGTGGGTGCGGACGTAGGTCAGGTCGGCGACCCAGAGCTGGTTGGGCGCGGTGGCGATGAACTTGCGCTTGACCAGGTCCTCGGGTCGCTCGGTCTCGGCGCCGTCGCCGATGGTGGTCCTTCGGGTCTTCTCCCGCGGGATGCCGCGCAGGCCCTCGGCGCGCATCAGCCGCTCCACGGTGCAGCGAGCCACCGGGATGCCTTCGCGGTTGAGCTCGGCATGGATCTTCCGAGCGCCGTAGACACCCAGGTTCGCCTTGTGCGCAACCTTGATGTCGGTGACCAGCTCCGCGTCGCGGATCGACCTCGCCGACGGCGGCCGCGTCTTGGCGGCGTAGTAGGTGCTCGGGGCGATCTGGACGCCTGCATCACGCAGGACTTCACAGATCGGCTCGACCCCGAGCCGATCGCGGTGCTGGTCGATGTAGTCGACCAGCACCGCCGTCGGCACCTTGGTTACTTGATCTTGCGGTCGAGCTCCGCGGCGGCGAAAAACGCTGCGGAGGTCTTCAGGATCTCGTTGGCCCGGCGCAGCTCACGGACCTCACGCTCGAGTTCAACGAGACGCGCCGCGTCGTCGGTCGTTGTGCCCGGTCGGACACCGCCGTCGATCTCGGCCTGCCGGACCCAGTTCCTCAACGTCTCTGGATGCATCCCGAGCTGCTCCGCGATCCTGGGGACCGCACCCGACCTGGTCGCCGGGTCTTTGCGCGCGTCCACAGCCATCCGGGTAGCTCGCTCACGCAGCTCGTCGCCGTACTTCCTTGGTGCTGCCATGACTCTCATCCTCCATGGATTGAGAGCCTCCATCAGACCCGGGGCGATTCAATACTCCGGAGCTCTGGCCTTTAGTTGCTTGACCTTCTGGCTCCTCTTGAGTGATGCGCGAGAGGGTCCCCCAACGTGCGCCAAAGACTTTCCGTCTGTTGTCGCTCGGTAGGTGGTCGAGCCGAGTTGATAGGTGACTCCGGGCGAAGGGTGACCGAGTGCCGCCAAGAACTCGTCGCTGTTCTCGAACTGAAGCACTCCTTCTCCCAGATCGGTTGCGCCCTTGGGGAGTTCGTCGGCGCTGGAGAGCTGTTCGGCGCCCTTGTTGACACGTCTGAGCAACTTGACGGCCTTGTTGGCTTTTGCCACCGCCACAACAGCGTCCCCAAGCACCGGCACTACCCCTGCCGCGGAGAGACCCGCAGAGTCCCAGTCACCTTGGATGCTGAACCAAATCCCATTGGTCACGTCTGCCGGTGTGCCAACGACGGGCAGCGTCGACACCACATCAAGAATGGAATGCCCGTTGTCACGCAGGAAGTAGGCGATGGCCATGGCGCCGCGGCCCAACCCTCGATACCAAACGCTGCCCCGCCGCTCCGCTTCGGCTGCCAGCGCATCGTGATAGTCATCGAGAACGAACCCGTCCGCCCTGGGACCCACGGCGTCCTCCGCATACGATCCACCGGTCGCACGCACGGCAGAGGTGAGTGCCGTCACCAACGCACTCGAACCGGCACCATCGGCGTCAGCGATGCCCGACTCGGTGCGCTCGAAGAAGAGATAGTGGGCGAAGTTGCCCATGAGGTGGTCTTCACCGTTGAACGTGACGTTCTTGGTGCCTGGCTGGAAGTCCACGAAGGCCCAACCCGCCGCTTCGGAATTCGACGTGAGTGCGGCCATCAACGCCACCATTCCGTCAGTGAGGAATGCCCCATTGGGTGCAGGTGCATAGGCGGCCGCGGTGGCGCGACCCGGGATGAACGAAGTTGAGTCCCCGATAGTGGTGTAGCGCGGTCGCTGTCTTCGTGACCGGCGTGTATGTCGGACGTGGACGCGGCCACCGCGTGATCCTTCGAGTCAACCTTCCACAGAATCCTCGAATGGAGTCATCACGATGACCGCTCCCCACATTGTCGACCCTGCCGGCCTGCTCGGCGAAGCCCTCGCTGAGGCGAGTCCAGATCTCATGCGCTCGCTGCTCCAGTCGATCATCAACACCCTGCTCAGTGCCGATGCCGACGCCGTGGTCGGTGCCGAGTACGGCCGCCCGACCCCGAGCCGGACCAGCCAGCGCAACGGTTATCGCCACCGCGACCTCGACACCCGCGTCGGCACCGTCGACGTCTCGATCCCCAAGCTCAGGAAGGGCACCTATTTCCCTGAGTGGCTCCTCGAGCGTCGCAAGCGCGCCGAGTCTGCGCTGATTACCGTCGTGGCCGACTGCTACCTCGCCGGGGTGTCCACCCGGCGGATGGACAAGCTCGTCAAGACCCTCGGCATCGACTCACTCTCGAAGTCCCAGGTCTCGCGGATGGCAGCTGAGCTCGACGAGCACGTCGAACAGTTCCGGCACCGGCCCTTGGATGCAGCGGGGCCGTTCACGTTCGTCGCCGCCGACGCGTTGACGATGAAGGTCCGCGAGGGCGGCCGTGTGATCAACGCGGTCGTCCTGGTCGCGACCGGCGTCAACGGCGACGGACACCGCGAGGTCCTCGGCATGCGCGTCGCGACGTCAGAGACCGGTGCGGCGTGGAACGAGTTCTTCGCCGACCTCACAGCCCGCGGCCTGAGCGGTGTCCGCCTCGTCACCTCCGATGCCCACGCCGGGCTGGTCGAGGCGATCGCGGCGAACCTGCCCGGCGCCAGCTGGCAGCGTTGCCGCACTCACTACGCAGCGAACCTCATGTCGACCACACCGAAGACGATGTGGCCTGCTGTGAAGGCGATGCTGCACTCGGTCTACGACCAGCCCGACGCGCCCGCCGTGCACGCCCAGTTCGACCGGCTGCTCGACTACGTCGCCGACAAACTCCCTGAGGTCCACGAGCACCTCGACGGTGCCCGTGCCGACATCCTCGCCTTCACCGCGTTCCCGAAAGACGTCTGGACCCAGATCTGGTCCAACAACCCCGCCGAACGCCTCAACCGCGAGATCCGGCGCCGCACCGACAGCGTTGGGATCTTCCCCAATCGTGACGCCATCGTCCGGCTCGTCGGCGCCGTCCTCGCCGAGCAGACCGACGAGTGGGCCGAAGGCCGCCGCTACCTCGGACTCGAAGTCCTCACTCGCTGCCGCATCAACATCGTGCCCACCACCGAACCCGAGATCGGAGTCAACGACCTACCCGAACTGACTGCCTGAACCATCAACAAGGAGAACGCAGCGCTACACCACTACCCGGGACTTGACCATGAACGAGCTGGGCACCCCGGGCCAAGGACTTCCGACCGCGATCGAGTTGTGCTCCCAGTCCCAGAATGCCTTCGTCATCGTCATGAGGAAGTCAGTTCCCCATCGCCCCCGCGCGAGCAGCAGCAACAGGTTCTGCTTGTTTGCCTGATCCTGCGCTATGCGACCGTCCTCGACGTTCTCCTCGGTCAGAACTCCAGGGCGTGTTGTGTACGCCGCGAAGCTTTCCGCCCAGGTCGCGGGCAGGTCAAACTCTCCGGTGTTCTGCGTGGCCAACGACAACGTGTCTGCAAGGTCAGCCAGAACCACGTCATATCTCTTCGGGTCCACGTCTTCCTTGAGCCCGAGACCCTCCGGCTCAGCTACCGTGCCCAAGAGGTCACCCAACGCCCGAGGTGTCGCGTCACGAGTGAAGAAATAGGCGAACGCAGGATCCGCACGATGCGCCGCAAGTGACTCCTCGACGGCTTCCCGATCTCCCACTCCAAGCGCCTCCAGAGCCACGCCAGCATCGGCGCGCGCTTGCGCCGTAGCCGGCGACTCGCCATCGGACTGGCTCCCAATCGGGATCAAGTCGAACGACCACACCAACGTGACCAGAGCAAGCACCGCGGCCAGCAAGCCCACCAACGCGCCACGACGGCCAGTCATCAGCCGACGGATACTCGATGTATGGCTGCTCTCTTCTGATTGCCCGTCCTCTGCCATGGTCCATCCTTCATGTTGGCGCCTGCCCGAGATCTGCGAGTCGGGCACCGACAGATTAGACGAACACAGTCGGCGGCGAGTCGATCTCCGTTGGTTTCACCGTCGGCCAACGTCGCGGTCTCCGTGACAGTGACCCACTTGCCTGTACTCGAGGTGTTGGTCGTGGATTGGTAGCTGCTGGTCAAGAGCGAAGTCATCGGAAATCAGCAGAAACGTGTCGGGCACAGGAACCCCGGTACGTTGAAATCATCACCACCGTCGGAGTACACGTCCACGTCGGGGTGATTGCGATCCCACCCTGCTTGCTCTCGCCGCTTTTCGAGAACCGAGTCCTTGACGTAGTAGATGAACAACTGACCCATCCGCTACGGCGTGCCTGCCGGTGGCCACGTCTTGGTTGTCCCGTCCACACTCGCGGTCGCCTTTGGTGCCAATAGGCCACGTCGGGCGGCGCGTTCATGGGGTCGCTCCTCCGAGGGTCCCCTGAGACCGCGGAAGCGTAACGCGGCACGGATGCGATCACCTTGCCGGGGCCCGCAACTGTGTCGATCACATTCCAATGCTCGGCACCACCGATGTTGCGACGACGAGGAGCCATATCGCGCAGATCTGTCGCATTTTCGGGGGCACCAGCATCGGCCAATGCCTTGTTCGCCTTGTCCAAACGCTTCCCAGCCAGATCGGGAACTTTCCACGAGGTCGAAACGTCCCCGGCAGACTTGTCATCGTTCGATGAATCGTCTGCTTCGTCCATGGGTGTCAACATCACACCGATCAGGAAGAGCGCAATGATTGGCGCAAGGATTCCCGTGAGGATCGGATGCGCGCACACCCAGCGGACGGTGCCTTCACGCAGCTTCGCAGAGCCGTTCCACGCCCGTTTGAAGTCGTCCCCGTTGAGTCCACCGACAACTCTCCGCTTGTGATCTTGGTGGAGTGCCACCACTAAGGACGACGGTCAGATCAGCAAGTCGATTGGTCTGTGGTCACGGTCCTGTCGCGTCTGGTTGGGGCTCTGGTCATCCAGAGCTGCCAGCCACTCCTGCATCGTAGGCATCGTTCCTGGCGGCCCCGCTGCGCGACGCAACATTCGATCCAAGGGCGCGATCAATTCGGTCAAAAGTTGTGTAGTCGGCAAGTTATTGGCGACCTGTTGTCCGGACGACGCAGGCGCTCGCCCGATGATTTGCCGGGCAAGTTCGGAAAACTTCTCACGGTCGTCACCAAACGAGGACATCCCTTCCCCCGGCTGGTTCGTCCAGGCTCCTTGCCCAAAGGATCGAGCCTTCCTGAAATCAAGCGGACAAATCACTATCGGGTCAACGCTGTAGGCAATATTTCTTGCCTCAACCTTTCCAAAGATGACGCCTGAGGAATGCAGCGCTGCAAGCCATGCGGCAAGAACACGGACCAGTTCCAGCCGGTCCAACAAGTGAAGACTCTCAAGCTCTTGGCGGCGACTTAGGGTGTCCAACGTACGGATTTCGCCGTCTTCCACAAAGCGCCCGGGCAGTTCCGGGCACACGTATCCGTCAATACCTTGGTCGAAGTCGAGAAGTATTTCTGATGGCCAGTGCAAGTCGACCAGAGGCGCAGTCTTACCAAGTTCACGGACGATGTTCTCCCGTGCGTTGATGAGCATACGCAAGGATCGTTCAGCAGAGGAGCGCCTGACTGGCCTGTCGAAAAGCACCGCCGAACGTCCATCCTGCATGGGCACACCCCAGCGTGGGCCCTCGTCCCCCGAATGCGGAGTCCGGACGATAAGCTCTCGCTGGGCGACAGCTAATTGCTGTCTGTCCGACAGCGACGAAGTGACGACCGATTCATCTGCCCCCACGAAGAAGTAGTCCGGAGCAAAGGCAGGCGGCGTCGTCGCAATAGGTGCTTGGAACGGTGGCAGGTCCGCGATTGGTCCCACATAGCTCTGGACCGGTGCCGGATGCTCCGAGGGCCTCCCCCGCCGCTTGCGAAGAATCAATAACCACACGATAACAATTGCGCCGACGAGGCAGGCGACCATCAGGGCGATGAGGAGTGGTTTCACGGCGAGTCAGCCTTTTCCGTCGTGAACAGGAACACCTCCACACGAACATCGCCATAAGGGAGGCCACCGTCCCAGAAGGATCTGTATGGCGTGCCCTTTGGGAAGATGGACTTCGCTGCCGGGTTGAGTTCGGGATACAGGGCTGATGCCACTTGCTGCCCCATCACGGCAGTCTCTCCACCACCGAAGACCAACACGAGGGCCGCCTGGGCGTCCTTCTTGCGCAATTGCCTCGTGGCATCCGCCACAGCTTGTCGGGCCTGCTTCCGCGCCGTCTGATTCTTGCTGATCAGAGCATCGGCGTTGACACGGATGTTGAGACTTACTGGCTTCGTTTCCATGCCCACGATCTCGGGCTTCGCTACGGGTTCGGGTTTCGGTGGCGGCTCAGGAGGATCCACCGGGATTGCGGTCCCCAACCCGACGAAGAACAGAACCAAGAGCATGTCCGCAAACACCCATCCAGCCAAGGACTCTGCTGCCCGCAGCCGGCCGCGTCTACTGTCACTGAGGGATGCACGCACCCTCATCTCGCTAATGTCCTACCTGGTTGGAGGGCGCCGGATCGAGATATGGATCCACAGGACTGCTCGGCCGCGAGGCGTCAGCCTCCCCTTGCAACCTAAGCTCGTTGAGCAGCTGGCTGGCCAGGTCAGTTGCAAGAGTCAGGTCGTTGATCTGTGCCTGCAGTGTCCCCTGGTGCTGCTGCAGCAAGCTGGCGAACTCCACATTGCCGGCTCGCACGTCGTCCACGGATTGTCGATTGGCGTCCAGCCCACTCGTGAGTGCGTGAGCCCACTCGTCCTTGGCACCTGCGACTCTGCCCAGCCCCTCCGTGAACTGCTGCAGCACACTGATGGTCTGCTGTGAAACTTGAGAATTGTTCTTTGCCAACTGAGAGTTGCTTTGTGCGACCGAACTCTTGAACTCGTCCAGCGCACCAGTCAGGGCTTGCTGAATGTGCGTTGTCGAGGAACTCAACTGCTCTTGGGCCGTGGTCGCTGCTGCAGCTGAAGAGGCCAATTCGGCTCCAGCACGTGACGACGCGTCCAACAGTGGTTGAAGCCTTTCAGCAAGTTGATTCGAGACTGCGCCAAGGTCCTCTACAGCTTTGCTGGTTGTGGCCCCCAGCGTTTGAAGGGAATCATTCGTCGTGGAGGTGAGTGCCTGGAGCGACTTGCCCGTAGTGGTGTTCAGCGACTCGAAGGACTTCTCAGCGCTGGAATTGAGTGCTGACAGCGCTTGATTGGTGCTGCTGTTCAGAGCCTCAACGGCTTGGTTGGTGGCCTTGCGCAGTTCCTCAACCCCCTTCCTCGAAGCCTCATGCGCCTTGTTCAATTCCTTGACCGACCTCTTCAGAGCTGCTTCGAGGAAGCGTGGGTCGTCAGTGCGTCGCTCGTTGAGGAAGCGCTGGGCTGCACCGAGCGCTCCGGCTAGGTCACGACGGGCTTCGCGCGCCGAGTTCTCCTCGTGACCGACATTTCGTTCCGCTACGAGGCGATGTACCACGATGCACGCGACCGCGGCGAGAACGAGCGAGAAGGAGATCATCGCCATCGGAACCAATTGGTGGTTGCCCGTCAGACGGCCATCGAACCCCGTCGTCCACATCGCGAGGAACGTGCGCCCCTTCTCGTCTCCAGCATTGAGAAGGTCCTCGTAGGCCTTCGACGCGCTGTGAAGGCTCCACCAGGTCCAAGCGACAGGCAGAAACACCGAGATGCCAGCAATCGCTCCGGCTACTCGCTCGAACGAGTGCATACCCCTGACCGTGATGCTCGCCTCGGCCGGAAATGCCCCGATCAGATCGACCCCAGTCCAAGATCCATCACCTTGGTCGCGCACGGCTGTCGCCAACGACTGAAGGTCTTCATGTCGGCCTTCGAAGCGCGGGTCAGCCGCCAGCTCTTCCAACTTCAGCGCGCACGACTCTCGAGCGTCAGTCACACTTCCTCCTACAACCACCGGATCAGCCACTGCCATGGCCCGAACACCTGATTCCTTGTGAGTTGCCAAGTCCTAACGCACATTGGCTGTCCTCGCGGATGTTTGCGCGCCGAAACTTCCGACTTCAACCAAACGCACCCAGAAGGCTAACGGGGCTGGATACTCTTGGGACCGAAACGCAAGAAGTGTGAGGGAACTGCCATCGGACCGACCGACCGTGCTCAGCAATTTGCAGCGGTGCTGGGGCTCGTCGCCTGCATTCTGCTGGTCCTAGATGGGGTCCGTCTGGTTCGCGACAATCGGGACGATCACACATCAGCATCAACGGGCGAGCCGACGGCACTACCCTCCGCCCCGTCGAGTTCACCATCAGAGATCCTGTCAGGGGACCCTCAACCATCCGCCCTGCCCTCCGAACCGGAAACACAAGGAAGCCAAGCAACGGAGCCTTTGTCGAAGCCAGCTTCGAACAGCCGAGGAGCAAAACTGGCCTCACTTCTTGGCCAGGTCCAAGTCATCCCTAGACGGCCCAATGTCGATGGCTACGATCGAAGTTGCTCGCCAAGAGCCGGCTGCGTCTTCGGGACCGCATGGAACGACGCGACATCAGCTCCTCTGGGACACAACGGTTGCGACACCAGGAACGACGTCCTGCGCAAGGACTTGAGCGATATCGTCATCAAGCCCGACACGAACGGTTGTCTCGTTCTGTCCGGGGTGTTGGATGACCCCTACACGGGGCGAACCATCCGGTTCCAGCGTGGCTATGAAACTTCTTTGGCCGTGCAGATCGATCATCTGATCCCGCTCGCAGCCGCTTGGGACCTTGGCGCGTGGAAGTGGTCTCAGTCCGAGCGGGAGGCGTTCGCCAATGATGTGACGCACGAGTTGCTCGCAGCCGATGGCCCCTCCAACATGGCCAAGTCCGACAGCACACCCGCGTCGTGGCTCCCGCCAAACAAAGCGTTCCGCTGCGAATACGGCGTCCGCTACGTGGAAGCATCAATTGAATGGCAACTTCCGGTCACAGCAGCAGATGTCGAGGTTCTGAAGCATCTGGTGCCGAAGTGCTAGTTCAGAGCCTGTGGCGCACCAGGCTGCTGAAGTCCACATCCACGGGCTCCCCCTTGGCTTCAAACTCCCAACCACCATCACTGGAGCGCAACAGCAGGCCAAGGATCTGACACTTGCTCACACCCGGCGGTGGTGACACAAAACTCAGATCCTGCGAACCCGTGCGCGGGTCCCAGGTCTCCAAGCTGACGGATCCCAAGGCCTCCAGCGTCACATTCGCGACTCTGGCGCCGAGGACCAATTCGATTCGTTGTGCCGCCGAGGGGAGCGACTCCAAGTCGATCTGCAACTGAGTGTGGACCGCCCCGTTGTCGAACGTGGTCGAACGCAGGAACACCGCACGGTCGGGAGAATCTGGTCTGCGCCCGAAGACGACATGATCGCGTGAGAGGAGCTTGCCCTGCGCATCCTCGATGAGTGCAAACAATCCCGTCGGCACGCCTTTCGGCTCCCAGCGCACGTCGACCACAGCTGCACAGCGCTTCGCTCCGAGCAGGAGCGGCCCGGAAGAACCGATGATGACTTCTGTCATTGCTTCAGAATCCATTTCACCGGGTCCAGGACCCGGAAGGGGGCGATGCCCGACGTGTTGATCGATTGTCCGTCCGACGCAGCACCGAGCGAGGACACGGCGAAGTATCGGTACACGCCGGCTGCGTTGCGCAAAACGTTGTCCACCCTGTTGCCTGACACCATCCGCAGCAGTGAATCAATCTCGTGGTGCAACAGATCGCCGTCGACCGTGTCGTACGTGGGAGTCCGCATGGAGGGGTCTCGACGCAGCGGAGATCCTGGCCTGACCATCACGCTCCTGACCACTTCACCAGCCACGTCAGCAGCTGCGTGCAGATAGTCCACCTTCGAGAGTGTGACGGCGATCGGGATCCGGACGCCCGGAGGTTTACCCAGCTGGAGAAGCTCAAGAACCTGCTGCAAGACCTCCACTCCGTCACCGCCCAACTCCCCCATCGGCACGACACCACGCAGGACATTGCGTAGTTCTGGAATCTTCAGTGGGTCCAGAAGGGCAATTACTGCGTCGGCCCGGCTGACGAAGGCAAGTTGCGGCCTTCTGTTGCGGAGATCCTCCAGATCCTCACCAGCCACGTCCCGAAGCACCAAGATCTGCGGGCGACCAGTGCTGTCCACGAATCGGTAGATGAGTGGCCGGTGTGCATCAAAGCTCTTCGAAATCTCGACTGTCGGTGGCAGGATTTGTCGATCCTTGAAGATCACGTCACCCAACGCGCGGTCATACACGGCTCTGGTGTCACCGAGCATCTCGAGCACGGAGCCATACTTGTCAGCGAAAATTTCAAGCTGCTGCTTGAGCACCCCCAAGTAGATGCTCTTGCCAGTGGTCCGCGCCCCCGCCATGGCCACGCAGGTCACGTTTGGAGCTGGAAGCGCGCGCCACTCGGCCGGAATCACCGAGTGGCAGCTCGGACACGCTTCCCTGCTCGAAGGAACCCGACACTGCGGGCATGACCGAAGGTCGGCGTCGAAGATGGGTTGTAGGGGAACGTCAGTCCCGCCGTATTCCTGATTGAGGCTCGCGCGTCGCTCTGGTTCACAAAGCCCGACACAGACAAGCTTTTTCACCTCAGGCGGAACGAACCGAAAACAAGTAGGACACTTCATCTACCGCTCGACTCCTTTCAGCGCCTCGACCAACTCTGCCCAACGACTCGACTCATCATCCTGCCAATTATCGACTGTGACCACGGCAGCTTGGACGGCCCCCGCCATGTGGGCGAAGTGCGATAGAAGCGGAGCCCCGGACTCAGGCGTCTTGGTCGACGAATCAGCAGTCACAACGCCAAAGACAACAGCGGGAGCGCCGGGTCGGTCCAAGAATGCCGCGAGTTCAGCAAGGTCGCTTGGAGGTCCGTCCACGAGTACTCCCACGACGTGGGCTCCTAGAGACGACGCTTCTTCAACGGCTGGCAGCACGAGAGTCCAAGAGGCTGGCCCCGTCGCCTGCAAAACGTCATCTACCAGAACCCGAGGCGCATCACACGCAGCATCAGACCACTTCGGACGCGACAGTCCTGTAACACCGGCGGCGACGGGTAGCCGACCGCTCCATTCGACCAGGACGCCAGCGAACTGCTCCACGACGTCGACGAGGGTGTCCGCCGAGGCCACGGCTCGAAACGACGCAGAGCTGTCCACCACGACGGCCCAGGGGCGTGCCGACGTCAACACGTTTGAGTCTCCGCCCCGCAAGCTGCGCAACGCGTAACGACCACTCGTCACCCAAGGGAGCTCGCGTTCGTCGACGGGAACTACAGATGGCGCGTCCGATGAGTCCATAAAGTCGAGATCTCGCGCGGCACGTGCATCCACAGTGAGGCGCCAACCACTGTCCGCAGCGTCGATCACCCGGGCCAACTCGAAGTCCTTGTAGCCGCCGATGTCCACCTGCTCCACGAGAATTTGCGGGCCCTCGTTGCCTGCTGTGGCGACACTCTTCACCTCGACACCGACTCGTGCACCCGGGGGAAATACACCAGCGCCGCGGGGACGAACCACAAGGCGCACTTCTCCGCGGCCCGGACGAACAATCACGTCACGGTCAGACTCCCGAGGCTCGCCACAATCAGCGCCATCGCGGCTCACTGCACTCAGTTGCAATGTGTCAGAGGCACCGGTGAGTGACGCTCCGAGATATCCCATGGGTAGCTGTGCTGACTGCCCCGCTCCCACCTCAACTGACTTACTCATCGCCACTCCCGTCGAACATCGGTTCGTTGATGGGTTCCACCTCCGTGACGCGTGAGGCCACTGCCTCCGCGCCAGTTCCTACGCCTAACTGGAGCACCGCATCCTGCCAACGTTCGAGGAACTCAATCAGGGCAGACGAAAGCTCATCTCCCAATGCCAGCAAGTTGGTTGCGCGCTCCACTTGGAGAGGTCCGGCATCCTGCGGTGAGCAAAGACCAAGGCACAATGCGATCGCCTGCTTGAGGGTCGCCTGATCGTCTTCCGATGCACTCTCGATGATGTCGAGGAGTGGGCCAAGGAGCGCAGCGGGGGAAGCCACTCCGAGTTCCAGGGAGTCGTATCGGGGCCAGACCTCATTCGCTTGGCTCGTCAGCTGGAACCAGATCTCTTCCTGCGGCTCTACCGGCTCAGCGTGTCTCGCCTCGACATGTTCTTGGAACTCGCCATCCGGCGATGGGTCGAGGAAGTCCAGGAATTGGTCGTCGCCGTCGGTGCCGACAACCAACTCCCCTGCTTCAGGCTGGAAAAGGGCCAAGAGGCCGGGATCGGTTAGTCCATCCCACGGCTGCAGCTTGCGCCACTCCCGAATGAGGGCATCTGCCTCGGGATGCTCACGCCCCTTCTCGCGCAGTAGTGCAAGCACCAAGGGCCATTCCGGGCTCAGGTGCTCTCCCGGTTTGAGATCCGCAACCAGACGGTCCATCGAGACGGAGAGCGCGGTGACGGCATCGTGATCCATCTGGGACAGCAGGAAGAGCGCATCCTGCCAGTGAGTACCTGCATTCCAGACCTGTTCTCTGTACTGCCACGTGCGCTCCGCCGCAGACTCGCTGGGAAGCTCGTCGACGTTGAGGATCAAGGGGTCACTGTCGCGGCCGGACAGCGTTCCGAAGGCGGCCTCCAGATCCTCGCCGGGGAGAGCCAACACGCGGAACTCCCTTGGGAGTCCTACCAGGTCGGAACTACGAACGAATGTGCAGAACGGAATCCGTTGACTCACTCGGCCGCCCGTCAGCCATGAGACAACCTGCATCCACTCGACGACGTCATCGAGGGCCTCGCCTGACAAGATGAGAGGCTTGTGATCCTGGAAGCATGCAGTCACTGCGGCCAACAAGCACTCAGTGCTCGCCACCGAGCCAAACGCACGGCTCAGCGCTGCATCTCGTCCATGAGCCTTAGGCTCCGGGGTGGAGACCGGCAGGCGAGCTGCGGAAACCTCACGCGAGCCGAACGGCGTCAGCCATCCCTGAGAACGCCAGAGGTCGATCGGGCGTTGTTCCACCGAAAGGTTCTCGACGAGCACTGCATGTGTGAAGACATTGCCGGGGCGTCCTGTCGCGTCCTTCCCAGCCACCACGGCATTACACCAAACCGCGTAGTGGTCGAACGGCTGAAAGGTCAGCGAGTGGACCCGGGCGTCAAGGTCGCGTTGGGACGCGAATTCGTGCGTCATCACGACCTCGTCAATCCGGGTCACCACCGCTGCCTCCAAGGTCTGCGCAACCCACGAAGGCATGCCAGGTGAGGTCTCGAGCACACGCCATCCTCCGGAGCGCCCCTCGCTCGCAGACACGGCTGCATACGTCAACTGATATCGGGCCACGTCAGCTCCACTGGAGGCTGTCGATCGACGGGTCGAGAACCGCGTAGAGGTGTTGCTCGTCGTCGGGGACAGCGACGAAGAGGCGAACGAATCCCGCACGGTCGGTGCCGCGTGAGAATCCCTCTCTCCGCAGGATCGACTTTCCGCCTCTGGTTTCCAGCTGTCCCTCGAAGATGTGATCACCGTCCGCGACATGCAACGGAAGTCTGTTGTGGTTGCGGACCAGAACGACTGATTCGGCAACCTCACCGGTTGCTTCGACCCAGAGGGTTGTCCCGGCAGGAGATTCCTTCTTGCGAAGGAACCCCTTCATTTCGAACTCCTGGACGAAGTCGTACCTGATGCGGGTCAGACCGGGATACTCGACGAACTGCGGCTCGCTCGTCGTGACTTCTCCGCCGTAGTAGGCAAGACCGAAAACTGCCAAACGACACCCCTCGGAGGGGAGCGGTTCCAAGTGGATCCCCCCGTGGGTTTCGTGCCTCTCACGCGTGAAGCGTGTCACCTTTGGCCATGTCTTCGGGTCCGGATCGAGGGCCCCGCTGGGTCGCATCGAGACCTGGACCGAGTCGGCTCCCGAGGGCCAAGGGAAGACGAGGTACTGCTCGTCCACACGCTCCACCACCCGGATCGAGTCCGAGTCCAATGCCCTGACCCGCACCTCGGTACCTGTGGCGCCGACACGATAGGAGGTGCCAATACTGCTGATTGCGGTGAAGTGGACCCGATCCGCGTCGTCGGGCCAGTCCACTCGAATCATCCAACGGCCGTCTGATCGTAGTTGTGGCGGGACTGTGAGACGAGTGCTGTCGCTGAATCCAACCCTTTCAAGGCTGGACTCATCCAGTTCCCGAGTGCCAATTCCAGTCGGTAGCTCATCCTTCGTCAAATGGATCTGCACGTTGACGTCGCTTCCGCTGGGATGTGCCCAGGAAACAATGAAGCCGGGGCGTTCGGGATCGGCCACCACCTCGAGCTTCTGTACGGGTGGCACCGGGATCACTACGGACTGGCGCACCGTGACAGGTGTGCTACGGAGCTTCCTTCCTGCCACCACAGCGCATGCGAAGAAGCGATAGACGTAGTCACCCGCCTGCAGATCCCTGTCCTCGAAACCGGAGAGATTGTCCTTGTCGCTAGCGATGCGCCGATCGTCGACGATCTCGTGGCTGGCTCGCGCTTCATCCCCCGCAAACCGGTAGACCTCCACCTGAGACGTGCCGTCACCGGCGGTCCACGTTCCCGAGATGTCATCGCCAGACACACTGACTTTGACGTTCTGGACCGGTTGCAGAGCGGTGCCCCTGGCCCAGAGGACTGGGCGGGCGGCCATTGCCTCCCGCTGGTCTGCGCCGAGGTAGGCCCAAACGTCGTATTGACGACGACCGTCACGCAGTGGTTCCGCATCCTTTGTCGTGGACTCGGCAGTGGAGGCAACTTGCCTACCGTCGAACAACACCGGTCGACGCCCGCTATATCCTGCGATGACTCTGAACCATGCGAAGCCGTGCTCGGGTTGTGGCCAAGCGAGTTCGAGCTCTTCGGGGTTGGTACCGACCGAGTCCACGTCATGGCGAGGCGTGTGCTCCGCCTGCAAGTCTGGCTCGTTGGTGAAGTCGGTCGGAGAAGCCAGACTGCGCTGAGCCTCCCCGCCGGTGGAGCCGATGCCGAGCAAGTCCCGCAGACGCTTGTTGTGCCTGCGCTGGATTTTCGTCGACAACCGGTCGAGCTCAGCTTCGGGATCGTTCAGGACACGCTCGATCCAGGCGTCATCCTTTAGATCGAGCGATGTGCCGTCGCCCTTTGAGTTCTCAACGTAGGCACGTAGCTTCGCCTGACGTGGATCGAAACCTTGCGCGTCATCCGGGGTCTCCGCCGCGGGGTCATTCGCCACCGCCGAAGGCGAGCCCGACCCGCCGGACTTGGACTCACGCGGAGCATCCTCACTGGAGCCCGGGGAGGCCTGGATCGCTGCCGTGAGCTCGCTGTACTCACGCGCCAGAGAGACAACATCGTTCCACAACAGTCGACGAGTGTTCTCCACCGAGCGCACATCAAGACGTGCGAACACTTCCACGTCAGTCTCATTGGGTCGCCGCGTCTCCGGCAATGACATCCGCCACGCCTTTGCACGAGCGACTCTCTGCCCGGCCTCAGTCACCAGTCATCACCTGCATCATCTTCCGAATTCATCCAACTCGAGTTGCTCTCTGGCCGATCGCCGACCGTCGCGTCATCGAGGCGAGACACTCCCCACTCGTCCACCGTGACCGGGGCATCCGCCTCAGTGGCCCCCGGGACCGAAGCGTTCCCGTCGGCAAGGAACGCGACGACGAGCACTGCACACCCGGCCAAGAACGTGGCCGCCGCTGGACCACCCTCTGCGCGTTCCAGCAGAGCGGTTGCGATCCCTAGAGTCACGAAGAGGAACCCCAGGGAGATCATCGTGACCCGAAGCAGACGGTTCATGGGTTCTGACCAATGGGCAGCCGTTATCCCCACAACGACAACCGAAACCAAGGTCGCCAAGGTGGGCCCACCGGCTCCGACGAAAAGAAGCCTGACGACCCCACCGCCGAGGAGCAGGCAGAACACGGCCCAGACCACCATCTGCGTTGTTTCGTGGTGCGGACTCAGCCAATGGGCGAGCATCGGGAGGACGACGACACAGAGGAGCCCCAGCACCGTGACCCACAGGATCGACATGAGACCGACCTCGGGCACGTCACACCTGCGGAGCTTCTGTGGATGGAGCAGGGTTTCCCGGAGGCGTGTCGTGGTGGCTCACTCCGGCATCACTGGAAGGACCGAACGCCAGGTCCCGAGGGCTGAAACTCGCCGAAAGCTCAGTGACCACCAGTGTCGTTGCGGTTCGGTCAGTGTGATCGCTACCCAGTGCTTGCTCCACCTTCCAAGGGTCATTTGCGTCGGGTACATCAGCGAAGATTGCCCGCGAGAAAGATCGGCCCTGCACCGCGCCAGTGGAGATCTCGGCCAGGCCGACGATGAACTCCTCATGCGGGCGTGCGGTCTCCACCCCAGCGGTGTCCTGCCAACGCACGTGACGAATCAACTGAGATGCTGACGTCGACCCGACCCCATTGATCTGCTCGACCAAGCGGTCCCTCAACTTGTCGGCGACATCCATTCGCGGTTGTGCCGCCACCGCTTCGCTCCATTGGTGAAGCACCGAGACTTCTGTCACCGGTCGATCCGTAAAAATCAGTTCGGGCTCCCCTTCGAGCACTGGACGATCCGTGAAGTTCGGACGATCTGTGAGGAATTCATCCCAAGCCTCGGTCAGCCAACCCACCGGGAACAAACGTCCCTGCAACCGACGGGCTTCGTCTTCCACACCTTCCTCGTCTGCCACCACGTTGCCAAATCGATGGTTGAGTCCGAACCCTTCGCCCAGCCGAGACTCGCTCTCGTCCTGGGCGTTACCGCGGCCCCATGGTTCCTGGAGGAAAACCCCGAGAGCTTGGGACCAATCCAGATACTGGCGGTAGATGCTTTGAAGGCGGCGTACGTCGATCAACGCACATTCGAGATTCTGTTTCACCGCAGTCGCCCGTGCCATCGCCATCTCACGCTCGTGGAGCAGATGGAAGACCTTGTGCTGACGCTTGACAAAGATCGCAGAGGCCGAGACCAACCAGACCAGGACCAGGGTCACCGAGACGACCGCTGCATTCGTCCAGCTCATGATCTGCGCCCAACCCCCGAACAGGGTGAGCGCGATGAGTCCAAGGAAGATTCCCGCGTGAATGAGGATGGTGTTTGCGAGAGACCTCTGAAGTGTCTCCAGCTCTTCGGGGAGGTCCAACGGGTCGCCGACGTCTGCCAGCTCGGCAGCCCCGGAGACAACCTCTTCGCGAGCCTCTCGAATCTCGGTCGACAAACGCCGGCCCAGACTTCCGACGTACGAGGCAGCCGGTGTCCGGAACCACTCCTTGATGTCGACAAGTGTGGATTCGCTCACCCCACTCCCCGGCCCACCTTCGGCTTTGCTCTTCAACCCCGTATAGAGGATGCGGGCCAAGTCGTCGTCGTAGGGAGCAATAGTGCTGGCCTTGACGACTGACTGAGCGTGCAACGGGACATCAAAGGGAACTCGTGGGTCTGGTGCGACTGCCATCGGATTTCCCACGACTGCCTCGACCGCACCGACTCGAGCAGCCGGCATACCCTCAACCCGAGGAAGTCCGTCGAGCAGAGTGAACGCTCCCGACACGTAGTCCTTCCACAGCGCTGGGAACTCCTGTCGCTCCCCGGCTGCCGCGCCCGGTTCGTTGCGCACCTGGGCAAGCAGCGACGCCAGCTTGGCATCTACCTCATCAGGATCGGCAATGGTGCCGTCATCCTGGATACCAGCTATTCCATTGACGGTGAGCCGGAAGCTGGAGCGGTCACCGCCAAACAACACGTTCTGTGCCTTCGCGGCAATCCGTTTGGCAACT
The DNA here is from genome assembly GCF_012272695.1 of Nocardioides sp. JQ2195. Taxonomy (NCBI): domain Bacteria; kingdom Bacillati; phylum Actinomycetota; class Actinomycetes; order Propionibacteriales; family Nocardioidaceae; genus Nocardioides; species Nocardioides sp. JQ2195. The sequence continues at coordinate 2,487,372 of NZ_CP050902.1, forward strand.
TGTTCTTGCAGGGAATACAGGAACGCCTTCGGAGCTCCGCGCAGGACCCCGGCAAAGAAGCGAAGAAACATCTTCAGCGCTTGGAACAACCCCAAGTCCTTGCGCGCCGGATTGCTGGGGGTCACGCGTCTAGAGCGGCGTAATTCATCATGCCTTGCGATCAGGTTGGTGACCATCTGCTCGGTTGCCTGGACCTCGTCGTTGACCAGTTGTACGGATCGGCCCTCTTCATTGTGGGGAACGGGATACCGGGTCCGCATGTCGGCGAGGTGGGCGAGGACGCGAGAGAGGATGCCTTCTCGAGAGAGATGGCGGGTATAGGTTCGCAGGGCAACGACCTGCCCTCCTCCCCCGTCTGGGTCTCCGCCGAAGACAGCGCGCGACTCTGCTTCCCAAAGTCCCGCTGCGGAACACAGTGCCGCTGCGCGGTGGGTCAGCCCCACCGGGCGATTTTTCTCCGCACTCGTCACCTGTGCAACGCCCGAAAATGGTGATTGAGCATTCTCAGGCGCCAACACCACATTGTGAGCGCCAGTCCACGCCAGCTCGTCGGCCGCCAGACGCGGCCATTCGTCGGGAACCGTCACCGAGATCGCATGGACCCACGTTAGACGCGCAGCTGGGAGAGTGTCGCGCACCTCCTGGCGCAGTCTTCCGGCCCGACCAAAACCGACTGTCGAAAGATCGGAGTCGACCCGGCTGAGACAGACCACCTGGACGCCGGAAACAAGGTGCCGTCCCGCAAGCTCATGCTGAAGTGCAGCGCTTCGCGCAACTCCGGCACTCACTGTGAGACACGGTGTCGTGCCGGTGGTCGCCGCAATGTCGGCGTTGATCACGATGAAGTCGCGGACCAAGCCCATTGCGGACCAGTCCTGGAGCACACCCATCCATCCAGGGAGATCCGGTCCCGGAGAGATCAGGACGACCAGATCAGACTTCGGGGATGGCGCCATGGCCTTCTCCTCGTGTCGAGGCCTCGCGAGCACGCTCGATGGTCTCGAGCAGTTCCTTCAAAGCATGGTGGGTGAGGAGTGCAATCTCAGCCAACATCGGTGCGTGGTCAAGCTTGTCGGAAGAAGCGATGGCGAGCCTCCGCTCGGCCAATGCACCGGGGCCACGGGGCTTCGTCAGGAAGTTGTCCGTGACATAGGCCTGAACCAGTTCGACCCAACTCTTGAGGGCCGCGGCCCTCTCATCCGGCCCCTCGGCGGCATCACGGATGGTTGAGATGGGACTGGGCTCACCGGATGGCCAAGAACCATCACGCAGCCAGTTCTCAATCAGGCGCCCCGCGCTGACGCTCGTCGCTGCGCCAGCAGGCTCCATTCCATCGTCGTGAATGCGACGCAAGGCGCGATACGGAAGTAGAGAGGCAAACATCGTGTCGTTGACCGTGTTGACCACAGCCAGGCTGTGCCCCTCCAGAATGCCGGGCAACCACTCGAATCCCACGGCGCCGCGGTACTGGTCGCGGGGCGTCAACTGACGCATCGCGAACGGTCGCCAAACCCCATCCACAAGGTCGAAGACCTGCACCGGGTCGTTGCTGGTGCCGTCGGCCGGCTGGCTGATCAACCCGAGTGCGCGACCGATGTACCACCCGCTGACCATCGCTTTCTGTTCCTTCGGACCCATGCCGATCGAGGCCGGCAGCGGACGAGTGCGCTTCCACTTCCAGATCTCGCGCCGTCCGGCCTCTGTGAGGTTGGACCATCGGTCCTGAAGCTGAGCCAGGAACGAGCTGAAGACCAGCGGCGAGTACTTCGGATACGCACCGTAGACCGCGATCTTGCTGACGGTGCTGGCTTCGGACAGTGCTTCCTTGAAGCGATCCGCCGACTGCGACTCCAGGTCCGGGCTGCGTTCGAGATAGGCCAAGACTTCGTTCGCTGCACGCGAACCGGGCGGCAACGGGACGACACCGAAGGTGAGCTCCACCTGGAACTTGTCGCCGTTGACGGCCTCGATCATCTGTCGGTTCACCCCCACGAGGGGGTGCGCCTGCTTCACCGTCTCCTCGAACTTCTTGACCAAGCGAGTTCGACGCTCCTCGCGTTCTGCCTCGGAGACACGGGGCTCATTGAGATAACCGTCAAAAGTTTCGTTGCTGTAGTCGGAGAAGTGCCCCTGGCGAGCTTGGAAGGCCAGCGCACGCTCCAAGATCTCCCCGGTCCGAAGCGCGAAATGGTAGATCGGCTTCGTGGGTGGAGTGGGCTCCTTCGAGGCAGCACCGGTGGGCAACTCTGGCGAGCGCCAGTGCTGGCGCGTCTCCATGACCTGAAAATCTGTCACGCTGGCGCCGGTGTCCTCCCACTTGCCGACGATGATCTGTTCGACCATCTCATCCAGTGCGCTGGTGAACACTCCGTCGGAGGAATTGGCCTCGACGTGTCCCTTGAACGTCACGGGGAAGTCACCCGACGTGGTCAACAAGACTTCGTTGTGCGCGTGCTCAAAACGCGGCGGCACCAGATCGCCGTCGGGCCATTCGTTGTAGATCGTGCTGTGCAGTTGCGCGAGACCAGCTTGGCCCTCCGAAGAACGCATCGCGGTCTCGAGGTTCTTCTGTGTGTCCTTCAGAGCGCGTGCCATCGCGGGCAGCACGTCGTCGACGAACGACTTCAGGACACCGCGCGCGTGATGCGCCGCTCGTGCCTTCAGGTCACGTCGCAGGCCGTCGATCACACTGTCGACGACCTTGTCCTTGACCTCCTGACTGACTTCCACCTTGCGGAGTTTGGCGTCCAGGTCGTCCTTGACCCGGAGGGGGAGGTCCTCAGCAGCGGGAGCCTTCGCGAGTTCCTCCGCCAGCTGGGTGAGGTCGCTGGTCAGGACGTCTATGACCTTTCGGGCATAGGGCAACCCTTGGTGAGGGTGGGCCAGGATACGAAGCAATTCCTGCCCGACGTCTGCTTCCAGTTTGTCTGCGAACTGCTCCGCCCAGGCATACGCAGCCTCCCGTAACGACTGCACCGCTCCGGACTGGTGAGATGGAAGTGCCTGCTGCAGCTGGGGCATCCAGTTGGCCCCGGTGTTCGCAATAATCCTCTGGGCAGCCTGCTTGAGAGGAGCAGCGGCAGCACGGGCGATGTCACGCTCCTGACGTTCGGGGAGTGGCCCCGAGGAGAGCCACGCACTCGCCTTCTGCTCCGGCTGTCGCAAGCCCAACCGCTCAAGAATGGTTGGCCACTGGTTGCGCACGTCGCGGTCCAACTGTTCAGTCGGTGACAGATCTCCTGCGTTTCGACGGAAACCCACAACCAAGCGATCAACGGCAACGCGAGCGAGCCGCTGTGCGGCGTACTCGGCGTAGCGATCGCGACCAAGACTGAGGCTGGCGTAGCCGAACGAACCCCAACCAACCGCGGAAGGATTGGCGCCCCAGCCGATCAGTTCCTGGGCCCCGGTGGGTGCAGTCGGGTTCTCGAAACGACTGCGTAGGTACTGGTGGGCGGCGGTTTCCGACGAGATCGTCGCGGCAAGCGCCCGTCCGAGCCCACGGTAGATGTCTTCGGCGCTGTCTCCGAAGCGAGCCCCATCTCCACCGATGGTCGAGCCGATCGGGAAGACGCTCCCGAACGCAGCCTCGTTCTCTTTTTCGCGAGCCAGCCCGAAGGCTTCCAGCAAGTCGTTGTCGATGTCGTTGCTGCTGCCCGTCTGGGCGGACAGCAACTCGCCGAGAGCTCCGAGGGCGTTGCCGTCGATCCCCTTCCGCTGGGCGGGGTCGAGCGAGGAGAAGACGTCAGGGGTGTAGAGGAACGTGCCCAACTGGGTACGTCGGAGGCCACCCACGCGACCCATCACCCGACAGACATCAAGGAACATCGACGCACCAGAACCCCCGGCGAGTGAACCGACGACGATCGGCACCACGACACCGTTGGAGTCGTACGGCCCCTGCTCCTTCATGCGAACCGGCAGCTCCCCCCACGGCGAAGCCTGCTGAAGTTCCTGCCAGGCCCGTTGGAGTTCCTTCTGGATCAGGTCGAGTCGCGTCAGGGTCAGCATTCGGCCGACTGCCCGGAACTGTCCGGCGCCGGTGCCCACTGGCACCTCGTTTGCCTGATCACGAGGCGTAGGACTCCAGCCCAAGAGACCGTCGAGGTGACCAGCGGTTCCCAGCCGGGTCTCGACCGTCTGTCGAACCATGCGGAAGGTGTTGCCTGCGGAACTGACCGAGACATAGCGGCCACCGAGGTCCTCGATGGACCCAAGGCCTTCGGTACGCTCCGGCTGCGGATTGACATCAACTTGGACGAACTGCCACGCAGGCGGCAATTCGTTGATGCCCTGCACACGCAGGTCCGCGCGCAGCTGGTCCATCAGGTAGCGCAGGGTTGCGCCGCCGGAGCCACCAACACCCACCACAAGGAACTTCTTCACTGAGTCTTCTCCTGCATCTGATTCACCAGTCGTCGCTGGGGTCTGACGGCTGTGATCGGTCGGCGCTGGGAGTCGCTCCCCAGTCGTCTTCGTCTTGCTGTCGACGAGGCTTCGCACCCAACTTTGAGCGCAACTCCTCGACGGCGCTTGGCATGTTGTCACGCGCATCCGACAAGAGGCGTTCAAGAGAATCGGCCGTCGGGGACATGAGGGCCACGAGTTCGACCACGCCATGCGCCGGATCCAGAGGATCGAGCACCGCCACCCACGTACCTTGGACGGCGAGTGGGCCGTGGGTCCCGGTGGAGAACACCGAAGGCGCGTTGGTGACCACCGTCCGCCCCGGTGACGCCACGCCTCGCATGTACGGCTTCGTCTGCAGAGTGGTTCGGTCGGAGATGCGCACCCGGCGTCGGTCTTGACCTTCCAAGCTGTAGCGCGTGACGCGGCTGGTGTCCGGGATGTGGCGGGTCAGGAACGATGATCCGTCTGACACGTGTCCGGACACGACGTACCACGAAAGGCCGGTGCCTGGGATCTTCGCCGTCCACCACTTCACCAAGGCAAGGATGAGCAGCGGGATGAGCAGTCCGGCGAAGAGCAGCAGCCCGAAAGTCACCCACAAGATCTTCGCGTCCGCGGGACGCTCCATTTCGTAGGTGTAATTCACCACAACCGGGATGGGGGCGCCACCGTCCTCAGGCACTGTCATCACCCGTAGCGTTCCACTCACCAACCCGCTACCGACCGAGTCGGGGGTGAGGACGACCTGCAGGCTGTCGGTCGCACACGTGTTCTCGTCGTTCGCCTCGGACGTCACCGGCGCCTCTTTGACTCCCTCAGGCAGGGTCAAAGTCTCCTGCTTGCCGAGCCACGCACAGCCGCTGCCACCAAGGCTCAGGTCCGCCTCAACCGGATCAGCTGAGTCATTGCCACCGAAGTCCAGGGTCGATGCGACGACCGGGTAGGCAGGCGGGGGCTCAATGGTCACCGGGTACTCGACAGCTTGGGGCTCCAGCGTGGTGCCCGGCGTCTGACCTGCGGGAGCCGTTGTGAGGCTCAGGACGAGTCGAACCTTTGCCGATCCGCTAGGTGCACCGGCGAGGTCAAGCGCGACCGGTTTCCCGAGTTCGTCTGCGGTGAGACCCTCGACAATCGGCAGAGTGGACCCGTCACTCAGCTCGAGTTGGGCGTCGACCACCGCCTTGCCAGCAAGACTCTGGGGACTGACCACCGTCCGGTCGACTCTCTCCAGCCCCAGCTGGATCTGGGTTTCCTCACCAGCCACGAGCTTCTGGCTCTTGGCGTCCACCCACGCTGGCCGCAGGTCGCCGTACAGCCTGATGTTCGAGCGCGCCGTGCCGTTGCCGGTGGATTCGGGGTCGATGAAGACGAGCCGCCATTCACCGGCCCAGCCCTTGTCTTTCTTGCGATCGATGGTGAGCGAGAAGACTGCACTGCTCACCCAAGTTCCTTCGACGCCGAACGCCCCAAAGGTCTTCGTGATCTTGCCACCGGGGTCGATCTGAACGCGCTCACCGCCAGGCGAGATCAACAATGCTTGATAGCTGTCGATGCCGGCACCGCCGAGGATCCGCACCGAAGAGATCGAGGCGTCGAGCACGAACTGGTGCGTTCCTTCGACACAGGGCGAGCCCTGACACAACGGGGTCGACGTCGAGATGGGGGCGTTGTTCGGGTTCGAGAGTTCATCGAAGGCGAAGAACAGATCACCAATCTGTTGGGCAAGCACGAATTCACCCAGATTGGTGGCATCGCGCTTTCCGCATCTCGCGTCCCCTGCTCGTGCTCCTGTTGCTATGCCGGACATCAGGTCGAATGCAGAAGCGTCCTGGTCTCGGGCGAGACCGATCGCCAATGTGGTGACGCCCTGCACTCGTAGAGCGTCGGCCACGCCACCGGCACGGCAGATGTCTTCTTCGCCCGCCTGCTCCAGTTTCTTCTCGGCTGACTTGGTCGTGAGCTCCACATCAGGGCCGTACGGCTTGGTCTTCCCATAGGACGACTTTTCGGAGTCCGACCGGCGAGTGTCGAGGTCGTACATTCCGTCACTGAGCCAGACGAGCGCAGCGCAGTCTCCTGTCTCCACGCGGTCGGCCAAGTGTTTGCGGGCACCGTTGAGTCCCATCCAATAGTCGGTCTCCCAACCATCGTCACGAGAGCTGTAGTCCGCGACCGCATCCAAGACCTGTCCAGTGGAGTCTCTGTCCAAGGGCGTCCAGTCGAGTGAGACGTCGAAGGAATCCGCGAAACCCGCAACAGCGACATCCAATTCGGCACCGGTCTCCTCGGCGAAGGCCGAGAGCTCTTGGAGAAGGTAGGTGGCCGCCTCCACGCGCTGCCCATCTGGGTCGGTCTGCTGAAGTGACGCTGAGGTGTCCATCAAGAGGAGAAGAGATCCCTGTCCTCCCGAGGTCAGACACGAACCGAAACGCTGCACTGCGCCGGTGCCCCCGGTGGAGGATTCTTCAGCCGAACTCGTCAGCGGAATCAAGGCCAGACCCAGCAGCAGTCCGAACGCGAGCAATGCCACCCGAAGGCGTCGGGTCACCACTGGCGACGCGCCAATTCATCAGCGATGGACCACGCATTGGCGACGACAGCCACCGCTGCCAGAAGAATCAGTGCGAATCCCAGCCACGTGCCCAAGGAACTCACCATTGCCGGCCCACGGGCGCGCCGGGTGCCGTCTCGGACGATGAAGATCCCCCATAGGACGAGGGCCACGACTCCGCCGAGAAACCAACCCAGGACCGAAGCCGAGATTGCGTCGGTGAGGAGGGGCAACGCGACGCCAACACCTGCCGCAGCCAACCCCAAAGCCAACCAGTGGAGAGGCGGAGAACTCGGCTCTGTGACCGAAAGCGTGGACGTTGACGGAGCACTGGGAGAGTTTGGGTCATCCCACTCCGAGCCGCTCCCGGTTCCCGGTCCCGAGTCCCACGACATCCGTCACGTCCTTCCACGCTCTGAACGGGAAGCCTAAGGCCCCAAACGTCCCTTCGATGCGCTTTCCACGAGATTAACTCCTACAACTTGGCTGTCCAGCCGTCACGAATTGGTGATGGGTCTCATCGGTGATCGCCATCTTCTGGAAGTTGGGCATGGACCGCTTCGAGACGCGCGCGAACATTCGCTCCGAGTCGAGCGATTCCGAACAACTCTGCAGTACGCCGGAGCAGGTCATCCCCGAGCTCGTCGGCGGGATATTCCTCGAGCACAGCAAGCATCGCGTTGGAAATCTCTTGAGGAGCGATTTCGTGGAGCGTTCGAGAACCATCAGATCCTGCGAGTCTGAATCCGTGCCACGACTCAGGGTCCATGTCGGGCGGCCAGGCAAAGTCGCCGAACTTGCGGCTCTTGTGCACTTGAGCTCGAGGAATGAGTCTGACTATGTCGGCAACCCGAGCAGACCGGACCGCGTTCAGGTTGAACCTGCGCGCAACGACGCGCGCCAGCCGCCCTAACTCGACGGGTCCTTCCGTCTCGATCACGTCGAGAACCTGCTCACGGACAATCGTCGCGGCGTCGCGATCAGGCAAACGGTCCAAGACCTCTTTCGAACCGATGACAGTCGTGTGGGCCGGAATAAACTCCGTGATCGAGCCCGAATCCGTCTGTGCCGCGTGGCTGCCAGCTGTCGTGGCGCTCCCCCGGATGGCTGCTTCGTGCGACGAACCAACGTCCGCAGGTCCCGGCGTCCAACCATCTCGGTTCGGATCCCACGACTCCGACGACAGCCCGTCCTCGACCTCTTCGACCGCGACGCGTTCGGGCTGACCCGAGGCGAGCATTGACGGCAACTCGGACGTCCGAGCATCCGCCGTTGGCGGGGGCGCGATCGGGGTCGTCTCGCTCAGTGGTGTGGCTGGGGCCGGGTCCGGCTCGACCGAGTTCGCAGCGTCGAGCGTTGCTTCGGCACGATCGACTTCTGCCAGCACGCGGCTGATCACCTCGTCCCGGTTCTGGAGCCACATGGGCCACCAGATCCGCGCGACAGTCGGCCAACCCATGAGGTTCTGAAGAACCTCGACCGGCAGCACGTCACGATCCGACACTGTGACGCGTTGCTGCCAGCTCTCGCCGTCAAGCAGGACGGGGAGGATCGGGCGCTCCGGATTCTCCGGTCGAGCCAGCACAAGATCGAGCCTGAAGTTCGAGAGTCCGACGTCAGACATGACGTGAAGGCCAGCATCGCGGAGTGCCGAAGCGATGTCGTCTCGGTGACGATCTCGGATCGCAATCCTGTTCGCTGGTTCTGCCACGTCGTTCTGGTTACCGGCGGCCCGCGCGTCCATCAGGAACTGCTTGAGGTCCTTCGGTCCCTGGAATGACGAACCTGACACGTCGAGTTCCGTGGATGCCGGGTTGAAACTGCAGAAGACCACGTTCTTGCGGCGCGCTCGAGTGACCGCCACGTTCAGGCGACGCTCACCACCCGCGTTCGACAGCGGCCCGAAGTTCGTCGGCACCTTGCCGTTCGCCTGCTTGGAGAACGCGATCGAGAAAACGACGTAGTCACGCTCATCTCCCTGGACCTGTTCCAGCGCCTTGATGAAGAGCGCTTCGCCGCGACCCATCTTGCCCTCGTCAAGGACATCGATCACCTTGGGATCAGTACTTGCGTGCAACAGCTCTTCGATAAGTTGCCGCTGCTGCTCGTTGAACGTCACGATCCCGACTGAAGGAAGGCGTTCGCTGGCGTGAACGAGGTCGTGGATGTATTGCACGATCTCCATGGCTTCGAACGGATTGGTGTTCGATCCGGCAACCACGCCGTTGCCGAGGTCGACCTTCTTGGCTCCGGCACGGAGATACATGCCCTTGTCGTCGTTCTCCGGCCAGTGGACCTGCCTGAACTCCAGGCCTGTCTCCGACGAAAGCAGGCTAGGTGTCGGGAAGCTGCTGAGCTCGCCTCGGTAGTAAGTGCGGTTGCTGAACGCGATGAGGGCTTCGTCCTGGCTCCGGTAGTGCCAGTTGAGACTGAGAGTGGGGACGCGTGCCAGTTCACACTCGCTCAGGATCGACTCTTGATCCTCGACGATTTCCTCGAAATCCGGATCATCGATCTCGTCGTCGACGGCGCCGCCACCCACCTTGCGTGTGGGTGGCATCTGTTTGCTGTCACCGACGATGACCGCGGCGCGTGCGCGACCGAGGGCACCGACTGCTTCAGGGACAGTGATCTGGGATGCCTCATCGAAGATGACCAGGTCGAACTCCATGACACCCGGCTCGATGAGGTCTACGACTGACGACGGACTGCACAGCACGAGGGGCGTGAGTTCTTGGACGGCCTCGCCGTGCTTGCGCAGGATCGGTCGAGTTCCGAGCTTACGGGTTGTCTTCTCGAGCTCACGCGCCAAAGCACCCGAACCGGCTCCGCGCCCGCCCCCGCCCCCGCCTCGACGAGCCAAAATGTTGGCCGGCCCGTCGGTGACCCACTGAAGACGCACGCGTCCCTGTGCTTCGGAATAGGAGTTCACCCGTTGGTCGTGTGCAACCGCGTCGAAGCGGTCGAGGCCCTCAGCGTTGATGCGCTCTTCGAGGGATGCCCGAGCAACACCACGTGCGAGTGCGTCTTCGGCTGTGTGAGCGGGAAGTCTGCCTTCGAGAAGCTCCACCCTGGCGTCACCGAGTCCCGCATCCCGCATGGGCTCGAGCTTCCGTACGAGGGTGCACCACCTCTGCAGCGGAACCAGCCGCTCGAACTCGACGTCACGCTGCCACGATTGTTCGTGGCGCTCGATGGCCACCGACAGGGATGTTCCGTTGATCCACGCCTCGAGATCGGAGTCCTGAATCGACAATTCGTCACGCAGTCGGCTCCACGCTTCGGCGTACGACGAGAGAGCAGCACTTTGGGCTCTCAGGTCGCCACTGCCCGCCAGGGCATGAACACGTTTGGTCCATTCATCGTTGGCGCGCAGTCCAGATGTCAACTGCTCCAGTTCCATCAGCCTGCTTCGAGCGGGAACAAGTGCGCCGGGTGGGAACGCGTTGCCGGGGACCGACGCGGACAGTCCCGGAATGGCACCGACGGACCTCCGAACCTGCTCTCCCACAGCCTGCACCGCCATGAGGTCTCGCAGAATCGCAACGGCGTTGATCGGGTTTAGATCGAAACCCGGAGGCGCCAAGCGCGCGAGTGGCGCTATGGCGGCAGTCTGGCGATTCTTGCGGCCCATGAACCCCGAAGCCGTGGCACCCTCGAGTTGAAGCGAGATCGCGTGGAGATCCAAACCAAGAACCTCGGAAGGGAATCCGTGCATCCTCTGCGACCATTCTCGAATCGCCTTCTCCGCATCATCGAGAGTTCTGGCGGCACGAGTCGACCAAGCGACCTCAAGAAGCCCGGTCAGCTCATCGCCTTCAGGCAATTCGGGGTTGGCCGCCTCAGCAAGCATCTCAAGTTGTGACGGATGCGTCACCGAGCCGAGTGCATCTCCGACGGCTCCTGTCGTTGACGCGGTCCACGCGTGACCCGCCAGTATGTCGCGCACGGCAGCGCTGGCAGCCTCTACATCAAACGGATCACCCTTGCCTACCCCTGCCAGTCTCCACGGCTGATCGGGGCGAACCCCTGCAGCTGAAGTCCACCGCTGGAGGTCTGCGAACAGATCCTTGAGAGCCGCCACCTGTTCGGCGCGATGGGCGACAACTGTCGACGGCACCGGCATGACAGGGCCATCCTTCAGGACGAGGAGTTCGTCGTGTGCCCCATAGGCAGAGAGTCCCGCGGCGTTCGTCTTGTGCAGGCGTTCAGGATATTGGATCAGTTCGAAGTGAGCGTTCCGCAACTGTCGGCGGGCGCTCTCCATTGCGGTGTTGTCCGGCAGTACCGTCGCGGTGAGCGAGCGCTTGAGCTGCGCGCGAACCTCCGCAGCATTGGAGCCTTCGTGATGGAGGTTCAGCGTGAAGGGTCCGAGACCGATCTCGTCCAGCCGTCGCTGGACAACTGCCAGGGCTGTTCCCTTTTCAGCGACGAACAGGACACGAAGGCCTGACAGGAGGCACTCAGCGACCATGTTGGTGATGGTCTGCGATTTCCCGGTTCCTGGAGGACCCTGCAACACGAAGGTGCGTCCTTCACGTGCCCAGAGCACCGCCCGCTTCTGGGTGGCGTCAGCCGGAATCGGCGTCTCAAGCCGATCCAACCCATCCTCCACGGCCGACTCGTCAGCCGCGTCATCCACCGCCTCGATGGCTGGGTCTTCAAAGGTTTCTGTGGGCGTGTGGACAAGGTGATTGACCAGTGGACGCTCCACGAAGTGATCCGCGTTGAGGTTCAGGTCCTGCCACATGCGGAATGCAGACAGGTCCAGCATCGCGAGCCTTGCTCCACCTGACACCTCAAGCGGAAGTCCACGCACTGCAATCGCATCACGGACCTCGCCCAGAACAGCGTCGACATCAATGCCTGCGCGATCTGCCAGAGGTTCGGCGAGTCCTGGGATGAAGAGTCCGTGCTCGCGGCGCAGCCACTCGATGAGAGCTGCGTTGGGCGTCGTCTGCTGGGACGAGTCGAGTTTGAGGGTGAACTCCTGACGCCCTCGTGCCACACCGATGTCGACCGGAACCAGGATCAGAGGTGCCTCTGCGAAGACACCATCCTTGTGGGGCCAACGTAGGAGACCAAGGCAGAGGAACAGCGGATTCATGCCCCTCTCATCGCGCGCAGACTTCGCCCGGTGCGCCATCGAGCGGATCTCCTTGGAGAAAGTGGCCTCAGTGAGCGGCGCGGACTTGCCTCCCGACCGGCCGATCCGTTGGACGTAAAGGCGCCGGTCCTTGAGGTGGGAGACGAGTTCCTCCCGCCCCTCGGGCGTCGAAGACTCCAAGAGCTGCAGCGCATTGGCGATGTCGCGGGCTCGCCAGACTTCCGGAATGTCATAACCGCTGCACAGTTTGAACGACACGTCTTGGTTGAGCTTGTCCTCCAAGATGCCGAGCCCCTCAGGAGGAAGCACAAGTGGTTGGACTCGGGCGTTGCTGCCGAGGTTCAGGAGCGCGTTCTTCGCGTTCAGGCTGAACAGTGAAGATTTCCAGGTGCGATAACGGGCAGGGTGGTTGTCGATCTGTCGTTCCAGTGGAGTGGTGTCAAGCGCCTCAGTCGGTACTTCGGTGACGGACGCGGAACTCCCTGGCCGGTATTCGACAATCTCGGTGATTCCATCGGCACGCTCGTTGATCGCGGGAAGAGGAGACACCCCGGCCTGGCGCGCTGCCGCCAGGTCGATCAACTCCAAGAACCCGTCGCCCAGCCCCCGGCTCACAGAATGACGCGCAAGTGCGCGTGCTTCCGCCGCCGGAGCGTCCTGGCCAGCGGTGAAGGCAGTCGTCTCGATGACACCTAGCCAGCCCCCGTCGACAAGAGAACTGACGGCTTCACGATTGCCGATCACCGGCGTGCCGGGATACCACTCTGGCATCGAACCCTTCTCGGGCAGTGGATCCCTTCGCCAATAGCCGATGAATATGTGCCCGGAAATGAGCACAAGCACTGGATGCAGGCCGACCTGCTCGAGGACTGCAGCGGTGAGAACTGTCGTGTCCATGCACGTGCCCAGCCCAGATTTCGCGACCGCGCCGTGGTCTCGGATGCGTTGCCCGTCACCGCGATAGTCCCAGCCGGGCGGAGGCTCGGCGTAGGCAATGGAGCGAGCTCTGAGTGCTTCATAGACGGCAGTGACCGTGGCGTCAGCCCGATCCTCGGCCTGTGCAACGTCTCCGATCTGATAGGCGAAGAACGAGGCATCGCCGGTCGTCTCGCCCAGCAGTGCGGCGGCTTCACGTGCCACCTTGGCGATCTCGGGATGGTTCGGCCGGACGAATGACGCCAACAGAGAACGCGAGAGGAGCGTGGAGCTGGCGTTGTCCACTTCGAGTTGTTGGACAAGTTCTTCCAGCTCACGCGCGAGGGCTTCGGAATCGGGGCTGTCAGGTTCTGCTTCAAGGAGACTCACCAGTTCCTCGACGCGCTGACGCATGCGAACGCGCTGTTCGGAGCGGCGCGGGTCCCCTCGCCAGAACCACAGATCACGGGGTTGAAGGTCAACGGCCTCTTCGAAGCGCGACAGAGCCCGTCCAGTAGCTACGTCTTCCAGGGAAATCACGCATTCGGCACTACGCCGCTCCTCGACCTGCGACATCACCCGGGCGGAGAGTGGGACGTTGATGCTTCCAACCGCGGTGGTTCCCGCTGGGAGGGGTCCCTCAAACGCGACCTTCGTTCCGAATTCCAAATCAGAGTCATGGACTCTGACACTGATGCGTGCTTGCGCCAAGGGCTCCGACAGGGCGACTGTGAGATCAGAGATCTGCGGAATGCGGGCCGATGATGACGCCCATGACCACTGCGCGCTGACGTCAGCACGTAGTTGCGCATCAATGACAGGGGGAGCATCCTCGCCGGGCTCGTCGACCACTGCTTCAATGGCGGGCTCGTCGAAGTTCACTTCTTCGTAGGCACCCGCCACATCGGGTTCTGCGGTAGCTGACAACGGGACGGAAACAGACTTGGAGTCCTCTGGCGACTGCGCCCGCGCATCGAGAGCGGCATGCATGAGATCGATGACTTGTCCACGATCGGCATAACTGGAGAGGGCCGATACGTCGACGACGAGTTCACGTTCACCATCGAGCCATGACGCCCTGACTTCACGTACGAAAGGCCGCGTCGTGATGGCATCGGCGTCCCCGAGGAACGGAACAATGCGTAACTCATCGCCTTCTGCCTCGACGAAGGTGATAGTGCTGGACACTTCTTCGATCGCGAGCCAGTTCGCATCGCTGTGAGTTATCTCGACGCGTTTGGCGGCATCACGCGCAAGCGCCTCAGCCAGTTCCATCGTGGTCGGGTGCAAGCTGACTCTGCTGCCTGTTTGCGCCTCATCACTCAACTCTTGTGCCCCTCATCGTCGGACCAGCATCTGGGACTTTCCGAACCCACAGCGGTCCGAGAATGCCGATCTTTGCCACTTCATTCGATCCCAGTGCCCACAAGTCGTTCGTATCACGCGCGCCTCTGGGTCATTCGCCATTGTGCCCGATTTACGCGTACGTGATCCGCTTTCGGCGAAGAGCAGCAACTCCGCGGAGATTGGCCACGAGGAATGACCCCCTGTGGTCTCACACCACTCTGCCCTATGGTCAACGTTGTACCGACCCGCTACGGAACGAGGGACGATGCCGTCACTGATTGCTTGGCTGGACTCAACACCGGCAGAGCAGAAGGCAGCCCGCGAACTCATCGCCATGTTCAACGACAAGGAGAGCCGCGACGAATTGGGAATCGGACCGATTCGCGATGCGTTCAGCGATCTCCTCTTCCCCGGCACTTCCGTGCTGCAGACTCGAGCGCGCTACTACCTCTTCATTCCTTGGTGCTACATGGCGAACAACGTGACTCGACAGGCCGGCCCAACACATCGGACAAAGGGGCGCGCAAACGAAAGGGCTTTGATCAAGGCCCTGCACGGATCAAGCTCCCAAGACAAGGCTGGGCTGATCGGTGCTCGAGCCGGTGTCAACGTGCGCAACCTGCCGTCCGACATTTATTGGACCGGCATGCTCCGATACGGCGTCCGCGAGCACAGGGGCAGCATCGGTGCCCTCACGCTGCCCTCCTCCGGGGCGGAGGGTGCTACCGAGCTCACGCAGCGCTCTCCCGCAGAGTGGAATCGAACGGTTCCCCCTGCTCCACAGGGCTTCCCCGACCGGGTTGAGGAAGCCTTCGCCATGACAGCCGAGGAGGCAAGTTGGCTCAAGGAACGCATCGTCACCTCAACTCAGGACACTGTGCTCGCACACCTCCTTGAGCAGGATCAACCTATTGCTCAAGATTCACTCGCCCCTTGGTACGCCGTCTCAGAGTCAAAGTTTGAGGAACTCCACCACGCCCGGATGTTCAGCAGCGTCATGCAGGGCGCCGCGCTCCTCTACAACCTGTTGATCGCGGAACGTTTCCAGGAGCACGGATTGGCTGAAGACGACTCGGACCGGCCGGCCGAGTTTCGCGAACGGTTGACCGAATGGCATCAGGAACTGCGCGCAACGAGCGAAGGCGCTCTGCGGACCTGGGACCTGGAACGGATGTGGGTGATCACGAAGGGTTCTAACCCCAATATCCAGCGTCGTGCTCAGGAGTTCGTGAACAGTTGGGTCAATGGGCTTCGCACGGCCACCGACACCGCAGACGATTCTGTGCTCCGCGCCCTGGTCGAGGAGCGCGAAAAACGCAAGGGTGCCCAGTCCAGGCTCAAGAACGAGAAGATGCTTGCGGCTTGGTCCGGGGAGTCAGGCACAGGCCGTCTCACGTACCGATGGGGCACCGTAAAGACCATCGTCAACGACATTCAGAACGGGCTCGACCGTGCTGGCGCCTGACTCACGAACCCTGCTGATGGACCAGCTGGCACCACCTAATGGAGCCAAGTTCGATCGCGCGGTTGCGACGACCTTCGCCCTGGACCTGACTGCGACACTGTTGCCCGCGCTCGCCTTCACCGGGTTCCACCTTGCGAGTGGCACATCCGACCCGATCGCAACACTCGAGTCGATCCGCAGCACGGCAGATCGAATCGACGTTTTCTGTCAGGCCGGCGCGATCGGTGTTCCCGAAAAGTCACCCGATCTCCTCGCATTTCTCGAACCGATGGTGCACCCTGTGCGTCCTCCCTCGAGCCATGGGCTCTTCCACCCGAAGGTTTGGTTCATTCGGTATGTCGATGACGCAGGCCCGCCGTCGTACCGACTCTTGGTGTTGACCCGCAACCTGACCATGGACTCGTCGTGGGATCTGGCGGTGCGTCTCGACTCCGAGAGCATCGCAAAGAAGACCCAGCCGGCGAGCGCAGCGTTGCGTGACTTCCTGGTGAGCCTGCCGGACCGTGCGACTCCTTCGCTGAGCGGCGCCCGCCGGAAGGCGATCTCCGAACTGGCCGACGAGGCAGGGCGCATTGTCTGGGAGCTGCCGCCCAGCGCCGAGCAGGCGGTGCTGCACTACCTGAATCCCAATCGCAAGAGGTCGACTGACTTCAGCGGAGCCCGCCACCTCGTTGTCTCCCCCTTCGTGGACGCCGCCGGCCTCAGTCGCATTCGACCCAAAGGGGAGATTCAAATTCTGTCCCGGGCTGAAGAACTCGAGAAGCTCGAAACTGTCACCACCAGTCGCCTCAAAGCACGAGTCCTCGACGAACTGGCCGTGTCACAGGAAGTCGAGGGGTCACGACTCGGCGGTCAGTTGCACGCGAAGATGTATGTAGTCGAGCAATCCCAGAACTGGTCGAAGTCTCACGTGTTCATCGGCTCAGCCAATGCGACAGGCGCCGCCTTCACCAACAACACCGAATTCTTGGTCGAGATCCGCGGACACAAGAACCACTTCGGCATCGAACGATTCTTGGGCGATGACGGCACCTTCATGGCGATGACTGAGCCCTATCAACCGACCGAGGCAGAGGTCGATGAGGCCGAAGACGCCCTCCAACGCGAACTCGAAAACGCCGTGCGTCGTGTGGCCGGCATGACCTTCTCCGTTGAGGTGATCAGCTCCGGCACGGATGACACTCACGATCTGCACCTGACCTCCGAGAAACCGTTCAGTCTCGAACCCGGTTGGCACGCCACCGTCGAATTGCTGACTCTGCCCGAGCACGGAGCGCCGGTAGGACCCGGCGTAGCCCTCGACACTGTCGTGCCCGCGGTTCCCACTCCTGACATCACGCCGTTTCTGGCCATCCGAGTGGTGTCGCCGACAGGTTTGTTGGCGTCCACGGTCGTCGTTGCTGCACTCATCAACGAGCCCAAGGATCGACTCGACGTAGTCCTGGCCAGACAGATGGACAGCCCTGACAAGTTCCTCAGGTTCCTCTTCTTCCTGCTCAGCCTGGGGAAACCGGCCGCACTGGTCGACCGTGCGTCCACACGATCTACCGGAACCGGCGGCGCCAGTCCGTTCGGGGAAGGCGGAAGCGGCGTTCTCGAGATGGTGCTCGGCGCCCTCGCGACCCGCCCCGAGGCGTTGGCCGATCTGGACGCCCTCGTCGCCCGTCTCGAGGGAACCGAGGCTGGCCGGAAGGCGCTCCCGGAGGGATTCAGCGAGTTCTGGAGTGTCGTTCGAGACGCAGCCACCGCGAACAAGGAGTTGGCATGAGCCGCTACGACGCAACGCCGTGGCTGCGCGACCTCACCAAGTTTCAGCGACGCTCGGTCGAGCACGTGATGACACAGTTCTACGGGGCCGCAGACGCCAACCGTTTCCTCGTTGCCGACGAGACTGGACTAGGGAAGACGCGCGTCGCGCAGGGAGTCATAGCGCGTGCCATCGAAGAACTGCAGGATTCTATTCCGCGCATCGATGTCGTCTACGTGTGCGCCAACAGCGACCTCGCCCGGCAGAACATCCGCCGGCTGAACGTCACAGGGCAGGGAGAGATCCCGTTCTCGAGCCGCCTGACGCTGCTCGGTGAGCACAGTCGTCGCCTCAACCGCTCGAAAGATGAGGGCGGCGGAGTCAACCTCATTTCGTTCACTCCGGGCACGTCATTCGACATGGGTCAGAGCCTCGGGCAGGCCCGTGAACGCGCCATGATTGCCATCGCGCTCATGGAGCTTTACCAATTGGACGGCCACCAACGACGCGCCACGAAGCTCTTGTTCCAAGGTGGAGTTGCAACGCTGGAGAACTTCGAGCGACAACTCAACTGGCTGCGTCACGACCTCGGGGATGACGGCATTGACCCGGTGATCCTTGGCGAATTCGGCAAGGTGCTCGCCGTCGGTGGAGACCCTGGCCTGGGCGGCCGTTATGAAACCTTGGTCGCCGAGATGGGTCGACGACACTCGATTCCCAAGGAGCTGCGACGCTCAGCCATCGACCTGGTCCGTGAGCTACGCGCCGCATTGGCGGCTGCGAGCGTGCACACGCTCGAGCCAGATCTGGTGATCCTCGACGAGTTCCAACGCTTCCGGCACCTACTGTCGGAGAACAACCCCGCCGGAGAACTTGCCCACCACCTCTTTGAGTACGACGCAGCCAAGGTGCTGCTCCTGTCCGCTACCCCGTACAAGCCGTTTACCTTCGCCGGGGAGGATGGCGAGGACCACGCCAAGGATCTCTTCAGGACTCTCGAGTTCCTAGCGAAGGGTCGCGAGGACGTCAGCGTCGATGACATCCGCGCTGGTCTCCGGAACTACCGCTCCGCGCTCTTGAGCGGCGACATGGTCAGCGACATACCTGCCAACCTGCGCGAGCACCTGCTCAAGTTGATGTCGCGTGCTGAGCGTCCCTCGCTGCCCAACGAGGGAATGACAGTCGAGCGGGTGGTGAGCGCCTCGGATCTGCGTGCGGCCGACCTGACGGACTTCGCAACCATGCACCGCGTGGCCGACGCAGTCCGACAGTCGCGTGATCACGGGCTAGTCACTGCTGAATACTGGAAGTCGGCGCCGTACTTCCTCACCTTTGCCGACGGTTACCAGCTCGGGCGCCGGCTGCGTGACGCCGAAAAGACCCCCGAGCTCGCGGGGCTGCTCAAGGACTCCCACCACATCAGTGGCAGGTCGCTGGAACGTTTCGAGGAGCTTGAGCCCGGCAACGCACGGATGCGCGTCCTCGCCTCGGACACGGTTGACCAAGGTTGGTGGCAGCTGCTCTGGCTGCCGCCGTCCTTGATGTACGTCGAACCTTCGGGCCCGTTCGCGGACGAGTTCGCCCGAGAAATGACCAAGCGGCTCGTCTTCTCATCTTGGACCGCGACGCCCTCGTCGGTCGCGAGCATCCTGAGCTATGAGGCAGAACGTCGTGCCGTGGAGGGCAGCCAGCACTACACGGCATACACATCAGACGTCAGAAAGAACATCGCCCGTCGCCTCCAGTACACAGCGGCTGCCGACGGCAAGCCGAAGCAGATGGCAGCCTTCCTGTGTCACTGGCCGTTACCCGGCCTCGCTGGGAAGGCCGACCCAATTGTCTGGGTTGCCGCGAACGGTGGCGGGCCGCTGCCCCCGGACGAGGCACTGGCTTTTGCCAGGACCGCCGTTGCCGAGCATGCCAACCAGGCACCACTCGGGACCCCGCACCCTGACGCAGGTGGGAGTGAGCCGCAGGACCGTATCTGGCGCACCGCATTCTCATGGTCGGATTCCTGGCCGGAACGGTCAGACCACGATCTGGCGCAGGCGTTGGTCGGAACCCGCACCGAAGTTGAGAACCAAGGCGAGCCGGCTGAACCCGGAGATATCCCGAATGGTCTCGCGCATCACATACGGGCTGCGCGCACTGCGCTGGGCGAGGGAAATGCCCGTCTCGACGATGAAGCCCTCGAGGTGCTGGCCGAGATCGCCCTCTACTCCCCCGCAAACGTCGCTTGGCGTGCCATGAACCGGCTCGTTTGTGACAGCGCAGATGTGACTGATTGGGGCCTCTTCAAGTCCGCGGCGACCCTGGCCAACGGGCTCCGTTCCTTGTTCAACCGACCCGATGCCATCCAACTCGTTGAACGTCTGGGTGGCCCGGCGGAGATGCCGTATTGGCGCAAGGTGCTCCGCTACATCGCGATGGGCAACCTCGAGGCGGTCTTGGACGAGTATGTCCATCAGTTGTATTCCGACCGTGCCTCGGGGGCGGCGACGGATGAGTTGCTGCTCGAGGTCGCACATGAGGTCGCCGAAGCCGTCAGCCTGAGGTCACCAACCCTCCGCGCGTTGGACGCCGGGAATCTCACCGAAGGTCTGTCGTTTGCCGCCCGGTTCGCCCTCCGATATGGCGGGCGACAACAAGACGCCGAGGACGCTCGTCAACCCGAAGTGCGACGTGCGTTCAACAGCCCCTTCTGGCCATTCGTGCTTGCGTCAACGTCGGTCGGGCAGGAAGGCATCGACTTCCACTGGTGGTGTCACGCGGTGTTCCACTGGAATACGCCGCCGAACCCGGTCGACTTCGAACAGCGCGAGGGACGGGTCGATCGCTACCGCGGCCACGCCGTCCGGAAGAACGTTGCGTACGCACACGGACGCGTCGCCCTCTCGCAGACTGCCATGCATCCGTGGGATCAGCTGTATGAGCTGGCGAAGGATCATCAAGAGGAACTCGGGGACTTCTCGCCTGGTTGGGTCTATCCCGGACCCCACAGAATCGAACGACACATCGCCCCGTTCGCCTTCAGTACAGACCTCGAGCGGTACGACCTAATGAAGCGTGACGTCGCGCTTTACCGGTTGACTTTTGGGCAACCGCGTCAGGAGGACGTGCTCGATGTGCTCCGCAGACGCGGACTTGACGCTGATCCCGAAGCGCTGAAGGAGTTCAAGATTGATCTCGCGCCGTGATGAGACGAGGTTGTATCTCCCCTACTCGAAGAAGTCCTCGTCGACCTCAACGATCTGCACAGTGCGCTTCACTTGCACCCCCACGCCATAGCGGATCATCAGCGCCGCCAGCCTGGTGTCGTCGATCAGAACCACGCGGGTGGACAGGTTTGTTGAATAGTCGCGTGCACCTGAACTGAACCGTCCAGAGGTGATGAAAACACCTTGATTCGCTTGGTTCTCCTGCAGAGCACCAACAAATGCCTGGATCTCGGGTCGGCGGACGGATGAATCAGGGGCGTAGCGATTTGCCTGGACATAGATCCGACTTAGTCCGAGTGCGTCTTGGTCGACGACTCCGTCGATACCCCCGTCGTCCGACAGTTGGGTGCGCGCCGCCCTGCCCTCAGCTCCGCCGTATCCCATGGCAATGAGCAGATCGAGCACGGCCTGCTCGAAGAAGGCTGGCTCCTGCTCATGGATGCGGGTCAGCAGCTGGTCTGCAACATCGGCATGAATGCGTGCGATTCCACCTTCGATCTGTTCCTGGGGGATCCAACGCGGTCTCGATCTCCGGAGCCGCGACGGAAGTCGACTCAGCGTGACTCGGAAATGCCTTAAACGTGTGCGGCGCGTTCACACCCCCGGACAGTGCACGCAGATGACGCTCCGTGATGCCGTCCGGATGATCAGCGAGCAACTTCCTTCCCACGTTGGTGATCCGGGCATGCCCCCGGCTCGTGCGTTGGGTCGCCAACGACCGCGCGACTAGGATAAGGCCCAGTCGCCACGATTGACCCACTGCTCCTGATCTGACGGACGAGAATCCGTCGCTGTTCCTGGGTGAGCTCGAGCAGCTCCGCAGCGCCTTCCACAAGGCTTCGTGCTCGGTGGATCTCACCATCAAGCAGCACTTGCAACGAAGGTGCCATGTATTGATGCCAGGTCGGTGCCGACATCACCAGCTCCTCTGTGTGGTGGCGGACGGGCAGTCCTGCCGCACCGTCATGCATCTATCGCACTAGCGGACCGCACATAGCGCGCCGCGGCGAATGTGCGATCGGTTAATTGAGATACGAATCCTCGATCGAGATCTCGTCGCGGGAAGCAACAAGGAGACTTACGACCATTCGTGCCCCTTCTGCGAAATCCTTGTCACTGCTGTTGTGGTTGAAACCTGCACCTTTTTCGACATTGCCGACAAAATCATCAAGCATGTCGATCATGTATCCCATGTCCATGAACAGTCGCCCATCATTGCCGAAGACAACACGGTTGTCGTCAGGGACGTCGATACGAATGGGATTTGGATTGTGGCCGGCCATGAATTGAGCCCTCCTCACGAGATGAAAATAACGGTCTATTCTGCTGCGATCGGGCCAAATAGCAGGTCGCACAGTTCGCCTATCGACTCAACCCTGGCGAAGCGGCCCATCGCCACTTCACGAATCCCCGCACGTTCGAGCTTGGTGCCGCTCGCATTCCCTTTCGCATGCTTGGCGACCCGATCGCCGAGTTCGGGTATGGCCTCTCCCGGGCCGGATCCGAACCACTGATAACTGATCTCCAACCAAGGGCTTTCGCCTAAGGATTGCCAGCCAATCACTATGACGCACCCTGCTGGCCGCTGCGTCAACAACGTGCTCACTTTCTGATACCCGGTTTTGCCGCCCTGGCGTTTGGTCTTGAGCTGTACGTGCCGAACTTGCTCCGACGTTTCGAGCACCAAGTCATACCCGAAGGCGTCAACCTTGGATGAAAGAACATCAACCAATTGCCCACGACCAAACCACATTTGCGCAGTGAGGTCGGCTAGGAACCTGTGCTCCAGCATCTGCTCAAGGGAAACCGAATGCCGGTTCGGGTCGAGGGCTTCATTATTCGTCATAGCTCGTCGCCTTCCCGCTGCTCGTCACCTTCCCCGGATTCATCATCATCGTTCTCGTCGTTGGATATCAGTTCGATGTCATCTAGAGCCGCACCTAGGACTACGTCATCGGCCAGCGTTTCAGCGACGGTGACCCAGGATTCCGGGTCAATGCCGTACTTGTCGGAAAGAAACCGGAGGCGATACACATCACGTGCGCTTCGGTAGGTGTGATCCGCCATCTGCGCCGACAATCCACCATTGATCAGAACCCCGGCGAATGGCACCGCCTGTCCCAGCTTCTGGTGGGTCAGCCTTAGGCCGAGCGCCTTGAATATGGCGTCGATCAACTTCACCAGACCGTTCTGGTTGAGTTGTGCCCATGTCGCCTTCCGCATCATCTGCTGGGTGAGCCGCGACAGTGACGTGAGAGCGGCCACCTTAGCGGCTGGAGAGCCGGCGGAACCGACCGAGATCGTCCCCAACGCGAACACTTCTTCGTCGGGCATACGGACGTCGTAGCCGTACTCAGCGGCCGCTACCGCAACAATGCGCCCCAAAAGCGCAATGCTGCTTGCCACGTCAGCGGCAACCGCTCCTATAGCAACGCCCGCCGTGGTGCCACCAGACACAGTGGTCGCGACGGTGGCGCCCGTCACCGCAAGGGCACTGGCGCTGCCTTCGGCCAAGGCAGTGACGGTGTAGAAGCCACGAGTGCGTGGCGAAGCTCGGTCGAGACGTTCAAGGTCCAAAGTTCCAAAATCAGCGAAGGACGTCCCGACTCGATTGGCTACACGCTCCACACTGACTGATTTCATGGCGGGCTCGAGGGTCACGGCGACAAGGCCTTCTAATGCCTTCTCAAGCTGCTGCTCCATGTCGGCGTGCAAGGGAACCCGCTTCCATACCTTGCCGGCAGCACTCGAGATCGACCCGGTTGCCCGGTTCAACATCTTTCGGGTCTCGGTTGGGGGCGCGTTGAGACGGCGCACCGCTCGATCCCACGCCTTTTGCTCGTACGACGACATCGCGCCGAAACCGTCTTGTTGGGAAGCACTCATAAGGGGTTCTGGTCCTCTCGGATGGCGAGGGCGGGCAGGTTGTCGACGATTTTCGTCGTCTCGAGGCTCACCGTGACGATGCGGGCGAGAAGATCGATGATGTAGCGGGGATCTTCGACCTCACGACTCCAGTCGTTGGGGTCGTTGACGATGCCGGAGGCCTTGTCGGTCTTGACCCGGTAGCGGTCGAGGATCCACTCCACCGCCGAGCGGGAGCCGAGCATGTAGCGGTACGCCGCCGCGGGGATGCCGCTCAGCTCGATGTGGGAGTTGTAGACGACACGCGTCTTGTCGGCGACAAGCTTCTTGGTCTCGGGGTCGCGGACCTTGGGGAAGGCCATCTTCTGGACCCGGAAGAAGTCATAGTCCGCTGGTCGAGGTGCGAGCTTGCGATCCTCGAACCCATCAGGCTCCACGTCGAGCCCGTCGAGCGGGTACGGCGTCACCGACTCGTAGCCCAAGTGGAGCTCTGACAGCTTCCGGCCAGCCTCGACGAACGGCCATGGATCCTCGACCAACGGGATGCGCGGCAGCATCTTCTTCAGGTCAGCGGCGTAGGTCTCGCGGTACTCCGGCGAGTGAAGCAGGCCGTAGACATAGAAAAAGATGTCGTCCTTGGTGACCTTGCCCCCGTACGCCGCCTCATAACGTCTAAGAGCCTCGTCGGTGATGTTGTCGACGCGGCGGTACCCGTCGACGACCTCCCCTTCGCCACCCAGATCGAGGACGCCGTCTTGGGCCACTGGCTGGTATTGCCACCGCGTGAAGAAACTGCCCCCAGAGCCTGCTCCTGTGACGTGCAGATTCGGAATTGTGTCGACCATCAACACCGAGAAGGGCACTTCGGACGCGGCGCCGACTTGGTAGATGCCCTGGTTGAGCGTCTCTGCGGTCGGGAAGAGTCGCGGTAGTTGACGTCGATCCTCATTAAGTTGAGGATCGAAGTACGTGTGCTCTTTGGAGAAGGCCCGATAGGTCGTTGTGCGGAAGCCAGTCTCCATCAGCACTAGCCGCTCTCCGGATTCGAAGCGACTGATGAGTCTCCGCGACCAGCTGATCCGCCTCGGATCTTTGGTCGCCTCGGAGTGCCGCAACCCCAGATCTGAGTTGTACGTGTGAACGGTCAGCTCAACACTCTCTCGAAGGTTCCCAAGACCTGAGTTGGTGACCCAAGCATCCCTGTTCGTGGTGAGCCCGCGTGATGCGAGTCCGAAGAGCCCTCCATCGCCGGAGATTGCTGCGAAGACCCCGAAGTCGTCGCGCCGCTGGTTGAGCCAGTCCCCATGCTCGTTGGGTTTGATGATTACTGATTGAGGAAGAAGTCCTAGCACGGACCCGGCATCAGAAAGCATCGCCAGTTTCTGTTCACGGGTGAGGTAGTCACCGATGTCGGTGTAGTGAATGGTCGCGTGCCCATCCACAGAGTCGGACGTCGGGTTCTTCACAAGAACTGTGACGGCGACAGTCGCGCGGCTACCGGCGTCGAAGACTGTGCCGCCCTCCTTCTTTCGCTGCTCACCGGCCGTCCGCGCGTTGCCACGGAGGTTGTAGACGTGGATCGCGTCGAACTCCTCTGCCAAGGTCTTGCGCATGCCATCAGCACCGTTGGAGTCGAGAAAGCCACCGTTGGTCACGAACGCGATAATCCCTTTGTCGCCGACCCGCAGGGTGGCCCATGTGATTGCACGGACATACGAGTCATAGAGCATCCGCACCGATTTGGAGGCTGACCGCGCCGCGTACGTGGTGCGGATCGCTGCATCCAACCCTGGATAGCTTTCGTTGGCGTTGTCGTCATTGGCGGAGTCCTGCCCGACTGAGTAGGGCGGGTTGCCCACGATCACCGTGATCGGCAGCTTCTTGAGCCGCTCGAGCCGCTCGTTGTTCTCCGGGAAGACGTCAAGGTCCTGGCGGTCGTCGGCCTCCCAGGACTGGAAGGTGTCGGTGAGGATCAGGCCGGGGAACTCGACGTACTCATGCCCCGGCCTGGCCGCCCGCTTGCCGCCGCCGGGCGCCGAGACCTGGGTCATCACGTCGTAGTAGGTGGTCTCGATGTTGACCGCGGCGATGTAGTAGGCCAGCAGCAGGATCTCGTTGGCGTGCAGCTCGTTGGCGTACTTGCGGGCGAGGTCCTCGGGCTTGATCAGGCCGGACTGGAGCAGCCGGACCATGAAGGTGCCGGTGCCGGTGAAGCCGTCGAGGACGTGGACACCGTCGTCGGTGAGGCCCTGGCCGAACTCCTGGCGCATCACGTCGTCGGCGGACTTGAGGATGAAGTCGACGATCTCGACCGGGGTGTAGACGATGCCGAGCTTGTCGACGGTCTTCCTGAACGCGGTGGCGAAGAAGGTGTCGTAGAGCTCGATGATGATGCGCTGACGACCCTCGGCGGTGTCGACTCCCTGCACGCGCATCCGGACGGACTCGTAGAACTTCTCGAGCGTCTTGTTCTCGTCGTCGACGTTGTGCTCGTCGAGCGCGGCGAGCATCCGCTCCATCGCCTTGGCGACCGGGTTGTGGTCCAGGAACCGCGAGCCCTCGAAGAGCGCGTTGAAGACCGGTCGGGTGATCAGGTGCTGGGCCAGCATGTCGACGGCGTCAGTCTGGCTGATTCCCTCGTTGAGGTTACCGCGCAGGCCGCTCAGGAAGACGTCGAACTCCTTCGCCACCTCCGAGTTGGGGTCGGAGAGCAACGCGTTGATCCGGGTCGTCTGGCGGGTGGCGATGTCGGCGACCGACTTGGCCCAGTCCTGCCAGTAGCGACGAGTGCCGACCTTGGCGACGATCTTGGAGTAGATCGCGTCGCGCCAGGCATCGAGGTCGCCGAAGGCGAGGTTGAGCGTGCCCTGAGTCGTGTCGTCGTTCCAGCCGTCGCCAATGCCGATCACGTTGATCTTGTCGTCGCGCTTGGAGGTCAGATCGATCCGGTTGACCATTGCATCAAAGCGCTCGTCGTGGGCACGCAGGGCCTGGAGCACCTCCCAAACCGCGGCGTACTTCTTGTTGTCGCGCAATGCCTCCTCCGGCGACATCCCGGACGGGACGCCGACTGGCAGGATGATGTAGCCGAACTTCTTGCCGGGCGCTTTGCGCATCACACGGCCGACCGATTGGACGATGTCGACCACAGACTTGCGGGGCGACAGGAACATCACCGCGTCGAGGGCTGGCACGTCGACACCCTCGGAAAGGCAGCGCGCATTGGTCAGGATGCGGGCGTGGTTGGGCTTCGGCTCGTCCTGAAGCCAGTCGATGCGGGTGTTGCGCTCGAGTGCGTTGAAGGTGCCGTCGACGTGGCGGACCGTGCAGCTCAGCGGCGAGGCCCCACTCTTGTCCTCGAGGTTCGACTGGTCGACGTAGTAGCGGGTGACATCGGTGAAGAGTTCCTCGATGCGCTTCGACGCCTTGATGTTGCCGGCGAACGCGACCGCGCGCTTCATCGGCCCGGGGTCGGCAGCAAAGTCGTGCTCGGTTCGGCCACGCTTGGCCAGGCCGTTCCAGCAGCCGACGATCTTGGCGGCATCGTCGAGGTCGAGCTCGTGGTTGTCGTCGGAGAGCTGCGCTTGGAAGGTCCGGGCGACGGCCTCCTCGTCGACGGTGAGCACCAGCACCTTGTAGTCGGCCAGCAGGTCGGCCCGCACGGCCTCGCCGAAGCCGAGCCGGTGGAACTCAGGCCCGTAGAGGTCCTCGTCGTCCATCGAAGCGAGGACCGCGTTGGCCTGGCCAGCTTTGGCGCGGGAGTTGTCGTCGTAGATCCGTGGTGTGGCGGTCATGTAGAGACGCTTGGTCGCCGGAAGGTAGTCGTCGTTGTGCACCCGGACGAACGCCGACTCGTCATCACCGGCAAGCGTCGTACCGGTGGTGCGGTGGGCCTCGTCGCACACGACCAGGTCGAACGGATCACGCCCCTGTTGAACCTGGGCGACCACATCGATCGACTGGTAGGTGGAGAACACCACCGTCATCGCATCCGTGTCCTTCCCAGCGGCGTCCAGCCGGGCGCGGAGAACATCGACATTCGTGGTCGCCGGAAGCGCGAGATCGATGGCAGAGATGTCCTCGTCGTTGATCGAACGTTTCGTCGACTTCGCGTCCGAACAGACCGCCAACGGGCGGATCGGCACCTCGGACTCCGCAACCCACTCGCGAACCGTCTGCGAGAGCAGCGAGATGGAGGGGACCAGGAACAGCACCGTGCCACCCGCGCCCACGTTCTGCTCAGCGAGCCGCAGTGAGGTGAAAGTCTTGCCGGTGCCGCACGCCATGATCAGACGCCCGCGGTCGGTCTCTCCGAACCCAGCGGTGACCTTCTCGATCGCCGTGGCCTGATGCGGACGCGGCTTCTTCTTGGTCTGGAGCTCCAGCTCGATGACCATCTTCGTCGGATCCAAGAGCCCCCAGTCGACGCGCGAGTGCTCGAGCTCGCTCAGGCCGATGCGTCGAACAGGCTTGGTCTGGTCCTTCAGCGCCTGCTCGGCGTTGGAGTTCCACTTCTCGGTCGTGGAGACGATGATCCGGTCGGCGAAGGCATTGGTTCCGGAGGCCGACAGGAAGCTGTCAATCATCGGCTTCGAGACTGTCGTCGTGGGCGCGAAGAACTTGCACTGAATCGCCGTCAGGTCGCCCGTGGAACGGTGACGCGCGACGAGATCGATGCCCGTGTCGTGTTTCCCCTGATTGCCGGGCCACTCTCCCCACATCCAGACCTCGTCGTACTGATCGGCGAAGACCGGATCAGTCCGAAGATAGGCCTGCACCAACTTCTCGAACTGTGTGCCCTTGTCGGACTCGGAGGTGGCGGCTGCGCGCAGCTCGTCCAGAACGTCATAGATCGTCGACCCCATGTGTTGTTTCTATCGCACTGCAGTGACAGTCGCTCCCTCTTGCCGCGTTTCGGTGACATCCATCGTCTTGAGCCATATGGTCAGAGGCGAAGGGGGCATCTTGGGAACTCTGATCGCCGGAGGCGGCAGTGGCGCAGTCGCCGCTTCCTCGCACGCCGTATGCGTGCGCTTCCGCCGCACCGATCCATTGTTGACCGCCATGTCACGGCGTGCCCTGGCCGCGAAGGTTGGGAAGCCTGACACGAGCGCTGGCATCCCCGAAGCGCGCTGGGTGCGAGCTATGGCCTTTGAGCGGGCGGTCAACGACCAAGCCTTCGTCGCTGAGCTGCTGACGCGTGCCGTAGGGCTCCTCGAGCTCGATCGCCCCGCTGCCGTCCGCATCAGGTCCGGGCACGAGCAGGCGGACACTACCGCCAAGGAGCTGGCTCAGGCTCATCTGGCGGCTGAGTACGCCGGTGAGGCAACCATGCTCACCAAGCTTGCCGTCCCCTTCCTCAGCCTCGAGCGTGAGGACCATGCGACGGCGATCAAGCCTGACTTCGCCATCGTCGCGGCGCGCAAGGACGGCGAGCGGGTCGTCGGTTCGTGGTTGATCATGGGCGATGCGAAGGACTACGAACGGGTTCGCTCGCGCATCGACGATCAACGCATCCTCAAGGGATTCCTCCAAGTTGCTCTGGGCGCGGAGTCTGCAGCGGCCTGGAGTCGTCTGCCGTCCGGCATGGAAGTTCACAGCTTCGGTGCACTTGCTGTGCCTCGCAACGTCTACCTGCGCCCCGAAGCAATCGTCGAGGACCTGGCCGACCACCGCCGCGAAGTCCGCGGCCGAGCGCAGGAACGACTGGCTCAGCTGGAGGAGTTGGGCGATGACGTGATTGCGGAAGTCGAGCTGCCCAGCCATCTGGCCCACCTCGTGGCAACCTTCGACCCGCGATCATGTCAGTCGTGCAGCCTCTTCAACTACTGCCGCTCCGAGTTGCGCACCTCATCCGATCCCGAGTCACTTCTGATCGAGCTCGGCATTCCGGAGCCGACCCGGCCGGCGTTGATCGGATTGCTCAACGGCACAGGTGAGATCGGCGTCGCACCGAACTCAGTGGTCGCCAATGTGACTGCCACCCTCAGCGGCCTCCCCCACTGGACTGGTCGACGACGCTTGGACGCTGCGGGTCTACCAGGCTCCATCAACGTTCTCGTCGTGAAATCAGACTCCGCTGCGCTCGGCGTCCACGGGGTCGCCGTACAACGACTGGACGGCTCCGGCAACGAGGAGTGGGCGTTCGAATGCTTCGAACGAACCAACGCCACCGAGACCCGGCACACCGTGATGGAGCTGCTGGGGAAGTCCATCCGTGAAGGGCTCTCGTCCGGGCATCTGCCGCTACACATCGTGGTGCCCGACAAGCCCTCCGCAGACCTGCTCGTCACGATGGCAGACTCACTCGCCGGTGTGGAGCTCAGCCGCATCCGCTGGGAACGCGACATCGAGCAGGGACGCCCCGTGCTCACCTTCGATGGTGAGGAGGCCACGATCCCCGAGCCGCTCAGCGACGATGCGCGTCTCGCGGTGAGTTTCCTGCTCGAGGAGGACCGAGCGCGTGCTTTCAGCCTGCGCCAGCCGGTCATCGTCCTGCGCGATGTCCTGGCCGCCCATCTGGTGCCCGGTGGGCCCTCCGTCGATGCTGGACGTCTCGACTACCTGGTCGAGTGGGCAGAGGCCACCAGCCCTCTCGAGCATCGCGCGGTGACGGATGACATCACTTCGCGCACGCACAGCCCGGGCGCACGGCTGACCAACGCATCCTCGGACGAGATTCACCGTGCCGGTCGACCCGGCAAGGGTGACCCGGAGCGTTATCGCGAGATGGTCACGAACGAGCTCGAGTACCGCATCGACACCTTGTGTCGAGCGCTCGCCGTGCTCGAAGAGTTGCCGGAGTCGCGACTCCGCGACGTTCACCGCACGCTTGAGGGGGACGCGCAGGTCGTCTGGGGTCGTCGACTGGCTCTGGAAGCGTCCGACCTCGTGCGCTTCTCGCGCACCTTCCGCTACTGGCGCAACGCCCAGGTGGACATGCTCGACGCCGATGAAACGTGCCGCGAGCAGCTCGCCGTACTCGCTGATGCCGAGTATGCCGCCGACCGTGCAGCAGATGCCGGCATGCGCCACCTGGCCAAAGCGCGCGTGATCTCCACGTCGCCACTCCGCCTGTCCGTTGCGTCCCGGAGTCTTACGGACGGAGTCGAGGTCGCGCTCCTGCACGTGAACGGCACGGCTTCCTTTGAGAGTGACGACGTGACCCTGAAAGTGCAAGCAGGGAGCTTCAAGTTCGGCGAAGTGTCAATCGGTCGACTCGAAGCTGACGATGACGACGGCCTGCTGTGGCACCCGGGCGTTGATCCGCAGCTGAAGGTGAACGACGAACTGGTGCTGGCCAACATGGAGTGGTTCGGTGGCGGGTTCAGGTCGGGCCATGAGCTGGCGGTGAAGCGGCCGAGCCTCGACCAGCAGGCAGCACCGAAGCAGGCCTGCACTCCCGATTCCTATGCCCAGGATCCGGATGTGCACCGGTGGTGCTGTCGGTCACACGCCGCCGGCGAAGCCGAGTTCTCCGACGAGCTCGCGGAGCGACGCGAGCGTGGAGAACTGAACCCAGAAACCTGGCCGCCCATCGTCGACCAAGACCGCTTTGACATCGCACTCGACGATGACCCGGCAGACATGGTCGAAGACGTGCCCATCCCTGAAGGCCTGACGGCGGACGATGTGGACTGAGCCCATGACGATCTCCTTCACCCAACCTGCTCTGTCGGTGACAAGTGCCGGACACCACTCTTTTGCGGCTGCGGGAAACGTCGCTGCCGCTGGTCAGGCCACACAAGCGCTGATGCAGGCCCTCAATGCAGTCAAGGACTACGACAAGGTCCTGCTGCGAGCGGCGGCCGGCGCGGGCAAGTCCTATGCCCTGGTGACGATGGTCAAAGAGGCTCTGGCCAACCCCAATTGCCTCCGGGTCGCGGTCACGGCCTTCAAGAACCGCCAGATCTACCCACTCGCGAGGCGACTCGGCGAGGAGCTGGGCAAGGAGAAGGTGTGTCTCTTCGTCTCGGCCAAGCGAGTCGATGAGGTCCCGGACAACGTGCTCTCAGACGTCACGGTGGCCACCTCGACCAGCGGGATTCCTGAGGGTGTGAGTCTGGTGATCGGCACGTCACACAAACTCGGAGTATTCGGAGAACCGAAGCGTCTTCTCGATCGTCTGGGCGCAGGCGCAAACGGTGACGTCCCATTCGACGTTCTCTTCGTCGACGAGGCGTGGGAGATGGCACTGCACCTGTTCAACAAGGTGGAGAAGCTAGCCCCGATCGCTGTAGGAGTCGGCGACGTCGGGCAGCTTCCGCCGATCGACCATACTCAGAATCCTTGGCGAGGCGACCCCGGCTACAACCCCTACCGCGCTTGGCCGACCGAGTTCGAGAACAGGTCAACGACGTTTGCCATCGACCTGCCCGCTGTATGGCGACCGACCGGCGAGCAACTGGGTCTGTGGCGTTCGTTCTACGACTCCTGGGACCAACTCGACTGCGTGGCCGCACCCGGGGACCGCTCAATGGAGCTGCCGCCCATGAGTGGCGCGTCGGCAGACGTATGGGGCTCGGTCGCCAGTGGCTATCCAACCTTGCTCGAGGTGGACGGGCTCGAGGACCCGGAAGCAGCCGACATCGACCAACCCTTGCTCGGCGTGCTCGAGGACCTGCTGCGCTCACTGCTGACGGACGGCTTCACCTTCACAGAACGCAAGTACGACGACACCGGTGCTCCTGGACCCGTTATAACCCACTCGTCAGACGATGCAACTGGAAAACCTCTGGTGGTCATCCTGGCCACGCGCAACCAAGCCGTCGATGACGCCGCGGAGATGGCCGACCAGATCACTGCGGATCTGGAACTGCCTCCCGGACTCGTGCACGCTTCCACCGTCGACAAGTGGCAAGGGCAGACCAACACCATCACTGTGGCGATCCATCCGCTGTCGGGCGCGGCCGGCCTCGATGAGTTCAACTCGGCATTCGGTCGGCTTGCGGTCACCTGCACACGCGCGACTCACGGGTTGTTGATGATTGCTCGTGCTGGTCTCGACGACCTGCTGGCCGACTCCCCCGCTCGTCCCGGAACACCCTTCGGTGAGCCCGGGACACGAGCCCTCCCACGCCAGACGCATCAGCGGATTCTTGGTGCGTTCAGGCGTGGGGTGTGGAAGGTATCCACAGACGACTGAGGGTTGGCACGGCGGCAGCGTGGGCTTCGGTCTTTTCGGGTGGCATTGCTCTAGCTGGCCTGAAACGCAGACCAGTCGATCTGCCCTCGACCAGCCTTGGCGAGGAATGCATCGGCTTCGGAGAATGGCTTGCTCGTGTTGAACCCCTTGTAGGCGGACAACCCTGACGGGTGGGACGACTCAATGACGAGGTGTCGATCTGTGTCTATGAGCCTCCTCTTCTTGCGCGCAGGGTTGCCCCAGAGCATGAAGACAGTGGGAGCCGAACTCTCACTCAGTCTCGAAATCACCGCGTCCGTGAACCGCTTCCAGTCGGAGCGCCGATGCGAATTGGCTTCCCCACGACGCACGGTCAGTGTGGTGTTGAGGAGCAGAACACCCTGGCGTGCCCAACCGTCCAAGCAACCATGACTGGGAGCCTCGATGCCAAGGTCGAAGTTGAGTTGCCGATGAATGTTCCGCAGAGATGGCGGAATGGAGACTCCCGGCGGCACTGAGAAGGACAGCCCATGAGCCTGGCCAAGGCCGTGGTAAGGATCCTGTCCCAGAATGACAACACGGACTTTCTCGACTGGTGTGAGATCGAATGCGGCGAACGTCTGGTGCTGCGGAGGAAATACCTCGTATGAGGCCCGCTCCTGGGCAACGAAGTCCATCAACTTCGGCCAGTAGTCCTTGTCGAGCTCGTCGGCCAGCTCGTTCCGCCAGCCGTCCGGCAGGGTCTCCGAAGGCTTCTGGCCCATTGTCGTGGCTCCTCGTGTTGGGTTCAGGTCAGGGACCCTGGCTGGTGTCATCGGCTTCTTCCACGTGAAGCAACGCCGCAAGATCGGCGAGGCTTGTCACCGGGCTCCGTGTTTCGCTGCGGATCCCGCGTTCAGGAAACGCGTCTGGCTGCACTCAATCCGGAGGCTTCACCATGCTCACACCCTAGTGGGGACAACTGACGTCGGGATTGGACTAGCTGTGATCATTCAGGTCTACATCACCGTCGATGCCGCATGTTCGCATTCCTCCACCCGTGACACATCTGGTGTCCTAGGCTCACAGCGTGAGCACAGATCTCGTGGCCTGGATCAACGCCCGACTCGACAAATCCGCATTGGCAGATGAAGCCAAACTCATCGTCATGGTCGCTCTGGAAGGTGACTCTGAGCTTGAGGATCTGCTCAACACTGGCAAGTCAGAAGTCCGTGAACGAGCAGTCGCCCAGGAAGTACCCGATGCTGGCGGCACGTTTCTGGCGTCAGTCACTGTCGAAGGTTTCCGAGGCATCGGTCCAGCGACACTCTTGAACTGACCCCGCGGCCAGGCCTGACCATCGTCGCCGGACGCAATGGATCCGGGAAGTCGAGCATTTCCGAGGCGCTCGAGTTCGTGCTCACCGGCGACACCTACCGCTGGAAGAATCGTGTCTCACAGTGGAAGGAACACTGGCGCAACCTCCATCACGACAAGGCACAGATCAGCGTCACCGTTGTGGAGGAGGGCCGCGGGCCGACCACAGTCACCCGGGACTGGGACGACCAGGAAACAAGTGCCGCGCGCAGCACCACAGTGAGCCAACGACAAGGTGACAAGAAGCAGTCGGGTCTTGGCGATCTCGGCTGGGAACGCCCACTCGAACAATTCCGGCCGATCCTGTCCTATGAGGAACTCGGCGGCATGTTGGAAGGCAGCCCCAGCGAACTTCACGATGCGCTCGCCAAGGTGCTCGGCACTGAGCAGCTCGGAGATGCGCTCAAGCGAATCCAAGTTCGGCTCAAGCAACGGAAAGCCCCGGGCGACGCAGCGACCAAGCGGCGCAAGGATCTACAGACGGCAGCTTCCACGTCCGACGATGAACGGGCCCAACAGGTCGCCGCGCTGCTGAAGAAGACCTCGCCTGACTTGGACGCGATCCGCCACCTTGTCACGGGTTCGAACACTCTTGGCCATGGGCCGATCGCTGAACTGCGAGGACTCAGTTCACTGGAAGTTCCCTTCACCAGTGAGACCTCTGCCGTCGTGGTCGAACGACTCCGCGGCGCAATGGCAGGTCTCGCCGATGCGGGATCAAATGTGTCCGAGCGCAATCTGGCGAGATTGAAACTGCTCGAGGCAGCCATCAACGTGCACGCGGATCATGGCGACATGTCATGTCCTGTGTGCAGGAGCGCAACGTTGGACGAGGATTGGGCAGCAGCCAGCAGTAACTTGGTGACCCAACAACGAGCCGAGCTGACGGATCACGCGCAGGCACGACAAACGTTCGAACTTGCTCTCGCCGAAGCCCGACGCCTGATCACACCCAGGCCAGCCATCTTGAGCTACACGTCATTACCCGACCTCGAGGACAAGATTCGCGAAGCTCGTAGCGCATGGGATGAGTGGGCCAAGGCTCCCCAAGGAAACACAGCGTCCGCAGCCAACGAGCTTGCCGAACACCTCGAGTTGTATGAGGCCGAGGTCATTGCCCGCGTCGCGGACCTGAAGAAGGCTGCCGGGCAGAAACTCACGGAACTGGATGATCGTTGGCAGCCCCTTGCCACCGACATCAGTGCTTGGTGCAGCATCTGGGCGGAGTGGCTGCTTCAGAAGGATTCAGCCGATGTCCTGAGTGCGGCCGAGAGGTGGCTGAAGGAAAACGAGCTGGAGCTCAAGAACGACCTTTTGGCGCCGATTCGTGACGGGGCAAAGGCAGCGTGGGCAAAGTTGCGTCAGGAGAGCAACGTTGAGATCGGAAACCTCACCCTCGACGGGCTCGGTACACGTCGAAAGGTGAGCATCGAAGCTCAGATCGACGGCTCTCAGACAAGCAGCATGGCCGTGCTGAGTCAGGGCGAGTTGCATGCGCTCGCATTGGCGTTGTTCCTTCCTCGCGCCACCATGGCCCAGTCACCCTTCAGATTCGTCGTGCTTGACGACCCTGTGCAGGCCATGGACCCGGCAAAGGTCGACGGTCTGGTGGAGCTGCTGAGTGAACTCGCCGAAACCAGTCAAGTCATCGTGTTGTCCCACGACGATCGTCTGGCCGCTGCCGTGCGCCGTGCCGAAGTGGACGCGACGATCCTCGAGGTGAACCGTGGCAAGGACTCGAACGTGACAATCCAGACGTCGACTGATCCCGTGAACCGATATCTGGACGATGCGTTCGCCATGATCACTGAGCAAGACCACGAACGTCTGTCGGAGGCGGCCCTGCGTCGCACTCTGCCGGGGCTACTACGATTCGCAGCCGAGGCAGCCGGCAAGGACAGGTACTTCACTCAGGCGCTGAAGCATGGAGCGACCATTGCCGACGTGGAATCCACCTGGGAGGACGCCAACACGACCCGCGCCAAGTTAGCGCTCGCCATCTTCGGCGAGCCACGCGAAAACCACGAGCTCGACAACTGGGCAAGGGCTCCCTACCGCAAGTTCGCGTTGAGGACCGTCGGCTCGAGAATGCACACCGGATTGAAGGAGAAGCTGGACCCGCGTGACTCAGCACGTGAGGTACAGAAGCTCATATAGGACATTCGCGAAGGCGCGTCATGAGCAACTTGTTGGATCTGGCGGAAGCCCAACTCGCTTCCCCGGGTTCACATGGCAACCGGATGGCCTGCTGGCTGGCTCGATCGGCTCTCGAGGAGTCGATCGACGAACTTCTCGCGATCAAGAAGATCGAGGCCGGCGAACGCAGCAGCACGCGAAGCAAACTCAGTTGCCTCGAGGTGGCTTTCGAAGGAACAGGACTTCCGTCGAAAGCCCAGTACGCATGGTCACGGTTATCCGAGTCCTGCCATCAACATGCCTTCAAGTTGTCGCCGACCTTTTCCGAGGTCGAGCATCTCATTCATCTGGTACGAACGATTCAAGATCATGCTCCAAACCCGGCAGACTCCCAAACGCCTCCCCCGACGCCTGCAGGGTGAAGGTGAGTGAAACGACCACTGCATGTTTGTTCCGCTCCATAGGACCGTTCAACCACTCACCAAGGGATCGCTCATGACAAACCACATTGATGTGCCCGCCGAGAGGCGCGCAATCTTTTCGAACGACGGGCGCGTGTTTATGGATATGGACTACATGATCGCGCAGTTCGACGAGTTCGTCAGCATGCAGGAAAAAGGGGCCAAGTTCACCCAGAACCCGGCCGACGACGCCTATGTGGAAGGATCACGGGCCATCATCGACATGCTCATCCATTCCAAGGAAGTCCTCGTCCTGGACGACGCCTTCGAAAGCTGATGCATTGACTGGACCGGCTGTTGAGTACGTCGCTCTGGCGATGCACTTGAAGAATTCTCGATTCAGCAATCAAGGTACTTCGGCGGGCGCTACGCAGACATCCCGGCGAACTCCGCAAGCCTCCCCATCCCCGGACCGGCGTACGCCTTGAGCCGCTCGACCGAAGCGGCGACACCGTCGGAGCGCATCAGCTCGGGTGAGGTACGCGCCGGGTTGAGCGCGACCTGGTCGGCCCAGGCCTTGATCTCGGGGTTGGCGCCGAAGGCCGCGGCCGCACGGCCGCCGGTGACCTGCATCCGGGACCACTCGGGCAGCCCGTTGGGATAGGTCGACGACGGGCACACCGCGTTCTTCGCGACGATCGCCTGGTCAGGATCCAGCCCGACTGCGACCGTCGCCTCGACGAAGCCGCTCACCGCAGCGCCGAAGACCGGGAAGCCCGCGCGCACCGGCTGCAGCGTGATCGTGCCGCTCCCCCAGATCGGCACCTGCGGCTGGGTGCGCAGACCTCGGGCGGCGCAGTGCACGACCACCGCGTCGGGTGCGATGGCCACCTCGCCGTCCTCGAGGGACAGTCGCCCGGGAGCGGCACAGCGCACGTGACCGAGCCGGAGGACGTTGTCGATCGTCCGCAACCTGTCGAGCTCCCACTGCGCGAGCGTCGGGGTCCGGGCCATCGTCGGCGTCACCGAGCGGTCGACCCGCAGCACCACGCCGGCCTCCTCCATCCGCAGGAACATCTCCTCCGCCGAGGCCGACTCCGAAGCAGCCCGCATCGTGTCGGCGGCGGCACCGATGAAGGTGGCCGGCTCGGGCTGGATCACCGCCCGGTTGAGCATCCACGGGTCGCGGGGCCGCACCCAGCAGATCGCGTCGGGGTCGAGACCGTTGTCGATCAGCCACACACAGGCATCCGTCGCGGTCTTGCCCGAGCCCACGACGACGAACTGCGACGGGGCATCCTCGAGCTTGACCAGGTCGTTGATCGGGATGACGTGGGCGCCCTCGGCCACCTCGAACGGGGGTGGCACGACGGAGGGGATGTCGGGCGCCAGATAGCGGGCGTCGACCACGCTGCGGCGGACCCGCACCTCGTGCTCGCGCCCGGTGACCCGGGAGACGAAGCGGCCCTCGCCGACGTAGTCGCAGTTGGGGTGGAAGGTCACCTTGCCGGAGGCGATCAGGCGGTCACGCATGATGCGGTCGAAGTAGGCGCAGATCTCCGGGGCGGTGGCCCGCTCGTGCAGACCGGCCTCGGGCCCGCGCTCCTGGATCCGCCCGCCACCGAACGGCGTCGAGGCCACGCCGTAGAGCGCCGAGGCCTGGTGGAGGCGGACGAACGGGTAGGCGTCGAGCCAGTGCCCGCCGACACCGTGTCGACGGTCGACCATGACCACCGAGACGTCGGCGTGGTCGATGAGGGCGTCGACGAAGGCCATCCCCATCGCACCCGCGCCGACCACCAGGTAGTCGGCCTCCTGCACCGCCATGATTCAGATTGATCCTGACCACGGTGCCGGTCAATAGCCCGTTTGGGGGCTCAGCCCTGTCTCCTTCATTCCGCGATCGGATGATCTACGACAGGCGGCGAACGAGGTTCTCCAAGCTCGATTGCATGCCGGCCGCGTGGTCCGCCGGGTTGATCCCGGGCGGCACATCCATCGCGGTGATCGTCACCATCGAGGCACCCTCTGCGGCCTCGATGGTCCACGTCATTGTCATCGTGCCTGCGAACTGTGGGTCGTCGGACTCGAAGTCACACTCCTCCACGATCCGGTTCGGTGGCTCGACGTCGACGAACCGGACGTCGACCACATCCCGGTTCTCGGCCGACTTCCCGGCCGCGGCAGGGTCGTCGTACGCAAGGACGAGTCGATAGCCGCCGCCCGGGCTGGCGTCGAACCACTCGAAGTGGCCGGTCATGCCCTCCGGCGGCAACCACTGAGCTCGGGCGTCGGGATCGGTGAGTGCGGTGAAGACCACTTCGGGCGTAGCCGCGATCGTTGCGCTGGCGGCATCCGTGCGTTCCATGACGTCATGCTACGACGTCGGCTGGTCGACAGTGACGGGCGAAGACGCGTGCGGCTGTGCTGCAGCCGGCCAAGCGTTACCCGGCGGAAGTCCGCCCCTCGCCGCAGGATCACGAGACGTAGCATGCGCGAATGGGCCGCAGCAGACGACTTGGAACGCAGACATCCGTCCCGAGCCAGCGTGAGGACCAGAAGGCCCTCACTCGAGCTCGGCTCATCGAGGCGTCCCTTGTCGTCTTCCACACCGAGGGATACGCCGCTGCGACCATCAACGACATCGTGGCGGAGGCCGGAGTCTCTCGAGCGACGTTCTACCTGCACTTCGCCTCGAAGCTGGATGTGATCGTCGCGATCCGGGTGCCGATCGTGCAGAGCACCAGCGAGCTGTCGGAGCTGCTCCCGGGCGCTGTTTCCCGCGGTCCGGCCGGGATGTCGGAGTGGTTGGACCTGGCGCTGGACC
This sequence comes from Nocardioides sp. JQ2195, assembly GCF_012272695.1. NCBI lineage: Bacteria > Bacillati > Actinomycetota > Actinomycetes > Propionibacteriales > Nocardioidaceae > Nocardioides > Nocardioides sp. JQ2195. Next base: position 2,526,841 of record NZ_CP050902.1, read on the forward strand.
GCTGGGAGTCATTCGCCCCCGCCTTCTGGGCCATCCAGCAGGCCGACCAGATCGAGAGGGAACTCCCCGAAGAGATCTCCACGATTCGCGACGACACCGTGCGCGGCATCATCCAAGGGCTCGGTTCCGGATCCGCACTGACCGAGGCTGAGAAGCAGGTGCGGGCCCGGGCCGCGTGGGGGTTGCTCCACGACCTCTTCGACCACTATGCGACTGATGGGTGGGTGCACGGGCGACCAACCGTCCACAAGGCCCTCCTCGATGCGTGGGTCGCGCTGCTGACCTGAGCGAGCCGACTGGCTAGGTGGACCGTCCATCAGCCACGCGGAGGTCCCACCAATGACGTACACGTTCGACATCGAGCTGCAGCCCTGGGTGTCAATGCTCCCCATCCTCGACGTCTCGGATCCCGTCGTGGCCAGGGAGCTGCTCGCCCAGATGAGTGCCAGCATCCCGCCGTTCGAGGCGCCGGAGGGAATCACCATCACCGAAGCAGAGGTCCCCGGCCCTGACGGAGAACCTGACGTCTCGGTGGTGATCTTCTCCCCCATCGGTGACGAGTCCGACAGGCCGGTGGTGGTCTACGCGCACGGTGGCGGTTTCGTCACCGGCAGCGCCGAGGGCGACCTCGCCCTGCCTGCGCAGATGGCGGCCGCGACGGGAGCCGTCGTCATCTCCGTCAACTACCGACTCGCCCCCGAGACCCAGTTCCCCGGACCCGTGGAGGACTGCTACGCCGTCCTGCTCTGGGTGGAGAAGAACAGTGAGTCACTGGGCACCGACCCCGCGCGGATCGCCGTCGCTGGCGTGAGCGCCGGGGCCTGCTTCGCGGCCGCGATGACCCTGATGGCTCGGGACCGCAACGGTCCGCAGGTGTGCTTCCAGATGCTCGACATCCCGGTTCTCGACGACCGGTGCGACACACCGTCGATGCACGACTACCCGGACGCCCCCATCTGGACCCCGAACAGCGCCCGTGACAGTTGGCAGCACTACTTGGGCGCCGAGGCGAGCCAGGACGTTCCGGCGTACGCCGCCCCTGCCCGGGCGCAGGACCTGACGGGCCTGCCACCGGCGTACGTCGTGGTCGCGGAGTACGACTCGCTTCGCGACGAGGGCATCGACTACGCGCGACGGCTCCTGGCAGCCGGGGTTCCCACCGAGCTCCACCTGTTCCCCGGGACCTTCCACGGCTCGGGAGGCGCCATCCCCGACGCCGCGGTCTCGCAGCGGATGCGTGCCGAGGCGCTCTCCGCGCTCAAGCTCGGACTTCGGCCCGCCCCTGCCAGCACGACCAACCTTCAGCCGTGACGACGTCCAGGGAGGACCGGAACATGACCGCAACAGACACGAACGTCACCGGGCACTACAAGGTGGTCGTGATCGGCGCCGGGTTCGGCGGGATGTACGCCCTGCACCAGCTGCGCAGCGAAGGCATCCCGACGATCTGCTTCGAGGCCGGCGGTGGAGTGGGAGGCACCTGGTACTGGAACCGCTACCCGGGCGCCCGCGTGGACATCGAGAGCATGCAGTACTCCTACAGCTTCGACGAAGAGCTCCAGCAGGATTGGAGCTGGCCCGAGAACTTCTCCGCCCAGCCCGACATCGAGAGGTATGCGAACCACGTCGCCGACCGCTTCGGGCTTCGGGAGGACATCGCCTTCAACGCCAGGGTCGACTCCCTGCGGTTCGACGAGGACACCCATTTCTGGCACCTGACCACCGAGCGTGGGGACGAGGTGACCGCCCGCTTCGTGATCTCCGCGACCGGAAGCCTCGACGCCACCAACGTGCCCAACTTCGCCGGCCTCGACTCGTTCGAGGGCGATTGGCACCACACCTCACAGTGGCCGGAGGAGGGCGTCTCCTTCGACGGCAAGCGGGTCGGGGTCATCGGCACGGGCTCATCCGGCGTCCAGATCATCCCCGAGATCGCCAAGACCGCCGCGTCCCTCCAGGTCTTCCAACGCACCCCGGCATTCACCATGCCCAACAACAATCAGGCGCTCGATCCGGACTACGAACGCGAATGGAAGGAGAACTACGCGGAACGACGCGAGGCGACGCGCAGCAACTACGGCCTCACCCGGTTCCCACCGCCTCACGGCCCGATCCTCGAGATGGATCCCGCCGATCGCGAGGCGCTGATGGAGGACCTGTGGGCCTCGCAGGCTGGGTTCAACCTGCTGGTGGCCTTCAGCGACACCGCGGTGAGCACGGAGGCCAACGAGATCCTGGGTGAGTTCGTGCGGAACAAGATCCGCTCGATCGTCACGGATCCCGAGGTGGCCGAGAAACTGTGCCCTCGCTACGCGATCGGCACCAAGCGGGTGTGCCTCGACAGCGGCTACCACGCGACGTACAACCGGGAGAACGTGACGCTCGTCGACGTCCGGGAGTCGCCGATCGAGGAGATCACACCGCGAGGGATCCGCACCAGCAGCGGAGAGCACGAACTCGACATCCTCGTCCTCGCGACGGGCTTCGACGCGGTGAGTGGCTCCCTGACTCGACTCAACGTCACCGGGGTCGGCGGTCAGGACCTGCGTGACAAGTGGAAGGACGGGGCCACCAACTACCTCGGCATGTTCGTCGCGGGATTCCCGAACCTCTTCATGATTCACGGCCCGGGCAGCCCCGGGGTCCTGGCGCAGATGATCGCCGGCGCCGAGTGGCAGGTGCAGTTCGTGCTCGACATCATCCGCGACCTGGACGCGCGAGGGGTCGAGCGGATCGACACCACCGCGGAGTGGGAGAACAAGTGGGACGCCGAGGTGGAAGCCGCTGCGTCGTACACGCTGTTCGGCGGCACCGACTCCTGGTACAAGGGCTCCAACATCGAGGGCAAGCCGAAGTCGTTCATGGTGTACGTCGGCGGCTACGACAACTACTCACGCCGCTGTCGGGAGCAGGTCGAAGCCGACTACGAAGGCTTCGTGCTCATCCCCTGACCGACCGGGCGCACCTCTTGAGAACTCAGTAGACCTAGTGTCTACTGAGTTCTCTGGACTGAGCAAGAGAGCGGGTGCGCCCATGCAGGGGTTGTTGTTGAGGTTGTCGTCCTTGGACGCCAGGGCCGAGAACGCCATGCGAGTCGTGGGGTTCTTCGATGCCCTCATCGAGCAACGCTCTGACCTCCAGACCGTCCTCGCCCAGGCTGGCCGCTTCGCCGAGGGCTCGGTCGGCCTGGCCGAGCCCGGCGAGACGGTCGGCATGGTCGCGACCCGGGCCGGCGCCCTCGAGCGGCGAGCCGCCCCACGACACGCCCTGACCCGCACCCTCGTGTCGGGTCACACGGTGTGGATCTCACGCAGTCCGCAACGGGCGTACCCGCTCGACGACGTACTGCTCGAACGGTTCGGCCTGGCCTGCATCGCCGCACTGGGCAGCCCGGCTGCGTCCACCCTGCGCATGGATGACCCCGCCCTGCTCGAGCTGATCCTCGGACGATTGGCCTCGAGTGCCGACCGCTGCCGAGCACTCCAACTCCTCGGCACCACTCCCTCGACTCCCCTCACCATGCTCGCGGTGCGCGGCGATCGTGCGGCCGCAGCGAAGGTCATGGACCACCTGCCGAAAGCTGCCTGGCGTCGGCTTGCCCAGATCGATGGCATGACGGCCATCGCGACCGACGCTCCGCCCGAACGCACCGCGACAATCCCCCAGGGAACCCACGTGGGCGTGAGCCGTCCGTTCCGCGCGGCCGCGGTGCACGAGGCCTGGCAGGGGGCGGTCAATGCGTTGCGCTACGCGGCGGACGGTCCCGCCGATCGAAACCTGGTGTTCCAGGCCGACCTCGGGCCCTACGAGCTCCTCGCCGCCAAGCTGCGCCCCGAGGACATCAGCGAGGTGGCGGACGTGCAGGCACTGGAGCGGCTGAGCCAGAACTCGGCGGGAAAGGACGTGGTGCGGACCCTCGAGATCCTGCTCTGGGTCGGCTCTCTGCGGGAAACGGCTCGTCAATTGCACATCCACCACAACTCCGTGGCGGCCAGGGTCGCCCGCGCCGAGGCCGAGCTCGGCTACTCGATCACGACTCCGCCGGGGCTGACCCGTTTGACGCTCGCCTTGGCGCTGCGTCGGCTCGGGCAGAACGGCCACCTCGGCTAGACGAGTAGCGGCTGACCGGCTGCGACCCTGCCTTCCTACCGCTGCACAGGGAGCGTGGTCGACTTCGCCACCCCGGTCGTGGTCGCGAAGTCGAAGGTCAACTCCTTCGCACTCGTCGGGATCACCGTCGGGATCGCCAGCGTCGGCGTGGCCTGCTCGGCGATCTCGTAGGGCACCTTCCGTCGGGTGGTCTGTGGTGATGGTGTTGGCCGGGTCGTTGCTCGGGGGGATCCCCTTCATCGCGGGGAACATCGAGCTGATCACCCTCGGCCTGATCGCACTGGCCCTCGTGCCCGCGCTTGTGACGGCGTGGAGCCAGCGCCGGTCCGTTGGTCGTCGACCTGAGGCGGCCGACACCGTCCGGAATCGCCGAGCGATCTGCGCTGCTCCGACGTCGCCACTGTGCAAGAGACGTGACAGCCGGGCGTCACCCAGCCGACCAGGAAGCTGAAGCGGACCTCACGCTCGGCGTTGTCGACGTTGAGGTCGACCAGGCAGACGCTCTGCCAGGTGCCCGGTGCCATCCGGGCTCCGAGCAGCGCAAGCGAGGCGTCCGGCGGGATCACGGTCGCCTCGTCACGGGGCCGCCTTCACAACAGATTCAGGGCAACGTCGCGTCAATGACGTCGACCAGGGTAGCCATGGCCAGTGAGAGACCACCTGCGTCATCGCGCACCACGTCGCGCCTCATCTCCAGCATCACCGCCTGAACCCGAGGGTTCTTGCCGTGCTGCTCAAGCGGGACGTAGCAGCCATTGAATGGCGAGTCGAGCCCGACGTCACCCGTCGGAGCCGCAGCACGCATTGCCTCCACGGCCGCGGAGGAGAGCTCGGCCGAGGTGTGGAACTCATCCGTGCCGATGCAGACCTCCGGACGCGCGCCGTCACCGTGCAGCTCATACGGCAGCGCATCGACCGGAAACGAGTGAACGTCGACGATCGTCACCCGGCCCACCGCGGCGAGGCGTCGACGCACCAACGCGGCGAAGGCTTGGGAGTAGGGCACATAGAACCGCTCGATCAGCTGCCTCCGCTCCTCTTCCGTCGGAGTGCGCAGGGTCTCAAGTTGCGTGGTCTTCTCGTAGACCGCGCCCATGCCGACGCTGTTCATCTCTTCTCGGTCATCGGGGAACCGCTCCGGATCCACGACCAGGCGCGAGGCCCTGTTCACGAAGATCCACGGCCGCACTGCTGCTCGCATCGCGGCGCCGTCGGCTACCACGTCGGTGTCCGCATCGGTGATCGCGTGCAACTCCGCCGCGAGCGCCGAGTCGTTGAGCCGGAGGCCTCGCCGAACGTCGTCAGGCAGGTGGGTCGACGAATGTGGGACGTGCAGCACCACCGACGATGCATCGTCGCCGGGGATGATCTCGAATGAAGCAGGCTGTTCAGGCATGGCGCCAGCATGCCCGGCGCCACCGACACCGAGCAGAATCAGGCGCGCCTTCCGCTTCCTGGAGAACCCCCTTGGAGGATGCGTGCGTCTGGGTTGGCGACGCCGACCACGGACGACGGGGAGGGGGAGCCGACTGCGCCGCCGTGGGGTTGTTTGATCTGGTCTCGATACGGTCGCTGCGCGACCTACTCGACCACCGAGAGAAAGGGCTGCGCGACCTACTCGACCACCGAGAGAAAGGGCTGCGCGACCTACTCGACCACCGAGAGAAAGGGCTGCGCGACCTACTCGACCACCGAGAGAAAGGGCCGCGCGACCTACTCGACCACCGAGAGAAAGGGCCGCGACCGAGGTCGCGGCTCATTCCTTCGGGTCGACGATGAGGGCCTGGGGAGCAGCGGCCTTCATCCGCGTGTTGAGCCAGGACAGCTGGCGGGAGGTCTCCGCGTTCGCGGAGATCGCCACGTCGAGCAGCTCGTGGTCGCGCAGTCCTTGAGCGCCCTGGAGCACCACGGTCCACGTGGTCTGCACCAGGTCCGCGAGCACGTGCAGGTCCTGCAGGTCGCGCAGGAGCCCGATCTCTCCCGGCCGGACCTCGGCGAGTCCGTCGGCGTGGAGGCGCTCGGGCTCGTCCACGTCGGCGTCCTCGCCGTACCGCTCGACGATGGGCTTCAACCCCTCGCGATGGTTCTCGCTCCACTGGGCCAGCATGTGGCAGGTGTGGAAGACGTCGGCAGCCTGCGCGTGACCGTCGGCGACGGCACGGAACGACTCCGCCAGCGTCTTCTCACTGTGATCGGCCAGGCCGACGTACGTGCTGAGGTGCGGCATCAGGACCTCCCTGCGATCGTGCCGGTGGGCGCCGGGTGCGCGGTGCCGGCAGCGGGGTCGTTGGGATAGTCGGGGGTCTCCGTGAGCACCTCCGAGGTGGTCGGTTCCCCGCCTGCCGTCTCCGGCACGGATCCCTTCCGGGCCGGGGCCGACGCGGCGGTGGTGGGAGCCGGCGCCGGTCCGTCGCCCGCCCTCACCTTGGTGACCCGGCACGCGGCGGTCTTGAAGCAGGGCTGCTTCGACACCGGGTCCCACACGGTCATGGTGAGCTCGTTGGCCAGCCGGTGCTGCTGGTCGGGAGCAACGTCCTCCAGGTCCCACGATCCGTAGTGGAAGGGCGCGAACACCGCGCCCGGCATCACGTTGCCCACCCGCGCGCGGACCTCGATGGCTCCGCGCGGAGACTCGACGCTCACCACGTCGCCCTCCCTGATCCCGAGGTTGTCGGCGTCCTGCTCGGAGAGCTCGACCCAAGCATCAGGTGCAGCCTCGTGGAGGGATGAGGACCGCCCCGTCTTGGTGCGGGTGTGGAACTGGTAGACCGTGCGACCGGTGGTGTAGAGCAGCGGGTAGTCGTCGCTGGGCAGCTCGTGGGCCGGGGTGTAGGGAGCACCCTTGAGGAAGGCCCGCCCGTTCGGAGCCATCGCACGGTGCTCCTGCTCGGTCACCGTGCCGCCGGTGAGCAGGTCGTGGCCGTAGGTCTCGCACTGGTCGGTGTCGGTGGGGAACACCGGGTCGGTGTAGAGCCGGTCAGTCCCCTCCGGGGCCTCCTCGTTGACCGGCCACGGTATGCCGGTCGGTCCACGCAGCTTGTCGTAGGACAGGCCGGTGTAGTCGACCGGCCGACCCGCCGTGGCAGCGCGCCACGCGTCGAACGCCTCCTCCGGTGTCGACCAGGTCGGAAGTGGTGCGCCGTCGCGGTCGGTGAACCCCATCGCTTCGGAGTACATGAGGAAGATGTCGAGGTCGCTCTTCGCCTCCCCGGGCGGGTCGACCGCCTTGTCGGAGAGGTGGACCGTGCGGTTGACGTTGGTGAAGGTGCCGGTCTTCTCGCCCCACCCGGCCGCGGGAAGCACCACGTCGGCCAGTTGTGCGGTTTCGGTGAGGAACAGGTCCTGGACCACGACGAAGCACTGGTCACCGGAGAGGATCTTGCGGATGTGCGACGACTCGGGCATCGAGACGGCGGGGTTGGTCGCCGAGATCCACAGCAGCTCGATCGAGCCCTTCTCGGCGTAGTTGAAGATCTGCATCGCGTTCGTCGGCGGCGCCCAGTGCGGGATCGTGAGCGGGTCGACGTTCCACAGGTCGGCCAGCTCCTGCACGTGCTTCTGGTTGTTCCAATTGCGGAAGCCCGGCAGGTCACCGTCGGCTCCGCACTCGCGATTGTTCTGTGCAGTGGGCTGACCGTTCATCTGCAGCACCCCGCTGCCCGGACGGCCGATCAGTCCGCGGAGCAGGTGGAGGTTGTGCACCGCGACGGAGGCCGCGGTCGCCTGGTGCGACTGGTAGAAGCCCTGGAGCACCGTGGAGAGCACGCTCTTGCTCTGCCCGAAGATGGCGGCGGCGCGGCGGAGGTCGTGGGGCTCGACGCCGCAGATCTCGGCCACCTTCTCCGGCGTGTAGGGCTCCACGACCTTGCGCAGGTCGTCGACGCCGATGGTGTGCTCGGCGACCCACACGTCGGCGGTCCAGCCGTTGTGGAACAGCTCGCGGGTCAGCCCGTTCATCAGCGCAAGGTTGGTGCCCACGCGCGGAGCCAGGTGCACTCCCCCGGTCCGTTCGGCCTCCTCCGCGACCGGCGTACGTCGTGGGTCGACGCACACGACCTTGGGCGGATCTTCGCCGCGGGTGCGGTCGAGGATCCGCATCCACAGCACGGTCTGGGTCTCGGCCATGTTGTGGCCGTAGAGGAAGATCGCGTCGCAGTGCTCGATGTCGGTGTAGGACCCCGGCTGCCCGTCGGCCCCGAACGACTCCTTGAACGCCGCAGCACTGGTCGCGGTGCACAGGCGGGTGTTGCCGTCCATGTGGGGCGTGCCCAAGCCGGCTTTCCCGATGACCGCGAGGGTGTAGTACTCCTCGATGAACATCTGGCCGGAGGTGTAGAAGCCGTGCGTGAGCGGGCCGTTCTCGTCGAGCAGCCGCTTGGACTCGTCGACGATGCGTCCCATCGCGGTCTGCCAGTCGGTCTCCACCAGGCGACCGCCCTCGTGGACCAGCGGCCGGGTCAGCCGATCGGGCGACGACGCCCAGGGCGTGCTCCCGTAGAGCCCCTTGGGGCCCATCCGTCCGTGGTTGACCACGTCGGTCCCCCGACCTCGTACGCCGACCATCCGGCCGTCCTTGACCGCGATGTCGCAGCCGCAGCCGTTGCTGCACAGCAGGCACGCCGACTGGACCCAGCGGTCCACGTCCTGCTCCTCGACGCCTTCGTCGAGATGAAGATCGACCCGCGCCGGCCAGACCGTGCCCTTGGCATGGGGGGTCCGTTCGCCCCAGATGTCGGCTATCCGGTCCGGCATGTCATCGCCTCGCAGTGGTGTCGGTGAGCGTGTCGCCCATGGGGCCTCCGCTCCTGACGACACCCGGACTCGGGTACCCCGCCGCGACGAGTCCATGCGTTGGCCGCTGCCGGGCTCACCGCCCCTGGCGCGCTGCCTCTGCTCGGCCTGGTGTTCGTGGTCGTCCTCACCGGCCAGCTCATCGCGACCAGCGCTGCGTGGTCACCGGACCCGACGGCTTGAGCCCGTGTTCACAGCTGATGCGGGTCCAGCACGCGGCGTACTCCCGCTCATGCCAGGACGACATCCTCCCGCTCATGCCAGGAAGCTGAACCGCACCTCGCGCTCGTGGTTGTCGACGTTGAGGTCGACCAGGCAGATGCTCTGCCACGTGCCCAACGCCGTACGGCCGCCCAGGACCGGGACCGAGGCGTACGGCGGGATCAGCGCCGGCATCACGTGGGAGCGGCCGTGGCCGGGACTGCCGTGCCGGTGCTTCCAGCGGTCGTCCTTGGGCAGCAGGTCGGCCAAGGCAGCCAGCAGGTCGTCGTCGCTGCCGGCACCGGTCTCGAGGATCGCGACGCCGGCGGTGGCGTGCGGGACGAACAGGTTGAGCAGGCCGTCGCCGCGGCCTCTGACGAAGTCGGCGCAGTCGCGGGTCAGGTCGAGCACGACCTCGCGGTCGCCGGTGACGTAGGTGCGGGTCTCGGTGTCCATGCTGTTCATGGTGGCATGTGGTCTCAGGGGTCTCGATACGGTCGCAGAGCGACCTACTCGACCAACGAGATGAGGGCGGTGTCCGCCCGATCGGTGACTGGTCGACGTGGATCCTCGACCACCGGAAAGCCGCGCACGTGGTCTCGACTCCGTGACTGGGCTACCGCCTACTGGCTCGCAGCAGCATCAGTTCAGTGACGAGCACCAGGAGCGCCGCGGCCGGGATGAAGGCGGCGGTCCAGACGGGGCCGGCCAGTCCGGCCAAGTCGCACTCACCGTCGAAGTTGGGCGCGCTGCAGTGTCTCGACGTCTCGAACTGCATGCCTGCATGGAACGCCACCACCGAACCGACGAGCCCGATGAACAGATACGCCACGGCACGCATCGGCCAGGTGAGTTCGGACAGCTTCATGTGGTCACCTCGGGTTGTTGATGGTGAGCAGATCGTAGGGCCAACCTGGCCCGGCCACCGCAGTTGTGACTGCCGAACCCGGAGCAGGGAACGGGGCATGAACCTGGACGCCTCGCGCCCGGTGAAATTGGAGCCGCTGGCACCGCCGACCACTCGGTCGACGTCGAGCCCGAAATTCTTCTCCACAATCTGACGAGAGGGGTTGCGCAGGGCTTTCGAACAAAGGTACGATCTCACTACGTCCCGATCGAATACACCGGCACTCACCGGTCGGGGCTCATCTCCTCGGAGATGCCGGGCAACTGGGAATGTGTGTCGGGCTCGCTCAAGGTCTCGTCCTGGGCAACATGAGCGCACGACCCTTTGGGGGTACGCCTTGATCGGGCGGGGACTCAAGGGCTTCAAGGAAACCGATGACCCATGCGGGTCTGCTGGTCGAGAGGAGCCTTTGACCGTGTCCGCACTCCAGTTCCACGAAGACGTCACCGCTCGTCTCGACGAGGCCCTCACCGACTTGAGCGCGCTCCCCTTCTCACCCCTCTCCAATGCCGAGCTCGAGACCCTGCTCAAGACCGTGACCGGCATGTCCGATCGTCTGCAGCACGCCCTCGGTCGAGTCGCGACTGCCGCCGGAGAGCGCGAGCTCGGCGACCGAGTCGGCGCCAGCAGCACGGCCCACTGGTGGGCGAGGAAGACCCGCCTCAAGAGCAGCGACACCCGCAAGCACCTCGCCCGATCCCACCATCTCGAGAAGCCGTTCTTCTCACCCGTGGCAGATGCGTTGTCCGAAGGAGACCTGCGCACCGAGCAGGCCGACGTGATCATCAGGGCCATCGACGAGCTCCCCGACGACCTCGAGCCGGCCATGCTCGAGAAGGCTCGCGACCACATGCTCGACCTCGCCACCCAGTTCGACGCCGACGAACTGCGCAAGCTCAGCAAGGGCCTCCTCGAAGCCCTCGACCCCGAGCGATTCGAGAACGAGGAGGAGAAGCGGCTCCAGAAGGAAGAAGAGGAGGCGGCCGCCACTGCCCGCATCACCATCGGCAACGACGGCCACGGCAAGGTGCGCGGCAAGTTCTCCATCCCCGAGGTGCACGGCGAGTTGTTCCGCAGCTTCCTGATGAAGTTCGCCGATCCGCGCCGCGGCGATTCCGGCTCCGACTCCGGCGATGACGACGACCGGCCGCGGAACTTCTCGATCACCCCCGAGAAGCTCGGCCAGGCGTTCATGGAACTGATCGAGTCGTTCCCCGCAGACAAGCTGCCGAGCCACGCAGCCAGCACCGTCGCCGTGACGGTCACCATCGACTTCGACCGCCTCAAGCAGGGCCTCGGCACAGCCACCCTGAACAACGGTCACAAGATCTCGGCCACCGAGGCCCGACGGTTGGCCTGCCGAGCAGGCATGGTTCCCGCCGTGCTCGACGGCAAGGGCGAGGTGCTCGACCTGGGCCGCACTCGCCGGCTGTTCTCCGCATCCCAGTTCAAGGCACTCGCCCTGCGCGACAAGGGCTGCAGCGTCGAGGGATGTGCGATGCCGTCCAGCATCTGCCACGCCCATCACGACGATCCGTGGTCCAGGGGCGGCCCCACTGACCTGAGCAACGGCAGACTGCTCTGCCCACAGCATCACCGCATGGTGCACAACCCGCGCTATGACACGAAGAAGCTCGATGACGGGAAGCTCAAGATCGTCAGGCGGACGTAGGCCGACCCGAGTGGTCGCGACCCTCCGTTCCACCACACCACCCAGCACCTGAGCCTGCCTTGACCCGCTCGTGAGCTTGGTGGCCGTCAGCACGCCCGCAGCCAGATCGGCCAACGGACGCAGAGCCACTGGCTACCATCGCGACCATGGAACCGCATCGCACCGCGCGCGTCGGTGTCGCTGCCGGCGTACTCGTCCTGGGGTTCATTCTGGCGGCGTGCGGAAGCGAGTCGTCCCCGGCGGATCCTTCGGAGAACTCCTCGGACGATTCCTCGAGCCCGACGGCCTCTGCTTCGTCCTCATCTCCGGCATCCGACTCTGCTGCCGCTTCCTCCTCCGCATCGCCGACCGCCACGGAGCCAACCATGAACCGGCGCCAGGCCACCGCCCTGCTCACCCGCGCCACGGCTCGCGGCGACCTCGAGGGCGTGCAGGAGGCGATCGCCCATCGCGCCGACCTCGAGGTGCGCAACGACGAGGGACGTACGCCTCTGGTGGTGGCCACCAAGACGAACCGGATCGAGATCGCCCGTGCCCTGTTGGACGCGGGGGCCGACCCGGACGCCAAGGACGACATGGAGGACTCCGCCTTCCTGTATGCCGGCGCCGAGGGTCTCAACGAGATCCTGCGGATGACCTTGGAGAAGGGCGCCGACGTGAAGAGCACGAATCGGTATGGCGGTACGGCGCTGATCCCGGCCAGCGAGCACGCACATGTGGCCACGGTGCGGATCCTGTTGAAGGCCAGGTCACCGGTGAACCACATCAACAATCTCGGCTGGACTGCGATGCACGAGGCGATCGTGCTCGGCAACGGATCCGACGACCACGTGAAGGTCGTCGAGATGCTGCTCGAGGCCGGTGCTGATCCTTCCATCAGGGACGGGGACGGCGTACTCCCCCGGCAGCTGGCCGCCGATCGTGGGTACGACGAGATCGTGGCGGCGATCGATCGCGCGATCCGCCGCTGATCGAGTCCACCGCTGATCGAGGTCGCGGCTGATCGAGCAAGAAGCGCAGCGCGTGGGCAGTCGAGACCGAGTGGGCCACGCGAGTTGGGGCGCTGGTCTCGATACACCGCCTCGTGCCTCGGCGGGGCTGGTCTCGATACACCGCCTCGTGCCTCGGCGGCACTCGACCAGCGAAGGGGGCGGAGCCTCGGCGGCACTCGACCAACGAAGGGGGCTGAGCCTCGGCGGCACTCGACCAACGAAGGGGGCGGAGCCTCGGCGGCACTCGACCAACGAAGGGGGCGGAGCCTCGGCGAGCATTCGACAAGCGGGTGACGAGCCGGGCAGTGGAACGACCCGCTGTTGCGCCGCGGGGCGGACGCGGGATGATCGGTTCATGACCGCGTATGTGTTCGACTTCAGCCAGGGCAGCAAGGACCAGAAGGACCTCCTCGGGGGCAAGGGCGCCAACCTTGCCGAGATGACCAACCTCGGTCTCCCGGTGCCGCCCGGCTTCACCATCACCACCGAAGCCTGCCGTGCCTACCTGCAGGAGGGCGGCGACCCCGCCGGACTCGCGGAGCAGGTCTCCGAGCGCCTCGTCGCGCTGGAGGAGACGATGGAACGCAAGCTCGGTGACGCCGGCGACCCCCTGCTGGTCAGCGTGCGCAGCGGCGCGAAGTTCTCGATGCCCGGGATGATGGAGACGGTCCTCAACGTGGGCCTCAACGACGAGTCCGTCGAGGGCCTGGCCCGTCAGAGCGACGACTCCCGCTTCGCCCAGGACTCCTACCGCCGGCTGCTGCAGATGTTCGGCGCCACGGTGCTCGGCATCGAGAGCGCGGTGTTCTCCGAGGCCCTCGACGCGGCGAAGAAGGCCAAGGGAACCGACGAGGACCTCGACCTCGACACCGACGACCTGCGCGACCTTGTGGCGACGTACAAGCAGTTGATCGAGGAGCACGCCGGTCGTGCGTTCCCGCAGGACCCGCGCGAGCAGCTGGACCTCGCGGTCAACGCGGTCTTCGACTCGTGGAACACCGACCGCGCGGCGCTCTACCGCCGCCAGGAGCAGATCCCCGACGACCTCGGCACGGCGGTCAACGTGCAGGCGATGGTCTTCGGCAACCGCGGCATGGACTCCGGCTCCGGCGTCGCCTTCACCCGCGACCCGGCGACCGGCAACCAGGGCGTCTACGGCGACTACCTGCAGAACGCGCAGGGCGAGGACGTCGTCGCCGGCATCCGCAACACCGTGTCGCTGGCTGACATGGCGGAGGTCGACCGGACGTCCCACGACGAGCTTCTCGAGATCATGGAGAAGCTCGAGAAGCACTACCACGACATGTGCGACATCGAGTTCACCGTCGAGGACGGCAAGCTCTGGATGCTGCAGACGCGCGTCGGCAAGCGCACCCCCGAGGCGGCGTTCCGGATCGCCGGCCACATGGTCGACGAGGGCCTGATCGACCTCGACGAGGCGCTGCGCCGGGTCACCGGAGCCCAGCTCGCGCAGCTGATGTTCCCGCGCTTCGACTACTCCTCCGAGCGCAACCTGCTCGCCAAGGGGATGAACGCCTCCCCCGGTGCCGCCGTCGGCAAGGCGGTCTTCGACTGGGCCACCGCCGTCGAGTGGGCCGAGCGCGGAGAGGACGTCATCCTCGTCCGCAAGGAGACCAGCCCCGACGACCTGCACGGCATGGTGGTCGCGAAGGGCATCCTGACCAGCCGCGGCGGCAAGACCTCCCACGCCGCCGTCGTCGCACGCGGCATGGGACGCACCTGCGTCTGCGGTGCCGAGGCGCTGGACGTCGACACGAAGAACGCCGAGTTCACCGTGCGAGGAGGTACGACGATCCGCGAGGGCGACGTCATCTCGATCGACGGCACGACCGGCGAGGTCTTCGAGGGTGCGGTGCCGGTGACCGACTCCGCCGTGGTGCGCTGGTTCGAGGGCGACAAGGACCCGGAGATCACCGACAACCCGCTCGTGCAGGCGGTCGCCCGCCTCGTCGAGCACGCCGACCAGACCCGACGGCTGCAGGTCCGCACCAACGCCGACACCGGAGAGGACGCCGCCCGCGCCCGCAGGTTCGGCGCCCAGGGCATCGGCCTGTGCCGCACCGAGCACATGTTCCTCGGCGAGCGCCGCGAGCTCGTCGAGCACCTGATCATCGCCGACGACGAGGCCGGCCAGGAGAAGGCACTGGACGCGCTACTCCCCCAGCAGCGCTCCGACTTCCTCGAGATCCTGGAATCGATGGACGGCCTGCCGGTCACCATCCGGCTGATCGACCCGCCGCTGCACGAGTTCCTGCCCGACCTGACCGACCTGTCGGTGGCGATGGCCGTGGCCGACGTGCACGGACACCGCAAGAAGCGCCAGCGCAAGCTGCTCGCCGCGGTCCAGCGCCTGCACGAGGCGAACCCGATGCTGGGCCTGCGCGGCGTACGCCTCGGCATCGTGATCCCCGGCCTGTTCACCATGCAGGCGCGAGCGGTGCTGGAGGCCGCGGCCGAGCGGATCAAGGCCGGCGGCGACCCGCACCCGGAGATCATGATCCCGCTGGTCGGCTCCGTGCGTGAGCTCGACCTGGTCAAGCAGCGGATCATGGACGTCGCTGCCGACGTGCAGGAGGAGGCCGGCGTGGCGATCGACTTCAGCGTCGGCACCATGATCGAGCTCCCCCGGGCCGCGCTGACTGCTGACCAGATCGCCGGCTCTGCCGACTTCTTCTCCTTCGGCACCAACGACCTCACCCAGATGACCTGGGGCTTCTCGCGCGACGACGTGGAGGCGTCGTTCTTCTCGACCTATCTCGAGCAGGGCGTCTTCCCGGTCTCGCCGTTCGAGTCGCTGGACACCGAGGGCGTGGGCACGCTCGTGCGTACGGCGGCCGCGAAGGGTCGCGAGGCGAACCCCGAGCTGCACCTCGGAGTCTGTGGCGAGCACGGCGGTGACCCGGCCTCGATCCACTTCTTCGACGAGGTCGGTCTCGACTACGTGTCGTGCTCGCCGTTCCGGGTGCCGGTCGCTCGGCTGGAGGCTGGTCGGTCCGCCCTGGGGTGACTGGGGTGACTGGGGTGACTGGGGTGACTGGGGTGACCGGGGTGACCCGTCGTGGCGCGGGGCCCGGGGCTGGCTGCTCGGGGTGTTGCCCGGGGGGTTGCCCCGGGGGGGTTGCCCGGGGCTGTCGGGGCTGCTGCTCGGTGCTGTGCCTCGCGGGGCCATGAAGAAGGTAACGGGTTGCTCGGGGCTGTCGGGGCTGCTGCTCGGGGTGTTGCCCGGAGGTGCCCGGCAGGGGCGGACGAGCCCGCCGAAGCTAGCGCCGTGCGACGCCGCCCGGGCAGGGGCGGACGGCACCTTTCTGCGCCGGTTTCCGTGCACAGCTCTGTGGGGTTCTCGCTCTGTCCACAGCAGGGCGACCGGCTCGGGAAACGGTCGCGGATCCGGCATAGCGTCGGTTCCATGACGATGCTCGACGATGCGCCTCAGCAGGACGGACCCGGTCCGGTCCGTCACCCGCTGCTGCGCTGCGTCGACGACATCTCCTCGGCATTGAAGGACGTCGAGGGCATCGACCCGTTGTTCGCGCCGGTCGAGGTCAAGCGCGAGGTCCTGATCGAGCTCACCCGGGCGATCGACCAGGCCGAAGCGCTCCGGATGTCGGTGATGGCCAACTCCCACGACGTGGCCGAGGCCGACGGTGCACGCAGCGTCGGTTCCTGGCTCGCACCCCACACCCGCAACAACCCCGCCGCCGAACAAACAGCCGAGCACCTCGCGGTCGACCTCCAACAGCACTACCCGATCCTCAGCAGTGCCTTGGCTCGCGGAACCGCGAACGTCGCCCAGGCCAAGGTCATCGTGCGCTGTCTCAACGAGCTGCGCCGCCTTGAGCACATGACCCCCGAGCTGCTCCACCAGGCCGAGGAGCACCTGGTCACCGAGTGCCCCCATTTCGACCCGAGCGACATGAAGAACCTGAGCGACCGCATCCTCGAAGTTCTCGACCCCGACGGCTTCGACGACGCCGAGCTGAAGAAGCTCGAGACCGAGCTCCGCAAGGCCCGCGCCGAGGCGCGGCTCAGCATGCGCAAGCGGGGTGACGGCTCCACCGACATCCGGGCGCGCGTCCCCGACTCCTTGGCCGTACGACTCAAGACCATCCTCGACGCCTACACCTCGCCGCGCCACGAGGCGAACGGCAGCGGCTCCTCAGGAGCGGGTGGGCCAGATGGTGCGACCGGATCTGCCGGGTCCTTGGCCGACGGCGCGATCTCATCGCGCTACCGCGACCCCGACACCGGCGAACGACTCCCCCGCGAACGCCTGCTGGGCGAAGCCCTGTGCGCCTTCCTCGAGGGCCAGGACCCCAACCGGCTCCCCAAGCACGGTGGCATGGCCACCACCCTGGTGATCACCACCGAGTTCGACACCCTCACCGGGCAACTCGGCATCGGCACCCTGCCGGACGGAAGTCGGCTCGCCGCCAGCGATGTACGCCGACTCGCCTGCACCGCACAGATCCTTCCCGCAGTTCTCGGCGGCGACTCCGCCGTCCTCGACCTCGGCACCCGCCGACGACTCTTCTCCGTCGAGCAACGACTCGCCCTGGCCCAGGCGCACCCCACCTGTCAGGCCGCCGGCTGCTCGATCCCCAGCGCCTGGTGCGAAGCCCACCACCGCACCGCATGGTCCCAGGGTGGACCGACCGACCTCGCCAACGGCATGCTCCTGTGCTCCTACCACCACCAACGCATCCACGACGACAGCTACCGGGTGAAACACCTCGCCAAGGGCGATGTCCGGTTCAACAAGCGGACGTAGGCCGAGCTCCGTCCGGCTGCTCGCGATCTGTCAGTGGAAGAACCTCGCGTTGCGCCCTGCTCTGCGTCCTGAGCTCTGCGCGCTCTGTGTTGTGCGCTGCGCT
This sequence comes from Nocardioides sp. JQ2195, assembly GCF_012272695.1. Taxonomy (NCBI): domain Bacteria; kingdom Bacillati; phylum Actinomycetota; class Actinomycetes; order Propionibacteriales; family Nocardioidaceae; genus Nocardioides; species Nocardioides sp. JQ2195. Next base: position 2,544,406 of record NZ_CP050902.1, read on the forward strand.
CTGAGCTCTGCGCGCTGAGCTCTGCGCGCCCTGTGTGCGCAGTGGGCTGCGCGCTGTGGCCGGCGCGCTCTGTCTTTTGCTCTGCGACCTGTGCGGTGTGTGCTCCCCCGGACTGTTCGCGTTTGGGCTTGGAGGCACGCCCGGAGCCTGACCGGACGGCCGGCCGGGAGGCTGGAGGCTCAGCGCTGAGCTGACCTGTGCCCTTGGTCGACGCGGCCGCCACTCACGGCACCTTCGCGGTAGAGGCCCCACACTCCGCAGACGATGGCGACGACCTCGGAAGCGGCGGCCAGCCACGCGTACCAGCTCCAGCCGGTGTGGATGCCGAACAGCTCGCCGTTGACCGCGATCAGGAAGGCGCCAAGAGTGCTGGCGCCGAAGCCGGCCAACAGGATCAGCGGGATCCAGTGGTGCCAGCGCAGCAGCAACGCGGCGATCACCAGACCGGCGATGACGTTGACCACGAACAGGTCTCCCACGGTGCCTTGGTCCTTGACGCCGTCGAACCACAGATAGAGGTGCACGATGGCCGACACCACAGCGGCCAGGGCACCGATCACTCGATTGGTCACGGTTCTCTCCGTTCCTCGGATACCCACTACACGGTTGGAGATCGGCACCGGTTCGATGAAGCTCACGCGGGTTCGACGTACCTGCGAGACAATTGCTCCACCGGCCGAACCGCCGGGACCAACCGCCGCAAGCAACCGCCGGAACAGGTCGGCGGAAGCAACCGCCGGAAGCAATCATCTGAACCAATCGTCACCGTTCTCCGTGTCACGGTCGGAGGTGGAAGATGGCCGACGTGTCGACCGAGCTCATGCGCAAGCTGCACGACGAGCACGCCGCGGCGCTCTGGGGCTTCTGCCTGCACCTGACCGGAGACCCGGTGCGCGCCGAGGACGTCGTCCAGGAGACGCTCCTGCGGGCCTGGCAGCACCCGGAGGTCCTCGACGCCTCGCGCGGGTCGTCGCGGGGATGGCTGTTCACGGTCGCCCGCAACCTGGTCATCGACGAGTGGCGCAGCAAGCGCCACCAGAGCGAGCGCAGCACCGGTGAGGTGCCCGAGCCCCGGGAACCGGTCGACGAGACCGACACTCTCCTGCAGTCGTGGGCGATGGCGGAGGCGATCAGTCACCTGAGCAGGGAGCACCGCGCGGTGCTCGTCGAGTGCTACTACCGGGGTCGGTCGGTGGCCGAGGCCGCCCGCCAGCTCGGCATCCCCGAGGGAACCGTCAAGTCGCGCTCGCACTATGCGCTGCGCGCCCTGCGGCTGGCCCTGGAAGAGATGGGGGTCGGCCTGTGACCCGGTCGACGCGTGGACCCGGCACCGGGTGCGGCTTCGAGCACGAGGACGGCGCCTACGTCCTCGGTGCGCTGAGTCCCGAGGACCGGATCGCGTTCGAGAAGCACCTGCCCGGTTGCGCCGCCTGCGCGACCTCGGTGCGCGAGCTGGCCGGGCTCCCCGGACTCCTCTCCCGGGTGCCGGCGCCAAGCCTCGACGCCGACGAGCAGCCGATGCCGGTGCCGGACACGCTGCTCCCCTCGCTGCTGCGCCGGGTGCGCGCCCGACGGCGCCGTCAGGGCTGGTACGCCGGCGGAGTCGCCGCCGCCGTCACGGTGATCGCGCTCTCGGTCGGTGTCGCCATCGGTCACCACAATGGCGACGGCAACGGTGACGGCCACCTCGCGGCCAACGGCGAGGAGACGACCCGGACCACCGACCAGCCGTCCCAACAGCCGTCCACACCGCAACCCTCTGCGCCGACCTCTGCGCCACCCACGGCCGCGGCGAGGGAGTTCACCACCGTCGGCACCGCACCGATCTCCGGGTGGGTGTCGTTGACGTCGGTGCCGTGGGGCACCCGGCTCGACCTGACCTGCTCGTACGACGCAGGGCCGGGCTACGAGCCAGGATCCGGCAACGGCGCGGGGCGTGCAGGAAACGGCTCGGGACAGGCAGATCACGGATCGGCCCGCGGATACACGATGGAGATCGTCCGGCGCGACGGCAGCACCGAGGAGGTGGCCTCCTGGACCGCCAGCTCCGGTCGCACGGTGAACCTCTCTGCTGCCACCTCCGCACCGAAGGCGGACATCGCGCGCGTCGTCGTACGCACGTCGGACGGCCGGCCGGTGATGCGGCTGGTCAGCGGCTGAACGCCGCCAGGAACCGGTCCCGGAAGGCGTCCATCGGCCAGACGACGGCGTCCGGCGCGGGTCGAAGGCCGGCCTCCCAGCGCCAGCCGGCGATCCGGCGGAGCACGGCCGGGTCCTGGGCGATCACGCTGATCGGCACGTCGTGCCCGACGTCGTCACCGCTCACGTAGGAGTGCGGCTGGTGGTCACCGACGACGACCAGGACCAGGTTCGGATCCGGGTACGTCGTCAGGAAGGAGGTCAGCGCCCGCCAGGAGTACTCGATCGACTGGCCGTACATCCGTCGGATCGTCGCGGCGTCGGGAAGGCTCCCGGCGGACGGACCCTGCCCACGAGCGTGGTGGTAGATGGAGCCGTCGCCGATCCGTCGCCACGGCACCATCCGCGGCAGTGGGGTCCACGGGTGGTGGCTGGAGACCAGGTCGATCTCTGCCATCACCGGTCGACGATCGGTCGGCGCCAGGAAGGTGCGCCGGAAGTGCTCCAACGTGTACTGGTCCGGGACCGGTGCGTAGCCGAGCTTGGGGCCGGCGTAGTCGACGTTGCGGGAGTCGGCGTACTGCTCGAATCCGTAGAAGTCCTGCCCTTCGGGCCAGTCCTCGGTGTCCGCCGGGACGTCGAAGACGGTCTCCCAGCCGGCCGCGCCGAACAGGCTGGTCAGTGTCATCCGTTCGGCGCCGAGGAGCTGGCGGTAGTTGGTCTGACTGTCCACCCAGAGACCCGACTGGAGAGTCGCGTGCGCCAGCCACGAGCCGGCGCCGAAGGTCGGTGAGGTCATGAAGGCACTTCGGCTCCGGTAGCCAGCCGCGGTCAGCTGCTTCGTGCCCGAGTCGAGCACCCGGTTGATGCCGTGGGAGTACGTCGTGTCCTGGACGGCCACCCGGCCGTAGCTCTCCACGAACACCACGAGCACGTCCTTGCCCTGGAGCCCGGCGAGCAGTGCGCGCGGGTCGGACGCGGCGCGGGCGGCGAGCGGGTCATCGGCGATCGCCCGGGCGAAGGCGCGGTGGTCGGCGACGTTGGCCCGGACCAAGGCCACCTCGCTGATCGCCAGGGCGGTGGTGCCCGCGCCCACGACGGGAACGCCCGCCGCTGCGCAGAGCAGTCCGACGGTGACCACCACGGCCACGGCCCGGAACGGCCGCGGGCGGAGGTCGCGCGCGACCTGGACCAGGCGAACGACGGCGAGGGGCAGGCCGACGAGCACGAGGAGTACGCCGACCGCGGCCAGCACCGCGACCACCCGGGCCCAGCCGATGCCGATCGAGTCGCCGAGCACGTCGATGCCCGGCCCGAGAAGCGACCAGTCCCCGATCGGGTCGAAGTCGCGGTCGAGGACGGCGGTGAACGACCAGTTGAGCACCTTGACCAGCAGGAGGATGGCGAGGAGTGCCCCGGCGACGGCCGCCAATCCGGTGCGGAGGCGTCGAAGCGGCACCAGCGCGAGAGCGAGCACCACCACGACCTCCACCGGGAGCCGGAACAGCGCGCTGACGGATCCGTGCTCGGCGAGTGCCGGTGCCGACAGGGCGATCCAGCACGCCGCGAGCGCGACCAGCGTGCCGAATCGGACCGTGACCCCTGGCCGCGGCGACCGCCAACGATCCACCGTCTCGTGGAGGAACGACTCGGCGAGGAGCACCGCCACGGCGATGAGCGCGACCCGGGCGACCAGCTCGGGGATGACCAGCCCGGGGATGACCAGCCCGCCCGCTGCCGACCCTGGCAGCGCCAGCCCGGGCAGCGCCAGCCCGGGTGAGGACAACCCGGGTATCGCCAGCCCGGGTGAGGACAACCCGGCGACCGCAGCCAAGGTGATGCCGACGGTTGCGGCGACGACCCGGTTCCACGGACGCGCACGCAGCGGCGGGGTCGAGAGCTTCGGGACCGCCCAGAACAGCAGGCCGAACGCGTAGCGGGCCAGCCCGATGCCGAGCACCCACCAGCCCTGGTCGCTGGCCACGATGGCGCTGAGCACGAGGATCAGGACGGCGTCTGCTTCTGCGTCGAGGCGGGCACCCAGCGCGGTCACGGTGCCGGTGGCGCGGGCCAGGCGTCCGTCGACGAAGTCGGTGAGCAGCGCTGCGGCGGCCAGCGCAGCGATCAGCCAGCGTGGCCCACCCGAGGCAGCGGCGACGGCGAGGGCCGCGGCGAGGACGAACCGCGAGCCGGTGACCAGGTCGGCCCGGGTCAGCTCCTCCTCCAGCAAGCGTCCTGCCAGCAAGCGATCTGCCAGCGAGCGATCTGCCAGCGACGGAACTGCCGGCGACGGATCCGCAGGCGACGGATCCGCAGGCGACCCCTGTACCGACGGCGGATCTGCCGGCAAGTGATCCGCGTGCGTCTGAACCTGATCCACCGCGCCTCCGTGTCTCTGGGTGTCACTACCAGCACGAACGGCGAACCACCCCGGTTCAACACCTTCTGGTCCGGCCCTCCTGGTCCGGCCCTTTCCGGTTCGGCCCGTCCGGCTCAGCCCTCCCCGACCCGGGCGGCCGAACGGGACGGACCGGATCGAACGAACCAGGTCGGACGAACCAGATCGGGCGACCGGGATCGAGCAACCGGGATCGAGCAACGGAGACCGGGCAACCGAGACCGGGGCGACCGGGATCGCCGGGCGAGGAGCAGCAGGTGCACCACACGCACGAACGGGCCTTCTGGGTGCGTCCCGGCCTCGGCGAGATCCGTCCGGTCGAAGTGCCGGACCCGGGCGCCGGCGAGGTCCGGGTGCGCACCCTGCGATCCGGGATCAGTCGCGGGACCGAGACCCTGGTCTTCCGGGGTGGGGTGCCGCGTGACCAGCACGAGCGGATGCGCGCACCACACCAGGAGGGCGACTTCCCGGGGCCGGTGAAGTACGGCTACCTCAACGTCGGCACGGTCGAGGCCGGCGATCCGACGCTGCTGGGACAGACCGTGTTCTGCCTGCACCCGCACCAGACGGCGTACGTCGTCCCGGTCGCTGAGGTGAGCGTCGTGCCGGCCGACGTACCGGCCGAGCGGGCCGTGCTGGCCGGCACCCTCGAGACCGCGGTCAACGCGCTGTGGGACGCCGCTCCCCTGGTGGGCGATCGGGTCGCGGTGGTCGGGGCGGGGATGGTGGGCTGTTGTGTGTCGCGTCTGTTGGCCGGAATCCCCGGCGTCGAGGTCACCCTCGTCGACACGGATGCGAGCCGGGCGGAGGTCGCGGCCGCGCTCGGCGTCGGCTTCGCCCACCCGGCCAGGGCTCCGGAGGGATGCGACCTGGTGCTGCACGCCAGCGCCACCGAGGCCGGACTGCAGCGCTCGTTGGACCTGCTCGCGCCGGACGGCACCGTGGTCGACCTCAGCTGGTACGGCGACGTCCCGGTCCGGCTCGACCTGGGCAGCGCCTTCCACTCCGGCCGGTTGCGCCTGCGCGGCAGCCAGGTCGGCGAGGTGGCACTGCGCCGCCGTCACCGGCGCACGCATCGCGAGCGACTCGAGCTGGCCCTGTCGCTGCTGCGCGACCCGGCGTACGACGCCCTGCTCAGCGGGTCGTCGGCGTTCGAGGAGCTGCCCGAGCTGATGGCGGAGCTGAGCACGGGGCGCCGGAAGGCGCTGTGCCACACGATCACCTACCCGCCGACCACGACCCACCAGACCACGGACCACCAGAGCCCAACCCACCGGACCACGGACCAGCAGGAGGCCTGATGTTCAGCGTGAACGTCCGCGACCACGTGATGGTGGCGCACAGCTTCGAGGGTGAGGTCTTCGGGCCGGCGCAACGACTGCACGGCGCCACGTATGTCGTGGACGCCACGTTTCGCGGGCCCGAGCTCGGACCGGACGGGATCCTGGTCGACATCGGTCTGGTTGCCTCCGAGCTGCACGAGGTGCTGGCCACGGTGAACTACCGCAACCTCGATGACGACGACGCCTTCGCCGGGATGAACACCTCGACCGAAGCACTGGCCCGGTGGGTCGCCGACCAGCTCGCCGCGAGGTTCTCCGGGGACGGACGACTCAGCGGGCTGGTGGTCACACTGCACGAGTCGCACATCGCGTGGGCCAGCTTCGAGAGGTCGCTCTGATGCTCCATCTCCTTGTGCCGAAGGGCTTCTCCACCCGACCGAGTGGCGGGAACATCTATGACCGGCACGTCCTCGCCGGTCTCGTCACGGGTGGCTGGCAGGTGGTCGCCCACGAGGTGGACGTCGAGTCGACGCGAGGCGACAGCCGGCCACTCGAGCGGGCACGGGGCGACAGCCGGCCACTCGCGCCGGCACAGGGCGACACCCGGCCGGTCGAGCCGAAGCGGGGCGATGCGGCCGTCGCGGAGGTGAGTCGGGTGCTTGCGAGGCTCCCCCACCACTCGCTGGTGCTGGTCGACAGCCTGGTCGCATCCCGGACGGCCGCGGTGCTGCTGGCCTCCGCCGCACGGGTCGTTCCCTTGGTGCACATGGTGTTCGGCACGCCCTTGGAGCGCGAGCTGTTGACCGAGGCACCGGCCGTGGTCGCCACCAGTGCCTGGACTGCCGATCACCTGGTCACCCGGCTCGGCGTCGACCCCCGCCGGGTGCACGTGGCCACCCCCGGCGTCGACCTGGCCCCACACTCCCCCGGCTCCGTCGCGGGCACCGAGCTGGCGTGCGTTGCGGCCCTGACCCCGACCAAGGGACACGACGTGCTGCTCGACGCCCTGGCGATGCTCACCGACCTGGACTGGCGCTGCTCCGTGGTCGGGTCGCTCGACGTCGACCCCGAGCACGTCGACACCCTCCGCAAGCAGGCTGCCGATCAGGGCATCAACGAACGGGTCGACTTCGTCGGAGAGCTGGTCGGCGAGGAGCTCAGCGAAGCCTGGTCGAGGACCGACCTGCTGGTCCTGCCGTCCCGCGCGGAGACCTACGCGATGGTCGTCACCGAGGCCCTCGCACGCGGCGTCCCGGTGGTGGCCAGTGCCGTCGGCGGTGTGCCGGAGGCGCTCGGGGAGCTCGTCGACGGCAGGCATCCGGGGATGCTGGTGCGGCCCGACGATCCGTTCGCGCTCTCCGTCGCGCTGCGCCGCTGGCTGGAGGACGAGCCGTTGCGGCGGTGGTTGCGTCGCGCGGCCGGCGACCGCCGACCGAGCCTCCACCGCTGGTCACTCACGGCGGCCCACGTCGCCCGGGCTCTGGAGTCTGCGCGATGACGATGCAGCTGGCCACCCGCGTCTCACGGCACGCGACACGTTTCTCGACCCAGGCCGCGGCACGATCCTCGTCAGTGGCGGCGACACGCTCCGCGGCACTGGCCGCGACACAGGGCCCGACACGGGCCGCGCCCGAACCGGTCACCAACCGCCGCAGGTGGTGGCAGGTCGCGGGCGGCGTCGCGCTCCTGGCCCTCCTGGCAGTGCAGTTCGGCACCGGCCCGTTCCTCGACGGGTTGTTGGCGATCCGGCCGTGGGCACTGGCGCTCGCGCTGGTGGTGACCGCAGGTACGACGTGGTGCTGCGCCCTGCGCTGGTCGCTGGTCGCCGGCTGGTTCGACGAGCGCATCCCGGTCGACGTCGCGTTCCGCGCCTACTACCGCTCGCAGCTGGTCAACGCGACCGTCCCGGGCGGTGTGGTCGGCGACGTCCATCGGGGATGGGTGTTCGGCTGGCGCCCGGTGCTCACCGAACGCGTCATCGGCCAGGTCGTGCAGATCGGCCTGGTCGGCGCCCTGGTGCTCCCGGGCGCGTGGCGTTGGGCCGGGTTGGCGGCACTCACCCCGGCCGTCGTGGCCGGCGGACGTGTCGCGCTGATGTCCGTGCTGAGCACCAGCGGGCACCTGCTGCTCTTCCTGGTCGCCGCGGCGACGGTCGGCGTCGACCTGCCGCTCGCCACTCTCGTCCCGGTCGGCGCGCTGGTGCTGCTCGGCTCCTCGATCCCGTTGAACCTCGCCGGTTGGGGCCCGCGCGAGGGCATCGCGGCGCTTGCGTTCACGACGTACGGCGCCAGCGCGGCCACCGGCCTGACCGTCGCGGTGACCCTCGGCGTGATGTCGACGGTCGCCACGCTGCCCGGCCTCTTCGTGCTGCCAGGTGGACGACGAGGCGGTCGACAAAGCTGTCGACGAGGTGGACGACGAGGTGGTCGACGTGGCTGATCCTCGTGGTGGTCGACGGGGTGGCGACGACGTGCACGACGAGGTGGTCGACGTGACTGACCGGCGGCGGCCCTACACCGTGCTGTCCTGCGGCGTCTCGCTCGACGGCTTCCTCGACGACGCCTCGGACGAGCGACTGGTGCTGTCCAACCCCGCTGACCTGGACCGGGTCGACGAGGTGCGCGCCGGGTGCGACGCGATCCTGGTCGGCGCCGCGACCGTCCGCCACGACGACCCGCGCCTGCTCGTGCGGTCGCCGGAACGCGTGGTACGCCGTCGTGCGGCCGGGCTGCCCGAGCAGCCGATGAAGGTGACCGTCACCAACCGCGCCAAGCTCGACCCGGAGTCACGGTTCTTCACCGTCGGATCGGCACCGAAGCTCGTCTACTGCGCGAGCGACACCTGCGACATGGCCTCCCAGCAGCTGCCGCGGGCCACCGTCATCGACGCCGGGCGGCCGGTCGCGCTGCGCTGGGTGAGCGAGGACCTGCACGCACGCGGCGTCCGACGACTGATGGTCGAGGGTGGCGGTGACGTGCACACCCAGTTCCTCGCGGGCCGTCTCGCCGACGAGCTGCAGCTGGTGGTCGCACCGATCTTCGTCGGGAAGCCGGGTGCGACCAGGTTCGTCGGCCCGGGGCCGTTCCCCTTCAACGGGGATCACCGCGCCTGCCTGATGGAGAGCCGCCCGATCGGCGATGTCGTGCTGCTGCGCTACGCGTTGAGCGCGCGGGCCGAGCGCGAGGCAAGCACGGCGATCAGGCCCGCCCCGTCGCGACCTTGACCCTTTCCCGCGGCCACATGACACGTGCCAGACTTGGCGGGACGTGCCAGAGTGGAAACATGAGCGACGCCGCGAGCATCGACGTGACCTCACTGGCTACCCGCTACGACGACGTGCGGGCTCACACAGAGCGACTGGCTGCCCCTCTCTCACCGGAGGACCAGACCGTTCAGTCGATGCCGGACACGTCGCCGACCAAGTGGCACCGGGCGCACGTCACCTGGTTCTTCGAGACGTTCGTGCTCGCCGAGAACGAGCCGCGCTTCGCACCGTTCCAGGACACGTACTGGTTCCTCTTCAACAGCTACTACGAAGCCGTCGGCCCGCGCTGGTCGCGACCCATCCGCGGCGTGCTCAGCCGTCCGGGCGCCCACGACGTCGGCGTCTACCGCGGCAACGTCGACGATCGGATGCGGGACCTGATCGCCACCCTCGACGAGGGCACGCTGACCAAGCTGGCGCCGACGATCGAGCTCGGCTTCCACCACGAGCAGCAGCACCAGGAGCTGTTGCTGATGGACATCAAGCACGTCCTCTCGCTGAACCCGCTCGATCCGGCGTACGCCGTCGGCCCCGCCAGCAGTCCCACCAGCAGTGCCACCGGCAACCCCGCCAGCAGTCCCGCCGGCAGTGCCACCAGCAGTGCCACCGGCAACCCCAACGGCAGTCCCGCCAGCAGTCCCGCCGGCGGCGGTGTCTCGGGCGCCCTCAACTGGCGCGACTACGACGGCGGGCTGGTCGAGATCGGTCACGAGGGCTCCCTCGACGGTGACTTCTGCTTCGACAACGAGCTCCCCCGCCACCAGCAGTGGCTCGAGCCCTACCGCCTCGCCGACCGCCTGGTCACCAACGGCGACTGGCTGGCGTTCATGGCGGACGGCGGCTATCAGCGGCCCGAGCTGTGGCTCAGCGACGGGTGGGCCCGGGTGCAGGCCGACGACTGGACCGCGCCCTCGTACTGGAGCGACCGGGACGGCGTCTGGTTCGAGCACACGCTGACCGGCACCCGCCCGGTCGACCCGGAGCTGCCGGCGTGCCACGTGAGCCACTACGAGGCCGACGCGTATGCCACCTGGGCCGGCAAACGACTGCCCACCGAGGCGGAGTGGGAGAACGCCGCGCGGCTGCAGGAACGCTCCTCGGGGCTGACCGCGAACCTGGCCGACACCGAGTCGTGGCACCCCCGCGCGGCAGGTGAACCTCGTGACGGCGAGCTGCGCCAGCTCTTCGGCGACTGCTGGGAGTGGACCTCCTCGGCCTACCTGCCCTTCCCCGGCTTCCACCCCACCGCCGGTGCACTGGGTGAGTACAACGGCAAGTTCATGTCCAGCCAGATGGTGCTGCGCGGTGGCTGTGCGCTGACCCCACCGGGCCACGCCCGGGCGTCGTACCGGAACTTCTTCCCACCCGGCGCGCGGTGGCCGCTGACCGGCGTACGCCTCGCGGACGGCGGTGCCCCGCAACCACGGTGAGGGTGCTCCGGCTGACACCACTCGATCTGGGTATCTGGGAGTACGCCGCACCGGGTCGCCAACACCGGCTCTACCAGCCCACATGAGAATGCCTGAGGAGGCACCGTGTCCACCGATCACGCCAGCTCTGAGGCGAGCCTCGACGTCCTGCTCACCCCGGCGGACCTGCGAGCCGGGCTCGAGACCGACGCCCGTGCCGGGCTGAGCGCGACACCGAAGTGGCTGCCACCGAAGTACTTCTACGACGACCGCGGCAGCAAGCTCTTCGAGGACATCACCCGGCTGCCGGAGTACTACCAGACCCGCACCGAGCACGCGATCCTCGTGGCGAGCTCCGACTCGATCGCGGAGGTCGCCGACGCCGAGGCGCTGCTCGAGCTCGGGTCGGGGTCGAGCGAGAAGACCCGGATGCTGCTGAACGCGATGACGCGCAGCGGCGGGTTGTCGGCGTACGTCCCGGTGGACGTGAGCGCCGGCGCACTGGAGGACGCGATGACCGGGCTCCGACGCGACTACCCCGACCTCGACCTGCACGGCGCGGTCGCAGACTTCGACCACCACCTCGACCAGCTCCCCGCCCCCGGGCGCCGGCTGATCGCGCTGCTGGGTGGCACCCTCGGCAACTATCCGCCGGAGCAGCGTCGGGTCTTCCTGGCCAACCTCGCCGCCGCCATGCGCCCCGGCGAGACCTTCCTGCTCGGCATCGACCTGGTCAAGGATCCGAGCCGTCTGATGACGGCGTACGACGACGCGGCCGGCGTCACGGCCGAGTTCAACCGCAACGTGATCACGGTGCTGAACCGCGAGCTCGACGGCGACCTGGACCCCGGCGACTTCGAGCACATCGCGTTGTGGGACGCAGAGAACGAGTGGATCGAGATGCGGCTGCGGGCCCGGCGCCCGATCAGTGCCTGCCTGTCCGCCCTCGACCTGAAGGTGACCTTCGACGAGGGCGAGCAGCTGCGCACCGAGATCTCCGCGAAGTTCCGTCGGGAGCGGATCGAGCCCGAGCTGGTCGCGGCCGGCCTGCACCCGGAGCGTTGGTGGACCGACCCGGCCGGCGACTTCGCGCTCCTGCTCGCCCGCCGCTGACGCGCGATCGGCGTACGCCACCACCCCGGGGTGAAGAAGAGACCGCGCTGCGGTAGCCGGAAGTCGCCGGTCATTGGTCCACGCCAGCCCTGTCTGCGCCCGTCGAGCGCCGGTTTCCGTGCACAGCTCTGTCGGGTCCTCGCCCTGTCCACAGCAGGGCGACCGGCCCGGGAAACGGTCGCGGATCCGGCATAGCGTCGGTTCCATGACGATGCTCGACGACGCGCCACCGCAGGACGGACCCGGTCCGGTCCGTCACCCGCTGCTGCGCTGCGTCGACGACATCAGGTCGGCACTGAAGGACGTCGAGGGCATCGACCCGTTGTTCGCGCCGGTCCAGGTCAAGCGCGAGGTCCTGATCGAGCTCACCCGGGCGATCGACCAGGCCGAAGCGCTCCGGATGTCGGTGATGGCCAACTCCCACGACGTGGCCGAGGCCGACGGTGCACGCAGCGTCGGTTCCTGGCTCGCACCCCACACCCGCAACACTCCCGCCACCGAGCAGGCCGCCGAGCACCTCGCCTGCGACCTCAACCTGCACTACCCGATCCTGGCCGATGCCATCACCCGCGGCGACGCCAACCTGGCCCAGGCCAAGCTCATCGTCCGCTGCCTCAACGAGCTGCGCCGACTCGAGGACATGACACCCGAGGTCCTCGTGCAGGCCGAAGAACACCTGGTCGGAGAATGCCCCAACTTCGACCCCAGCGGCATCAAGAACCTGAGCGACCGCATCCTCGAAGTCATCGACCCTGACGGCTTCGACGACGCCGAGCTGAAGAAGCTCGAGACCGAGCTCCGCAAGGCCCGCGCCGAGGCGCGGCTCAGCATGCGCAAGCGGGGTGACGGCTCCACCGACATCCGGGCGCGCGTCCCCGACTCCTTGGCCGTGCGACTCAAGACCATCCTCGACGCCTACACCTCGCCGCGCCACGAGGCCAACAGCGCTGGCTCACCACCAGGATCGCCTGGATCCGTGGGCGACCGGTCCCTCGGCAACCTGGCCGACGGCGCGATCTCATCGCGCTACCGCGACCCCGACACCGGCGAACGACTCCCCCGCGAACGCCTGCTGGGCGAAGCACTGTGCGCCTTCCTCGAGGGCCAGGACCCCAACCGGCTCCCCAAGCACGGTGGCATGGCCACCACCCTGGTGATCACCACCGAGTTCGACACCCTCACCCAACAGCTCGGCATCGGCACCCTGCCCGACGGAAGTCGGCTCGCCGCCAGCGACGTACGCCGACTCGCCTGCACCGCACAGATCCTTCCCGCAGTTCTCGGCGGCGACTCTGCGGTCCTCGATCTCGGCTCGAGTCGTCGACTCTTCTCCGTCGAGCAACGACTCGCGTTGGCTCGGGCGCACCCCAGCTGTCAGGCCGCTGGCTGCTCGATCCCCAGCACCTGGTGCGAGGCCCACCACCGCACCGCATGGTCCCAGGGTGGACCGACGGATCTGGCCAACGGCATGTTGCTGTGTTCGTTCCACCACCAACGCATCCACGACGACGCCTATCGGGTGAAACACCTCGCCAACGGCGACGTCCGGTTCAACAAGCGGACGTAGGCCGAGCTCCCTGCGACCCGTGGACGGTGCGACCGGCACCCGAACGACGTTGCTCAGCTCAGCGCACGGACCGGGGCACCTGACTGGTCGACATGGGACCAGTGCGTCCGAACGTTTTGTCCGTTTCGGGAACCTTTCGCACTCTCCGCTGCGACAGTGAGGATGTGGAGACCAACGCCGAAGTCCTCGAGGACGCCGTCCTGCTGCACCAAGCAGCAGATGGTGACCTCAGCGCGGTCCGTGAGCTCTATGACCGGCACGCACCGTGGCTCACCGCGCGGTTGATGCGCCGCTGCAACGACCGCGAAGTCGTCGTCGACGTCGTCCAGGACACGTTCCTCGCCATGTGGCGGGACGCCAAGAAGTGGCGCAACGACGGCGACGTCGCCGGCTGGCTCTGGGGCATCGCCTTCCGCCGGATGGTCTCCCGGCTGAGACAACGCAAGCAGCTCGTGCTGCTGCCCGAGTGGGACACCGGCAACGACCAAGCGGTGCCTGCGGCAGAGGACGAGGTGTTGCTCGACGTCGAGTACGGCGACCTCGGCGCGGCGCTGCGTCGGCTTTCTCCCGAGTTCCGCGCGGTCGTCCAGGCTTGCGTCCTGGACGGCCTCACCACCCGTGAGGCCAGCCGACTGCTGGGGGTCCGTGCGAACACCGTGAAGACCCGGTTGCACCGGGCCAAGGCCCAGCTGCGCGGATCGCTCGCCGACGTACGCCTGGAGGGATGGCAATGAGCACCTCGACCTGGCACGCCGACCCGGAGCTGCTGAGCGCCTATGTGGACGGCCGTCTGGACGCGATCCTGGGTGCCTCACTGGAACGGCACGTCGACCGTTGCGCGACCTGTCGTGGAAAGCTGCGCCCCCTTGTCGAACGACCGATGCTCGAGCAGGGCTGGGCAGGTGTGCGGGCAGGCGTGGAGAGTCCGCCGCTCCCCCGCCTGTTCCGCGTCGCCCGCAGGCTGGGTCTCGGAGAGCCCACGACCATCCTGCTGGCGGCCACCGCGAGCCTGCGCTGGGCTTGGGTGATCGGCGGCATCATCGCCCTGGCGTTCGCCGCGCTGGCCAGCCAGATCGCCCACGACACGGCACTGTGGCCGTTCCTGGTCGTGGCCCCACTGGTCCCGGTGATCGGTGTCGCCACCTCCTACGGGCCGGCCGACGAGCCCTTCGAGGCGCTGGCCGTCACCACACCGTACGGCCGGACCCGACTGATCCTGGCCCGCACGATCGCCGTGCTGACACTGACCGTGCCGATCGCCATGCTGCTCGGGCTGAGCCTGCCCGGTCCGGTGTGGGTTGCGGCCAGCTGGCTGGGGCCCGCGCTCGCGATGATCCCGACCCTGCTCGCGCTGGCCAGCTTCGTCGGCCCGCGGCTCGCGGCACCCGTGGTGGCGGTCCTGTGGATCGGGCTGGTGCTCGGGGCCTCCCGCGGTCTTCCGCCGACCTGGCCGGTGGAGACCACCCAGCAGCTCGCCTACCTCGGACTGGCCGTGGCCGCCGTCGTCGTCCTCAAGGTCCGCTCGGTGCTGACCCACAAGATCGGAGCAGTCCTGTGAACATCGAGCTGACCGGCGTCGGAAAGAACTATGGCGGCACCCCCGCACTCAACGAGATCGACCTCGTCCTCGGCACGGGCGTGACCGGGCTGCTCGGACCCAACGGCGCCGGCAAGACCACGCTGCTGCGGATCGTCTCCACCAGCATCGCCGCAGACCGGGGCGGCGTACGGCTGCTCGAACGCGACCCGCACGCCAGCCACTCCGAGCTGACCGACATCCGTCGTCGGCTGGGCTACCTGCCCCAGGAGCTCGGCTATCCCAGCGACATGACCACCTTCGGCTTCGTCGAGTACGTCGCGGTGCTGAAGGAGTGGAACGACAAGCGCGCCCGCACGACGGAAGTACGCCGGGTGCTGGACCTCGTCGGATTGGCCGACCTGGCCGGCAAGCGGATCGCCAAGCTCAGCGGCGGCCAACGGCGGCGGGTCGGTCTCGCCCAGGCACTGATCGGCACGCCCGCCCTGCTGGTGCTCGACGAGCCCACCAACGGACTCGACCCCGCCCAGCGCGCGCAGCTGCGGCGCACCCTGTCCGTCGTCGCGCACGACGCCACCGTGCTGATATCGACCCACCAGACCGAGGACGTCGCCGCGCTCTGCGAGCGCGTGGTGGTGCTGGCCGCCGGGGAGGTCCGCTTCGACGGAACGGTCGTCGACCTCGTCAACACCGCCGCCGGACAGGTCTGGCTGAGCGACACCGAAGTGCCCGACGCGGCCGTCACCTGGCGCACCGGCACCGGACGTCACCGCGTGGTCGGCGGGATCCGCCCACCCGGCGCCGACGCCACCGAACCGACACTCGAAGACGCCTACCTGCTGATGCTCGGGCCGCAGGCAGGCAGTCCCCTGCCGACCACCTGACCCACCGACCCACCGACCACCTGACCACCGGCCCCACCGACCACCCGACCACCTGACCACCTGACCCGCCGACCACCCGCCCCGGGTCACGGACCCGCACCCGAATCTCGCCCGAGGAGAAACCGATGGCCACCACCCTGCCCGAGAGCACCGGAAACAGACCCGCGAGCTCTGCCAGCCTCACGTCGATGATCGGCATCGAGGCCCGACGCTTCGCTCGCCACCCACTGTTCCTGGTGGCTGTCGTGGCGTCGTTCGTGGCGCTGTTCTGGGTGTTCTTCGCGACGGCAGCGGAGTCGAGCGTCGACGGCGTGAACCACTCCCACGACCTGCTGTCCCAGCCGATCATCCCGGCCTTCTTCCTCGGCCTTCCCAGCCTGATCGTGGCCGCACACCTGACCCGCTCGACGGAGGCCGCGGTCGAGGCGGTGGGCACGGCTCCGGGCACCGAGTCCCGGCGTACCTTGGCCGTCGCCGGTGCCTGCGTCGTCCCCTTCCTGGCCGGGATCGCCCAGCTGGTGACGACGCTGGTGCTGGTGCAGATCGTCGAGCCGCACCCCAACGAGCTCTGGTTCTCCACCGTCAACGACGTCTGGGTGTGGAGCATCCTGATCGCGCTCGGTCCGGTTGCCTGCCTGGGAGGGGGACTGCTCGGAGTCCTCATCGGGCGGTGGCTGCGGTTCCGCGGAGCCACCGCGGTCGCGGTAGTGGTGCTGGCCTTCGGCGACCAGGCAGCGTCACTGCCCTACGCCTACGGTGACGCGGGCAGCTTCCGCAACTGGGTGCCGTGGTCGATGTTCCACACCGGCACGATGTCGGACGGGAAGGAGTGGCAGGGCATCCCCGGCCACTGCCAGGCGATCCTCACCGGCAACCCGGCCACCTATCTGCTCTACCTGCTGGTGCTGTGTGCGCTCGCCGTGGGCGGCGCGCTGTGGCACGACCGGTCCGCGCGCACGCCGCGATTGCGGCTGATCAACTGGAGCCTGGTGATTGCTGCCCTGGTGCTCTTCCTGGTCACCGCCCTCACCGGCATCCCGGAGATGATCATCTCCGGGCCGATCCGGTGACCGGCTGGTACCTGCGCCGGGCCGTCCCCTGGGCGACCACACTGGGGTGCTTGGCCGGGACGGTCATGCTGATCGCCGCGATCACAGAGTGGTCCACGCTGACCGGGATCGGCCTGACGCTGATCGCCCTGCTGACCGGGGTGGCAGCCGGCTTCGCATTCGACGAAGCCGCCGTGCGGGTGACGTCGGTGACCGCCCGCGGCACACGCTGGGCGCCACTGGCGCGCCTGGTGGTGGCGGTGGCCGTGGCCATCGGCGGAGCCGGCCTGGTGGCGCTGGCCGCAGACGAGGCCGTCTCGGATCGGTCCGACTGGGCAGTGCTGGCCCTGGCGCTCGGTGGCGGGGCAGCTCTCGTCGCGATGGCGTTCGGTCGACGTCAGGTGCCGCGGCCCGGCAGTGGGATCGCGGCCGCCGTCGTGCTGCTGGGACTGATGCCGCTGGTGCTCAGCATGCTCCTGGAGCTCCGCTCGCCGTACCCCGTGGAGGCGTGGACTGCGGACCTGCGTACGACGTGGTGGAGCGCGGGGCTCCTCGCGTGGGGCGGCGCGCTGATGCTGGCACTGCGTGGCGTCCCCCGGCGACACGTCCAGCCCTGACGGTGCTCGACCCGGCCGCGGACTCCTGACGGCATTCCTGGCGGCGTTCCTGACGGCCTGGTGCTCCCGGGTCTCCGGCTCACCGGGCCTCTGACGCACCGGGCCCCTGGCTCCCCGTCCCCCGCCTTCGTGGCCTTGGGCTTCCGGTCCCCGGCCTACAGGGCCTCTGGCTCCCGGTCCCCCGCCTTCGTGGCCTTGGGCTTCCGGTCCTCCGGCCTACAGGGCCTCTGGCTCCGTCGTGTCCGGGGCATAGAGCGCCGTGAGCCGTCCGTGCGGATCGAGCTTCACCAGCAGGGCGTCGGCGATGTCGTGCAGCTGCTCGACCTGCTCGGCCGTGAGGGCGTCGAACACGTTCTCGCGCACGTTGGTGACGTGCCCGGGGGCAGCGTCGCGGATCCGCGCCTGACCGGCCTCGGTCAGCACGGCGTTGCTGGCGCGCTTGTCCTCGGGGCAGGGGGTGCGACGTACCAGGCCCTTGTCCTCGAGGCGACGTACGACGTGGGAGAGGCGCGGCAGCGTGGCGCTGGTGAGATTCGCGAGCGAGGTCATCCGCAGGGTCAGGTCCTTCGCCTCGGAGAGCATCGCCAGCACGAAGTACTCGAAGTGGGTCAGCTGCGCGTCACGCCGCAGCTGCGAGTCGAGGAGTCCGGGCAGCAGCTCGGTCACTGCCACCAGCCTCACCCAGGTCTCGCGTTCCTGGTCAGTGAGCCACTGTGTCTCGGTCGAGCGCGATGTCGCCATGGTCACACCCTAACAAGATAGTTGACGGAACAACCATTCTCGTGAGAACGTTCCACTATTAGTTAAAACAACAACCAAATCCGAAGGAGCACCTCATGGCGAACATCTCGATCATCGGCAGCGGCAACATGGGCCAGGCGATTGCCGCCGTCGCCACCCGCGGCAACCACGACGTCCAGGTCCTGCAGCACAGCGACAACGACGTCGCCGTCACCGGTGACATCGTCGTCCTCGCCGTCCCGCACACCGCGGTCGAGGAGATCCTCGCCCTGCGCGGCGACTCGCTGGCGGGCAAGGTCGTCGTCGACATCACCAACCCGGTCGACTTCACCACGATGGACTCGCTGGTCGTCGCGGCCGACAGCTCCAAGGCCGCCGAGATCGCCGCCGCGCTCCCCGACGCCAAGGTGGTCAAGGCGTTCAACACCAACTTCGCCAGCACCCTGGCCGAAGGCACCGTCGGTCCGCTGGACACCACCGTCCTGATCGCCGGTGACGACGATGACGCGAAGTCGGCCCTGACCGAGGTGCTCACCTCCGGCGGACTCAAGGCCATCGACGCCGGCGCGCTCAAGCGGGCCCGTGAGCTCGAGGCCATCGGCTTCCTGCAGATCTCCCTCGCCGCGCGCGAGAAGCTCGCCTGGACCGAGGGCTTCGGCGTCATCCACTGATCGGCCCCCCAGTCCACTCCCCCAGTCCACTCCAGCCCTCCACTCCAGCCCTCCACTCCAGCCGTCCACACCAGCATTCCTCCGCACCAGCCCTCCGCGCCTCCGGACCACCGGACCCGCACTCGCCACCCACGACCACAGGAAGCGCCATGACCATCCCCGCCGTTCGCCTCAACCACGCCGTGCTCTACGTCGCCGACCTCGAGCGCAGCATCGCCTTCTACCAGGCCGCCTTCGGCACGGAGATCGTCGCGCGTGAGCCGCGCGCGAACGCGGCCTTCCTGCGGATGCCGCGCTCGGGCAACCACCACGACCTCGGACTCTTCGGGGTCGGCCACCAGCCGCCCCGTCGTCCCGGCGCCATCGGCCTCTACCACCTGGCCTGGCAGGTCGACACCATCGACGACCTCGAGGCGGCCCGGATGACGCTGGCCGAGCTCGACGCCTACACCGGCGAGTCGAGCCACGGTGCCACGAAGAGCATCTACGGCAAGGACCCCGACGGCAACGAGTTCGAGGTCATGTGGATGCTTCCCCGCGCCAGCTGGGGCGAGTTCGAGAACGCAGCCCCCGTCGAGCGTCTCGATCTGGCCACCGACGTCGCCCGCTGGGGCGGCACCCGCACCGCATCCGAGCTCGTCCCCCAGGAGGCCTGACCATGAGCAGCTTCGACTCCCCCGTCGTCGCCTTCCACGGCACCGACGATCCCGAGCAGCCCCTCGTCGTGCTCCTCCATGGGCGCGGCTCGAACGAGCGCGACATCATCTCGCTCGCCCAGCACCTGCCCGACAGTGCGTCGTACGCCGCCGTGCGCGCACCGATCGCCGAGGGCGGCGGCTACGCGTGGTTCCAGAACCGTGGGATCGGCCGGCCCGTCGCCGAGTCGCTCGAGTCCGTGATGTCGTGGTTCACCACCTGGCTCGACGAGGTCGCACCCGTCGGTCGCCCGGTGATCCTGGCCGGCTTCAGCGGCGGCGCCGCGTTCGCCGGCGGGCTGGTGCTGCGCGACCCGTCGCGCTACGCCGGAGCGGCGATCCTCTACGGCACGCTGCCGTTCGAGGCCGGCGTGCCGACGACCCCTTCCCGGCTCTCGCTCGTGCCGATGTTCGTCGCCCAGGGCGACAACGACCACGTGATCCCGCGCGAGCTGCTGGACCGCACGTGGAGCTACCTGCACACCGAGTCCGGCGCGCCCACGCAGGGGCACCGCGACCCGGGCGGCCACGGCATCACCCAGGGTGCGCTGCACCAGCTGATCATGTGGCTGGGCGCCCGGGTCTCGTACGTCGCCGCCCACCCGGCGTCCGACTCCCCGACCTCGTGGCCGACGCTCCCCGGCGGCCAGCTCCACCCGCGGTCCGGAGCCCGCCCCGAGGTGGCGTGGAGCATCCCGCAGCAGCAGCTGAGCGACACCTCCCCCGCCGCCATCCAGGAGCAGCTCTGGGCCCGGATCTCGACGCTCCCCGGTGTCGGCAACGGTCCCTCGCAGATCTCCGTCCCCGGCGCCCGTGGCCTGGTGCTCGGCGGCTCGACCGGACCCGACGAGGCGTTCCTGGTCCCCGAGGTCCGCGAGTTCGCCCACCTGCACCCCGAGTACGACGGCTCCTTGCACCTGGCCCTGCCCGCCGCACTCGCCGCCGACGTGGTCGCCAAGGGTTGGGGCACGCCGCACCCGTGGGCCGGCAGCCGCCTGAGCCTCGGCTTCACGATGGTGTTCGGCCCGCGCGACGAGGCCGAGCTCGAGGTCGTGGCCGGGATCGTGGCCACCAGCCACGCCTTCGCGTCCGACACGTTGCCGGCTGAGCCTGGCGCCTTGTTGATGCCGTCGGGTGGCTGAGTCGTCGGGTGACCGAGCCGGCGGGTGGCTGAGCACCCGCTACTCGATGAAGTCGGGCGGCGTCGTGTTCTCCAACCTCGGGTCGGTCTCTCCCCCGGACATCGCGAGGAGCCCAACCACCGCCCGGCCGATGGTGAGCAGGTCCTTCGGGTTCTTCTTGTCCAGGCCGCCGATCAGCTGCTTGAGGATCGACAGCTGGTCGAAGTAGATCCGCTCGGTGACCAAGTTCTCCTGCTCGTCGAAGACGAAGTACGCCGTCATCCGGGTGCGATGCTTCGACCCGGTCGCCGGGATCTTCCCGAGCGGGCCGAGGTGGGTGCCGAGCAACCAGAACTCGACGACCACCGCATCGACGGTGTGACGGAACGCGATGATCTCGTGGTCCTGGTCGGGAAACGCGACGCGGGTGTCGTGGTAGTACTCGCGCACCTCGCTGTCACCGTCGTGCACCCGCATCATCGGGATCAGCTCGTAGTGCGGATGCGGGAAGGTGGACAGTGTCGCGTCCCAGTCCCGGGCCACCTCGTCGTGGAAGTGGTCGAGGACCAGCTTCTCGCGGGCGCGCAGCACGGCTTCGGCGGGCAGTTCGAAACGACTCATCGGGTCTCCTCGGGCGGCGTGGTCACCAAAGCGTCGTGGTCACCACAGCGTCGCGGTCGCCGGGCTCATGGGCAAGGCAGATCACCGTCGAGGTCCGACCACACCGTTCTCGTGGGCGAGGACCACCGCCCGGACCCCGCCCGGACCCCGTCAGGACGCGTCGGGACGCGGCGTGCGGCCGCGCTTGCGGTTGCCGCGGTGGTAGGACTCCCGACTCATCTTGGAGGCGTAGGCCGACCCCATCGCCTGCACGCTGACGTCGAGCCCGTCGACCTCGTCGAGATCGGCCCTGATCCCGGAGGCCACGTCGGCAGGGGCACCCTCGAGGGCCAGGCCCAGCTGGTGCTTGGTCTCCCGCAGGTGCTTGCGACCCTCCTGCACGTCACCGCGCTCGAAGGCCTCCGATGCCTGGCGCTTGGCGTCCTGTGCCTCCTGGAACAGCACCTCCGAGTGCACCGTGGGGTGGGGGACGCGGGCCGCGGCCTCGTCACCGGGAACCACGTTCACGTTGATCGGCAGGCTGACCGTCTGCTCGACCAGGGCGGGCAGCTCGACGTAGGCCAGCTCGAGCGTGGCGATGTGGGCGAGGCCGAGACTCGCCAACGCCGGCACCCGGAACTTCAGCAGCAGCTTGCGCGACTCGGCGGCGAACAGGTCACCGAGCTCGACCATCACCGTGCCGTCACCGATCTGCTGGGCCGGCAGGTCGTTGTAGAGCCGCAGCATCTCGACGGCCGGCTCGAACCGGATCGTCAGCGCCGCGCCCTGCACGGTCTTGCTCAACAACCCGTCGACCTCACCCGCGATCGCGGCACCGGCCGCGTCGGGGTTGTCGGCGAAGACGTGGTTGCCGTTGCCGGACCGGGCGATGGCCGCCAGCAACGTCTCGTCGTAGCCGCGGCCGTAGCCGAGGGTCGAGGTGACGATGCCCTCTGCGTAGGCCTTGGCGGCGAGCGTGGCGAACTCGTCGGCGCTCTTGATGCCGGAGTTCACGTGGCCGTCGGAGACCACCAGCACCGTGCCGCCGGACTCACCGACGACGCGACGCAGCTCGCGCAGGCCGCGCAGGACGCCGGCGCCGAGGTCGGTCATCCCGCCCGTGCGGACCGCCATGATGCGCTCGATGGTGGCTTCCTTGTCGGTCAGCGGACCGGCCGGGACCACCACCTGGGCCTCGTTCTCGAACGTGACCAGACCGAAGTTGTCGGTCGGCTCGAGACGGCGCACGAGCGCCACGAGGGCCTGCTTCGCGCCTTCCAACGGCGCACCATCCATCGACCCGCTGCGGTCGAGCACCACCTGGAAGGAGGCCTGTGGCCGGGCCTCGTCGGCCACCGCCGGCGGCGCCTCGAGCTCGAGGAGGACGGCGACCTCGTCCTCCGTCTCGTGGGCGACCAGGTTGACGTCGAGCAGTGCGTTGATCTTCATGCTTCCCCCTCTGTGCGGCGAGCCCCTGCCCGCCTGGGAAAGAGCATGCCACCGTGCACCGACACCGGAGATGCGGTGACCGCCAGGAGCGGCGTTCACCCCCAGTGGCGGCGAATGACGGTGGCCGCGTTGAAGGGATCGGCGCCACGCTGGGCGGCGAGGATGCCGACGCCCTCGGGCGACCGGGTGAAGACCGGATCGCCGCCGCCGACCCAGTGCGCCCACGCGTCGGCGTACGCCCGTGCGTCCTTGGCCCGACGGCCGAAGGCAGTCGGCACGGCGTGCCAGACGACACCATCGGCCTGCAGGCCGCCGAGCACGGCAAGGCGTGCGCGTCCCCGATCGGTCCGGCCGGGCGCCACCACCCAGCGGGGTACGACGTAGCGCGGATCCGCGATCGGCGAGACCGCCTCGTCCAGCGCCGTGGCGAACGCCGCAGACTCGGGCTCCGCGACGCCGGAGAGGTGACAGCGGTACCTGCCCCGGTGGTCGATCTCGACGACCACCCCGTCGGCCCCGACGGACGCACGGCCCAGCGCACGCATCGTCTCCGCCACCGCACAGGCGATC
Source organism: Nocardioides sp. JQ2195 (assembly GCF_012272695.1). NCBI lineage: Bacteria > Bacillati > Actinomycetota > Actinomycetes > Propionibacteriales > Nocardioidaceae > Nocardioides > Nocardioides sp. JQ2195. Next base: position 2,567,514 of record NZ_CP050902.1, read on the forward strand.
TGGCTGACGCCCGGTGGGCGTGAGGCGGCAGCCAGCAGCTGGCGCCCGTACGTCGTGGTGCGGTGGTCACCGACCAGCCAGGCGACCACTCCCAGCACCAGACCGACGGCCACCGGGAGCAGGCTCTGCGTCAGCAACCCGGCCGCGAAGGTCAACCCGGCCAGGACGAGTCCGACGTGCACCGGCGTCGATGACGGACGGAGCGGGCCGTTGGCCAAGGGCGTGATCGACTCCGCAGTGAGGGCCACGGGCACCGGCTCGACGGCACCTCCCAGACGAGAGGGGTCGGGCAGGATCCGCACGGTGTGCGCGAAGACGTCCTGGTAGGGCTCGCCCACCCTCCACTGGGCACGCAGGTCGGCTCGTCCCTGTGCCCGCACCAGCATCCGCGCGTTCACCGCGTCGAAGTCGTCCGGCGCCGGCGGCGCGAACGGGGACAGCTCCGGATCGATGTGGGCCACCCCGTCGACGATGTCCCCGTCGTCGTCGATCGCGAGGAAGCCACGATGCTTGCGGACCAGTCGGTCCCAGTCGTTGTGGGCCTTGGGGTGGTCGTCGGCCACGCAGACCACGGACCAGTTGATCGCCACCTTGCCGCCCCATTGCGGGTCCACCCGCAACGCCCGGCCCCGGGTCTGCACCACGGCGGTCGTCGTGGTGACGGCTGTCAGGTCGACCAGACCCGTGATCCGGCGGGCGTCCCAGCCCTCGCCGAGCAGCGCGCGGGTGCCGACCAGGACCTGGCAGTGCCCGGCCTGGAAGAAGTGGGTGACCACCCGGACCCAGGTGCGACTCGTCCACGCACCGGCCAGCTGGCAGGCACCGTCGGCCACCTCCTCGATCTGCAGGCCGGTGATGCCTTCCGCGATCGCGTGCTCGCGCAGGTGCTGCAGCGTCTCGGCGCCACCGGCAACCGTGCTCCCGGTGACCATCAACGGATGCATCACGGCCGTGGTCGGGTCGGCGACGAGCCCTGCCAGCACGGCGTGCGCCGACCCCGACTGCTGGTCGAGGACACCGGTGAGGTCGGCGGGCAGCATCGCACTCGCCCGCTCGTGGTCGCACAGGACCAGGGTGCGCATCCGCTCCCCCAGCGCCGCATGCTCGTGGGTGACGATCTCCACCGCGGCACGCATCTTCGCCGCCGAGCGGGCCAGCACCCGGTCGACCGGCGTACGCCCACGCCTGATGCCGCGCCGGGTCCAGACGAAGCCCACGGACGGCAGCGCGCGACGGACCGCCCGGACCGCGGCGGCGTCACGATCGTCCTCCCCGGGCCTGAGCGCCTTCGTGATCCAGTCCTCGATCAGGGTCACCCAGTCGTCGGGCGTCGGATCGCGGCGGTGCTGCTCTCCCATGCGGGCGCCGATCGGCAGGGCGAGCAACCCCTTGTGGTGCATCCTCAACGCGGCATCACAGAGCTCCTGATCCCGCTTCTGCAGGCTGTGCCACGCAACCTGCTCACTGAGGAAGCGCAGGTCCAGCCAAGTCAGGAAGCCGATGCTGGCGAACTCCGGATCGAGCAGGTCTGTGACCAGCCCGGTGAACCGCTCCGCCTCACTGCGCAGCCACTCACGCTCGACGGCGGTCGGCGTCGTGAGCCAGACCATCTCGGCGTACGGCGCCAGGTCACCCTCGCGGACCACCGCCGGGATGGAGGCCTGGTAGAGGCTCTCACCGAACATGCCGCGCACCAGCGCGGCCTGGTCACGGGTCAACGCATCGGGCGGTGTGGCCGTCAGGCCCAGGACCCGGGCCTCGGGAAGCTCGGCCAGCAGCTCCTCGAGCAGCCGCCCCCAGACCTCGAGCAGGTGGTGGCACTCGTCCAGGACCAGCAGGATCGGCCCGGCCTCACGAAGGCGTCCGACCAGCGCGCGTCCGTTGTCGTGCAGACGCGCCAGCAGCGATGCCTCCTCGCCCTCGTCGTCCACCTCCTGGTCGGCGTCGAACACCGCGAGCGACTGATAGGTCAGCGCCGACAGCTCGTGCCCGAGGTCACGGCCGGTCCCGGCCTCCAGCCCGAAGTCGTGCGCCTGCCGCTCCCACTGCGACTGGATCGCGGTGTTCGGGCCGAAGACGACGGCGCGGCCCGTGCCGGGGGCGCGACGAACGGCTTCCAGGCCGACCCGGGTCTTCCCTGCACCGGGTGGCAGCACCACCCACGTGCGCGTGCGGCCCGCGGCCCACGCCGCCTCGAGGACGTCGAGGGCCTCGCGCTGGTGTCGCCGCAACGGTGGCGGGACGGCGGCGGGCATGGAGGCATCCTCGCAGGCCGCCCGGTCGTTCCGTGGTGGCCGGTCATCGCTTGCGACGGCGACCCCGGACGCTCCCGACCTTGCTGCCGCTCAGCGCACGACCGCCCGGGGCGTCGCGAAAACCATCTTTTTCGGAGATGCCGTCGCGCCCCGCCGAACCTAGGCTGGACGACGATCGGGGCCCGCATCTCAGAACCCGTGGAGGCACGGCCATGTTCATCCAGGTCATTCAGGGAAAGTGCACCAAGCAGGACGAGCTGCGCGCCGTGGCAGACCAGTGGCGCAGCGAGCTGGGACCGACCGCCCGCGGCTTCCTCGGCGGCACCTACGGCTTCACGGACGACGACATGTTCGTCGGCGTCGTGCGTTTCGAGTCCCGTGAGGCCGCCATGGAGAACTCCGCACGCCCGGAGCAGGACGCCTGGGCGGGCCGGATGATGGCGCTCATGGACGGTCCGGTCGAGTTCCACGACTGTGACGACGTCACGGTGATGCTGGACGGTGGCTCCGACACCGCCGGATTCGTCCAGGTGATCAGGGGCAAGGTCGACGACCCGAGCCGGCTCCAGGCGATGATGGCCGACACCGACCTGCTGCACCGGATGCGACCGGACATCATCGGCGCCACCCTGGCCATCGAGGACGACGGCACCTTCACCGAGACCGTCGCCTTCACCGACGAGGCCAGTGCCCGCACCGGCGAGGCCGTGGAGCCGCCGGCCGACGTCCGGGCTGCCCTGGACGAGGCGATGCGCGGCGCGACGTTCCTCGACCTGCACCACCCGTGGTTCGAGTCCGCCTGAGCCCTCCTCGGGTCGGCCCCCGCTGCGTCACCCAGATGCGTACGATCGGAACCATGGCACGCAAGCGGCAGCACCCCATCCATGACATCGACGAGGACGACCTGCGCGTCCGCCCGCCCAAGGACTCCGCCGTGGGCATCCCGGGCATCGCCGTCGCGATGAAGCGGACGATCGGGAGCATGGGACCGGTCCGCACCGCCAAGTCGCTGCTGAAGCTCAACCACGCGGACGGCTTCGACTGCCAGGGGTGCGCGTGGCCGGACCCCGAGCCGGGGCACCGGCACACGGCGGAGTTCTGCGAGAACGGCGCGAAGGCGGTGGCCGAGGAGGCCACCAACCGACACGTGCTGCCGGAGTTCTTCGCCACCCACAGCATCGACGAGCTCGAGCAGCACACCGACTACTGGCTCGGCCAGCAGGGGCGCCTGGTCCACCCCGTCGTACGCCGGCGCGACGCGACGCACTACGAGCCGATCAGCTGGGACGACGCCTTCGCCCTGATCGGCGAGACGCTGAACGGGCTCGACGACCCGGACGAGGCGATCTTCTACACCTCCGGGCGTACGTCGAACGAGGCGGCCTTCGCCTATCAGCTCTTCGCCCGCCAGCTCGGCACGAACAACCTGCCCGACTGCTCCAACATGTGCCACGAGTCCACCGGGACGGCGCTCGCCGAGGCGATCGGGATCGGCAAGGGCTCGGTGAGCCTCCAGGACATCCACGAGGCCGAGCTGATCGTGATCAGCGGGCAGAATCCCGGCACCAACCACCCGCGGATGCTGAGCGCCCTGGAGATCGCCAAGAGCAACGGCGCGAAGATCCTGGCCATCAACCCGCTGCCCGAGGCAGGCCTGCTCAAGTTCGACAATCCCCAGACGCCACGCGGGCTGAGCGGTGTCGGCACTGCCCTTGCCGACCTGCACCTGCCGGTGCGCATCAACGGTGACCTCGCCCTCTGGCAGGCCTTCGGGCTGCTGCTCCTGGAGGAGGACGAGCGCCGCGGGGGTGGCGTGCTCGACCGCGACTTCATCGAGCAGCACACCTCGGGGTTCGCCGAGTGGGCCGAGCAGATCCGTGCCCTCGACTGGGCACTCGTCGAGCGCGCGACCGGGCTCGAGCGGGCCCGGATCGAGGAGGCCGCGCGGATGCTGATGGACTCCGGCGCGACCGTGAACTGCTGGGCGATGGGCATCACCCAGCACCGCAACGCGGTGGCCACGATCAAGGAGTTCACCAACGTCGCCCTCCTGCAGGGCAACATCGGCAAGCCCGGCGCCGGCCTGTGCCCGGTGCGCGGCCACTCCAACGTGCAGGGCGACCGGACCATGGGCATCTGGGAACGGGTCCCCCAGCACTTCCTCGACGCGCTGGAGGAGGAGTACGGCTTCAGGCCGCCCCAGGAGGACGGCTGGGACACCGTCGACTCGATCCGGGCCCTGCGCGACGGCAAGGCCAAGGTGTTCGTCGGCATGGGCGGCAACTTCGTCTCGGCCGCCCCGGACACGGTGGTCACCGAGGAGGCGATGATGAACGCCGATCTCACCGTGCAGGTGTCGACCAAGCTGAACCGCTCGCACGTGCGCTGCGGACGGACCGCGTTGATCCTTCCCCCGCTCGGTCGCAGCGAGAAGGACCGCACCGGCGGCATCGACCAGCGAGTCACCGTCGAGGACTCGATGTCGGCCGTGCACGCCTCGCGCGGCCCGCTCACCCCGGCCAGCGGACACCTGCGCTCGGAGGTCGACATCATCTGCTCGATCGCCGAGGCCACGTTGGGCACCGACGGGCCCGTCCCGTGGTCGGACTACCGCGCCGACTACCGCAACATCCGCCGGGCCATCTCCCGTGTGGTGCCCGGCTGTGCGGCGTACGACGAGAAGGTCGACCGCCCCGGTGGCTTCGTCCTCCCCCACCCGCCCCGCGACTCGCGCACGTTCCCGACCGAGACCGGCAAGGCGATCTTCACGCCCGTGCCGCTGGAGGTCATCGACGTCCCCGAGGGCCGTCTGCTGCTGCAGAGCCTGCGCAGCCACGACCAGTTCAACACCACGATCTACGGCCTCGACGACCGCTACCGCGGGATCTCACGCGGCCGGCGCGTGGTGTTCATGCACCGCGACGACATCGCTGCTCTCGGCCACGAGGACGGCGACATCGTCGACCTGGTCAGCGAGTGGACGGACGGCACCGAGCGCTCGGCGCCCGCGTTTCGGATCGTCGAGTACGACACCCCGCGTGGCTGCGCGGCGGCGTACTACCCGGAGGCGAATCCGCTGGTGCCGCTCGACTCGACGGCCGAGGGCAGCAACTGCCCGACGTCGAAGTCGGTGGTGATCAGGTTGCAGCGCCCCTCCGGTGGCGGCGCCAGCTCCGAGGGCCGCGGGGCCCCGATCGGGTCCGACCGGGGCCACAAGACCGACGTGGAGCCGCAGCAACTGAGCTGAGCGCGGAGACGACGGCGACGGTCACGAGCTCCGGCGACGCCAGACCACGAGGGCAATGATCGCCACCAGTGCCGCGGAGCCGGCGATCACCAGCTGCTGCTTGTGCTGGGCCGCCTGCTTGCGGGGGTCCAGCTTCTCGCTCAGCAGGTCCACCGTCTCGCCCAGACGCTCCCGGGTCTCCTTGATGTCCCTCTGGAGCTCGTGGGGGTCGCTCAGGTCACGTCCGTTCGCGGGAACGGTGTGCTGGCCGGTGAGGCCACGGGGGTCAGTCATTTCCTGCTCCCTTCAACGTGTTGACGTCCTTCTTGACGTTCGCGAGCGCCTGCTCGGGCTTGGGTGGCGTCCCTTCGGTGACCTGCTTCTTGCCGACCAGGCCCGCCACCGCCGCGGCCACGAAGAGCACGACCGTGACGATGAGCGCGGCCAGCCATGCGTCCATGACCAGTGCCAGCGCGATGATGGCGGTCGCCACCAGGGCACCGAATCCGAACAGGCCCAGGATGCCGGCCGTGCCGAAGAGCCCGGCGCCCACACCGACGTGCTTGGCCTTGTCCTTCATCTCGAGCTGGGCCAGCCCGATCTCGTCCTTGATGAGCCGCCGCGTGTCGTCGGACATCTGCCGCAGCAGGTCCGCCGTCGACGGCGTCGAGGCAGCCGTCGCGACAGGTGCCGTGGGCCTGTTGGGTGCGTCCGTGAGCACGGGGTCTGTCATGTCCCGATCGACCATGATGGCCTCCGTTCCTTGTGGGAGATGTCCTTCGGGTACCCAGCCACGGGATCGCCAGACGGGTGCGCGCGAACCGCGTGTCGACGCGTGCCTCGGCACGCGCGGGGGCACGCCCCCGCGCTCCGTCACGGATCAGTCGCGGAGGTGTGGGTACCGCGCGGCACATGACGTCCTTCGGCTACACCCTGATGACCGAACAAGCCGGTCCGCGCTCGCTCGTGGACCACGCGGTCGGCGCGGAGTCCCACGGGTTCGACTTCGCGGTGATGAGCGACCACTACTCCCCTTGGCTGGAGTCACAGGGTCACGCGCCGTACGCGTGGAGCGTGCTGGGCGCGGTCGCCCAAGCCACCAGCGAGCTTCCCCTGATGACCTACGTGACCTGCCCGACGATGCGCTACCACCCGGCGGTGGTCGCGCAGAAGGCGGCAACCCTGCAGCTGCTGAGCCGGGGCCGCTTCACCCTGGGCCTGGGCAGCGGTGAGAACCTCAACGAGCACACCGTGGGTGCCGGGTGGCCGCACGTCAGCACCCGCCACGCCATGCTCGAGGAAGCGCTCGAGATCATCCGTGCCCTGCTCGACGGGGGGCTGGTGGACTATGACGGCGAGCACTTCCAGGTGGATGCCGCCCGCATCTGGGACCTCCCCGACGACGGTGTGCCGATCGGTCTCGCGGTCGGTGGGCCGGCCGTGATCGAGCGGTGTGCGGCCCTGGCCGACCACCTGGTGGCCACCGAGCCGAAGCCGGAGCTGGTGGATGCGTGGAACGCCACCGATGGTGCGCACGTGATCGGCAACGGCACCCGCGCCGTCGGGCAGATCCCGATCAGCTGGGACCCGTCCAGCGTGGAGGCGGCGACCGAGCGGGCGCACGACCAGTTCCGCTGGTTCGCCGGCGGCTGGAGCGTGAACTCCGACCTGCCCACGACGGCCGGGTTCGAAGGGGCGTCGAAGTACGTCCGCCCCGGGGACGTCGCCGAGAGCATCCCCTGCGGACCGGACCTGGACGCGATCGTGGACGCGGTCCGGCCGTTCTGGGAGGCGGGCTTCACCGACGTGGCACTCGTCCAGATCGGGGGCGACACCCAGGAGGCCTTCCTGGAGCAGGCCGCCGAGCCCCTCCTGGAGAAGCTCCGCGAGGAGGCCCCCGATCGCCCGTGGGCGCGGGAGCCGATCAGCAGCTGAGGGTCGTCGGGTCGTCAGCTCAACGCTGCCACTGCACGATCAGCCAGAAGATGAGGAGCACGACGAGCAGGCCGACCAAGGTGAGGAAGAGCGCACTGATGCCGAACCGGTCGCGGTTCCGCAGCATCTGGCCCTTGAGGTCTGCTGCATGATCGGGATCCACGTGCGGGTGGCGGTCGGGGTCCATACGAGAAGGGTCATCCATTCTCGTGGCGGTACCCGCCCGCGCGACGAGCATGCCCGATGAGCAGGCCCGGAGAGCAGGCCCTCAGGCGACGCGCGCCAACGCCGCCGAGAACTGCGCCATCCGGCCCGCCGGCGCCAGCTCGGCCAGGCGATCGACCTCCGTCGGAAGGTCGTACGCCGCGGCGCCACGCAGCGCCCGCTTGTCGAAGAACGGGCACACCTCCGGCCAGACCTCCTGGACCTCCCTGCAGAAGATGTCGGCGCCGGTCGGTCCGATCCGGGGGAAGCCGGTGAGCGCGTCGCGCAGGGCGGGCACGTCGTCGTGGCTCTCCGGCCGGATCCGGCGCAGGTCGCCGTCGTACTCGTCGAGCAGGTGGGCCGCGGCGTCGGAGAGCGCGGTCGACGTGCTCTCGTCGTAGCGACGGTAGTGCCCGCGACCGAGCGCGTCGACCCGTTGCTGCCAGGTGGCCTTCCGCATCCCCTCGGGGGTCCGCCAGCCAGCGGCGAAGAGCTCCCGGGCCGCCGCCACGGCGATGTCGGCGGAGATCCGGGTCGCGGACAAGGTGGTCAGGACGAGCAGCTGGTAGAGCGGTGACGGCTTGTCCCGCAGGGTGATGCCGGCCTCGGCGGCGTACGTCGTGCCGTGCTCGCGGATCAACCGCTCAGCGCGTTGTCGCTGGGTCTCCTGCGCCACGTCAGGATCCGCGGGCCTCGTCAGGGCGCTCGTCAGGGCCCTCGTCGGGGTCCTCGTCGGGGAACCGGACGTCCCTCGTCGGCGAGGGGTCGCCCTCCATGTCGAGCGGTGAGCTGCTGATCACCGCTCGGACCCGGGCCCGTTCCCGATCCGCACCGGCGGGGCAGGCGACGGTGATCTCCGATCCCTGCAGCACGGCCTCGTAGCCCTCGCTGCGCAGGGCGCCCAGGACCGGGGCGGGATCCTGCCCCACCGGGACCGTGTAGGTCAGCGTCCGGTCATCACCGAGCCGGGCGACCTCGGCGGCAGACCTCTCCCGGCCCCGGATCACCCACAACAGTCCGGTGATGACGAGTGCGCCGAAGATCGCGAGCACGACGACGAGGACGATCGCGAATTGCATACCCCTTCCGTACCCGGGTCGTCGCCGCGTATGCGCGGGCCCGGGCGGGCACGACGGGTCAGAGAGGGTCAGACGGGTCAGATGACGCGCGTAGCGCCCTCTCGAGGACGCGGGTCAGCTCCTGAGCTGCCAGACGCCTGGCTGCGCGTCGCTCAGGATGCCGGAGGTGACCAGCTCCCGCCGGGCCTTGCGGGCCGCGGTGCGCCAGCGCTGCTCACCCTGGGGTGACTTCTCCCGGTCGCCGGGACGCAGCTCGTCGGCGACGCGTTCCTCGAGTCGGGCCAGGGCGTCGTCGGTGCGCAGTCCACCGTCCGCCTCGTCGAGCATCGCCACGATGTGGGGAACGAAGTCGGCCGGAGCGGACCAGCGGCGCGGCGCTGCCGACGTACGCGTGGTCACCGGGGCCGCGGCCTTGGCCGCCTTCGGGGTCCTGGGTGCGGCTGCCTTGCGCGGCTTGCGCACCGGTGCCGGCGGCTCGGGAGGCGCCACGGGCTTGGGCATCCCGTGGATGCACGTGCTCCTCGGCAAGTCGCAGAGTTCGCAGTAGTCATCCTCGCCCGACATCCAAAGCCTCCTGGTCGTTGCTCGAGGACATCCTCCCACTCCGTCGCTCGAAGCGCTGCGGTGGAGGTCCCAGCAGCCGATCGAGGACAGCTGCCGGCGGGGTCCAGGGGCGCGACCGTCATCAGTGTCGGTGCCCGGTGGTTGGGTGTCTCTCACAGGGGGTCGAGATGAAATCAGTGATGCAGGGTCCCGAGTGGGACCGGTCAGAGGAGCTGGCCGACAGGATCGGTCTGCCGATCGACGTGTGGGACGAGTTGTTCGGCCGGGGGTGGCGCCTCAACGACAGCGAGCCGTGGCACGACTACGACAGTGATCCGAGTGGCGGCGAGGGGCACCCGGTGACCCCGTGGCACCTGAAGGGGGATCCGCCCCAGCTGATGCTGCGGGTGTTCCACCACGGCATCTTCATCGCGCGGCCCGCGGGTCTTCGTCGCGACGACGGACGTGTCGAGTTCCACGAGTCCGCCCAGGAGTACGTCGCCTTCGAGCAGCTGGCCCACCAGGGCCCGGAGATCGTGAAGTGGATGCTGACGAGTCGTCGTCGCCAGTTCCGCTGGTGCCCGCAGTGCTGGACGCACACGCCTCCGGAGGAGTGGGCGGCCGACCGGTGCGTGCGCTGCCACCGCAGCGTCGGCTGAGCCTCCGGCAGGCAGCCTGCTGCGCGAGCCCGACGGCGCGCGCCCGACGGCACGATCAGACCGTGGCGACCTCGTGCTCGATGCTCTCCTCGGCAGCCCGGCTGGCCTTGCTCGGGATGGCCATCGCGATCAGTGAGGCGAGCAGGGCCACGCCCGCGCCGAGCAGCAGCCCGGTCCTGAAGCCGTTCTCGGTGGGCACCTGGACGGGGCCCAGGTCCATGGTCATCTGGGCGAGCACGACGCCTACCACCGCGGCCGCGATCGAGGTGCCGACGGAGCGGGTCAGGGTGTTGAAGCTGTTGGCCGATGCCGTCTCCGAGACCGGCACCGAGCCCATGATCAGCGCCGGCATCGCGCCGTACGCCAGGCCGACACCGGAGCTGGCGATGATCACGCCGACCATCAGGCCGACCGCGGAGCCCATCAGCAGGACGGCGGCAAGGTAGCCCATCGAGACGACGAAGGCTCCCAGGGCCAGGGTGATCTTCGGGCCGCGGGCTCGGGAGATCTTGGCGCCCAACGGCGAGACCAGCATCATGAACAGGCCACCGGGCATCATCCACAGGCCCATCTCGAGCATGGACTTGCCGAGGCCGTAGCCGGTCTCGACGGGCATCTGCATCAGCTGCGGGATGATCAGCGACTGCGCATACATCGCGAACCCGACCACCAGCGAGGCGATGTTGGTCAGGAGCACGACGGGGCGCGCGGTGACCCGCAGGTCGACCAGGGGTGCGGCCTGCCCGAGCTCGAACCACCCCCAGGCCACGAAGACGACGACCGAGCCGGCCAGCAGGCCCACGGTGAGCGCGCTGTCCCAGCCCCAGTCGGCACCCTTGGACACGCCGAGGAGCAACGCGACCAGCCCGGCACCGAGCCCGACCGCACCGACGAAGTCGAAGGGTTCAGGGTCTACGGACGTGGGCGTGGCCGGGACGAACTTGAAGATCAGGAAGGTGATCATCACGGCCAGCACGGTCGATCCCCAGAACAGCAGCCGCCAGTCGATCTCGGCGACCGCTGCGGCGGTCGGCAGGCCGAGCGCACCGCCGACACCCATCGAGGCGGACATCAGCGCGATCGACGTGCCGAGCTTCTCCGGAGGGAGCAGGTCGCGCATCGCACTGATGCCGAGCGGGATCATCCCCATGCCGATCCCCTGGAGGCCCCGGCCGACGATCATCGGCACCACGGAGGCAGCCAGGGCGCACACGGCCGAGCCGACGATGAGCGAGGCGGCGCAGACGAGCATCAGCCGGCGCTTGCCGTAGAGGTCGCCGAGGCGGCCGCTGACCGGTGTGGCCACGGCCGCGGTCAGCAGCGTCGCGGTGATCACCCAGCTGGCGTTGGACGCCGTGGTGCTCAGCAGCTGCGGGAGGTCCTGGATCAGCGGGACCACCAGGGTCTGCATGAGGGCGCCGGTGATGCCGGCGACCGACAGCACCCAGACGATGGCAGGGGTGGAGACCTCGGGCGGGTGGGCCGGAGCGAGGCGGGCAGAAGATTCAGTGGGCACAGGTATGCACTATACACATTCTGTGTATCTTGCACACATCGTGTACGTTACACTTTCTCAAGGAGGATCGCGGAGAACGGGTCCGGGGGCAGCAGGCAGCGGCAGGACGCAGCAGGACTGCGGCACGACTGGGGCACGACTGGGGCAGGAGAATGAGCGAGGACGTGACCGACCGGTTCCGGGACATCGAGTTCGAGACCATGCTGCTCGGGCGCCACCTCTCCCCCGTCCGTCGCGCCGCCGACGGCGAGAGCTACCTCGACCGCAGCGCCTACACACTGCTCACCCGTCTGCAGGCGCAGGGACCGATGTCGATCGGCCAGCTCAGTGAGGCGTTCGGCCTCGACGCCTCGACCCTCAACCGCCAGACCGCAGCCATGATGCGCTCGGGGCTCGTCGAGCGGATCCCCGATCCCGACGGCGGCCTGGCCCGCAAGTTCCTGGTCACCGAGGCGGGGTCGAAGAAGCTCGACGCCGAGCGCGCGAGCAACGTCACCGGCCTGCAGAACGTCCTCCAGGACTGGAGCCCCGAGGACGTGGCCGCGCTGGCCACCCTGCTCACCCGCTTCAACGAGGTCATCGAGCGGCGCGAAGGGCGCTCCTGGCCCCGCTCGCGTCCCTGACTCGGGCGGGCCCCGTGCCACGGAACACGCCGGCGACGTCGATGCCGGCGCTGGCTGTGGCGCAGCACGACAGCCGTGCCATCGACGGCGGGCCGGCGTACGTAGGATGTCGGGCAAGCCCATGCCACCTCCAGACTCCACCGACCGCGAGCGCAAGCTGCTGCTCGCCGTCGACGCGCCCTCGTTGCTGCACCGCAACCATCACGCTCGCCTCGAGAGCGGGTTGCTCGACCGCGGCGGGCGGCCGGCCTGGGCCCTGCACGGCATGTTGCGCCAGATCATCGAAGCGATCGAGATGTTCGCGCCCGATGCGGTGATCTTCGGCATCGACGACCGTGCCGAGTCCTGGCGCGAGTCGATCTACCCCGGCTACAAGGCCGGTCGCGCACCGAAGGACGCCGCGTTGGTCGACCAGCTCGAGCGGGCCGGCGCACTGCTGGACGCGCTGGGCATGGCCACGCTCACTCCCCCGGGCCTCGAGGCCGACGACGTCAACGCGTCCGCCGCGACCTGGGCGAAGCGCAACGACTGGAACTGCGTCATCATCACCTCCGACCGCGACTCCTTCGCCCACATCAGCGACCACACCCAGGTGCTGCGCCTGATCAACGGCGGCATGGCCAGCTCTCCCCTGCTGAACCCGGCTCGGCTGCGGGCGCTCTACGGTGTCGACGCGACCAACTACCTCGACTTCGCGGCGCTGCGCGGAGACGCCAGCGACAACCTGCCCGGCGTGCCCGGCATCGGCGAGAAGACCGCGCCCGTCCTGCTCGACCAGATGGGCTCGATGGCCGCGGTGTGGGCAGACATCGACCACTGTGGCGGCGCGACGATGGTCGCCGCGCTCGACTCGTGGGCCGCGGAGAACGGCGTACGCCGCCTCGGTGCCACGCTGCTGAAGCGACTGACCGCACCCGGGGCGCGGGAACGCTACGCGTTCAACCTGCAGCTGATGGGTGGGCGTGACGACCTCGACCTCCGGCTCACGCCCGACGTGCCCGGGACTCCCGGGCTGCTCCCCCTCGAGGTCGACCGGGTGGCGCGGGTGCTCGGGCACCTCAATGTTCCCGAGACGACGGTGATGGCGATGAGGGTGCTCACCGGAGCTCCGGCGTCGGCCGCCACCGCCTGGTAGGCCGCCGCCCGCACCCCGTCCCCGGACGGGACGTTCCTCCTGGTGGTCACGATTGCTCGCGTTCGCAGGACTCGGCGTTGAATGGGGGCATGCCGACGCCTTCTCCCGACCTCGTGGCGGACTGTGGCAGCTGCTTCGGCCTCTGCTGTGTCGCGCTGCCGTTCACCCGGTCGGCCGACTTCGCCTTCAGCAAGGCCGGTGGCGAGCCGTGCCACAACCTGACGCAGGACTTCGGGTGTGGCGTGCACTCCTCGCTGCGCGACCTGGGCATGCCCGGGTGCACGGTCTATGACTGCTTCGGCGCCGGGCAGGCGGTTTCCCGAGGGATGTACGACGGCCACAGCTGGCGTGGCCCCGTGGACGGCCCCGCGGGGGACGGTTCTGGAGACCAAGCAGCGGGTGCTGGGCCCGGCAGCGCTGGGTCAGCTGGTGCCGACCGGGAGCGCGCCTCGGAGATGTTCGAGGTCTTCGGCAGCGTGCGTCGCCTGCACGAGATGCTCTTCCACCTCACCGCCGCGATCGACCAGCTGGCCGCAGCCAGACCCGAAGCCAGACCCGCAGCCAGGCCCGCAGCCAGACCCGAGGCCCGAGCCACCATCGATGCCCGACGAGACACTCACGCCGGCGCCCTGCACGCACGGCTGACGACGCTGCGCGACCAGACCGCTGCGCTCGCCCGAGGGACGCCGTACGACGTGCTCGGCGTCGACGTGGACGCCCACCGAATGGAGGTCGCGCCGGTGCTGCGCGAGGCGAGTGCGGTGATCCGGGAAGCGACTCCGGCCGGCGTCGACCTGGCACACGTCCGCCGCAGCGACCTTGCCGGACACGACCTCGCGACGCTCGACCTGCGCTCGGCGGACCTGCGCGGGGCCTTGCTGATCGGTGCCGACCTGTCGCACGCGGACCTGCGATGGGCCGACCTGCTCGGCGCAGACCTGCGCGCGTGCGACGTACGCGGAGCGGACCTCACCCACGCACTCTTCCTGACCCAGATGCAGGTGAACGCCGCACACGGCGACGCCGACACCGGGATCAGCGAGGCGTTGGCGCGTCCGTCCCACTGGCGCTGATCGCGACCATCAGGTCGACAGCACCACCACGCCGGCGAGGGCGATCAACCAGCTCGCGAAGCTGCCGACCAGGAAGTACTCGGTGAGCTGGTGGATGCGCTCCTGCTCGCGGCGCGAGGAGAGCTCCGGGAAGCGCAGGAGGCCCTTGGCCGCGACGACGATGCTGGCCGCGGTGACCTGGCCGGCCAGGCCCAGGGACAGGATGAACACCCGCTCCATGGGGCCGAGCAGCCGGCCACCCTTGAGCTGGACCTCCGGGTCGGCGGAGGTGCCGTGCTTGGCGGGATTGAGGGTGCCGGTCACCGCGAGCACCAAGCGGACCAGCACGTTGCCGGTGCTCAGCTGGATGCCGAGTGCGCCGAGGAGCAGCAGGGCACGGTCGGCATCCGTGCCGGCCAGGGGCGGCAGGTCGACGTCGTCGAGCCAGGTCTGCAGGGGCCCGTCGGCTTCACCGGCCAGCCCCGAGAGGAGGACGGCAGCGGTCAGCGCGCAGCCGAGGAGCAGCAACGGCACGCCCGGTCGGTCGCGACCGAAGCCGTGGGTGACCGCTCGGCCCCAGGTCAGCACCACCCCGACGATGACCACGAGCGCGACGAGGTCGAGCGCGTCGGTGAGCCCGGCGACGAGCCCGAGGCCGATCACCGCCACCGCGGCGATGCACTGCGGAAGCCACGCACGTGGGCGGATCGAGAAGACGAGGTCGGTGAGCGCGATGCCCACGAGCAGAAGTCCCAGCCAGCTCACTCGATCCCCCTCAGTTGTTCGTCGATGGCGATCACCAGGGCGACGCCGTCGTTGCGCACCCGCTGGGAGACGGCCGACGCAGAGATGCCCTCCGCCTCGGCGACCTCCCGTTGGGTCTGTCCTGACAGCAGACCACGGAGCACCGACAGCGAGCGGGCGGACATCGCCCCGACCAGCCCGTCCCGCCCGAGCAGGGCGGCGTTGATCGCTGCGGCGTCGCGCCGGTCGACGCCGTCCGCGACCGTGAAGGCCGTGCGGACGCGGCTCAGTGACGCCCGGTCGGCGTCGGCGGCCACCCGGTTGATGCCGGCGCGGGCAGCCCACCAACCGGGACCGTCCTCGATCCTGGGGGTCTCGGAAAGAACGGTGACCTCGCCCCAGCCGAGTCCGTGGCGCACGTCGAGGTCGGGAAGCAGGGCCAGGCGCAACCGCAGGGTGGCGGCGATCGCGTCACCCACCCGCTCGAAGACCGCTTGGTACTCGTCGCCGGCCGTGATCCACAACGGTCCCTGCGGGGCGAGCTCCGCGTTGACCCGGGCCAGAGCAGCCTCGAGCCGGGCGTGCACGTCCGCCCGGTCGTCAGGGATTCGTGAGCCGACCACGTCTCCGATCAGGGCGACCGTGGGGTCTCGCTTCATTCCGGCCATATGAAGACTATACCTTCATATTGTCAGAATGCAGCATGTGGCTTCACGTGACGTCAGTTGAGCGGACGCATCGTGGACGGCACTCCCCCGCCAGCGTGCACGGACTCGACCAGCTCCTGCAGGGCGGTGAGTGCGACCCGTTGCGACATCGGCCCGTAGGAGACCCGGGCGACCCCGAGCTCCTCGAGCCTGGCCAGCGACGGGACCCCGGGCAGGCCGATCAGGGTGAGCTTCTGCGGCCCGAGCGCGTCCACCAGGGCAGAAACCTGCTCCTCGTCGAGCTTGCCGGGCACGAAGACCACCGGTGCGCCGGCGTCCAGGTAGGCCCGGCACCGCTCGATCGCATCGGCCAGCACCTCGGCCGGGTCCCGGTCGGCGGCCCGCACGAACGCGTCGGTGCGGGCGTTCAGGACGAAGTCGATGCCCTCCTTCGAGGCGACCTGCATGATCGCCTCGACGTTGCTCGCGGCCTCGGCCACCGGGCGCATCTGGTCCTCGAGGTTCGCGCCCACGACTCCCACACCGATGGCCTTGCGGATCGTGCCGGCCGGGTCGCCGTACCCGCCCTCGAGGTCAGCGGAGACCGGGAGGTCGGTGGCCTCGACGATGCGCCGACACTCCTCGACCATCTCGTCGACGGGGATGTTCTCGCCGTCCTCGTAGCCGCGTGAGGCAGCGATGGAGTGGCTGGCCGTCGCGAGGGCTGCGGTGCCCGCGACCCCCGCAACGGCCTTGGCGCTGATCACGTCCCACACGTTCACGACGGTGAGCAGCTTGGAGTCCTGGTGGAGGCGCAGCAGCTCCGCGCCCTTGCTGGCAATGTCGGTCATGATCCGACACTAGCCCCACGCCTCCACCGAGGGCGGTCAGCGACTGTCGAAGAAGTGCGACAGGGCCGGGACCCTGCGGATCAGCAGGTGGTCGAGCGCCAGCACCGCGAGCAGGGACAGCCCGAAGAGCGGGAGGAGGACTCCCAGCGCCACGAGGGCCAGCACCAGCGTCGGCGTGGTCCGCAGCGGCATCCGGCCGCGGGGGGCGCGCATCGACACTCGCGGTCGTCGGAACTCGGTGGCCGGATCGTGCACGGGTGCGGCGGGCGTCGTGAGGGTGCGGTCAGCGGCGCCACCGGACCGGGCGCTCCGCCGGGGACGGCGGCGCCACCACATCAGCGGACCGGTGATGCACGAGGCCATCACCGTCAGGCACATCAACGCCGCCCCCCAGAAGGACCACAGTCCGAGGCTGCGGCCCTCGTGGAGCCCGATGCCTTGGGCGACCACCTTGGCCAGGCCCGGGTAGTCGTCGTAGCCGTAGGTCGACTCGACCTCGCCGCCGAAGCGTCCGACGTGGACGGTCTTCTCGTCCGAGGGCGCGTCGAAGGCGTAGCCGATCACCGAGAACACCCCGTCCTCGGTGGTGGGCAGGGCCACGGTCATCGGGTGCCGCAGCCCCTGCTCGTCGGCGACCTCGATGGCGGTGTCGATGTTGGCGACGCTGGAGCCCGCGTGGCCCGAGGACCTGGGCACCTCCGACTTGCCGCTGCCCCAGGGCACCTCCTGCTGGTGCGAGTGCGGCAGTGACTCGTCGAGCGTGGACGTCGGGTCCGACAGGGCGCCGGGATCCGTGCTCCACAGCGACGATCCGCGATCGGTGGCCAGGGTCTGCACCTTCTCGCCCCACACGCCGGTCCACGGGAGCCCGGTGATCAGCAGGAGCAACAGCCCCACGCCGGCCACGAGCCCGATCCGGCCGTGCCGTGAGCGCAGGGACTTCGGCCGCCGCCGGCGCGCCGTACGGCCCTTCCAGTAGAGGTAGTAGCCGGTCAGCGCCATCACCAGTGCCCAGCAGGCGCCCAGCTCCATCACGTGGTCACCCCAGCGCCCCGCCATCAGGTCGCGGTGGAGGCGGACGGCATAGCCACTCAGGGTGGTGTCGGGATTGACCTCGCCGAGCACCTCCGCACCCCAGGGGTTCACGTAGACGTCGCGGGGCTCGCCCGACTCCGTGACCACGGAGAACATCGTGCTGCGGCCCTCGTTCCTCGGCTCCGTCATCGACACGACGGTGGCGTCGGGATGGGCCCGTTCCACCGCCGCCAGCTGTGCCGAGTAGGGCTGGGCGAAGTCCATGTCGGCGGGCTTCTCGACCAACATCTGGTCGCCGTGCATGAGTGGTTCCAGCTGGAACCGGAACAGGTAGATCAGGCCGGTGGTCGAGAGCACCAGCAGGACGGGTACGACGAGGAAGGCAGCATAGAAGTGCCACCTCCAGAACGCCCGGAACCACCCGGGCTTGGCAGCGCGCATCGTCGGTCGATTGCGGTCGCCCGGGTTCGGGCGCGCTGCAGGTTCGGTCTGCAGGGTCATGTCACTCCTCAAGGACATGTGAAGGGATCACCGCACCGCGGCCGGGTGACCAGGTGTCGCTCGCGTGCATCGCCAGGACGCCACGCGAGCGTCTCCCGGGACCGGGCAACGCCACGCGAGCGTCTCCCGGGACCGGGCAACGGCCCGCGACCGTGCCGCGCGATCGTGCCGGTCTGCCGTGCCACGCGACGACACCGCTCGAGCCAACGACTCGAGGGTGGGCAGCCCGAGGACTGCCGCCATCACGTGAGCAGGCCGTCGTCACGCCCGGCGTGCGCCGGCGCGTCAAGCGACCGCCGTCATGCCGAGCGGGCGCCGTCATGCCGAGCGGGCGCCGTCATGCCGAGCGGGCGCCGTCGCGTCGGGAACGTGCGGTGCGGAAGGAAGGGTTCAGGTAGGGAGGAGAGCAGGCGGACCACGGCGTACGACGCTGCGCGCCAACGCCGACAGGTGGGCAGGCGCCGAGCGCGCGAGGGCAGCAGGAACAGCAGGGGTGGGGGCGGGCAGCCGGAGTCCGGCCAGCAGGGCGCCGAGCGCCGGTATCACCACGGTGGCGGCGAGGGCGACCAGCGTCCACAGCGCCCGCTCGCCGACCGCGAGCCACAGCCCCACGACCGCCGCGGCCGCGAGGTGCAGGGCCATCATCGGCGCGTGGGCACCGGTCATGTCGTGGAACAGGTGCTGCACGCCCTCGGGGACGGCCAGCTGGGCGTCCACCTGGGGACGTGAGGCCTCGTACTGCTCCATCAACGAGCCCGATGTGCCGGTCGGCACCGGCGGTGGGGGCGGCGCTGCCGTGGTCGAGGTGGCCGGCGCGTCACCGACGTGGCCGGAGGACATCGTCAGCACGGCGTGCACGAGGGTCTGGCCACCGATGGTCAGCAGCACGATGCGGGTGGCGGTGGCCGGTCGCGACAGCAGCCAGCTGAACCCCACGGCACACCCGACGTAGATGGCGACGAGCCCGGGGATCGACGGGAGCAACCCGTCTGCGGTGACGTGGGCGACGACGCCCGTGCTCATCACCACGAAGGCCAGCACCGCACCGCGCACCTGCCGCAGCAGCGGCCCCGCGGTCCCATTCACGGGCGCCATCATGTCAGAGCCGGCGGGGATCGCTGAGCCGCCCCGGACGGAACCGCGGGACCGGATCAGCAGGTGGGCAGGGGCGCCAGGTCACGCTCGGCGGACCTGAGCTTGTAGACCCGGCTCGCGCAGTCGTCGTAGACCAGCTCGTAGCGACGCGCCAGCACGGGGTCGATGTTTCCCTCGGGGTCGAGCCCCCACTCGTGGAACGAGAAGACCTGCATGAGCCAGGTCGGTGCGTCATCGCCCTCGAGGATCGCGGTGAGCTCCACCAGGTCCGGGTCGAGCACGCGGATCGGGAGGCTCCACAGGTGCTGGTACGGCGAGGGGAGGCCGCTCTGGAACTGGATGTCGGCCCGGCCGAAGATCGTGGTCGCGGTGTCACCCGGCTCGGCCGAGGCGGCCACGAAGCCCCCGAGACGTTCGGACCTGACGCTCGTCACGGAGTTCTGCTCCGCCAGGGCCAGCGGCATCGACACCAGCGCCGAGCACACGAGGTAGCCGGCCGTGGGCAGCACCAGCCAGCGCGCCACGACACGTGCCCGCGACAGGCTCACGGGAGTCCGGTCCTCGCCGGGCCGGTGCCCCGCGACCCACCCGACGGCCAGGGCGAGCCCGGGCGCCAGACCCAGCAGGTAGTGGTCCCAGTAGTTGCCACCCACGACGATGGAGAGAGTCTCCACCCCGACCGTCACCGCCAGCGCCCAAGCGATCGCGCCACCGCGGAGCTTCGCGAGCAGTGCCACCAGGAGCAGGGCGAGCACCAGCGGAACGATCCCGGTGACCAGGGCCGAGACGACCATCGCGTCCTCGCGGCTCTCGATCCCGGTCCGGTAGCCGGCTCGGATCACTCGTGAGGCGTCACCCCGGAAGCTCACGGACGCCAACCACAGGCCGGCGATCCCGGCACCGGTGGTCAGCGCGTAGGCGACCATCACCGCGGTGCCGGCCACGATCCCGACGACTCCCGCCACGAGGCGACGTACGACGTCGGGCCAGGGCAGCTCACCGCGCAGACCGCTGGCCACCAGCAGGACGAGGGCGAAGACGAGTCCGTCGACGAAGTTCTGCTTCACTGCCATCGCGAGCAGGCCGAGGAGGCCCGCCGCGAACGACCACAGCAGGGCCCGTCGGCCGCCGTGGCTCAGGGAGACGGCGGTGCACAGGACCGAGGCCAGCACGAACGGGATCGCGAATGCCTCGCCGTTGGCCAGCTGCGCACCGACCTCAGGCGTGATCGTGAAGGCTGCGGCAACGGCGGCAGCCCAGCCACCGGAACCGCCCAGCCGGCGGCTCGCCAGGTAGGCCAGCACCACGAACCCGAGAAGGAACAGTGCCACCAACCAACGCACTGCGGCGATGTCACCGACTCCGGCGGCGATCATGAAGATCCAGATCAGCAGCGGCGGACGATCGACCCAGTAGTGCCCGTAGAGACCGTCGCCTCCGTGGTGCAGCAGATCGTCGGCAACCATGTAGAAACCCGACTCGTCCGGGGAGAACGTCCAGTCGAGCAAGGCGACTCGGCCGGCCAGGACCACGGCCAGCGCCACCCACAACGGCCAGTGGCGCCGGAGGAAGGACAGCCGGGTGGAGGAAGCGGCGACGTCGGGAGTGGCAGCCGTGGCCGCGCGACCGTCGACGCTTGAACTCACTGCACTCCCCCAGGTCCGGGCGGCTGGTCAGCCCCAGAAGATCCGCTCGACCACACTGCGGGCTCGCCGCGTGGTGCGAAGGTAGTCGTTGACCATCGCGTCGGACTCCCCGGCAGAGTAGCCCAGCACCGCAGCGACGGCGGCACGCTCCCTGGGCGAGCGGGGGATCTGGTCGGACGCCTTGCCGCGCACCAGGGTGACCGCGTTGCGCATCGAGCTGACCAGTCGCCAGGCGGCGTTGAGCGCCTCGGAGTCCTCGGCGTCGAGCAGGCCGGCCTCCGTGGCGGCGCGCAACGCCTTCAGGGTGCGCGGCGTCTGCAGCTCCGGCTGTCTCCCGGCGTGGAGCATCTGCAGCAGCTGGACGGTCCACTCGATGTCGGACAGTCCCCCGCGACCGAGCTTGAGGTGGGTGTTGGGATCGGCCCCGCGCGGGAGCCTCTCCTCGTCGACCCGTGCCTTGATCCGGCGCACCTCGATCACGCCCTCCTCGTCGAGCCCGTCCGCCGGGAACCGGAGCGGGTTGATGAGCTCGGTGAACCGCGCGCGCAGGTCGGCGTCCCCGACCACCGCATCAGCCCGCAGGAGAGCCTGGAACTCCCACACCTGCGACCACTTGGCGTAGTAGCCGGCGTAGGACTCGAGGGTGCGCACCAGCGGCCCCTGCTTGCCCTCGGGGCGCAGGCCCGCATCCACCTCGAGGGGCGGGTCGGAGGCGGGCAGGGCCAGCATGCGACGCAGCTCCTCGGCCACTGCCCTGGCATAGGAGGCCGCCTGCTGCGCCTCGACCCCGGGCTTGGCCTCGTGCACGAACATCACGTCGGCATCGCTGCCGTAGGACAGCTCGAAGCCGCCGTAACGTCCCATGCCGATGATCGCCAGCACGCTCGACGACTCGTCGAGCCCGCGAGCCGCACGCACGGCGCGGTGCGCCACGTCCAGGGTTGCCTCGAGGGTCGCATCGGTGAGGTTGCTCAGCCCGGCGCCCACGGTCACCACGTCGAGCACGCCGACCAGCTCCCCGGCCGCGATCCGCAGCAGCTCGCGCCGGCGGATCGCCCGGATCGCCAGCGCCGCCGCATCGGGGTTGTCCTGACGGCTCGCCGAGGCCAGCATCTCCTGGGTGAGGGCCTCGGAGGTGAGCGGGGCCAGGTCGCTGCCGAGCAGCTTCACGCCGGTGGGTTCCCGCTCGAGCAGGTCGGTGGCGTAGCGCGACGTGGCCAGGATCGAGGCCAGGCGCTGGGCCACCTCCCCCTCGTCGCGCAGCATCGAGAGGTACCAGTGGGTGGAGCCGAGCGTCTCGCTGATCCGGCGGAAGCCGAACAGCCCGGCGTCCGGGTCCGGAGCGTCCGCGAACCAGGCCAGCATCGCCGGCAGCAGCTGGCGCTGGATCGCCGCCGTTCGGGAGACCCCCTTGGTGAGGTACTCGAGGTGGCGCAGCGCCGCCGTCGGATCGAGGTAGCCCAGGGCGGAGAGACGCTGCTTGGCCGCGTCGGTCGACAGGCGGGTCTGCTCCCCGGGAATCGCTGCGACGGCACTGAGCAGCGGGCGGTAGAAGAGCTTCTCGTGCAGTCGACGCACCTCCCGCCGGTGGTGCCTCCACTCCTGGTCGAGCTGCTTCATCGGGTCCTTCAGGTAGCCGATGGACCGGCCCAGACGCCGCAGCGACGCGTCGTCCTCGGGCAGCACATGCGTACGGCGCAGCTGGTGGAGCTGGATGCGGTGCTCGAGCTTGCGCAGGAACGCGTAGGCCTCGTGCAGCGCCTGGCCGTCCTCGCGGCCCACGTAGCCACCGCGGGTCAGCTGGGCCAGGGCGCTCAACGTGGTCGGCGCCCGGACCGTCTCGTCGGCCCGGCCGTGCACCATCTGCAGCAGCTGGATGGCGAACTCGACGTCGCGCAGGCCCCCCGAGCCGAGCTTCAGCTGGCGCTCCGCGTGGTGGGCGGGGATGTGGTCTAGCACGCGTCGGCGCATCGACTGGACGTCCTCGACGAAGCCGTCGCGGCTGGCCGCCGACCACACCAGCGGCGCGATCATCTCCATGTAGTCGGCGCCGAGCTCGAGGTCGCCGGCCACCGGGCGGGCCTTGAGCAGCGCCTGGAACTCCCAGGTCTTCGCCCACCGGTCGTAGTAGCCCTGGTGGCTGGCCAGCGTGCGCACCAGTGGGCCGGACTTGCCCTCCGGTCGCAGATTGGCGTCGACCGGCCAGATCGTGCCCTCGGAGGTGTGGTCGGAGCAGATCTGGATCATCTGCGAGGCCAGCTGGGTGGCCGCGCGGTTGGCCTCGTTCTCGTCGGCCCCCTCCACCGGCTCGAAAACGAAGATCACGTCGACGTCACTGACGTAGTTGAGCTCGTGGCCGCCGCACTTGCCCATCGCGATCACCGAGAGCCGCGCCGTGGCCGCGCTCTCCCCGACGCGTGCGCGGGCGATGGCCAGGGCCGCGTCGAGGGTGCCGGCGGCCAGGTCGGAGAGCTCCGCGGCGATGTCGTCGACACCGACGCCGTGGGCCAGGTCGCGCGCCGCCATCCGGAGCAGCACCCGGCGGTACTCGACGCGCAACGCGTCGGTCGCCGCGTGGTCATCGCTGGTCGACACCGGGAGCGGTTCGCCCGGATCGGCGCCGACCGCGCGCAGCAGCGACTCGCGAACGGCGTACGCCGCGGGGCGGGTGGTGCCCAGGGTGGGGTCTGCCAGCTCGCGCCAGTGCGCCGGGTGGGTGGTGAGGTGGTCAGCCAGTGCGCTGCTGGCGCCCAGCACGCAGAGGAGTCGCATGGCGGTGCCCTCGTCGTCGACCAGCTCCTCGAGGAAGGAGTCGCGGTCGTCGACGGCGTCGGCCAGGTCGACCAGGGCTGCCGCTGCGGCGTCGGGATCAGCGGTCTGCGTGAGGATCGCGACCAGCTCCTGGCCCGGCCTGCCCAGCTCCACCAGGTGGTCCGCGGTGGCCTCCGGATCGGTGAAGCCGAGGCGGATCAGCTCACCTCGACCGATCCTGCGCCCACTCATCGCGCCGGCCCGTCGCCTGGTCCTCGCTGGGTCGAGGCGCGCGGGGCGACCAGTCGGAGGAAGCGCTGCGCCACAGGACGCCACGCGGCGTCCAGCTCGGCGCGTGCCTCGGTGATGTCGCGGATCAGGGCGACCTGGTCGATCCCACGCAGGGCGTGGTCGTCACGGTCACCGTCGGCCCACGCCGCCACGACCAGCTCGTCGGCCTCGGGGTGCAGCTGCACGCCCCACACGGTCTCGGCGAACCGCACCACCTGCGCCTCCTCCTGCTCGGTGGCGGCCAGCAGCACCGCCCCGTCGGGGAGGCTGGTCACGATGTCGTTGTTCCACTGGATGCCGCGCAGTCCGGGGGTCGGGGTGAAGACGGGATCGTCGGCGGCCGTCGGCAGCCAGCCGACCTCGAGCAGTCCCAGCTGCTGTCCCAGCGGGTTCACCGTGACGGTGCCACCGAGCGCGGTCGCGATCACCTGGTGGCCCAGGCAGATGCCCAGGGTCGGCACCCCGGTCGAGGCAGCCTCGCGGACCAGCTGCTTCAGCGGAGCGAGCCAGTGGTGGTCGGCGTCGTCGTTGGCTCCCATGGTGCCGCCGAGCACCACGAGCGCGTCGTACGCCGTGGGCTCCGGGAGTGGGTCGCCGGCATACGGACGGCACACCTC
This sequence comes from Nocardioides sp. JQ2195, assembly GCF_012272695.1. NCBI lineage: Bacteria > Bacillati > Actinomycetota > Actinomycetes > Propionibacteriales > Nocardioidaceae > Nocardioides > Nocardioides sp. JQ2195. The sequence continues at coordinate 2,591,919 of NZ_CP050902.1, forward strand.
GACCACGGCGCCGGCCTCGGTCAGCCACCGGCCGACGTGGGCCGGCGGACACTTCGCCTCGTGCTCGATGACGACGACACGCGGCCTCGGCTCTGCCACGTCAGATCACCGGCAGCATCTGGTCCCGTTCCCAGGCCGAGACCTGGCCGCGGTAGGCCTCCCACTCGGCGCGCTTGTTGCGCAGGAAGTAGTCGTAGACGTGCTCCCCCAACGTCTCGGCGAGGAGCTCGGAGTTCTCCGCGACCTTGATCGCCTCGGCCAGCGTCTTGGGCAGGGGCTCCATGCCCAGGGCGTTGCGTTCGCGCTCGTTGAGCGACCACACGTCGTCCTCGGCCTCGCGAGGCAGCTCGTAGTCCTCCTCGATGCCCTTCATGCCGGCGGCCAGGATCACCGCGAAGGCCAGGTAGGGGTTGCAGGCCGCGTCGATGGTGCGCAGCTCGATGCGGGTGGACTGGCCCTTGTTGGGCTTGTACATCGGCACCCGCACCATCGCGGAGCGGTTGTTGTGACCCCAGGTGATGTAGGACGGGGCCTCACCGCCGCCGATCAGCCGCTTGTAGGAGTTGACCCACTGGTTGGTCACACAGGTGATCTCGGAGGCGTGCTTGAGCATGCCGGCGATGAACTGTCGACCGGTCTTGCTCAGCTGGTACTCCGACCCCGCCTCGAAGAACGCGTTGCGGTCGCCCTCGAAGAGCGACACGTGCGTGTGCATGCCCGAGCCGGGGTGGGTGGTGAACGGCTTCGGCATGAAGGTCGCCCAGATCCCCTGGCTCAGCGCCACCTCTCGCACGACGGTGCGGAAGGTCATGATGTTGTCGGCGGTGCTCAGCGCATCGGCGTAGCGCAGGTCGATCTCCTGCTGGCCGGGCCCACCCTCGTGGTGGCTGAACTCCACCGAGATGCCCATCGCCTCGAGCATCGTGATCGCCTCGCGTCGGAAGTCGGAGCCGTGGGACTGGGCGGTGTGGTCGAAGTAGCCACTGCGGTCGACCGGCACCGGGTCGTCCCCGGAGTTCGGGGTGTCCTTGAAGAGGTAGAACTCGATCTCGGGGTGGGTGTAGAAAGTGAATCCCTTGTCGGCCGCGGCGCTCAGCGTGCGCTTGAGCACGAAGCGCGGATCGGCGTACGACGGGCTGCCGTCCGGCATCACGATGTCGCAGAACATCCGGGCCGTGGACGGGCCCTCCCCACGCCAGGGCAGGATCTGGAAGGTCGACGGGTCCGGCTTGGCGAGCATGTCGGCCTCATAGACCCGGGCGAAGCCCTCGATCGCCGAGCCGTCGAACCCGATGCCCTCGGTGAAGGCCCCCTCCAGCTCCGCCGGGGCGACCGCCACGGACTTGAGGGACCCGAGCACGTCGGTGAACCAGAGTCGGACGAACCGGACGTCGCGTTCTTCGAGTGCGCGCAGCACGAAGTCTTCCTGCTTACCCATGCCCCAACTATGGCGCATGTCCTGTTACATCCGTGTGACGCGCCCATGCCCACGGTGGTTGAGGAAGCCCCGCCACCGCCACCCGACGGAGGTTGAAGAAGGCGCGCCAGCGCCTGTCTCGAAACCACCGACACCCGACGGTGGTTGAGGAAGGCGCGCCAGCGCCTGTCTCGAAACCACCGACACCCGACGGTGGTTGAGGAAGGCGCGCCAGCGCCTGTCTCGAAACCACCGACACCCGACGGTGGTTGAGGAAGGCGCCCCAGCGCCACCCGACGGTGGTTGAGGAAGGCGCCCCAGCGCCACCCGACGGTGGTTGAGGAAGGCGCCCCAGCGCCTGTCCCGACGGAGGTTGAGGAAGGCGCCCCAGCGCCTGTCTCGAAACCACCGCCACCCGACGATGGTTGGTTTCGAGACGCTCGTACCTCGCTCCTCAACCACCGGCACCCCCGACGGAGGTTGAGGAAGGCGCGCCAGCGCCTGTCTCGAAACCACCGGCACCCGACGGTGGTTGAGGAAGGCGCGCCAGCGCCTGTCTCGAAACCACCGACACAGGGTCAGGAGTCGTCGCGAGGAACGTTCTCCAGCTCGGCCAGCCACGCGGTCGGTGCGGCATCGGAGGGCATCCGCCAGTCCCCGCGCGGCGACATGGTTCCGCCCGCTGACACCTTGGGACCGTTGGGCAGCGCGGAGCGCTTGAACTGCGAGGCGAAGAACCGCTTGATGAACACCTCGAGCCACCTGCGCACGGTGGCCAGGTCGTAGGCCGCACGGCGCTCCTCGGGGAAACCGGGAGGCCACTCCCCCACCTCGACGTCGCGCCAGGCGTGCCAGGCCAGGAAGGCGATCTTGCTGGGTCGGTAGCCCAACCGGATCACGTGGTGGAGGGTGAAGTCCTGCAGCGAGTAGGGCCCGACCGAGTCCTGGGTGGACTGGGGCTTCTCGCCCTCCTCGGTGGGGATCAGCTCCGGGGTGATCTCCTGCTCGAGGATCTGGCCGAGCACCTCGTTGATGCCCTCGGCGGCCTGGTCGGAGTCGAACTGCCCGGAGTCGATCACCCAGCGGATCAGGTGCTGCACGAGGGTCTTCGGAACGCCCGGGTTCACGTTGTAGTGCGACATCTGGTCACCCACGCCGTACGTGCACCAGCCCAGGGCGAGCTCGGAGAGGTCACCGGTGCCGAGCACGATGCCGCCGCGGTGGTTGGCCAGCCGGAAGAGGTAGTCGGTGCGCAGCCCAGCCTGCACGTTCTCGAAGGTGACGTCGTAGACCTTCTCACCCTGGGCGAAGGGGTGGTCGAGGTCGTCGAGCATCTGGGTGGCGGCGGGCCGGATGTCGATCTCCTCGAAGGTCGTCCCCAGCGAGGTGGCCAGCTTGGTGGCGTAGGACTTGGTGGTGTCGCCGGTCGCGAAGCCGGGCATCGTGATCGCATGGATGTCGCTGCGGGGACGACCGAGCCGGTCCATCGCCTTGGCCGCCACGATGAGCGCATGCGTGGAGTCCAACCCCCCGGAGACCCCGATCACCACCTTGGGCTGCCAGCTCTCCCCGCCGATTGCACGCAACCGCTGCTCCAGGCCGGAGACCTGGATGTTGTAGGCCTCGTAGCAGTCGAGGGCGAGTCGCTCGGGATCGTCGGGGACGAAGGGGAACCGGTCGACGTTGCGACGCAGGCCGATGTCGCCCTCGGGGGCCTCCAGGACGAACTCGACCCTGCGGAAGTCCTGCGCCCGACCGTCGTGCGTGCGCCGGTTGTCGTCGAAGGTGCCCTGCCGCAGTCGCTCCTGCGACAGACGGTCGAGGTCCACGTCGGTCACCGACCGCCGCGACCCCGTCGGGAACCGCTCGGACTCGGCGAGCAGGTCACCCATCTCGTAGACCATCGTCTGGCCGTCCCAGCTGAGGTCGGTGGTCGACTCGCCCTCGCCTGCGGCGGCATAGACGTACGCCGCCGAGCAGCGCGCGCTGGCCGAGCGGACCAGCATCCGACGCTCCTCGGCGCGCCCGATGGTGATCGGCGACCCGGACAGGTTGGCCAGGACCGTGGCACCGGCCAGGGCAGCTTCCGCGCTCGGTGGGATCGGCACCCACATGTCCTCACAGACCTCGACGTGGAGGTCGAGGCCGGGGACGTCGAGGGCACTGAAGATCAGGTCGGGCCCGAACGGGACGTCCTCGCCGCCGAGGCTGATCCACTGGTCGCGGCGGTCGTCGCCTGGGGCGAACCAACGGCGTTCGTAGAACTCGCGATAGGTCGGCAGGTAGGACTTCGGCGCCACACCGAGGATCGAGCCGCGGTGGATCACGACGGCGCAGTTGAGCACCCGGGTGCCGTGCACGATCGGGGCACCGACGACCAGCACAGGCAGCAGCTCCAGGCTGGCCTCCACGATCTCCTCGATCGCCTCCTGGGTGGCGTCGAGCAGCACGTCCTGGAGGAACAGGTCGTCGACCGAGTAGCCGGTCAGGCACAGCTCCGGGAACACCGCGACCGCCACGCAGTCGTCGTGACACGCGCGGGCCTCGGCAAGCACCGAGGCGGCGTTGGCAGCGGGATCTGCGATCGCCACCGGGATCGTGCAGGCAGCGACACGGGCGAAACCATGGGCATAGGCCGAGTAGAAGTCCACGTTCGTGAGTCTAGGGTGACGGTGGCCGGCGCGGGGGGACCCTGTGGCCCGGCGAAAGCACGGCAGGCACCCCGGCAGCAGGCCCGATGGGCAGGGCCGCTGCCCCGACTGCTACCCGGCGGGGTCCGGGAGCAGGCTCACCGACCGCCAGAGCAGCGTGGTGTGCGCGGCCCGACTGACCTGTCCCGTCCGGGTGTCCCAGACCAGGAAGTACTGCCCGATGTCGGACTCGTCCTGCTTCGTGCCGTAGGGCCGGATCGAGAACAGGAGGGTGTGCTCGTCGAGCCAGGCACGCGGTCGCAGGGCGTCGATGTTGGTGTAGTAGCCCTCGATCCCGGCGACCGGCAGGAAGGCCGCGGTCCGGTACGACTCCCGGTCGACGACCAGCAGTCCGTCGTGCTTGCCGCGCAGGCCCCGGTCGGTGGCGATCATCGGGTAGGTGCTCATCGCCAGGTCGTGTGCGCTCGGCAGGAGGTAGAGCGGTTGACCGAGGTCGTCGGCCTCCACCTCCAGGGCCCGATTCCCTCCGTTGCTCTCCACGATGTCCTCGAGGCCTTGTCCATGGCTGTCGTCGGCGACACTGACCAGGCGCCCGCCCGGCTCGTAGGCGCCGGTGAACGGACCGGCTCCGGTGTCGGCCGCCCAACCAGCCGGGGTGCGCGTGCCGTCGGTCACGTCGACGACGAAGCCCTGCTTGCCCAGAGGGACCAGGAGGTGCTTGCTGTCGGGCTGCCAGGCCGTCATCCCTGCCCAGCGGCCGGTGGTGACCTCGGTCGTCGACCCGTCGTCCAGGTCGACGACGTAGACCGCGGTGTTCCCCTTGAGCGCCACCTTGGTGCCGTCGGGCGACAGCGACTCCGGCAACAGGGCCGGGCCACGGTCGCCGGTCAGGTCGGCGGGTGCGTCGACGTGGACCCGGCGCCAGTCTCCGTCGGTGCCGAGCACGAAGAACACGTCCTGCTCGAGGTCGAAGTCGTCGAGGTAGAGCCCGTCGGCCTTGACCGCGGCCACGGCGCGGTCGATCGGGTCGTCGGCAAGGTCCACGGCCGACTCCTCGTCGGGCTCGAGCACCTGCGGCAACCCCGCGTCGTACGCCGGCAACGCGGCGATGTCCTCCGGGTCGAGGACCGGTGCCACCACCGACTGCTCCGGCGCCGGCGCCACGAGCCGTCCCGTGGCCGCCGCGGGAACCGGGCCCGGCGCCGGCCCGGGAGCCGCAGGCGGCCGGTCGCCCGGACCGCCCGCACCCGACCACGCCAGCGGTACGCCGATCGCGGCGGCCACCGCGAGGGCGGCGACACCGCCGACCAGCACCGTCCGGCGCCGGCGATGCCGATGCGCACCCTCGAGGGCGACCGTGACCAGGTCCGGATCGGGCAGGTGCTCGGTGCCGCGGCGAAGGAGATCGCCGATCTGCTGCTCGCTCATCAGGTCCTTCCGATCAGGTCGAGGAGCTCGGGGGCGCCCTCACGGAGCCGCGCCAGGGCGGCGGAGTTCTGGCTCTTGACGGTGCCGACGGAGACCCCGAGTATCTCGGCCGTCTCGCGCTCGGACCGGTCCTCGAAGTGGCGCAGCACGACGACCGCGCGTTGCTTCTCGGTGAGGCGGGCCAAGGAGGAACGGACCACCAACGAGGTCTCCGTGTCAGCCGGGCGCACCCCCGACTCCCGGACCGACCCGACGACGGACTCCCGCCGGTGGCGGCGCCACCACGAGATGTTGTCGTGCACCAGGATCGTGCGCACGTAGGCGTCCGGGTTGGTGTGCCGCAGCCTGTGCCAGCGCAGCGCCACCTTGGTGAGCGCTTCTTGGACCAGGTCCTCGGCACGTTGGAGGTCGCCGCTGATCAGGTAGGCGGTGCCCAACAGCTGCCGTTGGCAGCCGGCCGCCCACTGGGTGAACTCTGCGTCATCCACGTGTTGACTCCTCCGTCGCTCTGCACCCATCAACGCGGAAGCGACACGAAAGGTTGGCTGGTCCGCGGAGAAATCATGCGGCAACGGCCAGGACTCAGCGCGAGGCGGATCGGCGTACCAGTCGAGGGTCCGTGGGTGAGGGCGGCAGCTTCCGCGGCAGCGGGACGGGGACGGGCAGCGGCGCGGCGGCACCCTCGGGTGCGCGGGTTCGACCGACGTCGACCAGGCGCAGGCCGACCCCGCGGACGGCGTCGATCTGCACGGGGCTGTCGAGGTCGCCCAGCTTGCGGCGCAGACGCTTGACCACCGACTGCACGTGGGAACGACCGCCGAGGTGGTCGTTGCCCCAGACACTGCGCTGGATCGACTCGAAGGTGTGGATGTGGCCGACCTCGGCGAGCAGGCAGACCAGCAGGTCGTGCTCGAGCGGCGACAGGCCGACCTCACGGTCGCCCACCGTGGCCACCCGCCAGTCGGAGTCCACCTCGAGACCCGAGCTCTGCTCGGCGACAGCGAGTCCGGGCCGCGGTCGTTCCGGCTCCGAACGCACACCCGGGCTGCCGGCCAGGATGTCCATCGCCTCCGCCCGGGAGGAGACCATCACCACGGCGGCCGAGCTGCCGACCATCTCGGCTATCCGCAGGCGTTCCTCGATGGAGCCGGCGATCGCGATCACGACGGCTTGCGCACCATCGGGCACGCCCGTGTCGAGGGCACCGCCAACCTGATTGCCATGAACCTCAGGACCGCCAGCTGGTGACGAGGAACCTGCCCCCTCCACCCGGATCGGCCCTTCTCCCCGAGAGAGAGGCATCTCCAGCCTTTCGTTCGTCACACACGCCGAGCGCGTCGGCCCGGGTGTGTTGGCTCAGCCTTGCCCCAGCCCCGCTGGAAGTCAAGGAGGTCGGCCGGTCATCCGATATCCGGTCGTCGCCCGCGGATTGCCCAGGTCCTGCCCGGATCTGACCATGACCTGCCCACGTCGTCGCGTTGTGGGCACCCTCGCACGTCCCTACCGTCACTTGGACCGACCAATCTTCGTCGGCGCACCAGCACCCGGGGTCATGCTCATGCTCCCGGTTCACTTCTCGGGAGGAAGCACATGTCATCGACACGACGTCGATCCCGCTCTCCGCGCTTGTGGCGGAAGGGATCGATCCGCGCCCTGGCCTCCGGGCTGGCGACCATTGCCGTGGTTGCCACCACCCTGAGCCTCACCGGATCACCGGTCTCGGCCGATCCGTCCACGGGCAAGGACAAGATCAACGCGAAGCTCTCCAAGCAGCTCGACAACAAGGGCGAGGCCACCTTCTGGGTCCGCTTCGCCATGCCGGACCTGAGCGCGGCGTCGAAGATCAAGGACTGGGACAAGCGCGGTCAGGAGGTCTACGACACGTTGACCCGGGCCGCCGAGTCCAGCCAGAAGGACGCCGTGGCCCTGCTCGAGCAGGAGGGCGCGGACTACCGGACGTTCTGGGCCAGCAACGCGATCCGGGTCCAGGCCGGCGACGAGGCCCTGGTCACGGACCTCTCGGCGATGACGGAGGTCAAGGGGCTCTACCCCACCTTCGAGTACCGCCTCGAGAAGCCGACCAAGGGGAAGGTCATCCACGCCAAGCAGTCCATCGAGTGGGGCGTGGACAACATCAACGCCAACGACGTCTGGGACCAGTACGGCGACCGCGGTGAAGGCATGGTGATCGCCAACATCGACACCGGTGTCGACTTCGAGCACCCGGCGTTGGTCAACCAGTACCGCGGCAACAACGGCGACGGCACCTTCGACCACAACTACAACTGGTTCGACGCGGCCGGCACGTGTGGCGATGCTCCCTGTGATGTCGACGCCCACGGCAGCCACACCATGGGCACCATGGTCGGCAGCGACGGGGCCGACAACGAGATCGGAGTCGCCCCGGGCGCGACGTGGATCGCGGCCAACGGCTGCTGCCCCTCCGACGCCGCGCTGATCGAGTCCGGCCAGTGGATGCTGGCGCCCCTGGACCTGAACGGGGAGAACCCGGACGTCTCCAAGCGACCCAACATCATCAACAACTCGTGGGGCACCCAGTCGCCCAGCAACGACCCGTTCATGGAGGACGTCGAGGAGGCGTGGGCCGCCTCCGGCATCTTCGGCACCTGGTCCAACGGCAACAACGGCAGTGGTTGCGAGACGTCCGGCTCACCGGGCAGCCGCATCCTGAACTACTCCGTCGGCGCCTACGACGTGAACAACGACATCGCCGGCTTCTCCAGCCGTGGTGCCGGACAGGACGGCGAGATCAAGCCGAACATCTCCGCACCCGGCGTGAACGTGCGCTCCAGCGTGCCCGGTGGTGGCTACGCCTCCTACAACGGCACGTCGATGGCCGCACCGCACCTCGCGGGCTCCATCGCGTTGCTGTGGTCGGCGGCACCGTCGCTCGTCGGTGACATCGACGCCACCCGTGCCCTGCTCGACGACTCCGCCACCGACCGGGCCGATGCCCAGTGCGGTGGCACCGAAGCCGACAACAACGTCTACGGCGAGGGCCGTCTGGACGCCCTGGCCCTGATCGCGGCGGCACCCGTCGGCGAGACCGGCACCGTGACCGGCACCGTCACCGACTCCGCGAGCGGCGACGTCATCAACGGCGCCACCGTCGAGCTGGTCGGTGAGACCGGCCGCACCATCACCACCGGCGCGGACGGCACCTACAACGCCCGACTCACGGCCGGTGACTACACCGCAACGGTCTCGAAGTTCGGCTTCGAGACCGCCACCGCCGACGTCACCATCACCGCCGAGACCACCACCACGCAGGACTTCGCGCTGACCCCGGCCGCGTCGGTGAACCTCAGCGGGACGGTCACCGACGGGAGCGGTCACGACTGGCCGCTCCACGCCAAGGTCACCGTCCCCGGTGCCGAGCCCGTCTTCACGGACCCGGAGACCGGCTCCTACGAGATCAGCGTGCCCGGCAACGCGACGTACGACGTCTCGGTCGAGGCGCAGTACCCCGGCTACCTGGGTGCCACCCGGGCCGTCGAGGTCGGCGGCAGTGACACCACCGCCGACTTCGCGGTGGAGGTCAACTCCTCCACCTGCGAGGCGCGCGGCTATGCGTTCAACGTCGAGGGGACGACCGAGGACTTCGACTCGGGCAGCCTTCCCGACGGATGGACGGTCACCGACGAGGCCGGCACCGAGCAGACCTGGCTCTTCGACAACCCCGACGGTCGGGACAACCTGACCGGCGGCACCGACGGCTTCGCCATCGCCGACAGCGACTACTTCGGCAGCGGCGGCACGCAGGACACCTCGCTGGTGAGCCCCGTGGTCGACATGTCGTCGGTCGACAGCCCCGTGGTCGGCTTCAAGCAGGACTACAACAACCTCGGCGACGTCGCCGACGTCGACGTCAGCATCGACGGCGGCGCCACCTGGGAGACGGTGCTCAGCCAGACCACCGACGTCCGCGGCCCGCGCGAGGACATCCTCGAGCTGCCGACGGCCGCCGGCCAGGCGGCGGTGCAGGTCCGGTTCCACTACTACGAGGCCGACTACGACTGGTGGTGGCAGGTCGACGACGTGTTCCTCGGCAGCCGCACCTGCGACCCCGTCGAGGGTGGGCTCGTGGTCGGCAACGTCACCGCCACGAACACCGGCGAGGGCATCAACGGAGCCGCCATCTCCAGCACGGAGGACCCGGAGGTCAAGACGACCACGAGGCCGACGCCCGACGACGAGAACCTCGCCGACGGCTTCTACTCGCTGTTCTCGCCTCAGGTCGGCGACGTCGAGCTCCAAGCCGCCTCGAGCGGCTTCGAGACCGGCACCGCGACCGTGGCCGTGGCGGCGAACGGGACGGTCCGCCAGGACTTCGCACTCGGGTCCGGCCACCTGGTCGTGACGCCCGGCGAGGTGTCGGCGACCCGGCAGCTGGGCAAGAGCCCGGTGACGCGCAACGTCGAGGTGACCAACGACGGCGACGGTGCGGTGCAGCTCGAGTTCTTCGAGCGCAAGGGTGGCTTCGAGATCCTCTCCGCCGACGGCTCCCGCACCACGAAGAAGCAGCTGATGGCGGCCGAGGGAGCACCGCTGCGCCGACTCGCCGTCGACACGTCGTTCGGCAAGCAGGCCCCGAAGTCCCGGATGGGCACCAACCGGGCGCCCGCCGTCAACGGCCCGCACGACGACCCGTGGACCGACATCGCGGACTACCCGTCCAACATCATGGACAACCGCGCCGTCCGCGTCGACGGGATCGCCTACTCCATCGCCGGTGGCGACGGATCGGCGTCGACGTCGGAGGTCAACGCCTACGACCCGGCCACCCTGGCCTGGACCTCGAAGGCCCCGCTGCCGGATGCCCGCAACGCGGTCGCAGCCGGTGCGGTGGGCGGACAGGTCATCGTCACCGGTGGTTGGGCTGCGGCGGGACCCTCGCCGTCGACCTGGGCCTACGACCCGAGCGCTGACGCGTGGACGGCGGTGGCCGACGCACCGGTCGAGCTGGCGGCGTCCGGCCAGGCCGTCGTCGACGGCAAGCTCTACGTCGTCGGTGGCTGCACGACCGCGGCCTGCACGCCGATGTCCGACGCGGTGGCGGCGTACGACCCGGCCAGCGACAGCTGGGAGACCCTGGCCAGCTACCCCAGCGCGGTGGCGTTCGCGTCGTGCGGTGGGATCGACGGCAAGGTCTACTGCACGGGTGGCAACGACGGTGGTGGCGGCACGGCCGCCAGCTACGTCTACGACCCGGCGGCCGACTCCTGGACGGCGATCGGTGACGCTCCGATCGACACCTGGGCCAGCCAGTACGCCGTGGCCAACGGCACCCTGGTCGTCAACGGTGGCGTCCAGGCAGGTGCGATCAGCAACCGCACCTTCGCCTTCGACGCGGCCGAGGGAGCCTGGATCGACCTGCCGAACTCGAACACGCCGCGCTACCGGGGCTCCGCCTCGTGCGGCGTCTACAAGGTGGGTGGATCCTCCGGCAGCTTCAACGCCGCGCCCGACAGCGAGATGCTGCCCGGCCTGGAGGACTGTGGCGCTGCTGCCGCGGACGTCGAGTGGTTGTCGATCTCGCCGGCCACGGCCACCCTGGCCCCCGGCCAGACGGTCACCCTGAAGGTCACCCTGGACCCGAACGTCGCCCAGCCGGGCACGTACACCGCATCCGTCGGGATCAAGGAGGACACCCCGTTCTCCGTCGAGCCCGTCGCGGTGACCATGGTGGTCGACCCGCCGAGGCGCTGGGGCAAGCTGGCCGGCACCGTCACGGGCACGTCGTGCCAGGACGAGGACGCGGCGATTCCCGGTGCCACCGTGCAGGCGAACTCCGACGGTCTCGCCTGGACCTTCGAGACCGACGCGGACGGCACCTACGCACGGTGGTTCGACACCTACTACAGCCCGCTGCAGCTGATCGCGGCCAAGGACGGCTTCGTCCCGGCCACGAAGCGGGTGAAGCTGCGCAACGGCAAGACCTCCAACGGCGACTTCGACCTGAAGGAGGCCGGCTGCCAGTAGCTGACCGATCCACCGACCCAGGCCCGTCCCGCGACCAAGCGCGGGGCGGGCCTGCGCCGCGAACGGTGGATTCTTGATGCGCGAACGGTGGATTCTTGGGCTTCGAACCGCGTGTTCCTGCGGTCTCCGGTGGGCTCAGCCGACCCGGCGGCTCCGGGACCGGGCAGCCAGGAAGTAGGCGCCCGCCAGCGCCAGCTCCACCCCGACGAACACCTTGGTCACGGGACCGCTCCCCGGCTCCACCAGCGCGGAGGCCGCCCGGCCGGAGGCCATGCCTGCGCTGAGTACGCCGACCGCGGCGGGCGACGCCAGCCCGACCGCGGCGATGGCGAACGTGAGTCCGCCGTACACCGCTCGGATCTCGTTGCGCGAGTCCGCGGTCGGCGCCGAACCGCCGAAGATCTCAGGAACCATCGACGGGCGGGCGAACGCCACCGCCCCGATCGCCGCGTAGGAGGCCGTGGCCAGGGCATGCACAGGTGTCATGTGCCGAGTCTCCCGCCACGTGGTGCGACGCGGCCATCCGGTTCGGAGCCGGGTGGGATCGAGGGTGACTGGCACCACAGTGCAGAACTGCTGTGCGGGACTAGCCTTGGTCCTGGTCCGGGGACTTCACCAGGGAGCCTCGAGAGCACACAGGAGCTGCACCATGAGCGAGCAGAACGCGACCGAGCAGGGCCAGGAAGTCGCCGCGCCGTACGGCGGCGGGGCCACGGAGGCCAAGCCGGCAGCCGGCCAGGGCGCGCCGGCCAAGCGGGTCCGCACCCACCACCTGCGGGAGATGAAGGAGCGCGGCGAGAAGATCTCGATGCTCACCGCCTACGACATGTACACCGCGCAGACCTTCGACGAGGCCGGTTGTGAGCTGCTGCTGGTCGGCGACTCGGCCTCCAACAACGTGCTGGGCAACGAGACCTCGCTGCCGATCACGGTCGACGAGCTGCTCCCCCTGACCCGCGCGGTCAGCCGCTCGGTCAAGCGTGCGCTGGTGGTCGGTGACCTGCCGTTCGGGTCCTACCAGGCCTCCCCCGAGCAGGGCTACCTCACCGCCGTCCGCTTCATGAAGGAGGCCGGCGCGCACGCCGTGAAGCTCGAGGGCGGCGCCGAGATGGTGCCGGTGATCGAGAAGCTCACCCAGGGCGGCATCCCGGTGATGGCACACATCGGCTTCACCCCGCAGAGCGAGCACACACTGGGCGGCTACCGCGTGCAGGGCCGCGGCGAGAGCTCCGACCGGGTGATCGCCGACGCCCACGCCGTGCAGGAGGCGGGCGCGTTCGCGGTGGTCATGGAGATGGTGCCCGGCGACGTGGCCGGGCAGATCAGCAAGGAGCTGGTCATCCCCACGATCGGCATCGGTGCCGGCAACCAGTGTGACGGCCAGGTGCTGGTCTGGCAGGACGCCTTCGGCCTGCGCACCGGCCGGATGGCCAAGTTCGTCAAGCAGTACGCCGACCTCCACGGCGTCCTGCTCTCCGCGGCGCAGGAGTACGTCGCCGACGTACGTGCCACGACCTTCCCGGGTCCCGACCACACCTTCTGACGCGACCTCCAGCGGGCGCCGCCGCGACGCTGTTCGCGATTCAGTTCGCGACGCTGCCGCGACCCTGCCGCGACCCTGCCGAGAGGCGGCCCCGTCGACTGCCGGGCTGGAACCGGTACGTGGCGGGGCCGTAGGGACTCCTGTGTGCGGAGGGGACAACCGGGCAAGCCGCTCGGGCGTCCCATGAGCACCACCCACTCTGGAGATCGCCATGTCGCCCACCCGCCCGCACCACCGGTCCGCAGCACGCCGGACCGCTCGCTTGTCAGCCCTGCTCGCCACGATGTTCGCCCTCGTCCTCACCGGTCTCGGCACACCCACTGCACACGCTCTTCCTGCTTGGCGCGACTCGGGTGCGTCGTGGCAGAACCCGGTCGACGGCACCACGCGGGTCGTCGGCCTGCGCTACGCCACCCACCCCAGCTTCGACCGTGTGGTGATCGACGTCCGCGGGGTGATCCCTGACTGGAGCACCCGCTACCAGCGCATCTTCCACTACGAGGGCAGCGGTGCACGGGTGCCGATCCGCGCCCGGTCCGGGCTCTCCCTCACCCTGAGCGGAGCGGCGCACGACAGCGCGGGGCGGAACGTCTACACCGGCCCACGCATTGCGCGTCCGAGGTTCGACACCCTCAAGGCTCTCGCGATGACCGGTGACTTCGAGGGCCAGGTCAACTTCGCGTTCGCACTGCGGCACCGAGCGGCGTACCGCATCTTCGTCCTGCACAGCCCCCAGCGACTCGTCATCGACTTCCGCCACTGACGCATCGCCGGACCGCACCGCCGGACCGCGACGGCGCACCGCCGGACCGCGACGGCGCACCGCCGGACCGCGACGGCGCACCGCCCGGAGCGTCGGGCCCGCCCGTGCGCGATCAGGACCAGTCGAAGAGGATGCTGCCGCCCAGCAGGGCGACGAACCAGAGAACGACGGCGCCGGCTGCCAGCCACGGAAGCCGCTTCGGGTACGGCGTCCACCACCGGCACGCGGTGACCAGGAAGCCCACCCAGACCAGCATCAGCAGTGCCACCGCCCACCAGGGAGCCACCAACGCGCTGGCGCCGTAGAGGAAGAAGGCGCAGGCCAGGCCGCCCATCCCCACGAAGGGCCACGGCGAGGCAGGAACGTTGCGGGACACGGCGAAGAACCTACCTGTTGCGAAGCGATGTGTGTGGGAGTCCCGGCGGCCGCGCCGGAGCTCCCCCACCGAGCTGAGGGGTCTCAGTCCTCCAGCGCGTCGTCGTTCCACTTCGGGTCGTTGTCCCACGACTCGTTGCGCTCCTCGACCTTCTCCAAGGCGCGTGAGGCCTCGGCCGCGGAGGCGTAGGGGCCGAGGCGGTCCGCAGCGCGGCAACCGTCCTCGCCCTCGACGGCGTGGTGCTTCAGGCAGAACCAGTACTCGTCGCTCATGACGCCGAAACTACACTCACAGCCATGCCCGCTGTAACCCCTGGAACCATTTCGCCCCGACGTCCCGTGCCCGCCTCGATCACCCGCCCGGAGTACGTCGGCCAGCCGGCGCCGAGCCCGTTCACCGGCAGCGAGGTCAAGGACGCCGACACCATCGAGCGGATGCGTGCCGCGGGAAAGCTGGCCGCGCAGGCCCGGGAGCTGGTCGGTGAGCACGTGGTCCCGGGTGTGACCACCGACGAGCTCGACCGGATCGGACACGAGTTCCTCTGCGACCACGGCGCCTACCCCTCCACGCTCGGCTACCGCGGCTTCCCGAAGTCGTTGTGCTCGAGCGTCAACGAGGTGGTCTGCCACGGCATCCCCGACAGCACGGTCGTCCAGGACGGCGACATCGTGAACATCGACATCACCGCGTACCTCGACGGCGTGCACGGCGACACCAACGCCACCTTCTTCGCCGGCGAGCCCGACGAGGAGACGCGGCTGCTGGTCGAGCGCACGAGGACCGCCCTCGAGCGCGGCATCAAGGCCGTCAAGCCCGGTCGCCGGATCAACATCATCGGCCGGGTCATCGAGGCCTACGCCGCCCGCTTCGGCTACGGCGTCGTGCGCGAGTTCACCGGCCACGGCATCGGCACCCACTTCCACAGTGGGCTGGTGGTGCCCCACTACGACGACCCGAGCTACGACGACGAGATCCGGGTCGGCATGACGTTCACGATCGAGCCGATGCTCAACCTCGGCACCCACGAGTGGGACATGTGGGAGGACGACTGGACCGTGGTGACCAAGGACCGCCGCCGCAGCGCCCAGTTCGAGCACACCCTGCTGGTCACCGAGGACGGCGCCGAGGTGCTGACCCTGCCCTGAGCGCGGGAAGCCTGAACCCCGGACGCCCGACCGGCTCGACCGTGCGTCGTCTGGTGCGTGCTGCCCCGACTCGTGCGGCCCCGACTCGTGCGGCCCCGACTCGCTCTGTGGCGTGCTGACCGTCCGCTCAGGTCAGGTCGTCGTACGACGTCACGCCGGCCTCGGCGAGCTGTCGTTCGACGCGGAGCACGGCGACCTCGTGCTCGGGGTCGCCACTCATCGCGGCAGCCAGCTTCAGGTGTGGCAACGCGTCTGCCGTGCGAGACTGGCGTTCGAGCGTCCGTCCGAGGGTGTGGCGGGCCCAGACGTCGGAGGGGTCGCGCTCGACCAGCAGGCGCAGGTCGGCCTCGGCCTTCTGCAGCTGCACCCGCATGAAGTAGGCCCAGGCACGCAGCGACAACAGCGAGTTGGCCTCCGGCTCGGCCTCGACGGCCGGTTCCAGGATCTCCAGCGCCTCCTTGGGTGCGCGCTGCTCGAGCAGCTCCCAGGCCCGTCGGTAGGCACCGGAGGGGTGGTCGACCTGCCCCGGGAAGACGATCGGCGGGACCGGGATCTCCTGGTCGTTCATCGCACTGCCTCCTTCATCCGTGGTCGTCATCCAACCCAACATCTCCCATCGGCAGGACATTCCACTACGCTGGGCCTGCGGACGGGCTGGCCGGGCGACCGCGTTCGTCTCCACACGGAGGCGGCCGAGGAAGGTCCGGGCTCCGAAGAGCAAGGTGGTGGCCAACAGCCACCCGGGGTGACCCGCGGGACAGTGCCACAGAAAACAGACCGCCTCCCCCACCCGTTCACTCGGGCGGAGGAGGTAAGGGTGAAACGGTGGTGTAAGAGACCACCAGCGTGCCGGGTGACCGGCGCGGCTAGGTAAACCCCACCTGGAGCAAGATCAAGAAGCCGTGCCTCTTCGGAGGAGCGGTGCGCACATGTCCGAGGGCTGCTCGCCCGAGTGTGCGGGTGGATCGCTCGAGGTTGTCGGCAACGGCAACCCTAGATGGATGGTCGCCAACCGGGGCAACGCAAGGAACCCCGGCGAACAGAATCCGGCCTATGAGCCAGCCCGTCCGCCCCACGAACCGTGGGATTCTCGGCGCGCGGACCGCGTGTCGTCGACCGACGTACGCCGTCGGGAATCCTCTGTTCGTCAGGTGGCGGTGAACCGGATCGCGCGGGTGTCCAGGTCCACGGACTCCAGCGTGACGGTGACCTGCTCACCCAGCGGCAACGGGCCGGACGTCGAGGTGACGCTCGACTCGATCGCTGGGTCCTGGACGGTGATGTCGCCCTTGTGGTCGTCCTTGTCGTCGATGTCCACCACGACCGCTTCGAAGTCTTCTCCCACCCGCGGCTGGAGCACGGCGGCCTCGACGAGGTTGAGCACGGCGTTCTCGTACTGGTTGGCCCGGCGGCCGGTGTCGCGCATCGTCTCGGGCACGTCCGTGAGCTTGGCGATCACCCAGTCCGGGACCTCCTCGTCGGCGCACAACGCGACACAGATCTCGCCGGCGTAGCGGTCGACCAGGCGACGCAGCGGCGCCGTGACGTGGGCGTACTCGGCTGCGATCGCGGAGTGCATCGGCTGCTCGGGAAGCTCGCCGTTGAACCCGACGTAGCCGCTGCCGCGCAGCAGCGACGTGCACGCCACCACCATGGCGGCGTGGTTGGGCCGGGTCGGGTCGAGAGAGCGGATGAACTGGGGGTAGTCCTGCTCGGCCGGCCACTCGATGCCCAGCGCCTTGGCAGTGCGGTGCAGGCGCTTGACGGCACGCGGGTCGGCCGGCGGCAGGGTGCGCAGCAGCCCGACGCGGGCGTAGACCATCAAGGAGGCGGCAGCCATGCCGGTGAGCAGGGAGATCTGGGCGTTCCACTGCTCCACCGGGTGCTGGGCCCGGAACGCGAGGTGCCAGGTCTCCCCCTTGATGTCGATCTCCTGCTCGGGCAGCGGCAGCGAGACACCGCCACGCGCGGCCTCGCGCTCCATCCGCAGCTCGCCCACCTCCCGCAGCAGGGTGAAGACCTCGTCGGCACTGCCGTTGTCGATCGACTCCTGGACATCGGCGTAGTTGAGCTTGGCGCGCGACTTGACCAGCGCACGCTTCACGTCGACCTCGGTCCCCTCCCCGGTCCGGTCGACCTCGATGGTCCACAGCAGCGACGGACGCACCTGGTCGGGCAGCAAGGAACCGGCGTCCTCGGAGATCGCCTTGGGGTGCAGCGGAATCTTGGAGTCCGCACCGTAGAGCGTCTCGCCGCGGCGGTTGGCCTCGATGTCGATCGGGTCGCCGGGAGTGATGAAGGCGGCGAGGTCGGCGATCGCGTAGAAGACCCGGTAGCCGTCACCGTTGCGCTCGATGTGGAGCGCCTGGTCAAGGTCCATCGCAGACTCGGGGTCGATCGTCACGAAGGGGATGTCGGTGCGATCCAGCTCGGGGAGCCGGGGGTTGGCCGCGGCCGCGGCGGCCGCCTCCTCGACCTCCGGCGGGAAGTCCGCCGTCACGTTCAGCTCCTGCTGGATCTTGGCGATCCCCGTGCGCAGGCTCTCCGCAGCGACGCCCTCATCGGACCGGACCCTGACAACTCTGCTCGGCATGTCGCCACCCTAACCGTGTCGAGCGTCGCCGGGCGCGCGGCGACCCTGGGTTCGGCGGAAACCGCCACCAGTCCCTACCCTGTCCACGTGTTGATCCTGCTCCCGCCCAGTGAGGGCAAGGCCGCGCCGAGACGCGGCAACCCCCTGGACCTCGGTCGTCTCTCCTCCCCCGGCCTGTCCCCGGCCCGCGCGCTCATGCTCGGCGCCCTGGTCGAGCTGTGCCACGGCGACCAGGACCCCACCACCCCGGTCCAGGACGCGATGATCGTCGAGCGTGCGGCTGCGACGCTCGGCCTCGGCAGCACCCAGCTCGACCTGGTCGCCCAGAACGCCGGCCTCATGACGGCGGCCACGGCGCGCGCCGATCGCATCTACACCGGTGTCCTCTACGACGCCCTCGACTTCGCCTCGCTCTCCGCGGCCGCCAAGCGCCGCGCCACCTCACGGGTCGGCATCATGTCGTCGCTGTTCGGCCTGGTCGGCCCCGGGGACCGGATCCCGGCCTACCGGCTCTCCGGCGACGCCGTGCTGCCCCGGATCGGGTCCGTTGCCGGGTTCTGGCGCGAGCACCTCGAGACCGCCGCCCTCGAGGCGCTCGGCTCCGGGCTGCTGGTCGACCTGCGCTCCGGCATGTACGCCGCGTTCTGGCGCCCTGCGCGCGACCTGGCCCCGCGCGTCGCCACGGTGCGGGTGCTGCACGAGCACAACGGCACCCGCAAGGTGGTCAGTCACTTCAACAAGGCCACCAAGGGCCGCATCGTCCGCGAGGTGCTCGAGAACGGCGCGAACCCGCGGACCCCGGCGCAGTTCGCCGACCTCCTGCGCGAGCTCGGCTGGAAGGTCGAGGAGTCGGCGCAGACGGCCAAGGGCGTCCAGCTCGACGTGGTCGTCGACGAGCTCTGAGCAGACTGCCGAGCGGTCGGCCGGAGAAGGTCGGCCGGAGAGGGTTAGCCGGGCGGGGTTGCCGGGCGAGGTTGGCCGGAGAGGGTTGGCCGGACGGGGTCGGCCGGACGGGGATGGCACCCGATGCACGGTCGGAGCTGGCAGTCAGCAGACACCGACCACGCCCGCAACAGGCAGTCAGGACCGCGAGGGTGGGAGGACGTCAGCCCCCGGGCGGGCGTTGTAGAGGCGCATCGAGCCCATCGGCTCATCACCGGCGGGGCCGCCTGCGAAGAACGACAGCACGGTGACCGACGCGGGGGTCAGCTCCATCCGGTAGACCGCTTCGAGCGGCGCACCGACCACGTGCGAGACCAGCGTCTTGATCGGGGTGACGTGGCTGACCACCACCACGGTCTGACCGGCGTGAGAGTCCAGCAGCCGGTCCAGGCCGGCCAGCACGCGCACCTGGACCTCGCGGAACGACTCGCCACCGCCTGCAGCCACGTCGAGCGAGCCCAACCAGGCGTCGAGGTCGTCCTGGTACTTCTCGGCGACCTCGCTGAAGGTCAGGCCGTCCCAGGTGCCGAACTCCATCTCGGCGAACCCGGGCTCGACCTCGATCTCGTGACCCAGCTCGGCGGCGATGATCTCCGCGGACTCGAGGGTGCGGCGGACGGGTGAGGCGATCACTGCGTCGATGTCGGCGGCGATCGGCTTCAGCCAGGCTGCGGCGGCGCTGACCTGCTCGCGGCCCTCATCACTCAGCCCGGGGTTGGAGCTGGCCAGTCCGCCGGAGAAGCGCTTGTGCTTGGTGTGGGGCGTGACCCCGTGACGGACCAGGATCACCGTGGTGGGTGGGCCGCCCGGGCCCGACCAGCCGCGGTGTCCGGCATCGGCAGTGGTCGCGCTCGTGCCTGCGGACGACTCACCGTGGGCTGTTGGCTGACCGGAGGTCCGGGTCGACCCCGGTGACCGTGTCGGGTCCTCGACCTCCTCGATGACCGAGTCGGGCTCTTGCGTTCCCGTGGGCTCGGCACGGCCCGACTCCGGGGCGCCGGGCGGCTGGGTCACAGGCCGGACTCGCTGGTGCGGACCAGGATCCGCGAGCACTCCTCACAGCGCACCACGTCGTCGACCGGCGCCTTGGCGATCACGCCGAGGTCGGCAGCGTTGAGACGCATGTTGCAACCACCGCACTGACGAGCGCGGAGCGCTGCGGCGCCGACACCCTGCTTCTCACGGATGCGTTCATAGAGACCGAGCAGGTCCTCGGGCAGCCCGACGACGGCGGCCTCACGCGCGGCGATCGCCGCCTTCAACGCGACCCCCGTCTCGCCCGCCTTCTCGTCACGCGTCGCGGCCAGCGCGGCCAGCTTCTCCACGACACCGGCCTCCTCGGCCTCGGAGCGGACCAGCTCGGCCTGGGCCTCCTCGAGCTTCTCCATCACTTCGAGCTCGGCGTCCTCGAGGTCGGTGATGCGTCGGTCGAGCGACTCCAGCTCGTGGTTCATCCGCTGCAGGTCCTTGGGGTTGGAGATCAGCCCCTGCTCGATCCGGCCACGGTCTCGCTCGCGACGGGTCCTGACCTGCTCCACGTCGCGATCGGCCTTCTTCTGCTCACGGGTCAGGTCGTCGACCAGGATCCGGGCGTCGCGCACCCGGTCGTTGAGGGCACGCTGCGTCGACTCGATCGCAGCGATCTCACGGATCTCCGGCAACGAGGACAGCTGGTGGCGCAGCTGGGCGACCCGTGAGTCGAGCTCGGCGACGTCGAGCAGCTGCAGTTGGGCGGACGGATCGGCTTTCAGCGTGGGCTCCTCGAATGCGGATCGCAGGTGGATCAGGTGTGGGCGGCGTTTGGGTCAGATGCGGAAGGTCCAGGGATCCGTGCGAATCTCGCTCACACGGGAGTCCACCGTATCCCCCAACGCCTCGGCCAGTCGCGACTGGACCACCGGAAGCCACGTCGACTCCGCAGCCCAGTGGGCGACGTCGATCAGTGCCGGACCGTCCTTCTCGAGGAACTCGGCGGCCGGGTGGTGGCGCAGGTCGCTGGTCAGGTAGACGTCGACGTCGGCGCCCGCCATCCGGTCGAGCAGGAAGTCACCGGCTCCCCCGCAGACTGCGACCCGGCGTACGACGCGGTCGGGGTCACCGCCCACGCGCACCCCCTGCTCGGTCTCGGGCAGGGCCTCGGAGACGACTTGGGCGAAGTCGCGCAGCGTGGTCTCGTCGATGGTGCCGATGCGACCGGTGCCGGTGGCGGAGTGGCCCGGGTCGGCGAGCTCGAACACGTCGTAGGCGGGCGTCTCGTAGGGGTGGTTGGCCAACATCGCCTCGACCACCGCCGTGCGCCGGTGGCGGGGCAGCACGGCCTCGATGCGGTGCTCGTCGACGATCGTCACGTCACCGATCGTGCCGATGGTGGGCTCGGCGCCCTCCAACGGGCGGAACCGACCCTGGCCGGTGGTGGTGAAGTTGCAGTGGTCGTAGTTGCCGATGGCGCCCGCGCCGGCATCGGACATCGCGGCCCGGACCGGCGCCGCCCCGTCGGCCGGAGCGAAGACCACGATCTTGTCGAGCGGCTCCGCGGGCGCGGCCAGGATCGGGGTGAGGTCCTGCAGACCGAGCACGGTCGCGAGGGCCTCGGAGACCCCGGACGCGGCCTGGTCGGCGTTGGTGTGCGCAGTCAGCAGCGCACAGTCACCCTTGACCAGGGTGGCCAGCGTGCGGCCCTTGGCCGTGGTCGCCGGGAAGCCGTGCACCGGCTTGAGGAACAACGGGTGGTGGCAGACGAGCAGGTCGGCGCCCCACGCGACGGCCTCCTTGGCCACCTCCTCGGTGGGGTCGACCGCGAACATCACCTTCTTCACGGTCGCCGTCGGATCCCCGTGGACGAGTCCGACGGCGTCCCAGCCGTCGGCCGTGTGCGGCGGATACCAGTCGTGCAGGAGATTGACCACGTCACCCAGAGTCGTCATGGGGCTCAGGCTAGTGGGGAGGCGGCCCACGGCCCACGGGCGGCCCGGCTCACCGGCCCGACCCACGGGCAGTTCAGTGAGGCGCGCGTGATCAGCGCAGGTCGCGACGGCGCAGCCCGAGCACCCCGACCAGCAGCAGGAGCGCCCCCACCGCGAGGACGCCGGCGTAGGAACCGGCCTCGAAGGGCTGGGCGGGAACCAGGGCCAGGTGGGAGAAGGGAGACAGGTCGACCAGCCAGTCGGGGAACTCCAGCAGCTGTCCGAACATCATCACCACGGCGCAGAAGCCGAGCGCCAACCAGGCCAGGCCCGCCCAGCGCGGCACCAGGCCGACCAGCACGACGCCCAACCCGATCAGGACGAGCACCCCGGCACCCGCGGAGGCCGGTGCCACCGCCAGCCGGGCGAACTGGTCCCACTTCCCGGTGACGAGGCCATAGCCGGCGCCCAGCCCGGCCCCGGACGCGATCACGACCACCACGGAGCCGGCCACGGTGACGAGGATGTGGGCCAGGATCCAACCGGTGCGCGAGAGCCCCGTGGACAGCAGCGCCTCGATCCGGCCGGCGTCCTCCTCACCCCGGGCCCGCAGTGCCGCGGAGACGGCGTACCCACCCGCGATCAGTGCCAGCATCAGCCCCGCCGCACCGTAGAAGCCGTCGACCAGGTCGGCGGCGCCGGCGGCCAGCACCTCACGCGTCGCCTCCGAGTCACCGATCAGGTCGCCGATGTCGTCACCGATGGTGCCGTAGCC
The DNA here is from genome assembly GCF_012272695.1 of Nocardioides sp. JQ2195. Classification (NCBI taxonomy): domain Bacteria; kingdom Bacillati; phylum Actinomycetota; class Actinomycetes; order Propionibacteriales; family Nocardioidaceae; genus Nocardioides; species Nocardioides sp. JQ2195. The sequence continues at coordinate 2,614,458 of NZ_CP050902.1, forward strand.
GAGGCCTCCGAGGAACAGCCCGACGGTCCACCCGATGAGGCTGCCCCGGTGGAGGCGCCAGGCCAGGCCGAGCGCGCCGGGGACCCCCCACCCGGCCAAGCCGCCCGACGCCCGGGCCGGACCCGGTCGAGAGGCCCACACGCCGGAACCCACGTCACGGCGCCCGAAGACGGCGTACGCCGCCCCGACGGTCACTGCGGCCGCCACCAGCAGCACCGACGCCGGCCACCAGCGTTCGTCGGCGTAGGGCCGCATGGCTTGGTACCACCCGATCGGCGAGAGCCACGAGAGCCCGTTCCCGGCGACGTCACCGATCGCACGCAGCGCGTAGGCCGCACCGAGGACGGCGCCGACGATGCCGTACATCGCACGGGCCCCCTGCGTGAGCTGCGCGGCGACCAGTGCCACTCCGGTGAAGCAGGCACCGACCAGGAACAGACCGACGCCGATGGCCCACGAACCGGCCGCCGGGAGTCCGTAGCCCAGCAGGGAGGCCGAGGTGACGAGACCGACGACGGCGTTGGCCAGCAGGGTCACGGCCAACGCTGCGGTCATCGGCGCGTGGCGGCCGATCGCTGCGGAGCGAACGAGCTCGTCGCGCCCGGTCTCCTCCTCGACCCGGGTGTGGCGGCCGACCAGGAACATGCTCATCAGTCCGACGAGCACCGCGCCGAACGCGGTCGCCTGCCACGCGACCTGGCCCCCGGTGGTGTTCAGGGCCCGCGCCGGGCCGGCCATCGCCACGAAGGCCGCGTTCTGCTCCATGCTGGCCGCCGCCCTGTCGAACTCCGCCTGGGAGGAGTAGAGCCCGTCGACGCTGATCGCCTGGGACCAGTAGAGCAGCGTGACCCCGGCGGTCCAGCAGGCGATCGTCAGCAGGTCGCGGGCCAGGAACGTGCGCACCAGGACGGCTGCTCCGGTGACCGCTCTCACTGGTCTGCCTCCGCCGGCTCCTCCGAGACGTCGACCTCGTCGCCGTAGTGGCGCAGGAACAGCTCCTCCAGGGTGGGTGGCTGGCTGGTGAGGGTGAGGATGCCGAACTGGCCGAGCCTGGCCAGGGCCTCGCCGAGCCGCTCGGAGTCGACCTCGAACTCGACCCTGGTGCCCTCCACGACCAGTGCGTGGATGCCGTCGAGTCGGTCCAACCCCTTGGGCTCGGCAGCGAGCTGGGCCGAGACCGCCGTCCGGGTCAGGTGCCTGAGGTCGGCCAGCGTCCCGGACTCGACCACCCTCCCGGAGCGGATGATGCTGACTCGGTCGCACAGTCGCTCCACCTCGGCGAGGATGTGGCTCGACAGCAGGACACTGCGGCCCTCCTCGCGGAACTCGTCGATGCAGGCCTGGAAGCCCGACTCCATGATCGGGTCCAGGCCGGAGGTCGGCTCGTCGAGCATGAGCAGCTCGACGTCGGAGGCCAGGGCTGCGACCAGGGCGACCTTCTGCCGGTTGCCCTTGGAGTAGGTGCGCCCCTTCTTCGTCGGGTCGAGCTCGAAGCGCTCGAGGAGGTCGGCGCGACGCTTCTCGTCGAGCCCCCCGCGCAGCCTGCCCAGCAGGTCGATCACCTCGCCACCGGTCAGGTTCGGCCAGAGGTTCACGTCGCCCGGGACGTAGGCCAGCCGTCGGTGGAGCTCGGCGGCCTGGCCCCACGGGTCTCCGCCCAGCAGCGAGACCGAGCCGGCATCCGCGCGCAGCAGACCGAGCAGCACCCGGATCGTGGTCGACTTGCCCGCCCCGTTGGGTCCGAGGAAGCCGTGCACCTCGCCGACCGCCACCTGCAGGTCGAGTCCGTCGAGGGCCGTGGTGTGGCCGAACTTCTTCACGAGGCCGGCGATGTCGATGACGTTGCCCATGCTCCCGACGCTACTCCGAATTCACAGATTCGTGAACTCTCCAAAATCTGTGAAACTTCGACTATGCTGCCCCCATGAGCCAGGAGACCAAGGCCCGCTTCGTGGAGGACCTTGCCGCCATGCTGACCGGCATGGGCTTCCCGAGGATGCCCTCCCGGGTGTTCGCTGCGCTCCTGTGTGCCGACAGCGACGACCTGACCGCGCGCGATCTGTCCACCAGCCTCAAGGTGAGCCCTGCCGCGATCAGCGGGGCGGTCAACTTCCTGGCCAGGATCCGGCTCATCCACCGACGTCGTGAGCCCGGCGAGCGAGTCGACCGGTTCTCCTTGGGCAGCGACCTGTGGCTGGGCCCGGTGACGATGGAGCTCGAGGGCTATGCGGCGATGGTCGGCGTGCTCGACAAGGCACTGGCGGACGGCGCCGTCACCGGCGTCGCCGCCGACCGGGTCGACGAGACCCGCGACTTCTTCGACTTCATGGTCCAGGCCCTGCCGCGCCTCTACGACGAGTGGCAGACCGCCCGCTCCACGGCCGGATGAGGGTTCTCTCATGTCCGTCTCATCGATCACCCACACACGTGCGGAATGCTGGTCCGCATGAGGAAGACATGGATGGCGATCATCGGGCTGGCCCTGGCGCTGCCGATGGTGGCGTACGTCGCGGGGTCGCTGGTCGCGGCCGGCGACGAGCCCGGCGACCACTCCCCGATCCGGATCGTGGAGCAGTCCACCGGCCCCTCCCCGTCCGGCGAGCCCACGAAGCCGAGGCCGAGCCAGAAGCCGACGCAGAAGCCGACCGAGCACGACGACGACGATGACGACGACGGGCCGGACACGATCACCGTCAGCCCCGACGACCTCGACGACGATGACGACGACAGCGGCCGTGATCGCGACGATGACGACGACGACCACGGTGACCACGGCGATGACGACTGACTCCGTGCCCGGTGAGGTGGGATGACACCGACACCCCGGCTCCGCTCCCGAGACGCCCGACGAACGTCGGGCGTCTCGGTGCGTGTTCGCATCACCGCCACGGTTGCCGTGCTGGTGGCCCTGGCGCTCGCCTCGGCCGGCGGCATCATCTATGCGCTGGAGTCCGCGCGGCTCGAGGCCGCGGCCCAGAGCCAGGCCGACCAGGAGGTCGCCGAGTTCCGCACCCTCCAGGAGGCCGGCCCCGGATCGTCGGCCCCGACTCCGGGCCAGGAAGGCTTCCGCTCGGTGCGCGACCTCCTGCGGGTCTTCCTGGAGCGCAACGTGCCGGGTGACAACGAGCTGTTCGTGGCCTGGAGCTCCGACCGGTCGGTCTACGTCTCCACCTCGCGGCATCGCACGTTCGCCTCGACGGAGGAGTTCGCGGCGGCCGTGCGCCGGAACCTGGACACGGGCGGGGTGGAGCACCTGGAGTCCACCTTCGGCGAGCTCCTCCTCACGGTGCAGCCGGTGCGGGGCCAGCAGTCCGAGGGGGCTCTCGTGGTGGTGACGTTCCTCGAGGACTCCCGCGCCGAGCTGAACCAGCTGATCCGCACCTACCTGATCGTCTCGCTGCTCTCCCTCGGGCTGATCACCGCACTGGCGGCGTGGCAGGCCGGCCGGTTGCTGGCACCGTTGCGGGAGATGAACGAGACCGCCCGCGAGATCAGCGGCACCGACCTCACCCGACGGCTGGCTGAGAAGGGCAACGACGACATCACCGCCCTGACCCGCACCGTCAACGACATGCTGGCCCGCCTGGAGGAGTCCTTCACGCACCAGCGGAAGTTCCTCGACGCCGCGGGACACGAGCTGAAGACACCGTTGACGATCCTCCAAGGCCACCTGGAGCTGCTCGACACCGACAACCCGAGCGAGGTCGCCGAGACCCGGGCGCTGCTGCTCGACGAGATCGACCGGATGTCACGCCTCGTGGGTGACCTGATCCTGCTGAGCAAGAGTGCCCGTCCGGACTTCGTCACCCCACGGCCGGCGGAGGTGGCCGTCCTCGCCGGCACGGTGCTGGCCAAGGCCCGGGCCCTCGGGGTGCGCGAATGGGTCGACGAGACCACCCCCGTCCAGCCGGTCGACCTCGACGAGCAGCGAATCACCCAGGTGCTCCTGCAGCTGGCCGACAACGCGGTCAAGCACACCCGTCCCGGGGACACCGTGGCGATCGGCTCCTCCGACGACGGCGACCGGGTCCGGATCTGGGTCCGCGACACCGGCCACGGTGTGCCTCCCGAGGACCGCGAGGTGATCTTCGACCGGTTCACCCGCGGCACCGTGCTCCCGGGCGACGAGGGCTTCGGCCTCGGGCTCTCCATCGTGCGTGCCGTGGTCGACGCCCACCACGGCACGGTCCACGTCGAGGACGCGGAGCCCCGCGGCGCCCGCTTCGTCATCACGCTCCCGACCAGCTCCCACACCGTCGTCCAGGAGGACCACGCATGGCCCGCATCCTGATCATCGAGGACGAGGCGCGCATCGCCTCCTTCGTCGCCAAGGGACTCACCGCCGAGGGACACCAGACCACGGTTGCCGGGGACGGCCACCACGGCCTGGACCTGGCCCTCGGCGACGACTTCGACCTCGTCGTGCTCGACATCGGGCTGCCCGGCCTGGACGGCTTCGAGGTGCTCGACCAGCTGCGGTCGCAGGGATCCCGGGTGCCGGTGATCGTGCTGACCGCGCGGGACTCGGTGACGGACACGGTCTCCGCCCTCGAGGGCGGGGCCGACGACTACATGCCGAAGCCGTTCCGCTTCGCCGAGCTGCTGGCCCGGGTCAGGCTGCGCCTGCGCCAGGGCAACGACCAGGGGCCCGGTCTGGAGGACCTGCTGGAGGCGGGCGGCGTACGCCTCGACCTGCGCACCCGACGGGCCTCGGTCGACAACACCGACATCGAGCTGTCGGCACGCGAGTTCACCCTGCTGGAGATCTTCCTGCTCAACCCCGGGCAGGTGCTCTCGCGCGAGCAGCTGCTGGACCACGTGTGGGGCTTCGACTTCGACCCCGGCTCCAACGTGGTCGACGTCTACGTCGGCTACCTGCGCAAGAAGCTCGGCGCTGCACGCATCGCGACGGTGCGAGGGATGGGCTACCGGCTCGTCCCCTGAGCGCTCGCGGTGCAGCCACCGGGTCGCGACCACGCCACGACCTCATCCGGCGCACGTGCACGATCGTGAGAACCGCGCAGCCGACCGGGGCACCGCGACAAGTCAGCGCACCGGCCAGCGCGACTGGCCGGCGCAACCGGGCACCGCACCCGGTCAGCGGACCCTGAAGCCAGCCAGGTGCCCCCGCGGCTGGCGCTCGAGGACCGGCTGCAACGTCTCGGCGATCTCGTGCGGAAGCGGCCGGTCCTGCGGACGCCGCTCCAGGGCGGCGTACACGACCTTGGCCAGCTCGTCGGGCACCCGCTCGGGCAAGGCGCCCGGTTCCTCGACCAACTGCGGCCAGGTCTCCTCCGGCACCGGTGAGCGTCGGTCTCCCCGGCTGAACGGCAGGCGCCCACTGACCGCCTCGAACAGGGTGGCACCCAGGCCCCAGACATCACTGTCCGGTCCGGGGCGTACGTCGTCACGCGGCGTGCACTGCTCGGGCGCCATGTAGGCGTCGGTCCCGATGGGGTGTCCGAGCTCGGCGGCCGCATCGATCGTGCGCGCCACCGAGAGGTCGATCAGGCGGGCCGGCGCCCCCATGATGATGTTGCTCGGCTTGATGTCGAGGTGCACATGGCCGATGTGGCGCAGGTAGTGCAGGGCGGAGGCGACGTCGATCGCGAGCGGCAGGTACTGCGCCTCCTGCAAGGGGCCGTAGCGACGAATCAGGCTGGAGAGCCTTGGTCCGTCGATGTGCTCCAGGACGACGTGCGGGCGGGGCCCCTCGTGCTCGTGGCGCAGGCCCCGCACCACCACCGGATGATTGACGCGGGCCAGGGCGGCCACCTCTCGGCGCAGGCCACGCTGCGCCGAGCTGTCCTCGACCTGCCCCGGCCGCAGCACCTTGACCACGACCGGCGAGAAGGTGATCTCGTCGAAGGCGAGGTAGGCCTCGTAGGCCTCGCCGCCGCCGAGCAACCGCATGGCGGTCAGGTCCTCGGTGATCGGCTCGCCCTCGCCCAGGTGCCAGCTGTCGCGTCGCTCATCCATCGTCGTCACCCGTCTCAGCGGCGGCTGTCGTGGCGCGAACGGTCGTTGGTGCGGTTCGCCGACCAGTCACGGTCGGACGCCTGGCCCTGCTTCACGCCGTCGCGCGTCCAGTCGCGGGTCTTGTCGCTGCGGCTGTGGTCGCGATCGCGGCTCATCCTGGTGAAGTTGCTGCGGGTGTTGTCGTTGGTGGCGCGGCTGAGGCCCGTGTTGCGGGACTGGCGCGACACCTGCGAGCGGGTGTCGCGGTCGTTGGTGTCGTCGTCGTCATCGTCGTCGGAGACGAGCACCAGGTCGGGCATGTCGTCGTCGCGCTTGGCGACGACCTGGTCGCCACCCTTGTCGCCACCCTTGTCGTCGCGCTGGTCGGAGCCCATCGACACCGCCGGCGCCTGCATCGCGATCAGGCCCCCGGCCACCACGCCCGCCAGGCCGGCTGCGGTCACGGAGAAGGTCTTCTTGACGTTCATCGCTGTTCCTCTCATCGAGGACTCTCCGGTGAGGAACGAGAGTCCGCTTCGGTTGACGAGAGGAACGTTGCCGGGCGCCGGTGAGCCGGGCGTGAGGCCCGGATGAGAGCTGTCTCATCCGGGCTGTCTCACCCGGGCTGTCTCATCCGGGCTGTCTCATCCGGGCCTGCGCGGCCGGGTCAGTTGACCTGGCGGTCCTGGCCCTCCCAGTAGGGCGCGCGCAGCTTGAACTTCTGCAGCTTGCCGGTCGCCGTCCGGGCCAGCTCGTCGCGGAACTCGATGGAGGTCGGGGCCTTGTAGCCGGCGGCCTTGTCCTTGCACCAGGCGATCAGGTCCGCCTCGGTGGCCTCCGTGTCGGGGGCCAGCACCACGAGCGCCTTGATCGTCTCGCCCCACTTCTCGCTGGGCACGCCGATCACCGCGACCTCGGCGACGGCCGGGTGGGAGAAGAGCACGTCCTCGACCTCGATGGAGCTGACGTTCTCACCGCCGGTGATGATCACGTCCTTCTTCCGGTCGGCGATGGTGAGGTAGCCGTCGTCACCGACCACTCCCCCGTCTCCGGTGTGGAACCAGTCCCCGGCCAGGCACCGCTCGGTCTCCTCGGGGTTCTGCCAGTAGCCCTGCAGCACGACGTTCGACCGGGCCAGCACCTCGCCCTGGTCGTCGGTCGACAGGCGTACGCCGATCGCGGGCGCGCCGGCGCGCACCAGCTTGCCGGCGCGTTCCTCGGTGGACAGGTCGTCCCACTCGGCGCGGGTCCGGTTGATGGTGAGCAGGGGCGAGGTCTCGGTGAGGCCGTAGATCTGGATGAACTCCCAACCCAGCTCGGTCTCGACCCGCGCGACGGTCTTGGTGGGCGGCGGGGCGCCGGCCACGATGATGCGCACCTTGTCGCGACCGGGGATCTCGCCCTCCCAGTCGGCCGCGGCCTCGAGGACGGCGGCCACGACGGCCGGGGCGGCACACATCACGGTGACGCCGTGCTCCTCGACCCGGCGCAGGATCTCGGCACCGTCGATCTTCCGGATCACCACCTGCGGCACGCCGAGACCGGCCATCGCGAACGGCATGCCCCAGCCGTTGGCGTGGAACATCGGGAGCGTGTGCAGATAGACGTCCCGGTCGGTCACGCCGGCATGCAGCCCGAAGGTCACCGCGTTGACCCAGATGTTGCGGTGGGTGATCTGCACGCCCTTCGGCCGAGCCGTGGTGCCGGACGTGTAGTTGATGCACGCGGTGGCGTTCTCGTCGGGCTCCCACGGCTTCGGCTCGACGCCCTCGCCGGCATAGATCTCGTCGTCGTCACCGATCACGAGCTTGAACTCGGCCTTGACGTCGGCAAGGGTCTCCTCCAGCTCGGGGTCGACCAGCAGCATGCGGGCACCGGAGTGCTCCACGATGTAGGAGACCTCGTCGGGCCGCAGCCGGAAGTTGATCGGCACCAGCACGCGACCGTGGCCGGCCACGCCGAAGAACGAGGTCAGCAGGCGGGCGCTGTTGTGGGAGACCACCGCGACCCGGTCACCGAAACCGATGCCCAGCTCGTCGAGCTTCGCTGCCTGGCGCTTGGCGCGCGCCGCGATCTCCGCATAGCTGAGCGTGCCCTGCGAAGGGGCGGGCTGGTCGGGTTCGTCAACGACCCCGACACGGTCGCCGTAGACCGTGGCGGCACGGTCGATGAAGTCAGCGATCTGGAACTGGACGAGCATGAGGCCTCCATCACAAGTGTTGTGATTTCCACCTTAGCCACTGCCGGAGGGTGCCGGACCGCGTCGACGATCCCGCATCGGCGGACGGTCGGATCCGCGCGCCGAACGGATCGACGTGGAGATCGACCTGGAGATCGACACGGAGATCGACGTGGAGAAGGACGTGGTGGGCGCAGAGGGGATCGAACCCCCGACATCTTCCTTGTAAGGGAAGCGCTCTACCGCTGAGCTATGCGCCCCGGAGCGCGGCACAGACTACGCGACTGGGCGCCGGCGACGTGAACCGCGGGCAAATGAGAGCTGCGGCCGCCGGAGTCTCGGGTCTCCGGCGGCCGCAACACGCACAGTCTCACCCGAGCCCGCCGGGCTTGTCCCGCAGATCCCGAAAACTCGCGGAGATTTGCTCACAGTGGTCTAGGCCAGCGCCTGCAGCTGCCCCAGGTGCTCGTCGAGGTCGCGCCCCTCGGGCATGGCGTTGTGCACCGCCCAGGAGATGCGCCCGGCCTTGTCCACGACGTACGACGACCGCCTGGGGCAGCCCTTGGCCTCGTCGAAGACGTCGTACGCGCGCGACACCTCGCCGTGCGGCCAGAAGTCGGAGAGCAGCGGGAAGTTGAGGCCGTCCCGGTCGGCGAAGGCGCGCACCGAGTAGATCGGGTCACACGAGATCGCCACCACCTCGGTGTCGAAGGTGAGGAACTCGTCGAGGCGGTCACGGATCCCGGTGAGCTCGCCGGTGCACACGCCGGAGAACGCGTAGGGGTAGAAGAAGAGGGCCACGGCCTTCTTCCCACGGAACGAGGAGAGCTCGACGTCCTGGCCGAACTGGTCACGCAGAGTGAAGTCCGGAGCGTCGTCGCCCACTTGCAGAGATGTCACCGGGAGCCTGTCCTAGGATTCGGGTTGTTCACGACCAAGGGGGATGTTCATGTCTTACCGCCATCTTCGCACTAGCGCTGTGGCGCTCGTGTGTGGGCTGCTCCTGCTCGTCTCCGGATGTGGCGAGGAGCAGGCGAGTGAGCTCAACGCGGAGATGGGTCCGTCCGCGGCATCACCCACGCCCGACTCCGACCCGCTCGCCGGCGCGCCCACCGAGGGTTCCTGCTACCGGCTGAACGACAGCCAGATCAACGCCCCGACGAGCTCGAGGAAGCCGCTGTCGGACTGCTACTCCCGGCACAACACCTACACCTACCTGGTCGGCATGTTCCCCGAGGGAACGACCAGCTCCGACACGCAGCGGGTGCAGAACCAGTGCCAGAAGCACCTCGCCACGGCGACCGGGCTGACCCAGGACGAGCTGGTCGGCACGGTCCTCGAGTGGATCTGGTTCGAACCGACCACCAAGCAGTGGAGTGCCGGCGCCCGTTGGTTCCGCTGCGACATGGTGGCCCGGCTCAACGACGAGACGTTCCGGCTGCCCGAGACCACCTACCTCACCAACGAGTTCACCGACGGCATCCCCGACCAGTACGCCCGCTGCATCACGCCGGGACCCGACACCGACGGTGACGGCCACGAGGACGCCAAGTACCTCACCTGCGACAAGCCCCACCAGTACCGCTTCGCCGGCTCGTTCGAGGGCAAGGGCACGAAGTACCCCGGCGAGAAGGCGCTCCAGGCGATGACCGACGAGCGGTGTGCCGAGCTGACGCAGACCAACCAGTGGTGGGCCACATGGCCGCGCCAGACCTACTGGGAGAGCGGACACCGCCGGATGTCCTGCTACAAGATGTCGAGCAGCTGATCAGCCGTCAGTCCGGGCCGACGCCTTCGTCCCGCCCGGTCTGCTGAGCAGAGCTGCTCGAGGGCTCAGCCCTGCCACTCGGCGAGCTCGCGCTTGAGCACCTTGCCGGTGGCGTTGCGCGGCAGCTCGTCGAGGAAGACGAACTCGCGGGGCACCTTGAACCGGGCCAGGTTGGCCTTCACCCAGTCCTTGAGCTCCTCGTCGTCGACGGCGCCCGAGACCACGACGAAGGCCCGCAGGCGCTTGCCGAACTCGGCGTCGTCGATGCCGATCGCAGCGGCCTCGACCACCGCGTCGTGGCGACACAGGCAGTCCTCGACCTCCTTGGGGAAGACGTTCTCCCCCCCGGAGACGATCATCTCGTCGTCCCGGCCCTCGACGAACAGCCGACCGGACTCGTCGAAGCGACCGACGTCGCCGCTCGACATCAGGCCATCGATGAGCTCCTTGTGCCCGCCACCGGTGTACCCCTCGAAGAGCAGACCGTTGCCGACGAAGATCCGGCCGGACTGCCCGTCGGGCACCGGCTCGCCGTCGTTGTCGACGATGCGTACGACGGTGGCGTGCGGCGGCTTCCCGGCGCTGTCGGGAGCCACTCGCAGGTCCTCGGGCGTCGCGATCGAGGCATAGGCCACCTCGGTCGAGCCGTAGATGTTGTAGAGGGTGTCGCCGAACCTGTCCATCCATGCCGTGGCCAGGTCGCCGGGCAGGGCCGAGCCAGAGGCGGCCACCACCTTGACGGAGGAGAAGTCGTGGGCGTCGAGGGTCTCGGCGGGCAGCTGCAGGATGCGTTGCAGCATCACCGGGATCACGACGACGGAGTCGCACTCGTTGTCGGAGACGACTCGCAGCGCGGTCTCCGGGTCGAAGCGACGCGTCAGCACGGCCGTCGAGCCGAGCAGCATGCCCAGGGCCAGGTGCGCGAAGCCCCACGTGTGGAACAGCGGGGCCGCGATGTGGGTCTTCCACCGGGCCCGCAACGGCATCCGCGACAGCAGCGACACCGCCGCACCGATGCCGGCCTCGTTGCGCGGCGCCCCCTTCGGCGTACCGGTCGTGCCCGAGGTGAGGATGATCGTGCGCGAGTGGCGCGTGGGCGGCTTGAGATCGGCGGTCGAGCCCGCCGCGATCAGCCTCTCGAGCGTGCTCTCCTCGGTGGCACCGTCGACCCAGGCGAGGATGCGGTTCCCGACCTCGGCCCCCTCGAGCAGCCCGGTGAACTCCTCGTCGTGGATGACGGCGCTGGGCTTCTCGCGCTCGAGCACGTCGACCAGCTGTGGTCCGGCGAAGGCGGTGTTGAGGTAGAGCACGTCGGCTCCCAGCTTGGCGACCGCCAGGCTGGCATCGACGAAGCCCCGGTGGTTGCGGCACATCACCGCGACGGCGTCGCCCTCGGAGATGCCACGAGAGCGCAGGCTGGAGGCCAGCGCGTTGCTGCGCCGGTGGATGTCACCGAAGGTGAGCGTGCCCAGCTCGTCGACCAGCCCGGGCCGGTCCGGGTGGCGCACGGCCAGCGAGGCGAACCCGCCGGCCGGCCCGGTCCCCCACTGCAGCACCGTCCTGCCGAGACGGGCCAGCGTCACCGGGGAGTAGGGGCGGATCACACCCGATCCGGCCAGCACCTTCGCGGAGATGACACCTGATTGCAGGCGTTCGCGCCCCTTGCCCATGGGTCGTCCTTTCGGCTGCCGCCGCGACGGCGGGTCTTCGATCGAGGTCAGTGGGCTGACTTCGGCGCCACGAGAGAGGTGGCCGCCCAGTCCTTGCTCACCGTGGCAGTGGTGGTCTGCGACAGCCCTGCAATGGGAGCAGCCTCCGCGACGTCGGCGGGGTCGACCGATCCGGGGCGGCCCACCTTGGGCGTCAGCAGCCAGATGACACCGCCGCCGACGAGGTCCGTCAGCGAGTCGACCAGCGCGTCCACGAGGTCACCGTCGTCGTCGCGCCACCACAGCACGACGGCGTCGACGACGTTGCCGTAGTCGCCGTCGACCATGTCGGCGTCGATGGAGTCCTCGATCTGGATCCGGAGATCCTCATCGGTGTCGTTGTCCCAGCCAAGTTCCTGGATCACCAGTCCGGGCTTGAAGCCCAGACGTGCACCTGCACCGGCATTCTGGGTGGCCTCGCCACCCGCGGTCGAACTCAACTGACGCCTCCAGTCACGCGATTGCAAGAAATTGGTGCCCGTAGTCCACCGGACATCCCGCCTGCGCGCAACCCTCGACGCGCAAGAGTGGGCACCTTTGGGCAAATCAGACCCTACCGTCGGGTAGATTTCTTCCCGGTCCTCAGCGTGCAACGATGGACGTGTGACCGACCTCTCCAAGCCCTCGACTCCCCCCGTCATCCATGAGGGTCTTCCCACGCAACTGCCTGACATCGACCCCGAGGAGACCAGCGAGTGGCTGGCGTCCTTCGACTCGATGATCGACGACCGCGGCCGCGATCGTGCCCGCTACCTGATGTTGCGCCTGCTCGAGCGGGCCCGCGAGAAGCAGGTCGGTGTCCCCGCGCTGCGCAGCACCGACTACATCAACACGATCCCGCCGGAGCGCGAGCCGTGGTTCCCCGGCGACGAGGACGTCGAGCGCCGGATCCGCGCGTTCATCCGCTGGAACGCGGCCGTCATGGTCTCCAGCGCCAACCGCAAGGGCCTCGAGGTCGGCGGCCACATCGCGACGTACCAGTCCGCCGCCAGCCTCTACGAGGTCGGCTTCAACCACTTCTTCAAGGGCAAGGACGCCCCCGGTGGCGGCGACCAGATCTACATCCAGGGCCACGGCTCCCCCGGCATCTACGCCCGCGCCTTCCTCGAGGGTCGCCTGAGCGAGGAGCAGCTCTACCGCTTCCGCCAGGAGGTGCAGCACGGCAAGGGAGCCGGTCTCCCGTCCTACCCGCACCCGCGGCTGATGCCGGAGTTCTGGGAGTTCCCGACGGTCTCGATGGGCCTGACCGGCATCAACTCGATCTACCAGGCTCGCTTCAACAAGTACCTGCACAACCGCACCATCAAGGACACCTCGCAGCAGCGGGTGTGGGCCTTCATGGGCGACGGCGAGATGGCCGAGCCGGAGTCGCTGGGCGCGATCCGCATCGCCGCTCGCGAGGAGCTCGACAACCTGACCTGGGTGATCAACTGCAACCTCCAGCAGCTCGACGGCCCGGTGACCGGAAACGGCAAGATCATCCAGGAGCTCGAGGCCAACTTCCGCGGTGCCGGCTGGAACGTGATCAAGGTGATCTGGGGCCGCGAGTGGGACGCGCTGCTGGCCCGCGACGTCAACGGTGTCCTGGTCAACCGGATGAACAACACCCCCGACGGCCAGTTCCAGACCTACTCCCGTGAGTCCGGCGGCTACGTCCGCGACCACTTCTTCGGCGTCGACAAGCGGCTGCGCGCGATGGTCGAGCACATGACCGACCAGCAGATCCAGAAGCTGCCGCGCGGTGGGCACGACTACCGCAAGGTCTACTCGGCCTTCGACGCCGCGACCAAGCACGTCGGCCAGCCGACGGTGATCCTGGCGCACACCATCAAGGGCTGGACGATCGACGCCCTCGAGGGCAAGAACGCCACCCACCAGATGAAGAAGCTGACCCTCGACGACCTGAAGAAGTACCGCGACCGGCTCTACCTGCCGATCAGCGACCGCGAGCTCGACGAGTCCTACGAGCGCACCGGTGGTGCACCGTTCTTCCACCCCGGCAAGGACGCCGACGAGATCCAGTACATGATGGAGCGTCGCAACGCGCTCGGCGGAGCCATTCCCCGCCGCGTCAACCGCGCCAAGCCGCTGACCCTGCCCGGCAACGAGATCTACGCCGAGCTCAAGCAAGGATCCGGCAAGAACAAGATCGCCACCACCATGGCCGTCGTCCGCCTGCTCAAGGACTGGATGAAGGACCCGGGCATCGGCGACCGCCTGGTGCCGATCGCGCCCGACGAGTACCGCACGTTCGGCATGGACGCGATGTTCCCGACCGCGAAGGTCTACAACCCCGGCGGCCAGCAGTACGAATCCGTCGACCGCAAGCTGTTGCTGGCCTACAAGGAGTCGGAGTCGGGCCAGATGCTGCACGAAGGCATCTCCGAGGCCGGCGCGATGGCCTCCGCGACCGCCGCCGGCTCGTCGTACACCACGCACGGCGAGCACATGATCCCGTTCTACATCTTCTACTCGATGTTCGGGTTCCAGCGCACCGGCGACTCGATCTGGGCGATGGCCGACCAGATGGCCCGCGGCTTCCTGATCGGTGCCACCGCCGGTCGCACCACACTGACCGGCGAGGGCCTCCAGCACGCCGACGGCCACTCCCCGCTGCTGGCCACGACCAACCCGGCGGTCGTGCACTACGACCCGGCCCTGGCCTACGAGGTCAGCCACATCATGCAGTCCGGCCTCGAGCGGATGTACGGCGAGCAGGCCGAGGACGTGATCTTCTACATCACGGTCTACAACGAGCCGGTCGCGCAACCCGCCGAGCCCGAGGGGGTCGACGTCGAGGGCATCCTCAAGGGCCTGCACAAGACAGCGACCTCGGCGAAGGAAGGCCCGAAGGTGCAGCTGCTCGCCTCCGGCGTGGGCTACCCGTGGATCGAGAAGGCCGCGCAGCTGCTGGCCGACGAGTGGGGTGTCTCGGCCGACACCTGGTCGGTCACCTCGTGGAACGAGCTGGCCCGTGACGCGGTCGCCTCCGAGGAGTGGAACCTGCTGCACCCGGGCGAGACGCCCCGCACGGCGTACGTCTCGGACAAGCTCGGCTCACACGAGGGCCCGGTCGTCGCGGTCTCCGACTACATGGCCGCGGTGCCGCTGCAGATCGCACGCTGGGTTCCCAACGAGTACCGCGTGCTCGGCACCGACGGGTTCGGCTTCGCCGACACCCGGCCCGCCGCTCGCCGGTTCTTCCACGTGGATGCCGAGTCGGTCGTCGTCCAAGCCCTGCAGGCCCTGGCCGACTCCGGCGAGATCGACCCCGCGCTGGTGAAGCAGGCCTTCGACAAGTACCGCATCGACGACCCGACCGCGGTCGCCGACGTGATGCAGGAGGGCGGCGACGCCTAGGCGGGCACAGCCGCCACCCATGACCGGTCATCCGCCGCCCACCCCGCGTGAGCGGTCCTCCGAGCTGCTCCAGCGGGCGGTCGGGCGACTCAGCACCGCCGCGATGAACGGCATGGACCAGCAGAAGGCGTGGTTCCGCGAGCTGTCCGCCGAGGACCGCTCGTGGGTGGGGATGATCGTGCAGGCCGGCATCCGCGCGTTCGTCACCTGGTTCCGCGACCACGGCGACTCCTGGGACCTGTCCGTCGAGGACGACTCCGGGATCGCGGCGGAGGTGTTCGGCGCGGCGCCCCAGGCGCTGACCGGGGTGATCACCCTCCAGCAGACGGTCGAGCTGGTGCGTCTCACCATCGACGTCGTCGAGCAGAACCTCGACGACCTGCTCGACGAGGAGCTGGCCCCGGTCGTCCACGAGGGTCTCCTGCGCTACGGCCGCGAGCTGGCCTTCGCCACGGCCGAGGTCTACGCCCGCGCCGCGGAGTCACGGGGTGCGTGGGACGCCCGCCTGGAGGCCCTGGTGGTCGACTCGGTGCTCCGCTCCGAGAGCGACGAGACCGTCCTCTCGCGGGCCAGCGCCCTCGGGTGGCGCGACGAGGGCGAGGTGGTCGTGGTGCTGGGCCGCGCCGCGACCGGCTCGCGGGTCGACATCTTCGACACCGTACGCCGCGGCGCACGGGTCGCCGGCATGGACGCGTTGTGCGCGATCCAGGGTGATCGGATGGTCGTCATCCTCGGTGGAGTGCGAGAACCGGACTCCGCCGGCAAGACCCTGAGCGACCGCTTCGCCGACGGCCCGGTGGTGTTCGGTCCGGTGGTCCCCGGCCTCGCCGATGCGCACCGGTCTGCCACCGCTGCCCAGGCCGGCTTCCGGGTGGCCACCGCCTGGCCCGACGCTCCCCGACCGGTCCGCGCCGACGACCTGCTGCCGGAGCGCGTCCTGGCCGGCGACGACTCCGCGCGTCGCCAGCTCATCGCCGAGGTCTTCGCCCCCCTCGCCGAGGGACGCGACACCCTGATCGGCACCCTCGACGCCTACTTCGAGCACGGTGGCTCGGTGGAGGGCACGGCGCGCGCCCTGTTCGTGCACCCCAACACCATCCGCTACCGGCTCCGGCAGACCGCCGAGGTCACCGGGCTGGCTCCGACCGATCCACGCGACGCCTACACCCTGCGGGTTGCGCTGACCTGTGGACGACTGGTGGATTCGGCTGGAACAGACCCCACTTCTGACTGACCAGTAACCAATTTTTGTGGAGACCCCACAAAGAACCGCCGTCGGATTTCGTGCGCGCCCGACCCGCGCCCGACACCTCCGACACGGCAGAGTGGACAACGTGCTCGTCATTGTTGCTCCCGGCCAAGGTGCCCAGTCCCCCGGTTTCCTCTCCCCCTGGCTGGAAGACCCGGTCTTCCGGAGCCGCTTCGAGTGGCTCTCCACCGTGGCCGGCATCGACCTGGTGCACTACGGCACCGAGGCCGACGCGGAGACCATCCGCAAGACCGAGATCGCCCAGCCGCTGCTGGTCGCCGCCGGCCTGGTCGCCGCCCTCGAGCTGTTCCCACACCCGGCCGACGCCTTCGGCAAGATCGGAGCCGTCGCCGGTCACAGTGTCGGCGAGCTGACCGCCGCCGCCGGCGCCCGCGCGATCACCGCCGAGCAGGCGATGGTGCTGGTGCGCGAACGCGGCCGCCTGATGGCCGACGCCGCCGCCCAGCGGGAGACCAGCATGGCCGCCGTGCTCGGTGGCGACCCCGACGAGGTGCTCGCCGCCCTCGAGAAGCACGGCCTGACCCCGGCCAACAACAACGGACCCGGCCAGATCGTCGCCGCGGGCACGGTCGAGCAGCTCGCCGCCCTGCAGGCCGACCCGCCGGCCAAGGCCCGCCTGATGCCGCTGTCGGTGGCCGGTGCCTTCCACACCGAGCACATGGCCTCGGCCGTCGACCGGATGGGCAGCCTGGCCGGATCGGTGTCGACCCACGACCCGCGCACCAAGATCATCTCCAACGCCGACGGCCAGGTGGTCCACGACGGCCGCAAGGTGTTGGCCCGCATCGTCAAGCAGATCAGCCGCCCGGTGCGCTGGGACCTGTGCATGGAGTCCATGCTCGACCTCGGCGTCACCGGCATCCTCGAGATGCCGCCCGCCGGCACCCTCACCGGCATCGCCAAGCGCGCGATGAAGGGTGTGGAGACCTTCGCCCTGAAGACCCCCGACCAGCTCGACGACGCCCGGGCCTTCTGCGAGAAGCACGGCGAGGTCTCCGAGATCAACACCACCCCGACCTGGCGCATGGTGGTCAGCCCGATGAAGGGCACCTTCCACCGCGACGGAACCGCTGCCGAGGCCGTCGACCTGGCCGAGAACGCCCGCATCGGCGCGGTCGCCAGCCTGCGCGACAGCGTCGACGTCAACGCCAACCACGGCGGCACGATCGTCGAGTGGCTGGTCGAGGACGGCGACCTGGTCTCTCCCGGTCAGCCGTTGCTGCGCCTGCACCCGAAGGGGGCATGACGATGGCCACCCTGACCACGGCGACCGGTTCCGCCCACTCGAGGATCCTCGGCATCGGCGCCTACCGTCCGCGTCGCGTGGTGCCCAACTCCGAGGTGGTCGAGGCGATCGACTCCAGCGACGAGTGGATCCAGCAACGCTCCGGCATCAAGACCCGCGGCTTCGCCGACGACGACGAGACCGTGACGATGATGTCGGTCGCGGCAGCCAAGCAGGCACTCGACCACGCCGGCCTCGAGCCCGAGCAGATCGACTGCGTCATCGTGGCCACCGTCAGCCACCTGATGCAGACGCCCGCGGCAGCCACCCTCATCGCGCACGAGCTGGGCACCAAGGGCGCAGCCGCCTTCGACATCTCCGCGGCCTGCGCCGGCTTCTGCCACGGTGTCTCCCTCGCCGCCGACATGATCCGCGGCGGGTCCTCGCGCAACGTGCTGGTCGTCGGCGTCGAGCGCCTCTCCGACATCACCAGCCCCACCGACCGGGGCACCGCCTTCATCTTCGCCGACGGCGCCGGCGCGGTCGTGGTCGGACCGTCCGACACCCCCGGCATCGGCCCGGTCGTGTGGGGCTCCGACGGTGAGCACTACGACTACATCCGGCAGAACCACGACTGGCGCGACGTGATCGCCTCCGACTCCCCCGCGATGCCGCACCTGGTCATGGAGGGGAGCGCTGTCTTCCGCTGGGCGGCGTTCGAGATGGCGAAGGTCGCCAAGGAGGCCCTCGACCGGGCCGGCATCACCGCCGACCAGCTCGACGTCTTCGTGCCCCACCAGGCCAACAACCGCATCACCGACACGATGGCCCGCTCGATGAAGCTGCCCGACACAGTGCGCATCGCCCGCGACATCGTCGACCAGGGCAACACCTCGGCCGCCTCCGTGCCGATGGCCCTCGAGCGGATGGTCGCCGACGGCCAGGCCCGCAGCGGGGACACCGCACTGCTCATCGCCTTCGGTGCCGGCCTGGCCTACGCCGCCCAGGTCGTCACCCTTCCCTGATCGATCCGCACCACCTGTTTTCACCTGCACGACCCGCCCATTTCCCGCAACACACAAGGAGAAACCCAGCATGGCCACCACCGAAGAGATCCGCTCCGACCTCGCCGAGATCGTCAACGAGGTCGCCGGCATCCCCGCCGATGACGTGCAGCTGGAGAAGTCGTTCGTCGACGACCTCGACGTCGACTCGCTGTCCATGGTCGAGGTCGTCGTGGCCGCCGAGGAGAAGTTCGGCGTCTCGATCCCCGACGACCAGGTGAAGAACCTCAAGACCGTCGGCGACGCCGTGTCGTTCATCGAGAACGCCGCCAGCTGACCCAGCCCACCCAAGCCCGCGCCCCTCGGGGCCCGCATCCACCATCACGAAGGAACCGCATGTCACTCAAGCGCGTGGTCGTCACCGGACTCGGCACCACCAACCCTGTCGGCGGAGACGTCGCCAGCACCTGGTCGGCGCTCCTGGCCGGCACCTCCGGCGTACGTCGTCTCGACGACGAGTGGGCAGCCGACATCCCGGTCAAGATCGCCGGCCGGATCGCGGTCGAGCCCGCTGAGGTGCTCGACCGGGTCAAGGCCCGCCGCCTCGACCGGTCGGCACAGTTCGCGATGGTCGCCGCCATGGAGGCATGGCGCGACGCGGGCCTCGAGGGTGTCGAGCTCGACGGCACCCGCACCGGCGTGGCCGTGGCCTCCGGGATCGGCGGGGTGACCACCCTGCTGTCCAACTACGACGCGCTCAAGGAGAAGGGCGCCCGCCGGGTCTCCCCCCTCTCCGTGCCGATGCTGATGCCGAACGCACCGGCCGCCAACGTCGGGCTCTACGTCGGCGCACGCGGCGCCGTCAACGCGCCCACCTCGGCCTGCGCATCGGGCAATGAAGCCATCTCGATGGCCATCGACCAGATCCGCCTCGGCCGCGCCGACGTGGTCGTCGCGGGCGGCACCGAAGCCGCGATCCACCCGCTGCCGATGGCCGCCTTCGCGCAGATGATGGCACTGTCCAAGACCGGCAGCGAGGAGGGCGGCGACCCGACCTCGGTCTCGCGCCCGTGGGACACCGGCCGCGACGGCTTCGTCCTCGGCGAGGGCGCCGGCATCCTGGTGCTCGAGTCCGAGGAGCACGCGCTGGCCCGCGGCGCCACGATCTACGCCCAGGTGATGGGCTCGGGCATCAGCAACGACGCCCACGACATTGCCCAGCCCGACCCCGAGGGTCGCGGCGGCACCCGCGCCATCCAGCTCGCGATCGAGGCCGGCGACTTCAGCCCCAGCGACGTCAAGCACGTCAACGCCCACGCCACCTCCACCCCGCAGGGTGACGTGGCGGAGGGCCTGATGCTCCACGCCACCCTCGGCGACGCGGTCGACAGCTGTGTGGTGACCAGCACCAAGTCGATGACCGGCCACCTGCTCGGTGGCGCCGGCGCCCTCGAGGCGGTGGCGACGGTGCTCGCGATCCGCGACCGGGTCAGCCCGCCGACGATCAACCTCGACAACCTCGATCCCCTGGTCGAGCTCGACATCGCCACCAAGGCGCGCGACCTGCCGACCGGTGACATCGTGGCGCTGAACAACTCCTTCGGCTTCGGTGGAGCCAACGTCGCCGTCGCGTTCGGGAGCATCTGATGACTGCCACGGCCGTCCGCACGAAGCTGCCCCGCGAGGAGGACCCGCGCAACCCGAAGCACCGGTTGGCCGCGTTCTTCGACGACGGCTCCGTCGAGCTGCTCACCGAGGACGACGACTCGGGGATGCTCGCCGCGAAGGGCCTGGTCGACGGTGCCCCCGTGGTCGCCTTCTGCTCCGACGCCACCGTCATGGGGGGCGCGATGGGCGAGGTCGGCTGCAAGGAGGTGGTGATCGCCTACGAGCGTGCCCTCGCTGACGGCGTACCCGTCGTCGGGCTGTGGCACTCCGGTGGCGCCCGCCTCGCGGAGGGCGTGCTGTCGCTGCACGCGGTCGGCGAGATCTTCCACATCATGACCCGGGCCTCCGGCAAGATCCCGCAGATCTCCGTCGTCCTCGGCCCGGCCGCCGGCGGCGCCGCCTACGGTCCCGCCCTGACCGACGTGGTGATCCTCGGCCCCCAGGGCCGCATCTTCGTCACCGGTCCCGACGTGGTCCGTTCGGTCACCGGCGAGGACGTCGACATGGCGCGCCTCGGCGGTCCCGAGCCGCACGGGCGCCGCTCCGGCGTCGTCCACATCCTCACCGAGACCGAGGCCGAGGCGCTCGAGAGCGGACGCCGGGTGGCCAGCCTGCTCGGTGCCCAGGGCACGATGGACCTGGACGCCGTCCCGGACCGTGACCTGTCCGCCGTGCTCCCCGAGTCGAAGAAGCGCGCCTACGACGTGCACCCGCTCGTCGAGGAGGTCCTCGACACCGACACGGTGCAGGAGCTGCACGCCCGCTGGGCGCCCAACATCGTCACCTCGCTGGGTCGCATGGGTGGCCGCACGGTCGGTGTGATCGCCAACAACCCGATGCGCCTGGGCGGCTGCCTGGACTCCGCCTCGGCCGAGAAGGCCTCCCGCTTCGTGCGCATGTGTGACGCCTTCGGCGTCCCCCTGATCGTCCTGGTCGACGTGCCCGGCTACCTGCCCGGTGTCGGGCAGGAGTGGGACGGCGTCGTACGCCGTGGTGCCAAGCTGCTGCACGCCTTCGGCGAGGCCGTGGTCCCCCGCGTGACCCTGGTGACCCGCAAGACCTACGGCGGCGCCTACATCGCGATGAACTCGCGCTCGCTGGGTGCCACCCGCGTCTTCGCCTGGCCCGGTGCCGAGGTGGCCGTGATGGGCGCCGTGGCGGCGATCCGGATCCTGCACCGCCGCAAGCTGGCCGAGGTCGCCCCCGACATCCGTCCGCAGGTGGAGGCCGAGCTGGCCGCCGAGCACGAGCGCATCGCGGGTGGCGTCGAGAAGGCCGTCGAGATCGGTGTCGTCGACGAGATCGTCGAGCCGGCAGCCACGCGTTCCGCGCTCGCCCGTGCCCTGGCCGGTGCCGCCGACCCCAACGCCCGCGGCGACCACGGCAACATCCCCCTCTGACCCACCACGCCCACTCCCCACCGCCCACTCCCCGTGTGACGCGGTGTCCATGTCACTGTCCGTGTCACTGTCCATGTCACTGTGCACGTGACCGGTCACGTGCACAGTGACACCAGCACCGCGCACGAGCCGCCGAACCCCGGCGAGACGCGGGGGATAGCCTGCGTCCATGACCTACGAGACCCTGCGCTACGACGTCACCGACGGCATCCTGACGCTCACCCTGGACCGGCCCGAGCAGATGAACTCGTTCACGGTCACCATGGCCGACGAGCTGGAGGCCGCGTTCCGCCGGGCCAGTGAGGACGACGAGGTCCGCGCGATCGTGGTGACCGGGGCCGGCAAGGCGTTCTGTGCGGGCATGGACCTGACCCGCGAGGGCAACGTCTTCGGGCTCGACGAGAGCCAGTCACCCACGCTCGACGACCTGCGTGAGCGCCGCGACGACCCGGCCATCGCCGACGGCGTGCGCGACACCGGCGGCCGGGTCACGCTCGCGATCTTCGAGTGCAAGAAGCCGGTCATCGCAGCCGTCAACGGCGCCGCGGTCGGCATCGGCGCCACGATGCTGTGCGCCATGGACGTCCGGCTGGCCTCCGAGAAGGCCCGCATCGGGTTCGTCTTCGGCCGGATCGGAATCACCCCCGAAGCGGCCTCGACCTGGTTCCTGCCCCGCATCGTCGGCATATCCCAGGCCCTGGAGTGGATCTACTCCGCCGACATCCTCACCGCGGAGGAGGCGCGCGAGGGCGGTCTGGTCAAGTCGGTGCACCCGGCCGACGAGCTGTTGGACGCGGCGTACGCCCTGGCCCACAAGTTCACCAGGAACCGCTCCCCGGTCGGGGTCGCCCTGGCCCGTCAGATGCTCTACCGCAACAGTGCGGCGCCGCACCCGATGGTGGCCCACGAGGTCGACTCGCTGTCGATGTTCTACACCTCGATCGGCGACGGCAAGGAAGGGGTCGCAGCCTTTCTCGAGAAGCGCGACCCCGAGTTCACCAGCAAGGCCTCGGAGATGCCCCCGTTCCACCCCTGGTGAGCGCTGGGCCGGACCGCGACGTACGCAGACCGTCGTAGTCAGACCGACGTACGCAGACCGTCGCACGCCGGCACCGGGGCGGTGCTGTGTCACTCCACAGGCGACCGGTCGCAGCGGGAGTGACACGGACACCGCGTCGCTGCCGATGAGGAGGAGGGACTCTCAGACGACCTGGTGCAGCCAGCGCACCGGAGCGCCGTCACTGGCGTGCCGGAAGGTCTCGAGCTCGTCGTCCCACGGCTTGCCGAGGAGCTTGTCGATCTCGTTGAGCACGGTGGTGTCGCCCAGTGCCGCCTTGACGACGGCGGCCTTGAGGCGGTCCTCGGGGATCATGATGTCGCCGTGCAGGCCGGTCACCGCGTGGAAGACGCCGAGCTCGGGGGTGAACGAGTAGCGGCTGCCCTCGGTGCTCGAGGTGGGCTCCTCGGTGATCTCGAAGCGCAGGTGGTTCCAGCCACGCAGGGCCGAGGCAACAGCAGCAGCCGAGCCGGCGTCCCCCGTCCAGGAGAGCTCGGCACGGTAGGTCCCGGCCTGGGCAGGCTGGGGGGTCCACTCAAGGCTCACGGCAACCCCGAGTACGCCGCCCACGGCCCACTCGATGTGTGGGCACAGTGCGGACGGCGCGGAGTGCACGAAGAGGATTCCCCTCGTCGTGGGGCTGCTGGTGCGCGTTGCAGTCGTGGTCACTGTGGCTCCTTCATCTCAAGGCGTCGAGATACGCCTTCCCCAGCGGTCTCGCGACAATTCGAGTGGAGTCACCCAAGTGACAGATGTGTAGTTATGAAGCCATTGTGACCCAAGTTGCCGACCAAAACCAGTCGATCGGCAACTTTTCAGCTGTTCTGCGCCTCACCACGTCGCGGACCGAGGGCGCCGAGCACGTCGAGCACCTCCTGGGCGACGCCCAGTCCACCCAGGTGGCTCTCGCCGTCCATCGTGAACAGCCGCGCGTCGGGCAGACGATCGACCACGTGCCGCCCGTGCGCGAACGGCACGATGTGGTCCGCATCGCCGTGCCACCAGCGCACCGGCACCTGCACGTCGGCGAGCCGGAAGCCCCAGTCCCGGGTGAACAGCACCAGGTCGTTGAGCGGCGCCGAGCTCTGGAAACGGGTTCCGTTGAGCAGGTCGTCGAGGAACATCGCCTTGAACTCCGGTCGCCCGAGCAACGTCTTGTCCCCGACCGGCTGGAGCGCTGCGTAGAGAGCCAGCGCCGGGCCGGCCAACGGCTTGACCATCCGGATGGCCTGGGTGAGCGTGATCCCGAGCGGCACGCGCGCGGCCGAGAGCAACGGAGCCAGGTGCACTGCCAGCTGCACGATGCCGTCGGGCGCGGCGTCCGGGCCCCGGGTGGGAGCCACGCCGCCCAGAACGGCCACCCCGCGCACCCGCTCGGGCAGCGCGGCCCCGGCGGCCAGCACGTAGGGCCCACCCCCGGAGAGCCCGATCAGGTCGAAGGCCTCGAGCCCCAGGGTGTCGGCGAAGATCGCCAGGTCGGCCGCCCAGTCGATGACCTGCGGGTAGAGGTGAGTCGTCGACGATCCGATGCCGGGCCGGTCGATGCCGATGATCCGCAGGCCGTGCGCCACGGCGTACGCCCGGGCCTCGATGGGGATCTGGCGCCGCGCGCCCGGGGTGCCGTGCATCCAGATGACGGGACGCCCGCTCGTGGAGCCGTACTCGGCGAAGCTCAGGCGCCGGCCGTCACGCACCGCGACAGTCCCCTCGAGGGCCGGGCGGGCCAGACGGTGGCTCATGGCGAGATCGTACGGCGAGGCGCGCTCACGACATCTCGGCGGCCGAGGGGTCCACGACGTTCGCCGGGTCGCGCACAGCCCCCAGCCACTGACCGTCTCCGACGACCCGGGGGCCGTCGATCACGTCGACCACCACGCAGGTCACGTTGTCGTTGCCACCGGCCGCCAACGCCTCCGAGACCAGACGGGCCGAGGCCGAGCGCGGGTCGGCGATGAGCAACCCCTCAGCGATCAGCTCGTCGTCGACGAGGTCGCTCAACCCGTCGCTGCACAACATGATCCGGTCACCGGGCGACACCTCGAGCTCCAGGACGTCGGCGGCCTCGATCTCTCCGGTGTCGCTGCCCGGCAGCGCGCGCAGGACGACGTTCTTCCAGTGGTGCACCCGCGCCTGGGCAGGCGTGAGGTGGCCCTCCTCCACCAGCTGCTGCACGAAGGTGTGGTCGGTGGAGAGCTGGACCAGGTGCCCCTCGTGGACGAGGTAGGCCCGGGAGTCCCCGACGTGGGCCAGCGCCACGCGTGTCCCGTCGGTGGCCACCGCGGTCAAGGTGGTGGCCATACCGGCTCGACGCAGGTCCTTCGCGACACCGTCGAGCAGCTGTCGGCGGGCCGCGGCCACCGCCTCGGCGAGCGCCGCACGCGGATCCGCGTCCGGCAGGGCCGAGGCACCGGCGGTCACGGCGTACGTCGTGGTTGCGGAGGCGATCTCCCCCGCCGCGGCACCGCCGACACCGTCGGCGACCAGGGCCAGGTAGGGGCCGACGAAGCCCGAGTCCTCGTTGTGGTCGCGCACGTGCCCCACGTCGGTGACACCGACTCCGGTGAATCTCAGCATGGGCACCCCTGTTCGCAACTGCAGGAAGTAGAGCGGCTGACGGGGGATTCGTCAAGACAATCGTGCCTCGCTGGCACAAACCCGGCCAAAGCACCCCCGCTGGCCTAACCTGAGCAGCATGCAGACGGATTCGGGTCCCGCACCCGGCGGGCTCGAGGTCAGGCGCAGGCGTTGGACGGCCTGGTTGTGGGTCCCAGCACTGTGCGTCCTGGTGGCCGTCGGGCTGTGGTGGACGGGCCGCCCGTCACCGCTGCCGACCAGCGATCGCAGCATCGAGGTGACCGTCAAGACCGGGCAGCAGGTGTATGTCGGCGTGAGCGTGGACGTCGACCGGGACATCGAGATCTCCGGGGTCGAGATGGAGACCACCTCGTCCACCGGGGATCCGCTCACCACCGAGGGACTCGACCTCAGGACCTGGATCTGCAGGGACGGCGCCATCTCGCAGACCACCGAGCCCGAGCGCTTCTGCGCCGACGTGCTGCCCGCCGAAGGGAGCTCGTTGCACCTCGGCGGCGCCGACCAGCTGATGCTCAGTGTCGACTCGAGCACGCCCGTGGACCTGCACCTCGACCGCTTGCGGATCGAGTACCGCGAGGGCCTTCAACGGGCCACCCAGGACTTCGGCCCCACCTTCGACATCGCCGTCCTCGGCGAGCCGGGCTGAGCCGGGCCGACCGGAACGGCGTGCGGGAAGCACCGAGGTGTCGAGCTCCCGGGTGACACCCGCCGACTAGAATCACGGGGTTCGAGGAAGGAGGTGTCGTGGGGACACTCATCGCAGGGCGCTACGAGATCGGGCGCGAGATCGGGCGCGGCGGCATGGGCGCGGTCCTGCTCGCCCGAGACGTGGTCCTCGACCGCGAGGTCGCCGTGAAGCGCGTGGGGCTGACCCCTGGCACCGACGACACCGACATCGAGCGCGTACGCCGGGAGGCGCGGGTCTCCGCGATGCTCAACCACGAGCACGTGGTGGCGGTCTACGACCTGGTCAGGGAGGGCGACGCCCACTGGCTGGTGATGGAGTACGTCCCCTCGGTGAACCTCGGCGAGCTGATCCGCAGGGACGGCCCGCTCACCCCCGACGACGCGGCCCGGGTGGTCGGCCAGGCCGCGACCGCCGTCGCCGCGGCGCACGAGGCCGGCATCGTGCACCGCGACATCAAGCCCAGCAACCTGTTGGTCGCCAGCGACCGCACCGTGAAGCTCAGCGACTTCGGGATCGCGCGCACCGGCGACGACCCGACCTTGACCCAGACCGGCATGGTCACGGGCAGTCCCGGCTACCTCTCCCCCGAGGTCGCCTCCGGCCACCCTGCCAGCCCGGCCAGCGACGTGTGGTCGCTGGGTGCGACGGTCTTCCACGCGGTGACCGGCGGGCCGCCGTACGACACCACGGAGAACCTGATCGGGGCCCTCTACCGGATCGTCCACGAGGAGCCGCCGCGCACGGACCGGGCCGGCTGGCTCGAGCCGTTGCTGCTGGCGACGATGCACCGCGACCCGAGGGCGCGCTGGTCGGCCCAGGACGTCGCCCGATTCCTCAACGGTGGCCCGGGACGGGCACCCGCCCCCGTGTCCGTCGCCGTGCCGGCCTCGGCTCCGCCCGCTGCCGCGACGCAGCACCCGGCCGCCGATCCGGCGCGTCACACGCCCGTCGAGCCCGTCGAGCCAACCGCCGTGTTCACCCCCGCCGACGACGCGAAGCGGTCGCGCGGGCCCGCGATGATCGGTGCCCTGGCACTCGTCGCAGCAGTCGTGCTCGGCGCATGGCTGATGGTTCGCGACGACGGCGATCCGGGACGTGCGAGCGGCGCGGACCGTGACCGGACCAGCCAGGGCACGCCCAAGAGCTCCGACACCCCGCCGTCCGACGCGCCGACCGCCGAGGGCATGTCGCAGTTCGTCACCGACTACCTCGGAACCGTCACCAAGGACCCGGCCACGACCTGGACCATGCTGACGCCGGCCTTCCAGGACGCCAGCGGTGGCTACGACTCCTACAGCGGGTTCTGGGGCGGCGTGGCGAGCGCCAAGGTCTCCGACATCGTGGCCGATCCCGAGACCCTCGAGGTGAGCTATCACGTCGACTACACCGTCAAGGGCGGTGAGAAGTCGAGCGACGACGTGCGGTTGCGCCTGACCTATGCCGACGGCTCCTACAAGATCAACGACGAGCTCTGACCTCGGACGAGCACCGCGAACGAGCACCCGCGAGAAGACCGGCTGCGAAGCCCGGTGGAGCACCCTCGACGGACGGGTGTGCCGCGGCGCTCGGTAGGCTGCTGCGCCGAGGGGCGGTAGCTCAGTCGGTCAGAGCAGAGGACTCATAATCCTTGGGTCGTGGGTTCGAGCCCCACCCGCCCCACGTGCGCGCAGTGGCGCACCGTGTGGATCTTCCGGCGCGCAGTGCCGGAGGATCCACACAGTGACCCAGCGGAGCCCACTCAGTCACCGGCACGCTTGGTACGCCGCGTGGCCGGCGCCGTGCGGGGGTCGTCCGGCCAGGCGTGCTTCGGATAGCGACCACGCAGGTCGGAGCGCACTCCCGGGTAGCCGTTGTCCCAGAACGAGTCCAGGTCGGCGGTGACCGCGGCCGGACGTCGGGCCGGCGAGAGCAGGTGCAACAGCAGCGGCACCCGTCCGTCGGCGAGCGTCGGGACCGAGGCCCAGCCGAACACCTCCTGCAGGCGTACGGCGAGCACCGGCTGGTCGGCCCGGTAGTCGACCCGGAGGGCGGAGCCCGTCGGCACCACGACCCGCTCGGGTGCGAGCTCGTCGAGCCGCCCGGCCTCCGGCCAGGGCAGCAGGCGACGCAGTGCCGAGGTGATGTCGATGCGTTGCAGGTCCTTGGCGCTGCGCACCCGGGCGAGCTCAGAGCCCAACCAGGACTGGAGATTCTCGGTCAACGCTGCGTCACTGACGTCCGGCCACGGGTCACCGAGGATGCGGTGCAGGAACGACAGGCGAGCACGCAAGGAGGTGGCCGACTCCGACCAGGTGAAGACGTCGAGCCCGTCGCGCGCCAAGCCCTCGCCGATCGCCCCGGCGACCAGGTCGAGAGGTGGGTCGGGCAGTGGCACCGACGTCAGCTCGATGGCCCCCAGGAGGGTCCGCTGCCGGGAGCGCACCCGCCCGTCCGACCAGGTGACGTCCGAGGACTCGGTCCACAGCGGGGCCGCCGCCTCGAGCGCGAGGTCCTCGGTGATCGGTGCCGCCGAGCGGATCGTCGCCTCCCGGCGCCCCGGGCGGCGGGAGGCGTCGGCGACGGCCAACCACTCCAGGCCTGCCAAGGGGCCGGGGTTGCGCGGGTCGAGCTCCGCCCCGGTGCCCGAGGTCATCAGATAGCTGCTCGACCCCGAGCGCCTGCGCGCGATCCGGTCGGGGTGCGCGAGCGCCACCACGAGCCCGACGGCGACGTCGTCGGTGAGGCTCGCCGACCCGTCGCCCGGCGTCTTCGTCTCCACCAGACGCTCCAGTCGTCGCGCCTGGGCCCGCCAGGTCGAGTGCTCCCGTCCGGCCGACCCCGCTCCTCGACCGGCTCGACCACTCGCTCGGTCGCCGCCCCGCAGGGAGCGCAGTGCGGCGACGAGGTCCCCGCCGGGTGCTCGGACGTCCTCGGCCAGCATCGCGACGACCTCGGCGGCTCGTCGTAGGCCGACCAGCTCGGCGCCGTCGATCAGGGCTCGGGCCAGGCGCGGGTCCGTCGGCACGTCCGCGATGAGCCCGCCCCGGTGGGTGATCCGCCCCGCGTCGTCCACCGCGCCGATCTCCCGGAGCGTCGCACGAGCGGCATCCAGGGCATGGGCCGGCGGCGCGTCGAGCAGGGCCAGCCCGGCGCCGTCCGGGCTCCCCCACCGTGCCACCTCGAGCGCGAACGAGGTGAGGTCGGCGGTGGCGATCTCCGGCTCGGGGTGCGCAGCGAGGTGGGCGTGGTCGGCCTCCGACCAGCAGCGCAGCGCCGCACCGGGTCCCAGTCGGCCGGCACGCCCGGAACGCTGCTCGGCCGAGGCGCGGCTGACCGCGACCGTGACCAGGCCGGCCAGGCCGCGCCGGTGGTCCACCCGGGACTCCCGCGAGAAGCCGGCATCCACGACCACACGCACCCCGGGCACGGTCAGCGACGACTCGGCGACCGCCGTCGAGACCACCACCCGACGGCCAGGTCCCTCGCTGAGGGCGCGGTCCTGCTCGGCCGCAGGGAGCCGCCCGTGCAGTGGACGTACGTCGACACCGGTGCCGGCCAGGCGACGTACGGTCGCGTCGACCTCCGCCACACCCGGGACGAAGACCAGCAGGTCCCCCTCGTGCTCGGCCAGCGCGCGTCGCACGGTGGCGGCGACGTGGTCGTGGAACGCGGGCGTGATCCCGCGGTCGTCGGTGCGTCGTTGCCCGGCTGGTTGCGGGCACCAGACCGGCTCGACCGGGTGCAGCGCACCCGGGACGTCGACCACCGGCACCGGATTGCCGGACCCGAGCAGCGCAGCGGTGCGCTCGGCCTCGATCGTCGCTGACATCGCGACCAGCCGCAGGTCCTCGCGCAGGGTGGCGCGAACGTCCAGCAGCAGGGCCAGCGTCAGGTCGGCGTCCAGGTGGCGCTCGTGCACCTCGTCGAGGATCACCGCGTCCACCCCGGGCAGCTCGGGGTCCTGCTGGAGCCGGCGCAGCAGCAGCCCCGTCGTCACGACCTCGATCCGGGTGCCGTGCCGGACCCTGCGGTCCCCGCGAACGGCGTACCCGACGGTCTCACCGATCGGCTCCCCGAGGAGGGTCGCGAGGCGTCTGGCGGCCGCACGCGCGGCGATCCGGCTGGGTTGGGTGACCACGACCCGACCGCGCACCCCGGCTGCCACTGCCGGCGGCACCAAGGTCGTCTTCCCGGTGCCCGGAGGTGCGTGCACCACGGCAGCGCCGAGGTGCGTGCACCACGGCAGCGCCGACGGACTCCATCGCACCCGCGATGGCCGACAGGCCAACCAGCACGGGCAGGTCGGGCGGCGCAGCGAGCAGCCCCTGGATCGGGTCGGACACCCCTGCAGTGTGCCCGACGCCGCCCGGGTGCACGCCACCGTCCTCGAGCGAACCCCGGTGACGCTCGCCGCGGTGGCTCCCGAGTGGCACACTCGCACCATGGAGACGGCGGGGCTGTCGCAGCCGAATGTCCTGGTGGTGATGTTCGACCAGGTCGCACCGTCGGCCCTGCGCTGCTACGGCAACCCGGTGACCCTCACCCCGACCATCGACCAGCTGGCGCGCACGGGGGTGGTCTTCGACGCGGCGTACTCCAACAGCCCGCTGTGCACCCCGGCGCGCTACTGCATGATGACGGGGCGGCTGCCGTCGGGCACGGGTGGCTACGACAACGCCGCCTACCTGCCGAGCACGCAGCCGACACTGGCGCACTACGCGAGGCTCGCCGGCTACCGCACCGTGCTGGACGGCAAGATGCACTTCGTCGGCCCCGACCAGCTGCACGGCTTCGAGGAACGGCGCACCACCGACATCTATCCCGCCGACTTCGGCTGGACCCCGAACTGGCTGCAGCCCGACGAGCGCATCGACTGGTGGATGCACAACATGGACTCCGTCAAGGAGGCCGGCACGGCCGAGGTGACCAACCAGCTCCTCTACGACGACGAGGTCGGCCACCAGGGCATCCGGGCGCTGCACGACCTGGCCCGGGCCGACGACGAGAGGCCTTGGCTGCTTGTGGTCAGCTTCACGCACCCGCACGACCCCTACGTCACGCGCTCGCGCTACTGGGACCTCTACGACGGTGTCGACATCCCGCTGCCCTCGGTCGGACGCGACGACGTGCCGCTCGACCCGCACACGGAGCGACTGCGGCGGTTGAGCGCGATGGACGAGGTCGAGATCACGGCCGACGACACCCGGCGCGCGCGTCGCGCCTACTACGCGAACCTCTCCTACCTCGATGAGTGGACCGGGCGGCTGATGTCGACCCTGGACGCGCTGCAGGTCCGTGACGACACCATCGTGGTGCTGCTCGCCGACCACGGAGACATGCTCGGCGAACGCGGGCTCTGGTACAAGATGAGCTTCTTCGAGGACTCCGCGCGGATCCCGATGATCGTCAACGCGCCGAGACGGTTCGCGCCCAAGCGGGTCGGCGAACCGGTGTCGCTGGTCGACGTCCTGCCCACGGTCACCGAGCTCGCGGGTGACCGCGTGCCTCCCAGCGTGACCCCGTTGGCGGGCCGCTCCCTGCTCGACCTGTGCGGCGACCAGCCGCCGACGCACGATCCGCTTCCTCGCGAGGTCATCGGCGAGTACTGCGGAGAGGGCGCCGTCGCCCCGATCCTGATGCTCCGACGGGGCGACCTGAAGTTCGTGCACTCCCCCGTCGACCCCGACCAGCTCTACGACCTCGCCACGGATCCGGCCGAGCGGAAGAACCTGGTCGATGAGCCGGGCCTCGAGGGAGCCGTCACCGCGTTCCGCCGCAGCGTCGCCGAGGGATGGGACCTCGACGCGCTGTACGACGACGTCATCGCCGACCAGTCGCGTCGGCGGCTGGTGGACGCCGCGCTGCGCACCGGCAAGGTCACCCCGTGGGAGTACGCACCGCCGGTGGACGCCAGTGCGCAGTACATGCGCAACCACCTCGACCTCAACGAGGTCGAGCGCGGCGCGCGCTTCCCCCCGGCACCCAGCCGCGTGGTCAACGACGAAGGGCCCGACCGGCGGTGATTCCCGCAGGTCAGGCCCTTCACTTGCTCCCCCGGCTGGACTCGAACCAGCAACCCTCCGGTTAACAGCCGAATGCTCTGCCAGTTGAGCTACAGGGGATCGTTTGGCAGCGCCGGAAGAATAGCAAGGACTGGGTGGCCACGCGAAATCAGGCTCGCTGTTCCAGGGATTCGACCCCTGCCCGGGCTCAGTGCGCGCCGGGCCCGACCTCGTCCCGAGCGGCTGCCAAGGCCACCTCCGCCCGTCGGCGCACCTCCGGATCGTCGGGGTCGACGCCCTCGTCGAACTCGTAGACCCACTCCACCGGCTGGTGTCCACGCGGCGCGCGTCGGCCGATCACGATCACCCCGCGCTTCCCGTGGATGGGCACGTGACGCTGGAGGACGATGCTCGCCGTGACCCGCTCCCGGACCAGCTCGAGCAGGCGGCCGGGCTCCTCGAGCGGCAACGCGTGGGCGGGACGCTCCCGCCCCCAGCTGCCGACCTCGGAGACCGTCAGCGTGGCCTCGTCCTTGTCCCAGTCGGCGCGTTCCACGATCTCCCACGGGATCCGCTGCGCGTCGACGTAGAGCGCATCACGGGTGCCGACGACCACGCGGCCGTCGGCCGTCACTGCTCCTGCCAGGGCCTTCTCGCCCGGCCCCACTGCAGCGGTCCGGACCTCGTCCGGGAGTTGGTGGCGCAAACGGATCACTGCTGGCTCCCCATCGCTCGCTCTCGCAGGTGCCGGCGCCGCTGCTCGAGGGACATCAGCTCGGCGAAGGACGTGCTGTAGTCGTCCGCCTGGGCAACCGGGTCGGTGCGTTGGAGTCGACTCTTCACGTCGGTCAGGCGCCGGGTGGCGGTCAGCTCCATCAGCTTGAAGACGTGCGCGTGCACGTAGGCCAGGTCGGGCTCCTTCGACGTCATCAAGGGCTCGACACTCAGCTCGGTGAGCACACCCGAGACCGTCGGGTCGGTGGTCTGGTCACGCAGCCTCGCCGTCCATCCGGCGTCGGCGGACGCCGGTCCGCCCGAGGCCGCGATCGCCTCCCACACCGCACGGTAGGTCGGGTGCGTGAAGTCATCGGGCCCCAGGTCGCGGGCCGCAGGCTCGACCAGGGCGGGGTGGTGCAGGACGAGCTTCAGCGTGGCGCGCTCGATGGAGAAGCGGGGATCGCGCAGGTTGGGCAGCGGCGGGGCAGGGGGTTGCTGGGGCGCCTGCTGGGCTGCCTGACGTGCTGGGTCCTGGCTCGGGGCAGCGTTGCCGGCTCCCGGCTGCTGCCGCGCCGCCCCGCTGCCCCGAGCCGGGCGCGCGGCCGCACGGCGTACCTCTCGGCGGGCCTCGTCGACGTCGACCCCGACCATCTGCGCGATCTCCCGGGAGAACGCCTCCACCTTCGACTTGTCGCGCACGCTCGACACCATGGTGGCCGCCTCGCGCAGCGCGTCGACCCGTCCGTCGGCACGCTCGAGGTCGAAGCGGGCGAGCACGTTCTCGAGGGCGAAGCGATAGAGGGGGCGACGGTTCTCGACCAGCTCGCGCACCGCCTCGTCCCCGCGTTGGATGCGCAGGTCACAGGGGTCGAGGCCGTCGGGGGCCACCGCGACGTAAGTCTGCGAGGCGAAGTTCTGGTCGCTGCGGAACACCTTCATCGCGGCGTTCTGACCGGCCTGGTCCCCGTCGAAGGTGAAGATCACCTCGCCGCGCGAGTCGTCGTGGTCGTGGAGGAAACGCCGCAGGATGCGGGCGTGGTCGTCGCCGAAGGCGGTGCCGCACGTGGCCACGGCGGTGGGTACGCCGGCCAGGTGGCAGGCCATCACGTCGGTGTAGCCCTCGACGATCACTGCCTTCCCACTGCGGGCGATCTCGCGACGAGCCAGGTCGATGCCGTAGAGCACCTGGGACTTCTTGTAGATCGGTGACTCAGGGGTGTTGAGGTACTTCGCGTCGATGCGGTCGTCGTCGAAGATGCGCCGGGCGCCGAACCCGATCACGTCACCCGACGAGTCGCGGATGGGCCACACCAGGCGCCCGCGGAACCGGTCGTAGAGGCTGCGACCGCGGGCCACGAGGCCGCCGGTGACCAGCTCCTCCTCGGAGAAGCCCTTCTGGCGCAGGTGCTTGAACAGGGCGTCGCCGTCACGAGGGGCGAATCCGACCCCGAAGGTCTCGGCCGCATCCTTGTCGAAGCCGCGTCCGTCGAGGAACTGGCGGGCAGCCAGTGCGTCGGGTGAGCCGAGAGCGTCGGCGTAGAAGGCCTGGGCCTGCTTGTGGGCGTCGATCATCTGGCTGCGCCTGGGCCCGCGGGGCGCCTCGGGTGCGCCGCCCTCCTCGCGGCGCAGCTGGACGCCGTACTTGTCAGCAAGGCGCTCGACGGCCTCGGCGAAGGAGACGCCGTCGATCTTCATCAGGAAGGTGAAGACGTCGCCCCCCTCCTGGCAACCGAAGCAGTGGAAGAAGGCCCTCGCAGGAGTGACGTGGAACGACGGCGACTTCTCGTCGTGGAAGGGGCACAGGCCCTTCATCGAGCCCCCGCCGGCGTTGCGGAGGGTCACGTAGGACGACACGACCTCGTCGATGCGGGCCTTCTCGCGGACCTCCGCGATGTCGTCGTCCCTGATCCGTCCTGCCACGTCGCGGAGTCTACGTCCAGGGGGGCTGGCGGTGCGGGCCGGTCGCCGGACGCTGTGGAGGAGCCACCGTCCGCCTGCACTGTCCGGCGACCGGAGACCGGGCCCTCAGTCCCCGACGACGTGGCGCCGGTGCCAGCCGAGCGCCGAGGCATCGGTCAGCGACGCGAGCTGGTCGATGACCACACGCAGTCCAGCCGCGTCGTCGACGGCCTCGGCGTGGTCCCGGGCGAATGCCGGGTCGAGCCGGTCGGGCCGGTCGACCAGCGCCTCGAACAGCTCTGCCAGGAGCTCCTGCTGACGCGCCATCGTCTCGATGCGTTCGTCGGAGCGCATCACGTAGTGCGCAGCCATTCCCTTCAGCACCGAGATCTCGACCAGTGTCTGCTCCGGCACGATCAGGTCCGCGCGGTAGCGGACGAACGACTCCGTGCCGTAGGCCTCCAGCATGGCGCCCTGCACTGCCCCGCAGAAACGCCCGATCAGGTCGCTGGTGACGTTCTTCAGGTTCGCCAGCGAGCGCCGGGTGCCGTCGTACGACGCGGTCGGCCAGCTGGCCTGCGACTGCATGCCGGCGAGCGCCTGCTCGAGCTGGTCGTCGGCGGCGTCGGGGAGGTACCACTCCCGGACCGTCTGCCACACGGCGCGACGCTCCTCCGCGGAGGCGAGCCGACCGAGGTCGATCCGGTCGGCCACGACACCGTCCTCGACGTCGTGCACCGAGTAGGCCACGTCGTCGGCGAGGTCCATGACCTGTGCCTCGACGCACCTGCGACGGTCGCTGCGCCCGTCGCGCATCCAGTCGAAGACCGGCACATCGTCAGCGTAGGCACCGAACTTGGTGCCGGGAGCGTCACGCAGCCACGGATACTTCGTGCAGGCGTCGAGGGTCGCCCGGGTGAGGTTGAGACCCACCGAGCGGCCGTCGGAGTCGAACGTCTTCGCCTCGAGGCGGGCCAGGATCCGCAAGGTCTGGGCGTTGCCCTCGAAGCCACCGCACGGCTCACCGAGCCGGTCGAGCACCTGCTCGCCGTTGTGACCGAAGGGCGGGTGGCCGAGATCGTGGGCCAGGGCCGCGGTCTCGGTGATGTCGGGGTGGCAGCCCAGGGCACGGGCGAGGTCGCGGGCGATCTGGGCCACCTCGAGCGAGTGGGTCAGCCGGTTGCGCACGAAGTCGTCGCTCTGCGGGCCGACCACCTGCGTCTTGGCCGCGAGCCGGCGTGATGCGGCGGCGTGCACGACCCGTGCCCGGTCCCGCTCGAACGCGGTGCGGACGGGCGCGTCCACCCGCTTCGGCGGCTCCGGGACGATCCGCTCTCGGTCGCGGTCGTCGTACTCGTTGATCCTCATCAGGCCTGAGACTAATGGGTGCCGCAGGAAGTTCGTCGGGGATGGCCCGCGCCGGGTCCGGCCACCCGAAGATCTTCGGCGGTGCCGCTGGTCCTCGACGTGGCACGTCGGGCACCAGCCACCTCCACGACTTCCGGGGTCCGCGGTGCGCCACTGCTCGTGCGCCGCCGACCGGCCTCGGCGCGTCCCTGCGTGCGGTGGACCAATTGGTCCACCGCAGGCAGTGCCCCCGAGGTTCCCCCCTGGAATGCCGCCGGCCCCGCTGCAGGAGACGACGCGAGGTCACGGCACTCCTAGGGTGGGTGCATGAGACTGACTGTCCCCACAGCGACGGCCCGCACCGCGTGCGCCGAGTCCGTCGTCGGCTTCGTGCGCGCCGTGGACGCGCTGTCCGAACTCGACCTGTTGGGTGCCTCGCGCTGCCACGGTTGGACGCGAATGGACGTGATGGTGCACGTCATCGCCGGCTGGGAGGACATGCTCGGCGGTCTGGTCTCGTCGGTCGATGCAGAACCCACCGTCGATGCAGCGACCTACTGGCCCGCGTTCGCCGCCGAGTTCGTCGCGGACGATCCGATCCCCGCGTTGATGGCGCAGCGGCGACGCTCCACGACGTACCTGCGACCGGCATCAGCGACCCGTCACCTGCACGAAGTCGCGGACGCGCTCCTGCGCGGCATCGCATCACTCCCCCGTGGGAACTGCCTGTGGCAGGGACACGTCTTCACCGCTGGTGACTTCCTCACTGTCTGGGCAGTCGAGGACGTCGTCCATCACCTCGACCTGCGCTCCGAGGATCCCGCTCCGGACAGTGCGCTGGCGCTGGCCCGGGCCACGATCGAGGCTCTCGTCGGGGAGCCGCTGCCCACGGGGTGGACGGATCTCGAGGCCACGTTGATCGGCACCGGCCGAGAGCCCGTCCCGGAGGACGGTGGTGCGATCCGGGATCGGTTCCCGGCCCTGGGATGAGTCGTCGCGTCTGAAATGAGTCACGCGCGATTCACTGTCACCTGGTGACAGTGGATCGCGCGTGAGTTGCCCACACGCCGGGGCAGGAACGATCAGTACGTCGTGACGTGCACGTGGTCGTAGTGGTTCGCGGTCGTCGAGCCACGGTCCGACATGCCGCGCCAGCCCTCGCTGGAGCGCTGGACCGACCAGATCTTCTGGGAGTAGATCGCGTAGCTGACTCCCAGCTCGGAGGCGTGGGCGCGGACGAACTCCGCGACCTCCCAGCCACGCGCGCCGCTGACCATGATGTCGACCGCGATGCCCTGGGCGTGCTCGCCGTCACCACGGAAGGTGCCGTAGGTGGTGATCTCGGGGAACGCGGCGCACACGGCCTCGTGCACCTTCACGATGTTGGGGCTGACACCGCTGGCCACCGAGGTGCCGTTGGTGCAGGAGCCACCGAGGCCGGCCGGGCCCTCGACGGGCTTCTCGTCGGCGAGGTACTCGGCGGTGACCCAGCGCGACTCGCCGTCCACGACGACCTCGGCGCGGGCGTTCAGCTCACGACCGGTGGTCAGCACCTTCTTGCCCGACTCGATCGTGCCGAGCTGGGTGGCCTCGTCGGTCGGGCCGTCCCAGAGGTTCAGCTCCTCGGTCGTCCACAGATCCACGGAGGCGTTCGCGACGGCGTTCCTGGTCGCCTTCAGCTGGGCGTCGCCGGCGAAGCGCGCGGAGGTCGCCAGCTTCTTGACCTCCAGCGGCGCGCCACGGTCGGCACCGGAACGGGAAACCGGCTTGTCACGCCGGGCGTGGTCGCCGATCGAGGCCTGGTTGGCGCTCACGACCTCCTGGACGTCGGGGTCGGAACCGAGCACGCCCACACCCACGACGGCGAGTGTGGCGGCCACCGAGAGGGGTCCGGCGATGAGGAGAAGACGGGGCTTGCGGCGGGCATTGGTGTCCCGCTTGTGGCTTCTGTTTGCCACAGCGCTGATCCTTTGCGATAGCTGTCAAGGACGGTGCACCGACATGGTTGGCGTCAGGCACGAGCGTCGAGTGAAACATAAACCAACCCAATATGTCCCATTTGGTCCCACGGTCACTCCGTGTTCCGGCTCACCCTCCGGAGACCTCCGCGACCTCCTCGGGCAGGACGAAGCCTGCTCCGTCAGCGTCGTCGAGCCATCCGTCCGGGAGCACGACACGCTTGCGGGCGGCGCCCTGGCGCCCCCGGGGCGCGCCCAGCTCACCCACCGGGAAGGACTCGGCAGGGTCGAGCTCGGCGAGCAGGGTGTCGAGGGTGGCCAGGCTGTCGGTCAACGCCAGGGCGTGACGCAACGCACCACCGGCACGGAAGCCCTTGAGGTACCACGAGACGTGCTTGCGGAACTCCTTGCAGCCCCGCTCCTCCCCCATGTGCTTGCTCAGCAGCTCGGCATGGCGCCGCATCATCGCCGCCACTTCGCCCAGTGTCGGCAGGGTCGCGACCTCCTCGCCACGGAAGGCGGCGGCCAGGTCGCGGAACAGCCACGGGCGGCCCAGGCAGCCACGTCCGACGACCACACCGGCCACGCCGGTCTCCTCGACCATCCGCAGCGCGTCCGCTGCCTCCCAGATGTCCCCGTTGCCGAGCACCGGGATGTCGACGTGGTCGACCAGCGCCGCGATCGACTCCCAGTCGGCCTGCCCCGAGTAGGCCTGCTGGACGGTGCGGCCGTGCAGGGCGATCGCAGCGATCCCCGACTCCTGGGCGATCCGACCGGCATCGAGGTAGGTCAGGTGGTCGTCGTCGATGCCCTTGCGGGTCTTCATCGTCACCGGGACGTCGTACGGCGTGGCGGCGCGGACCGCCTGCTCGAGGATGTCGGCGAGCAGTCCACGTTTCCACGGCAG
This sequence comes from Nocardioides sp. JQ2195, assembly GCF_012272695.1. Lineage (NCBI taxonomy): Bacteria > Bacillati > Actinomycetota > Actinomycetes > Propionibacteriales > Nocardioidaceae > Nocardioides > Nocardioides sp. JQ2195. Next base: position 2,653,148 of record NZ_CP050902.1, read on the forward strand.
CGCTCCGCCCCCACCCTTGCGGGTCACCTTGGGCACCGGGCAGCCGAAGTTCAGGTCGATGTGGGCCACGCCGTAGTCGGCACAGAGGATCTCCGCGGCCTTGCCGACGTACGCCGGGTCGGTGCCGTAGAGCTGCACGCTGCGACGGGTCTCGAGCTCGTCGAAGGCGAGCATCGACTTCGTCATCGCGTCACCCTCGACCAGTCCGCGGGAGGTGATCATCTCGCAGACGAACACCCCGTCGGCGCCCACGGAGGCCATCTGCTCGAGGCACAGCCGACGGTAGGCGGCATTGGTGATGCCGGCCATCGGGGCCAGCACCACCGGGGTCTCGACGGTCAGGGTGCCCAGCTGCATGACGCCATTGTCCTCCTCAGGGGCGCCGCAGCCGAAATCCGGCCACGTGACCTGGACACCGCGTCACAGGTGCGGGTGACGCGAGGAGGTCAGCGCTTCTTGCCCTTCGACTTCTTGCCGACCTTCTCGCCGGGCCTGGTGAGGTCACCGGTCCAGTCGATCTGCTCGAGGGCCTCGTCGGGACGCAGCGCGACGGTCTTCAGCTCGGTCTTGGCGGGAGCCAGGAACACCATGCACAGCTGGGCCGACCTGCCGGTCCTGAACTTGGCCGGGAGCGTGCGGTTCGAGCACGGGGCGAACCCGTTGATGTGCGCGGCCGGATAGAGGATCGACGAACCGTTGTCGAGGAAGACCGGTGGCTCGAAACCTCCCAGGTCGGGCTTGCCCGTGTTGGTCACCTTGAGGTGGACGTAGTAGGGGGTCGACTTCTTCATCTCGTCCGACAGCTTGAAGCCGGAGAACGCCTTGACGCTCGCCTTGTCGATGCGAGTCACCGCGATCTCGGCTTCGCCGTCGGTCTTCTTGTTCGGCTGCCACAGGAAGGTGGCCGGCTCACCGAGCCCGAGGCTGGAGCCGGGCTCGGTCAGGCCGTCATCGGGCGCGGACGAGCTCGACGAGGGGTTCGCCGAGCTGCCGTCCTTCTTGTCCCCCTCGTCGTCGCCGCCGCAGCCCGCGAGGGCGACAGCGGCGACGAGGGCGAGCGAGGCAAGACGACTGGCACGAGAATTCATGGCGTCATTGTGCACGTCGCGAGCCCGGGCCGTCCGCCGAAACGCGTGTCACGCACCGAGCAAACGCTCAGCGAAGTACGTCGAGATGCCGTCGAGGCTGATCCGCTGCTGCTCCATCGAGTCCCGCTCGCGCACCGTGACGGCGTTGTCGTCGAGCGTCTCGAAGTCGACCGTGACGCAGTAGGGAGTGCCGATCTCGTCCTGCCGGCGGTAGCGGCGGCCGATCGCGCCGGAGTCGTCGAAGTCGACGGTCCAGTTGCGTCGCAGCTCGGCGGCCAGGCCCTTCGCCTTGGGCGACAGGTCGGCGTTGCGGCTTAGCGGGAGGACGGCGACCTTGACCGGCGCCAGGCGCGGGTCGAGCCGCAGCACGGTGCGCTTGTCGACCCCACCCTTGGTGTTGGGCGCCTCGTCCTCCGACCAGGCATCGACCAGGAACGTCATCAGGCTGCGGCTCAAACCGGCCGCCGGCTCGATGACGTAGGGCGTGTAGCGCTCGTTGTTGGCCTGGTCGAAGTAGGAGAGGTCCTGGCCGGAGTGCTTGGCGTGGGTGGTGAGGTCGAAGTCGGTGCGGTTGGCGATGCCCTCGAGCTCACCCCACTCGGAGCCGGCGAAGTTGAAGCGGTACTCGATGTCGGTGGTGCCCTTGGAGTAGTGGCTCAGCTTCTCCTGCGGGTGCACGAAGTGGCGCAGGTTGTCGGGGTTGATGCCGAGGTCGACGTACCAGCGGGTGCGCTCCTCGATCCAGTACTTGTGCCACTCGTCGTCCTCGCCGGGCTTGACGAAGAACTCCATCTCCATCTGCTCGAACTCACGCGTGCGGAAGATGAAGTTGCCGGGGGTGATCTCGTTGCGGAAGCTCTTGCCGATCTGGGCGATGCCGAACGGCGGCTTGCGGCGGCTGGAGGTCACCACGTTGGCGAAGTTGAGGAAGATGCCCTGGGCGGTCTCGGGCCGCAGGTAGTGCAGGCCGGACTCGTCCTCGACGACGCCGAGGTGGGTCTTGAGCATGCCGGAGAACTCACGCGGCTCGGTCCACGCGCCGCGGGTGCCGCAGTTGGCACAGGCGACGTCCTTGAGGTCGACGTCGTCAGGATTGTCCATGCCCTTCTTCTCGGCATAGGCCTCCTGGAGGTGGTCGGCGCGGTAGCGCTTGTGGCACGACTGGCACTCGGTCAGCGGGTCGTTGAACGTGTCGACGTGGCCCGAGGCGACCCAGGTCTCGCGGGGCAGGATGATGCTGGAGTCGAGGCCGACGACGTCCTCGCGGCCCTGCACCATCGCCTTCCACCACTGGCGCTTGATGTTCTCCTTGAGCTCGACGCCCAGCGGGCCGTAGTCCCACGCGGAGCGGGTGCCGCCGTAGATCTCACCGCACGGGAAGACGAAACCTCGGCGCTTGGCGAGAGAGACGACGTTGTCGACGGTGGATGCGGGGGCCTTGGCCACGGGGAGCTCCTTCACTGGTCGAGGAGGTCGCTCTGCGACCGTCTCGTCTCGTTGGTCGAGGAGGTCGCTCTGCGACCGTCTCGAGACCTCTTCGGCCGGCTGGCTGCCGGTCTGGAGGCTCAAGCCTAACCAGCGCGTCGTGCGGTTTTCGGCCCGGGTTGCGCCGCCGTCAGGTCTGCCGGGCGAACGACTGGTTCAGGTCCGCACCGGGCTCGACGATCTCGTAGGCGCTGGGCTCGTCGACGGCCCGGCTCAGCAGTGGCACCGCGCCCAGCTTCACGTCGTACGACGAGAGCGCGCGGCGATAGGCGCCGACGTTGACCCAGCGGGTGGTCATCACCCACAGGTCGGGCTCGTCCACGTTGCGTCCGATCGTGCCGTCGACGTAGCCGGGTCGCTCGGACAGCAGGGCGTGCGCCGCCTCGAGGTCACCACGGAACGCCGCATCGCCCTCGGGCACCCGGAACCGGTTCACCACCAACACACCCCCAACCTAGCCCCGAGCCGGCACGTGTTGACGCCGTACGACGCCGAGCCGGCACGTGTTGACGTTTTGACAATCGTTCTCAATCAGTTTGAGAATGATTCCCATGAACTTGTCCGCCACCCTGCGCATCGCCGCCTCCACCCTCGGCACCGTCGTCCTCCTTGCCGGATGCAGTGCCCTGTCCGAGGAAGGTGCTGCCTCCGGTCGGCAGATCACCACGGCGTTCTATCCGTTGGCCTACGCCACGGAGCGGGTGGCGGGCAACCACTTCGACGTCGTGAACCTCACCAACCCCGGCATCGAGCCGCACGAGCTCGAGCTGAGCGTCCGCCAGACCGGCGAGGTGGCCGAGGCGCGGCTCGTGGTCTTCGAGGACGGCTTCCAGCCCGCCGTCGACAAGGCCGTCGAGCAGACCGCCGAGGGCGAGACCCTCGACGCGGCTGACGTGGTGACCCTGCTGCCCTCCTCCGAGCACGAGGCGCACGAGGAGGGGCACGCCGAGGAGGACCACGAGGACGAGCACGAGGACCACGCCGAGGAGGACCACGAGGGCCACGACCACGGCGAGCTCGACCCGCACTTCTGGCTCGACCCCCTGTTGATGGCTGACTTCGCGGACGCTCTCGCCGCCAAGCTCAGCGACCTCGACGCCGAGCACGCCGACGACTTCGAGGCCAATGCCGCCGAGTTCCGCGCGGAGCTCGAGGACCTTGACGCGGAGTACGCCGACGGGCTGGCCTCCTGCCAGCGCAACACGGTGGTCGTCAACCACGACGCCTTCGGCTACCAGTCCCGCTACGGCCTGCACTTCGAGGCGATCACCGGCCTCTCCCCCGGCGCCGAGCCGACCGCGCAGACCCGCGCTGCCCTGGAGAGGCTGATCCGCGAGGACGGCATCACCACGGTCTTCTCCGAGGCCCTGGGCTCCAAGCAGGCCGCCGAATCCATCGCCGACGACCTCGGCATCAGGAGCCAGGTGCTCGACCCGATCGAGGGCCTGAGCGACAAGACCTCGGAGGAGGACTACGTTGCCCTCATGCGTGCCAACCTCGTCGCCCTGAAGAAGGCGAACGGCTGTTGAACCAGCCCGACACGGTCCTGAGCATCGAGAACGGGTCAGTCGCCATCGGCGGCCGGCCCATTCTCCGTCACATCAACCTGTCCGTCCGGGCCGGAGACTTCCTCGCCCTGATGGGTGCCAACGGCTCCGGGAAGTCCACGCTGGTGCGCGCGATGACCGGGCTGAGGCCACTCGTCGCCGGCCAGATCACCATCTTCGGTACCGAGCACTCGGCCTTCCACGCCTGGCACCGCGTCGGCTTCGTGCCCCAACGATCAACCGCCGCCAGCGGGGTGCCCACGTCGGTGTGGGAGACGGTCGCCTCGGGTCGCCTGACCCGCCGTCGTCTCCTGCACCCCCTGCTCCCCAAGGACCGTCGGGCGATCCGTGAAGCCCTCGAGGTCGTCGGCCTCGAGGACCGTGCACGCGACGGCATCAGCACGCTCTCCGGCGGTCAGCAGCAGCGCGCCCTGATCGCCCGCGCGTTGGCCGGCGAGCCGGAGCTCTTCTTCCTCGACGAACCCACCGCCGGTGTCGACCTCCCGAACCAGCAGGCACTCGCGCGTGCCCTGTCCACCCTGAAGGAACGCGGCGCGACGGTCGTGCTCGTCGCACACGAGCTCGGCCCCCTCGCGGCCCTGGTGGACCGGGCCGTCGTCATGCGCGACGGCCGGATCGCCTACGACGGGGCGCCGCTGGCCGACCACGAGGTGCACGGACCGCTCTTCGACCACGGGCACAGCCATCATCACCACGTCGAGGTGGCGACCCGAGACCACACCGCGCACGTGGCCTCGCCCCTCGACATCGAGCGCACCGAGGAGTCGCACTGATGGACATCCTCACGCTCGACTTCATGGTCCGCGCGATGATCGCCGCGGTCTTCACGGGCCTGGCCGCCCCGGTCGTCGGCACCTACCTGGTGCAGCGCCGACTGGCGCTGATGGGCGACGGCATCGGCCACGTGGCGGTCACCGGTGTGGCGTTGGGGCTGCTCACCGGAACCTCGCCGACCTGGACGGCCATCGGTGTCGCGATCCTCGGCGCGATCGTCATCGAGGTGATCCGCGAGCAGGGCCACGCCAACGGCGACGTCGCCCTGGCGCTGCTGTTCTACGGCGGGATCGCCGGTGGCGTGCTGATCACCGGCGTGGCCGGCCAGAGCGCGGCCCGGCTGCAGGAATACCTCTTCGGTTCGATCACCACGATCTCGGTGACGGACGTGTGGGTCACCATGGCCCTGGCCGCGCTCGTGATCCTGATCGGGGTCGGCCTCTCACCGCAGCTGTTCGCCGTCGCCCAGGACCAGGAGTTCGCGCAGGTCGCCGGGCTCAACATCCGTTTCTACAACGTGCTGGTCGCCGTCCTCGCGGCGGTCTCGGTGACCGTCGCCATGCGCACCGTCGGGCTGTTGCTGGTCTCCGCCCTGATGATCGTGCCGGTGGCCACGGCCCAGCAGCTGACCCGCAGCTTCCGGGCCACCCTGCTGGCCTCGATGCTGCTCGGTGTCACCGCTTCCTTCGGTGGACTGATGTTCGCCGCACTCGTTGCCGACGTACCTCCCGGGCCCACCATCGTGCTGCTCGCGCTGGCCTGCTTCCTGCTCACCTGGCCGATGGGTGTCCTGCTGCGTCGCCGACGCAGGCAGGGGCTGCCGTTCGCCGAGCTCGATCCACTGGCGCACGACGAGATCGACGAGCACCCCCACGAGCACGGCGAGAACTGCGGCCACCCGGCCGTTCCGCACGGTGACCACGTCGACTACCTGCACGACGGCCACCGCCACGCACCCCACGGGATCCACTATGACGAACACTGATCGACCGACCGAGACCCCGCGCTCCGCGCCGGTCGCCGGCGGTCGTCCCACCAAGCAACGGCTCGCGGTCGCCAACGTGTTGGCCAGCTTCGACGACTTCCGCAGTGCCCAGGAGATCCACGCCCTGCTCGCCACGAAGGGCGACAACGTCGGCTTGGCCACGGTCTACCGCACCCTGCAGCTGCTCGCCGACGCCGGCGAGGTCGACGTGCTCCGCACCGAGGACGGCGAGGCCGCCTACCGGCGCTGCTCGGACACCCACCACCATCACCTGGTCTGTCGCGCCTGCGGCGCCACGGTCGAGGTCGAGGGCCCGGCCGTCGAGCGCTGGACCACGACCATCGCGGCCGAGCACGGCTACCGCGACATCAGCCACACGCTCGAGATGTTCGGCACCTGCGCGGCCTGCTCCTGACGCCGAGCCGGCACGAGTTGACGCCGTACGACGTCGAGCCGGCACGAGTTCACGCCGTACGACGCCGAGCCGGCACGAGCTCACGCCGTACGACGCCGAGCCGGCACGAGTTCACGGAATCACAGGAACCGAATGCGATGGTCGAACGTCCGTCGGGCTTCGACGATCGCGTCCCGCAGGATCCAGTCCGCGTTCTGGTCGCGTCCGTAGACGTGTTCCTTGCGGAACTCATCGATCCGCCAGCCGAAGTTCGTCCGCAGGTAGTCGCGGCGGGCCCGATCATGCTCGACGTCCTCGGACGACGAGTGCCAGGCAACCCCGTCGTACTCGGCGGCGAACCGCAATTCCTCGAGTCCCATGTCGAGGAAGAAGAGGGTGACTCCGTCCTCGATGTGGGGGATCTGGAGGGTAGGACGTGGCAGGCCCGCATCAAGCCAGTGGAGCCGCAGCCCAGATTCTCCGGGCGACGCAGACTGACCGTCCGCCAGCGGGGCGAGCTCTCTGAGCTGGCGCACGCCCCGCTGCTTGGCGAACCGTTCGACCGAGGCGAGCAGCATGTCGTGGCTGAACCCGCCGCGTCGGAGCATGGAGTCGAGTCCCGCCAATGCCTGTTGTCGTCGTAGGAGACGACCGAGGTCGAGTGCAGTTCGAAGCGGCGTGGTGACCAGGATGCCACCGACCTCGCACAGGTCATCGGGGCGCATCCGGCGCTCGCCGCTGTCGGCCAGCGCCAGTCTGGTGCGATCGGCACCGGGAAGGTGGAACACCGAGACCTTCGGAACCGCTAGGTGGTCGTTGGGTGCCAGGATCATCTCCGCGCCGTGCAGCCAGCCGGCGGTCCGATCGGCCACGAAGGCACCGGGCGGCACCACCTTCGCCAGGACCTTCACGCGCGTGCCCAGGTCGTCGGGTTGCCGGTGATCGAGGAAGACCCCGCGCAGCGGTCGGCGCAACAGGCCGAGGTCGATCATCTCCCGAAGGTTGCGGTCAGTGAGACCAGCCGCGCGAGCCTCACGCCGGGTGAAGGGCTCGCTGGGATCCAGTGGGAACCAGGATTCGACCGGTTGATTGGGGTGGATGATCATGCACCCAGACAAGCGCCGGTTCCACCAGCGCGCGAGGCTCCCGGTGTCAACCTGTGGATGACCGCCTGAAAATCGAGCAGCCAGATGCAGGTACGCCGTCAACACGCGCCGACTCGGCACCACACACCGTCAACACGCGCCGACTCGGCGGGGCGAGGTGGGGTCAAGCGGTCGGGTTGGGGAGCGCGCCACCGTAGCGACGATCACGGCGGGCGTAGGTGTCGATGGCGGCCCACAGGTGCCGTCGGTCGACGTCGGGCCAGAGCACGTCGGAGAACACGAACTCGCTGTACGCGGCCTGCCAGAGCATGAAGTTCGAGAGCCGCTGCTCCCCCGACGTGCGCCAGACCAGGTCGGCGTCGGAGAGGTCCGGGACATAGAGGTGCTTGGCGAACGTCTTCTCGTCGACCTTCTCCGGGTTCAACCGACCGGCAGCGACCTCACGCGCGATCGAGCGGGCCGCGTCGGCCACCTCGGCCCGTCCGCCGTAGTTGACGCACATGGTCAGGGTGCAGACCGTGTTGTCCTTGGTCAGCTCCTCGGCGACCTGGAGCTCCTTGATCACCGACTTCCACAGCCGCGGCGCCCGGCCCGCCCACTTCACCCGAACGCCGAGCTCGTGCATCTCGTCACGTCGGCGGCGGATCACGTCGCGGTTGAAGCCCATCAGGAAGCGGACCTCGTCGGGCGACCGTGCCCAGTTCTCCGTCGAGAAGGCGTACGCCGAGACCGCCTTCACGCCGATCTCGATGGCCCCCTCGACCACGTCGAACAACGACGACTCCCCCGCCTCGTGCCCCTTGGTCCGCGGCAACCCGCGTTCCTTGGCCCAGCGGCCGTTGCCGTCCATCACCACGGCCACGTGGCGCGGGACGAGCTCCTTGGGGATGGGAGGAGGCGTGGCGCCAGAGGGGTGTGGAGTGGGACGACGCGGTTCTCGGTTCACGGGCCAACACTAAGCGTGCCGCCCGCCGTGGCTCTATGCTGCCAGCGTGGACAATCAGAACGACGTCATCGAGCAGCAGCTGTTCACCCTGTTGCGCCGCACCCAGGCGATTCACATCGGCACGGCCTCCGGCGACGTCGAGCTGGAGCGCTCCAGCTACGGGATCCTGTGCCTGCTCGCCGACGAGGGGCCGCAACGGCTCGGCGCCATCGCGCAGACGTTCCGCCTCGACCCGTCCACGATCACCCGCCAGGTGCAGACCGTCGTACGCCTGGGCCTGGCCGAGAAGTCCGTCGACGAGAACGACCGCCGGGCCTCGCTGCTCGAGCTGACCGAGCTCGGGGCCGCCGCGGTCGCCGAGGCACGCGATCACCGTCGCGAGATGCTCGACCGGCTCCTCGCCGCGTGGACCCCGGACGAACGGGCCGAGTTCCTGCGCTCGCTCCAGCGGTTCAACGCGACCGTCGAAAAGTGGATCGAGCACGGCACCCCGACCTGACCGCACCGGCCCGACCTGAACCGCGGCTCCGAGCCGGGGGTCAGCGTTCGACGTACGCCAGCGACCGCAGTCGGCGCTCGATGTGCCAGTGCAGGTAGGCCGAGACCAGGCCGCTGGCCTCCTTGAGGTGCCGCGGCTCGCTGGCCTCGATCAACGGCCAGTCGCCCGCCAGCAGCCCGCCCAGCACCGCCACGGTCTCGGAGGCCGGGTTCGCCGAGCCCGGAAGCCGACAGCTGCTGCACAGGATGCCCCCGGCCGCGGGGTTGAACCAGCGGTGCGGCCCCGGCGCGTCACACCGTGCGCAGCGGTCGAAGGACGGGGCGTAGCCGGCCACCGACAGGGACCGCAGGAAGTAGGAGTCGAGCACCTGCCCGGGCCGTCGTTCTGGTGTGGTCAGGGCACGCAACCCACCGACGAGCAGCAGGAACTGCTGCAGTGACGGCTGGCGCTCCTCGTGGATCAGCCGTTCGGCGGTCTCCAGCATCGCGGTGCCCGAGGTGTAGCGGTCGTAGTCGGCGCCCAGCGTCGACGAGAACGGGGTCAGCGTCTCTGCCTGGGTGATCACGTCGAGGTTGCGCCCCTCGGCCAGCTGCAGGTCGACGTGCGTGAACGGCTCCAGGCGGGAACCCCACCGCGACGACGTACGGCGTACGCCCTTGGCGACCGCGCGCACCAGCCCGTGGTTGCGGGTCAGCAGGGTGATGATCCGATCCGCCTCACCCAGCTTGTGGGTGCGCAGCACGACGGCTTCGGCTCGATAGAGGGGCACACCCCCATTGTGCCGCGTCAGGCCTTGCGGATCCCGGCGTCGGGGCGTGTCTCCCAGCACTCCTCCACGAACTCGACCGCCTCCTTGTCGAGTCGCTCGGGCCGGAACCGCCACTCGAGGATGCTCCGCGCCTGCACGAAGCGGGCGCCGGGCACCTCCTCGGCGAGCATCGCCGCGTCCGCGGCCGGGTGGATCGGGTCGGCCGGGTGCCCCACAACCATCGTCGGTACGTCGATCGCGCGACGCAGCTTGGAGGGTGGGGCGATGCGCCCGAAGACGATGCCGTGCAGCACCGCGGCCATCGCCGCCGGCTGCTGGTCACAGGTGTCCAGGCCGACCCCGGCCCAGAAGGGGACCAGTCCGCGTGGCACCCACCGGGTGAGCGTGCGCGCGGTCGCGACGGTGAAGGGCAGGAACCGGGCGGCCAGCATCGCCGGGCCGAAGACCACCAACCCGACCTCCACGGCGTTGTCGAGCACCGGCATCTCGACGAGCAGCCCGCGCACCCGCTCGGGCGCGATCGCGGCCACCTCGAGGGACACGTTGGCGCCCAGCGAGGTCCCGCCGATGACCGCCTCCTCCGCACCGACGTGGTCGAGCAGCGCCACCACCTGCTCGCCGAAGGCGGTCATCGAGTAGACCAACGGGTCGGCCGGACGATCGGACCGGCCGTGGCCGAGCAGGTCGATGGTGAGCACGTGCATGCCCTCCGCGGCCAGGACCCGGGCCAGCGGCTGGCACATCCGGCGCAGCATCAGCTGACCGTGGACCAGCACCACCCATCGGTCACCGGACCCGTACTCGGTGTACTCGAGCCGGTCCTCCCCCAGGAAGAACTGGCCGATGCGTTCGGAGACCAAGGGAGTGCGGGGCATGCCGGCAATCTACCGGCAGTCGGACGACTTCGGCGTCAGCGGATTTCGACCGCGTCCACGACGAAGACCAGCGTCTCGTCAGGCCCGATCGTCCCCTGGCCGGTCGTGCCGTAGCCCTTCTCCGGCGGGATGATGATCAGGCGGCGGTCGCCCTTCTGGATGCCGATCAGGCCCTCGTTCCACCCTTGGATGACCTGGGCCTGGCCGAGCGGCTCGACGGGGAACGGCTGGCCGCGGTCGAAGGAGTTGTCCTGGACCTGCTGGTCCGACCACGAGACCAGAAGGTAGTCGGTCAGGACGCCGCCACCCTCCTGCGCCTCCGGGCCCGAGCCCTCGACCAGGTCCTTGGTCACGATCTCGGTCGGCGCCGTGCAGTCCTCGGGAAGCGTGACCTCCGGCTTCTCGCCGAACCCGCCGTCCACCTCGATGTCGTCGGCCGTGCACACCCGGTCGGCGGCGCTCTGCTTGTCGGCAGAACCCGCGTCGTCGTCCGAGCAGGCGGCGGCGACGGTGAGCACGAATGCGGTGACGGCAAGGGCTGAGGTGATTCTCCGGGCGGTACGCATGGCGGCGAGCCTATCCGGCACATTCCTGAGAGTCTTGACCGCATGTCCTCGCACGCCCCGGCCACCGCGCGATCCACCGTCAAGCAGTCACCCCTCGCGAGCCACCCCTCGAAGCCGCCCGTCGGGTTCGGGGACTGGGCGATGCTCGTGCTTGCGATCATCTCCGTCGCCCTGCTGGGCTGGATCACCTTCTGGGAGGTCGACCCCGACACCGAGCGCACGGTGATCATCGCCGACTACATGATCTGCGGGATCTTCGCCGTCGAGTTCGTCTGGCGCTGGCGACGCGCGGGCGAGGGGTGGAAGTTCCCCCTGAAGTACTGGTACGAGGTGCTGGGCATGATCCCCGTCTCCAACCCGGCCTTCCGCTCGTTCCGGTTGTTGCGCATCTTCATCGTGCTGGCGCGCCTGGGTCGGGCCGCAGACCGGGCCTTCGGTGACCGGGTCACGGCTGCCCTCGTCAAGCAGGGTGCGGAGAGCATCGTGGAGGTGATCAAGCGGCCGGTCACGATCGCGGTCATGGACGAGGTCACCGCGGTGCTGCAGACCGGCAACTACACCACCAACATCGCCCGGGCCCTGAACGAGAACCGCGCCGAGCTCGACGCGATGATCGTGGAGCTGGTCAAGAGGGACCAACAGATGGGGCGACTCAAGTTCCTCCCGTTCCACGACGACGTCGTCCGGTTGGTCAGCGACACCGTCTTCCGACTGATCTTCGAGGTGCTCAACGACCCACGCACCGACGAGCTGATCTCCGATGCCCTGCGTGAGAACATCGACCAGATGCGGGCCGCGATCCGCGGCAAGTACGACGAGGAGCAGGCCGCCCGCGCCGCGAGGAGCAGCAGATGAGCACGGTCGTCAGGACCCTCGGGCCCGACGAGTGGCAGACCTGGCGCGAGATCCGCCTGCGGTCGCTCGCCGACGCCCCGGACGCGTTCGGGTCGACGCTGGCCCGCGAGCAGGCGTTCACCGAGGAGCTGTGGCGCGACCGGATGCGCTCGTCACCCGTGGTCGCTTTCGTCGACGGCGTCCCGGCCGCGATGGGAGGCGGCTTCCAGATCGGTGACGGGCTGGTGCAGATCATCGCGATGTGGACCGTCCCCGAGTTCCGTCGGCGCGGCTTGTCGAAGCTGGTCCTCGACGAGCTGGTCCGGGCCATCCGGGCCCGGGGCCACCGGGTCGTGCTCGACGTGACGCGGGGCAACCGGGCCGCGCGGACGGCGTACGAGCACTACGGCTTCGTGGCGACCGGCAGGGCCGAACCCCTCAGGGAGGGGTCCGACTTGCTGGTCGACGAGATGGTGCTGCCGCAGTAGTGGTTTCGAGACGGTCGCTGGCGCTCCCTCCTCAACCACCGTCACCCGTTGGTTGAGGAGGCGAGGAACGAGCCGTCTCGAAACCACCTGCCGCCTCAGGCATCCCCCGTTGGTTGAGGAGGCGAGGCACGAGCCGTCTCGAAACCACCGTGCCGCCTCAGGCATCGCCCGTTGGTTGAGGAGGCGAGGCACGAGCCGTCACGAAACCACCGTGCCGCCTCAGGCATCGCCCGTTGGTTGAGGAGGCGAGGAACGAGCCGTCGCGAAACCACCGTGCCGCCTCAGGCATCGCCCGTTGGTTGAGGAGGCGAGGCACGAGCCGTCTCGAAACCACCGTGCCGCCTCAGGCATCGCCCGTTGGTTGAGGAGGCGAGGCACGAGCCGTCACGAAACCACCGTGCCGCCTCAGGCATCGCCCGTTGGTTGAGGAGGCGAGGCACGAGCCGTCTCGAAACCACCGTGCCGCCTCAGGCGCGGTTGACCGCGGAGACCACTGCCTTCAGCGACGCCGTGACGATGTTGGCGTCGAGGCCGACACCCCACAGGACCTGGTCGCCGACGGCGCACTCGACGTAGGCCGCGGCGATCGCGTCGCCGCCGGCGGACAGCGCGTGCTCGTGGTAGTCGAGGACCCGCACGTCACCTCGGTCGGCGTACGTCGGGTTGCCCGCCGCCTGCTCGGACTCGACGAGCTCGTTCAACGCGTTGGTGAAGGCGTTGATCGGCCCGTTGCCACTGGCGGAGAGGGCACGCAGCTCCTCGTCGACGTAGACGTTGACGTTGAGCTGGTCCTTCTCACCGGCCGCCGACGAGGTGTGCACCGAGTTGAGCTTGAGCGGGCTCTCGCGGTCGAGGTATTCGTTGCGGAAGACCTCCCAGATCGCCTCGGGAGTCATCTCGCCACCGTCGGAGTCGGTGCGCTGCTGGACCACCCGGCTGAACTCGATCTGGGCGCGACGCGGCAGCTCGAGGTTGTGCTCGGCCTTGAGGATGTAGGCGACACCACCCTTGCCGGACTGGCTGTTGACCCGGATCACGGCCTCGTAGTTGCGGCCGACGTCCTTCGGGTCGATCGGAAGGTACGGCGCCTCCCAGTCGAGCTGCTCGACCGGCACGCCCTTCTCGGCGGCCTGCTTGTCGAGGTCCTCGAGACCCTTCTTGATCGCGTCTTGGTGGGACCCGGAGAACGCGGTGTAGACCAGGTCGCCGGCGTAGGGGTGGCGAGGGTGCACCGGCAGGTTCGTGCAGTACTCGACCGTGCGGCGCACCTCGTCGATGTCGCTGAAGTCGACCTGCGGGTCGATGCCCTGGCTGAAGAGGTTCATCCCGAGGGTGACCAGGTCGACGTTGCCGGTGCGCTCGCCATGACCGAACAGGCAGCCCTCGACCCGGTCGGCACCGGCCATCAGGGCCAGCTCGGTCGCGGCGACCGCCGTGCCCCGGTCGTTGTGGGGGTGCAGGCTGATCGCGGAGTGCTCGCGACGTGTGATGCCCCGGCCGAAGTACTCGATCTGGTCGGCGTAGGTGTTCGGCGTCGACATCTCGACGGTGGCCGGCAGGTTCAGGATGATCTCGCGCCCCGCCTCGGGCTGCCACACGTCGGAGACCGACTCGCAGACCGAGAGCGCGAAGTCGGTGTCGGACTGGGTGAAGATCTCGGGGCTGTACTGGTAGCCGAAGTCCTCGCTGCCGACGATGCCGCCGAGCAGCTCCTCGGCGTACTTCATCACCATCTCGGTGCCACGGACGGCGATGTTGCGGCACTCGTCGGGCGTGACCCCGAACACCACCCGCTGGAACAGCGGGGCCGTGGCGTTGTAGAGGTGGACCGTGGCGCGGTCGGCACCGACCAGCGACTCGATGGTGCGCTCGATGAGGTCCTCACGGGCCTGGGTGAGCACCGAGATCTGGACGTCGTCGGGGATCCGGTCCTCCACGACCAGCTTGCGCACGAAGTCGAAGTCGGTCTGGCTGGCGCTCGGGAAGCCGACCTCGATCTCCTTGTAGCCCATCTTCACCAGCAGCTCGAACATGCTCAGCTTGCGGGCGGGCGTCATCGGGTCGATCAGGGCCTGGTTGCCGTCGCGCAGGTCGGTGGAGAGCCAACGCGGAGCATGGGTGATCTTCTTCGTCGGCCAGGTGCGGTCCGGGACGTCGACGGGAACGAACGGCGTGTAGCGCTGGAACGGCATGCCGCTGGTGGACTGCCGATTGCCGGTGTTGCTCAGATTGGTCATGGAAACCTCGCTGCTTGAAGTCTGGGGTGCCGGGCGGCAGCACGCTTCTCCGCAACGAGGGGGCCGGCTTTCAGGCCTCGCTGCGGCAGCGAAGGAGGAGGCTGCGCATCTTCATGACGGTTCCACCATAACGCAGTCTGGTTAGCCTGTGACCATGTCCCAGCTGCTGATCGTGCACCACTCCCCCACCCGCTCACTGCAGGCCCTCACCGACGCGGTGGTCGCGGGCGCCTCGGACGACGCGATCGCGGGCGTCGAGGTCGTCGTCCGACCGGCCCTGGAGGCCACCGCGGACGACGTGCTCGCGGCCGACGGCTACCTGCTCGGCACCAGCGCCAACTTCGGCTACATGTCCGGAGCCCTGAAGCACTTCTTCGACTCCACGTTCCTGCAGGTCGGTGGGGCGCTCGATCCCACCGGTGCCGCCGGGGAGTCGGAGGGGCAGACGAACAAGCGGCCCTACGGCCTCTACGTGCACGGCCGCTACGACACCGCCGGAGCCGTCCGGTCGGTGCAGTCGATCGTGGGGGCTCTCGGCTGGCGCCAGGGCTACGACGTGCTGGAGGTGCTCGGCGACGTGGGCGATCCCGAGACTGCGGCTGCCTACGAGCTGGGCGGTACGATCGCGGCACTGCTCACGACCTGAGGACTGCGATCCTGTGCCCCCTTCTCGACGACTGCTGCCGGCCGTCCTCCTGGCCTTCGCCGTCCTCCTGTCGGGCTGTGGCGACGACGGCGCGGCTGACAACGTCGACCCCGACCAGGTCGACTCGGTCGAGGCGCCCGAGCTGGGTGCCTGCCGAGACCTGCAGCCCGAGGACGTCCAGCAGGCCAGCAACGCGACCGAGACCGTGGACTGCAGCGAGGACCACACCGCCGAGACCTATGCCATCGGCCAGCTGCCCGAGAAGTTCGCCTCCGCCGCCCACGACGCTCCGGAGGTCGCCGCCTTCGCCTACCAGAAGTGCTCCACCCAGTTCGAGAAGTTCCTCGGTGCCGATGAGTCGCTGGTGATGCGCACGGTGGTCAGCTGGGCCTGGTTCCGCCCCTCGGAGAAGGCGTGGGACGACGGCGCGCGCTGGTACCGCTGTGACGTGGTCGGTGGCGGCGAGCAGTCCAAGTCGTACGTCGACCTCCCGGTCACCGCCAAGGGGTTGCTCAGCGGTCGTCCCAACGACGAGTGGATGGTCTGTGCCGAGGGACCGACCGTCGTTGGCGACGTCAAGGTGCCCTGCTCGCAACCGCACAACTGGCGTGCGGTCACCACGATCAAGGTCGGCCAGGACGACGAGCCCTACCCCGGCGACCGACTGGTCGAGGTCAAGACCCGAGACTTCTGCTCCGACTCGGTCGGCGCCTGGATGAGCTACCCGGTCGACTACGACTACGCCTACACGTGGTTCCACGAGGCGGAGTGGAACGCCGGGAACCGGCGCTCCATCTGCTGGGCAAGGACCAACAAGTGATCCGCGTCGTCGCCGCCGTCGTGCTCGCCCTGGGGCTCCTGACCGGGTGCTCCGGCGCCGACGAGCCAGCCGCCGACCAGACCCCCACCGCGACACCGACGAGCACACCGGAGCCGACTCCCGCCGAACCGGCGCCCCGGCCGGACGTCGGCGCCTGCTACGACCTGGCCTACGACGAGGCCATCGCGCCGACGAGCGACCGGAAGGCGGTGCCCTGCAAGACCGAGCACACCGCGCAGACGGTCCACGTCGGCCAGCTCGACACGGTCGTCGACGGCCACCTGGTCGCCGTCGACTCCGAGCGGGTGCAGCGGCAGGTGGCCTCGTCGTGTCCGGAGCAGATGGCGGCGTTCGTGGGTGGCACCGCCGAGGACCTGGAGCTGAGCATGCTGTCGGCGGTGTGGTTCAGCCCGACGGTCGAGGAGTCCGACGGCGGACAGAACTGGTACCGCTGCGAGGTCGTGGCCCTCGCCGGGCGCCAGCAGCTGAGCCCCCTCAAGGCATCGATGAAGGGGATCCTGGCCACCCAGGAAGGACGGGACAGCTTCGGCATGTGCGGCACCGACCGCCCCGGGACCCAGGGCTTCGAGCGGGTTCCCTGCGCCCGCGACAGCTCGTGGCGAGCGATCTCGACCGTCGACGTGCCGGCCGGCAGGAACGGCACCTGGCCCGGTGCCGAGGCGGCCAAGGCCGCGGATGGCGACACCTGCAAGGACGCCGTGCGTGACGAGGCCGACGACCCGCTCAAGTTCACCTGGAGCTATGAGTGGCCGACGAAGAAGCAGTGGCAGGCCGGCCAGCACCACGGATTCTGCTGGGCCCCCACCTCCTGACGCGAACGGGCAATTCTTGCTGCGCGAACGGGCAGTCCTTGCTGCGCGAACGGGCAGTCCTTGCTGCGCCAGCGGGCAATTCTTGCTGCGCGAACGGGCAATTCTTGCTGCGCGAACGACTCAGAAACCGAGCTTGCGCAGCTGACGCGGGTCGCGCTGCCACTCCTTGGCCACCTTGACCCGGAGGTCCAGGTGCACCGGGGTGCCGAGAATGGCCTGGATCTGCAGGCGCGCATCGGTGCCGACCTGCT
Organism: Nocardioides sp. JQ2195; assembly: GCF_012272695.1. NCBI lineage: Bacteria > Bacillati > Actinomycetota > Actinomycetes > Propionibacteriales > Nocardioidaceae > Nocardioides > Nocardioides sp. JQ2195. The sequence goes on from NZ_CP050902.1 coordinate 2,670,312, forward strand.
TCAGGCGCGAGCCCTTGTGCCCGATCACGATGCCCTTCTGGGAGTCGCGCTCGACGTAGAGGAAGGCATGGATGTCGAGCAGGGGCTTGTCGGCCGGCCGGTCCTCGCGCAGCTGCATCTCCTCGACGACCACCGCGATCGAGTGCGGCAGCTCGTCCCGGACCCCCTCGAGTGCCGCCTCGCGGATCAGCTCGGCGACGATCGCCTCCTCGGGCGCATCGGACAGCTCACCGTCCGGGTAGAGCGGCGGACCCTCGGGCAGCATCCCGGCCAGGATGTCGGCGAGCAGCGTCACCTGGTCGCCGCCCTTGGCGGAGACCGGGATGATCTCGGCCCACTCCGTGCCGGTCTCCACGCCGAGCGCCTGGATCGCCAGCAGGTGCTCCCCGATCTGCTCGGGGGTGGCCAGGTCGGTCTTGGTGGCGATGGCCACCTTGACCGTGCGGCGCACCTTCGCCAGCTCGTTGACGATGAACGTGTCGCCGGGGCCGATCTTCTCGTTGGCCGGGAAGCAGACCGCGACCACGTCGACCTCGGCCCACGTCGTCTTGACCAGGTCGTTGAGCCGCTCGCCGAGCAGGGTGCGGGGACGGTGCAGCCCCGGGGTGTCGACCAGGATCAGCTGGGCGTCGTCGCGGTGCACGATGCCGCGCACGACGGTGCGGGTGGTCTGCGGCTTCGACGAGGTGATCACCACCTTGGAGCCGACCAGGGCGTTGGTCAGCGTGGACTTGCCGGCGTTCGGACGCCCGACGAACGACACGAAGCCGCTGCGGAAGCCGTCCGCACGCTCGCCGTGCAGGGGGCCGGCCGGTGCCACTCCCGAGACGTCGAAGTCCCGGTCCGACTCAGACTTGCCGTGCTCGCTCATTCGCTCTCCCGTGCTGCGTCGTAGTCGGCCCAGATCTGTTCGTCTGACTTGCCTGCGGCCTTGCCGGCCCGATAGATCGGGCCCGGGTCCACGGCCCGCGGTTGCCGCTTGGCCACCCCGCGCCAGTAGCCCATCACGTCGTACGCCGTCGACGGGAGCCTTCGCTCACGCATCAGGTGCTTGCGGATCGCCCGCATCTGCGCGGACTCCCCCGCCATCCAGAAGTATCCCTCACCCTCGGGCCAGTCGATGCCCTCGACCACCTGCGCCAACGCGCTCTGCCCGTCGCCCGGCTGCTCCAGCCAGGTGACGTCGGCGTCCGCGGGAAGGTAGTCGGCCACGTCGGAGGGGACCTCGGCCCAGATCCGGATGGGTACGTCGGTCACGGTGGCGCTGATGCGTGCCATCGCCGGCATCGCGGTCAGGTCTCCCACGAGCAGCAGCCAACGGGCGCCGGCGGGCATCGCGAACGAGCCCTTCGCCTCGGTGATGGTCACGCCGTCGCCGGTGCAGTCACGCATCGCCCACTCGGTGACGAGTCCGACGTCGTGCACGGCGACGTCGACGACGAGCTCGCCGCCCTGCCAGGACCGCACCGTGTAGTAGCGGCTCTGGAACTGGCCGGGCACCACGAGGCCCACCCACTCGTCGGGGATGCCGGTGCTGCGGAACGACGCCAGTCCCTCGCCACCGATGACCAGGCGGACCAGGTGCGGGGAGATCTGCTCACGACGCAGCACCACGGCGTCGTACTGCTCTGCTCGGGTGCTCACCCGCGAAGGCTATCGCGCCGTCAGGCGGTCCAGTCCGGGCGCAGCGGGAACGAGTCCGCCGACTCGTCGTTGCGAGTTGCGAGCACGTGGTGGAGCTCGATCTCGTCACGCTCGAACGCGAGCCGGGATCCGGCCATGTAGAGGCCCCAGACCCGCGCCGTCCCCTCCCCCACCTCGGCCACGCACTCGTCCCAGTTGGCCTCCAGGTTGCGGCACCAGCCCGCGAGCGTCAACGCGTAGTGCCGACGCAGGTTCTCGGTGTGCTGCACCTCGAGCCCCGCGTCCTGGGCCGCGGCCACGATCGTGCCGGAGCCGATCAGCTCGCCGTCGGGGAAGACGTAGCGGTCGATGAACGCACCCGTCGACGTGGGCCGGTTGTGGGACCGGGTGATGCAGTGGTTGAGCAGGCGGCCGCCGGGGCGCAGCTTCTCACGCAGGAAGCCGAAGTACGCGGGGTAGTTGCGCACGCCGATGTGCTCGGTCAGGCCGATCGAGCTGACCGCGTCGAAGTCGGTGTCCATCACCTCGCGGTAGTCGAGGTGGCGGACCTCGGCCAGGTCGGAGAGGCCCTCACGATCGATGGCCTCCTTGGCCCACTGGGCCTGCTCGAGCGAGAGCGTGACTCCGAGCGCCTTCACGCCGTACTCCCGGGCGGCGTGGCGCACCATGCCGCCCCAGCCGCAGCCGACGTCGAGCAGCCGTTGCCCCGGCTGCAGCGCGAGCTTGCGACAGATCAGGTCGTACTTCGCGGCCTGGGCCTCCTCGAGGCTGACGCCGGCATCGTCGTAGAGGGCACAGGTGTAGGTCATCGACGGCCCCAGCACCAGCTCGTAGAACCGGTTGGAGACGTCGTAGTGGTGTGAGATGACCTCCGCATCGCGGCCGCGCGAGTGGCGCAGGCCCTCCATGGCCCGGCGCCAACGTGGCAGGTGCTCCTGGGGCGGGACCGGTGGCGGCACCAGCTTGTCGATGCCCAGGCCACGCACGAGGCGCAGTGCCTCGGTGACGGTGGGGCGCCGGAAGCTCAGGTGGCTGAGCAGCAGCTCCATCGGCGCGTAGGGGTTGCCGGGGTGCGCGCCGACCAGGTCGAGGTCGCCCATCACGTAGGCCCGCGCCATGCCGAGGTCGCCGGGCGCGGTCATGATGTAGGACAGCCCGCGCTCGTTGCGCAGGTGGATGCCCAGCTCCGCGTCATCGGGGCCGGCCGAGGAGCCGTCGTACGCCGTGAAGCGCACCGGCACCCCGTGTTTCAACAGGGACTCGATGGCCTCACCGATGGTCACCGGATCCGTTTGTGGCTTGGCAATACTCAATGCCGTCGCACCGCCTTGTCATAGAGGGTCGTCAGTCTGTGGTCGGGGTCGTAGCGGTCCTTGACCGTGGCGAGGTTCGCTCCGTCGTAGAGCCGGTCGAACTCGTCGCGGTCGTAGAACGCCTCGGAGTAGAGCGACTTGTGGCCGTCGTGGTCGCCCAACCACGACTCGATGGCCCGGTTGGTGGGCGCCTCCTGCGCGCTGTCACCCACGGGTACCGTGCCCCAGAAGCCCGCGTTGACATAGGTCGTGTCCGGCTCGAGGGGGTAGGTCGGCCAGGTGCGCTCGCCGCGCAGGCGCAGCGGGCACAGCCACACCGGTCGCATCCCCACGTTGTCGTCGAACCACGCGAGGAAGGCGGGCAGCTCGCCGATCGGCACCTCGACGTCCTGGATCACGCGTTCGCGGGCGGGGCGTCCCCTGCGCCGGTCGATCCGGTCGATGATGCCGAAGCGACGATCCAGCCCGACCAGCTTGTGGAACACGTCGGAGCGGCGCCAGCGGCGGGGCCACAGCCTGCGGATCCTCGGGTCGTGCAGCCCGAAGGCGCCGGAGCACCAGAACCAGTCGGTGTCCCACCGCCACAGGTAGTCGTGCATGGTGAGCAGGTCGGTCGCGCGCTGCTGCACGGACCGGTAGTAGATCTGCTGGCCGGTGTAGTCGCCCACCAACGGCTGCGCGTCGGTGGCAGCACCCGGCTCGTGACCGTCACTCCACCTGGCGAGGGTCAGGTAGAGCTCTCCGGGCTCGAAGAACACGCCGTCGAGCCCGTCGACACGCTGGCCCTGCCACTCGCCGGACTCGACGATGGCCTCGATCGCCTTGCCCAGCTGGTCGGTGTCGTCGAAGCGGACATGACGCAGCGCGACGTACCCCGGCACCTCCTCGAGCTCGATCCTGAGCCGGGTGGCGTAGCCGAGCGAGCCGTAGGAGTTGGGGAAGGTCGCGAAGAGGTCGGCGTGCTCGTCGGGACTGGCGGTGACGACGTCACCGGCGCCGGTGAGGATGTCCATCTCGATGACCGACTCATGGGGCAACCCGTTGCGGAAGCTGGTCGACTCGATGCCGAGCCCGGTGACCGCTCCGCCGAGGGTGATCGTGCGCAGCTGCGGGACCACCAGCGGGATCAGTCCGTGCGGCAGGGTCGCCTCGACCAGGTGCTCATAGGTGCACATGCCCTGGACGTCGGCGGTCCGGTTCTCGACGTCGACCTCGATCACCCCGTCCAGGCCGCTGACGTCGAGGCCCGGTGCACCGGCCGCGGAACGTGGGCGGAAGAGGTTGCTGGTGCGCTTGGCCAACCTGATCGGTCCCTGCGGCGAGATCTCGGCATACGAGTCGAGCAGTCGGCGTACGGCGTCGTCGTGGGCTCCCCACCCACCTGTGAAGGTCACGTCCCCACGGTAGCGCGAAACTAATTGACCATCCCAACCATGTCTCGGTAGTCCCCAACGTGCCGCAGGTGGAACCACCGGTTCGACCTGCCTGACGTTGGGGACTATCGGGTGTGGAGGGTGCCCTTCGGGTCCCCGAGGCGTACGACGACGCCGGGGCCGGCGAAGTCGTCCAGGGCAGCCCGGTCGGCATCCGCGAGCTCCGTCGCCCCACCGAGCACCACGACGGCCTCGAGACCTGTCGAGCCCGACGCGAAGGCCATCGCCACGCAGACCTGGACCGCGGAGATCTTCAACGACGGCAGGTCGACGGTGCCGGCGGCATAGGTGCGTCCGTCGGTGTCCCGCACGGCGGCGCCCTCAACGGCACGGGTCCGGGCCCGGGTGGCCCGGGCAAGGGTGACCAGCTTGGCGTCCTCGGGAGCGAGATCAGGCATGCGGCTCAGCGTAGTCGTCGTCCTCCGCCGACTGCGGCGCCGGCTCGACCTTGCTGATCAGCACGGTGCCGATCCGGTTGCGGCGCCCGGTCGGCGCCTCGGCCTCGAAGCGCAGGCCGTGGGCCTCGATCGTGGATCCGGGGATCGGCACCCGGCCGAGCTCCTTGGCCAGCAGGCCCCCCACGGAGTCGACGTCGTCGTCGACGAAGACGTGACCCGGGAACAGCTCGTCGAGGTCGTCGACGGGGTAGCGGGAGGAGACCCGGGTCGAGCCGTCCTCGAAGACCTCGATCTCGATCTCGCCCTGGTCGTACTCGTCGGTGATCTCGCCGACGATCTCCTCGAGCACGTCCTCGATGGTGACGATGCCGGACGTGCCGCCGTACTCGTCGACCACCACGGCGATGTGCTGGCGCCGGGCCTGCATCTCGGAGAGCAGCTCATCGGCGGGCTTGCTGTCCGGCACCCAGTGCACGGGACGCAGCAGCTGGTCGATGCGCTCGGTGGTCTCGGCGTCGGCGTTGTCGAAGACCCGCTTGGTTACGTCCTTGAGGTAGGCGAACCCGACCACGTCGTCGAGGTTCTCCCCCACGACCGGGATCCGCGAGTAGCCGCTGCGCAGGAACAGCGACATCGTCTGCCGCAGGTTCTTGTGGCGCTCGACGAAGAGCACGTCGGGGCGCGGCACCATCACTTCGCGCACGGTGGTGTCGCCGAGCTCGAAGACGGAGTGGATCATCTTGCGCTCGCCGTCCTCGATCACGCTCGAGGCCTCGGCCATGTCGACCAGCTCACGCAGCTCGGTCTCCGAGGAGAACGGGCCGTCGCTGTAGCCCTTGCCGGGGGTGAGCGCGTTTCCGATGAGGATCAGCAGCTGCGGGATCGGGCCGAGCACGCGGGTGATCGCCTGGATCGGTCCGGCACACAGCAACGCCACGGTGATCGCGTGCTGGCGTCCGAGGGTGCGTGGGGCGACGCCGATCACCACGAAGGAGACCACCAGCATCGCGCCGATCGCGATCAGGATCGAGGCCCACCAGCCGGACACGTTGCTGGAGACCAACCGGGCCACCAGCACGATCGCGGCCACCTCGCACAGGATGCGCAGCATCAGCGTGGTGTTGAGACAGCGCGCCGGGTCATCGAGGATCGCCAACAGCTTCTTGGCGCCCGGCTTCTTCTCGGCCACGATCTCCTCGGCCCGGGCGCGGGAGAAGGAGGAGAAGGCTGCATCGGCGGCGGAGAACACGCCGGCAAGGACCACGAGGACGGCTGCTGAACCCAGCAGCCAGAGATCGCCGCTGGTCATCGGGAGCGCCACCTGGCCAGGAGGTCGTCCTGGAGGCCGAACATCTCCTTGTGCTCCTCGGGCTCCGCGTGGTCGTAGCCGAGCAGGTGCAGGATGCCGTGGACGGTGAGCAGCTCGAGCTCGGCGAGCTTGCCGTGCCCTGCGGTCTCCCCCTGCTTCTCGGCCACGTCGGGGCACAGCACCAGGTCACCGAGCACACCCTCTTCGGGCTCCTCGTTGACCAGGCCCGGTCGCAGCTCGTCCATCGGGAAGGCCAGTACGTCGGTGGGGCCCTGCTTCTCCATCCACTGCTCGTTGAGCTGGGCGATCGTGGGCTCGTCGACGGCCTTGATGCACAGCTCGGCCTGGGGGTGCACCCGCATCTCGTCCATCACGAAGCGGCTCAGCGTGGCCAGGTGGTGGACGTCGAGCTCGTGGCCCGACTCGTTGAGCACCTCGATGGTCACTGGTGCGTCCCCTTCACGTCGAAGCTCTCGTAGGCGGCCACGATCTTGCCGACCAGCCGGTGGCGGACGACGTCGTGGGCGGTGAGCCGGTTGAACGAGATGTCCTTGACGTCGGTGAGGATGTTCTCGACGATCCGGAGGCCCGACTTCATCCCGGAGGGCAGGTCGACCTGGGTGACGTCACCGGTGACCACGATCTTGGAGCCGAAGCCCAAGCGGGTCAGGAACATCTTCATCTGCTCGGGCGTGGTGTTCTGGGCCTCGTCGAGGATGATGAACGAGTCGTTGAGCGAGCGCCCGCGCAGGAAGGCGAGCGGCGCCACCTCGATCGTGCCGGCCGCCATCAGCTTCGGGATGCTCTCGGGGTCGATCATGTCGTGGAGCGCGTCGTAGAGCGGGCGCAGGTAGGGGTCGATCTTCTCGGTCAGGGTGCCCGGCAGGAAGCCGAGCTTCTCGCCGGCCTCGACCGCGGGCCGGCTGAGGATGATCCGGTTGACCTCCTTGGCCTGCAGGGCCTGCACTGCCTTGGCCATCGCCAGGTAGGTCTTGCCGGTGCCGGCCGGGCCGATGCCGAACGTGATCGTGTGCTTGTCGATGGCATCGACATAGCGCTTCTGGTTGAGCGTCTTGGGCCGGATGGTGCGGCCGCGGTTGGACAGGATGTTGAGGGAGAGGACCTCGGCCGGGTGCTCGGTGGTCTCGGTGCGCAGCATGGACATCACCCGCTCGACCGTCTCGTCGGTGATGCCCTGCCCGGTGCGGATGATGGTGACCAGCTCTTCGAGCAGGCGCTCGACCAACGCGATCTCCGCGGGGGCGCCGTGCAGGGTCACCTGGTTGCCGCGCACGTGCACGTCGGCGTCGAAGGCGTTCTCGATCAGGGAGAGGTGTTCGTCGCGGGGGCCGAGCAGGCTGACCATGTTGACGCTCGCGGGCACCACGACGGTGTGCTTGGTGGCCTTGCCCCGTGGACCGGAGGCGCTTTGGGATTCAGTCATGAGGCCTCCATGCTACGGCGCCACCCCGGCGTACGCCCATCGCGTTTGCCCGCTCAGCCGGGCGGCCAGGTCAGCTCACGGCCCGCGAGGACGTGCAGGTGGGCATGGAACACGGTCTGTTGGGCGGCAGCACCCGTGTTGAACACCGCCCGATAGCCCTCGAGCCCCTTCTCCTCGGCGACATCGCGGGCGGTCGTGAAGAGGTCGGCCAGCGCCGAGGGCTCGTGGACGGCCAGCTCCGCAGCATTCGCGTAGTGGCTGCGGGGAATGACCAGGAAGTGCGTGGGCGCCTGGGGGTTGAGGTCCTTGAACGCCACCGAGGAGTCACTGGCATGAACGACCTCGGCGGGCAGGTCACCCGCCACGATCTTGCAGAAGATGCAGTCGTCAGGAGGCACGGGAGTCGTCATGCCCCCAACCCTAGGTGTGAGTGCTGGAGCAAGAAAGTGCTGTCGGCGTGTAAACCCCCGGGGTCGGCGGCGCGTGCCACTAGCGTGATGACCCATGCATGGGCGACGACTGCGACCAGACCGGTGACCACGCCGGCTCGGCCGCTCGACGCCGACTCGGCGGTCGAGCAGCTCTACGCCGCCCACTGGCGTTCCCTGGTCCGCCTCTCGGTGCTCCTCGTGCGTGACGTCGGCACGGCCGAGGAGGTGGTCCAGGACGCTTTCGTGGCGATGCACGGTCGTTGGCACACGCTGCGGGAGCCCGACAAGGCGCTGGCCTACCTCCGGCAGGCGGTGGTGAACCGTTCGCGCTCGGTCCTGAGGCACCGCAAGGTGGTCGATCGCCACATCGCCTCCGAGAAGCACGCGGCACCGCGCACGACTCCGGGAGCCGACCAGGCCACGATCGACCACGAGCGACGCGCGGCCGTCCTCGACGCGCTCAGCAGGCTCCCCCGCCGGCAACGCGAGGTGCTGGCGCTGCGCTACTACCTCGATCTCAGCGAGGCCCAGATCGCCGAGACCCTCGGCATCAGTCGCGGAGCAGTCAAGAGCCACGCCTCCCGGGGCGCCACCGCCCTGCGTCACCAGCTCGGAGAAGTCCTGGAGGACCAGTCATGAACCGCCCCGAGAACAACGATCCGCTGCGGGAGCTGCTCTCCGACGCCGTCTCCGACATCGAGCCGGACGATGCCCTGGGGAGCATCCGCGAGCGGACCCGGGCCAGCTCGACGACCTCCCGTCGTCCGTGGCTCTACGGCGCCGGTGGTGCCGTCATCGCCACCGCCGCCACGATCACCGCCATCGCGCTGGCCGGCAACCTCGGCAACGACGACAGCGCCGACCCCGGCCCGGCCGTCTCACCCGACGGACGGACCAGTGGCACGACCGACGGCCCGAGCGATGACGGGGCCGACTACGTGCTGCCGGTCTACTACGTCGGTGACGGGCCCGACGGACCCCGACTCTTCCGCGAGTTCCACCCGAAGCACGCGGCCGGGGGCGCGGAGCTGCGGCTGGCGGTCGACGAGGCCGTCTCCGGCAGCCCCTTCGACCCCGACTACCGCAACCCGTGGCCCGAGGGCACGGCCGTCGGGAGCGCGTCGTACGACGGCGACGTGATCACCGTCGACCTGTCCACCAGTGGACCGTCCTTGCGCCGACGACCGGCCGGCATGACCGCGACGGAGGCGTCATTCGCCGTCGAACAGGTCATCTTCACCGCCCAGGCCGCGGCCGGTGATGGTCGCCGGCCCGTGCGGCTGCTGGTCGACGGGAAGCAGTCCGACACGGTCCTCGGCGAGCCGGCCGCGGAGCCGTTGTCCAACGACACGGTCACCGAGGTCCTGTCCCTGATGAGCATCACTGCCCCCCGCGAGGGCGTCGAGGTCTCGGGCATGTTCACCGCGACCGGCGTCAACAACGGCTTCGAGGCGTGGGTCGGGTGGCAGCTGGTCGACGCCACGGGAGCCGTCGTCAAGGACGGGTTCGGCACCGCCGCCGGGGCGGCGGAGACGAATCGTCTGTTCCCGTGGCGGATCGAGGTGGACCTGGCGGGGGTGGCCCCCGGCCGCTACACCTTCCGCGCCTACAACGACGATCCGTCGGGCGGTGCTGAGGGCGCCGGTCCCGCGGAGGACACTCGCACCATCATCGTCCCATGAGTCACACCGAGCCCAGGAGGTTCCCATGACCCTGTCCCCCCACGCCCGCCACCGCCGCGCCCTCGTGGCGCTGGCCGTCTCGTCGCTGCTGGTCCTCACCGCGTGTGGTGACGAGGGATCCGGCGACAGTGCCGGCGACGACCCCAGCCGGGCCGAGTCCTCCGCACCGATCGAGGAGTCACCGAGTCCGGCCACGGAGTCCAGCAGTGCGCCGGAGCCTTCCGGCACCGAGGCACCTGCCCCCGGCAAGGACATCACCGTTCCGGTCTACTACCTCGGCGACGATCCGCGCGGGACCCGCCTGTTCCGTGAGTTCCACCTGCTCTCCGGTGGCGACGGCCTCGACATGTTGACGGGTGCTCTCGGCGAGGCACTGTCCACCCAGCCCGAAGACCCCGACTACCGCAACCCGTGGCCCGACGGCACGGCGCTGGGCAACGCGACGTACGACGGCGACGTGATCACCGTCGACCTGTCTCCCGGTGGGACCGCGTTGCGCAAGCGCCCCGCGTCGATGACCAAGGCCGACGCGGCGATGAGTGTCGAGCAGCTGATCTACACCGCGCAGGCCGGGGCCGGGGAGGGCCGCAAGCCCGTGCAGTTCCTGGTCGACGGCTCGCACACCGACACGCTGCTCGGGGTGCCGGCCGCGGAGCCGCTGTCCAACGCGAAGGTGCTGGACACCCTGTCGTTGATGAGCATCACCTCCCCCGCCGAGGGCAAGCAGGTCTCCGGGAAGTTCACCGCGACCGGCGCCAACAACGGCTTCGAGGCCAACCTCGTCTGGTCGGTCCTCGACGGCGACAAGGTGGTCAAGGAGGGCTTCGGAACGGCCGACGGATGGATGGGCAACCGGCTGTTCCCGTGGAAGGTCGAGGTCGACGTGTCCGGGCTGGCCCCGGGCGACTACACCTTCCGGGTCTCCAACGACGACCCGAGCGGTGGCGCAGAGGGCAGTGGTCCCGCGGTCGACACCAGGACGATCGTCGTCAAGTAGCCACGGGGGTGCCCGCTAGGTTGAGGTCGTGCAGCTCTCCGCTCGCGACCTCAACCGCACCCTGCTGGCCCGCCAGCACCTCCTCGAACGCAGCCACCACAGCGTGCCAGCGATGGTCGAGCACCTCATCGGGCTCCAGGCCCAGGAGAACCTCTCTCCCTACCTGGGCCTGGCCGCGCGGATCCGGGACTTCGACCCACGCGCCGTCAGCACCGGCCTCGAGGAACGTGGTCTGGTCCGGCTCCTCACCATGCGCGGCACCATCCACCTGCTGGTCCCCGGCGACGCGCTCTCGCTGAGGCAGTGGACCCAGCCGCGCCAGGACAAGGAGCGGGCCGCCAGCCAGAGCATCGGTGAGGCCCGGCACCTGGAGCCCGCAGTCTTCGCGAGCGCAGTCTCGGAGCTCCTCGCGCACGGGCCGTTGTCGGGCAAGCTGCTCGGCGTCGCTCTCGAGGAGCGCTTCCCCGGGCTCTCCCCGACAGCCCTGACCAACCTGGCCCGGGTCAACCTGCCGCTCGCCCAGCTGCCGCCGCGCGGGTGCTGGAAGCAGGGTGGCGGCGTGGTCTACCAGTACGTCGACCGCTGGCTGGAGCGCCCGTTGCAGGCGCCCCAGACCGAGACGATCGTGCGACGCTGGCTGCGTGCCCACGGCCCCGGCACATCCGCCGACGTCACCGCGTGGTCCGGAGTCACCGGCCTGGGGCCGGTGATGAAGGCGATGGACGACCTGGTCCGGCACACCGACGAGTCCGGCCGGACGCTCTACGACGTCGCCGATGCACCGTTCGTGTCCGGGGACCGGCCGGCGCCGGTGCGGCTGCTCGGCACCTACGACAACGTGTGGTTGTCCCACGCCGGGCGCGACCGGGTGACCACACCGGAGAACCGCCAGCGTTGGATGGGGCTCAACGGCGGCAACGCCCGCACCGTGTTCGTCGACGGCTGGCTGGAGGGGCTGTGGCGCATCGTCGACGGTGCGATCGAGCTGGAGCTGTTCCGGGCCCTCACCCGGCGCGAGGAGCAGGAGCTCGACGACGAGGTGGAACGCGCCCGATCACTCCTGGCGAGCTGACCCCGGCTCCACGCCGACCGGCTCGCGCGCGGTGCTCTCAGGCCCAGGGAACACCGGCAGCCGCTCCACGCCGTGGACGATCGAGCTCTGCCGGAAGCCCAGGTCGCCACCGGCCAGCCGCATCTCCGGGAAGCGGCGTGCCAGCCCGGGGAACGCGGCCCGCAGCTCCATGCGGGCCAGCTCGGAGCCGATGCAACGGTGCAGTCCGTGGCCGAAGGCCAGGTGCGGTGCCGGAGCGCGGTCCGGGGCGAACGTGTCGGCGTCGCCACCGAAGGCCGCGGGATCGCGGTTGGCCCCCGGGATCGACACCAGGACCACGTCGCCCTTGCGCACCCGGTGGGCACCCAGGGTGAGGTCCTGCTTGGCGAAACGTGGGAAGGCAACCTGGACGACGGAGAGATGGCGGAGCAGCTCCTCCACGATCGGGCCCACCGACTCCGGGTCCTCGCGCAGCCTGTCCCACGAGCGCCGGTTGCCCGAGGAGTCGCGGTCCCCCAGGAGCACCGCGGAGCCCATCGCCAGCATGCCGGCACTGGTCTCCATGCCGCCGGTGAAGACGCCGTCGGCCAACCCGGCCAGGTCATGGTCGCTGATGGCGTCGCCGTGCTGACGGATGATCTGGCCGATCAGGCCCGGGCCGGGCTCACGGCGCTGTCGTGCGGTGGCCTCCTTGAGGAACTCCCGCGAGTCCGAGATGGCACCCAGCGTGCCGGTGCCACCGCCGGTCACGTCGAAGCGGGCACTGCCGAGCTTGCGGAACACGTCGCGGTCGTGGTCGGGCAGCCCGAGCAGCTCGCAGATGACCAGGAACGGCACCGGGAACGCGAAGGTCGGCACCAGGTCGACCACCTCGTTGCTTCGTGCGGCCGCAGCGATCTCGTCCAGCTGTCGATCGACGATGCGCGTCACCATCGGTCGGATCCTGGCCAGCCGGTGCATGGTGAACTCCGGTGTGATCAGCCTGCGCAGCCGGGTGTGGTCGGGTGGATCCGTGAAGCCCAGTCCCCCGATGTCGCCGTCGGCGGCGCCACGCCGGCCGACGTACGGGCGGATGTCGGTGCTGTAGGCCTTCGGCTCCATCAGCACCTGTCGGCCCTCCGCAAGGCCGGTGACCAGCCAGACGTTCATCCCCAGCAGCGTGGTCAGGTGGTGCACCGGGTCCTCGGCACGGGTCGCGGCCAACCGTTGCGGCGGGTCGAAGCCGTCACGCCTCAGCGGCCAGCCCAGTGAGTCCGGCACGTTGTCGAGCGCGGACAGGTCGAGGGTCTGCGCCGGCACCAGGCGCAGCAGGGTCTTGCGCACCAGGCCCTGCAGGTGGCGCTTCATGCGAGTCATGCCTCCAGCGTTGCTGAATCAGCGGTGATCCACATCAGGATTTTCCCCGACCCGTCCCTTCCCTGCGCCGGCCTCCGGTCAGGACCACCTCGGGGTCCGGGCCAGCAGCGCCGCCACGGCCGCCACTCCGGCGGTCGAGGTGCGCAGGACCTCGCGGCCCATGCGCACCGGCTGTGCGCCTGCGGCCAGGAAGGTGGCCAGCTCCTCGTCGCTGATCCCGCCTTCGGGTCCGACCACCACGACCATGGTGGCATCCGGTGCCAACGCCACGGCGGACAAGGGCAGCGTGGCGTCCTCATGCAGCACGACGGCACCATCGGCCGAGCCCAACAGCTCGGCCACCGCGTCGGTGCCGGCCAGTGGAGAAACCGTCGGGAACCAGCTGCGACGGGCCTGCTTGGCGGCCTCGCGGGCCGTGGCGGTCCACTTCGCGTGGGACTTGGCCACGCGTTCCCCGCGCCAGACCGCCACCGAGCGGGAGGCCGCCCACGGCACGATCACGTCGACCCCGATCTCGGTCAGCACCTCGACTGCCAGCTCAGCACGGTCCCCCTTGGGCAGGGCCTGCACCACGGTGATCGACGGCTGCGCCTTCTCCTCGACGTGCACGTCGGCGACCTCGACGGTGAACACCCGCTTGCCGGTGGTGGCCACGACGCCGGGTGCCGACGTGCCGACCCCGTCGGTGAGCACGACCGACTCACCGACCCGAAGGCGGCGTACGGCGACCGCGTGGTGCGCCTCGTCCCCGGTGATCTGGACGACCGAGCCGGCGGCGACGCCCGCGAGCGTCGGCACGAGGTGCACGGGGAGAGTCATCAGTGGTTGAACGCGTCGCGCAGTCGGCCGAAGACGCCCTTGTGGCCGGCCTCGACGTTGCCGGTCGGGGCCTCCTCTCCTCGCAGGTTGGCGAGCTCGCGCAGGAGCTCCTCCTGACGGGCGTCGAGCTTGGTCGGGGTCTCCACCACCACGGTGACGACCAGGTCCCCGCGTCCCACGTTGCGCAGGCCGGGGACGCCCTTGGCCCGCAGGACCTGCTCGCTCCCGGACTGGGTGCCCGGCTTCACCTCGAGCGGGAAGCTCGTGTCCACGTCGGAGTCGGCGTCAGCGACGTCGGCCTCGAGCGTCGGCAGGGTCAGGGTCACGCCCAGCGCGGCCGCGGTCATCGGCACCGTCACCGTGCACCGCAGGTCGGAGCCGTGACGGGTGAAGGTCTCGTGGCGCGCCACGTGGATCTCGACGAACAGGTCGCCGGCCGGGCCACCTCCGGGGCCGACCTCGCCCTGGCCGCTGAGCTGGACCCGGGTGCCGGTGTCGACACCGGCCGGGATCTTGACGGTCAGGCCGCGACGCGACCGGACGCGACCGTCGCCGGCGCAGTCACGGCAGGGGTCCGGGATGATCGAGCCGAAGCCGCGGCAGGCAGCACACGGGCGCAGGGTGCGGATCTCACCGAGGAACGACCGCTGGACGTGGGCGACCTCGCCCGCCCCGCGACAGGTCTCGCAGGTGATCGGCTCGCTGCCCTCGGCGGCACCGCCCCCGTGACAGGTCTCGCAGACGACCGCCGTGTCGACCTTGATCTCGCGCGTGACACCGAAGGCCGCCTCCGCGAGCTCGATCTCGAGGCGGATCAGGGCGTCCTGGCCGCGGCGTACTCGTGCCTTGGGCCCGCGGCCGGCCTGGCCGGCGCCACCCTGGCCGCCGAAGAACGCGTCCATGATGTCGGTGAAGGAGAACCCCTGACCCTGGCCGAAGCCGCCGGCGCCGCCCATGCCTCCGCCGAACGGGTCGCCGCCACGGTCGTAGGAAGCCCGCTTCTGCGGGTCGCTGAGCACCTCGTAGGCCAGCGAGACCTCCTTGAACTTGTCCTGGGTCTCCGGATCCGGGTTCACGTCGGGGTGCAGCTGGCGGGCCAGCTTCCGGTACGCCTTCTTGATCGCGTCGCCATCCGCGTCGCGGGAGACGCCGAGGATTTCGTACAGGTCCTGTCTCATGAGTCCTTCTGGTTCGTTGGGAGGATGGTTCGTGTTCGTGGGGGGTCTCAGGCCTCGTCGAGGATGCGGGAGACATAGCGGGCGACGGCACGCACCGTCGCCATCGTGCCGGGGTAGTCCATGCGGGTCGGCCCCACGATGCCGAGCGAGGCCAGTGCCTGCTCCTCCGGGCCGTAGCCGGTGGCGACGACACTCGTGGTGGCCAGCTCCTGGTAGGGGCCCTCGTGGCCGATGCGCACGGTGACCGTGTCACCCGTGCCTGCCTCGCCGAGCAGCTTGAGCAGGACGACGTGCTCCTCGAGCGCCTCGAGGATGGGACGGATCGTGGTGTCGAAGCCGTCGCCGAACCGGGCCAGGTTGGCGGTTCCGCCGACCGCCACCCGTTCGTCGGAGCGGTGGTCGGACATCGCCTCGACGAGCGAAGCGACGACAGCGGTGGCGACAGGTCGCCCGCCCTCCGGCAGCTGGTCGACCACGTCGTCCAGGGCGGTGGCGGCCGTGGCGATCACCTCGCCGATGACGGCGCGGTTGACCAGGGTCCGGAGCGGGGCGAGGTCTTCCTCCGGCAGCTCGCCGGCGAGCTCGACGACGCGCTGCTCCACGCGACCGGTGCTGAGGATGAGCACCAGCAACAGGCGGTTGGGCGCCAGCGCCACGATCTCGACGTGCCGCACCGTGCTGCGACTGAGCGTCGGGTACTGCACGACCGCCACCTGGCGCGTCAGCTGGGCGAGCAGCCGGACGCTGCGCTGCACGACGTCGTCGAGGTCGACCGCGCCCTCGAGGAAGGAGGAGATCGCGCGCTGCTCCGGCCCACTCATCGGCTTGACCGTGGTCAGCTTGTCGACGAAGAGCCGGTATCCCTTGTCGGTGGGCACCCGGCCGGCGCTGGTGTGCGGCTGGGCGATGAACCCCTCCTCCTCGAGCGCGGCCATGTCGTTGCGCACCGTGGCGGGCGAGACACCCAGCTTGTGGCGCTCGACCAGGGCGCGCGACCCGACCGGTTCCTCGGTGGAGACGTAGTCCTCCACGATGGCGCGCAGGACGGCGAGTCGACGGGCCTCGACCATGTGGCTCACCTCTCGTCCTGGCTCGGTGGGTGCTGACGCTGTGCACCCGGGGTCTGGCAGTGGGGCTGTGGGCGGCACCCCGGGGTCAAGATTGGCACTCCGAAACACCGAGTGCCAATGCTACTCGCCCGGACCTCGGAAGCCGAAGACGCTGGACGCGGGCCTGATCACGTTCCGG
Source organism: Nocardioides sp. JQ2195 (assembly GCF_012272695.1). NCBI lineage: Bacteria > Bacillati > Actinomycetota > Actinomycetes > Propionibacteriales > Nocardioidaceae > Nocardioides > Nocardioides sp. JQ2195. The sequence continues at coordinate 2,686,615 of NZ_CP050902.1, forward strand.
TCGTGGGCCGCCAGCTCGCGCGGATCTCTCCGCGCCCCTGGCGTGGTTCCGGACCTCCAGCACCAGGCGAGCGTGCAGGGGCGTCCGCGCGCTGCTCCCACTCCCACTAGTCTGGCCGGATGCCTGACTCCCTGACTGCGGTGGCCGATCGGGTCTGGGTCGCCCGCCACGCATGGTTCGACGTCAACGTGACGGTGATCGGTGGGGAGGCCGGCCTGGTCGTCGTCGACACGCACGCCTCCCTGGACGCCGTGCGCGACACCCTGGCCCGGGTCAGGGAGGTGAGCTCCGCACCCGTGGTGGCGGTGGTCAACACCCATTCCCACTTCGACCACGTGCTCGGGAACGCCGTCTTCGAGGACGTGCCGGTCCTGGCCCACGAGGAGACCGCCGCGGCCCTGGCCGCGTTCCGCGACGACCGACCGACGTACGACGGGGAGCGCGCGGCCGAGGTCGATGCCTCGCCGGTCGTGCTCCCGACCGACACCTTCTCGTCGGCGCGCGTGGTGGACCTGGGCGACCGGCAGGTCGAGCTGTTGCACCCCGGCCGTGGTCACACCGCGGGAGACGTCGTCGTCCGCGTTCCTGACGCCGATGTGCTGCTCACCGGTGACCTGGTCGAGGAGTCGGCTCCCCCGGCGTACGGCGAAGACTGCTGGCCGATGGAGTGGCCCACCTCGCTCGACCTGGCGATCTCCCTGATGACGGACCGGACCGTGGTGGTCCCCGGGCACGGAGCCGTGGTCGATCTCGACTTCGTGCACCAGCAGCGCGGCGAGATCGGCATCGTCGCCGAGACCATCCGCGACCTTGCCGGACGCGGCGTCCCGGCGTCTCAAGCGCTGGCGCAGGGCGAGTGGCCTTGGCCACAGGAGCTGCTGGAGCACGCCGTCGCCCGTGGCTACGAGCAACTCCCCCGCGCGTCGAAGCGGCTTCCGCTGATCTGATCCGACTAGCGTTGACCCGGTGACTTCCCCCACCGACCGCTACGGCTCCGACGTCCTCAACACCGACTGGCGAGCGCCCCGCAACGGCCGTGCCATTGACGTCGAGGCCGACAACGGACTGGTCGTCGAAGAGGTGACCACCGACTGGTGCGGCGAGATCGTTGCGGTCGACCGTGACATCGACACCGTCACCCTCGAGGACCGGCGCAACAAGCGCCGCACCTTCCCCCTCGGGCCCGGCTTCCTGATCGACGGCAAGCCCGTCATCCTCACCCGCCCGACCAGGCTGAAGACGCCCGCCAAGCCGACCCGGACCGCGTCGGGCTCGGTCGCCGTGCACGGCGCGAAGGCTCGGGTGGCCCGGGCCAGCCGGATCTTCGTCGAGGGTCGCCACGACGCCGAGCTGGTCGAGAAGGTGTGGGGCGACGACCTGCGCATCGAGGGCGTGGTGGTCGAGTTCCTCGGCGGTGTCGACGACCTCTCGGACCACCTGCGCGACTTCAAGCCCGGCCCCGACCGCCGCGTCGGCGTGCTCGTCGACCACCTCGTTCCCGGGTCCAAGGAGAGCCGGATCGCGCAGTCCATCGCCAAGTCACCGGTCGGCAAGCACGTGCTGATCGTCGGCCACCCGTTCATCGACGTCTGGGCTGCGGTCAAGCCCGAACGGCTCGGCTTCAAGCGCTGGCCCGACGTGCCCCGCAACATCGAGTGGAAGCACGGCGTCTGTCAGCAGCTGGGGTGGCCGCACCGCAACCAGACCGACATCGCCCGCGCCTGGCAGCACATCCTCGGTGGGGTGCGCGGCTTCCAGGACCTCGACCCGGCGCTGCTCGGTCGCGTCGAGGAGCTCATCGACTTCGTCACCGCCCCCTAGCGCGAACGGGCAGTTCTTGATGCGCGAACGTGCAGTTGTTGTCGCGCGAACGGGCAGTTGTTGTCGCAGGACCGCAGGTTCTGGAGGCACGGGGCCGACGGGCAGGTGCCGGACGGTCAACGACCGTCGTCCCGACGCGCAGCAACCCGCAGCTCGCGCATCAAGAAGACGCAGCTGGTCAGACCAGGTCGCGGACGATGGCGTCGGCGAGCAGACGACCGTCGCGGGTGAGCACCAGGCGCGCACCCGCAAGGTGGGCGTCGTCCGGCGATGCAGCGTCCGACAGCGCGTCTCCCAGTGGACCGGGCTCGACGAGTCCGCGAGCAACCAGGTCGGGCAGCTGCGCCCGACCTGCGTCGTCGAGCAGCGCGATGTCGAGCCCGTCGCGGATCCGGATCTCCAGGAGCACCCGCTCGACGAGCCTGGTCTCCTCGTCCAGGGTCTCCCGGGCATGCGCCGGACTGACTCCGCGACCGATGCGCTCGGCGTACGCCGCGGGATGCTTGACGTTCCACCACCGGACGCCACCGACGTGGGAGTGCGAGCCGGGCCCGACGCCCCACCAGTCGGCGCCCTGCCAGTAGAGCAGGTTGTGCCGGCAGCGGGAGGCGTCGTCGCGCGACCAGTTCGACACCTCGTACCACCCCAGCCCGGCAGCGGCGAACGCGTCATCTGCCGCGACGTACTTGTCGGCGAGGTCGTCGTCATCAGTCATCGGCACCTCGCCGCGCCGCACCCGCCTGGCCAACGCGGTGCCCTCCTCGACGATGAGCGAGTACGCCGACACGTGATCCGGCGTGCAGGCCAGCGCAGCATCGATCGAGACCTGCCAGTCGGCCAGCGACTCCCCGGGCGTGCCATAGATCAGGTCGAGGCTCACCTGCTCGAAGCCGGCCTGCCTGGCCCAGTCGACGACGGCCGGCACACGGAGCGGATCATGGGTGCGGTCGAGGGTCTGCAGCACGTGGGGCACCGCCGACTGCATGCCGAACGAGAGCCGGTTGAAGCCCCCGGCGCGCAGCGCCTCGAGATCCCACGACGTCACGCTGTCGGGGTTGGCCTCGGTGGTGACCTCGACGTCGTCGGCCAGTCCGAACTCCCCCGAGATCGCGGCAATGATGGCGGTCAGGTCCGCCGGTGGCAGCAGGGTCGGGGTCCCGCCACCGAAGAAGATCGTGTCGACCCGGCGGTCCACGTCGCCGAGCACCGTGCGCGCCCGACGGATCTCGGCGATCGCGGACTCGGCGTACGTCGCCCGGGTGACACCTTCGCCGAGCTCGGTGGCGGTGTAGGTGTTGAAGTCGCAGTAGCCACACCGCACCGTGCAGAACGGCACGTGCACGTAGACCCCGAAGGGGCGCGTCGCGGCGCCTTCGAGGGCGGAGCCGGGCAGGCGGCCGTCGGACGGGGCCGGGTCACCGGGAGGAAACGCGGAGGGCATCGGCCCATCCTCCCACCGACCGCAGCGCGCGAACGCATCGGTCGGTGACGCAGGAGCGCAGAGGAGGAAGCAGGAGGACGCGAGAACGGGTGCCGGTGGACCGTTCCACCGACACCCGTTCTCGGTCCAGCTCAGCTGCCTCCGGGCAGCGCGGGACTCAGCCGTAGAAGGACGAGATGACGTCCTGCTGGTTCCCCTCGACGACCTTGCGCTTGACCTTCATCGACGGAGTCAACTCCCCGGACTCGACGCTGAGGTCGTGGTCGAGGATCGCGAACTTCTTGACCGTCTCCCAGCGGTTGAGGCGCTGGTTGAGCTCGTCGACGTAGCCCTGCACCATCTCGCGCACCTCGGGCGAGGCGACGACGTCGGCGTACGACGCCCCCTCCTTGCCGTTCTGCGCCGCCCAGTCGGTCATCTGGTCGGGATCCAGGGTGATCAACGCCGAGACGAAGTTGCGCTCGTTGCCGATCGCCAGGAACTGGCTGGCGTAGGGACAGATCGCCTTGAACTGCGACTCGATCGCCGAGGGCGCGATGTACTTGCCCCCTGAGGTCTTGAACAGGTCCTTCTTGCGGTCCGTGATCTTCAGGAAGCCGTCGTCGTCGAGCTCACCGATGTCACCCGTGTGCAGCCAACCGTCCTCCGTGAGCGTCTCGGCGGTGACCTCCGGGAGGTTGTGGTAGCCCTCCATGACGTGCGGGCCACGGAGCAGGACCTCGCCGTCCTCGGCGATCTTGACCTCACTACCCGGGAACGGTGCGCCCACGGAACCGAACTTGTACTGGTCGGGGTGGTTGACCGTCGCACCAGCAGCGTTCTCGGTCATGCCGTAGCCCTCGAGCACGGTGATGCCCGCTGCGTGGAACCACTCAGCGACCTCGCGGTTCAGGGCCGCGGCGCCGGAGATGAAGAAGCGGACCCGTCCACCGAAGCGGGCACGGACCTTGGCGAAGACCAGCTTGTCGAAGAGGCCGTGCTGCAGCTTGAGGCCGAACGGGACCGACTTGCCCTCACGCTTCAGCCGGTCGACCTCGAGGCCGACCGCGAACGCCTTCTTGAAGAGCTTCTCCTTGGCACCGCCCTCGGCGGCCTGCATCGTGACGATGCGGGAGTAGGCCTTCTCGAAGATCCGCGGGGCAGCACCCATGAAGGTGGGCTTGACCACCGCCAGGTTGTCGATGATCTTGTCGACGCGGCCGTCGACGGCCGTCGCGAAGCCACAGGCCAGCTGGGTCGAGAGCAGCACCTTGCCGAACGCGTGTGCCATCGGCAGCCACAGGAACTGGAGGTCGCTCTCGTCGAGGATGTTCTGCGACGCGATCGCCTCGCCCTCGTAGACCCAGGACCGGTGCCGCAGGCGCACACCCTTGGGAGGACCGGTCGTCCCGGAGGTGTAGATCAGCGTCGCGAGCTGTTCGGGCTCGATCGCCTCGGCGTGCTCGACGACCGCGTTCGGGTTGCCCTCGAGGTAGGTCTCGCCCAGCGCGGCGAGGTCGTCGATGCCGATCACCCAGTCACCGTCAGCCTGGCCGTCGAAGGTGACCACCTTGGAGATGTGCGGCAGGTCGGACTTGTGCGCGACCAGCTTGGCGATCTGGTCGTCGTCCTCGGCGAAGACGATCCGGCTCCCGGAGTCACTGAGGATGTACGCCGTGTCATCGGCGTTCGTCGACGAGTAGACCGTGGTCGTGGCGGCTCCGGAGAGCATGATCGCGAGGTCGGCCAGGATCCACTCGTAGCGGGTGGACGAGGCGATGCCGACGCGCTGCTCGGGCTCGATCCCGAGTGCCATGAGTCCCGCGGCCAGGTTGTTGACCCGGTCCCCTACCTGCTGCCAGGTCACGGACTCCCAGGTGTCTCCGACCGGGAAACGGTAGGCCTCCTTGTCCGACGACTTCGTGACCCGACCGAGGAACTGAACAGCGACGTTCTTGGGCATGCTCTCGAGGAAGGACGCGTCGTGATTGATCGGCATGGCACTCCTGTTCGCGGCCGCGGACCACGGCTCCACTTCATTGACTTGTGAGTAACCTAGATCACCGCGCCCGGCCACGCACGCGATCCCGACCAGCAGACGGCGAATGGGACGAAGTCCCCATCACGTCCGGGTGATCCGTGCCCGGACGGAGGCCGCAAGTCCCTCGACCGCGAGCAACCCCGGAGCCAGCTGGCGCTCGGTGGTCAGGGCCCGGAACATGTGCGACACGGTGATGCCGTGGTCAGGGCGGTGCTCGACGACGATCTCGTCGCCGGCTGCCATCCGCCCCTCCTCGAGCACCCGCAGATAGGGGCCGGGGCGCTGGTCGGCGGCGAAGCGCTTCACCCATGCCACGTCGTCGAAGCCGCCCAGTCCCATCCAGTTCTTGAAGACCGAGCAGGGGATGCGCACCTTGGCGACCTCGAGGAGCACCTCCCCGATCCGCCACCTCTCCCCCACGAGCGCTTCGTTGACGTCGATGCCCTGCGTGGTGAGGTTCTCGCCGAAGAAGCCGTTGCGGATCGGGCCGTCCAGCTCGCGCTCCCACCTGTCCAGGTCCTCGCGTGCGAACGCGTAGACCGCCATGTCGGGTCCCCCGTGGTGGACCGTGTCGGCGACCTGGTCGCCGTCGATGCCGTGACGGCGTACGTCGACCGGGCCGGCCACTGCCTTCTTGTCGATCGCCGTGCGCTTGAGGTTGCCTGCCCACTCCTCGTCCCGAGGCAGGCCGATGGAGATCTGGAGGACCGACGCAGTCATGCGGGGGATCCTTTCACGCGCACCCACCACCGGGCACACGGTTTCGCGACTGTCGACGAGCCCAGCTAGCCCTGGACGGCCTTCGCGATGGTGATGCACCGAGTGACCCAGTCGCGGTCCTCGGTCGACAGCTCACGGTCGGCGCGCTCCGCGTCCTGCACCGCCCACATGGCGTTGTGCACCATGCGCACGACGACCCAGTCGCGCGCCCGGTCCTCGTCGAGGTCGGCGTCGTCGACCAACGTGTGGAAGCGACGACGGAGCCCGCCACGCACGTCGCCGGCGAGCTCCTCGAAACGGTTCCACATCATCGGGGCAAGCTCGTAGTGCGCGTCACCGTTCATCGGCTTGGGGTCGATCACCAACCAGGGCTCACGATCGGCGGCCAGCACGTTCTCGTAGTGGAGGTCGCCGTGGATCATCGTGCCGACGCTGCCGGGATCCTGGACGAAGTCACGGCCCAGCGAGACCGCCTGCTACACCAGGCGCCGCGGGATGGGTGCGCCGCGGGGCAGCCGCGCGAGGTCGGCGGTCCAGCGGTCGACGTACGACGGGAGGGGACGCAGCTGCGGGAGCGCCCGCAGGTGGATCCTCCGGTAGAGGCCGGCCACGACCGAGCAGGCCTCGAGGTCCCAGACGTCGGTGAGGTCCTCGGTGTGCAGTCGCTCCAGCAGGAGGAGCCGCCGACCCGGATCCGCCCGCAGCAGCCGCACCGCTCCGTTGCCGGCGATGTGCTGCAGGGCCAGCGCCTCGTGCTCCTCCTCGTCACCGGCCGGTGTGCCGGGACAGACCAGCTTCAGCACCGCCGGTAGTCCGGCACGGTCACGAACCGGGAGCACCAGAGCGGTCCAGCCGTGCATCGGCTCACCATCGGGCCGGAGCTCCCACTCCGCGAGCACGTCCTCCACGAGCTTCGGGAGACGGTCGACCCACTCGGTCCAGGCCGGTCCGCGCTGGGCGAATCCGACGACGAAGGCGGGCAGGGAGATGCTCATGCCGTCCGGATCCACTGGTCGGCTCCAACAGCCGTGCCCTCGTGGGCGGACGTCACTTCTTGCCGGACTTCTCCGTCGGCTGGGTCGTCGAGAGTGCGGCGACGAACGCCTCCGGCGGAACCTCGACAGTGCCGATGTTCTTCATCCGCTTCTTGCCGGCCTTCTGCTTCTCGAGCAGCTTGCGCTTGCGGCTGATGTCACCGCCGTAGCACTTGGCGAGCACGTCCTTGCGGATCGCGCGGATGTTCTCGCGGGCGATCACCCGAGCACCGATGGTGGCCTGGATCGGCACCTCGAACTGCTGCCTGGGGATGAGCTCCTTGAGCTTGCCGGCCATCATCACGCCGTAGCCGTAGGCCGCGTCCTTGTGCACGATCGCCGAGAAGGCGTCGACCGGCTCACCCTGCAGCAGGATGTCGACCTTGACCAGGTCGGCGGCCTGCTCGCCCTTGCGCTCGTAGTCGAGCGAGGCGTACCCCTTGGTGCGGCTCTTGAGCTGGTCGAAGAAGTCGAAGACGATCTCGCCCATCGGCAGGGTGTAGCGCATCTCGACGCGGTCCTCGGAGAGGTAGTCCATGCCGAGCAGGGTGCCGCGCTTGGTCTGGCACAGCTCCATGATCGTGCCGATGAAGTCGGAGGGAGACAGGATCGTCGCGCGGACGACGGGCTCGCGGACCTCGGCGATCTTGCCCTCGGGGAACTCGCTGGGGTTGGTCACCCCGACCTCGGAGCCGTCCTCCATGAGCACTTCGTAGACCACGTTGGGTGCGGTCGAGATCAGGTCGAGGTTGAACTCACGCTCGAGGCGGTCGCGGGTGATCTCCATGTGCAGCAGCCCGAGGAAGCCACAGCGGAAGCCGAAGCCGAGGGCACCGGAGGTCTCCGGCTCGTAGGTCAGTGCCGCGTCGTTGAGCTGGAGCTTCTCCAGGGCCTCGCGCAGGTCGCCGAACTGGTCGCCGTCGATCGGGTAGAGACCGGCGTAGACCATCGGGTTGGGGTGCTTGTAGCCACCGAGGGCCTCGGTGGCGCCGTGGTGCTGGGTGGTGACGGTGTCACCGACCCGGGACTGGCGCACGTCCTTCACGCCGGTGATCAGGTAGCCGACCTCGCCGACACCGATCTCGCCGGCCTTGACCGGCTCGGGGCTGATCACCCCGACCTCGAGCATCTCGTGCACGGCACCGGTCGACATCATCTTGATCCGGTCACGGTGGGTGAGCTTGCCGTCGATCACACGGACGTAGGTGACCACGCCGCGGTAGGTGTCGTAGACGGAGTCGAAGATCAGGGCTCGCGCCGGCTTGTCGGCGGCGCCGACCGGCGGCGGGGTCTGCTTGACGATCTGGTCCAGCAGGTCGGTGACGCCCAGCCCGGTCTTGGCGCTGGTCAGCAGCACGTCCTCCGGCTCGCAGCCGACCAGTCCGGCCAGCTCGGCGGCGTACTTCTCGACATTGGCACTGGGCAGGTCGATCTTGTTCAGCACCGGGATGATGTGCAGGTCCGCGCCCATCGCCAGGTAGAGGTTGGCCAGCGTCTGGGCCTCGATGCCCTGGGCCGCGTCGACCAGCAGGATGGCTGCCTCGCAGGCCTCGAGCGAGCGGGACACCTCATAGGTGAAGTCGACGTGGCCGGGAGTGTCGATCATGTTCAGCACGTAGGTGCCGGCGTCGATGTCGTGCTCCGCGGCCGACTCCGGAGTGACCGTCCACGGCATCCGGACGGCCTGGCTCTTGATCGTGATGCCGCGTTCGCGCTCGATGTCCATGCGGTCGAGGTACTGCGCGCGGGCGGCACGCTCGTCGACGACCCCGGTCAGCTGGAGCATCCGGTCGGCAAGGGTCGACTTGCCATGGTCGATGTGCGCGATGATGCAGAAGTTGCGCAGGATCGCGGGATCGGTGTGGCCTGGCTGCGGCGCTTGCGAGGTCAACGGCATGCTCTCTGGGCTGTGGTGCTGGGCTGTGGCGCTGGGCTACGGCGTACGGCTGGCCATTGTCCCACGCGGGCGAGCAACCACCGAACCGGCACGAGCTGCTGCCCCGAGCGCTCGCACCCGACGGGTTGCCGCGACGCCGACGGAACCCGGCAGGCACGGGTTCGACGGATTCGGCCATCTTCTTCGGCGATCTGGGTTTGCCACAGGAAATGCGGGGGTAAGCCGTGATTCGATCGACTGAATACGTACCCGAGAGGACTGGATCATGCGCAAGACCAACCGTTTGCTGGCAGTGATCGCCACGCTGCTGCTGACGTTCGGGATCCTCGCTGCGTTCAACACGAGCGCCAGCGCCGACCCGAGCACCGGCCCGAGCGCCGGAACCACCGCCGGCTCCGTGGACGTCGCCCCCACCACGGCGGCCTACCAGACATCCCGTCGCCTGTACTACGGCGCCATCCACGTGAACTTCAAGGAGTTCACCGGTGGCTACTCCTACGACAAGCGCACCAAGACGAGGGCCAAGAAGTCCTCCATGGCCATGTGCAAGGCCAACTCCGACGTCAACAAGCGTTGCAAGCTGGCCCTGTGGGTCCGCAACGGTTGTGGCGCCGTGGCCGTCCGGGTGAAGGACGGCCAGGTCGTGAAGGCCCGGACCGCGATCGCCTTCAACAAGAAGAAGGCCATCCGCAAGGCCAAGCGCAAGGTCGGCCGCGGCGCCGAGCGCTACGCCTTCGTCTGCACCACGCGTTACCGCTGAGCAACTGTCAGCTTCGAGGCGCCGGTGGACTGTGGTCCGCCGGCGCCTCGTCGTTCGTCGGCCCACGCGGGCTGCTGGATCCGTCCGCCTGCTGGGTCCGGGCGCGGCGACTGCCGATAGCGTCGCCCCCGTCCCGACCAGGAGGAAACCCCGCGTGAACACCGAACTGTCCCCGCCGCCGAGTGGTCGCACTGCCCGCCGTCTCGAGTGGCAGTTCCTGCCAGCGCACATTCGCGGACTGGTCGAGGGGCACTGCGGCTCACCGGTGACCGGTGCGGTGTCCCAGGGAGGCGGGTTCACCCCCGGTTTCGCCTCGGTGCTCACCTGCGCGGACGGCACCCAGCACTTCGTGAAGGCTGCCTCGGTCAAGGCGCAGCGGATGTTCGCGCTCTCCTACCGGGAGGAGGCCCGCAAGCTGCTCGCACTGCAGGACGACGTACCCGCACCCCGCCTGCTGTGGACCCACGATGACGACGACTGGGTGGTGCTCGGGATCGAGCATGTCGACGGGCAGCTGCCCACCCGCCCCTGGCAGCCGGACCACCTCGATCGTCTGCTCGACGCACTGGAGCAGGTCGTCGAGGTCACGCCCCCGCCGGAGCTGGGCCTGGCGCCCGTCACCGACGACCTGGCCGCGTGGCCGGCGTACTGGGACACCGTGCGGGCCAACCACCCGGACCTCACCCACGCCGACGAGGCGGCCGGGCTGGCAGCTCGTTTCCCCGAGGCACTCGCCGGATCCACCCTGCAGCACACCGACATCCGCGACGACAACACGTTGCTCGGCAGCGACGGCGAGCTGTGGATCTGCGACTGGAGCTGGCCGGTGCTGGCCGCGCCCTGGTTCGACACGCTGGCCGCGTTGATCGGCCCGCGTGGTGACGGCATCGACGTCGAAGCAGTCCTGGCCTCGCGTGCCCTCACTCGGGACGTCCCGGCCGAGCACCTCGACATCGCCCTGGCCCTGTTCGCCGGCTACTTCCTCAAGTCCGCCGATGACCCGGTGCCGCCGAGCTCGCCCCACATCCGCCACGCCCAGGCCTGGCAGGGGCAGGTCGTGTGGGGATGGCTCTGCGAACGCCGGGGTTGGGACTGCTGAGTCGATTTGGGGCGTACCCCCGCCGCTGATAGAGTTTCCCCTTGCGTGTCTGGCGCCCTCTTCGCTGACACGCCACGGGCTGAATTCCCGCGGCCCACCGGGTTGGTTCCCACCGACCCACCCCAGACCTGAATCCAGTCCGAACCAAGTGAAAGCGCAGCAACGTGGCGAACATCAAGTCCCAGATCAAGCGCAACCGCCAGAACGAGCAGGCGCACGAGCGCAACAAGGCCGTCAAGACCAACCTCAAGTCCGCGGTGCGCAAGTTCCGCGAGGCCGCCGAGGCTGGCGACAAGGACGCCGCCGTGGCTGCTGCCACCGAGGCCAACAAGAAGCTCGACAAGGCTGCCTCCAAGGGCGTCATCCACAAGAACCAGGCCGCCAACCGCAAGTCGGCCATCAGCAAGAAGGCCGCAACGCTCTGACGTAGCCCTCCTGCTCGGCATCAGGCGCCCACCCGTTCCTCGGGTCGGCGCCTTTTTGCATGCCCGTGATGCCGTCCGCCGTCAGCGACCTGAGCGCTGCTGCCGCAGCCCCGCCACGGTGAGCACGAGTCGCTCGAGGGTGTAGGCCGCGTCATGGGCGGCCCCCTTGATGTCTGCGTCTGCGCGGGCCACGGCCCGGATCGCCTCACCCAGCCCTTGGGGGGTCCAGGTACGCGACTGCTCGCGCAGGGTACGGAGCTTCCACGGCGGCACACCCACCTCGCGGGCCAGGTCGGCCTCACGGATGCCCCGTGGAGCAGAGACGTAACGGGCGAGCCCGCGCACGCCACTGGCGAAGGCCGAGGTGATGAGGACGGGCGGGGTGCCTCCGTCGAGCGCCCAGCGGAGCTCCTCGAGTGCCAGGGCCCGACGCCCGAAGAATGCGTTGTCGGCCACCGCGAAGGACTTCGCCTCCGCCCGGCCACCGAAGTAGCGCTTCACCTTGTCGGAGGTCAGGGTCTCGCCGGGGAAGTCGTTGACCAGCTGGTGGGCGGCGGCCGCCAGCGAACGGATGTCCTGGCCGATGGCCTGGACCAGGAAGTCGGCTGCCTCCTCCTCGATGGTGGATCCGTGGCGACGCACCTCGGACGACACGAAGCGGGGGAACTCCGCCCCCTTGATCGAGGCCGACTTCACCTCGTTGACCGCCGTGAGCTTGCGCAGCTTGTTGAGGACCCCACTGCCCTTCTGCCCACCACCGTGCACCAGCACCAGGGCGATGTCGTCGGCGGGCGCAGCGGCGTAGTCGAGGAGCCCGGCGACGGACTCGTCCGGCAGGTTCTCCAGGCCACGAACGACCACGCACCGCGTCGTGGAGAACAGTGACGGCGCGGCCAGCTCCCCCAGCGTGGCCAGGGTCAGGTCGCTGCCCTGGGCCTCGGACGACTCAGCCTCCGCGTCGTGCGCACGCACGGCGGCACGCACCGCGGCCACGGTGCGTTCATTGAAGAATTCCTCGGGCCCGGTCACCAAGGTGACGTGGCCCATCACGTCTGCTGCTCGAGGTCCGGCCATGGTGCGTCCAGCCTGCCACAGCGCGCCGACACCGCGACGGTCAGCCCCGGGCGCGAACCCGCAGCTGGTCCCCGTCGTCGACCACGAGGACGTCGCCGTCACGATCGGTGCGGAAGACCTTCGTTCCGGAGTCGCGCAGCGGACCCATCGTCGAGGCCGCCGGGTGACCGTAGTCGTTGTCGGCTCCCACCGACGCGATGGCCACGGCGGGGTGCAGGCCGAGGAGGAACTCCATGTCCTGGAAGCGGCTGCCGTGGTGGGGAATCTTCAGCACGTCGACCCGCAGGCCGGGGTGGGCGGCGGCCAGCCGGCTCTGGCCGTCGGGTTCCACGTCGCCGGTGAGCAGGATGCTGACGCCGTGCACCTCGGCAAGGACCACGAGCGACGAGTTGTTGGGATCATCTGCCACGACCGTCCCGGGAACCGGACCGATCACCTGCAGGCGGACCGCACCGACCTGCACCACCTCGCCGTACGCCGGCACACGGGTGCGCCCCGCCGTCTCCGCCTGCACCGCCACCGCGCGAGCCGCCGGCTCCGGCAACGCGCTGACCAGGACCTCCCCCACCCGCCGCCCGCTCATCACCTCCGCGAGCCCGTCCACGTGGTCAGCGTGGAAGTGGGTCAGGACCACCAGGGACAGCTCCTCGACACCGAGACGGTCCAGGCAGTGGTCGAGGTCTGCCGACTCCGGTCCGGCGTCGACCAGCACCGCGCGCCCCGGCCCCGCGTTGAGCGCGATGCCGTCTCCCTGACCGACCGAGCAGACGGCCATCACCCACCCGTCGGGCGGCCAACCGGGAGACGGCAGGGGGACCAGCACCACGACGACCATCACGGTGACGCAGGCGATCCCGGGAGTACGCCGGGTCAGGAGCGGGCCGAGGACCAGGGCCAGGGCCAGGCACAGGACGGTGAGCAGGGCGAGCGGGAGCCACCCGGTGCCCCACTCCACCGCCGGGAGCGACGTGCCGGCAGCGCGGTCGGCGATCGCGATGATCGCGCGGGCGCACTGGCACGCAACCCACCCGCACGTCCGGCCGGCGCTCCCCCACACCAGCCCGGCCAGTCCGCCGAGGAGTCCGCACACGGTGGCGGGTGCGACGAGCGGTCCGGCGGCCAGGTTGGCGAGCACCGCGACCAGGCTGACCTGCCCGGAGATCGCGGCCACCACGGGCGTGCACGCCAGCTGGGCCGCCGTCGGCACGGCCAGTGCCTGTGCCATCCACAGTGGCATCCAGTGCGCCAACGCCCGCGACCAGGCTGGCGAGAGCAGCAGGATCCCCGAGGTCGCCAGCACGGACAACGCGAAGCCGACCGTCGTGGCCAACCACGGGTCGAGCAGCAGGAGTCCCACCACGGCCACACCCATCGCGCGAACCCCGCGCCCGGTCCCGTTGGTCCCCATCCCGATCAACGCCACCGTTCCCATGGCAGCGGCGCGTACGACGCTGGGCTCGGTGCGGGCCAGCAGCACGAAGCCGATGATGCCCACGGCACCGAGGAGGTACTGCCACCTGCCACGCACTCCGCACCAACGCCCGACCACGAGGAGGAATCCGACGACCAGGGTGAGGTTGGTGCCGGACACCGCGAGGAGGTGCGTCAGTCCGGAGACCCGGAACTCCTCCTTCACCTGCTCCGGCAGCCCCTGGTCGTCACCGTCGACCAGCGCCGGCACCAGGTCGCGGGCCGGTGAGGGCCCGGCCGCGACGCTGGTTCGGATGGATCGGCGCACGGCACCCGCGCCGTGCCACATCATCGAGGGGGGCTCGACCACCGTGGGCCCGCCCCACGGCACCAGCACCGCCGCGACGTCGTGGCCGTCGGCCGGCCCGAGCCTGCCGCTCACGACCATCGTCGTGCCGAGCTCGACCTCGGACCAGGACTCCTCGGCAATCACGAGGACCGGCGTGTGCACCTCGTAGGACGTTCCTCGGCTGGTCAGGCGGGTGACGTCGGCGCGCATCGTGATCGACGTGGCGAACTGTCCCTGCACGGGGCGCGGGTCGGACGTGACCGTCATCCGCACCTCGACAGCGGCGCGAGTCGGTGCCAGCTCGGCAGCGGGCCCCTCCCGCACGGCCAGGTCGCGCAACCAGGCGCACGAGCCGACCGCCAGCGCGACCAGGAACCAGGCCACGACCGACCTCCGCAGACGCGCGGACCCGACGAGTCGGAGCGCCACCAGGGTGAGCGCCACGGCACCGAGCACGGCGGGCACTGGGGCCAGCAGCCCGCCCAGGCCCCCGACCCAGGCGGCCAGCCCGGCGGCAGGCATCCGCAGGTCGGCCGCGATGTCGTCGTCCGCCGGTCGAGCAGCGTCGAGGGGCAGCGACACCGCGCAGGCTCAGAGCGTCACGTGGGGTGCGAGCTGGGCCAACGTCTTCTCACCGATCCCGTCGACCTCGAGGAGCTGGTCGACGCTGGCGAAGCCACCGTTCGCCTCACGCCAGTCCACGATCGCGGCCGCCGTGACCGGGCCGACTCCGGGGAGGGTCTCGAGCTCCGTCGTGGTTGCCGTGTTCAGGCTGACCAGGTCGCCGGTCGAGCCCGGGGACGAGGGGACGGAGGGGACGGAGGACGCGGCCACTCCCGGTGGCGCCGGGACGCCGACGACGATCTGCTCGCCGTCCTGCACCGGCCGGGCCCGGTTCAACCCGGTCAGGTCGGCTCCGCGGCGGGGGCCGCCGGCCGCCTTGATCGCATCGACCACCCGGGAGCCAGGGGGCAGGACCACGATCCCCGGCCGGCGGACCTTGCCGGTGACGTCGACGACCACGTCGGTCGAGGGCACCCCGCTGCCCGGGGCCGTTGCCCCGGCGGTTGTCACCGGCGTGGCCAGCGCCGGTCCGGCCGTGGGAGCGACCACCGGGACCCCGGGGTCGTCGCGGACCACCCACCATGCAGTGATCCCCAGGCCGACCGCGACGACGACGGCGATCACGGCCAGCGTCGTCGGGGTCAACGACACCGAGCCGCAGAAGGGCGAGAGGTCCAGCCACGAGGACCCTCGTCGGGCCGCATGCCGTCCGCCGACCGGGACCTTGGGTGGCAGTGTCTCGGCCACGGCTCGGGACTCAGCACTCGGGGGAAGTGT
Organism: Nocardioides sp. JQ2195; assembly: GCF_012272695.1. Taxonomy (NCBI): domain Bacteria; kingdom Bacillati; phylum Actinomycetota; class Actinomycetes; order Propionibacteriales; family Nocardioidaceae; genus Nocardioides; species Nocardioides sp. JQ2195. The sequence continues at coordinate 2,702,006 of NZ_CP050902.1, forward strand.
GGTCGCGGGCTCCGCCTCGGCAGGGTCAGCACCGCTGGCCCCCTCTCCACCCGCCGGACGCAACTCGCGCAGGTGCGTGTGTGGCTCGTCGAGGGCGAGGGGCTCCACCGGCGGACGGATCCCGTTGAGCTCGGCGCTCAACAGCCGCAGACGGCGGCTGACCGTCTCGGCGTGCTCAGATGCTTGGGCTCGCGAACGCATGGCCCGACGCTAGGTTCAGCCGGCGAGCGGCGAAAGCCCTCGGCCCGGAGCCTGTGGATGACCGCCTGAAGAGCGTGCACGAAGGTGCACGGACCACCGGGCCGGGCTCAGAGGTCGGCGCGGTCGGCCGGTGAGACGCAGACCGCCACCATGCCTGGACCCACATGTGCCCCGAGCACCGCGCCGAGCTCGGCGTTCCTGATCGGAGCCGCGAGATCGACCCGGGCCGAGATCTTCGACGCCAGCTGGTGGGCCCGGTCCGGGCTGGACAGGTGGGCCACCACCACGTGGACCCGGCGGTCCCCGGCTGCCTCGACCGCCTTGTCCTCCAGACGACCCAGGGCCTTGCCGGCGGTGCGCACCTTCTCGAACGAGACGATGCTCCCGTCCTCGATGCGCAGCAACGGCTTGACCGCCAGGGCACCGCCGATGAACGCGGCGGCGCTGCCGACGCGTCCGCCCCGGCGCAGGTACTCCAACGTGTCGACGTAGAACAGCGTGGTCGAGGCCTCGGCCCACGACCTGGCCAGCTCCACCGCGTCCTCGCCACTGGCACCCGCGGCGATCGCCTCAGCCGCCGCGATGGCGGCGTACCCGACGGCCGGACCGACCTGACGGGTGTCGACGACGTGCACCGGGACCGGCGCGTCGCGGGCCGCCACCCGGGCCGAGTCGAACGTGCCACTCATCTCTCCGGAGATGTGCACCGCGACGATCTCGTCGTACCCCTCGTCGACCAGACGCTGGTAGGCCTCGAGCATCCCGGTCGGCGTCGGCTTCGAGGTCGAGACCGGCGTGAAGTTCTTCAACGCCTCCGCAACCATCTGCGGGCTGGCCCCGCCGACTCCCTCGTCGTACGACGTGGCGCCGATGATCACCTGCAGCGGGATCACGACGATGCCGTGCTCAGCGGCCTCCTCGGCGGTCAACGACGACGTGGAGTCCGTGACGACGGCGATCCGGCGATCAGGCATGGAGCAAGACTATCGGTAGGTCGCCGGCACGCCGTGGTGGTTTCGAGACGCTCGTGCCTCGCTCCTCGACCACCGTCAGCTGGCGACGATGTTGACGAGCTTCGGCTCACGCACGATGACCTTGCGCACGGTCCTGCCGTCCAGGGCCTTCACCACGGCCGGGTCCGCCATCGCGGCGGCCTCCAGGTCAGCCGCGCTGACGTCGGGCGAGACCTCGAGACGAGCCCTCACCTTGCCCTGGACCTGCACGACGGCCACGACGGAGTCCTCGACCAGCAGCGCCTCGTCGACGGTCGGCCAACCGGCCCGGGCGACGGTGGGCTGGTGACCCAGCCGCTCCCACATCTCCTCGGCGGTGTAGGGCGCCACCAACGACAGCAGGATCGCCACGGCCTCGACCGCCTCGCGCACGGCCGGGTCCTCGGGGCCGCAGCCGGAGTCGATCGCCTTGCGGGTCGCGTTGACCAGCTCCATCGTGCGGGCCACGACCACGTTGAAGCGGTGGTTCTCGACCAGGCCCTCGGCCTCGTGCAACGTCTTGTGGGTGGCCTTGCGCAGGGCGACGTCACCGGCCGACGGGTCGACCCCCGGAGCACTGGTCACGTCACCACTCAACCGCCAGGCGCGCTGCAGGAAGCGCACCGAGCCACCGGGCGAGACATCCGCCCAGTCGATGTTGTCCTCCGGCGGGCTGGCGAAGACCAGGGTCAGCCGGACGGCATCCACACCGAACTCCGCAAGTTGCTCCCCCAGACTGACGCCGTTGCCCAGCGACTTGCTCATCTTGCGACCGTTGTTGACCACCTTGCCCTGGGACAGGTACGCCGAGAACGGCTCGTCCCAGGTGACCAGGCCCATGTCACGCAGCGCCTTGGTGAAGAAGCGCGCGTACAACAGGTGCAGCACGGCGTGCTCGTCGCCGCCGACGTACAGGTCGATCGGTCCCCAGGCGTTGGCCAGCTCGGAGTCGAAGGCCTGCGTCTCGTCGTGCGGGGAGACGTAGCGGAAGAAGTACCAGGACGAGTCCACGAAGGTGTCCATGGTGTCGGTGTCGCGCGTGGCCGGGCCACCACAGGTCGGGCAGGAGACGTTGACCCACTCGCTCGCCGCCCCCAGCGGCGAGGTGCCCTTGGGCTTCAGGTCGGCGCCACGCAGCTCGGGCAGCTCGACGGGCAGCTGGTCCTCGGGAACCGGGACCTCTCCGTCGACCGGGCAGTGGATGATCGGGATCGGGGCACCCCAGTAGCGCTGCCGCGACAGCAGCCAGTCACGCAGCCGGAAGTTGACCGTGGCCTCACCCGTGCCCTGCTCGGCCAGGAACGCGATCGTGGCGCTCTTGGCCTCTTCGACGGCCAGGCCGTTGATGTCCAACGGCGCGTCAGCGCCCTCGGCCGGCGAGTTGATCGTGCGTCCCTCGCCGCTGTAGGCCTCGCCCTCGAAGTCGGCCGGTGGCTCCGTGGTCCGCACGATCGGCAGGCCCATCTGCGTGGCGAACTCCCAGTCGCGCTGGTCACCGCCGGGCACCCCCATCACCGCGCCGGTGCCGTAGTCGGCCAGGACGTAGTCGGTGGCCCAGATCGGGATCTGCTCCCCGGTCACCGGGTTGCGAGCAGTGACGCCCAGGTCGACACCGGTCTTGGGGCGGTCGGTCGCCATCCGCTCGATCTCGGAGGCCTTGCGGATCTCGTCGCGGTAGGCCTCGAAGGCCGGCCGCTGCTCATCGGTGACCAGCTCGTCGGCCAGCGCGGCGTCGACGGCGACGACCATGAACGTCGTCCCGAAGATGGTGTCCGGTCGGGTCGTGTAGACGGTGATGCTTCGAGACGCCTCGTCCCCCGGCTCCTCAGCACGGGCCCCGGGAGCGTCGGCCACCACGAAGTCGACGTGGGCGCCCTCGGAGCGACCGATCCAGTTGCGCTGGGCGTTGACCACCTTGTCCGACCAGGTCGGTTGCAGGTCGTCCAGACAGTCCAGCAGCTCCTGGGCGTAGGCCGTGGTGCGGAAGTACCACTGGGTCAGCTCGCGCTTGGTGACCTCGGCGCCGCACCGCTCGCACGAACCGTCGGCCAGCACCTGCTCGTTGGCCAGCACGGTCTGGTCGTTGGGGCACCAGTTCACCGGGCTGTTCTTGCGGTAGGCCAGGCCCTTCTCGTGGAACTTCAGGAACAGCCACTGGGTCCATCGGTAGTACGTCGGGTCGGAGGTGTTGAAGCGACGTGACCAGTCGAAGCTCACGCCGTACTTCTGGAAGGACTCCAGCTGGGTGGCGATGTTGCCGTAGGTGTAGTCGGCAGGGTGTGCGTCGTTGCGGATCGCGGCGTTCTCGGCGGGCAGGCCGAAGGAGTCCCACCCCATCGGGTTCAGGACCTCGTAGCCCTTCTGCCACCAGTAGCGCGCGATCACGTCATGCAGTGCGGTGACCTCGGCGTGGCCCATGTGCAGGTCGCCGGAGGGGTAGGGGAACATCGTGAGCGCGTAGCGCTTCTCGCGCTCGGAGTCGTCGTCCGCCTTGAAGGGCGCGATGTCCTCCCAGACCCGCTGCCACTTGTCCTGGACGGCCTCGACGTCGTACGTCTCCCGCTCGTTCCCGGCCTGCTCACTCATCTGCGTCTCCTCGTGTCTTCCGCGACTGCCGCGGTTCCTGCCATCCCGTCGCCCTGGTCAGCGAGCTGTCCAGGACACTGTTCAGCGCACAAAAAAACCCTCCGGGCAGGAGGGTGGCCGCGTTGATCGATGATCGATCAGCGCGGCTGGCGAAGAAGGAACCGCTGAGGCATACCGCCATGATACCGCAGGAGCAACGGATTTCCGCCCGGGGTTTCGCGAGGGCCGAGGCCGGGCAGGAAGAGCTCGCTCCCCACTCATCGCGTCCGAACCGAGGTCAGCCGTGCGCCTTCGTCTCCTGCTTCCCGTCGTGGCTGCGTTCGCGGCCCTCACGCTCACCGGCTGTGAAGGGACCAGCAGCGCCTCCGGTGGCACCGTGGGCGAGCCCGCAACCCCCTCCGGCAGTCCCAGCAGCGAGGCCACGGCAGCTCCGGTCGCCCCGGACCCTGCGCCACCGAGCGTGACCCGACCGCCGCCGCCCGCGGCCGGCGCCGGGGCCACCGCACCCGGGACCGTCCTGTCGTACGGCGATCCCGCAGTGGTCGAGGTCTACGCCTCGGGCAACCCCAAGGCGCAGGTCGAGTACACCGTGAAGGGCGTGAAGATGGCCGGCTCCGGGCAGGGCTTCGGCGAGACCGCGCTGATCACGATCGAGGTGCGCGCCATCGACGACCTCGAGGACGCCCTCGCCCTGGCACTGATCGACTGGTCCGGCCTCGACGAGAACGGCAACCAGACCGTGTTCGGCATCGCGGACGGCTGCGACGACGAGCTGCCCGTCGAGAAGGCCGGCGAGACCGGCACCATGTGCGTCGCGGTCGCGTTGACGGACGACGGCACGTCGATCTCCGAGGTGCACTACGACTCCGGCGCCTACCGCGGGAACCCGATCGTGTGGCGACCGTGATCGCCCCGGGGCCCCGGTCGGGTGGAGTCCTGATCGCCTGAGGTCCCGGTCGGGCGATGCGGCATAGTGGCCGCCATGCCTCTCACAGACATGTTTCGCCTCGACGACAAGGTCGCCATCGTCACCGGTGCCTCCAGCGGTCTCGGTGTCGCGTTCGCGCAGGGCCTGGCCGAGGCCGGCGCCGACGTCGTGCTCGGCGCGCGCCGGGTGGACCGCCTCCAGGAGACCGCTGACCTGGTCCGCGCCGCCGGGCGACAGCCGCTCACGGTGGCGACCGACGTCGCCGACCAGGCCCAGTGCCAGGCCTTGGTCGACGCCGCGATGGCTGAGTTCGGACGGGTCGACATCCTGGTCAACAACGCCGGCATCGGCACCGCAGTCCCCGCCACCCAGGAGAGCGTCGAGCAGTTCACCGGCGTCATCGACGTGAACCTCAACGGTTGCTACTGGATGGCCCAGGCCTGTGGCCGGGTCATGCAGCCGGGCAGCGCGATCATCAACATCAGCTCGGTCCTGGGGCTCACCACCGCGGGACTCCCCCAGGCTGCGTACGCCGCCAGCAAGGCCGGCCTGATCGGGCTGACCCGCGACCTGGCCCAGCAGTGGACCGGCCGCAAGGGCATCCGGGTCAACGCGATCGCCCCGGGCTTCTTCCTCTCGGAGATGACGTCGCAGTACCCGCCCGGCTACCTCGAGCAGCAGCAGGGCCGGATCCCGTCCGGTCGCAAGGGTGACCCGCGCGAGCTCGCCGCCACCGCAGTGTTCCTGGCCTCCGACGCAGCCGGCTACATCACCGGACAGACCCTGCCCGTCGACGGTGGCCTCACCATCGCCTGACCCGCGCGAACGGGCAGTTCTTGCTGCGCGAACGGGCAATCCTTGCTGCGCGAACGGGCAGTTCTTGACGGCCGAACAGGCACTCGTTGCGCCGCTCAGGGCTCGATCAGGCCGACCCGGATCGCATAGCGGGTCAGCTCGGTCCGGTCACGCATGCCGAGCTTGCCGAGGATGTTCTCTCGGTGGCGCTCGACCGTCCTGACGCTGATCGTCAGCTCCCGGGCGATCTCGCGCGACGAATTCCCCTCGGCGATCAGCTTCACCACCTCGTCCTCACGCGGGGTCAGCACGGCGGCGGGCAGTCGCTCGCCGCGACGGATCCGTTCGAGGTAGTCGCGCACCAGCGCCGACTCGGCCCCCGGATAGAGGAACGACTCACCGCGCAGGGCAGCACGACAGGCATCGACCAGGTCGCGGTCGGCCACGGACTTGAGGACGTAGCCCGACGCGCCGACCCGCAGCGACTCGAAGAAGTACTGCTCGTTGTCGTGCATGGAGAGCATCAGGATCGTGGGCGCGTCGGGGCGCCGGGAGATCTCCCGGGCCGCCTGCAGACCGGTCAGCCGCGGCATCGCCACGTCGAGGATGGCCAGGTCCACCGCTGTGTCCCGAAGCGCCGCCACGGCCTCCGCACCGTCCCCCACCTCGGCCACCACGGTGAAGTCGGGATGCTGGTCGAGGATCATCCGCACCCCGCGGCGTACCAGCGCGTGGTCGTCGGCGAGCAGGATCCGCGCGGTCTCGCTCATGCCGGCACCACCAGTCGCACCTGGGTCCCGCCACCGTCGCGGCGCCCGATCTCCACCTGGCCGTCGACCAGCGTCGCTCGCTCGCGCATCCCGCGTACGCCGGTCCCGACGGCCCCGGGTGCGATCCCGATCCCGTCATCCCTCACGGTGAGCACCACGTCTGTGCCCACCTGGTTCAGCGTCAGCTCGACGGTCCGGGCCCGGGCGTGCCGGGCGACGTTGGTCAGCGCCTCCTGCGCCACCCGGAACACGACGAGCTCCACGGGATCGTCGAGCGCGGGCAGGCCGGGCATGATCCCGCGCCGGACGTGGGTCTCCCCGTGACTGAACAGTTCCGTGGTCAGGGCAACCAGGGCGCTGCGCAGGCCGAGGTCCTCGAGGACGTGTGGCCGCAGCTGCCGGGCCACCCCGCGCACCTCGTCGAGACTGGCCCGGGTCGTCTCGCGGACCCCGGTCAGGGCGGCTGCGGTGTCCGGGTCGGCCTGCTCGACGATCGCCCCGAGCTCGAGGAGGACGGCGGTCAGCGACTGTCCCACGCCGTCGTGCAGCTCCTGGGCGATGCGGGCCCGCTCGGCCTCCTGGGCGGCGAGGGCGGCCAGGCTGCTGTCCCGCCGCGCGGTGTCGATCCGTGCGAACAGGTCGTTCACGGACTCGGCGAGGTCATGGCCCAGGCCGGAGCGAGGCACCGGGAGTCGTTCGACCGGCTCCGTGGAGCGCACCCGGTCCAGCTGGGTGACCAGGCGGTCCAGCGGCCTGAGCGTGCCACCCACCAGGACACCGTTGGCCACGATCATCACCGCCAGCCCGACGACCAGGACGATCACCTCCGACCACAACGGTCGGCTCGAGACCGTGGCTGGGGAGAAGGCCAGCAGTGCCGTCCCGAGGGCGAACAGCAGACCGTTGATGGCGATCACCCGGGAGGAGAGGGAGAACCCGTGCGCACTGAGCATGCGGCCATCGTCGCATCAACGTGCCCCGCGCGACGCGGGTTGCCCGCCGCACCCCGCTTTGGGTGCCGGACCCCATGGGCTCCGCACGCACGGTCGCCGAGACTGGAGCCAGCGGCGCCCCGCTCACCCCGAGCGGGGCGACCGCGCCAACTCCGAAGGAGGCACTCGTGATCGAGCTGGTCCTAGGTCTTGCCGCCCTGGCCGCGATCGCACTTGCCCTGCCGACCGTCGTACGCCGTCGGTGCGCCCCGGGGCGTGAGACGTCGCCCCCGCGCAAGCACCTGTGGGCCGTGGCCCAGGCAAACACGAGCGACGGGGTGACCGCGCGACTGGGCGTCGAGTTCACCGCGGCGATCGACGACCACGGGGCCAGCACGGTCATCGACGCCGTCGAGGGCCTGCTCCGCCACGAGATCGCCGCCTCCGCGGCGCACCAGCTGCCATCCGTCGGCGACGCGCTGCCCGACCTCGACGCCGGCGGCGCGGCCGGCACCGGCATCGACCGAGTTGTCGTCGCCTCCTCGGAGATCCAGGTGACACCCGAGTTCCGGCGACTGGTCAGCGCTCGGGACTGATCCCGAGGGCCGTCAGGCCACGTCTGTTGCGCCGGACTCGCGCCCGATCGTCTCGTCGACCAGGTCGATGATGGTGTCCGGGTCGTCGATCATCGGCACGTGGCCGCAGCCGGCCAACGGAACATGCCGAGCCCCGGGCAGCCTCAGCTTCGCGGTGCGGGACTGGGCGTAGGGCAGCAAGCGGTCAGCGGTTCCCCAGGCGACCGTCGTCGGCACGTCCACCCGCGAGTCGAAGACATAGGTGACGCCGGCCTGGAGGGTGGGCAGGAAGGCAGAACCGCGCTTCATCGCCAGGCAGTCGCCGTACGTCGCCTCCGCCGTGGCCCTCTCGGGGTGCACGTAGAGCGGGAAGCCGATCACCCGACGGCCCGCGGACGAGGCCGAGACGGCGCGCAGGACCGCGTCCGGGGCATGGCTTCCCGCCCACATGAGGCACAGCGGAACCAGCGCGCGGAACCTGGACAACCGGCCGAAGAAGCCCGCCGGGCTCAGGGCGGTGGCGGAGGAGACGAGGTCGCGCGCAGCCAGCTCGAGCGCGATCGCGCCACCGAGCGAGTTGCCGACGACATGGGGGCGGTGGACGCCCCACTCCTCGAAGTTGGCGGCCAGGTCCCGGCAGGCGTTGTCCATGTCGTAGGGCTGGTCCTTGCGGTACGGCGCCGACTCGCCGAAGCCGGCCAGGTCGACCGCGATCACGTCGTACTTCGCGGCGAGCCTGTCGAAGATCGGCGCCCAGGCCGCACGGCGGTGACCGATCCCGTGGATGAGCACGACGGGCTCACCACTACCGGCACGGTCGTGGACGAGGTGGGACAGGACCATCAGGCTCTCCTCGGGTGGGTGTGACCGCTCGGGTGGGTGTGACCGGGAGTATCACACAAAGACGTCGACGCAGGTCCGCAGCGTCCACCCCGGACCCGGAAATGCGAGGAAGCCCGGGCCAGCGGCCCGGGCTTCCTCGTGTTGTGGAGCTGAGGGGACTCGAACCCCTGACCCCCTGCATGCCATGCAGGTGCGCTACCAGCTGCGCCACAGCCCCATCATTGCTGCCTTGCGGCGAACAACGTCGGGAAGTTTAACCAGTCCTGGGCCCAGATGCGAAATCGGGGGTGGCAGGGGTGGCAGTGGCCGTGAGGTTCCAGGCAGCCAACCGGAATCGCCCGCCCTCGACGAGCTCGTCGAGCACCACCCAGCCACAGTTGTCCAGGCCCTGGAACCCCGAGGCGTGGTCGGCCGGCCAGCCCAGCAACGAGATGGTGGCCACCTTCAGCGCGGCTCCGTGGGAGACCACGACCCCGGTCTCCCCCGCCGCCAGGGCTCCCACGACGTCATCCAGGCCCGCACGGAACCTCAGGGCCACCTCGGTCGAGGTCTCGCCGCCGGGGACGGCCGTGAAGTGCCCGGCGCGGAAGTCGGCGTACTCGGCCGGGAACTGCTCGGCGTACTCCGCCATGGTCAGGCCGGTGCGCTCCCCGAGGTCGAACTCCCGGAAGCGCGCGTCCAGCTGCGGCTCGAGACCGCACTCCTTGCCGACGTACGTCGCCGTCTGGCGGGCGCGGGCCAGGTCCGAGGACCACAGCATGCTCGGGGCGTACGCCGCGATGACCGGCCCCACTGCCGCGGCCTGGTCGTGCCCGAGGTCGTTGATCTCGACATCGGCATGCCCCTGGCCACGCCCGATCGCGTTCCAGTCGGTCTGCCCGTGCCGGAGCAGGACCAGGCGCCGACTCACGGCTCGTGCGAGACGACGTCGTCCGGGAGCCCGATCTCGGGGCAGTCGCGCCAGAGTCGCTCGAGGGCGTAGAACTCACGTTCCTCCTCGTGCTGCACGTGCACCACGATCTCGCCGTAGTCGATCAGCACCCAACGACCGTCACGGTGGCCCTCACGGCGGATCGGCTTGGCGTCGATCGCGCGCAGCTTGTCCTCGATCTCGTCGACGATCGACTTGACCTGGCGGTCGTTGGGAGCCGAGGCGAGGAGGAAGGCGTCGGTGATGGCCAGCTGCTCGGAGACGTCGAACGCGATGATGCGCTGGGCCAGCTTGTCGGAGGCGGCACGGGCCGCCGCGTGGACGAGCTCAACTGCGTGCTCGGTGGCGGTCAAGAAGCTGCTCCAGACGGATAGAGGTTGTGCTTGGCGATGTATTGCACCACACCGTCGGGGACGAGGTACCAGACCGGCTCGCCTCGTTCCTTGCGGTTGCGGCAGTCGGTCGACGAGATCGCCAGCGCGGGGATCTCGACCAGGGTGACCCGGTCCTCGGGGATCCCCTCGAGGCTCTTCATCTCCATCTCGTAGCCCGGACGGGTGCACCCCACGAACCGGGCCAGCGAGAACAGCTCGTCGACGTCGCGCCAGGTGAAGATGTTGGCCAACGCGTCGGCGCCGGTGATGAAGTAGAGGTCGGCGTCAGGCATCAACGCGCCGAGCTCGCGCAGCGTGTCGATGGTGTACGTCGGCCCGTCACGGTCGATGTCGACCCGGGACACGGTGAACAACGGGTTGGCCGCCGTGGCGATCACCGTCATGAGGTAGCGGTGCTCGGCCGGCGAGACCTGCCGGTCGGACTTCTGCCACGGATCACCCGTCGGCACGAAGATGACCTCGTCGAGGTCGAACCACGCCTGCACCTCGCTTGCTGCGACGAGGTGTCCGTGGTGGATCGGGTCGAAGGTGCCACCCATGACCCCCACGCGACGGCGCTCTCCCATGGTCAGCTGTGCTCGCGCCCGCCACCGATGGCCATCACGATGAGCAGTGACACCAGCAGGATCGCCAGGGTGATCACCCCGACCACGTAGGGATTGACGGCAGGCTCGCTGGAGGTCTCGGAGGCGGCGAGGATCAAAGAGGTCAACGACATGGGCGCGATCCTATCGTGAGGCTCAGTGGAACAAGTGCGTCAGCCCCGCCAGGATCGCCCACGACTGCAGGGTGCGGCCGACGAAGATCGTCGCGACGTACATCGACATGCGGAAGCGGAGCGCACCGGCGATGGCACCCATCACCAGCAGGGGCGGGAATCCGACCAACGAGGAGGAGAACATGAAGGCCGCCGCCAACCGCGGCCGCTCCTCGATGCGGTTCTGCCACTTCGCGAAGCTGCGCTTCCACTTCTCGGACTCCATGCGGCGCTTCATCCACGGGAGCTCCATCGACTTCGCGGTGCCGTGGTACCAGAGGACCTTGCCGAGCGCCTGGCCCGCGCCGGCCGCGATCGCCACCGGCAACGCGGCGGACCTCGGGATCTGGGTGGCCAACGCCACGAGGTAGACCTCGACGTTGAAGACCGGCACGACCGCGGAGAGGATGCTGAATCCGAGCGTGCCGAAGAACGCCTTCACTCCCCCGACCCCCCAAGCATGGTGCTGACGCTACAGGGGGTGGTCAGCGGATGTGACCGTCCCCTGTCACGACGTACTTCGTGCTGGTCATCTCCGGCAGCCCCATCGGGCCGCGCGCGTGCAGCTTCTGGGTGCTGATCCCGATCTCCGCCCCGAAGCCGAACTCGCCACCGTCGGTGAAGCGCGTGGAGGCGTTGACCAGCACGGCGGCCGAGTCGACGGCCGCCACGAAGCGGCGGGCGGCCTGCTGGTCCTCGGTGACGATCGCGTCGGTGTGCTGGCTGCTGTTGGCGCGGATGTGCCGGATCGCCGCTTCGATGTCGGGGACGACGGCCGCCGCGATGTCGAGGCTGAGGTACTCGTCGGCGTAGTCCTCCGCGGAGGCCTGCTCCACCCCGTCGTACTCGCAGAAGCGTTCGTCACCGTGCAGCGTGACACCCTTGTCCTGGAGGGCGTCGATGATCGTGGGCAGGAACTCGTCGGCGATGTCCTCGTGCACCAGCAGGGACTCCGCTGCGTTGCAGACACTGGTGCGGTGGGTCTTGGAGTTAATCACGATCGCCACCGCCTTCTCCAGGTCGGCCGCCCTGTCGACGTAGACGTGGCAGTTGCCGACGCCGGTCTCGATCACCGGCACGGTCGACTCCTCGACCACGCTGCGGATCAGCCCAGCCCCGCCTCGCGGGATGAGTACGTCGACCAGTCCGCGGGCCCGCATCAGCGCCTTGGCACCCTCGTGGCCCTCGCCCGGCACGAGCTGGAGCACGTCGGGGCCGACGCCCTGCTGCTCGATCGCCGTCCGCAGGACCTCGACGATGCGTGCGTTCGACGAGAGCGCACTGCTGGAGCCCTTGAGCAAGGACGCGTTGCCGGACTTGAGGCAGATGCCGGCGGCATCCGCGGTCACGTTGGGCCGTGCCTCGTAGATGATGCCGACGACACCGAACGGGACCCGCACCTGGCGCAGCTCCAAGCCGTTGGCGAGCACCCCACCGCGCAGCACCTCGCCCACGGGGTCGGGCAGGGCGGCAACCTGTCGCAGTCCGTCAGCCATCGCGGTGATCCGCTCCGCATCGAGACGCAGTCGGTCGATGATGTTGGCGGGTGTGCCCGAGGCTTCTGCCCGGTCCACGTCCTCGGCGTTGGCAGCGAGGATCGACTCCTGCTCCGCCTCGAGGGCGGCCGCCATGGCCAGCAGGACGGAGTCCTTGGTGGCCCGGGTCGCGACCGCGAGGTCGTGGCTGGCCTCCCTGGCCCTCAGCGCTGCGTCGCGGACGTCCTGCTCGATGCTCATCCCTCAAGCCTAGTCGCGCGGGCAGGGGGCGGCGGCCCTGTCTCAGTCACCGCCAACCGCGCCGACCCGCCGCCAGACGTGTCGGAAATGCGCCGAGTCGGCACGTGTTGACCACAGGGGGCGTCAACTCGTGCCGACTCGGCGAGGGTCCGATCACTTGCGCTTGTTGATCTCCTCGGTCAGCGCTGGGAGGACCGTGTGCAGGTCACCCACGACACCGAAGTCGACCAGCTCGAAGATCGGGGCCTCTTCATCCTTGTTGACGGCCACGATGGTCTTCGAGGTCTGCATGCCGGCCCGGTGCTGGATGGCACCGGAGATGCCGTTCGCCACGTAGAGCTGCGGCGAGACGGTCTTGCCGGTCTGGCCCACCTGGAAGGTGTGCGGCTTCCAGCCGGAGTCGACGGCGGCACGCGACGCGCCGACCGCGGCACCGAGCGCGTCAGCGAGGTTCTCGACCGGCTCGAAGTTGCCGCCGGTGCCACGACCGCCGGAGACCACGATGGCGGCCTCGGTGAGCTCGGGGCGACCGGTGGACTGACGCGGCTGCGAGGCCACGATCTGGGCGGACTTGGCGGCGTCGGAGATCGTCGCTGCGAACTGCTCGACGGCGCCGGCACCGGCCACCTCCTCCGGAGCGGCGGAGTTGGGCTTGACCGTGATGATCGGCGTGCCCTTGCTGACCTTGGCCTGGACCGTGAAGGAACCGGCGAAGACCGACTGCGTGGTGACGCCGCCGTCGGTGACGTCCACGGCGTCGGTGATGACACCGGACTCGATCTTGATGGCCAGGCGACCGGCGATCTCCTTGCCCTCGGCGGAGGACGGGATCAGGATCGCGCCGATGCTGTCAGCACCAGCCTTCTCGACGACTTGAGCCAGCACCTCGGCCTTGGGGGCCACCAGGTAGCCCTTGATCTCGGCGTCGTCGACGGCGTAGATCTTCTCGGCACCGAACTTCTTCAGGGCGTCGACGGGGGCCTCCCCGGAGCCGATGAAGACGGCCGACGGCTCGCCGAGGCGACGAGCGATCGTCAGGAGCTCGTTGGTGGTCTTGCGGACGTTGCCGTCGACGTGGTCGACGAGTACCAGGATTTCAGACATGTTCAGGCTCCTCAGATGAACTTCTTGGAGGCAAGGAACTCGGCCAGCGCCGTGGCGCCCGAGCCGTCCTCGTCGGTCACGATCTCGCCGGCGGTGCGCGGCGGGCGGGCCGTGGTCTCCTCGACCGCGGTCCACGCGGCGTCGAGGCCGACCTGGCCGGCGTCGACGCCGAGGTCGCTGAGCGAGTAGGTCTCCATCGGCTTCTTCTTGGCCGCCATGATGCCCTTGAAGGACGGGTAGCGGGCCTCACCGGTCTGGTCGGTCACCGAGAGCAGCACCGGCAGGGTGGCTCCGATGACTTCGGTGGCGGCGTCACCGTCACGCTTGGCGCGGATCTGGTCACCCTGGGTCTCCACCACGGAGGCGAAGGTCACCTGCGGCAGGCCGAGGCGCTCGGCGAGCATCGCGGGCACCAGGCTGGTGCCGGCGTCGGTCGAGGCCATGCCGGTGACCACGAGGTCGGCCGAACCATTGTCCTGGCCGATCTTCTCGATGGCCTTGGAGAGCACCAGGGAGGTGGCCACGGCGTCGGAACCGGCGATCGCGTCGTCGGTGACCAGGACACCCTGGTCGGCGCCCATCTGCAGCGCCTTGCGCACGGCGTCGACGGCCTGCTCGGGGCCGATCGAGAGCGCGGTCACGGTGACATCGCCCTCGGCCTTCTCCTTGATCTGGAGGGCCTGCTCGACGGCGTACTCGTCGAGCTCCGACAGAAGACCGTCGACGCCAACGCGGTCAACGGTGTTGTCCGACTCGAACCGCCGGTCGGCGGTGGCGTCGGGGACATGCTTCACGAGGACAACAATGTTCATGGTGGTGTGGCCGGTTCGGCCCCTCCTGTGCAGTCGGTTGCGGCGCGGCCGCTGCGCGCGACCGGCTCCATCCCCCAGGCCGTGACCTGAGGATTTGTTCGTGAGGTTACTAGTTGGTCGCCCACCCGCGGAACAGTGTCCATGGTGGGTTCAGTCACAGCGTCGGAGCTCCGAGCGCCGCCCCTGACGCGAAAGGGCCCGCCCCGCGCACTCGCGCGGGACGGGCCCGGAATCCACCCAGGAGCGGGTCAGACCTTCTTCTTCACCTTGTCCGTGGAGGCCTTCAGGTTCTTGTTGCCCGAGTACGTCGCCTTGATGACGTACTTGCCCTTCTTGACGCGCTTGACGGTGGCCTTGGCCACGCCCCGCTTGTTGACCTTGGCCTTGACGGTCTTGAACTTCTTCCCGTTCTTGGTGACCGCGAGCTTCACGGTGCCGGTCGCCTTCACGGGCGCCTTGACCTTGGCCGTGAGCTTGAACTGCTTCTTGGACTTGACGTACTTCACCGAGGCGCTGGTCCTGGTGCCGGCCTTCGCGACCGCGATGGTGTCGACCGTTGCGTCCTGGCCCTCGTCGAGGGTGCAGGGCACGTCAGCCGTGAGCGCCTCGCTGCCGTCCGCCTTCTTGAAGACCAGGTGCGAGGTGAAGTCGGACGAGGCGAGGACGAGCTGGCCCGCCTTCGTCGCCGTCACCGGCGCACCCACACCGGTCGCCACGACGGCCAGGGGGCCCGCCGGGATCTCGGTGAGCGGCACGGCCAGGTCGACGGCCTCCGTCCGGTCGCCGACGAGAGTCGTGACGACAGCAGTCCCCTCCACGGTGGTGGCACCGAGCACACCGGAGATCAGGCCGGCGACGTCCTCGGGGATCGTCACCGTGGACGCCACGGCAGGGGTGAACGACTGGCCCACGACGGTCTTGGCCGGCGCGTCGGTGTCGGCCACCACCGTGAAGGTCTTGTCGCCGAGGATCGGCACCGTGCAGGTGTAGCTCAGCGAGGCACTCTCGGCCTGGGCGGGGCTGGTGGTGGCGATGGACAGGCCGGCCGAGGCGAGCGCCAGAGCACCCACCGCCGCGACCTTGCGCAGACCAGTTCCGAGCATAGCAATAGACATGTGTATATCCCTCCACAGCTTTCGCTGTCAGCGCGTGCCGTCACTCCCCTCCGAAGTGATGATCGACACGCACCGGACACACTAGAACAAGTTGCTGCATGAAAGTGACCGCCCAGTAGCGTGACATGCATCACACCAGTGGGCGGTCACCGCACGGTTGCCTCAGGGGCGGATGACCTTGTCGAGCACCTTGCCGATGATCAGCCAGGCGACCGCGCCCAGGCCCCAGTTGAACAGGGCGTTCTTGATCTCGCCGTTGTCGCCGCCGAACTGCTTGATGCCGTTGTCGAT